>NZ_JARXWB010000015.1 GCF_029892425.1 Bradyrhizobium sp. BR13661 | reverse complement strand
CCCGGCTCGTCCAACGCTCCGGCGATTGCGACCGGCTTCGGTGTCAACGGCCACATCCAGACCGACGGCGCCGGCAATTCGACCGTCTATCTCCAAGGCGGCTCGGTCACCGACGTGCTGAACGCGATCGACCTTGCCACCGGCACGCAGACCGCTTCGATCAGCGCCGCCGGTGCGGCGACGCTGAGCACTGCCTCCGGCCAGACCAACTCGTCGATCAACGCCTCCGGCCAGCTCAAGCTGTCCACCGGCGTCAATGCCGACCTGTCGGTCACGGGCACCGGCAACGCGCTGAACGTGCTCGGCCTCGCCGGCAACACCGGCACGGCGACCGCGTTCACTGCGGCCCGTACCTCCGGCGTTGGTGGCCTCACCGGCAAGACCTTGACCTTCTCCTCCTTCAACGGCGGCACGGCGGTCAACGTCACCTTCGGCGACGGCACCAACGGTACGGTCAAGACGCTCGATCAGCTCAACTCGAAGCTTCAGGCCAACAACCTGACCGCGACGATCGACGCCAACGGCCTGCTGACGGTCTCGACCACCAACGACTATGCGTCCTCGACCATCGGTTCGAGCGCCGCAGGTGGTTCGATCGGCGGCACGCTGACCACGGCTCTGACCTTCTCGACGGCTTCCAGCCCCGTCCAGGACACGGTTGCGCAGACATCCCGCGCCAACCTGGTCAACCAGTACAACAACATCCTCCAGCAGATCGACTCGACCTCGCAGGACTCCTCGTTCAACGGTGTGAACCTGCTGAACGGCGATCAGCTCAAGCTGGTGTTCGACGAGACCGCCAAGTCGAGCCTCAGCATCACCGGCGTGACCTACAACTCGAAGGGTCTGGGCCTCGCCTCGCTGACCAGTGGTGTCGACTTCATCGACAACGCTGCCACCAACAAGGTGCTGACCAACCTCAACACCGCGTCGAGCACGCTGCGCTCGGAAGCTTCGGCTCTGGGCTCGAACCTGACGATCGTGCAGGTTCGTCAGGACTTCAACAAGAACCTGATCAACGTGCTGCAGACCGGCTCGTCGAACCTGACGCTGGCCGACACCAACGTCGAAGCGGCGAACAGCCAGGCGCTGTCGACCCGCCAGTCGATCGCGGTCTCCGCGCTGTCGCTGGCCAACCAGTCGCAGCAGAGCGTGCTGCAGCTGCTCCGCTAAGTCGCGGACGACATCGCAAGCAAGATAAGGGCGGCGGGGCTTCGGCCCCGCCGCTTTCTTTTTGGCTTTCCGATTCTCCTTTCAATGGTTTCTTAAAAACTCAGGTCCGATGGTGGTCCGGCCAATGCGATCAATTGCAATCGTGGCCGTAGACGCGTTCCCAGAAGGGTGAGTATGTCCGGTATTGTTCTCTCGGCGTCGGTGCGCCAAAATCTATTATCGCTTCAATCGACTGCCGATCTTCTCGCCACCACTCAGAGCCGTCTGTCGACCGGCAAGAGCGTCAACTCGGCGCTCGACAATCCGACCAATTTTTTCACGGCGCAGTCGCTCGACAATCGCGCCGGCGACATCGGGAATTTGCTCGATGGTATCGGCAATGGCGTGCAGGTCCTGCAGGCGGCCAACACCGGCCTGACATCGCTGCAGAAGCTGATCGACTCTGCGAAGTCGATCGCCAACCAGGCGCTCCAGACCACGGTCGGCTTTTCGACCAAATCCAACGTCTCCACGACGATCTCGGGCGCGACGGCGGCCGACCTGCGCGGCACGACGTCCTACGCAAGTGCCTCCGCCGACAGCAACGTGCTCTACTCGGGGGCTGCGGGCGGCACAACGGCGGCGACGTCGACAACCACGCTGGGCGGTTCGCAGGGAGTCCTGACCGGCGCCCATCTGACCGACAACTCGGCCGCCGCCATCAGCTCGAGCACGCTGATCTACGGCGCGTCCGGTGCGTTGACGTTGCAGGCTGCGAGCAAATTCGCCGACGGCGATACGTTCGAGGTGAATGGCAAGACAGTCACGGTCAAGGCAGGAGCCACGCCGGCCGCGGCCAGTCTCGCGGGCACCGCGAGCGGCGTCTACCATAACGTCGTCAACGACGGTAACGGCAATTCGATCGTCTATCTCAATGCCGGCACCACCGCTTACGACTTCGTGACGGCGTTCGACCTCGCAAGCGGCGTCGCGATCACGACCAACACCAATGGCACCGCAGGCGTGACAAACCCGCCTGGCGTAACGCCGTCGGGCATACCGCCCGGAACGATCGTCCTGCGCAGCACGACGGGCGCTGACCTCAACATCACTGGAAAGGCCGATGATCTCGCGGCACTCGGGCTCACGAGCGCTACCGGCTCGGGCAACGCGACGATCCACGTTGCGCGCTCGACCAGTTCGGCCACGACGAGTTCGCTCGTGCAGGCCGGATCCACGCTCAATGTCGATGGCCATGTCATCACCTTCAAGGATGCGTCGACACCGGCCGCGGCCTCACTGGGGTCGACCCAGGGCGTCTCCGGCAATGTCGTCACCGACGGAAACGGCAACTCGACGGTCTATCTGCAGAGCGCGACGGTCGCCGATCTCCTGAAAGCCATCGACTTCGCAACGGGCGTTCAGACCTTTGCGCTCAACGGCAGCGGTGGCGGTACACTTGCGACGGCCGCGGGCCAGACGGCTTCGTCGATCAACAGCTCGGGGCAGCTCAAGATCTCGACCGGCGTCAATGCCGACCTGTCGATCACGGGAACGGGCAATGCCTTGTCCGTGTTCGGTTTTGCGGGCAACACCGGCACGTCCTCGGCCTTCGCCGCAGCACGCATCTCCGGCATCGGCGGCATCAGCGGAAAGACGCTGACTTTCACGTCTTTTAATGACGGTGCGCCGGTCAACGTGACTTTCGGCGACGGCACCAATGGGACTGTAAAGACGCTCGATCAGCTCAACACGCAGCTTCAGGCCAACAACCTGACGGCGACGATCGATGCCAACGGTCTGCTCACGGTGAGCGCGACCAACGACTACGCATCCTCGACGCTTGGCTCCGCGGCGGCGGGTGGCACCATCGGCGGTACGCTGACGTCAGCCTTGACGTTCTCGACGGCGTCCACGCCAGTGCAGGATAACACTGCCCAGACGGCGCGCGCCAACCTGGTCAACCAGTACAACAACATCCTCCAGCAGATCGACTCGACCTCGCAGGACTCCTCGTTCAACGGTGTGAACCTCTTGAACGGCGACCAGCTCAAGCTGGTGTTCGACGAGACCGGCAAGTCGAGCCTGAACATCACCGGCGTGACCTACAACTCCAAGGGTCTGGGCCTCGCCTCGCTGACCAGCGGTGTCGACTTCATCGACAACGCTGCCACCAACAAGGTGCTGACCAACCTCAACACCGCGTCGAGCACGCTGCGCTCGGAAGCTTCGGCTCTGGGCTCGAACCTGACGATCGTGCAGGTTCGTCAGGACTTCAACAAGAACCTGATCAACGTGCTGCAGACCGGTTCGTCCAACCTGACGCTGGCCGACACCAACGTCGAAGCGGCGAACAGCCAGGCGCTGTCGACCCGCCAGTCGATCGCGGTCTCCGCGCTGTCGCTGGCCAACCAGTCGCAGCAGAGCGTGCTGCAGCTGCTCCGCTAAGTCGCGGACGACATCGCAAGCAAGATAGAGGCGGCGGGGCTTCGGCCCCGCCGCTTTTTTGTTCGCCATCAGGTGCTCGAGGAAGCGGGGAGGGATCGTAAAAGTAACCAGCGGTTATGGTTAACGGGGAGTAAGCGAAGAAAATCGCAAGCGATTTCAGCCTGATTGCAACGCATGCCGGTGCGCCACAATGGTTTATGGTGAACCGGCGCTTATGACAGCGAGCCATCTTTCACCCTTTGTTAGCCATGTCGGCGCACCCTGTGGCCGTCACTCGATCCAGAAGCGATCGAACGAAGACGCGTAAGCCAGAAGGGTAAGAGTCATGTCCGGTATTGTTCTCTCTGCGTCGGTTCGTCAGAACCTGCTCTCTCTCCAGTCCACCGCCGACCTCCTCGCCACCACACAGAACCGTCTGTCGACCGGCAAGAGCGTCAACTCGGCTCTGGACAATCCCACCAACTTCTTCACTGCCCAGTCGCTCGACAACCGCGCCAGCGACATCAACAACCTGCTCGATGGCATCGCCAACGGCGTGCAGGTGCTGCAGGCTGCCAACACCGGCTTGACCTCGCTGCAGAAGCTGATCGACAGCGCGAAGTCGATTGCCAACCAGGCGCTGCAGACCACCGTCGGTTACTCCACCAAATCCAACGTCTCCACCACGATCTCCGGTGCCACGGCGGCCGACCTGCGTGGCACGACCTCCTTCGCCAGCGCGACGGCTGCCAGCAACGTGCTGTATGACGGCACCGCGGGCGGCGCCCACGCTGCGAGCGGCGCGACGACCCTCGGCGCACCGCAGGGTTCGGTCTCGGGCGCCGGTAGCACGGTGTACGCAGCCGACGGTTCGACGGCCTTGACCGGCGCGATTACGCTGCTCGGCACCACCGCCGCCTCCAAGCTCGCCACGGCGCCCGCCGACGGCGACACGCTGACGGTGAACGGCAAGACCGTCACCTTCCGCGCTGGTGCGGCTCCGGCCCAGGCGGCCGTTCCGACCGGCTCGGGCGTGAGCGGCAACCTCGTCACCGACGGCAACGGCAACACCACCGTCTATATCGGCACCAACGCGGCTCCGGCTGCGACCGTCGGCGACGTCCTGACCGCGATCGACCTCGCCAGCGGCGTCAAGACCTCGACGATCACCAACGGTGCGGCGACGATCGGCGCGGCCTCCGCTGCGACGCCATCGTCTGCGGCCGCCGGTGTCGTGACCCTCGAGAGCTCGACCGGTGCGGACCTGTCCGTCACGGGCAAGGCCGACTTCCTGAAAGAACTCGGTCTGACGACCGCAACGGGCGGCGGCAATGCGACGGTCACTGCGACCCGTACGACCAGCTCAACCACCCTCGGATCGCTGCTTCAGGACGGTTCGTCGCTGAACGTCGATGGTCACGTCATCACCTTCAAGAATGCGCCGGTCCCGGGCTCGTCCAACGCTCCGGCAGTTGCGTCAGGCTTCGGCGTCAGCGGTAACGTTCAGACCGACGGCAACGGCAACTCGACAGTCTACCTGCAGGGCGGTTCGATCAACGATCTGCTGAAGGCGATCGACTTCGCGACCGGCGTGCAGACGTTCACCCTGAACGGCAGCGGCGGTGGTACGCTTGCCACTGCGGTCGGTCAGGCTCCGTCGACGATCAACATCTCCGGCCAGCTCAAGCTGTCCACCGGCGTCAATGCCGACCTGGCGATCACCGGCACCGGCAACGCACTGGCGGCGCTCGGTCTTGCGGGTAACACCGGCACGGCAACAGCGTTCACCGCGGCCCGCACCTCCGGCATCGGCGGCATCGCCGGCAAGACCTTGACTTTCACCTCCTTCAACGGCGGCACGGCGGTCAATGTCACCTTCGGCGATGGCACCAATGGCTCGGTCAAGACGCTCGATCAGCTCAACTCGAAGCTTCAGGCCAACAACCTCGCCGCCACGATCGACGCGAACGGCCTGCTGACCATCACCGCCTCCAACGACTACGCGTCCTCGACAATCGGATCCACCGTTGCTGGCGGCGCGATCGGCGGCACGCTGACTTCGGCGCTGACGTTCTCGACGGCTTCCAGCCCGGTCCAGGACGCAGTTGCCCAGACGGCCCGTGCCAACCTGGTGTCTCAGTACAACAACATCCTGAACCAGATCGACACGACCTCGCAGGACTCTTCGTTCAACGGTGTGAACCTCTTGAACGGCGACCAGCTCAAGCTGGTGTTCGACGAGACCGGCAAGTCGAGCCTGAACATCACCGGCGTGACCTACAACTCCAAGGGTCTGGGCCTTGCCTCGCTGACGGTCGGCGTCGACTTCATCGACAACGCGGCGTCCAACCGCGTGCTGACCAACCTGAACGCCGCGTCGAGCACGCTGCGCTCGGAAGCCTCGGCTCTCGGTTCGAACCTCTCGGTTGTGCAGATCCGTCAGGACTTCAACAAGAACCTGATCAACGTGCTGCAGACCGGCTCGTCGAACCTGACCCTGGCCGACACCAACGTCGAAGCGGCGAACAGCCAGGCACTGTCGACCCGCCAGTCGATCGCGGTCTCCGCGCTGTCGCTGGCCAACACCTCGCAGCAGAGCGTGCTCCAGCTTCTCCGCTAATAAGCGGCTGAGATTACTCAATAAAACCGGGCGGCGGGGCTTTTGCCCCGCCGCTCTTTTTGCGCTTGGGAGCAGGGATAAGGCGTTCACCGGCCATTAACCCTATCCCTTAAACCGGCGTTAACCATACTTTAAAGGACAGGTCCTAAAACTGGACAAAAGCCCGCTTCCAGACCCGCGCGGCCGATTCGTATCCGGTTCAAGAGGAAGACTAGCCAATGTCCAACATCGTTCTCTCGGCGTCAGTTCGCCAGAACCTGTTGTCGCTGCAGTCGACGGCCGACTTGCTGGCCACGACGCAGGAACGGCTGTCGACCGGCAAGAAGGTCAACACGGCGCTCGATAATCCCACCAACTTCTTCACGGCGCAGGGACTGGACAACCGGGCGAGCGACATCGGCAACTTGCTGGACGGCATCAATAACGGTGTGCAGGTGCTCCAGGCGGCCAATACCGGCATCACCTCGCTGCAGAAGCTGATCGACTCCGCAAAATCGATCGCCAACCAGGCGCTCCAGACCACGGTCGGCTACTCCACCAAGTCCAACGTCTCGACCACGATCCCGGGTGCGACACCGGCCGATCTGCGCGGCACGACGTCTTATGCGAGCGCGACCGCCAACAGCAACGTGCTCTATACCGGCGCCACCGGCGGCGTCACGCCGGTGACGGCGGCTGCCGCGCTCGGCGCCTCGCTCGGTTCCACCGCCGGCACCCTGGTCGGCGGTACGGTAACCGCGGCCGACGGCAGCACTGCGCTCGCAGGCACCGACACGCTGCTCGGCACCACGACATCCACCCAGTTCAGCACGCCGCCCGCGGATGGCGACACCATCACTGTGAACGGCAAGACCGTCACCTTCCGCACCGGCCCCGCGCCTGCGGCGCAGCCGACCGGCTGGGGCCTCAATGCCACCGGAACCATTGCGACCGACGGCAACGGCAATTCGATCGTCTATGAGGGAACGGCGGCCGCGCCCAAGGCAACGGTCAACGACGTGCTCAGTGCGATCGACCTCGCCAGCGGCGTCAAGACGGCGACGATCAGCGCCGGCGCGGCCACGATCGCGACCAGCGGCGCGACCGTCGGTACGATCCAGACGCCATCCTCCATCAGTGGTGGTGGCGCCATTACGCTGAAGAGCTCGACCGGCGCCGACCTGTCCGTCTCCGGCAAGGCCGACTTCCTCCATGCCCTCGGCCTGACGGCGGCGACGGGCGCCGGCAATGCCAGCATCACCGCGAACCGCTCGACCACCGCGGGCTCGCTGGGGTCGCTGGTCCAGGATGGCTCGACCCTGAACGTCGACGGCCACACCATCACCTTCAAGAACGCGCAAACGCCGCAGTCCGCAGCCAGCGTCGCCAACGGTTATGGCGTCAACGGCAACGTCGTCACCGACGGCAACGGCAACTCGACGGTCTATATCCAGAGCGCGACGCTGACCGATCTGCTCAATTCGATCGACCTGGCCACCGGTGTGAAGACCGCGAGCCTGTTCAACGGCACTGCAACCCTCAACACCACCTCCGGCCAGATCCCGTCGTCGGTGAATTCGAGCGGCCAGCTCGCGATCTCGACCGGCATCAACGCCGACCTCTCGATCACCGGCACCGGCAATGCGCTCAACGCGTTCGGCCTCAGCGGCAATACCGGAACGGCGACGGCGTTCAGCGCGGCGCGCACCTCCGGTGTCGGCGGTGTCAGCGGCAAGACCTTGACCTTCACGTCCTTCAACGGCGGTACGCCGGTCAACGTCAAATTCGGCGACGGCACCAACGGCACGGTCAAGACGCTCGATCAGCTCAACGTTCAGCTTCAGGCCAATCACCTGACCGCGACGATCGACGCAAACGGCGTGCTGACGGTGACCACCGTCAACGAATACGCATCCTCGACGCTTGGCTCGTCCACTGCGGGTGGCACGGTCGGCGGCACACTGACCAGCGTGCTCGCCTTCACCACGGCTCAGCCGCCGGTCCAGGATCCCGTGGCGCAGACCGCGCGTTCCAGTCTCGTCAGCCAGTTCAACAACATCCTCGCGCAGATCGACACGACCTCGCAGGACTCCTCCTTCAACGGCGTCAACCTGCTGAACGGCGACACGCTGAAGCTGGTGTTCAACGAGACCGGCAGCTCCACGCTCGGCATCAACGGCGTCGTGTTCAACGCGGCCGGTCTCGGGCTGAGCAATCTCGTCCCCGGCACGGACTTCATCGACAACGGCGCGACCAACAAGGTTCTGCAGAGCCTGAACGCGGCCTCGAGCACGCTGCGCTCGGAAGGTTCCGCGCTCGGTTCGAATCTGTCGATCGTGCAGGTGCGGCAGGACTTCTCCAAGAACCTGATCAACGTGCTGCAGACCGGCTCGTCCAACCTGACGCTCGCCGATACCAACGAGGAAGCGGCGAACAGCCAGGCGCTGTCGACCCGCCAGTCGATCGCGGTGTCCGCGCTGTCGCTGGCCAACCAGTCGCAGCAGAGCGTGCTGCAGCTGCTCAAGTAATTTCGCCGCGAGATCGCCGGCCGACCAGTTACGGCGGGGCTTAGCCCCGCCGTTGTCTTGAGGGAGTTCGCTAAGACAAGATTAGCTGCGATCGATGTGCATGATGCAGTGCAAGTTTACAGCTTGCGTCTTGCGCATCTATCCTCGCGCTCACGAAGTGACCCGTAATAATCCGGAGAGCTTCCAGGCGGACATGTAAGCAAATCTTAAGCGGTGATGCATAGGGTTGGGAAAGAAATCCTTAAGTCCGTTCAACGGGCTAGGAAGCTTCCAAGGTGTGATTGATGTCGAATTCCGCTGCCTCGGCCTACGCGCGTGTTGCAACGACCACCGCATCTCCTCGCGACGTTGAGGCGCAGACTTTGCTGAAGGCTGCCAACAAGCTCCAGGACGCGATCAACGCCGCCGATCCGTTCAGCGAGCAGACCACCCAGGCGCTGATGTTCAATCGCAAGCTCTGGACCATTTTCCTCAGCGAAGCGATGCGCGAGAATAACCCGCAGCCGCTCGACGTGCGCCAGAAGATCGCCAATATCAGCGTGTTCGTGCTGAGCCAGACCGCGGCGCTGCAGATGAGCCCGCAGTTCGATCACTTCCGTCCGCTGATCGAGATCAATCGCAACATCGCGGCCGGTCTGTCCGGCCGCCCGTGATGGAGACTCGTGATGTCCGACATCATGAGCATCTTGTCGTCCGCGTATAAGTCGAACACGCTGTCGAGCACCCAGGGTTCGTCCAAATACGTTCCTGTCGACTCGTCGCTGTACCAGGGCAACTGGACCGGCACCTACGCCAACGGCAAGAAATTCTCGCTCGACATCTCGCAGGTCAACGGCTTCCGCGCGCAGGTCCACTATCAGAGCGATGGGACCTCGCAGTATCAGCAGGTGCTGATCAAGGACTCCTCGTTCCGCTTCGGCAACACGAAGTTCACGTTGACGAACACCGGCGTGGCGCAGATCAAGAACGTCGTCACGGATCCTGCGACAGGCTCGAGCTACCTCGACACCGCGCAGGCCAAGCTCGATAGCTGATCGGCGGGCTTATCGGCCGGTGTCTTAGGCGCTGAGGTCCGTGTTGAGCGGACGCGAGGGCTCCGACTTCAAATCCAGTGCGTGGAAATAGGCCCGCCGGCGCAGCATCGCCTCGTCCGGGAACTGGTTCACGACCGCATCGGTCTTGTCGTTGACGACCTGGAAGACCATGGATGCGGACGCCTGGTCGAACACGACCTGGCGCGAGATGTTTGCATTGCCCTGCGGGTCACCATTGCTCGCAGCCGCAGTCGTATCGCTCGCGGCGACCGTCTGGCTCACCGGCAAATCGGTTTGTACGGCATCGTTCGCCGCCGAATTCGACGTCGTTACGATCTGTACCGGGACCGGTATCCCCACCGGCCTGATGCTGAAATCTGTACTCATGGCAGCCTCCTGGTTGCCTTGCGTGAGTCAAATCCCAACCCCTCTCAATAGGCAACCATGGAACACGAGGATTGAATACCCGGTAAGGAAACGTGCCTAACCGCGCAACGCTTTTGCCGCGCGGTTTTTCGTAAAATTGGAGACAGTTTTCGCGTGTGCTCAGAGCGTGCGGCTGACCGCGAGGGGCGTGATGTGACGCGGGCCCGGTGCCGCGCGGCGTCCAGCGGCCGTATAGGTGTTCGGCACGTTGCGCTTCTGGATCTCGGCGTTGACGCCACGCACGACACTTTCGGAAACCGCATGCGCGGTCGCGAGCACGGTGAGGTTGACCTGAAGCATGGCGCGGAAGGCGTCATGGTGCCGGTGCAGCGTCGAGAGCAGCTCGGGCGCGGATTTCGCCAGCTTGTCCTGGTTCGCCTTCAACTGGCTGACGGCGGCAACGTAGCGCTTCGACAGCTCCTGCTTCTTGCCTTCCATCGTCATCGCCTCACGGACCTTGCCGGCGCGGACCAGTTCGGTCTCGCGCTCGATCAGGCTGAGAAGGGCGCTCATCGCGTCCATCAGGTCCTCGGCAAGCTTGCGCGCCTCGGCGCTGCCAGGCGTGTTGTTCGCTCGCTGCGCGGGCATTGGCTGACGTGACGCGTTGAAGTGGTTCATCTCGTTTGACCTTATGCCGTACGAAGAGTGGTTTTCGCCTGCTGCATGATCAGGGTACGGTAGACGTCACGGGCGACGCCGACGCCGCCGGCGCTGGCGAAGTTCTTGGAATATTGCTCGGTCAGCATCGAACGCCACACGCCGGTACCCGGCGTGTCGCCGAACGGGCCTTCGCCCTTCAGGCCCGAGGTCATCTGTGCGAACATGCTGTTGAGGAACATGGCTTCGAAGTCGGTAGAGGTCTTCTGCGCCTTGGCTTGCTGCTGCGGCGAGACCTTCTGAAGCGCGGCGGCGAGCTCGAAGTCGGGCCGGCCGTTGCGGCTTTCCACGGAGAATGCGGGGTTCGAGGAGAGAGCGGCGGCGGTGACGCGCGCGGTGTTGAGCATGCCGGTCTGCATCACATCACCTCGATGTCGGCTTCGATCGCGCCGGCGGCCTTGATCGCCTGGAGGATGCTGATGAGGTCGCGCGGGCCGATGCCGAGGCCGTTGAGGCCGTCGACGAGTTGCTGGAGCGAGACGCCGTCCTTGACGACGGCGAACTTCTTGCCGTCCTCGGTGACGCCGACGCTGGAGCGCGGCGTAACCACGGTGCGGCCCCGCGACAGCGGATTGGGTTGGCTCACCTGCGGGCTCTCGGAAATCGTGACCGTGAGATTGCCCTGCGCGACCGCGACGGTGGCGACGCGCACGTCGCGGCCCATCACGATGATGCCGCTTCGTTCGTCGATGATGATCTTGGCGGCGAGATCCGGATCGACCTGAAGCTGTTCGATCTCGGTCAGGAAAGCGACGACGTTGCCCTTGAACTCCGGCGGGATCGTCAGCTGCACCGTCGAGGGATCGATCGGCTCGGCGCTCTTGACACCGAGATAGTCGTTGATCGCAGCCGCAATGCGCTTGGCGGTGGTGAAGTCGGCGTTGCGCAGCGCGAGCCGCACGTTCGGCAGGCGATTGAGCGCGAACTCAATCTCGCGCTCGATGATGGCGCCGTTGGCAATGCGGCCCACGGTCGGAACGCCGCGCACGATCTTGGCCGCTTCGCCCTCCGCCTGGAAGCCCGAGATCGCGAGCGAGCCCTGGGCGACAGAGTAGACGTTGCCGTCGGCGCCGAGCAGCGGGGTGACGAGCAGGGTGCCGCCGCGCAAATCCTTGGCATCGCCAAGTGCAGAGACCGTGACGTCCATGCGCGTGCCTTGCGTGGCGAAGGCGGGCAGATTGCCGGTCACCATTACGGCAGCGACGTTGCCGGTACGGATTGTGGCGCCGCGAATGTTGACGCCCATGCGCTCGAGCATCGCTTGCAGCGACTGCTTGGTGAACGGAATGTTGTTGAGGGTGTCGCCGGTTCCGTTGAGGCCGACGACGAGGCCGTAGCCGATGAGCTGGTTCTGCCGCACGCCCTCGATATTGGCGAGATCCTTGATGCGCGAGGTTGCGTTTGCAGAGGCGGCCGAGAGCGCCAGCGCAGACAGCGCGGCACAGGCCACTGCAAGCACCCCACTCAGATTCTTCACCCAACGAACGCCTGGCATCCTCTGCTCCCCAAGGCTCCCGAAAAGCCTCCTCACATCTCGGACCGACTGCGACACTCCCATGACGAGCTGGTCCGACGCTTTCCTTGCGAGCGCTGTGCCAACGCGGGGCAGAGGGGTTAGGCGATTGAATAGGTTGAGTAAATTTGTTTTCTCTGGTGTCAGCGGGTGTTGCCGCTAGGGAGCGAAACTGCCGTGTGTCGGCAGATTTTGCCGGGCCGTTTACGTCCCGTTAACCATAAAGCGGCGAATGTGGCGCATCGATCACCCGGATTGCCTCGATGCGCATCTACGGACCGAATGGCACCACGCTTGGAACGCCGGCCAGCCAGGCCAGGCGAACGAGTTCTGGCACCTTCGTGCTGCCCGACACCTCGTCGACGCAGGAGACGCGCAGCGCCTCCGCACCGAAGGCCACCACCAACATCGACGGGCTGCTCGCGCTGCAAGGCATCGAGGAAGATCCGGCCGAGCGCCGCAAGCGCTCGGTTGCCCGCGGCAAGACCGCGCTCGATGTGCTTGACGATCTCAAGATGGGGCTCTTGTCCGGCAACCTCGACAAGTCGACGGTGTTGCGGCTGCGCGATGCGGCGGCAAACCTGAAATCGTCTTCCGGCGATCCCGGTCTGGACTCCGTGCTCTCCGAGATCGAGCTGCGCGTCGAGGTCGAGCTGGCGAAAGCCGGGCAGGGCTAACGATCATCCGGCAACGTGAAGCTCGTGTGGAACTGCCTTACGCCGCTTCCTCTTTCTGCTGCGAATCGTAGCGGCGTTGGGCAGCGAGCACGTCTTTCAGATTTTCCTCGGCCCAATCGCGCAGCGGATCGACTGCGGCTGCGAGCGTTACGCCAAGCTGCGTGATCGAATACTCCACCGTCACCGGCACGGTTGCGATGGCGCGGCGCTTGAGCAGGCCGTCGCGTTCGAGCGACTTGAGAACCTGGCTCAGCATCTTCTGCGAGATCCCTTCAATCGTGCGGCGCAACTGATTGAAGCGCATCGGCTCCTCGCGCAGCAGCAACAGGATCAGCACGGCCCATTTGTCGCCGACGCGATCGAGGATCTGGCGTGTCGGGCACTCGGCGGCGTAGACATTGGGCTTCATCTCAGTTCCTCGCGCTTGCTGGGTTCGTCTAGCTTCGTTCCGGTTACTCCTGCGTAATCAGGTAAGCACAAAGTGCGCTCTTAACACCAGCGTTCATTGCGTTATCTAGTAACTATTGGTTACCACAGAAGCGAAGGAGCCTTCCATGAAAATCGCAGTTGCCGGCGCCTCGGGCCGGGCCGGGTCGGAGATCACCAAGGAGCTGTCCCGCCGTGGACACGCGGTTACCGCCATCGCCCGGAACCCCGAGAAGATCGCAGGCCTGCCGAACGTCACGCCGACCAAGGGAGACGTGCTCGACCAGGCCGGTCTCACCAAGCTCTGGACCGGGCATGACGTGGCCATCAGCTCCGTCCACTTCCTGGCGAGCGATCCGCACAAGCTGATCGGCGCGGCCAAGGATTCGAAGGTCGGGCGCTACCTGGTCGTCGGCGGCGCCGGCAGCCTGGAGGTCGCTCCCGGCGTCAAACTGGTCACGACCCCCGGTTTCCCGGCCCAATACAAGGCCGAGGCGGAGGCCGGTGGGGTGTTCCTGGACCTGCTGCAGCAGGAGAAGGACCTGAACTGGACCTTCATCTCGCCCTCGGCGCTGTTCGTCGAGGAGGCGCGGACGGGCAAGTTCCGGCTCGGGACCGACCAGCTTCTCGCAGATGCGAACGGCAAGAGCTGGATCAGCTTCGCCGACTACGCCATCGCGCTGGCCGATGAGATCGAGAAACCGGCCCACTTAAGGCAGCGTTTCACGGTCGGCTACTAGGCCGTTGGCCGCCCCCGGGCTTCTGCCGGATAAACCTTCCTGTGCAAGGGTTTGGGGGCGGTAACTGCGCCATTAAGGAAATATTGTCTGTCACAAGGGGTAGCTATATAAGCCCCGGCTCAACGGACCCCGTTCCGTTCGCGAGTCGTTGCTTAAGAAGATAGGCCGCCCTTGGAAAAGTTGAAAAACTACCGACCGACCGAAAAAGAGCCTTTCATGAACGACCGGCAGAAGGAGTACTTCCGTATGAAGCTCCTCGCCTGGAAGGATGAGATCCTCAAAGAGTCCAAGCTCACCCTGCAGGCTCTGCAGGAGGAGAACGTGAACCACCCCGATCTTGCCGATCGGGCATCGTCCGAAACTGACCGCGCCATCGAACTCCGCGCCCGCGACCGCCAGCGCAAGTTGATCGCCAAGATCGACGCCGCGCTCCAGCGCATCGAGGACAACACCTACGGCTATTGCGAGGATACCGGCGAGCCGATCTCGTTGAAGCGGCTCGAAGCCCGGCCCATCGCGACGCTCTCGGTGGAAGCGCAGGAGCGCCACGAGAAACGCGAGAAGGTCTATCGCGACGAATAGAGTCCGAGCCGCAGAGATGCGGCTCTTTGTTTTTGGGCTCAAGGCGCGGTTTCGCGCCGCGATCGGCATTTTGTCTGTCGCTTGCCGCCCGTGCGCTTCGACGCATGCGCGCAATCGCGAAAAGTGAATCGCGATCAATGGGCTAGAGTCCATTGCTGCGAGCTCACGTGAGTTCACATCAGAAACAGCCTTCACTTCAGGTGCGGGAGGTTTTGCGAGTCGCATCAACGAGATCTGCCCGGATGCTGACAGTCTGATCAAGCAGCATCATGTTTCGCTGCAATCAGGCTTCATGCGACGCCGCAAGGCGCGCATCTCCATAAAGCCTGGACCAGCTCAATATTTCCTTAAACGCCGGCAGCAGGCCGTAAGCCGCGTCCGTCAGCTCGTATTCCACGCGAAGCGGCTTTTCCGCGAAGGCGGTGCGTGACACCAGCCCATCCTGCTCGAGCTCGCGCAGTTGCGTGGTCAGCATGTGCTGGGTGATGCCGTCGATGGACCGGCGCAATGCGCCGAACCTGATAGCCCCGTTCATCAGCGCGAACAGGATCTCCAGCTTCCATTTGCCGCCGAGCGCATGGATGGCGCGCTTGAAGTCGGTAAGCAGGGCGGGGTCCGGGCTGCAATCGCAGTCGCCGTCGCAAAGGCTGGTCAGGTTTTCCATACCGGTCTCGAAATCCATTCTACTTGTTCCCCTTGGAGATAGTGACCAGATGCGGCCTTGAGCAGGGTCGCGGAACCAATTGGTTGGCCGGCGCAACAAGGGACATTGGGCAATGAGCATCGTTCTGGTCACCGGCGGGTCGGGCTTCATCGGCATTCATGTCATTCTGCAGCTTCTGGCCGCAGGCCATGCCGTACGAACGACGGTGCGCCGGCCGGACCGGCAGGCCGACGTGCTGGCGATGCTGCGCGAGGGCGGAGCGGCCTCGCCTGAAAGCCTGTCCTTTTTTACCGCCGACCTCACGGCGGATGAGGGCTGGCGCGAGGCAGTCGCGGGCTGCGACTACGTGCTCCATGTCGCTTCGCCCCTGTCGACCAGTGTGCCTGCGGACGAGAACGAGATGATCATCCCGGCCCGCGACGGCACGCTGCGGGTGCTGCGCGCCGCGCGGGATGCCGGCGTCAGACGGGTCGTGGTCACTTCGTCGCTGGGCGCGATCGGCTACGGCCATCCGCCGCGGGAGAAGCCGTTCGACGAGACCGAGTGGACCAATCTCGGCGGCGCGGACGTGCAGCCCTATATCAAGTCCAAGACACTGGCCGAGCGGGCAGCCTGGGATTTCATCGCGCGCGAGGGCGGCGGGCTCGAGATGTCGGTGATCAACCCCGCCGGCGTTTTCGGCCCCGTTCTGGGACCGGATTTCTCCGGCTCGATCGAGATCATCAAATCGCTGCTCGACGGCGCCATGCCGGCGGTGCCCAGGGTCTATTTCGGCGTGGTCGACGTGCGCGATGTTGCCGATTTGCATCTGCGGGCGATGACTGCGCCGGAAGCCAAAGGCGAGCGCTTCATCGCGGTCTCCGGCGAGACGCTGTCGATCCTCGACATCGGCAAGGTGTTGCGGCGGGAACTCGGGCCGCAGGCGCGCCGGGTTCCGCGGCTCCAGGCGCCCGATTGGCTGGTGCGTCTCGCCGCGCGCCGGATTCCCTTGCTGCAGGCGGTCCTGCCGATGCTCGGACGTGTCAGGCGCTCCACCAGCGCCAAGGCGAGGTCGGTGCTGGGCTGGCAGCCGCGCTCCAACGATGAGGCGATCCTCGCCACCGCCGAGAGCCTGATCAGGCTCGGCCTCGTCAAGAGCTGACGACCCGCCGCCCGTGCTTGTCAGGCCCGGGCGGGGATGCTCAAGTGCCACCCCCTTGATTGCGTAGCGTGGGAGGCGGCGCCGATGGACAAGATTCTCGAAGCCGCAAAGGCGGTCGCGCTGGCGCGACGCAACCACGCGCCGCTCGCCGCGCTCGAGGTTCCGCCTGGCGACGAGGCCGAAGGCTATCAGGTCCAGCGCGCGCTGCATGATCTGCTGCTGCCGCATGTCGGTCCGCTGGTCGGCTACAAGATCGGCTGCACCAGCCAGGTGATGCAGGACTACATCGGCATCCCGCATCCCTGCGGCGGCGGCGTGTTCCAGAAGGGCGTGCACGACAGCGGCGTCAAGCTCGCGGCCTCCGACTATGTCCGTGTCGGCGTCGAATGCGAGATCGCGGTGCGGCTCAAGCGCAATCTTGCCGCCGGCGAAGCGCCATTCACCGCCGAATGGGTCGGTGAGGCCGTCGAGGCCTATCATCCCGCGATCGAGATCGTCGACGACCGCTACGTGAAGTGGGAGACGATGGGGGCGCCCACGCTGATCGCGGACGATTTCTTCGCCGCCGGCTGCGTGCTGGGCGCCTCCGTTCCGCGCTCGTCGGTTCCGGACCTGAAAGCCGTCAAAGGCCGCGCCATCGTCAACGGCGAGGAGGTCAGCCACGGCACCGGCGCCGACGTGCTCGGCCATCCCCACAACGCACTCGCCTGGCTCGCCAACCACCTCGCCGCCGAAGGCAAGGGCCTGCATGCGGGACAGCTCGTGCTGACGGGGAGTCTCGTGAAGACGCTGTGGCTGAAAGCCGGCGACAAGGTGCGGATGGAGCTGGACGGGCTGGGCGTGGTGGAGGCGGAGTTTAGCTGAACTCCCTCCGCCGTCATTGCGAACGGAGCGAAGCAATCCAGAATCTATCCGCGGATGGACTCTGCATTGCTTCGCTGCGCTCGCAATGACGGAGTGGAAGGCAACACCACCGCCCAAAAATACATGCGGCCCTTGCCAGGGGAGCTAGCAAGGGCCGCGTAGTACATCGTCGTTCGCGCCTAGGTTCGCGAGCACGATGTGGGAGCTCGTTGAGAAGCTTAGAAGGGCAGCAGCACGTCCATGACTTGCTGGCCGTAGCGCGGCTGCTGCACGTCCGTGATCTGGCCACGGCCGCCATAGGCGATGCGGGCCTGCGCGATCTTGCTGGAATCGATGGTGTTGTCGCTCTGGATGTCCTCGGGGCGGACGATGCCGGCAACCACGAGCTCGCGGATCTCGTAGTTGACGCGGATCTCCTGCTTGCCTTCGACCACGAGGTTGCCGTTCGGCAGCACCTGGGTGACGACGGCGGCGACGTTGGTCTGCAAGGCTTCCGTGCGGTTGACCGAGCCCTTGCCGTCGCTGGAGGCGGTGGAGTCGGCGGTGAGGATGCGGCCGGGCAGAATCTTGTTGGCCTGGGTGATCGTCTTGCTGCCGATGAAGTCGGTGATCCCAGAGTCTTCCTTGTTGGTGCGGCTGCGCTGGGTCTCGTTCTCGATATTGGCCTTGTCGGTGATGTTCACGGTCACGGTGAGCAGGTCGCCGACATGGGTGGCGCGCTGGTCCTTGAAGAAGGCGCGGCTGCCGCTGCGCCACAGCGAGTTCGGACTGTAGGAGGCGACTTCCGGCTTCGGCATCGGCATCTGCACCGGCTTGTAGCCGGGCTGCGTCGTCGGGTTGTCGATCGCCGACAGTTTCGGTTGCTCGCCGATCTGCGACAGGCGGTCGATCGAGGAGCAACCGCCCAGCGCGCTGGCTGACAGCAGCAGGGCAGAAATCGCGCTGCGACGAAAACGAGAGGCCGAACTGAAAGCGGACATGACTAACTCTTACTTTGCCTGGGCTTGCGAGACGCGAGCTTGCGGGATCTGGGCTTGTGCGACTTGAGCTTGACTTTGAGTGGCCAGACCTTGAGCGACTTGACCTTGAGTGGCCTGGGCCGGCGACGCGGGAGCCTGGACCAGGTTCCGGACGAGGGCGTCGGTGTCGACAGGGGCGGGCGCTTCGTCGCGCTTGAGCGAGGAGGTCTGCTCGACCGCCGCCGGCATCGGCGCCGACTGGCTGGAGCCCTGCACGGTGACCTGGCCGCGGCCGGTGACGACACCGGTCAGCGTGCGCTTGGTCTGCAGATTGATGACACTCACGGTGTCGCCCTCGGCACCGCCCTCGATCGCCTTGCCGCGGGTGGTGAGGTAGATCCCGGGGACCTGGTAGATGACGGTGACGCTCTGGTCGCGCGATACGAATTCTGGCCTGGCGATGTCGGCGACGCGGATCGGCGTGCCGGCGCGCATGGGCCGGCGCAGCTGCATGCCGACCGCGCGCTCGCGCGGCGCGGGCTCGCCCGCCACTTCCGCCTTCGGCCGGCGCTCCTGGGCCACGTCGGAGGATTTCAGCATGTCGCTGCGGTCGATGTCGCGGGTCAGGACCGCGACCTCGACGGTCTCGATCGCCGTGCCGGTCAGGCGCAGCTTGGTCGGCGCGGGGTTGCTGTCGTTGTTGATCTCGAAAGCGATGTCGAAGCGGCCGCCGCGGGCGTCGTAGCGGGTGGCAACCGCCTGCAGCGCGCCGGTGTTGGAGGCATCCAGCCGCATGTCGGCGATGCCGCGGTCGAAGGTGACCATGATGTTGGCGGCATCGCCAAGTCCAAAGCGGCGCTCGAGCGCGGAGGCGACCGCGTTTTCGAGATCCTTGTTGGCGAGCGTGCGGGCAAGGCGGGAGACCTGGACTTCCTTGATGTCGCCGGTCATCACGCCGATCACCTGCTTCGCGCGGAGCACGCCCAGGACCTGGGCGACGGTCAGAGTGCCTGTCGTGCCGAGATCGGGTGAACGATAGACCGGGATCAGCGCGGCGGAGCCGGCATTGTCGATGAGGTCGCCGACCCGAACCACGTCCGACGTGACGGTGACGTTCGCGCGCAGCGTCGGCGCAGCGATGCCGTCGTCGGCGGCCTGCGCCGGCAGGGCCAGCGCGAGCAGGGCGGAGAGGGCGAGCAGCGCGGTGCGGATCATGATCATTATCTCAGCGGAACAGCGCCGTGGTCGATTGCATCATCTGGTCGGCGGCGCTGATGACCTTGGCGTTCATCTCGTAGGCGCGCTGCGCCGCGATCAGGTCGCTCATTTCCGACACGACGTCGACATTGGCCTGTTCGAGGCTGCCTTGCGTGATCTTGCCGTAGCCTTCGGAGTTCGCGGTGCCGTCCTGCGGCGTGCCCGACGACGTCGTCTCGACGAACTGGTTGCTGCCGACCGGCTGCAGGCCCGCCTTGTTGATGAAACGGGTCACGCCGATCTGGCCGAGAACGGTGTTGCTCGACGAGCCCGGCAGCGTCACGGTCACCTGGCCCTGCTCGTTGACGGTGATGCCCGAGGCGTTGTTCGGGATCGTGATGGTCGGCTGCACCGGGTTGCCGCCCGCGGTGACGACGCGGCCCTGATTGTCCATCTGGAAGGTGCCGTCACGGGTGTACTGGTAGGTGCCGTCGGGCATCAGGATCTTGAAGAAGCCTTCACCCGAGATCGCGAGGTCGAGGTCGTTGCCGGTCTGCGACAGCGTGCCCTGCGTCATGCTGCGCGGCGTGCCGACGGTCTTGACGCCGCCGCCGATGTCGACGCCGACCGGCAGGATGGTGCCCTGGTCCGAGGCTTGCGCGCCGACGCGGCGGATGTGCTCGTAGATCAGGTCCTGGAACGCCGCCGTCTGCTTCTTGAAGCCGGTGGTGCGCAGGTTGGCGATGTTGTTGGAGATCACCTGAACGTTCAGTTCCTGTGCCGCCATTCCGGTCGCTGCGGTGTGAAGCGCCTGCATGTCAGTTCTCCCTCAATCAGGCCGGAACGTCGGCGAGCTTTTCGATCGCCGATTTGTGCATGTCGCTCTGCTGCTGCAGCAGGTTGGCGATCGCGGTGTAGCTGCGCATCACCTCGACCATGCGGCTCATCTCGCCGACCGAGTTCACGTTCGACTTCTCGACGTAGCCCTGCTGCAGCGTGGACTTGCTGTCGGTCTGCTGGTTGGCGGAGCCGGCGGCGTAGAGATTGGCGCCGAGCTTGGTCAGCTTGGCCGGATCGTCGAACGTCACCATCTTGATCTTGCCGCGGATCGAGTCGGTCTTGGCCGTGCCCTCGAGCACGGTCACGGTGCCGTCGGGAGCGACATTGACGTCATGGTCGGTCGGCTGGAACACGATCGGGCCGCCGGTGCCGAGCACGAGATTGCCGTCGGAGGTCATCAGCTGTCCGGTGCTGCTGAGGGCGAACTTACCGTCGCGGGTGTAACGCTCGGCGCCGTTGGCCTGCACGGCGAAGAACGCGTTGCCGCTGATCGCCATGTCGAGCGGGTTGTTGGTCGCCTCCATCGGCCCCTGGCCGACGTCGCGGTAGGTGCCGCGGTCCTGCACATAGGAGACCCGGCGATCGGAGCCGACGAAATTGTCCTCATGCGCGTTCGAGTTCAGATATTCCTCGAACAGCGAATGGTCGGCCTTGAAGCCGTTGGTGTTGGCATTGGCGACGTTGTTGGCGATGACATCCATCTGCCGCTCCAACGTCATCTGCCGTGACAATCCGATCAGAAGCGCATTCTGCATCGGTCAATCTCCCCTCGAGTGAGCTCAGCCATTTCGCTCTCCCAAGCGCCTTGGCCGATCCCGTGAAAGAGGCCGTCAGGTTCTCCCAAACCGTTCGGTCTCGACCCTCTCTTAGCGAAAGCCGTGCCAACTCGGAAAGATTTGTGATTACAGTCGGTTATGGATTTTGCGGAGGCAAAAGCTGGGGGCAGAAAGGTTCTGTTAGCCATGTTTGCCCGGCAGATTTTTCCTAGTGGAAGCCCAATCGAAAGGTTCCGTTAACCATTATTACCGTAGCGTTTGCAGTGAAGAGGAGCGCTTTGCGCTGGGGCATTTGTATCGCGTCACTGTCTGCCAGAAGGCTGCGCTCTTTCGACCCTTTATGAGACGAGCGAGCCCGGACGATCATGGCAGAGAATGAAGCGGAAGGCGGCGCAGGCGCGGAAGCCGCTGCCCCCAAGAGCAAGTTCAAGCTGATCCTGATCGTCGTCGGCGCGCTGGTCCTGCTCGGCGGCGGTGCCGCGACCTGGTTCCTGTTCTTCCGTCATGGCGACGAAGAGCATCATGCCGAAGCGGCGCCCCCGCCGAAGCCGCCGGCCTTCGTCGACGTGCCCGACATGATGGTCAACCTCGCCGGTGCACCCGGCGAGCGCGTGCAATATCTCAAGCTCAAGATCGTGCTCGAGCTGAAGGAAGAGAAGCAGATCGAGGCGATCAAGCCGTCGATGCCGCGCGTCACCGACATCTTCCAGACCTATGTGCGCGAGCTCCGCTCCTCGGACCTCAACGGCTCCGCCGGCATCTTCCGCCTCAAGGAAGAGCTGACCAAGCGCGTCAACGCCGCGGTCGCGCCGATCCAGGTCAGCGCGGTGCTGTTCAAGGAAGTCGTGCTCCAGTGAGGATGCTGCGGAAGGCAACGGGCTAGCGTCATGGCCGGCAACGAGCAAATGGACCAGGATGCGATTGCCGCCCAATGGGAGGCGTCGCTCGATTCCGAGGATCCCGCGGAGGCCGCGAAGGCCGCTGCCGAAAACGAACTCTCGGAGACCATGGCCCTGCAATGGGCGGCCATGGTCGAGGACGGGAGCCGCGATCTCGGCACCGGCAAGAACTCCGGCGAGCGGGTGCTGTCGCAAGAGGAGATCGACAATCTCCTCGGCTTTACCGTCGGCGACGTCACGCTCGACGACCACAGCGGCATCCGCGCGATCATCGATTCGGCGATGGTCTCCTACGAGCGCCTGCCGATGCTCGAAATCGTCTTCGACCGCCTGGTGCGGTTGTTGACGACCTCCTTGCGCAATTTCACGTCCGACAACGTCGAAGTCTCGCTCGATCGCATCACCTCGGTGCGCTTCGGCGATTACATGAACTCGATCCCGCTGCCCGCCGTCCTCACCGTCTTCAAGGCCGAAGAGTGGGACAATTTCGGCATGGCGGTGGTGGATTCCAGCCTGATCTACTCGATGATCGACGTGCTGCTCGGCGGCCGCCGCGGCTCCAGCCAGCTGCGCATCGAGGGCCGGCCCTATACCACGATCGAGACCGAGCTGGTCAAGCGCCTGGTCGAAGTGGTCATGGCCGATGCCGAGCAGGCATTCCGGCCGCTGTCGCCGGTGACCTTCACGATCGACCGGCTCGAAACCAATCCGCGCTTCGCCGCGATCAGCCGTCCCGCCAACGCCGCGATCCTGGTGCGCCTGCGCATCGACATGGAAGACCGCGGCGGCAATATCGAGCTGCTGCTTCCCTACGCGACGATCGAGCCGATCCGGCCCGTTCTGCTCCAGATGTTCATGGGCGAAAAGTTCGGCCGTGATCCGATCTGGGAAGGCCATTTCGCCACCGAGATCGTGCAGGCCGAGATTTCCGTCGATGCCGTGCTCTACGAGGCCGACATTCCGCTCAAGCAGCTGATGCGGCTCAAGGTCGGCGACACCCTGCCGCTCGATATGCGCGCGGATGCCAACGTCACCGTGCGTTGCGGCGACGTCACGATAAGCGAAGGCCGGATGGGCCGGGTCGGCGACCGCGTCGCGATCCGCGTGACGAAACCCTTGCGCAAGCCAAGTACGACACTTGCGATGTTCGAGAAGGTGGACGAACAGAACAAGCTGATGGAGGCCCCATGAACCACTCCCTAGGAATGGCGATCGAGACGCTGGTGGCCATTCTGCTGATGCTCACGATCGGCTACTGCATCCTGCTCAACAAGCGGCTGACGCGGCTCAAGGCGGACGAGCATTCGCTGAAGGCCGTGATCGGCGAGCTGATCACCGCAACCGAGATCGCCGAGCGCGCGATCGGCGGGCTCAAGCTCGCGGTCCGCGACGTCAACGAGAACCTCGGCAGCCAGCTCGCGGCCGCCACGCAGATGTCCGATCAGCTCTACAAGCAGCTCGGCGAAGCCGACAACGTGGTGCGTCGGCTCTCCAAGATCGCGATTGCGGCGCGTCCGGTGACGAATCCGGAAGCTGCCGCTGCCCCGGTCGCCAAGCCGTCGCCTGCGAAGGCGGTGGCCGCCGCCGCCGAAGCCTTCTCCGAACGCCGACGGTCCAACGGTCTCGCCGCATAAAGTCAGGGTATGAAGTCCTTTCGTAACATCCGCGTCATTCCGGTCGTTCTGGTTGCGGTCGCAGGTCTCGCCACGCTGAAAGTGGCGGGGCTCGTGATCAATGGCGGCTATGTGTTCGACTACCAGCCGAACAGCGCGAAGAAGTCCTGGGCACAGGAGAATCTGAATTTCCCGACCGGGCGAGAGGACCCCGACATCACCGGCTCGACCCATGGCGAGCCGAAGGAAGCGCCGAAGCCGGCTGCTCCCGAGAGCAAGCCCGAGGGCACGCCGGTCAAGATGGACGAGTCCCAGCCGCAGGTCTCGGCCTCGGAGCGTGCGATTCTGGAACGGCTGCAATCGCGCCGCCAGGAGATCGAGGCCCGCCAGCGCGAGATCGACATCCGCGAGAGCCTGTTGAAGTCGGCGGAGAAGCGTATCGAAGGCAAGGTCGAGGAGATGAAGGCGGTGGAATCCCGCATCAGCGCGACCCAGGCCGAGCAGAAGGCCGCGGAGGCTCAGCGCTTGAAGGGCCTCGTGACCATGTATGAGGGCATGAAGCCCAAGGACGCCGCGCGGGTGTTCGACCGGCTCGAGATGGGCGTGCTGATCGAGATCGCCTCGGCGATCGCCCCCCGGAAGATGTCCGACATCCTCGGGCTGATGTCGTCGGAAGCTGCCGAGCGGCTCACCGTCGAGATGGCACGCCGTGCCAATGGGGGCGGCGATCAGGCTGCTTCCGCCGGGGATCTCCCCAAGATCGACGGCAAGCCGACGCAAAAGCCGAATTGAGGGCTCATACTTAAGAAGTCCTTAATTGCGAAAACCTACATTCGAGGGCATGGGCCGGCACCAGTGCCGGCGTGGACCTTGTCGGACCGGAAGAAATGCCGCCAATGGCGCGAGAGGCTGCCGCTGGATTTGTGTCGCGAGCCCGCGCTTTGGCGCTGGAGCTGTCGCGCCATGTCCGCAAGGCCGTCCTGCTCGGTGCCTGCGCGCTGGTCGGCCTTAATACCGTTGCTCATGCGGCTGATCCGATCCGGGGGGAGGCGAGCTTCTCGGCCGCGGGCGGCTTTGCCCGTCTCGTGATCAAGCTCGGCGAGGACGTTCCCTCCGAGGTGACGACGGCCGGCTCCATTCTCATCATCCGGTTCGATCGTCCCGTCGACGTCCCCGTCGATCGCGTACCGGAGGGGGCGCCCGACTACGTCAATTCCGCGCGTCGCGATCCCGACGGCGTCGCGATCAGGCTGTCGCTGGCGCGGCGCGTCACGGTCAACACCATGAATGCCGGCGAGCGCACCTTCATCGATTTGCTGCCGGAAGGCTGGAAGGGCCCGCCGCCGAGCCTGCCGATGGACGTGGTGAAGGAGCTCGCCGAGCGTGCGCGCGCCGCCGAACGTGCGCTGCGCGCCCAGCGTGCCGCGGCCGAGACCAAGAAACGTCCGCCGATCCGCGTGCGCGCCTCGGTGCAGCCGACCTTCGTACGCTTCGTGTTCGAGATGCCCGACGGCGTCGGCGTCTCCTCCGTGCTCAACGAGCAGAAGCTGACGCTCGCCTTCAACGCCAATCTCAATTTCGACCTTGCGGACGCCGTCGTTGCGGCGCCTCCGAACGTCGCTTCGATCAAGCAGAAGGCCGACATCGATACGACCAGCGTCGAGATCGCGCTGATCGGCGATTCCGATGTGCACTCTTTCCGCGACGACAAGAACTACGTCGTCGACATCGCCTTCCAGCCCGACAAGGGCAAGATGGCCGCGACGCCTGAAGCCGCGATCGCGAAGGCCGAAGCCGGTGGTCACGGAGCGCCCGCCGCTGAAAAGCCGGCAGCGGCGAAGCCGAACGACGCCCATGGTGAGATCAAGCCGCCGACTTCGGAGGCGATCGCGCGCGAAGCCAAGATCGAGGTGAAGCCGGAAGCCAAGTCGGAAGCCAAGTCGGAAGCGAAGTCCGAAGCGAAGCCGGAAGCACCCGCCCCGATGCCGGCCGCCGAAGCGCCAAAGCCGGCGATGACTTCGACCGAAGCTCCACACGTCACGGAAGCGCCCAAGCCTGCGCTGCCGGCAATGGAGGCCGCCGCGCCCGCCAAGTCGACGGTTGCCGAAGCGCCCAAAGAGGCCGCGAAGGAGCCGGTCAAGGAAGAGCCCAAGGAGACGATCAAGGAAGCGGTCAAGGACGCGCCGAAAGAAGCGCCCAAGCCTGCGCCGGTCGAAGCTCAGGCAGCGCCGCCGTCTCCCGTCGCCAGCGTCGATGCGCGGCGCGATAGCGACGGCCTGCGCGTGACGTTCCCGCTTGCTGTCGCAACGCCGGCCGCCGCGTTCCGCCGTGGCGACACCGTGTGGCTGGTGTTCGACTCACCGAAGCCAATCGACGTCGAGGCGATCCGCACCAGGGGCGGTGCGATGATCGGCGATGTCAGCCGCATGCCGCTCGAGAAAGGGCAGGCGGTGCGGATCCGTCTCACCCGTCCGCTGGTCTATTCGCTGACCAGCGAGGAGATCGGCAAGGAGACCAATTGGCTGCTCACGCTCGCCGACAAGATCCAGGCGACGCCGCTGCCGCTGATGATGTCGCGCAACATCACCGATCCTGCGCTTGCCAACATCGCCATCCCCTTCGCCAATCCCGGCCAGCTGCACAAGCTCACCGATCCCGACGCCGGCGACATGCTGTATGTCGTCACCGCACAGCGACCGGTCCGCGGCTTCATCAAGCGGCAGGATCTCGTCGATCTCTCGCTGCTGGAATCCGCGCACGGCATCGCGATCCGACCGAACTCCGACGAGGTCGGTGTCGAGGTTGGAGCCGACAAGGTCATTCTCGGCAAGAAGGGCGGCCTGACGCTGTCACCGGTCGACGTCTCGGCCGAGCGGGCGCCGACTGCGGTGCGGCCGATCTTCAGCCCCGAGAACTGGCGCAAGGGCCAGTCGGAAGATTTCTGGACGCGCCAGAGCGATCTGATCACGGCGATCTCGGCGGTCGAGCCGGGTCAGCGCTCGCTGCCGCGGCTCGACCTCGCCCAGTTCTACATGTCGCGCGCGATGTATCACGAGGCCAAATCCGTGACCGAGGTGATGCTGGCCGATCCTCTCAACAAGGAGGAGAGCAACGCGCTGATCATCCATGCGATCGCCAGCATCCTGATCGGCCGGCCGGCACAGGGCCTGAAGGATCTCGCCAATCCCGTGATCGGCAACAGCCACGATTCCCAGCTCTGGAAGGCGCTCGCCTATGCGCGGCAGGGCAAATGGGCCGACGCCCGCGAAAAATTCAAGAACGTCGAATTCGCCATCGCCTCGCTGCCGCTCGACATCCAGCGCATCGTGACGATGGACGCGATGCGCGCCTCGCTCGAGGTGAAGGACTATGCCGGTGCCTCCAAGCGCCGCGGCGAGATCGAGGTGGTCGGGGTGTCGCCGGAGGCGGCGCCGGGCTTTGCGGTGCTGCGCGGCCGTCTCGCCGAAGCACTCGGCCACGACAAGGATGCGCTCGACGACTACAAATTAGCGGTCGCCTCGAACGACCGGCAGGCCGCCGCCGAAGCCAAGCAGCTCGAGGTCGCGCTGCGGCAGAAGCGTGACGAGATCAGCAAGGAAGATGCCCTGCGCGAGCTCGAGACGCTGTCGATGACCTGGCGCGGCGATTCGATCGAGGTCAAGACGCTGCAGATGCTGTCGCAGATGTATGCCGAGGCCGGCCGCTATCGCGACGCGTTGACCGCCGCTCGCACCGCGACCAGGCTGCAGCCGAACGCGGAAGCCTCACGTCAGGCGCAGGATCTGGCGTCCGATCTCTTCACGCAGATCTTCCTGGGCCCCAAGGGCGACGAGCTGCCGCCGGTCGAGGCGCTCGGGATGTTCTACGAGTTTCGCGAGCTGACGCCGATCGGCCGCCGCGGCGACGAGCTGATCCGGCGCCTCGCCGATCGTCTCGCCTCGATCGACCTGCTCGACCAGGCCGCCGAGCTGCTGCAATACCAGGTCGACCACCGCCTCGAAGGCGCTGCGCGTGCGCAGGTCGCCGCGCGCCTCGCCATGATCTATCTTGCCAATCGCAAGCCCGACATGGCGATCACGGCGTTGCGCGCGAGCCGCATCAGCGACCTCTCCGGCGAGTTGCGCCAGCAGCGCCTGCTGCTGGAAGCGCGCGCACAGAGCGATGTCGGCCGTCATGATCTCGCGCTCGATATCGTTTCCAACGTCTCGGGACGGGAGGTGCTGCGGCTGCGGTCCGACATCTTCTGGGCGGCGCGACGCTGGCGCGAGTCCGCCGAGCAGGTCGAGCTGTACTACGGCGAACGCTTCCGCGACTTCAAGCCGCTCAATGCGGTCGAGAAGAGCGACATCATCCGCGCCGCAGTCGGCTATGCGCTCGCCGACGACTCCATCGGTCTGTCGCGCTTCCGCGAGAAATACGCCCCCCTGATGAGCGAGAGCGCTGACAGGCTCGCCTTCGACATCGCCAGCAAGCCGGCCGGCGCCTCCAGCGCCGAATTCGCTGAGATCGCCAAGCTGGCCGCCAGCGTCGACACGCTCGATGGATTCCTTCGCGAGATGAAGCAGCGCTTCCCCGACGCCACCGCACGCGCCCCGGCCTCGCCGCAGGCCAAGGACGAGACCGATCACACCGGCTCACTGCCGACGATCCCCGTCGTGCGGCAGATCAAGATGACGCGGTAACAACCCTGCTACTTCTGGCCTCTCGACAGGTGCCGGATGAGACGGCAACCTGTCGCCCTTCATGCCGGGAGAGCGACGATATGAGCAAGCCTGCCAAGACCGAAGCCGAACTCATCGCGATGGCGCGGGCCGAGTTGAAGGTCCATACCGATGGGCCTGACAGCCTCGTCATATCGATTGTTCGCGACGGCGACAGCTGGGAGTTCCGCGCCGACGCCGACCAGGCGACGCGGGACAAGCCCGGCTTCCCCGAAAGCGTCGCCATGCTGGTGCAGATCGGCGATCACCTCAGCAAGCAGTATGACGTGAAGGGGTAGGGCCGGAGGCCAACTACCCCCCGTAACTCTGCACCAGGCTACCCGCCACCAGCGACCAGCCGTCGACCAGCACGAAGAAGATCAGCTTGAACGGCAGCGAGATCGTCGCGGGCGGCAGCATCATCATGCCCATCGACATCAGCACCGAGGCGACGACGAGGTCGATGATCAGGAAGGGCAGGAACAGCAGGAAGCCGATCTCGAAGGCGCGCTTCAGCTCGGAGATCATGAAGGCCGGGACGAGGATGCGCAGCGCGAGCTCGTCAGGCGTCGCCGGCGGCGGTTCGCCGGAGAGATCGAGAAACAGCTTCAGATCCTTCTCGCGCACGTTCTTCTGCATGAAGCCGCGCAACGGGACGGATGCGCGCTGCAGCGCGTCCTCAACGCCGATCTGGTTGGCGACCAGCGGACGGATGCCATCGTCGTAGGATTTCTGCAGCACCGGTCCCATCACGAAGAAGGTGAGGAACATCGCCAGCGCCAGGATCACCGAGTTCGGCGGCGCGGTCGCCGTGCCCATCGCGGTGCGCAGCAGCGACAGCACGACCACGATGCGCGTGAAAGACGTCATCATGATCAGGATCGACGGCGCGATCGACAGCACCGTGAGCAATGCGATCAGCTGGATCGCGCGCTCGGTGACACCGCCACCGCCCTGGCCGCCGAGATTGATGCTGATGTCCTGCGCTTGCGCAGGGGTGACGAGCAAAGCCGTGACGAGCAACACCGTGGCGAGCAAGGCCGCGGTGATCAGAACAGAGGGGACAAGAACTCTACGCGGGAAGGACGGCAGCCTCACGAAGACGGCTTTGGACGGCCGAGCAGCGAGGCCATCTCGTCTTCGAGATTTTCAAAGCTGGTCTTCTCCGCAGCCGGCCTGGCCGGCGGCGCCGGAGGCTCGACGCGCGCGGCGCGCGGCGGAGGTGCAGGCGGATCCGGCGCAACCGGGGGCGCGAGGGTCTCGCCGGCGGGACGGCGCAGGGCCGCCTCGAGGCGCTGGGCCATTTCGGCAAGATTCTGTTCGGCGCTCGACGGCGCGGCGGCGGGCGGCGGAACAGGCGGAGCCTGTGGTACGGGCGGAGGCGGCGGCGCGGGCGAACGCTCGGCACGCACCGGCGGCACCTTCGCCGGCTCGCTCTGGCGCGGCGGCCGCGGCATCAGCGGCGGCTCGCTGCGCGCAACGCGCGGCATCGGCTCGGGACGGGGCTCACGCTCGGGGCGCGGCGGCATCGGTTCGGGCGAGAAGCCGCCAAGCTGCGGCTCGCTGCGGCGCTCGGCGAGAGCAGGGGCCGGCCTGCGGACCTCGTCGGCGAAAGACGGACGCGTCGGCCGTGGCGGCGGCTCGGGCATCTGCTCGGGATGGTCGAGCACTTCGGGACGCGGCGCTTCGTCGGCCCAGCTGCCGGCATCGGGCATCGGGGCGAGGCGCGGCGGCTCGGCGGCGCTGGAACGTTGCGGAATCTGGTCACGGCCGGCGGCGGCGCGGACGATGTTCGGTTCGACGACGATGTCGGTCGGGCCGCCGATCATCAGGAGATGTTCGACATTGTCACGGCGGACCAGCACCAGGCGTCGGCGGCCATCGACCGCAGCCGCGTCGATCACCGCCAGCCGGGGCATCCTGCCGCGCTGGGTGTTGGCACCGAGCCGGGTGTTGGCGAATCGGCGGAGCAGCCAGAAGACGGCGCCGATCAACGCCAGAACGACGATGAACGCGACGATGAAGGTGATAGGGCTACCGTTCATACCTGTCCCCGGTAAATGGCGCTTCTTCCGTGCCTGCGGTCAGACGTCGACCACCGGCTTGCGATGCCCCAAAACTGCGATCTCTTAACGTCCCGCGGCAAGTTTTGCCGTCCCCAACTCCTAATAACCTATGAATCGCCCGATCCAAAACGACTTCTTGGCTTGTGCACGCACCGCCAAGCGGTTGGGTTAATGCGGCTTTTGGGATGCGTAGAATCACGGGCGGAGGATCGCATGTCTCAATCGGAAACATGCATCCGCCCCACCTTAACCACCTGTTAACCATACACGCGGCAAATTCTGCCTAGCTTCGGGCCTTGAGGGTCCGCAAGGGGCGGAAGGAGCCGCAACGATGTCCATCAACGATCTTCCGGTGCTGTCGGCGCTTCGCACCAAGATGCAGTGGCACCAGGAACGCCAGCGCGTCCTGTCCGAGAACGTCTCCAATTCCGACACCCCCAATTTCCGGCCGCGCGAGCTGGTCGAGCCGAAGTTCGACAAGACCGGTGCGACCACCGGCTCGATGGGGACCCTGGCCATGACCGTGACCAGCGCTTCCCACATGACGCCGCCGGGGGGGGCCTCGAGCTTCGACCAGAACAAGAACGCAGGTTTCGAGACGCGTCCCGCGGGCAATGCCGTCAATCTCGAAGAAGAGATGATGAAGTCCGCCAACAACCAGATGGATTATGCGGCGGTGACTTCGCTCTATTCGAAGAGCCTGCATCTTCTCAAGACCGCGATCGGCAAGGGCTAGGGCTAGAGGACGCAGACAATGGCGAATGACAGCAGTGACTTTGCCCGCTCGATGGCGATCGCAACCTCCGGCCTGCGGGCGCAGGCCGGGCGCATGCGGGTGATCTCCGAAAACATCGCGAACGCGGACTCGACCTCGGCGAGCGCAGGCGGCGATCCCTACCGCCGCAAGGTGCCGACGTTCTCCTCGGCACTCGACCGCACGCTCGACGCGCAGGTCGTCACGCTCGGCAAGATCAAGCCCGACCAGTCCAATTTTCGCGTCAAATACGAGCCGAGCAATCCGGCGGCGGATGCCTCCGGCAACGTCAAATATCCCAATGTGAACTCGGTGGTCGAGATGACCGACATGCGCGATGCGCAGCGGTCCTACGAGGCCAATGTCAACATCATCAGTGCAACGCGCCGGATGATCCAGCGCACGCTCGACATCCTCAAGGCCTGAACAGGAACCCTTAAGCCATGGCAACACCGACAATCGCGGCCAATGCCTACGCCAACCTTGCCCGCGTGCTGGAGAACAGCGGCGCCGGCAAGGGCAGCGAAGCGAACGGCCAGTCCTTTGCTTCGCTGCTGAAAGACGCTGTCGGCAGCGTCATGGAATCCGGCCGCAAATCGGACGCGCAGACCGTGGCGATGGCCAACGGCAAGGCCAACGTGATGGACGTGGTGACGGCCGTGGCCGACACCGACGTCGCGGTGTCCACGCTGGTCTCGGTCCGCGACCGCGTGATCGCGGCGTATGAAGACATCATGAAGATGCCGATCTGATTGTCATTCCGGGGCGCGACGACGTCGCGAGCCCCGGAAAGACGAAGTAACTGAAAGCGAGAATCAACATGACCGGACCCGAGACCCTCGACGTCGCCCGCGATGCGATCTGGACGATCGTGATCGTGTCCTCACCGCTGATGGTGGTCGGGCTCGTGGTCGGCGTGATCGTGTCGCTGTTCCAGGCGCTGACGCAGATCCAGGAGCAGACGCTGGTCTATGTGCCGAAGATCCTGGCCATTTTTGCCACAATGCTGCTGGCGCTACCGTTCATGGCCGACGCGCTCCATTCCCACATGCTGCGGATCTCGTCGCGAATCATCGGCGGCTGAGGCACTATGCGCCCACCATGCGCATCGACGTCTCGCTGCTGCCGGCGCTTGCCGCAGCCTTCATGCTCGCCTTCGCCCGGGTCGGCGCGATGGTGATGCTGCTGCCGGGCCTCGGCGAGACCAACATCCCGACGCGGGTGAAGCTGTCGATCGCGCTGCTTCTGACGCTGATCATCCTGCCGCTGCATCGCAACGCCTATCACGTCGACATGGGCTCGCTCGCGCCGATGCTGGTGTTGATGCTGCACGAGATCGTGATCGGCATCGTGCTTGGCGCCACCGCGCGCGTGACGCTCGCAGCCCTCCAGGTCGCAGGCGCCGTGATCGCGCAGCAGATGGGGCTCGGCTTCGTTACTTCGGTCGATCCGACACAGGGGCAGCAGGGCGTGCTGGTCGGCAACTTCCTGACCATGCTGGGTGTGACGTTGCTGTTCGCCACCGACAGCCACCATTTGGTGATCGCGGCGCTGAACGACAGCTACGCGATCTTCTCGCCGGGCGAGACCGTCTCGAGCGGCGACGTCGCCTCGCTGGCCACGCGAGCGTTTTCCGCGGCATTCCTGCTCGGCCTGCAGCTGTCGGGGCCGTTCCTGGTGTTCGGGCTCGTCTTCAACATCGGGCTCGGTGTGCTGGCCCGGCTGATGCCGCAGATGCAGGTCTATTTCGTCGGCGTGCCGCTGTCCATCTTCGTGGGCTTCATGGTGCTGGCCGTGGTGCTTACCGCGATGATGGGCACTTATCTCGACTACTTCATCGGTGTCATGCACCAGATGCTGCCGCTCAAATAAGAGAGATCGATGGCGGAAGACAACGATCCAGAGAGTCAAACAGAAGACCCGACACAAAAGCGCCTGGAACAGGCGCTCGAACGCGGTGACGTTGCCAAAAGCCAGGAGATCAACACCTGGTTCATGATTGCTGGCGGCACGCTCGTGATTTCGACCTTCTCCGGCTCGGTCGGCAGCGGGCTGCTGACACCGATGCGCAATCTGCTCGCCAATTCCTGGATGATCAAAACCGATCCCGGGAATCTGCTCGCGTTGATGCAGAAGATCGAGGTCGCGGTGTTGGCTGCGGTCGGCGTGCCGCTCCTGATGCTGGTGATCGCGGCGATCGCCGGCAACATGCTCCAGCATCGGCTGGTCTGGTCAGCCGAATCCCTCACGCCCAAATTCAGCAAGCTGTCGCCGGCGGCCGGCTTCAAGCGCATCTTCGGCAAGCAGGCGGGCGCGAATTTTCTCAAGGGAATCGGCAAGCTCGTCGTGCTCGGCGTGGTCATGACCACGGTCCTGTGGCCGGAGCGGCACCGCATGGAGGCGATGGTCAAGCTCGATCCGATGGCGATGCTGAGCGCCAGCACCGGCATGACCGTCCATCTGCTCGGCGCTGTGGTCGCAGCGCTCGCGATCATCGCGATCGGCGACTATTTCTTCCAATATCGCAGCTGGTTCCAGCGGCAGAAGATGTCGCTCCAGGAGATCAAGGAAGAGTTCAAGCAGTCCGAAGGTGACCCGCACATCAAGGGCAAGATCAGGCAATTGCGCCAGCAGCGCTCCAAGAAGCGCATGATGGCAGCGGTTCCCAAGGCCTCGGTGATCATCACCAACCCGACCCACTATTCGGTGGCCCTGTCCTACGAGCGCGGCATGTCGGCGCCGATCTGCGTCGCCAAGGGTGTCGACAACCTCGCTTTCAAGATCCGGGAGATCGCGCGCGAGCACGACATTCCGATCGTCGAGAACGTACCGCTGGCCCGCGCGCTCTATGCGACCGCGGACATCGACAAGGAAATCCCTGTCGAGCACTACCATGCGGTCGCCGAAGTCATCGGCTACGTCATCCGGCTGAAGCGCGGTTTCAGTGCCGCGCGGCAATAAAACCCCCGAAAAGTACCGGAAATGGCCGTAAGCTGGGAATCAGCGTACCTTTCGCTCCTGCCGCCCTTGCGTCTGCGGGTCCGATTCAGGCAGGGAGGACCCCACGTGCCCCATGGCGCGTTGATTCTCTGCTGACAGGCTGCCCTAGCGTGAAATGACCGCCGAGACCGACCACGACCTGTCACGCGAGCCCGTTGCGGCGCATGAGCCGTCGCCGCGCTCGGGCAGCATTGCGCTGGTGCTGCTGGTGGCGACCGGCCTGGTCGCGGTGGCCATCGGGCTGATGACGCTCGGGCGCGCGCAGGCGCAACCATATATCCTCGGAATCCTCGCCGTGCTGGCGATGATCGGCCTGTTCAACCTGTTCGCCTTCGCCGCCGGCATCATCCGCTTCGTCGACCGCAATCTCGATGATCCCGTGATGGGGCGGATCGCCGATCACGCCTTCGACGGCCTGGCGGTCACCGATCCGCGCGGCCATGTCGTCTATTCCAACGCGGCCTATCTGACGCTGACCGGCGCTGCCGGCCCCCAGGACGTGCGCCCCGTGGAGCGCGTCTTCATCGGCAACCCGGATGTTTCCGAAGCGGTGTTCCGCCTGCTCAAGGCGGCGCGCGAGGGCAAGCGGCAGCAGGAAGAGGTCCGCATTTCCGGTCAGGACGGCAGCCACGGGCGATGGCTGCGCATGCGGGTGCGCCCGCTCGGCACCGGCAAGCGCGAGGCCAAATATGCGGTGTGGTCGATCGCCGACATCACCCGCGACCGCGAGCGCCAGGAGGACGTGTTCCAGGAGCTTCAGCACGCGATCGAATATCTCGATCACGCGCCGTGCGGTTTCTTCTCGGTCAATCCTGCCGGCGAGCTCGCTTACGTCAACGCGACGCTGGCGAACTGGCTCGACTACGACCTCGCCGAGATCGGCTCGGGCGGGCTGAAGCTCGCCGACATCGTCTCCGGCGACGGCGCCTCGCTGCTGAGCTCGATCGTGGCGGTGCCGGGCGAGGTGAAGACCGAAGTCTTCGACATCGATCTGCGCATGCGCAACGGCAAGACCATGCCGGTCCGGCTCTATCACAAGCTCGCCTTCGGCGCCGACGGCGCGCCAGGGCCCTCGCGCACGCTGGTCATCAGCCGCGCCCGCGACGAACGCAGCGATCCCGATCGCGCCGCCGAAGTGCGCTTCATGCGCTTCTTCGATCACACGCCGATGGCGATCGCGACCGTCGATCGCGGCGGCAACGTGGTGCGGGCGAACGCGCGGTACGCCAAGCTCGCGCAGGGTCTCGGGCTCGACAGCGCCAGCAAGTCGATCTTCCGCGCGGTCAATGCGCGCGACCGGAATCTGCTGATCGCCGCCATCAACCAGGCCGCGGAAAACCAGGCCGATATCGCCCCGGTCGAAGTGGCCCTGGAAGGCACCAGGGAACGCTGGGGCCAGTTCTTCGTCACGCCCGTCGATGCGGCCGAGAACGACGCTGAAGCCGCCATCGTGCACATGCTCGAGACCACCGAACGGCGCGCGCTGGAGAATCAGATCAACCAGTCGCAGAAGATGGAGACGGTCGGCCAGCTCGCCGGCGGCATCGCCCACGACTTCAATAACGTTCTTTCCGCCATCATGATGGCGAACGACTTCCTGCTGAACGCGCACAAGCCGACCGATCCGTCGTTCCAGGACATCATGCAGATCAAGCAGAACGCGACGCGGGCTGCGACGCTGGTGCGGCAACTGCTGGCGTTCTCGCGGCGGCAGACGTTGCGGCCGCAGGTGCTCGATCTCGGCGATGCGCTCTCCGATCTCACCATGCTGTTGCGCCGGTTGATCGGCGAGAAGGTCAAGCTCGACCTGGTCCACGGCCGCGACCTCTGGCCGGTCAAGGTCGACGTCTCCCAGTTCGAGCAGGTGATCGTCAATCTCGCGGTGAACGCGCGTGACGCCATGCCTGATGGCGGCAAGCTGATCATCCGCACCGCCAATGTCGGAAGCGAAGAGGCGGGCAAGCTCGCCTATAAGGGCATGCCGGCGGCGGATTATGTGCGGATCGAGGTCGCCGACACCGGCACCGGCATTCCCGCGGACATCCGCGACAAGATTTTCGAGCCGTTCTTCTCGACCAAGGAGGTCGGCAAGGGCACTGGCCTCGGCCTCTCGACCGTCTACGGCATCGTCAAGCAGACCGGCGGCTTCATCTACGTCGATTCCGAGCCGGGGCAGGGCACTTCGTTCCACATCTTCCTGCCGCGCCATCACGCCGAGCCGGAGGTGCAGGTCGAGCAGCCCGCGGCTGCGGCCCCTGCGACGGACGGCGCCACGAAGGAAGCCGCGGCTGCCGCCGTGGAAGCGAAGCCGCGCACCGATCTCACCGGTCAGGGCACCATCCTGCTGGTCGAGGACGAAGAAGGCCTGCGTGCGCTCAACGCCCGCGGCCTGCGCTCGCGCGGCTACACCGTCGTCGAGGCCGAAAACGGCGTCGACGCGATGGAGGTGCTGGAAGAGCAGAGCGGCGCGATCGATCTCGTCGTCTCCGACGTCGTGATGCCGGAGATGGACGGACCGACGCTGCTCAAGGCGATGCGGGAGAAGAACCCCGACATCCGCTTCATCTTCGTCTCCGGCTATGCCGAAGACGCCTTCGAGAAGAGCCTGCCCGAGGGCCAGCAGTTCGACTTCCTGCCAAAGCCGTTCACCCTCAGCCAGCTCGTGGCGGCTGTGAAGGAGACGATGACGAAGCAGGGGTGAGGTAAGGGATGGCGCGCTGGCCCCTCCGTCATTGCAATGACGAGGAGAGAGCGCCGCCGGTAACCGGCGACCGCAGTTCCCCCGCATCCCCGCCTAACCCCCGACAAATACGGGCTTTTGCCATATCCCCGCGACCGAGGGCCGCAGCAGGGGGGGCCGAAACCGGCTTCCTTTTTGGTGAAGTCTGCCCATCTTAGCAGCGCATCCCCATGCCGGGGATTTTGGGAAACGCACATGAATTTCTCGCAATGGTCCCGCACTCTCGTGAAGACGATTGCCGTCGTTCTGGCGCTCGCGGTGCCGACGGCGCTGGCGATCTCGTCCGCTGACGCCCGCGTCGGCGGTGGGTTCTCGTCGGGTTCGCGCGGTTCACGGACCTTCTCGGCCCCGCCGTCAACCACGACCGCGCCGGGCTCGACCTCGCAATTCAACCGTACCTTTAGCCAGCCTGGCGCCGGCATGAACACGGCTGCGCCCGCGCGCGGCGGTCTGTTCGGTCGCGGTGGTGGCTTCCTCGGTGGTCTTGCGGCCGGCTTCCTTGGCGCAGGCCTGCTGGGCATGCTGTTCGGTGGCGGCCTGTTCGGCGGCCTCGGCGGTCTGTCGTCGATCCTGGGCCTGATCATCCAGATCGTGCTCGTCGTGTTCGTGGTGCGGCTGGCGATGTCCTGGTGGCAGCGCCGCAATTCGCCGCAGGCGGCCTATGCCGGTGCGGATGCCGGTGGCGGTCAGCAGACGAGCTATCGCAGTGGTCTCGGTTCGGGTCTTGGCGGCGGCTTCGGCTTCGGCGCCAACAACGCGCCGCTCGAGATCAAGCCTGCTGACTACGAGGCGTTCGAGCGTCTGCTCGGCGACATCCAGGCCGCCTGGTCGAACGAGGACGTTGCAAAATTGCACACGCTCGCGACGCCGGAAATGGTCTCTTATTTCGAGCAGGACCTTGCCCAGAACCGCGCGCGCAATGCGGTCAACAAGGTGACCAACGTCAAGCTGTTGCAGGGCGACCTCGCCGAAGCCTGGCGCGAAGGCGGGACCGACTATGCGACGGTGGCGATGCGCTTCGCGCTCACCGACAAGACGGTCGATCGCAACACCGGTGCGATCGTCGCCGGCGGCGAGCAGCCGAGCGAGGTCACCGAAGTCTGGACCTTCGCGCGCCGCTCGGGCAGCCCTTGGGAATTGTCGGCGATCCAGCAGACCAACTGATCGCCGGTCACCGCAAAAGACGAGGGCGTCGTGCTTCGGCACGGCGCCCTTTTTCTATTTGCTCCGCTGCACGACGACGGAACTTGCGGCGCGTGCTAGATTTGTCATGCGCGCGTCTCAAAGGACTATCCCATGACATACGAGCTCTACTACTGGCCCGAGATCCAGGGCCGCGGCGAATATGTGCGGTTGGCGCTGGAGGAGGCGGGGGCGGCCTATGTCGACGTTGCACGCGGCCCGCGCGGCAGCGGCGCCATGATGAAGATGATGGAGGCCCACAAAGGCACGCCGCCCTTTGCGCCGCCGTTCCTGAAGGCGGGCAAGCTTGTGATCGGCCAGACCGCCAACATCCTGCTCTATCTCGGCGCCCGTCATGGACTGGCGCCCAAGACGGAAGCAGGACAGCTCTGGGTGCACCAGCTGCAGCTCACCATCGCCGATTTCGTGCTCGAGATTCACGACACCCACCATCCGCTCGGGCCTTCGCTGTACTACGAAGACCAGAAGGCGCCGGCGAAGAAGCGTACGGCTGAATTCTGGGATGAGCGCGTGCCGAAATATCTCGGCTATTTCGAGCAGCTTCTCGACGACGTCAGTGGTGCCTATGTCACAGGTCGGCGTCTGACTTACGTCGATCTCTCGCTATTCCAGATCGTCGACGGCCTGCGCTACGCCTTCCCGAAGCGCATGAAGGCGTTCGAGAGGAAAATACCAGGTCTCGCCGGTCTGCACGATCGCGTTGCCGCACGGCCGAACATCAAGGCCTATCTCGCAAGCGAACGTCGCATTCCGTTCAACGAGCAGGGCATTTTTCGACACTATCGCGAGCTGGACGCCTAAGGCCGGTCTCGCACGAGTCTGGCCGGGCTATCCGGCAAAGATGCGGCCGGACGCGCGAAAGGCCCGGTCGTCAAGACCGGGCGATCCATCGCAGGCAAGCGCGGTCAGGCGAGCTGATCGATCCGCGTGCCCTGGCCCGGCGGCAGTGGCGCGGGCGGCGTCGGCTTATAGGTCGGGTCGGTGTCTTTGGTCTTGGTCCGGTCGTCCTGCTTGCTCGTGTCGTAGCTCGGAACCACGACCGTCACAGGCGGCGGCGCAACACTTGAAACGCTCATCCACAAATCCTCACAGATTGAAACAATTGACCTTGCCCCGGAGGGGACGAAAGGTCCGTCAAGCCAATCGTTAAAATGCGAGGGATATGGTCGTTTCCTCGTCACTGCGAGCGCAGCGACGCAAGGACGGAATGTGTGGCGGGCAGCCCGGCCTACTCGTCCTTCGGCCGCGTGACCGTAATCGCGGCTTCGGTCTTGGTTCGCGTGCATTCCATGTTGAGGCGTTTGTAGCGCATCGTGATCTTGTCGCCGCGCAACAGGCCCATGCGCTTCAGGCAGCGCGAGGCCCCGGTCGTGGTGTCGTCCTTCGTCACCGTGAAGATGATCGCAGCTGCGGAGGCCACGAGATCATAGAACTGCGGCGCCGGCTTGCGGTCGCCCTTGGCGTAGAGCTCGTTCGAATAGGCCGCGCCTTGCGCGCGGCAGCCGAGCGACAGCTCTTTCGCCGCCGGGTGGGTGAGGTAGATGATGTTGGCGGCCTTGAAGTTGACCTTCAGCCCGTCGATGCCGCCGGCGAGCTGCTTGGCGATGTCGTCGCACTGATCCGCGCGCGCAGGCGCAGGCAGCGTCACAAGGCCGATGATTGCGGCGGCGACAACAATCGCGCCGCGGAGGTGCAGTCTAGAAATCATGATGAAAGCCCCTTGAGGGCGTGCATTCAACCGTCGCCGCGCGCGAAGCGCAAGGGGTGCAACCTTGCTTCATTGGGTACAGCCGCGACCACCGGCTGATCGAAGGAGGGGACCGCAAAATGGCCGCCGGGCAGCCAAATCGGGATGCCCCGGCCCCGCCGGAACGCCTTCCCTTTGCGGCAAAAAAGCTTAGAACGCTTCTATGCTTAGAGGCCCGCGAGGGCTGCAAAACCCGAGATCGCCCCATGAACGCTCCCACCGCATTCCCCGACCAGTCCAAGCCCGTTCCGCCCTACAAGCACACCCCGCTGTTCCCGCTGGGCAAGGACGAGACGCCCTACAAGAAGATCACGTCCGAGGGCGTGCGGGTCGAGAAGGTTCTGGGCAAGGACATGTTGGTGGTGTCGCGCGAGGCACTTCGCGCGCTGTCCGAAGCGGCTTTCGGCGACATCAATCACTATCTGCGCCCAGGCCATCTGAAGCAGCTCCGCGCGATCCTGGAAGACGACGAGGCGAGCCCGAACGACAAATTCGTGGCGCTGGATTTTTTGAAGAACGCCAACATCGCCGCGGGCGGCGTGCTGCCGATGTGCCAGGACACCGGCACCGCGATCATCATGGGCAAGAAGGGCTGCAACGTCATCACCGATGGTGACGACGAGGCGGCGCTGTCGGAAGGCGCCCGCGACGCTTATCTCCGCCGCAATCTCCGCTACTCGCAAGTGGCGCCGCTCTCGATGTACGAGGAGAAGAACACCGCCAACAACATGCCGGCGCAGTGCGAGATCTACGCCGAGGGCGATGACGCCTACAAGTTCATGTTCATGGCCAAGGGCGGCGGCAGCGCCAACAAGAGCTTCTTGTTCCAGGCGACGCCTTCCGTCCTGACCAAGGACCGGCTGCTCGCGTTCCTGAAGGAGAAGATCCTCACCCTCGGCACCGCCGCGTGCCCGCCCTATCACCTCGCCATCGTCATCGGCGGCACCTCGGCCGAGCTCTGCATGAAGACCGTGAAGCTGGCCTCGGCCCGCTATCTCGATGCGCTGCCGACCCACGGCTCGCCTGACGGCAACGCCTTCCGCGACGTCGAGATGGAGAAGGAAATCCACAAGATGACGCAAAGCTTGGGAGTAGGCGCGCAGTTCGGAGGCAAATATTTTTGCCACGACGTCCGCGTCATCCGCATGCCGCGTCACGGTGCTTCGCTGCCGATCGGGCTTGGCGTGTCCTGCTCGGCCGACCGCCAGGTGCTCGGCAAGATCACCAAGGATGGCGTCTATCTCGAGGAGCTCGAGCACAATCCCGCGCAATATCTGCCGCAGGTCGAGCAGTCGCTCGGCGGCGAGGTCGTCAAGATCGACCTCAACCAGCCGATGAAAGACATTCTGGCGACGTTCTCGAAGCACCCGATCAAGACCCGCGTCTCGATGACCGGTACCATGATCGTCGCGCGCGACAGCGCGCATGCCAAGCTGCGCGAGCGGCTGGAGAAGGGCGAGCCGCTGCCCGATTATTTCAAGAACCATCCGGTCTACTACGCCGGTCCGGCCAAGACGCCCGAAGGCTACGCCTCCGGCGCGTTCGGCCCGACCACCGCGGGCCGCATGGATTCCTTCGTCGACCAGTTCCAGGCCGCCGGCGGCTCGATGGTGATGGTGGCGAAGGGTAACCGCGCGCCGGCCGTACGCGAAGCCTGCAAGAAATATGGCGGCTTCTATCTCGGCTCGATCGGTGGTGCGGCGGCGAACCTCGCCGAGCACTGCATCAAGAAGGTCGAGGTGCTCGAATATCCCGAGCTTGGCATGGAAGCGATCTGGCGCATCGAAGTCGTCGACTTCCCGGCGTTCATCATCATCGATGACAAGGGCAACGACTTCTTCAAGGAGCTCAATCTGGGCTGAGGCTGTTCCGATGTAGTCATTCCGGGGCGCGCGTAGCGCGAGCCCGGAATCCATCGGGCTTCAACGTGGTGGAAGAATGGATTCCGGGCCTGCATGCTGCGCATGCATCCCGGAATGACATTGAGGTGGAGTAGCCTTACGCCCGCGCCCCGGTGAACGGGAAGCTGCCCATGGGGCCGATGCCCATTTCGCCGTTGATGTTGTTGCCGGAGACGGTGCCGGTGAACTCGAGCGTCAGCGGCATCGGGTTGGTGATCGAGACTTTCCAGGCCACGCTGTCGCCGTTGACGGTGCCGTCAAAGATCTCGGCGCTGTTGCCTTCCGCGCCCTGCGTGCCCGTAAGCGTGCCACCTTCGGCCTTCAGGCTCAGCGTCGCCTGGCGTTCGCCCATCGGCGTCGTCATGGTCAGATTCCAATTGCCGTCCACGGCCATTCGCGTCTCCCGAACACTGTCCCGGCGGATTGCGACGATCCGCAACCCATCCTGGGCCGAGCCTATAGCGCAACTCGAAGCCGCTGCCTAACCCGACGTGAGCGGCCATCAAGCGCGGGCAGCGGCGCGCCGGCGGCTGGTCACGACCAGCCGAAACACCACGTATTGAACGGCAAAGGCCAAAACCTTGGCGCCGCCCGCGACCGCCGAGATGTAGAACGCCCACAGCTTCAGATCGCCGGTGGCAGCGACCGCGATCGTGCCGGCGCCGAGCGCGAACATCAGCACGGCCCAGGCGTAGCCCGCAGCGGTGACATATTCCGGCGCGGTCTCGACCACCATCGGCGGCATGTAGCGCAGCATCCAGCCGCGCTTGAGCATGATCGCGCCGATCGCGAAATGCGCGACCGCAGGCTTTGCCAGCATGAAGCGCGGATCGTTGGTCAGCAGGGTGACCGACCCGAGCACGATGACAAGCGCCAGGCTCGCATAGGCCATGTAGCCGAGCTCGCGCCCCTTGACGCGGGCGTAGATCACCTGCGCGATCGCTCCGGCAATGGCCACCGACGTCGCCAGGATGACGTTGTCGGTGATCAGATAGATCGCCAGGAAGACGATGGCCGACAGGAAGTCGGAGGCGAGGCGGGCGAATACGTCCTTCATGATCGGTCCTGTCTCACTTGGCTTCGGGCAGCGCGCCGGCGGGCGCACCATACTTGATCTGGCGATATTCGGGATACCATTTGGTGAAATAGATCGCGCTGTTGCGGGCGGCGAAGGCGACCGCAAGGCCCGACCAGACCGGCAGGCCCGGGAAATAGAGCAGCACGATGTTGGCGGCCATCATCAGCAGGGCGGCTACGGTCCATGCAGCGGTGATCATGTAATTGGCGGTGAGGAAACCGGGCATCGCCGCGGTCTCGGCCGGAACGTTCTCGATCCCATATTGCAGCGTGAAGGGGCGGCGCGCCAGCATCGAGCCGAGCGAAATCACGAAGATGCCGATATCGACCGAGAGCTTGACGGCGAGCGGGCTGAGTGTCGGGTCGAAGAATGCGAGATAGAGGCCGATGCCTGCGAACAGGATCGCGGAGCCCGCGGCCAGGACCTTCACCGAGCGGCCACGCGCAACATCGATCGCGATCGTGGCGAGACAGATTACGGATCCCGCGAACACGGCGACCATGGCCGAGGTCATGAACATCAGGAAGGTGTAGACGCCGTAGGGGGCAAGGATCAGGAAGATCGTCATGGTCGCCTCGGTCGCATTCAATCTTTACGATGTAAAGATCAATAGGTCGGGGCGGCGACAGGGTCAAGCAAAATCTTTACAGTGTCAAAATGACGTGAATGACTTCTAAAAATTGAATGGTTGCAATGGCTTGGTCGGCGATTTCATCGGCGAATGTGGCCCAGGGCAGGCGCGACAGGATGGTCAGCGCACAGGTGATCAGGAGGCCGATGGTGAGGAAGATGCTGCCGCCGCGGCCGATGACGAACCGCAGCGAGCCCGGTGTTGCGTACATCCCGATCGGATGCAGCAGCCGCGACAACACGAGCGCTCCCATCAGCACATGAACGCGTGAGCTGGACGCGCCGGACATTTCGAGCAGCGCGACCATGAGCGCGATGATGGGGACGTATTCCATGAAGTTGCCATGGGCGCGGATCGCGCGGCGCAGGTTTTCGTTGCCGCCATCGCTGAACGGCGCGTTGCTGCTCCGTCGCAGCCGGATGACCTCGAGCGCGAGCGCGGCGTAGATCAGCGCCAGGACGGCGAGATAATTCGCGGTGATCGAAGGCATGTGCATGCGAGATCTCCCTTGCAACGCACCACGGACTGCGGAGGTGGGAGCTAGGCTGCTCCCACCCAATTGCCGTGAAAGCCGTCGGGCACGCGATGGCCGAGCTGCACCAGCGCCGCAGGGCCGGCTTCGATGTCGGTGGCGTTGAACACGGCAAGGTCGCTGCGGTTCTCCCGCGCGCGCCAGACCACCGCCAGCAGCCAGCCGTCGCCTTCCGCCGCGCCCTTCGATCGCTCGACGAACACAGGCTCGGAGATGGTGTCGCCCGTCGGCAGCAGATATTGGCCGAGCCGCTTGCCGGTGCCGTCGACATGGACGATGCCGGACAGCGCGCCGAACATCGGTGCCTTCGGATTGGCGCAGGCGTACCAGCCGTGACGGCTCTTCAAGCCGGCGCGGCGATCGTCGATGCGCGGGAACTCTCCGGTGAGATCGTCGAGATAAGTCTGCTGGAAGCGGTCGGTATTGCCGGAGAGATCGAAAGTCCAGCGACAGTGCCGGGCGCGCGATTTCTCCGGATCCGAGGGCCGGCCGTCCGGATGCGGAAACAGCGGCGCTTCCTCGAATTGCATGACGTCGGCGATGATGCGGCCCTCGTCCTCCCAGGCGTTCATGACATGGAAGACGTAGCAGGCTTCAGCACGAAACCAGACGATCTCCTTCGTTGTGCCGTTGCGCTCCATCACGCCGACATAGGCGCCTTTCTCGGGCTCCCAGGCATAGGGCGGCTTGCCGCTCATCGCGCGCTCCATGCTGCCGGTGATCGGCAGGATCGGAAACAGCACATAGTTTTCGGTGACGATGAAGTCGTGCACCATGCTGGCATAGGGCGTCTCGAAACGTTCGAAGCGCGTCACCTTTCCGCCCGCGTCAATCGATCCGTAGGAGAGGGCAGGTGTCAGCGGGCCCGCCGCATTGTAGCCGAAGAACACCAGCTCGCCTGTCACAGGATCGACCTTCGGGTGCGCGGTGAAGGCGCCGGCGATGCGGCTCTGATAATTGCAATATCCGCGTGTTGCCAGCGTGCCGGGCTCGATCTCGGTTGGCAGATGCCCCTCTTCGAGCGCTAGCAGCTTGCCGGCATGGAAGACGATGTTGGTGTTGGCGACGCCGCCGTCGGTGAGGTTTTGCGGCGCATCCGGCAGCTTGCGGCCGAAGCCGCCGAACAGTGCGCGGCCGGCATCGTGCTCGGCGAGCCATTTCGGCGTGCGGACCCAGCGGTTGCGGTAGGAGGCGCGGCCGTTCTCCAGGTGGAAGGCGTGCAACATGCCGTCGCCGACGAACCAGTGCGCGCCGGGCGAATCGAACTGCGGATTGGGACCGTTGCGGTAGAGCGTGCCGTTCAACTCGCGCGGCAATTCGCCGATGATCTTGAGGAAAGGCGCGTCCGCCTCGAACGGAATCGGCGCGATATTGTTGCGGCGCTCGGCGATGGCGTCCTGCTGCACGGCGTATCCCTCCTTATCTTTACATCGTAAAGATGCCATAGGGCCAAGCGCGACTTCCGTCAAGTGAAATCTTTACACTGTCAATATTGCGTCATATAGCTTGTAAATGGCCAAGATCAACACCAAGGGCGAAACGGCGCGTAGCCCGCGCAGCCCCAAAAAGACATCACAGGCATCTCGTCCCGCGCGCCGCCCGGCAGCTGCGAAGACCGAGACGCCCTATCACCACGGCGCCTTGCGCGAGGCGCTGCTTCAGGCGGCCGAGCGGGTGCTGGAGCGCGACGGGCTCGCCGGCTTGACGCTGCGCGCGGTGGCGCGCGAGGCGGGCGTCTCGCATGCCGCGCCGACCCATCATTTCGGTGATCTCACCGGCCTCGTCAGCGAACTGGCGGCGATCGGCTTCCGCCAATTCAACGCCGCAATGGCCTCGGCCTGCGATGAGGCTACCTCGCCGCTGGAGCGCGCCTTGGCCCGGCCCAAGGCCTATGTCGCCTATGCCCAGGCGCATCCCGGCATGTACGGCCTGATGTTCCGCACCGAGCGGCTCGACTATTCCAGGCCCTCGCTGCACGAGGCCGCAGAATCCTCCTTTGCCGGGCTTGCCAATGCCATCGGCGCGCTGCGGCAGGAGCCGATCAGCGGCGACGCGCTGACAATCGAGCAGGGCGCCGCGATCGCACGGGCCTGGTCGATGGTGCACGGCTTCACCATGCTGCTGCTCGACGGGCGGCTCGAGGATATTCTGGAGCGGTTGCCGGCAGGTACAACGGCCGAGCAGCTTCTGGAAGCGATCCTGAAGTCGACGGTGGCGGCGAAGTTTCCAACCTAATGTGACAGGCACCATGACGTCGCCTGCAACCTGCGGAACTCGATCAATCGCCATCTTCACTGTGGGCAAGCACAAAACGCAGTTCGGATAGGCCTGACAGCGGCGCGGAATCGTTCTAGAAGAGCGGCTTCGCTTGGGCATAAGGCCCAGTTCGCGTCCTCATTTCTCTCGATCATGCCAGATATAGCTCCCCGCAAAGCCTATCGCGTCGGCAAGTCCAAGACCGGACTTGGCCTTTTCGCCACCATGCCGATCAAGAAGGGCACAAGGATCATCCGTTATTTCGGACCGATCCTGGATTCGCGGATCCCCGCGCACGACGAGATCGAGAACAAATATCTGTTTGAGCTCAACAACCGCTGGACCATTGACGGCTCGGTGCGCAAGAACCTCGCCCGCTACATCAACCACTCCTGCCGGCCGAACGCCGAATCCGACGTGCGCCCGCGCGAGCGCAAGGTGTTCATCCGCGCGATCAAGAACATCGAGCCGGGCGACGAGATCAACTACGATTACGGCACCGACTATTTCAAAGCCTATCTGAAGCCGATCGGCTGCAAGTGCCCCTCCTGCGAAGCCAAGCGTAAGAAGCAGCGCGCCGAGGCCCGTGCCGAACGTGCCAAGGTGAAAGCACGCGCAGAGCGTAAGGCCGAGAAGGCGGGCACCAAGGGCACAAAGGCCGCCAAAAAGAAATTCAACGGCCATGCCGTTGGCAAGAAAAGTCGCGCGCGGGCGTAACCCGCGCGCCTTTGGCTCCGTAATCGTGCCCTGAACGCGGTGCATGCAGGCGTGGGGCGGTCACGCAGCCACCACGCTCCCGCTCTTCCGCAAGCCCACATATTGCAGCTCGGCGAACACGCCGGTCGCGATCGCCTGCGCCACGACCATGAGCTCGCCGGCAAGGTTCGGCGATACCGCGCCCGAGAACAGCAGCGCGATGCTGCCCACCGTCCAGGCGGCGTTACCGACCACGACCAGCAGCACGAGCGGCTTCGGCATGACCGTGCGCGAGGCGAGCCAGCCGACCAGTGCGGTGTAGGCGATCAGGAACAGACCGGTTTCGCGCAACAGCGCCTCGGGCAGGTTGAACATTGTCGCGAACGCGCCGGCGCCGAAGGTGAAGCCGAGTGCGGCAACACCGCTGAAGACGGCGTCCGCGAGCAGGGCGCGGCGCAGGAAGGTGGATGCGTCGATCATCGTCATTCTCCATGGTTGGTTGGACGCGGGTAAACTCAATGCAGTCCACGCCTCCAGGCGCGGAGCAGGCGGGCGAGGCGGAACAGGCCGAGGCTTCTGCCGACGCTGTGCTCGAAGGCCGTCACCTGCGCGACGACATAGTCGCCGCTCGAATGCACCAGCGGCTCGGGCATGTTGAGCCCGCGCGCCAGCATCCGGGTCGCGAAGGTCACGGCCCAGGGCAGGATGTGGTCGGCGACGGTCCGGTAGAGCAGCAACGCGATCATGGTCATCTCCTGTCGTGACCGAAGATGCGCTGCTGCAGGGCCCAATTCGATTACCTCGGGGGTAATGGATGGGCTGAAACGTGCGTGGTAGGTTTTGGCCATGAACGCACATGCATCCACGGCCCAGGCCGAACGCAGTCAGCCGGTCCATATCGGCGATCATTTGCGCGAATGGCGGCAGCGCCGCCGCAAGAGCCAGCTCGATCTCGCGGGCGAGGCGGAGATTTCCGCGCGGCACCTGAGCTTCGTCGAGACCGGCCGCGCCGCGCCGTCGCGCGACATGGTGCTGCGGCTCGCCGAGCGCCTTGATGTGCCCTTGCGTGAACGCAACGTGCTGCTGGTCGCCGCTGGCTTTGCGCCCGCGTTTCCGCAGCGTCCGCTGGAGGATCCCGCCTTGAAGTCAGCTCGTCAGGCGATCGACCTCGTCCTCAGAGCCCACGAGCCCAATCCGGCGCTGGCCTATGACCGGCACTGGAACCTGGTCTCCGCCAACCGCATGGTGGCGCCACTACTCGCCGGCGTTCCCGAACGGCTGCTCGGACAGCCCTTCAACATTCTGCGGCTCGCCTTTCATCCGGAGGGACTGGCGCCGCGCACGGTCAATCTGGGGGAGTGGTGCGCGCATCTGCTCGAGCGCTTGCACCGGCAATGCGAGGCGACGGCCGATCCGGAGCTGATCAAGCTCTATCACGACCTCAAGAGCTATCCCATTCCGGCGCGCTCGGGGCCGCTGTCGGGCGACAATGTCGCGATCCCCTTCAAGCTGCGCCAGGACGGGGAGATACTCAGTTTCTTCTCCACCACCATGGTGTTCGGTACGCCGGTCGACATTACGCTGTCCGAACTGGCGCTGGAGACGTTCTTTCCCGCCGACGAACGCACCGCCGAGCGGCTCAGGCAGATGGCCGCAGCCATGAACTAGTACCCTTGCCTCGGTGCTGGTTCGGCTTATCTTGGGCCAAACCCGCTTCGCCCGAAGGAGGCGCCCCATGAGCACCCTCAAACCGCTCCAGATCGATGTCGTCTCCGACGTGGTGTGCCCCTGGTGCTACATCGGCAAGCACCGGATCGAGAGTGCGCTCGCGCTCGTGCCCGACGTTCCGGTCAAGCTGAACTTCCGTCCGTTCTTCCTCAATCCCTGGGTGCCGCGCGAGGGCATCAGCCGCGAGGACTACCTCACCACCAAGTTCGGCTCTGTGGAGGCCTACAAGGGCATCGCAGGCCGCGTGGTCGCGGCGGCAAGCGAAGAGGGCCTCGTCTACAAGCCTGAGCTGGTCGCGCGCCAACCCAACACCACCGACTGCCATCGTCTGATCCTGTGGGCCGAAGCGATCGGCAAGGCGCCCGAGATGAAGCAGCGCCTGATGGAGCTCTACTTCCGCGACGGCGGCGATCTCACCGATGTGAATGTGCTGGTCCAGGCGGCCGCCGATGTCGGCCTCGATGCCGACGACGTGCGCAAGCGCCTCGTCACCGACGAGGACGTCGCGCGCGTGTCGGCCGATGCGCAGGAGGCCGCCGAGAAGGGTATCTCCGGCGTGCCGACCTATGTCTTCGCCCAGAAATATGCGGTATCAGGCGCGCAGGATCCGAACCTGCTCGCCCGCGCCATCCGCCAGGTGTCGGCGGAGATCAACGCGCAAGCGGCGGAGTAGCGTCGCGCTGTTTGCGGAACCGGTGGATCGCGCGGCGCGCGACCTCGCGTGCATGGGCACGCGCGATCAGCGCCCCGTGAATCAGAGCCACCACCGGATCGTGTCGCCGCAGCGGAATCAGCACGTCCCCAATCGCGAGGCGGCCGCGCCAGATCGGGTTGATCATGGGATGGTCGGCGCTCGCGGTGGAATCCGCGCTCGCAATAGTGGGGTCGGCGCAGAGATGGCGCGTCAGATCGAGTGTGAGCTGCACGCCCGGTGAATATTTTGCGAAGCGCTCGTCGATGCCGAGCTTGAAGAAGAAGGCACGATCCTGGTGGCGCAGCACGATACCCGCGGCCACCGGCGTCGCGCCGGCGTGCAAGCTGACGATCTCGCACTGCGCGGTCTCGGCGAGGGCCGGCACGGCGCGGCGAATAAAGGTCGCATCGCCTGCATCCTGAACCAGCGCGGTGCCGCGCCTGCCTTTCCAGCCGCTGGCTTCGAGTTGCAGGAACGTTTCGAGCGCGGACTTGATTTCCTCCGGCTTGCGCGCGACGTCGAAGCTGATCGCGCCGTGTGCCTCCAGGCGATGACGTTGGCGACGCAGCTCCTTGAGCTTCTTGGCGCCGAGGGCGTCGTGCAGCAGCCTGTCGCCATCCTGCGTCGCATCGAGGCTGGCGCGGACATGGGAGCCGAGCATGCGCGGTTTCAGGCCGGCCCGGCCCAGCGCGTCGCTGAACGATCCCATCGCGGCGCCATCCAGCGCAACGTCGCGCAGGATCAGCGCGTGCGCGCCGGCCTCGCGTGCCCGCTGCAGCAGGCGCGTCGCCGCCTCGACTGATGTGTCGCGGTCGATCAAGGGGCTGCACAGCGTGCCATAGGGATGTGCGCTCACCAGCGCGGGCAGGGGTATCTTCCAGGCCTGCCAGAGCGATACGACCGGCATCAAGCCGATCAGCCGGGTCGAGGAGCCGGCGCCTACAGACAGGGCCGAGGCCCCAATACGGCCGCGAGCGGTTGCGCTGACGGCGAGTTCCCAGGCAGGCAAATAATAGCCGTTCGGCTCGACCGCGCGCTGCGCCAGTGCGCGCCATTGACCGGGCTCGATTGCCGTGAGCGGGACGAGCGCGGGCGTTGCATCCTTCTTCGATGCCGGATTGATCGCAGCCTGGTGCGCGATGTCGACCACGTCCCGTCGTCCCCGTTCCCGCTGGGCAAGAGCCGGCGTTATCAGGTCATGATTAGCGCAAAGATTGGAAAATACCGTTGGGACGCCGCTTCAATTCGAGTGGTATTGTTAACGTCTCATTGAGCATCAGGCCGGTACGCCGCCGGATGTTGAACGTCACTGGTCGCCCGGTATGAAGTGATCGCGGGCGCTTGCGTGTCCGCCACCGGCGGTGTCGGTGATAGCGATCTCGATGTCCCGAGATGTCTGTGGCACATGGGCCGCGCCGACCTGCACCGAGAGGCGGATCTCGCGGGTCTGATCCTGCCCGACCTCGACGACCGGCTTGTCGTCGGGGCCGGCTGCGATGCCGGCGACGCGAGCGGTCGCGCCTGGCAGGCCGGAGACTTCGAGCGCGAACGATCGCCCGACGCCCTTGTTGAGGATGCGCACGGTGTAGTCGTTGCGCACGCCGCCATCGGAAAGCTGGACGAACAGCGGATTGCGTTCATGCAGCACGTTGACGTCCATCGTCGCGCGCGTGGCGAGAGCATAGAGCATGATGCTGCCAACGACGGCGATGGACGCGGCATAGATCAGCGTTCGTGCGCGGACCAGGCGATAGACCGGTGCCTTGCCGTCACGGCGGCGCTGCATGTTGATGTCGGTGTCGTAACCGATCAGACCGGGGGGCCGGCCGATCTCGCGCATGATGTTGTCGCAAGCGTCGATGCAGAGACCGCACTGGATGCAGCCGAGCTGGATTCCGTGGCGGATGTCGACACCGGTCGGGCAGACATTGATGCATTGGTGGCAGTCGACGCAATCACCGGCGAGATCGCCATGGGCGCGGGCGGCGTCCGCCTTCTTCACTGACATGCGCGGCTCGCCGCGGTCGCGACGATATGTGACGTTGAGCGCCCACTCGTCGGTCAGCGCCGCCTGGATGCGCGGCCAGGGGCACATGTAGATGCAGGTCTGCTCGCGGGCGTGCCCGGCGAAGAGATAAGTCGTGCCGGTCAGGATGCCGATCCACAGGTAAGCGATGAACGGCGCTTGAAAAGTAGCGAGTTCCTTCACCAGCGTCGGTGCATCGGCAAAATACAATACCCATGCGCCGCCAGTCCACCAGGCGATCATGATCCAGAGAAAGTGCTTCAGCGCGACCTTGCGGACGTGATCGAACGTCCAGTAGCGCTTGTCGCCCTGCATGCGCTCACGCCGGTCGCCCTCGACCCAACGTTCAACGGCGTAGAACAGGTCGGTCCACACCGTCTGCGGGCACATGTAGCCGCACCACAGCCGGCCGGCGACCGCGTTCATCAGGAACAGCGTCATCGCCGCGATAATGAGGAGGCCCGTAAAATAATAGACCTCCTGCGGCCACAGCTCGATGAAGAAGAAATAGAAGCGGCGATGCGGAAGATCGATCAGGACGGCCTGATCGGGCAAACCGGGTCCACGATTCCAGCGCACGAATGGCAAAAGATAATAGGTTCCCAGCGTGATGCAGAGGATCGCCCATTTGATGCGGCGGAAAGGGCCGTGCACCGACTGCGGATACACCTTCCTGCGCTTTTCATAGAGCGGTCCCTCGATGAAGGTGTCGTCGGTCATGGCATATTCCCCCGCATCACAGGCTGCATCGGTGCGTACTACGAGAACGCGCAGCCGCCCCTTAGTCCGAGCTTCTTGAAGACGATCGCGGCCGGGCAGAAGCCGGTGAATGAGGCTTGGATCATGTTGAGACCGGCGAAGGCCGTCAGCAGGTACCAGTACGCATTCACATAGGTCCCCAGTGCGAGTCCGAGCAGGACGACACATCCCGCGAAGGCAAGAACGGCTTTATCGACATTCATGGCATGCTCCTCTTTATGAACGGGTCAGATAAGCTTCGGTCCACGCGACGATGCCGCGTGTATCCATGGCTCCGGAATGACGGGCGATCTCGCGGCCGCCATGCATCAGCAGCAGCGTTGGAATGCTGCTGATGTTGAGCCGCGACGACAACGCCGGCGCGCTGTCTGAATTCAGCTTCAACAGACGGACGCCGGGCTCGAGCGTTTGCGCCGCGCGCTCGAACATCGGGGCCATGGCGCGGCACGGTCCGCACCATGGCGCCCAGACGTCGACCAGCACAGGAATGTCGCTGCTGGTGACGTGGCGGCCAAAGGCCTCTTCATTCACTTCGATCGGGTGGCCGGTGAAGATCGGCTGATGACAAGCGCCGCAGCAAGCTGCTTCCGGCGCGCGCTCAGCGGGCAGGCGGTTGATGCGCCCGCAATGTCCGCAGACGATCTGGCGTGTCGCGCTCATGTACCCGTTCGAACCTCCTTGATCTTGGCGATGTTCAGCCTGTCGAGCAGGAAGCGCTCGTAGAACGGCTCGCTCTCGCCGCGCCGCATCTTGCGGAGGAAGTACTTCTCGAAGGCGACCTTGGCGTAATGAACCCACTCGCCCTTGGACGACCAATTGACGTTGCGCGGCGGAATTTGCGGCTGCGCGAGGAAGGCGACGCCGGAATCGCCGAAATCAGCGAGGCAGATCGCGTTCCAGGTCGGTTGCGCGGTCGGCGTCTTGCCGCGGAGCAGAGCGCCGATGTTCATCGCTGTCGCCGTCACCATGGATTCGATCATGAAGCCGGTCTTGGGGACGCCGACCGGCACCGGTGTCGCGCCGACGGGCGCAATTGCGACGCAGACGCCGACCGCGAAAACATTGGGAAAGGTCGGGTTCTGCTGATGTTTGTCGACGATGACGAAGCCGCGCGGGTTGGTCAGCTTCTCGATGCCGCGGACCGCCTCGACGCCGCGAAAGGCCGGCAGCATCATCGAATAGGCAAAAGGCAGGTCGTGCGCCTTGTGCGCCGTGCCGTTATCTGCAAGTTCCTCCACCGACATCAAGCCGGGACTAACGCTGTCGATACGGGCGTTCGTTATCCATTTGATGTGCTTCTCGCGCATCTCGCTTTCGAGAAGACCCTTGGTGTCGCCGACGCCATCGAGACCGAGATGGCCGATATAGGGCTCCGAGGTGACGAACGTCATCGGCACCCGGTCGCGCAGCTTTCGCCGGCGCAATTCGGTCTCGAGGATGAATAGGAATTCGTAGGCGGGCCCGAAACAAGAGGCGCCCTGGACCGCGCCGATCACGACGGGGCCGGGGTTTGCAGCAAGGATCTCGAACGCTTCCTTTGCAAGCGCCGCATGATCGACATGGCAGATGGACTGCGTGTAGCCCTGAGGTCCAAGCCCCGGGATTTCGTCGAAGGCGAGTTCGGGGCCGGTTGCGACGACGAGATAGTCGTAGTCGATGGACGTTCCATCGCCGAGCTCGATCCGGTTTTCGGCGGGATGGACGCGCTTGGCGCCTTGCGTCAGCAGGCGGACGCCTTTGCGCGACATGATCTCCCCGAGATCGATCTCGATCTCGTCGCGCTTGCGCCAGCCGACCGCCACCCACGGATTGGAGGGCACGAAATGATAGGTCGTGCCTTGTGCGACCAAGGTCAGGCGATCACCGCTTCTCAACTGCGGCAGCAATTCATAGGCCATCAGTGTTCCGCTCAGGCCGGCTCCGACTACGACAACTTCCGCCATGGGTTCCTCCGTTGGTTCAGGCAGCTCCGCCGGTTGAACTCCGGCCGTCGTGTGCCGCTTGACTATATATTCATAATATCGTATATACGCAAGTATGAAAATAGACAGCGAAGTCATGGAGCGCGCTGCCGATCAGGCGAGCGAATTGCTGAAGGCGCTCTCCAACCGTCACCGTCTTCTGATCATCTGCCAGCTGATCGACGGCGAGCGATCGGTCGGCGAGTTGGCAGAGTTCCTGAGTCTGCGGGACTCCACGGTCTCGCAGCATCTTGCGCTCCTTCGCAAGGATGGCTTGGTGTCATCGAGGCGGGATGCGCAGACAATCTTCTATTCGATAGCCAGCGAGCCGGCGCGCGAAATTCTGAAGACGCTTTATCAGGTGTTCTGCGCACCCAAGTCCGCAAGGACAAAATGAAGTCTAGGAAACGGCGTGCGGGCGCGCCTTGCGCAAGATCAACGCGCCTGCTTTCGATGTTGATGAAATGAAAAAACACCGCGATGCGGTTGTGAGCAAGCCGATGACGATAGAGATACGTCCCGTGCAACATGCAGCGCGATTTCTTGGGTTCCTGGTTGCGCTGGTGGTGATTGACGTTGCGCCGGGATACGCCACGGCCGCGGGAACGCTCACCGTGGCACAGCAGCCAGTTACCGACGAGAAGGCTGTCTTCGCCACCGTCGAAAGCATCAGCGTGGTCCCCGCACGCGGTCGCATCGGCGGAACCGTCGTCCAGCTCGCAGTGCGCGAAGGTGATCGCGTCACCGCCGGCCAGGCCATTGCCACCATCGGCGACGAAAAGCTCGTCCTGCAGATGAAATCGCTCGATGCACAGATCGAGGCGGTCCAAGCGCAGGCGAACCAGGCACAGCTCGACTTCACCCGGACGGAAGGGTTGGTCGAACGTGGCATCCTGCCGCGCGTCAAGCTCGACGAGCAGCGCACGGCGCTCAACGTCGCCGACAACGGCTTGCGCGCCAAGACCGCGGAGCGTGCCGTCATCAACGAGCAGCTCAATCAGGGCCAGGTGCTCGCGCCGGCGGATGGGCGGGTGTTGAAGCGGCTGATCACCGTGGGGTCGGTCGTGCTCGCCGGCGATCCGATCGTGACCGTGGCCCAGCAGAACTTCAAGCTGCGGCTGCGTGTGCCGGAGCGACACGCGCGCTTGCTGAAGGCTGGCGACAAGGTGCGCGTCGACGGTGCCGAGCTCGCTGGCGAGGCTTCGAAATGGGGCGTGATCGACCTCGTCTATCCGCAGATCGAGGAGGGGCGCGTCATCGCGGACGCGACCGTCGAGGGCTTGGGCGAGTATTTCGTCGGCGACCGCCTGCGGGTATGGATTTCTGGCGGCACGCGGCCGGCTTTCGTCGTCCCATCGAGCTATGTCACGACCCGTTTTGGTATCGACTACGTTCGGCTTCGGAAAGGTAACGACACGATCGACGTGCCGGTGCAACGCGGCCGCGACGTGCCGACGCCGGCGCTTCCCGATGGGTTAGAGATCCTGTCCGGCATTCGGGCCGGCGACCAGTTGGTGCAGCCGTGAATCTCGGACTTTCGGGACGGTTGACCAGGTCGACGATCGCATCGCCGCTGACGCCCTTGTTCCTGCTCGCTTCGCTCATCGTGGGGCTGATCGCCGTCGTGGTGATCCCGCGCGAGGAGGAACCTCAGATCAGCGTTCCCATGGTGGATATCCGGATCAACGCGGACGGCTTACGCGGACCGGATGCAGTGGAGTTGGTGACAAAGCCGCTGGAATCGATTGTCAAGGGCATCGACGGCGTCGAGCACGTCTATAGCCAGACCGAGGACGACCGCGTGATGGTCACCGCGCGCTTCCTGGTCGGCACCAAGTTCGAGGACGCTATCCTGCGGGTGCATGAGAAGATCCGCGCCAATCTCGATCGGATTCCGGTCGGCATTTCCGAACCACTGATCGTTGGCAGGGGCATCAACGACGTTGCAGTGACTGTACTGACGCTATCGCCCAAGCCGGAAGCGGCCAGTCGCTGGACCGAGAAGGATCTTTACGAGCTCGCCGACAAGCTGCGCGCGGAGCTGATGAAGGTCGACGATATCGGCTTGACTTACATCTCCGGCGGCGCGGCGCAACAGATCCGGGTCGAGCCCGATCCCGAGAAGCTATCGCTGTTTGGGGTCACGCTGCAGCAGCTCGTTGCCAAGGTGAAGGATGCCAACCGCTCTTTCCTGGCCGGGCAGGTGAGAGATGCCGGCACGGTGCGGAGCGTCGCGGCCGGCCAGACGCTGTCCGGCGTGCCCGACATCGGATTGCTGCTCATCACGACTCGTGACGGTCGGCCGGTCTACGTCAAGGACGTTGCCTCTGTTGTCGTCGGTCCGAGCACCATTGAGCATCGCGTGTGGACGGACTCGCGGGACGCCGGCGGGCAGTGGGCGCGTACGCCTGCGGTCAGCCTGGCGCTGGCCAAGCGCGCCGGTGCCAATGCGGTTGTCGTGTCCGAGAATATCGCCAAGCGCCTCGACGGATTGAAGTCGCGCCTGATCCCCGAAGATGTCCAGGTGACGGTGACGCGCGACTATGGCGAGACGGCGAACGAGAAAGCCAACGAGTTGTTGTTTCATCTGGGGCTGGCGACGGTCTCGATCGTCGTCCTGATCGCGATCGCGATCGGCTGGCGCGAGGCTCTGGTAACCCTCGTCGTGATCCCGACGACGATCCTGCTGACGATGTTCGCCGCCAACCTGATGGGTTACACCATCAACCGCGTCAGCCTGTTCGCGCTGATCTTCTCGATCGGCATTCTCGTCGATGACGCTATCGTCGTGGTCGAGAATATCGCGCGGCATTGGGGAATGCGCGATGGCCGGCCGCGTTTGCAGGCGACCATCGAGGCGGTGGCGGAAGTCGGCAATCCAACCATCGTCGCCACGTTGACGGTCGTCGCCGCACTGTTGCCGATGCTGTTCGTGTCGGGCCTGATGGGTCCTTATATGGCGCCGATTCCGGCCAATGCGTCGGCAGCTATGCTGTTCTCGTTCTTTGTCGCGATGGTGGTGGCTCCTTGGCTGATGCTCAAGCTCGCGCCAAATGGCGAGGTTGCGCCGGCCCATGCGGCGCACGATGAGGGCCGGGTCGGTCGGATCTACCGACGCTTCGCAACGCCAATCGTGAGGAGCAAGCGATCCGCCTGGATATTCCTGCTCGGCGTCGGCATTGCGACGCTATTGTCGATGACGCTGTTTGCGACCAAGTCCGTGACGGTCAAGCTTCTGCCGTTCGACAACAAATCCGAAATCGCGGTGGTCGTCGACCTGCCGGAAGGAGCGAGCCTGGAGGCGACGGAGCGCACGTTGTTCGGTGCAGCCGAGATCGCGCGACAACTGCCGGAGGTCACCTCGCTGCAATCCTACGCCGGCACACCGGCTCCCTTCAATTTCAACGGTTTGGTACGGCACTATTACCTGAGGGAAAGACCCGAACTCGGGGAAGTGCAGGTCAACCTGACAGCGCGCGGCGAGCGTAAGCGCGCGAGCCACGAGATTGCGCTCGAGTTGCGCGAGAAACTGAAGGCACTCGATCCGCCCAGGGGCACCAGTATCAAGGTGGTCGAAGTGCCGCCCGGGCCGCCAGTGCTTTCGACCCTGCTTGCTGAGGTCTACGGTCCCGATGCGGCCACGCGCCGCGCGGTTAATGCCGAGCTCAGGAAGGTCTTCGCGGAAGTTCCGTTCATCGTCGATGTCGACGATTCCATCGGTGAGAGGCGGCCGCGGCTGCGACTCTCGATCGACCAGGACCGGCTCGAATTCTTCGGCGTCGAGCAGCGTGACGTCTACGACACCATCCAGGCGCTGTTCGGCGGCATTTCGATAGGCTATTCGCATCGCGGCGAGGACCGCAACCCGATCGAGATTGCGGTGCGTCTCGGCAAGAGCAACCTGGTCTGGGACGAGGCGTTGGCCTCAACGCCCGTGCCGGCCAATACACTGCCCGGCAGCAAGACAGTGGTCGAACTCGGCCAGGTCGTGAAGGCGACCATGGAAGAGGGCTCACCGACGATCTTCCGCCGCGATGGCCGCTTCGCCGACATGGTGATGGCCGAGCTTGCCGGGCGCTTCGAGGCCCCGCTCTACGGCATGCTCGCGGTCGCCGATCGCGTGGATGCCCATGACTGGGGCTCGCTGCCGAAACCGGCGATCGCCCTGCACGGTCAGCCGTCCGACGAGTCGCGGCCGACGCTGCTCTGGGACGGCGAATGGGAAATCACCTGGGTGACCTTCCGCGACATGGGGGCAGCGTTCGGCGCGGCGATCCTGGGCATCTACGTGCTGGTTGTTGCCCAGTTCAGGAGTTTTCGACTGCCGCTCGTGATCCTGACACCGATCCCGTTGACGCTGATCGGCATCCTGATCGGACATTGGTTGTTGGGTGCGCCGTTCACCGCGACTTCGATGATCGGATTCATCGCGCTGGCGGGAATCATTGTGCGCAACTCGATCCTGCTGGTCGACTTCATCAGGCACAGCGCCGGAGACGGCAAGTCGATCCGCGAGGTGGTGCTGGAGGCCGGCGCAGTTCGTTTCAAGCCAATCCTGCTCACGGCCCTTGCGGCCATGATCGGCGCCGCGACGATCCTGCTCGATCCGATCTTTCAGGGATTGGCGATCTCGCTCCTGTTCGGGCTCGCCTCGTCAACGCTGCTCACCGTTCTGGTGATTCCCGCAATTTATATGGCCTTGCGCGCGCCGCGCGAGGCGACTCCGACCACAGCCAAACCCAGCTAGCGAGGGTCCGATGGACAAAGACTACGTCGATATCACCAGGAATATCTCAGCCAACCTGATGAAGCTGCGCAATGACATCCCCGATACGATGAAGGGATTTACCGCGCTTGCCCAAGCTGCCACGCGCGACGGTGCGCTGGACAAGAAGACCAAGGAGCTGATTGCGCTCGCGCTCGGCGTTGCCGCGCATTGCGACGGTTGCATCGGCTTTCACACCGAGGCACTCGTCAAGCTCTCTGCGACGCGTGAAGAGGTCGAGGAAGCGCTTGGTATGGCTGTCTACATGGGTGGCGGCCCATCGCTGATGTACGCCGCGGACGCGATCGCGGCCTACGAGCAGTTCCAGCAGCAGGCGGTTGCTGCCTGACGCGGGCGAACGGGACCGGCGAGTAGTCTCGTCCGGTCCCATGCTTCAATTGTGCCGCTTACCAGCGGTCGCCCACACCGACGCCCACGCTGACGCCGGGCGCCCGAATGCCGACGCCGGCGCGTGGACCATCGTCCCAGTCGCGATAGGTGCGGCGTTCGTAATAGCGATCGCGCGGCCAGGCTGCATAGGAGTCGCGCACGATCACGCGCGCGCCGCCATGGGTGCGATAGCAATTGCCGGCGTCATCGCAGACGAGCCGGACCTGCTGAACGAGATCGGGGCTGGTGTATTCGCTGGTTGTGTAGAGATCCGCGGCCTTCGCGCTGCTCGCCGCAGCGAGAGTTCCGACACCGGCCAGCAGTGCAATCGTGAGTGTCCTCATCCTCTCCTCCTCCGAAACTGCCCTCGGCGGTAACAAGAATGGGAGGCGACGATCGTTCCGGAAAAATGACAGGTTTTTCCCGGAACCGGATCATCGTATGGCGCGATCCATCTTCAGATCGGCTCGTAAGCTTCCGAGCCGCAGATGTCATCGGCTTCCGCGCGCCGTCGGTCGATGACCTTTCCGTCGTTGATCGTCACGATGTAGGTCTGGGTGCCCAGCGCCGAGCCCGTGGCGGAGGTGAGTTGCGCGCGGACGCAAGCCGTCCAGCCCGGTCCGCGGGCCTCGTGATGAGGCAGGGCGACCACCACTTCGCGCGGATAGGATGTGTTGAGGAAGACCACATCGATCTGCTCGCGGACCACGCGCCTCACATCCGGCGGCGGTTCGGGCGGTGGCTGTTCGACCTCCTTGATGCGCATGAACTCGGGCACCGGCGCGCGGCTGTCGGCAAAGCCGCACGCGCCAAGCGCGAGGGCGCAGGCAACCAGTGCCACATGAGCAACAATCCGCAACATTCGTGAAGGTCCCCTTGCGGGCCAACAGATAGGCGCGAATTCGGCGGCACGAAGTCCTGCCCGATCAAACTTTGCTGAAGGGCTGGAGGTCGCCACCTTTGCTATTATCGGACGGCAGGCTAATTTGTGCCCCGGGACGAGGGGGGATCGCACCGATGCGGATTTTTGTCATAGCAGCTGCGGTGCTGGTGCTGACGGTCACTTCAGCGCAAGCGCAGATGGGTGGAGGCGGCCGGCGCCAGCCCAACGAAAGCGGCCAGAAGCCGGACAGCAAGCCAAAGGTCGACGAGAAGGCCTACAAGGCCGCGCTTGAGCGCATTCCCGAGTCCAAGGAAAAGTATGATCCGTGGAGTGGGGCGCGTCCGAGCGAGCCGGCCAAGAAGCAGAAATAGAGCAAGGCGGATGGCGGCGCGGCTGCGATGTCTGCTCGGTCTCGTCCTGCTGCTCGCGGCGCGGCCATGCCTCGCCTGGGAGAGCTGGGGCGGCGATCCCGGCGGTTCGCGCTTTTCGCCTTTGCACGCTATCACGCCCGACACTGTCAGTCAGCTCATTCGTGCGTTCGAATTCCACACCGGCGATCTCACGGCGCGGCCGCCGGACGTGATGCGGCGAACCAAGTTCGAGGCGACGCCGTTGTTTGTCGAGGACAGCCTGATCTTTTGCTCGCCCTTCAACGAAGTGATCGCACTCGACCCCGGCACGGGCGCGCAAAAGTGGCGCTACGATCCGAAGATCGCGACCAACCAGCGTCCGGCAAATCGCTATGTCTGCCGTGGTGTCACGCACTGGGTCGACAATTCTGCGCCACAGGGAGCCGCTTGCCGCTCGCGGATCTTCATGGGGACCAACGATGTCCGCCTGATCGCGCTTGATGCGAAGACAGGCCTTCCCTGCGCGGACTTCGGCAAAGGCGGCGAAATCAAGCTCGATATCGGGATGCCGCTGGAATGGCCGGGCGAATTCCAGATCACCTCGCCACCGGTGGTTGGCCGCGGTGTCATCGTTGTCGGTTCGTCGATCGGCGACAACCGTCGTGTCGACGCGCCAAGCGGCGTCGTGCGCGCGTTCGACGCGCGCAGTGGTGCGCCGCGCTGGACCTTCGAGCCGCTCAAGCACGAGGGCATCGAAGCCGGACACGGCAATGTCTGGGCAGCGATGTCGGTGGACGAGGCGCGAGGTCTGGTGTTTCTGCCGACATCATCGCCATCGCCGGATTTCTGGGGTGGCAAGCGGCCCGGCAACAACGAGCACGCCAATTCCGTCGTCGCGCTGCGGATCGAGACCGGCGAGCTCGTCTGGGCTTTCCAGACCGTGCATCACGACGTCTGGGATTACGATCTGCCGGCGCAGCCGACGCTCGCGCGTATCGACACCGGTGAGGGCCAGCGCGACGTCGTGATCCAGCCGACCAAACACGGTTTTGTCTTCGTGCTCGATCGCGACACCGGCAAGCCGGTTTGGCCGGTCGAGGAGCGTAGCGTTCCGCAAGGTGGCGCCGAGGGCGAACGACTTTCGCCGACGCAGCCATTCCCGACTCATGTGCCGGCGCTGACATCGCAGACGATATCGACCGACGATGCGTTCTCGCTGCTGCCTTTCTTGCGCCACTCGTCCTGTGAACGGCAATTCGCGGAAGCTCGCAACGAAGGGCTGTTCACGCCGCCATCGACGCAAGGCACGCTCGAGTTTCCGTTCACTGGCGGTGGCGTCAACTGGGGCAGTGCGGCATTCGATCCGGTCCACCAGATCCTCTACGCCAACACCAGCCGCGCCGTTCATCTCATCAAGCTGATCCCGCGCGCCGATGCCGCCCGATTCAATCCGCCGCCGGGTCATGATTTCGGCCAGCAGAAAGGTGCGCCGTTTGCGATGTCGCGTTCGGTGATGAAGTCGCCACTCGGGCTGCTCTGCAACAAGCCGCCCTGGGGCGAAATGGTCGCGGTCGATCTCAAGGCCGGCAAGGTGCTCTGGCGTTCGATCGTCGGCACGACCGAGGATGTGGCGCCGCTCGGCGTGCCGTTTCCCTTTGGCGCGCCGCTGGTCAACGGGCTCGCCGTGACCGCGGGCGGTGTCGTCTTCACCGGTGCGCTGGACGCTTATCTGCGCGCCTTCGATGCGCGCAGCGGACAAGAGCTGTGGCAGGGACGATTGCCGGTGCCCGGCGTCGCCAATCCCATGACCTATGTCTGGAAGGGCGAGCAATATGTCGCGATCGGCGCCGGCGGGCATTCCGAAGCCGGCACCTCGATCGGCGACAGTCTCGTGGCGTTTCGTCTGGCGCGTCCGGGCGAGGCGCCGTCATTGTGGTCGCGCACGATCGATCGCCCCGGCGGACGATTTTTTGCAACAGCGTCGGCGATCGCGCTTGTCATCGTCGCGCTGGTGGTCGCGGCGCTTCGATGGCGTCGACGGCGTCGTATCACACAATTATAATCGTGTTGTGGATGCGATACGAATGATCGTTCACATCGCGCGCATTACTGCACGAATGCAAGGCCGATGCGCTTGTCGCTGCGCCAGACCGCGCGACAATTGCGTACAAAATTGTCACGCGTGATCGAAAGCTTGAACGATTGCGGCAGTGTGACTGATGTGTCGAGATCGACGGCCGCGCCGCCATCCGACATGTTTCGCACGGTGCACGCGATTCCCCTGTTTTCAAAGGTGATCGTGCCGCCTTTGAAAACCCGGTGACGCTGCGCTGCACGCTTTTCGATCATCCGCGTTAATCCATCTGATGATTGTGAAAATAGCGCATAGAAATTGCATTGATCTAAACTCAATACTGGCGCTACTTGCACTGCGCTTCAGACTTCGTTTACGACGTTGATGCGGCGAGTCACTAAAGTTTAGCCCGCAAGCCCTTCCTTTATGGCGTTCCGCGCCGATGGAGATTCCGATGAAGACCAAGCTTTCGCTTCTGTTCGCCGCAGCGCTTTCGCTGTCGTCCGTGCCCGCCCATGCCACCAAGCTCGATCTCGCGACCATGAGCTGCAAGCAGTTCCTCGAGAGCGGCGACGACACCATCAAGATGGTGCTGACCTGGATGGACGGCTGGTACAAGGGCGACGAGGACAACGCGATCATCGACACCGAGGTGTTCGTCGAGAACGCCAAGAAGTTCGGCACCTATTGCGGCACCAACCCGAACGTCAGCATCGTCACCGCGGCCGACGAAGTCCTCGGCAAGTAAATTCGGAACAAGTAAATTCGGAACGAGTAAATTCGAAAAGCAGGCTGATCGAGGCGCGATCGCGATCCCGCCTCGGGCTTTCACTCCGGCATGATCATCGTCGGGAGCCGCGGTGCGCTTTGCGCGCACGCGGCTCTCTTCGTTTCGGATGATGCTCAGCCGGGCAGCATCGCGAAAGCGCTCGACACCATCGCGACCTGCTTGTTGTCGCTGGCGGAGAGCAGGGTGACACGGCCAAAGCTCATGGTGCGTCCAAGCCGCACCACGCGCGCATCCGCCAGCACGTCCGACGAGGACACCGCGCGCATGAAATGCGTGGTCTGGTCGACCGTCGTCATCGGGCGATAGCCCCTGTTGGCGGCAAGGTTCGCGATCACCATTGCGGTGTCGGCCAGTGCCATCAGGGCCTGGCCGCAGACAACGCCGCCATTGCGGCACAGCCGCTCCGAGAACGGCATGCGAAGCAGCGCGCCCGGCTGCCAGTCCGGCGCATCCGCAGGCGGCATGTGCTCGATGCGCTCGACGGACAGGCTGAGATCCTGGACCCAGGGCGCGAAGACCTCGCCGAGGATGCGTCTGGCGTCTGCGATGCCGAACTCGGCGTCTGGCTGCGATGGCATTGCTGTCGTTCCCTCCCGTGTTGCCGGATGTGTCACCCATTCTGCCGGCTTGGGGGCGGCAAAGTCACTGGGCCGTCGGCTTGAAAATGCCTGACTTGGCCCGATATGATGCCACGCTTGGGAACGGGTGGATGATGTTGCGTCGATGTGTCCTGGTCTTTTGCCTGGCCGCGCTCGGTCTGGCGCTGGGCGGTTGCACCAGGTGCGGCCCGATCTGGGACGACTGGTTGCAAGGGCCGAAATCGTGCAGATCGGATCGGCTCTAGCGGGCCGAAGCTGCGCCCGGCGCGGCTATCGATGAAATCGAGGAGTGAGTGATGAAGCTTTTTCGTATGGCCGCGGTGCTGACGGTGCTGGCCGGACCGGCCTTCGCGCAGGAATCGCCCCATATCAATCTGATGGCGGATGGGCCTTCCAAGACCGAAGACGAGAAGGCCGCCGATGCCGCGCGCGAAAAGGCCTACAAGGATACGTTGAAGAAGATTCCGGACGCCAAGGCGGCCAACGATCCCTGGGGCGGATTGCGCGCCGACCCGCCCAAGCAGCCCGCGCCGAAAGCCGCGGCCGCCTCCGGCGCGCCCAAGAAGCCCAGGGCTGGCACGGCTGGCACGGCCGGTACCGCCGCCAATTGACGCCTGGTCCGGAGGTGCGTGATGCCTCCGACAGGACTCCCCTTCGCCGGATATGGATCCTACATTCCCTCGCAGTGTTGCGTTGAGGAGGCAGGATATGGCGGATCGCCCGCGGGACCTCGCCGAGCGGATGGCGCGCCGGCGCAAGCCGGCCGCTGGATCCGGCGCCAGGGCCGCCGACGGCTATCTGCGCGAGAGCTTCACCCTGCCGCGGGCCGCGGCCCGGGCAAGGGCCCAAGCCTTTTTCGCGCGCTATCCGAAGGCCGGCTACATGAGCGAAGTCGAGACCTGGCGCGAATTGCCGGATGGCGACATCGAATTCACCATGCGGCGGTTGCCCACCGCCGACTAGCTCTCGGTCCGGCGTCTCGAGCGGGCCCGAGTCAGGCGGCCTTGTTAGGCCGTTGTGTCAGGCCGTCTTGCGCCCGATGGCCTTCAATTCCCGATCGATGCGCAATTGCACGCGACGGATCGCCAGAAGGTCGATCTTCGTCTCGGTCTTGCCGGTCTTGGTTTCGTCGCCGATCCGGAACTGCCACTGCCAGATGCCGGGGATCGACGTCTTTGCAACCGTGAACTCAACGCCCCTGTGATTCATGGTGACCTCCACGATTCACCTTGCCATGTCCGGAAACATGTTGGGCGTCGTATTATTCCATCGACAAGCAAAAATTGCTGTTAAGTCGAGGATAGTTCATCGGAATTCAGCAATCGCGCGCAGTTCGAAACAAGCGAAATCCGATTCCGAAAGTGGATGTGCGTGCCGGGTGGCTGCCCTGGCCAGGAACTCCGTTCATGACGGGAGAACCACGGAGCCTGCGAACACTGCGGCACGGCTGGCGAACTTGCGGCACTGACGATGTGCGCATCCGCGTCGCGGAAAGAAAAACCCCGCCAGGGGAGAGCCGGGCGGGGCAAGAGGTTATTGGAGGCTGAGGTGCTGGGCTGCAACACCATAGCGGGATGACCGTAGCCCCCTCGGCTTACGACAACCTGACACGACGGATCGGTCGGGATCGGATCGTGTGGAGATCCGGCCCGGGCCGCGGCCGAAAACAGAAAACCCCGCTCGGGCAGAGCGGGGTTGACTGGGTATGGAGGCCCGGTGTTGGTCCACCAGGCAGGCGCGACGCTAGAGCATCCGGCTTACAGGCGCCTTACGCGAACTTGTGCGAGGCTTGCGGCAACATCGAGAACCGCGCTGCCGTCCCAATTCAGACATCCCCCCGCACAACTTCAGACACAACACTTGGCGACACTTTGCGGGCACGGCGAAGCCTTGGGGACAGAAGCCTTCGGGATAGAAGCCTTGGGGGATACAAGGCGCGCCGATCGCGGGGTGGCATCATGGACAAGGTAGAGCGGTCATTTGCCGCCGCGACGGCGGCTGGCTTCGTGGTGTTGGTGATCGGGGTCGTGCTGCTGGCGCTGATGTAGCGGCACGCCCAAACGCGAAAACAACCCCATGCACAGTAGGCAAGTGCTTGTTTTGCATTTTATTTTCCCTGGGGCCGCCTGAGGCGCCCGGATCTCGTCCGGCAAGCATCGGGGAACCATGCATCGGCGAACGATGGTCGCGCGTCCTTGATGCGCATCGGCTGCAGCGGAAAAAGCGCGCCTCACGATGTGCGGAGGGAAGGCGAGGCGGCTGCGTCCCATGCTATCGTCCTGTGTCGCACGGGAGATGGCCATGGGTTTCTGGCTGTTCGTCATCGTCTCGATTGGATCGATCCCGCTCGCAGGCGCGATGGCGCGCGAGCGCAACAGGTCGCCGGGGAGGTGGTTGTGGATCGCCGCCGCGGTCGGTCCGCTGGCGCCTGTGGCGCTGCTGATTCTCGGGGATGCGAAGAGGCCGGCCTCCGCCAATTGAGGCGTCTCACTTCTTGGGTGGCGTCACGTACCAATGCAGTGTCAGAAGGACTCCGATCGCCCCTGACAGGGCGTCGAGAATCGCCAGTGTGATCGTGTACTCGCGGAACCGCCTGGCGCGCCCTGTCTGAATAATAATCATCTCTCAAAGATACACGCTCTGGTCGCCAAGGGCAGAGCCAATTTCAGGGAAGGGATTGCCCGACAGCGCCAAATTCCACAAAAGAACATATTGCGAACTGAGAACAAATAGTGTACATTGTTTTTATCGACGACCCGCCGCGCAATCGTTTGTCCCGCACCCGAATCCTCGCCATAAGGAGCACGACCCAATGTCCACTACTGCCCTGCGTATCGTCGAAGGATCTTCCATGGACAAGAGTAAAGCTCTCGCCGCCGCGCTCTCCCAGATCGAGCGCCAGTTCGGCAAGGGCTCGGTGATGAGGCTCGGCAAGAACGACCGTTCGATGGATGTCGAGGCGGTCTCCTCCGGTTCGCTCGGGCTCGATATCGCGCTCGGCATCGGCGGTCTGCCGAAGGGACGTGTCGTCGAAATCTACGGGCCGGAATCCTCGGGCAAGACCACGCTGGCGCTGCACACGGTCGCGGAAGGGCAGAAGAAGGGCGGCATCTGCGCCTTCATCGACGCCGAACACGCGCTCGACCCGGTCTATGCCCGCAAGCTCGGCGTGAATATCGACGAGCTCCTGATCTCTCAGCCGGACACCGGCGAGCAGGCGCTGGAAATCTGCGACACGCTGGTGCGCTCGGGTGCGGTCGACGTTCTGGTGGTCGATTCGGTTGCGGCGCTGGTGCCGAAGGCCGAGCTCGAGGGCGAGATGGGCGATGCGCTGCCGGGTCTCCAGGCCCGTCTGATGAGCCAGGCGCTGCGCAAGCTGACGGCCTCCATCAACAAGTCCAACACCATGGTGATCTTCATCAACCAGATCCGCATGAAGATCGGTGTGATGTATGGCTCGCCGGAAACCACGACCGGCGGTAACGCTCTGAAATTCTACGCCTCCGTCCGCCTCGACATCCGCCGCATCGGCGCGATCAAGGAGCGCGACGAAGTGGTCGGCAACACCACGCGTGTGAAGGTGGTGAAGAACAAGCTGGCGCCGCCCTTCAAGCAGGTCGAGTTCGACATCATGTACGGCGAGGGCGTCTCCAAGATGGGCGAGATCCTCGATCTCGGCGTCAAGGCCGGCATCGTGGAAAAATCCGGCGCCTGGTTCTCCTATGACAGCCAGCGTCTCGGCCAGGGCCGCGAGAACTCGAAGGCGTTCCTGAAGGCCAACCCCGACATCACCGCCAAGATCGAGACCTCGATTCGCCAGAACTCCGGCCTGATCGCCGAGCAGATTTTGGCCGGCGCCCCCGAGCGCGACGCCGACGGCGAAGAGCCCGCGGACGAGTAGGCCTCGAGTAAAGATTTTCGCGAGGAGCGGGCGCTGATGACGTTGAGTTGCCGACGTCGTCAGTGCCCGTTTCTTTTTGCGCGTTGTGGTGATCGGGTGGCGTGATGAAGCGTCTGATCTTGACCAGTGCGGCCGGCGCCGATCTCGCCAAATCGAAGCTTGCCGAGATTGTCGTTCTCTTCTTTTTTCGTTTCACGTCCGGGCCGTTGCCTTCGCCCGACTATCTCGCAGCCTATTTCGGGGCGCAGGGGATGCTCAGGCCGGGCGATCACTGGTCGGACTGGGGTACGATCTGGCCCCCCAAGTTCAAGGAACTCAGGAAACTGCCCTTCGCCGATTTTTGCGAGCGCTATGACGAGATCGAGCTTTGGTTCGACCCGAGCCCAGGCGATCAACTGCAGCTGATCTGGCTACGCGACTATCTCGCCTCATGCCCCCAGCTGCTGAAAAAACTCAGGCTGCGCTTGCTCGCATTCGATTTATTTGATGTGAGAGACAAAGTCTCCAAAGGCTCGACGTCGCATATTCGTATGGTGGATGTTCAGGCCGGTGAACTCGAGACCGCCAGAATGGCGTGGCGGGCGTATCGCGCGCCCACGCCAGAGGCCTGCGTCAATCTACTTCACAGCGATCTGAGCGCCTTGTTGATGCTGCGACCGGCATGGCAAGAGCTGCTGGCAGAGCTACCGTCACCCTCGACGGGTCTTGGTGCGACCGAGATGCGACTCCTCGAGCTACTTTCCAGAGGATTCGCAAATACGAACTCTCTGTTTCATCTGCGCTCGCTGCGGTGCACGTTTGTGTTTGGCGAATTCGATTTGGGTTCGCTGCTGGAGGGGCTCGCACTCGGCCCCAGGCCAGCAGTGGCGGGTTTGGGCGAGGAACTACGCACAATCGACCCCAAGAATCTGGGAGCCCGGCACGAGGTCTATCTCCGCAGCCGGCTGTCGTTGACGGAGTTCGGCAAGGCTGTCCTGGCTCATCAGGAAGATTTCAGTCGCCACAATCCGATCGATCGCTGGTGGGGCGGCACGCATCTGACCAACGACCGGCTGTGGTGCTACGGCGCTGCTTTGACGAAACCTTGAGACCTCGGGCATGACACGGCTCATTGTCACGACAGACTCGTCCATCGCCGGCGCCATTCAACGAGCGGGCATCGCCGACCTCGTGATTGCGATCGAGCGCCGGCTCGTTTGGGGACAATTGCCATCGGATGCGGAGCTCGACGCGTTCTTCGCGCCGCGTACGACGCAGCCTCGAGGCCTTCACTGGCTCGACGATACGCCGCCCTGGCGACTCGAAAAATCTGATGTGAAGGACCGCGGCTTGATCGAATTTTCCGTGGAATACGACTCGATCGAATTGTGGATCAAGCAAGAGCCAAATGCGCATTTGCTTTTGCTCTGGCGCGAAGCGCAAAACCGCTCGGCGTAACCCACCTCTGTTCGTCACCGCGGAAATAGAAGCGGTGGGTTACGCGAGCGGACTGCGCTTTGCGCGGCCGCCTGCTAACCCCTACGCGACCGCCGCCCGCGGCTTACTCCGCGGCTTGCGTGTAATCGCTCACCGGCGGGCAGGAGCACACGAGATTGCGATCGCCATGGACGTTGTCGAGGCGGCCATCGGGCAAAGGAGACCACGGAGCTGTTGCAACTTGTGGCGTCAATTCATTTCTGCTTACTTCCGCTCTCTAGGGCGATGTCTCCACTGATGTCTACGCCAAATGCTCACCGTTTACGGACGTAAATCGTCATTCAACTTGCAGAAGGTTATGTGGCTGGTCGGTGAACTCGGCATCGCGCACAAGCATGTCGAACTGGGCGGCTCGTTCGGGGGTCTCGATACGGCCGAATTCCTGGCCATGAACCCGCATGGCCGCGTTCCCGTGATTGATGACTCTGGCGTCGTCGTCTGGGAGTCGTACGCCATCTTGAGGTATCTTGCGGCCAAATATTCTTCCGAAACGTCGTTCTGGCCGACGAATCAGGCTGAGCGCGCGAAGGCGGATCAATGGATGGACTGGTCGCAAACCGCGTTGCAGCCAGCATTCCTCGTTGGCGTATTTTGGGGCTGGTACAGGACGCCCGAAGCGCAGCGCAATCTGGCTGCGGTCGACAAAGCTCTGGAACAAACCAGTCGTTATCTGAAGCACGTCGACCATCAGTTGAAAGGCAGGTCTTTCATGCTGGGAGACCGCCTGTCACTCGCCGATATTCCGATCGGGACCCATCTCTACCGCTACCTCAATCTCGACCTTCCGCGCCCCAACTTGCCGAATGTCGAGCGCTGGTATGAGCGGCTGCAATCGAGGTCCGCCTACCGTGAGCACGTGTGCGTACCTTTCGACGAGCTCTATGGCCGGCTTGATTTTTGATTTCTACATCGCGGCGTGTGTTCGAGGGAGGGGATACCCATGGTAGTCCTCACATGCCGCGAACAAGACCGTAGGGTGGGTTAGCCCTGCGACCGCTCAAAGCGCAGTTCGCCCGGGCGTAACCCACCTCTGTTCGTCTCCGTCGAAGCAGAAGTGGTGGGTTACGCGAGCGGACTGCGCTTCGCGCGGCTGCCCGCTAACCCACCCTACGAAGCCCCCGCCGCGTCTTACTCCGCGGCTTGCGCGTAATCGCTCACCGGCGGGCACGAGCACACCAAATTGCGATCGCCATAGACGTTGTCGACGCGGCCGACCGGGCACCAATATTTGTCGGTGCGCGAGACGCCTGATGGGAAGCAGCCTTCGCTGCGGGCGTAGGCGCGTTTCCAGTCGTCGTCGGCGATGTCGTGCACGGTGTGCGGGGCGTGACGCAGCGGCGATGCCTCGATCTTGAAGCGGCCGGCCTCGACCTCGGCGATCTCCTTCCGGATCGCGATCATGGCATCACAAAAACGATCCAGCTCCGCCTTGGATTCCGACTCGGTCGGCTCGATCATCAGCGTGCCCGGCACCGGAAAACTCATGGTCGGGGCGTGGAAGCCGTAATCGATCAGGCGTTTTGCGATGTCGTCCACCGTCACACCCGACGTCGCCTTCAGCGGACGGGGATCGACGATGCACTCATGCGCGACGCGGCCCTTCTCGTTCCTGTAGAGCACCGGGAAGTGCGCGTCGAGCTTTGCTGCGATGTAATTGGCATTGAGGATCGCGATCTCGGTGGCGCGCTTCAAGCCTTCGCCGCCCATCATCAGGATGTAGATGTAGGAGATGGTGAGGATCGATGCCGAGCCGAACGGCGCGGCCGAGACCGGGCCAACCGGAGCATCCGCCTTCGTTGCGGGATGTCCGGGCAGGAACGGCGCGAGATGCGCCTTGACGCCGATCGGGCCCATGCCGGGGCCGCCGCCGCCATGCGGAATGCAGAAGGTCTTGTGCAGATTGAGATGGCTGACATCGGCGCCGTAATCGCCGGGCCTGCTGAGGCCGACCTGCGCGTTGAGGTTGGCGCCGTCGAGATAGACCTGGCCGCGATGGCCATGCACGATGTCGCAGATCTCGCGGATATGCTCCTCGAACACGCCATGGGTCGAGGGATAGGTGATCATGACCGCGGCAAGGTCGTTCGAATGCTTTTCCGCCTTGTCGCGGAGATCATTGACGTCGACGTCGCCGTTGGCTTCGCAGGCGACCACCACCACGTCCATGCCGACCATCGCGGCCGAGGCCGGGTTGGTGCCGTGGGCGGAGGAGGGGATCAGGCAGATTTTTCGGTGGGTCTCGCCGCGCGCCGCATGGTAGCCACGAATGGCAAGAAGCCCGGCATATTCGCCCTGCGCACCCGAATTCGGCTGCAGCGAGATCGCGTCATAGCCGGTGATGTCGCACAGCCATTTTTCCAGCCGCGCGAACAGCGCGTGATAGCCGGCGGCCTGCTCGCGCGGGGCGAACGGATGCAGACTGCCGAACTCCGGCCAGGTCAGCGGCATCATCTCCGTGGTCGCGTTCAGCTTCATGGTGCAGGAGCCGAGCGGAATCATCGCGCGATCGAGCGCGAGGTCGCGGTCTGAGAGCTTGCGCATGTAGCGCAGCATCTCGGTCTCCGAGCGATGCGCGTGGAACACCGGGTGAGTCAGGTACGCGGTCGTGCGTTTCAGCGCCTCCGGCAGCGCCTCGCGCGTGGTGGCGTCGATCTCGGCGTAGGAAAGCTGGCCGCCGAAGGCGCGCCAGACGGCTTCGACCGTCGCTGACGTCGTGGCTTCGTCGAGCGCGATGCGCAAGCTCGTTTCGCCGACACCGAGATTGATCCTCTCGGCAGTCGCGCGGGCGATGATCTCGGCTCGCTCAGTGCCGGCATCGACGCTGATCGTGTCGAAGAAGGCTTCAGATTGCGGCGCGAAGCCGAGCTTGCGCAGGCCCGCGGCAAGCACGGCGGCGCGGCGATGCACATTGCGCGCGATCTGCGCGAGGCCCTCGGGGCCGTGATAGACTGCATACATCGCCGCGATCACGGCGAGCAGCACCTGCGCGGTGCAGATGTTGGAGGTCGCCTTCTCGCGGCGGATGTGCTGCTCGCGGGTCTGCAGCGCGAGGCGATAGGCAGGCGCGCCGCGGGAGTCGACGCTGAGGCCAACGATGCGGCCGGGCAGCGAGCGCTTCAGCGCATCGCGCACCGCCATGTAGGCAGCATGCGGCCCGCCATAGCCCATCGGCACGCCGAAGCGCTGCGCGGATCCAACAGCGATGTCGGCGCCGAGCTCGCCAGGCGAGGCGAGCAGCGTCAGGGCCAGCAGGTCCGCGGCAACGATCGCGAGCGCACCCTTGGCCTTCAGCGACGCGATCGCAGGCCTGAGGTCACGCACCGCACCGGAAGTGCCCGGATATTGCAGCAGCGCGCCGAGCACGTCCGCCTTGTCGAGATCGGTGAGGGGATCGCCGACGACCAGATTCCAGCCGAGCGGCTCGGCGCGGGTGCGCATCACGGCCAGCGTCTGCGGATGCACGTCCTTGTCGACGAAGAAGGCCTTGGCCTCGACCTTCGAATGCCGCTCGGCGAGCGCCATGGCTTCGGCCGCAGCGGTGGCCTCATCGAGCAGCGAGGCGTTGGCGACGTCGAGCCCGGTGAGATCGCAGATCATGGTCTGGAAGTTGAACAGCGCTTCCAGACGCCCTTGGCTGATCTCGGGCTGATACGGCGTATACGCCGTGTACCAGGCCGGGTTCTCCAGGATGTTGCGCTGGATCACCGCCGGCAAAATCGTGCCGGAATAGCCTTGGCCGATCAGCGAGGTGAAGACCTGGTTTTGACGCGCGAGCTCGGCCATGTGCGCGATGGCCTCGGTCTCGCTCAGGGGCTTGCCGAGATCGAGCGGGGCTGCCTGCCGGATCGAGGCGGGCAGCGTTTCCGCCATCAGGGCGTCGACGCTCTTGGCGCCGACGGTCTCGAGCATTGCGGTGACATCGCGCGCCGAGGGGCCGATGTGGCGGCGAACGAAACTGGCGGCGGCCTCGCCGCTGGATTTACGGTGCGCAGTCATCGCTTGCTCCATCGTCTTCACGCCGTATGTGCCTTGTAGGCGGCTTCATCCATGAGGCCGCCAAGCTCGCTCTTGTCGGCAATTTTCATCTTGAAGAACCAGGCCGCGGCTTGCGCGTCCGAGTTCACCAGTGCAGGCTCGGCGGCAAGCGCATCGTTGGTCTCGAGCACTTCGCCGGAGATCGGCGCGTAGACGTCGGAGGCGGCCTTCACCGATTCCACGACGGCGGCAGCTTCCGCCTTCTTCAGGGTGCGGCCGACCTTCGGCAGTTCGACGAACACGACGTCGCCGAGCTGCGACTGCGCGTAATCGGTGATGCCGACCGTGGCGACATCGCCGTCGATCGCGAGCCATTCATGGTCGGAGGTGTACAGCGTCGTGGTCATTGTCTCAGTCCTCAGCGTTTGTAGGTGTTCTTCACGAAGGGCATGGCGGCGACGGTGAGGGGCAGGCGTTGCCCGCGCACTTCCGCAAACAGTTTTGTGTCGAGCGCGCTCAAGGCAGTGGGCACGTAGCCCATCGCGACAGGCGCATTCAGGCTCGGGCCGAAGCCGCCCGAGGTGACCTTTCCGATCGGCTCGCCAGCCGTCGCGTCCGCAAACAGCAGCGCGCCCTCGCGCACCGGTGCGCGGCCTTCAGCGCGCAGGCCGACGCGGCGGCGGGATGCGCCGTGATCGAAGTGAGCGAGAATTTTTTCGGCACCGGGAAAACCGCCGGCGCGGGCGCCGCCGGTGCGGCGGCTCTTCTGCACCGACCATTCCAGCGCGGCCTCGACCGGCGTGGTCCCGGTGTCGATGTCGTGGCCGTAGAGACAGAGGCCCGCTTCCAGCCGCAAACTGTCGCGGGCGCCAAGACCGATCGGCATGACGTCGGGGTTTTCGAGCAGCGTCTTCGAAAGACGCTCGGTGTCCGCAGCGGGAACAGAGATTTCAAAACCGTCCTCGCCGGTGTAGCCCGAGCGCGAGACGAAGCAGGCGAGGCCGGCAACCCTGTGCGGGCCGGCATCCATGAACTTCATGGACGGCGCTTCTGCACATAATTTCGCCAGTGCTGCCTCGGCCTTCGGGCCCTGTAATGCGATCAGCGCGCGATCAGCGAGCGAATCGATGACGCAGGTGTCGGAGAGATGTGCGCGCAGATGCGCTTCGTCCTCAGCCTTGCAGGCGGCATTGACCACGAGAAACAGGTGATCGCCGAAATTGGCGACCATGAGATCATCGAGGATCCCGCCATCTTCATTGGTGAACTGGGCGTAGCGCTGCCGTCCCGGCGCGATCGCCACGATATCCTGCGGCACCAGCCGCTCCAGCGCGCGGGCGGCGTCCTCGATCCTCCCCGACTTCGGCCGGAGCGCGAGCTGGCCCATATGGGAGACGTCGAACAGGCCGGCTTGGATGCGAGTATGAAGATGCTCTTTCAGCACGCCCGCAGGGTACTGCACGGGCATGTCGTAGCCCGCGAACGGCACCATCTTGCCGCCAAGCGACACGTGCAGGTCGTAGAGAGGGGTACGTTTCAGGGAATCTTTATCGTCACGCACGGACATTACAGGGGCCCTCGGCGGTTCCCGGGGATGATTCCCCGGAAGTAACCCATCGAAGCCCCATCTGTCGCTGTGCCTGAGAGTATTATCCCGTCGGCGGACGCAGTCCGGGCCTTAAGCCCGTCGGCGCCTCTTTCCAGATGTCGTCAAAGCCACGCGGTCCTTTTGCCTGAGAGTTTCCGGGGCGGTTGCTCCTTCGGCGCCGGCAATGAAGCCGGTCTCTCCCGACGTGGCCGTACGATACAGATGGGTAAAGACCACAGGCCGGCCAAGCCTGTCAACGCGCCCTTTTCGGCTTTCCAAAGGGATTGCGCGGCTGCGGCAACGCTTTGATCTTCTTGCACAGTTTCTGGACAGCGAGACTGGCCTTGTCTAAAAGCGCTTTGGCCCGCAGATATCAGCCCAAATCACCGGTTTGGCTGGCAAATTAGCGGGTCCTAAAGCGCGATAAGTCATCGCGCTTTAGCTCTTTGTTTGAGCATGATCTTTCCGGAAAACCGCTTCACACTTTTCCGGATCATGCTCTAGCACACCCGATTGGATGAACATGAGCGGCGTCAACGAGATCAGGTCGACCTTTCTGAACTTCTTTGCCGAGAACGGCCACGAGATCGTGTCGTCCTCTCCATTGGTGCCGCGCAACGACCCGACGTTGATGTTCACCAATGCCGGCATGGTGCAGTTCAAGAACGTCTTCACCGGCGTCGAGAAGCGGACCTATCAGCGCGCCACCACGTCGCAGAAATGCGTGCGCGCCGGCGGCAAGCACAACGACCTCGACAATGTCGGCTACACCGCGCGCCATCTCACCTTCTTCGAGATGCTCGGCAACTTCTCGTTCGGCGACTATTTCAAGGAGCGCGCGATCGAGCTTGCCTGGAAGCTCATCACCAAGGATTTCGGGCTGAAGAAGGACAAGCTGCTCGTCACCGTCTACCACACCGACGACGAGGCGGCCGGGCTCTGGAAGAAGATCGCCGGCTTCTCCGAAGACCGCATCATCCGCATCCCGACATCGGACAATTTCTGGGCGATGGGCGATACCGGTCCGTGCGGCCCGTGCTCGGAAATCTTCATCGACCGCGGCGATCACATCTGGGGCGGCCCTCCGGGCTCGCCGGAAGAGGACGGCGACCGCTTCCTCGAATTCTGGAATCTCGTGTTCATGCAATATGAGCAGGTGACGAAGGAGGAGCGCGTGGATCTGCCGCGTCCCTCGATCGACACCGGCATGGGCCTCGAGCGCATGGCCTGCATCATGCAGGGCGTCGACAGCGTGTTCGAGACCGACCTGTTCCGTCACCTGATCGACGCGACGTCGTCCGCGCTAGGCCACGGGCCGACCGAGCAGACCGTCGCCTCGTTCCGCGTCATCGCCGACCATTTGCGTTCGTCCGCCTTCCTGGTCGCCGACGGCGTGCTGCCCTCGAACGAGGGCCGCGGCTATGTGCTGCGCCGGATCATGCGCCGCGCGATGCGCCATGCGCAGCTCTTGGGCGCGAAAGAGCCGCTGATGCATCGCCTGGTCTGGGCGCTGGTCCGCGAGATGGGCCAAGCCTATCCTGATTTGATGCGCGCGGAAAACCTGATCGAGGAAACGCTGCGGCTGGAAGAGACCCGCTTCCGCAAGACTCTGGTGCGTGGCCTCGCCATTCTCGACGAGAAGTCGGCGTCCTTGAAGAAGGGCGACATGTTCGACGGCGACGTCGCCTTCACGCTGTACGACACTTACGGTTTCCCGCTGGACCTGACGCAGGACGCGCTGAAGTCGCGCGGCATCGGCGTCGACCAGGCCTCGTTCACCGACGCGATGGAGCGGCAGAAGGCCAAGGCGCGCGAGTCCTGGAAGGGATCTGGCGAGGCGGCCTCTGAGGCGATCTGGTTCCCGCTGCGCGAGAAGCTCGGGGCGACGGAATTTTTGGGCTACGAGACCGAGAGCGCGGAAGGCGTGGTCTCCGCGCTGGTGAAGGACGGCGCGGAAGTAGCTCACCTCAAGGCCGGCGACACCGGCGCGATCCTGCTGAACCAGACGCCGTTCTACGCGGAGTCAGGCGGCCAGGTCGGCGACACCGGCGTGTTGACGGGCGAGGGCGGGATAAAATTCCGTGTCACCGATACGCAGAAGAAGCTCGGCGATTTCTTCGTGCATGTCGGCACCGTCGAGAGCGGCGAATTGAAGGTCGGCACCGCGCTGCAGCTCGAGGTCGATCATTCCAGGCGCTCGTCGATCCGCGCGCATCACTCGGCGACGCATCTCATTCACGAGGCGTTGCGCCAGGTGCTCGGCGATCACATCGCCCAGCGCGGCTCGATGGTGGCGCCGGACCGGCTGCGCTTCGACTTCGTGCATCCGAAGCCGATCACGGCGGAGGAGCTCGCCCGCGTCGAGGACATCGCCAACGACGTGGTGCTGGAAAACGACGAGGTCACCACCCGCGTGATGGGCGTTGACGAGGCCCGTGAGGCCGGTGCGCGCGCGCTGTTCGGCGAGAAATATGGCGACGAGGTTCGCGTCGTCTCGATGGGCAAGACCGCGCGCGAGCGCGGCGCCAACGCGCTCGGCTGGTCGGTCGAGCTCTGCGGCGGCACGCATGTGCGGCGCACCGGCGATATCGGCCTGATCACGCTGACCGGCGAGAGCGCGGTCGCTTCCGGCGTGCGCCGCATCGAGGCGCTCACCGGCAACTACGCGCGCCGGCATGCCAACGAGACCATGGCGCTGGCGAAGACTGCGGCCGCCGAATTGCGCACCTCCATCGACGACGTCCCGGCGCGCATCACCGCGCTGATGGAGGAGCGCAAGAAGCTCGAGCGCGAGCTCTCCGACGCCCGCAAGAAGCTCGCGATGGGCGGCGGCTCTGCTGCCGGCGATGGCTCAGCGAGCGGCGTGCGCGAGGTCGGCGGCGTCAAGCTGATGGCGCGCGCGGTCGAAGGCATCGAGATGAAGGATCTCAAGAGCCTCGCCGACGAGGCCAAGAAGCAGATCGGCTCCGGCGTCGTCGCCATCATCGGCGTCACCGAGGACGGCAAGGCCGGTGTCGTGGTCGGCGTCACCGCCGATCTCACCGCGCGCTTCAATGCGGTGAATTTGGTGCGCGTCGCCTCCGAAGCCCTCGGCGGCAAGGGCGGCGGCGGCCGGCCCGACATGGCGCAGGCCGGCGGCCCCGACGGCGCCAAGGCGTCCGAAGCGCTGGCGGCGATCGAACAAGCCATCCTCGAACAAAAAGCGGCGGGCGCGTAAGTCGCCATGCGCCCCGTTCCGCAAGGACGTGGCTCATCCGATCCCAATCTGAGGGATCGGCTCTACGAATTGCTGGAGCACGATCCGCTGGCCTACTCGATCGGGTCGCGGTTCATCCAGCTGGTCGTCAGCGTCATCGTGCTCGACGTGGTCGCGATGACGCTCGCCTCGGTGCCGGAGCTGGACGCGCAGTTCGGCACGTTGTTCTCGGCGATCAAGATCCTGGCCGTCATCGTGTTCGCGCTGGAATATGCCGCGCGGCTCTGGACGGTGGCGGGCCACACGCCGCGCAAGGGCTCGGCGCTGTCAGACCGGCTCGGCTACGTCTTCTCGGCGCTCGGCATCATCGACCTGATGGCGTTCCTGCCGGCGGCGATCGTGCTGGTCACGGGGCGGCATGCGACGCTCGCCGCGCTCGGCGTGCTGCCGTTCTTCAAGCTGATACGATATTCGCCGGCGATGCGCTCGCTGCTGGCCGCCGTCCATGCCGAGCGGCGCGCGCTGATCGGCTGCCTCGTCATCCTCACCGGCGCGGTGCTGACCTTCGCCTCGCTGCTCTACGCGATCGAGCGCGACGTGCAGCCGGACAAGCTCGGCACCATTCCGGATGCGATGTGGTGGGCGATCGTGACGCTCGGCACCGTCGGCTATGGCGACGTCGTGCCGGTGACGCCGCTTGGAAAATTCATTTCGGTGTTTGCCATCATCAGCGGCTTCGCCATGATCGCGCTGCCGGTCGCGATCATCTCCTCGGCGTTCGCGGAAGAAGTGAAGCGGCGCGACTTCGTCGTGACCTGGGGCATGCTGGCCCGCGTGCCGCTGTTCGCGCATCTGTCGGCAGGTGAGATCGCCGACATCATGCGGCTCCTGCGGGCGCGCACCATCGAGCAGGGCGAAGTGCTGGTACGGCGAGGCGATGCGGCGTCATCGATGTATTTCATCACCGCGGGCGAGGTCGAGATCATGCTGCCGAGCCAGCATGTGCGGCTCGGCGACGGCACCTTCTTCGGCGAGATCGCGCTGCTACATAAGACGAAGCGCAGCGGCACGGTGACGGCGATGCGCAAGACCCGGCTGCTCGTTCTCGACGTCCAGGATTTTCACGCCCTGATCGCGCGCATGCCGACGCTCGCCGAGCACGTCCATACCACCGCCAAGGCGCGGCTCGCCGACACCGGCGATCTCGCGGCGGCAGAGCTTGCGCAGGCGGAGCCTGAGGGCACCGACCGCTGAGCGTCAGCCTTTCCGGAGGAAAATGTAGTCGGCCGAGTAGGGCGCGCTCTTGAAGTCGCCGGCCTTGTCGCAGGCGCCGTCGAGCTTGCCGCCATGGGTGTTGATGCGCTGGACGGTGGTCACAGGCGTCAGCACGCCGCTGCCGCGGCGGGAGGCGACCTCCAGCTTCAGCCAGGGGATATCGGCAGACGTGGCGCCCGGCGCGTTGCCGATGGCCTTGCCGACCACCGCGCTGCCGTCGGCGTGCTCCCAGTTCGGCCCCGCATAGTGGCGGCCGATGGTCTTGCCCTCGGAGAGCAGCGTCGCAATCGGCTCGAGGAAAGCCCAGGTGAGCTTGCCGTCGGCGCCAGCCTTGCATTCATAGACCTGCGCGCCCTCGGCGTGGACGCTGAGCACGACGCTCTCGCCTGATGCGGCGATGGCGTCCGGAAGCTCCGCAGCCGCTGCAGGTCCAATCATGGCTGCAAGTGACAACAGGCAGGGGGCAGCGAACTTGACGAACATGGTGGGTCTCCGCGAAGGGCTCTCATAAAACGAATGGGCCGCACCTGAGCGCGGCCCATCATGATGTTTAACCCCGATCGGGCGAAAATAATGCGCGGGCGAATTACGCCGCCAGCGCCTTCACCAGGTTGTCAGCGACCTTGTCGAGGAAGCCGGTGGTCGAGAGCCAGCGCTGGTCGGCGCCGACCAGGAGCGCGAGGTCCTTGGTCATGTAGCCTTCCTCGACGGTGTCGACGCAGACCTTCTCCAGCGTGTTCGCGAACTTGGCGAGCTCGGCATTGTTGTCGAGCTTGGCGCGGTGGGCGAGGCCACGGGTCCAGGCGAAGATCGACGCGATCGAGTTGGTCGAGGTCTCCTTGCCCTTCTGGTGCTCGCGGTAATGGCGGGTCACGGTGCCGTGGGCGGCTTCGGCTTCGACAGTCTTGCCGTCCGGGGTGAGCAGCACCGAGGTCATCAGGCCGAGCGAGCCGTAGCCCTGCGCGACCGTGTCGGACTGCACGTCGCCGTCGTAGTTCTTGCAGGCCCAGACATAGCCGCCGGACCATTTCAGCGCCGAGGCCACCATGTCGTCGATCAGGCGGTGCTCGTAGGTCAGGCCCTTGGCCTCGAATTCTTTCTTGAACTCGCGGTCGTAGATGTCCTGGAAGATGTCCTTGAAGCGGCCGTCATAGACCTTGAGAATCGTGTTCTTGGTCGAGAGATAGACCGGGTAGTTGCGCAGCAGGCCGTAGTTGAGCGAGGCGCGGGCGAAGTCGATGATGCTGTCGTCGAGATTGTACATCTCCATGGCGACGCCGGCGCCCGGAGCCTTGAACACTTCCTTCTCGATCACGGTGCCGTCCTCGCCGACGAACTTCATCGACAGGGTGCCCTTGCCCGGGAACTTGATGTCGGTGGCGCGGTACTGGTCGCCATAGGCGTGGCGGCCGATGATGATTGGCTTGGTCCAGCCGGGAACCAGGCGCGGTACGTTCTTGCAGATGATCGGCTCGCGGAAGATCACGCCGCCGAGGATGTTGCGGATGGTGCCGTTCGGCGACTTCCACATCTGCTTGAGGTTGAACTCCTTCACCCGGGCCTCGTCCGGGGTGATGGTGGCGCACTTGACGCCGACGCCGACCTTCTTGATCGCCTCGGCGGCGTCGATGGTCACCTGATCGTTGGTTTCGTCGCGGTACTCCATGCCCAGGTCGAAGTAGAGCAGCTCGACGTCAAGGAACGGGGTGATCAGCTTGTCCTTGATGTACTGCCAGATGATCCGGGTCATCTCGTCGCCATCGAGCTCGACGACGGGATTGGATACCTTGATTTTTGCCATGATCGGGGAAGCCTCTTCGGAACGGCGCTCTTGGCGCGCCACGGGAATATCCGTCGCCTCTTAGCACCTGATAGCAGCGGGCGAAAGCCGAGGGATTATGCACTTTTAGCTCATCCAGCTTCCACAGATGGGGGACGGAGCCTGCCGCCGCGGCCGGGCCGGGGTGAAGTTTCAGGCGAGATTCAAAAGCCGATTCCAAGTCGTTATTTCCCTTGAGAATTCTGTCAGGACAGGCAAACGACAGGCAGACATGCGGGCCGGCCGGCGGCCGGCTTTGAATCAATTCCTAAGAGCGCCTCTCCAAGGCCTTGGAGAGACAGTATGAAAGCGAAACGAGATGTCGGGGACTGACAAGAGCAAGGCGGGCCTCGCCCTCGACGGTCCCATCGTGATCCTGGTCGAGCCGCAGCTCGGGGAAAACATCGGCATGGCCGCGCGCGCCATGGGCAACTTTGCCCTCAGTGCCTTGCGCATCGTCAACCCCCGCGACGGCTGGCCGAATATCGCCGCCCAGCGCGCCGCCGCCGGCGCCGACCACATTCTGGAAAAGGTCGAATTGTTCGACACGGTCGGTGAGGCCGTCGCTGACCTCGACCTGCTGTTCGCCACCACGGCCCGTCCCCACGACCAGGCCAAACCGGTGGTCGGGCCGGAGGCGGCTGCGGCGGAGATTTCCGGGCACGTTGCGGCCGGCGGCAAAGCCGGCATTCTGTTCGGCCGGGAGCGCTGGGGGCTGACCAATGAGGAGGTCGGGCTCTCCAACCGCATCATCACCTTCCCGGTCAATCCGGGCTTTGCCTCGCTGAACCTTGCCCAGGCCGTGCTGCTGGTCGGCTATGAATGGTTCAAGCGGGCCACCTCCGGCGAGCTCCCGCACGCCATGCCGGAGCGGTCCGAGCGCGCCTCGCAGCACCAGATGCAGGCCTTCTTCGACAATCTCATCCGCGAGCTCGACCGCGTCGAATTCCTGCGCCCGGCCGAGAAACGCGACACCATGCTGGTGAACCTGCGCAACATCTTCAGCCGGATGGAGCCGACCAAGCAGGACATGCACACGCTGCATGGGGTCGTCATGGCGATTGCGGAGGGGCGCAAGGGCCCGGCCAAGGGCGGCGTGCTCGACGGCGAGCAGGCGACGCGCCTGCGCGCGCTCTTGGCCGAGCACGGGCAGGGCGGCGGCGTGTCCGACAGCGGCTCGACCGTGCGCGGCCTTGCCCGCCTGCTCCGCCGCAATCCGACCGATGCCGAGCGCCTGCTCTGGCAGGCACTGACGCGCGACCGCCGGTTCGCAGGTCAGTTCAAGCGCCAGACCCCGGTCGGCCGCCACATCCCGGACTTCGTCTCCTTCCCGCATCGGATCGCGATCGAGCTGGTGAACCCGGGCGAGGGCGAGACGATTGCCGCCGATCGCGCGTCAAGGCGGGCTTGGCTCGAGGCGCGGGACTATCGCGTGCTGGAGATCCGCGCGGCGGATGTGGAGCGGGATCTCGAGGTGGAACTGGTGCGGCTGCAGGGGATGATGGAGCAGCGCGCGTAGGATAGGCCGTCGCGCTTACGAGGGCCGCAACCAAGGGCTGTGCAGACGCTCGATGGGTTGCTATGACAGTTCCTGGGAATTGAACTGGGGACTGCATGTTGGGAATGACAGGCCGCGCCCTGATTTGCGTGGCAGCATGCGTGAGTGCGTTGGTGCTGGCGACCCTGCTCGAAATATCAAGCGGCCGCGCCGAAATGTCCTTGTCCGCCAAGTGCAACGCGGTCGGAAATTTCAGTGTCGATGACCGGATCGCAGGCTGCACCGCTCTGATCGAGGCGGCGCCTATGCTGCAAGGTACGGTCATGGCGCATATCCGCCGCGCCATGTTCTACCGCCAAAAGGGCGACATCGACGGTGCGATCGCAGACTATGACCAGATCATCGAGCGCTATCCAGACAATCTGAGCGCTCGACTTGCGAGGGCGTCTGCGCATCTCCAAAAGCAAGAGCCCGATGCCGCGCTGTCTGACTACGCCAAGGTGATCGAGCTCGATCCCAAGAATACATATGCATATCTAGGACGCGCCCGAATCCACGGGACGAGGCGCGACTTTATCCACGCCATCGCTGATTATGATCAAGCCCTTCTGGTCCATCCTGACAATGTCATAGTGCATGTCGATCGAGGCCTCGCATACATCCGCACCGGCGACGTGGATCGGGCCATGGTCGACTGTGATCGGGCGGTCGAGATCAGCCCGCAAACCGGCGGCGGCCAATTGTGCCGTGGCCGGGTTTACTTCGCCAAGGGTAACCGAGAGCGCGCATTGGCCGAGCTCGATCAAACAATGTCGATCAAGCCAAGACACGAATATTTCTACTACTTCCGAGCCGAATCCTTTTCTCAGCTGGGCGAATTCGACCGCGCTATCGCCGACTATGACCGGATCATCGAGCTGAACCCGAGAAGCCGATCTGTCTACGGCTGCCGCGGGGTCGCCTATGCTCGAAAAGGCGACTACGATCGCGCCATTGCCGATTTCAATCAGGCGATCCTGCTGGCCCATCAGGACCAACCAAACCCCGGTGATCGGCAAACTCAGGCTCAAGGTCAGGACGCTGAGCCCATTTCCGCGTTCGTTGCTGGTGAATCAATTGTACTCGCTTTGGGAGATGGTCCTTTGCTCCGCGCTCGGGGAGTGGCCTACGTCGCGAAAGGGGACCTTGACCGGGCGATCGCAGACTTTGATAACGCGATCCGCCTTAATCCCAAGGATAAGGAGGCCATATCGGATCGTGGCAACGCGTACAGAACCAAGGGGGATTTCGAACGCGCGATAGCGGACTACGATCAACTCCTGCAACTCGATGCGAAGAATGCGCGCGCCTACTTTCATCGTGCAAGGTTCTATTGGCAGATTGGCTCACTCGAAAAATCGTTGGCCGATCTCGATCAGTCGATCCAGCTCAATCCAAAGGATGTCTATCCGGTCGTATGGCGCGAAATTGTTGCAAGGCGCAGTGGCCAACCGAGCCAGCTGAGCGAGGCAGCAAGGCAGTTGGACGCGACGAAATGGCCCGCGCCTATCGTCAATCTCTTTCTCGGCACGATGGCGCCGGAGCAAGTGCTCGGCGCGGCGGATGATTCCAACCCGGCGAAGAAGAAGGCGCAGGTCTGCGAGGCGAATTTCTATATTGCGGAGCGCGCGCTGCAAAGCGGCACGAAGGAAGAGGCGTTGAGGCGGTTCGACCAAGCCGCTGCCGACTGCCCGAAGACATTTATCGAGAAGCAAGCTGCTGACGTTGAAATTGGCTCGCTGCGAGCGGGGCGCTGATCGCTCCGGTGTGGGGTGGGGTCGCCTTGCGGCTGCGTTGAGTGATCGGTCCGCATCAGTTCGGATGGATCAACGGGCAGCCGTCAATTTTCCTTTTGACTCGGCTTACTCAAGGTATAGCATCCCCCGCATACTTATCTTGAGTTGAGGCAGCTCGCGCGCTGTCTTTTGGGGTCGCATTTTTTTGAATTTTCTGACCGGGGCATGAGACCCCTTTGCTTGCGCGTGTGTTGCCCTGCCCAATTTGTTGGGGGGACAGCATGCATCCAGCCTTGGAGGGAATTCGGGGTCGTATTCTAGGCGGCAGCAAAAGCGTTTTGCCCGGGAGGGCAGCGCGATATCTCGCGTTGCTTGTCGCCGTTGCACTTGCCGGATGTTCAATCCATCCGGTTCAGCAAGAGGCCACGGGCGTTCCGACACCGATCCTCGTGCAGTACATTCGTTGCGAAACGCGGCTTGCCATTCAGGACAAGGCGATCGAGCTTCTGAATAAGGAAGATCCTCCCAACCCTGCTATCATCGAGTACCTTACGCGACTGCGCGGGATGCCTTGGGATCCGCGAATGAGGACGCGAATGAACGCTCACGAGCGTGCCATCTACGACAAATATATCCAGACTGGCATCGCCTACGATTTTTCATTCGATATCACGGAGGACAACGGCGCGTCCGGCGTCGCCGACCCTGTCAAATTCATGACGAATGGATCGGCCGGCATCGGTTTGTCGGCGGGCGGGGACTTCAAACGCCAGAATATCCGACACTTCATCGTCAGCGAGACGGCTAAGGATTTGCTGGAAAACTGGGATATCGGTTATCCGATGGAAGACGGTCGACGCGGTTGCGGCTCGGACTACAGATCTCCGAACTATGCCTATCCGATTGCGGGCAAGATCGGAATTGATGAGCTGATCTCGACGTTCTTTGACCTGAACGAGATCAGAAATCTCTCAATCGACAAGTCCAATTCAACGGTGTTCGCCGATCAGCTGACGTTCACAACGACCCTGTCCGGGTCGGTATCCCCTCATGTCATTGTCGCGCCCGCCGGGAACGGATGGGGTCTCCTCAGTCCGGCAAGTATCACAGCTGGCGGATCGCGCCTCGACAAACACGCACTGATTATCGGTCTGTCTCTGGATACGCCAAAAGGAACCTCCGGGCGAGCAGTTGCGGCTGTTGTCCCCGGGGGGCTGGGGAGATCGGCTTTGCAGAGGGGAGGCGTTCGCTCTCCAACGGAACAGAGCGCGCTCGATGCCGTGTCGCAAGCAAGACTGGATTCGTATCTGGATCGCGCGTTCCGATAGCCCGGCACGCCAGGTCTAGCGAGGAACGATCGCCCTCAGGCTGCTACGCTGCTCCCAGGCGTGGCGCACATGCTGCCGCGCTGAAGCCGGCGCAGCGCAGCCAGGTTCACATCAATCGCAGCCAGGCAGCAACGGGACTTGCCGCTCGATTTGGCCTCGTAGAGTGCCGCATCTGCGACCGCAAGCAACTCGTCCACTCGGGACCCATGGTCAGGTGACAGCGCGATGCCAACGCTGGCACCGATCACGACGCGGGTCTCGCCATCGACCTGATAGGGCGCCGCGATCTCTCCGACGAAGCGTTGTCCCATGGCCAGCGCCTGCTCGGCCGTGACGCCATCCACCAAGGCGACGAATTCGTCACCGCCCATCCGCGCGATGGCCGCGCCTTCGGGCACCACGCTGCGCAATCGCTCCGCGACGCCCTCGAGCACCTTGTCGCCGGCAGCATGCCCGAACGTGTCGTTGATCGGCTTGAACTCGTCGAGATCTGCGAAGAACAGGGCGATAGGGCGGCCCCCACGACGGGATTGCGCGAGCCTCGTTTCCAGCGCATCGATCAATCCGGCGCGGTTGAGCAGCCCTGTGAGTGCGTCATGGTGCGCACGGCGGTTGTTTTCGCGCTCGGCCCGCATGGTCGTGATCAGCATCCTGTTGAGCCGGAAGCCCGCGCCCGCCATCGCCGCGAGATACATCGGGATCTGATAGATCATGATGTAGAGCATCGGCTCGCTGAGAAAGGCGATGTAAATGACGATGGGGCCGAGGCAGATCAGCATCATGACTCCGGCAAATCGCGGCGCGCCGAAATTGCGGAAACAGATGCCGCCGATCATGGCTGCGGTGGACATCGAGGCAAGCATCGCGACGAGCCAGTCGCCGCTCGCGATGCTGGCCACCGCGCCCAGTCCGAGGCTCAGGCTCCAGGCCATCGAGAACAGGAGATGAAGGTCGGTCGGGGTGGGCCGGTGCAGCCGGGTCGCACGATGCGCCGCGACCAGGATCGCAAGGCGCGTAAGGCAAATCGCGAGTTCGAGCACGAACCAGGCGACAAGCGGCCCCGTCTGCAGACGATAGGCGATGATGGCCGCGATCGCGACGGAATTGATGGCGCCGCCCGCAAAGATCGGAAACGCACCGAAGAGTTGGGCGATGAGGGCTGCGCGAATGTCGGCCGGCACGTCGGGGCCGACGTCGGTCAACCATCGCATCGCGCGCCAGCGCGGCAAGCTGTATCGTCCGCCGTCGGACAGCATTCCAGAGCATCCCTTCTCTTGCGGATGACCAATGACGAGAGGATGCTAAGGCCGTCTTTACAGATCTCGCCTGATCGCGAGCCGTGCTTGACGGAAGGTAAATTCGTTGAAGGTTCGCCGAAGTGGTGGGCGCGGCGCAGCGCGCCTTTGCCCACCTTACGAGATCGTCGCTTATCGCCCCAGCTGGACCTCGCGTTCGACGGCAATCCATGTCGTGCGGGCGACAGCCAGCAACCTGCCGATTTCATCATGCAGCGCGGCCTCGGCGGTGCGCTTGCGGCCGTCGCGGCCGGTCGGCCAGGCGGTGATGACGCAGCGGTCGCCGGGGCGCGGACGGGCCTCGATCCGTGCGGACATGCGTCCCAGCAGAAGCGGTGTGCGGTCGAACGCATTTCCCTGCGGATCGCAATTGCAGGCAAAGCCGGTCGGGCAATCGAGCGCGGACCAGAGAAATTCGGGAGCGACCAGGCCATCCTCGGCAGCCAGGTTCCGATCCGGCGTCCAGCTCGCTGCGAGAACGGGAGCCTGCGCATGACGCCCGAGCGGTCCGGCGAAAATGCGCAGGCCGTCGCCCTGAGCTCTTGCGGGTCCGCAGACGAAGCAGGTCGGCAGCGGGTGCTCGTGCGGTTTGACTAGCGTCAGCAATTCGGCGGCGCAGGCCTCCTCGAAGCTGGCTGTCTCCAGCCGCGCAAGCTCGACGCTTGTCGCGCGTCCTGTCGCGATGAGTTTGGCGCCGTCGCGAAGCTCCCAGGTACCGTCGTCGGTCGCGATTGCACCGAGCGGCGTGTCCAGGGGAGGCGGCGCGCGCAGCGTCACTTCGGCTCCGCGTGGAATGTGCTGAGCCAGCCGGCCGCAGACATAGCCGCCGTTGCCGGAGTTCGGCGGACCGCAATAGCGCTTGTCGATGATGATCTGGGTCAAAGCTTGCCTTCTCGTCTTGCCGGTGCACGCGCACTCTATCGGATCTTGAGCACAATTCTTCCCTGAACTGTCCGGTTGGCCACGGCGCGCATGGCTTCGCCGGCGTCCTCCAAAGGGACGACGCGGTCGATGTGCGGGCGAATCTTTCCGTCAGCGAGCAATTGCATCAGCGTGTCGTTCATGCGCGCGGCCTCGGCGGAAAATCTTTCCGCCCAGGCACCGACGAAGACGCCGATGATGGCATAGTTCTTCAGAAGCGGCAGGTTCATCGGGATGGATGGAATGGCGCCGCTGGTGAAGCCGATCGGCATCAGCCGACCGCCCCAGTTCATCAGCCGTGCCATCTGCTCGAGGATCGTACCTCCGACATTGTCGAAGCCGATATCGATGCCTTGGCCTGAGGTGATTGACTTGATCCGGTCGCGCAAATCCTCGCTGCGATAGTTGATGACCTCGCTGGCGCCGTAGCGGCGCACCAGGGCGGCCTTGTCGTCGGAGCCGACACCGGCGATGACGCGCAAGTCCAGATGCCGGCCGAGATCGACAGCGGCGAGCCCGACCCCGCCGGCCGCGCCGGTGATGAAAACGGTCTCACCGGCTTGCGCCTGCGCGCGCTCGACCAGCGCATAATAGGCCGTGCCGTAGACATGCAGCACCGTTGCGGCCGCTTCGAACGGGACGCCATCAGGCAGGTGCACACCCTTGGATTCCTTGGCGATCATCCGTTCGGCGTAGCCGCCGGTCCAGCTGCTGCACGCCACGCGATCACCGGGAACGAATTGTGTGACGTTATCGCCGATTGCGGCGACGACACCAGAAGCCTCCGTGCCCGGCACGAAGGGCAGGGGTGGGCGCATCTGATAGAGGCCCGAGACCAGCAACTGGTCCATGAAGCTGACCGAGGCTGCATGGACGTCGATGAGGATCTCGTCGGCGGCCGGCTTAGGCTCGGCGATCTCACCAAGCCGCAAATCCTGCGGTCCGGTGAACGAATTGCACAGCATGGCTCTCATTGCGGTGCTCCTTCCGTCTGGCGGCGCCCGAACAGGCGCGGCAGCAGCATAGGCACGCGCCGGCGATAGTCCTGATAGGTCTCACCGAACTCGGCGATGAGATCCCGTTCCTCGAACTGGAGCGCGATCAGGATGTAGGCGGTGTTGGCGAGTGCGAACAGCAGATGGCCAGCAGTCATCTCGGGCGTGGCCCAGAACGCGAGCAGGAAGCCGAGCATAATCGGATGCCGTATGATCTTGTAGAGCAGGGGTGTTCGGAACGATTGACCTGATATCCTGGCTCCGCGCCACGCGGAGAAAGCCTGGCGCAGGCCGAACAGGTCGAAATGATCGATCATGTGGGTCGAGGCGAACGCGATCAGCCAGCCGAGCCAATGCACCGATATCAGTACCCAGGCCGCCGGTCCGTCCGTCTGCCAGATCACGGTCGGAATCGGACGCCACTGACAGAACAGCAACAGGAGGATCAGGCTGGAGAGCAGTACATAGGTGCTGCGCTGGCAGGCTGCGGGAAGGAATTCGGCCGACCATCGCTTGAACGCCGGGCGCGCCATGACGCTGTGCTGGATGGCGAACAGGCCCATCAGCAGCAGATTGACGCCGATGGCTTCGTTCAAATTCGAGAGGTTGCTGATGTCGATCGACTTGTCGATTGACTTGGGCACGACATAATTGCCGACGAAACCGGGCGCATAGAGAAACGAGACCGTGAAAATGGCGTAGCTCACGAGGGCGTAGAGCAGGATCAGAAGGCGCAAAACCATGTTTTTTTCCAATGTGACTGATATGGCGGTGCCGCATGCCGGAGCCTGAATCGCTCGCAGGCGAGGGGACTCGATCCGGGCCGATGACTACCGCTCGACCGTCCCCTGTGCGTCCCCCGAGCGGAGCAAGCATTCCATGACGACTTTCTCGCTCGGGACGTTCGGGTTCCCCGAGGTCCACGCCGACGACCGTCCGATCAAGCTGGCCTTGCGCAAAGGGCTTGCGCTGCTGGTCTATCTCGCTGAGGCCAGGGGGGCGATCGCACGGGATGTGATGGCAACGCAGTTGTGGCCCGAGGCTGACCGCGAGACCGGGCTCGCGCGTTTGCGGCGCCTGCTTCATCGCATCGAGCTCGCGCTCGGCGAGCCGGTTTTCGAGACCGACCGCACCAGCGTGCGCTGGTCTGCGGCCGTCGCACTGGAGGTCGATACGCATCTGTTCGAGAGCGCCTGCGACCGCGGCGCGTTTGAAGAGGCCTGCCAGATCTATCGCGGCGACTTCCTCGCCGGCTTCTCTCCGGAGGACACGCCTGATTTCGACGATTGGGCCTTCTTTCGCCGCGAGGCGCTGCGGGGACGGCTCGTGCACGCGCTGGAACGGCTGGTGCAGGACAAGAACGCCGCCGGCGATCATTCTGCCGCAAGCGCGCATGCGGGCCGGCTGGTCGAGCTCGATCCGCTCAGTGAAGTCTATGGCCGGCATCTGATCCGCAGCCTGCTGCTATCGGGCGATCGCGGTGCGGCCGAACGGCATCACGCCGCGCTGACGCAGCGGCTGCGCGACGAGCTCGGTGTCGCGCCGGAAGCCGAGACCGAGGCGCTGATGAGTCCCGCTTCGGCGCCCCAGGCTGTACCGACGACACGCTACGTCAAGGGCTCAGGCGTGCATCTGGCGTATCAGACCCATGGCAGCGGCCCGCTGGATATCCTGGTGATGCCGGGCTTCGTCTCGCATGTGGAGCGAGCCTGGGAGCATCCTGCGAGCCGGTCATTTCTGGCGTCACTGATGAAGCTCGGCCGCCTGATCGTGTTCGATCGCCGCGGCATCGGGTTGTCCGACCGGGTCGGCTCAGCCCCGAATATCGATGTCACTGCGGAGGATATCGGCACGGTGCTGCGGGCAGCGGAGTCGCGCCGCGTCGTGCTGTTCGGCGCATCCGAATGCGGCCCGGCCTGCGTCAAATTTGCGGTCGATGATGACAGCCGCGTCGCCGGGCTCATCCTGTTCGGCGCACTCGCAAAGGGCTGTTGGGCGGAGGACTATCCGCACGCGCTGCGCGCCAGCCAGTATGATGCCTGGCGCCAGCACCTTGTTGCGCAATGGGGCGGCCCGGCCGGGATCGAGGCTTTCGCGCCGAGCCTTGCCGACGATCCGCAGGCGCGCGCCTGGTGGGCAGGGCTATTGCGCGCGGCGTCCAGCCCGGGCGGCATCTCGGCCGTGCTGGACGCGTTTCGCGATGCCGATGTGCGGCACCTGCTGCCGCAAATCGCGGTGCCGACATTGGTCATGCACCGGCAACGCGACAAGGCTGTGCGCATCGCCGCCGGCCGCGACGTGGCAAGCCGGATTCCCGGTGCGCAATTCGTCGAGGTCGAGGGCCAAGATCACTGGTTCTTTGCCGGTGATCAGCAGCCGGTGCTGGCGGCGATCGGGCGGTTTATCAAAACTCTGAAGCCATAAGCCTCATTTATTGGCACGTTTCGTGCCTCCGAAAGCGGCAGGCCCATGCCTCGCCAAAGGAGACCGACATGAAACGCGAAGACCTCACCGAGAAGCTGCTCGACATCAAGCGCGAGAAGGGCTGGAGCTGGAAACACATCTGCGAAAAAATCGGCGGCTATTCCGAGGTGCTGATCGTCGGCGCGATCATGGGCCAGATGAAGCTGACCAAGCCGCAAGCCGCCAACGCGGCCGAGCTGTTCGGTCTGACCAAGGCCGAGACCGCAATGCTCAACGAGGTGCCAATGCGCGGCACCGGCACGCCGATGCCGCCGACCGATCCCTTGATCTACCGCTTCTACGAGATGGTGATGGTGAACGGTCCGGCCTGGAAGGCGCTGATCGAGGAGGAATTCGGCGACGGCATCATGTCGGCGATCGATTTCGACATGGGAATAGAGCGCGTCGCCAACCCGAAGGGAGACCGCGTCAAGATCACCATGTCAGGCAAATTCCTGCCGTACAAATATTACGGCGCCAGCGGCAACGTGCCGGAGTATGGGTTTAAGGAAGAATGAGGCCGGACGGAGTGACATTCGCCTGGCGCCCCAGAAAAGGTGCGTTCCCTCCCTCCTTATGGGGGAGGGCTAGGGAGAGGGGTAGCCCAGCAAAGACTGCCTGTTACTAACGACGCATCGCGGGCGCGCAGCGGAAAGAATTCCGGTGTGGCACCCCCCTCCCTGACCCTCCCCCGCAAGGGGGGAGGGAACAGAGAGAGCATCGCTGTTGGCTAGCTAGAGAATTGCGCCCGGCGTGTACTTCGCCGCTTCGGGCTTCGCCTTCGCCAGCGCATCGACCTGCTCGGCGAAGTAATCGACCTGGGCGCCGGCGTCGCCGGAATTGGCGCGGCCGTGCTCGAGCACCTGGCTCAGCTCGGCTTCGCTGAGGCCGAGACGCTGGTCAGCGGCGAGACGCTTGAGCAAATCGTTCTGCACGATCTTGCCGGTGCGCAGGTCTCTGATGGCAGCGACCGCATGCTCCTTGATCGCCTCATGGGCGCCTTCGCGGCCCGCGCCCTTCTTCACCGCTTCCATCATCACCGTGGTGGTGAGCAGGAAGGGCAGGTACCGATTCAGCTCGGTCGCGACGACGGCGTCGAAGATTTCCATCTGGTCGAGCACCGAGAGCAGGGTCTCGAGCAGGCCGTCCATGGCGAGGAAGGCATCGGGCAGCATGACGCGGCGAACGACGGAGCAGGAGACGTCGCCTTCGTTCCACTGATCGCCGGCAAGGCCCGCGGCCATTGCGAGATAACCCTTCAAGACGACATGCAGGCCGTTGATGCGCTCGCAGGAGCGGCTGTTCATCTTGTGCGGCATCGCGGACGAGCCGACCTGGCCCTTGGCAAAACCTTCGCTGGCAAGTTCATGGCCGGCCATCAGGCGCAGCGTCTTGGCGAAATTGCCGGGACCGCTGGCGAGCTCGGTCAGCACGCTGACCGCGCGGAAGTCGAGGCTGCGCGGATAGACCTGGCCGACGGCATCGAAGCTCCTGGGCAGGCCGAGGTGCTTGAGAATTTGCTGCTCGAGCGCGCGGGCCTTGCCGGCATCGCCATTGAACAGAGTGATCTGGTCGAGCCGCGTGCCGACCGCGCCCTTCAGGCCGCGCGCGGGATAGCTGTCGAGCACGCTGACCAGGCTCTGATGCGACACCAGCATCTCCTCGCCGAACATGGCGATGCGCTTGCCGAGCGTCGTCACTTGCGCGGCGACATTGTGCGTGCGCGCCGTGAACGGCATGTCGCGGAATTGCCTGGCGTGCTTCGCAAAGCGAATGAGCGCGGCGATGCTCTTGGTCTCGATCAGCTGGAGCCCGCGATAGACCTGCAGCTGCTCGACGTTCTCGGTAAGGTCGCGGCTGGTCATGCCCTTGTGCAGGTGCTCGTGACCGGCGAGATCGCAGAACTCCTCGATTCGAGCTTTGACGTCGTGGCGGGTGATGCGCTCGCGCCGCATGATGGAGGCGAGGTCGACCTGGTCCTTCACGCGCTCATAAGCCTCGATCACGCCATCGGGCACGGGGATACCGAGATCGCGCTGGCCCTTCAGCACGGCGATCCAGTAGTCGCGTTCGAGGCGGACCTTGCCCTCGCCACTCCAGATGGCGCGCATCGCGGGCGAGGCATAGCGTTGGGCGAGGACGTTCGAAATGTGATCCTGTGACATGCCGCCCATTTGGCATTGCCCGGAGCCGGCCGCAAGCCCGGGAGAGAGGGCGGCGGATGGCCATCCGTCACCCGCTGAAGCCTACTTTGGTGAAGCCTACTTTGGTTAGGCTATTTGCCGGCCTTCAGCTCGGCGGCTGCGACCGCGATCAGCTCGCTCATCTTGGCCCGAATCGCCTGTTCCGTGACTGCCACGTTCCTGGCGGCGAAATCGGCCATGACCTTGTGCAGGACGCCATCGCCGGCCTCCTCGAATTCGGCCGCGACGACCTCCTTGGCATAGGCCGCGGCGTCTTCGCCGGTAATCCCGAGCTTATCGGCCGCCCACAGTCCGAGCAGCCGGTTGCGGCGGGCCTCCGCCCTGAATTTCTGCTCCTCGTCGAGGGCAAACTTCTTCTCAAAGCCTTCTTCGCGCTTGTCGAATTCACTCATGCGTCTTCCGATCCCTTGAGGTCGCTGGACCTGGCGGCCCTCGTTGCGAGGGCCCCTGCGCATGCCTACATAAACAGCACGATCGGCGAAACAACGAGCCGTAAAGCCGCAGGCAAGGCGGTATAAGTCAGCGTCGGATGGGCCGGATCGATTGTGCTTGGACAGCCAATCGGATAGGTTGCCTGGAGGCTTGGTTCCCGTTCTGTTTCCTTGGGGGTTTCCTTGGATTCAGGTGGGGTTCCAGGTCGTTCACGGCAGCTCCGCTGTGGGTCGTAACCTGGTAACCGGAGCACACCAAATACATGGATTTCAACAAAACACGGTACATCCCAATGAGCCGTCGGCGTCGCATTTATGAAGGCAAGGCAAAGGTTCTGTATGAAGGTCCGGAGCCCGGTACCCTGATCCAGCACTTCAAGGACGATGCCACCGCGTTCAATGCCAAAAAGCATCAGGTGATCGAGGGCAAGGGTGTCCTCAACAACCGGATCTCGGAGTACCTGTTTCAGCACCTCAACGACATCGGGGTGCCGACCCATTTCATCCGCCGCCTCAACATGCGCGAGCAGTTGATTCGCGAGGTCGAGATCGTGCCGCTCGAGGTGGTGGTGCGGAACGTTGCCGCCGGCTCGCTGTCGCAGCGCCTCGGCATCGAGGAGGGCACCCAGCTGCCCCGGTCGATCATCGAATTCTACTACAAGAACGACCAGCTCAACGACCCCATGGTGTCGGAAGAGCACATCACCGCGTTCGGCTGGGCCACGCCCCAGGAGATCGACGACATCATGGCGCTCGCCATCCGCGTCAACGACTTCCTCACCGGCCTGTTCCTCGGCATCGGCATCCGCCTCGTCGACTTCAAGATGGAGTGCGGGCGTCTGTTCGAGAACGAGATGATGCGCATCATCGTTGCCGACGAGATCTCGCCGGACTCTTGCCGTCTGTGGGACATCAAGTCGAACGAGAAGCTCGACAAGGATCGTTTCCGCCGTGACCTCGGTGGCCTGCTCGAGGCCTATACCGAAGTCGCCAAGCGCCTCGGCATCCTCATGGAGAACGAGCGCCCGCAGGGCACCGGTCCCGTGCTGGTGAAGAGCTAAGAGGATTATCGACGTGAAGGCACGTGTGACCGTTACCCTGAAGACGGGTATCCTCGATCCGCAAGGCAAGGCCATCGAAGGCGCGCTGAAGTCGCTCGGCGTCGACGGCGTCGCCAGCGTGCGCCAGGGCAAGGTGTTCGACATCGAGCTCGCCGGCGCCGACAAGGCCAAGGCCGAAGCCGCGCTGAAGGACGCCGCCGACAAGCTGCTCGCCAACACCGTGATCGAGAATTATCGGGTCGAGCTGCTCTGATGAAAGCCGCCATCCTCGTCTTCCCCGGTATCAATCGCGAGCGCGACATGGCGCGCGCGCTGAAGCTGATCTCCGGCCACGAGCCTGCGATGGTGTGGCACGCCGAGACGTCGCTGCCTGCTGGCACCGACCTCGTCGTCGTGCCCGGCGGCTTCTCCTACGGCGATTATCTGCGCTGTGGTGCGATTGCGGCGCGGGCGCCGGTGATGGATGCGGTGCGCGACTATGCGGCCAAGGGTGGCCTCGTCCTCGGCGTCTGCAACGGTTTCCAGATCCTCTGCGAATCCGGCCTGCTGCCCGGCGTGCTGATGCGCAATGCGCGGCTGAAATTCATCTGCAAGGACGTGCATCTGCGCGTCGAGCGCTCCGACACGCCGTTCACCCGCGGCTACAATGCTGGCCAGGTGATCCGCGTGCCCGTCGCCCATGGCGAGGGCAATTACGAGGCGGATGAAGAGACCATCAAGCGCATCGAAGGCGAGGGGCGCGTGCTCTATCGCTACTGTTCGGCCGATGGCATGGTCGACGATATCAGCAACATCAATGGCGCGGCGCATTCGATCGCGGGCCTCGTCAACGACAAGGGCAACGTGCTCGGCATGATGCCGCATCCGGAAAACCACGTCGAAGACATCATGGGCTGCACCGACGGCCGCGGCCTGTTCGCGGGCCTGACCGCGCATCTGGAAAAGGCCGCGTGATTTCTGCCGTGGTGAAGCGTGCGCTCGTCGCGCTCGCGGCGATGTCGTTTGCGACGGCTGCGTTCGCGCAGGACTTCCCCAAGCGTCCGATCACCATGATCGTGCCGTTCGCGGCCGGCGGCACGTCGGACGTGATCGCGCGCACGGTCGCCGAGCAGATGGGCATCGCGCTCGGCCAATCCATCGTGATCGAGAATGTCGCGGGTGCCGGCGGCTCGACCGCGCTGGCGCGCGCCTCCCGGTCCGAGCCTGACGGCTACACCATTGCGATCGGCAATGCCGGCACCAACGCCGCGACCTACACGATCTATCCGAAGCTGCCGTTCACGCCCGATTCCTTCGCGCCGATCGCGATGGTTGCGAAGACGTTCGGCATCATCGCGCTGCGCAAGGATTTCCCGGCGAAGGATCTCAAAGAGTTCATCGCCTATGCCAAGGCCAATCCGGGCAAGATCAATCTCGGCCATGCCGGCGTCGGTTCCTCGAACTACCTCATCTGCAAGAGTTTTGTGACGGCCGCCGGGATCGACGCGACCTTGGTCGGTTATCGTGGCGCATCGCCTGCGTTGACGGATGCGATCGGCAGCCAGATTGACGGCGTCTGTGACGCGGCAGCGTCGGTGTCGCAGTCGATCAACGAGAAGCTGGTGAAGGGGCTCGTGGTCGGTTCGACGGTGCGGCTTGCGACACTGCCTGACCTGCCGACGTCCACGGAGGCCGGATTGCCCGAATTCGAGGCACAGGGCTGGAACGGCCTGTTCGCGCCCAAGGGCACACCGCCTGATATCATCGCCAAGCTGAATGCGGCCGCGCGCACGGCCGTGGAAACCGACGCGGTGAAGAAGCGTTTTGCTGACCTGTCGACGGTTGCCCCCAACGACAATGAGCATACGCCGGAGCTGCTCCAGCAGCTGGTGACGCGCGACGTCGAGAAGTACCGGAAATTGCTGGCGGACGACGCCAAGCCATAGCGGCCCAAGCCTTAGAGGCGTTGGGCCTAGTGAACCTCCATCGCGTTTGAGACGACTGACTCCTCGTCGCCATCAAGGCGCGCCTTCTGCGTCGCTGCATCCTGCGGATATGAGCAACTCAAAGTTGTCTCATCGCATCAGTTGCGATATCAGGAAGCCTGCGCTGTCGTTGTGCTCGTGGATGTCACATGCCCGTCGCTTTGGTCGTTCTGCTGCTCGATATCACGCTGATCTATCACGCTTCGCGCACCGGGCGGCTGCAGCCCTGGGCCTTCATCATCCTGATGGTCCCGATGGTCGGCGCGCTGGCCTATATCGCGGTCGAACTTGTCCCGGAATGGTTCTCCAGCCCGGGCGCACGTCAGGCGCGCCGGCGCGTCGCCAACAGGCTCGATCCGGAGAAGCGCTATCGCGAGCTGTCCGACCGGTTGGCGGGCACGGACACCATCACCAACCGCGCGGCGCTTGCCGAAGAGTGCGCGAATATTGGCCGGTTCGCTGAAGCCGAGCAGCATTACGATCACATCCTGAAGCTGCCGATGGGGCACGATCCCGTCTACGCGCTTCGAAAGGCGCAGGCCGTGTTTGCCGCCAAACGCCCGGCCGATGCGCTTGCGACGCTCGACGATCTCCAGAAGCAATGGCCGGACTTCGATTCCGCCGACGCGCATCTGCTCTATGCCCGCGCGCTCGCCGAGGTCGGCCGCCTCGATGAGGCGCTGGAGGAATTTCACGCCGTCGCCGGCTACTTCCCCGGTGCCGAAGCGCGGGTGCGCTACGGCATGCTGCTGCAGATGGTCGGCCGCACCGCCGAGGCGCGCTTGGTCTTCAACGAGCTGCTGATCCAGATGCGCCGCGCGCCAAAATATCTGCGCGAGGCGCAGGCTGAATGGCTCTCGATCGCGGAGAAGCAGCTCAGCGCAGGCTAGCGCAGCTTCAGCCGTTCCGCCGGCACCGTCATCGCCGCGACGCCGGCCATCACCAGCAGCAAGCCCAGCACCAGGTTCGACGGCACGCTTTCGCCGAGCAGCAGCACCGACAGCGCGACGCCGATCGGAATGCGCAAATATCCCTGCGCATTGGTCGTCAGCGTGCCGAGCCGGCCGAGGCACATGTAGAACAGCATCAAGCCGAGCGCGCTGGAGACGATGCCCATGACGATGGTGGAGATAATCGCCTGAGGTGTCGGATGCAGCGTCCAGGGCTGGTCGATGATCAAGGACGGCGGCAGCAGCACGAGGCCGCCGAACAGCAGCGAGCCGGCCGCGACCACCATCGGATCGTAGTCGGAGAGCCTGAGACCGAAGATCGTCGCGCAGGCAAAGGAGATGGTGGCGAGCAGGATCGCGATCTCCGCGATGATGTCGCTGCCGAAGCCGTGCAGCGCGTCGAGCCCGATGATGGCGGTGGTGCCGGCGAAGCCGAGGATCGCGCCCACGAGCTTGAGCAGCGTCGCCGGCTCGTGCCGGGTGATCAACGAGGTGATCAGGAAGGCGAAGATCGGCGTCGTCGAGGCCAGCACCACCGTGTTGGACGCCGGCACATATTGCTGCGACCAGGTGATGACCAGGAACGGGACCGTGGAGTTGATCAGCTGCTGGGTCGCGAACAGCTTCCAGGCCTTGAGGTCGGTCGGAACCTTGACGCCGCGCATCCACAGGATGGCGAACAGGAAGGCGGCCGCAATCAGCGAGCGCACCGAGATGAAGGTGATGGGCGGGATCGTGGGAAGCGCGAGCTTCGCCAGGGGGTAGGTCGAGCTCCAGCAGCAGGCGAGCGCGAATAGCAGCGCGTAATCGCGCCAGTTGCGCGCGCCGGTGGAGGGCATGGACGGCGATGATGGCGTTATGGCCGCCGTGCGGCCTGGCGACGTGCTCTGCGGCACCTTGTTACTGCTCCCCGCGCTGTCGACAAGTCTGGGCGAGGGGGCGCGAAAAGGGAAGCGCTATGCGTTTGCCTTCAGGGCCGGCTTCCGCTTCACCCGCTTGATCGTGCCGGAGAAGGTGAATAGCGGCCGGCCGGCCGAGGTCAGCCTGCCGCGCAGGAAGATCAGCGAGCCGCCGGCGCGGGAGACTTCGCCGGTGCATTCGACCAGCTCGCCCTCGCGGGCCGCGTCGAGGAAATCGCAGGCGAAATTGGTGGTCACGGCCGGGCCGTCCAGCTCGTGGGTGGCAATCGCAAACAGGCAATAATCCGCGAAGGCCATGAAGCAGCCGCCATGGACGTTGGCGGAGCCATTGAGGTGCTTTTTCTCGACCCGGAAGGCGCAGTGGACGCTGCCGTCGTCCTCGATCTTGTGCCAGAACGGGCCGATATGGCTCTCAAAACTGTCGCGAATCCAGGTCCGCCAGCCCGTGAACTCGCCCTCGGTGGCGACATGCAGGTCGGGGCGGCGGGTTGCGGGGACTTTGGTCAATTCGTGCAAGGAAATGGGCCTTCAATTACGGGTCTTTAGCCCTTAAATCCGATCCGTCAGCGCCTTGCAATTCCCGTTCCCGCCGACCCACCTTGCAAAACGTGGGACAGCGGGAAAATGCGCCATAAAGGGCTTTTCGTGAGCCCCCGATCTTCCTAAGAACGGCCAAACGCCCGCCGAAAGCCCCTGAAGCCATGAAGAACGAACCCAAGATCACCCCCGAACTGGTTGCCGCCCACGGGCTCAAGCCCGACGAATACGAGCGCATCCTGAAGCTGATCGGGCGGGAGCCGACCTTCACCGAGCTCGGCATCTTCTCGGCGATGTGGAACGAGCACTGCTCGTACAAATCCTCGCGCATCCATCTGAAGGGCCTGCCGACCAAGGCGCCCTGGGTGATCCAGGGTCCCGGTGAGAATGCCGGCGTGATCGATATCGGCGACGGCCAGGCGGTGGTCTTCAAGATGGAGAGCCACAACCACCCGAGCTACATCGAGCCGTATCAGGGCGCGACCACCGGCGTCGGCGGCATCTTGCGCGACGTCTTCACCATGGGCGCGCGCCCGATCGCCTGCCTGAACGCGCTGAGCTTCGGTGCGCCCGAGCATGCCAAGACCCGGCATCTCGTCTCCGGCGTGGTCGCCGGTGTCGGCGGTTACGGCAATTCCTTCGGCGTGCCGACGGTCGGCGGCCAGGTGCGTTTCCACACCCGCTATGACGGCAACATCCTCGTCAACGCGATGGCCGTGGGCCTCGCCGATGCCGACAAGATTTTCTATGCGGCGGCCTCCGGCGTGAACATGCCGATCGTCTATTTGGGCTCCAAGACAGGCCGTGACGGCATTCACGGCGCCTCGATGGCGTCGGCCGAGTTCGACGACAAGTCCGAGGAGAAGCGCCCGACCGTGCAGGTCGGCGATCCCTTCGCCGAGAAACTGTTGCTCGAGGCCTGCCTCGAGATCATGGAGAACGGCTGCGTGATCGCGATCCAGGACATGGGCGCGGCGGGCCTGACCTGCTCGGCGGTCGAGATGGGCGCCAAGGGCGACCTCGGCGTCGACCTCGATCTCGATGCGGTGCCGACCCGCGAGATCGGCATGAGCGCCTACGAGATGATGCTGTCGGAGAGCCAGGAGCGCATGCTCATGGTGCTCAAGCCGGAGAAGGAAAAGGAAGCCGAGGCGATCTTCAAGAAATGGGGCCTCGACTTTGCGGTGGTCGGCTACACCACGCCGAGCAAGCGCTTCGTGGTCAAGCATGGCGGCGATGTCATGGCCGATCTGCCGATCAAGGAGCTCGGCGACGAGGCGCCGCTCTATGACCGTCCGCATGTCCCGTCCGCCGCGCTGCCGGTCGTGCATGCGCGCGAGGTGCCTGCGCCGATGGCGCTCGGGGCCGCGCTGGAGAAGCTGATCGGCACGCCCGACATGTGCAGCAAGCGCTGGGTCTGGGAGCAGTACGACCACGTCATTCTCGGCAACACCCTGCAGCGCCCCGGCGGCGATGCCGCTGTCGTGCGCGTGCAGGATGGGCCGAAGGGCCTGGCGCTGACCGTCGACGTCACGCCGCGCTATTGCGAGGCTGATCCGTTCGAGGGCGGCAAGCAGGCGGTGGCGGAGGCCTGGCGCAATATCACCGCGGTCGGCGGCAAACCGCTCGCGATTACCGACAATCTCAATTTCGGCAACCCTGAGCGGCCCGAGATCATGGGCCAGTTCGTCGGCTGCCTGCAGGGCATCTCGGAAGCCTGCCGCACGCTGGACTTCCCGGTCGTATCGGGCAACGTCTCGCTCTACAACGAGACCAACGGCCGCGCGATCCTGCCGACACCGTCGATCGGCGGCGTCGGACTGCTCGACGACTTCACCAAGTCTGCCTCGCTCGCCTTCAAGGCCGAGGGTGAGGCGATCCTCCTGATCGGCGAGACCCATGGATGGCTCGGCCAGTCGGTGTACCTGCGCGACATCTGCGGTCGCGAGGAGGGCGCACCGCCACCGGTCGATCTCGCGGCCGAGAAGCGCAACGGCGACTGCGTGCGCGGCATGATCCATGCGGGTACGGCAACCGCTGTGCACGATCTCTCCGATGGCGGCCTCTTGATCGCGCTCGCCGAGATGGCGATGGCGAGCGGCATTGGTGCGAAGCTTCTGGCTGCACCGACTTCGCTCGTGTCACAGGCCTATTGGTTCGGCGAGGACCAGGCGCGCTATCTCGTCACCGTGCCGGAAACCGAAGCTGGCCGCGTCCTCGCCAAGATGCGCGGCTGCGAGGTGCCCTGTGTGCGGATCGGCACCACCGGCGGCGATGCCATCGCGATCGTTGGCGAGGCGCTTGTGTCGATCGAGAGCTTGCGCACGTCGCACGAACGTTTTCTGCCGGAGTATATGGGCGGCAAGGCCGCCTGAGCCGCTCCCGAGTTCTCCGTCATTGCAAGCCAGCCCGCTGGCCCGCAATGACGAGTAAAGAGGGCATGCCCTACAATACCTGCTTCGCGCCGGGAATTGTCCGCAACGCTGCGGTCACGGCCCAGCTGAAAATCACCGTCAGCACGAACACTGTGAGAGCCTTCACGATTGCAGGCAAATCGTAGTCGAACAGCCAGTATTGCAGCCACAGCGTGATCGGATAGTGCACCAAAAACATGCCGAAGGCGGCAGACTGCATCGGATCGAGCAGCCTGGCCGAACCTGACTGCCTGAACCGCTGAAAGAAGGCCAGGATCAGAAACATGATGGCCACGCTGAAGATGGTCACGAAGACAGCGTAAGTTCCTTCATACCAGTTCGGCAGCGGCGACGGATTCCCCAAGATCTCCCGCTTGATGAAAATCAGCACCCACAGCATGCAATACGGCACGATGGCCAGGATCAACCACTCCCAGCTGACCTTCGCCATTCTGCCCTCAGCCGAGAGCAGGCCGCGATCCATACTGGCAACGCCGATGCCGGCGCCGAAAAAGAAGTAGGTCGCATACAGCATGACGCGCCCATGCTGGACCGAAAACGGCCCGAACTCGAACCAGTTGCTTGGTCCGAAATACATCAGCCCGGGGACATAGAACGCGGCGCTGACGGCCAGCATGACCGCGAAGAATTCGGCGGGCCGGCGCCGTCCGCGCACCGAGAGGCGGTTAATCGGGTCGAGCAGGTTGGGCGACAGCCGGTACAGCAGGCATGCGACCAGGTCGAACGCGAACAAAACCCACAAGAACCAGATCGGCCCTGATGGCCACGGCCCTTTAATGATCGTGGTCCACCAGAACTCTGAAAAGCCGATCTCGGGATTATTCCGCAACGAGATGGCGTAGTACGCGAGGGGAATGACTGTGAATGCGCAGATCACGAACGGGATGCCGAGCCGACGGACGCGGTCTGCCAAATAGCTCGCCGGCCCCTTGCGAGCGATTCCCGACCACGCGAACAGCCCCGACAGGAAGAAGAACATCGCCATGAAGAAGCTGTCGGTTGCCAGCACGATCATGTCGAAGCCGAAGAAGAACTTCGGGTCGGTGTGGCCGAAATAGGTATAGGGAATGACAGCGTGATGCAGCAGCACCACCAGTGTCAGGAAGGTGCGGGCGCGGTCGAGCGATAAATTGCGCGTCTTGACCTTTGGCTCGGCATGCGTCTCTGCGCCCATCGTCGCAGAATGTGACATCGTCGTCATGGCAGCCCCAGTCGCCTTTCTCTCCTCGCGGACCTTGCCGCCGGGAACCCGATTCAGCAAGCGCAGTTTGTGCCGCAACAAGCTTCCGTCGTGCCTTTAGGAACCAGTTCCGCACAACGCGGTTAGGGTTTCCGATACGGCTGAGAGGCCATCGCTTGCAATGGCCAATGTTGCGGAGCTGGCAATGACGATCTTGAAATGGGCCCTGATATTCCTGCTGATCTCGATCGTGGCCGGTGTGCTCGGCTTCACCGGCATTTCGGCCGCTTCCGCCGACATCGCCCGCTTCCTGTTCTATGTCTTCGTCGTGATCTTCCTGGTGTTACTTATCCTCGGGCTCACGATCTTCAGGGCGTAGCCGGACACCGCGCCGGCCTCAATTCCCCGCGAGCGGTCTCACATGGGTGACCAGTTCCGCCAGAAACTCGTCCGGACGCTCGAACGGAATGAAATGGCTCCCGCCGCGCACCCAGACAAATTCCTTATGAGGAGCCGTGATCTGATTGAACAGTTCTTCGGCCGGCCCGGCCGGTGTGTTGTAGTCCGTATCTCCCTCGATGAAAATCACCGGAATCGAAAACGCGAGTCCCAGTGAGGCGACGTCGCGCTTGAACATGGGGCCCTCTCGTCCGCGCAGATATTTTGCGGAGAAGGCCATGCCTTTGCGCCAGTTGTACCAGTCCAGCAGCGAGAAATCCGGCATGAACGGGGGCGGGATGGGACCCGTCAACTGGACGCTCTCGATGGAGGGTAGCCCCAGCGCTTTGCTCCACTTGTCCGCTACCAGTCGATTTTGCGGACTGATCAGAGGCCGCGCGACGATTGGCGCCAATTCCGCATGGGCCTCGCTGTTGCCAGCCGACTGCGCCAACGCTTGCAGATGCGCGATCGTGATCTCGAATTGCTTCTCGAACGTCAGCCTGCCGACCACCTGTCCCGTGCCGACATAGGCATAAAACAGATCGGGGCGCTGCTTGACGATGTGAATGCCCAGGAACGATCCCCAGGAATGCCCGACCAGGACAATCTTGTCCTTGTGCAGATGGCTTCGCAGGTATTCGGCCAGCTCGACGCCATCCTGCGTCATGCGCTCGAGCGTCATGGTTGGAGCGAGCGTCTCTCCAGCCGCGCCATAAGTACGGCCGGCGCCGCGCTGGTCCCACTGCACGACGGTGAAATGCTTTTCCCAGGGACGCCAGCCCGAAGAGATCGCCAAAGTGGATCCTCCAGGCCCGCCATGGACAAACAGCAGGACCGGGTTATCTCGATCCTCGCCGCGGATTTGAATCCATTGCCTGATGCCGCCGATTTCGACGAACGCGCCCTCCTGAATCGCCTTCGGTGAACGGATTGCAAGAATTTCGGCAGCAAGATGTTGGCGATAGGCACGAAAGCCCAGTCCGGCTGCGGCCACCAAGAGGAGGACGCCGACCAATCCCAGCAACGAGACCCCAATCAGTCTTGCGGCCTTGCGCGGCATCTTGTGCCTTGTGTCGATTGGAGGAAGGCGACCTCATGATCGCCCCGGCGTCACAGCGCCAGCGAGCTCAGCCCACTTCCTCGATCTTGACCTTGTCCGGATAGAAGGCGAGATGGCCTGATATTTCCGTCATCGCGGGGAAGGGCGTCTCGTAGGTCCAGATGGCGTTATCGAGCGTCTTGCCGTCGGCCTTGACGCTGAAATAGCTGGCGTCGCCCTTGTAGGGGCAGTGGGTGGTGCGCCCGGTGCGCTCCAGCAGCGCCATGTTGGCGTCTTCCCGCGGCAGATATTGCACCGCCGGATACCTGGCCTCTTTCAGCGTCAGCGCCTTGGTGCTCTCGGCGATCACGATATCGCCCGCCGTGACGCGGACGCGACGGGGATTTTGGGTGATGGTGATGGGGTGGTCGGGGCCTGGAAGCTTCATGATTTCACGCCTTTTCGATCAGCCTGCCGCGCGCGGCACTTTGTCGTGCCTTTATCCTGATGGGATCAGGGATATAGTGCCTGAAGACGTGACGTAGAAGGCCGTTCACGCTAAGTTTGGCCCTGCCGGCGCGTTTGGCCTTACGGATCCGGACCCCGGCAAGCGATTCGACGCCGAGGCTGCAAACCGACACGCTTTAAGCCGACACAAGGAGCAAGACCCGAATGCCCATGGACGCCCACGATATCGAGGCGATGATCAAGGCAGCAATCCCCGATGCCGAGGTGACCATCCGTGACCTCGCCGGCGATGGCGACCACTATGCCGCGACCGTGATCTCGGAATCCTTCCGCGGCAAGTCCCGCGTCCAGCAGCATCAGATCGTCTATCGGTCCCTGCAGGGCCAGATGGGCGGCGTCCTGCATGCGCTGGCGCTGCAAACCGGCGTGCCCGGTACTTGATCGATTGCACGTGACCTGATCGCGCGACGGGGACGATAATGGCCGCGGACAATCCACGCGGCGCGATGTTTCGCGTCATCGTGCCGAACCAGCCCAGCCGCGTCACCAATGCCGAGCTGTTCTTCGACCTTGTCTTCGTCTTCGCCGTCACCCAGATCTCGCACACGCTGCTCAACCACTTCACGCCCCCAGGTGCGATCGAGGTCACGCTGCTGTTCCTGGCGGTGTGGTGGGTGTGGGTCTACACCGCCTGGGTCACCAACTGGCTCAACCCCGACCTGACGCCGGTCCGCATCCTGATCTTCCTGATGATGCTGGGCGGCCTCGTGCTGTCGACGACAATCCCGACGGCCTTCGATGGCCGCGGCCTCTGGTTCGCCATCGCCTACGCGGCCATGCAGGTCGGACGCACCGCGTTCTGGCTGCTTGCGACCCCGCGCCATCGCACCGCCGTGCGGCACAATGCGATCCGCATCCTGGTCTGGCTGTCCTGCTCCGCGGTGTTGTGGATATCAGGCGGCCTCGCGCACGGCGAGGAGCGGCTGTGGTTCTGGATCGCTGCGCTTGCGATCGAATATGTCTCGCCCGCCGTGCGCTTCTGGGTGCCCAAGCTGGGTTTCTCATCGGTCGAGGCCTGGGCGGTTGAAGGCGGCCACATGGCCGAGCGCTGCGCCGGTTTCATCATCATCGCACTCGGCGAGGCCGTCGTGGTCAACGGCGCGACCTTCGCCGAGCTGAACTGGACCGCGGACAACATTCTGGCGTTCCTCGCGTGCCTTGTCGGGAGCATCGCGATGTGGTGGGTCTATTTCCACAAGGGCGCTGAAGCCGGCTCCGAGGTGATCTCGAAAGCGGCCGAATCCGGCCGGGTGGCGCGGCTGGCCTACACCTATCTGCACATGCCGATCGTCGCCGGCATCATTCTCACCGCGGTCTCGGACGAGCTGGTGCTGAAGCACCCGACCGGACATTCCGACGTCCGCACCATCGTCAGCACGATCGGTGGTCCGCTGGTGTTCCTGGTCGGCACCATCCTGTTCAAGCACTCGATCCGCGGTTTCCTCCAGCTCTCCCACGGCATCGGCATCATCGCGCTCGCGGCGCTGTGGTGGTTCGCCGCTGATCTCTCGCCGCTCTGGCTCTCGGTCGCGACAAGCGTGATCATGATCGTCGTCGCGGTGTGGGAGTCGGTGTCGCTGGGCTCGAAGGTGGAGGAGGCCGAAGAGCGCTGAGGCGCCGGAGTCTTACTCCGCCGCCTCCAGCGCATGCACCGAGAACATCTTCGCAGCGTCCGTCCAGCTCTCGCGCACGCGCCAGCCGGCGCTCTGCGCCAGCGCTGCAAAACGCTCGATACTGTATTTGTAGCTGTTCTCGGTGTGGATGCTTTCGCCCGGCCGGAACGAGAAGCTGGTGCCGAGCATGCGTACGGTCTGGCTCTTCCGGCTGATCAGATGCATCTCGATCCGGTGTCGCTCGTGATTGTAGATCGCACCATGAGTGAAGGCGGAGAGGTCGAAATTGCCGCCGAGCTCGCGGTTGATCCGCACCAGCACATTGAGATTGAACCGCGCGGTGACGCCGGCCGCATCGTTATAGGCGGCATGGAGCAGGCGCTCTTCCTTCTCGAGGTCGGCGCCGATGATCATCTGCGCGCCCTTGCCGAGGATTTGGCGGGCACTCTTCAGGAAAGCCTGCGCCTCTTCAGGCTCGAAATTGCCGATGGTCGAGCCCGGGAAGAAGCCGACCTTCGGCATTGATGCGACCGCCTTGGGCAGCTCGAACGGCGTCGTGAAGTCGGCGGCCACCGGATAGATGCCGAGCGAAGGGAAGTCGCGCTTCAGGCCATTGGCCTGCGCCTGCAGGAAATCGCCGGAGATATCGACCGGGACATAGGCCGCGAACCTCGACTGGTTCAGCAGCAGACGGACCTTCGTGGTCGCGCCGGCGCCGAATTCCACCAGCGCGGCATTCTCGGGAATGATCTTTGCGATCTCGCTGCCACGTTCCCTCAGGATCGCAAGCTCGGTGCGCGTCGGATAATATTCCGGCAGGCGCGTGATCGCCTCGAACAGCTCCGACCCGGTCGCGTCGTAGAAATATTTCGGCGACAGTTTTTTTGGCTGCTGCGAGAGGTCCTCGATGGCCTCGCGGGCAAAGGCGGTGGTCTGTTCGTCGGGAAGATGGGCTTCGGCCAAAGCGCTGGCGTGCACATTCATGATACTCTCCTGAACGCGCTGTCCGGCGCGCATTTATCGTCGGATGAGAACTAGAAATAGTCAGCGAGCCGCAACCCCGTGAACTGCCAACGGTGGTGCGGATAGAAGAAGTTGCGATATGTGACACGGCTATGACCGTCAGGCGTCGCCAGCGAGGAACCGCGCAACACCAGCTGGTTGACCATGAACTTGCCGTTGTACTCGCCGAGCGCGCCGTCGATGGCGCGGTAGCCGGGGTACGGCGAATACGACGAGCGCGTCCACTGCCAGACGATGCCGAAGGCGTCGTTGAGCTGGCCTGCGCGGGCTGCAACCTCCCACTCCATCTCGGTCGGCAGGTGCTTGCCGGCCCAGCGCGCGAACGCATCGGCCTCGTAATAGCTGATGTGACAGACCGGGGCGTCGGGCTCGACCGGCTTGAGACCGGCGAGTGTCATCACCTGCCACCCACCATCGGCCTCGCGCCAATGGCCCGGGGCCTGCCAGTCTTCCTTGCTGGCCGCGGCGAAGCCATCCATCAGCCACAGCGTCGCACGCCGGTAGCCTCCGTCGCGCATGAAGGCGAGCCATTCGCCATTGGTGACGAGATGGCGCGCGATCTTGACGGGGCCGACGAGCGCGCGATGCGCGGGCTTCTCGTTGTCGAAATGGAAGCTGTCGTCGACATGGCCGACGGTGTGGATGCCCTCGTTGAGGGTCATCCAATCGTCGCCGGCGCGCGTTGCGGACGGAAAGCGCCAGTCCGTGTCGTAAGCCGGATAGACCGGGTTCTGCGCGAAGGCATGCAGGATATCGGTGAACATCAGTTCCTGATGCTGCTGCTCATGGTTGAGCCCAACCTCAACCAGCGGCGCGATCTCGCGAAGCTTGTCCTCGCCGGCCTCGCGGAAGAATTTGACGACGGCCGCATCGACATGGCGACGGTAGGCGCCGACCTCGCTGGCGCTGGGGCGCGTGATGTCGCCGCGATGATTGCGGGCGTGACGCGGGCCGGCGCTGACGTAATAGGAATTGAACAGGAAGGCGAAGTCGGGGTGGAACGGCCGATAGCCCGGCGCGTGCTCACCGAGCAGAAACTGCTCCCAGAACCAGGTGGTATGGGCCCGGTGCCACTTCGCCGGACTCGCATCCGGCATGGATTGGATCTGCTGGTCCTCGGGAGACAGCGGCGCAGCCCGGCGTTCGGTCTCGCTGCGGACGGCGAGAAAGGCAGTCTCCAGCCCCTGAGCGAGTCCATCAGGGGCGGCCGACGGTGACGAAAGCGGCGGACTGGCCGTTGCGGATGCTTGTTTCGTCACGTTTTTCTCCAGACAGGACAAGAGAACGTTGTTGGCGCGACCCGGTTCCAAAACCAAGGTTCGTCCTAGATAGGCGCTCCGTTACGGTATGAAAGTCCTCCCCGGCGATGATATTCGTGTCATCATGCAATGGCGCAGGGGCAGCCCCGCCGACCATCCAGGGACCGTTCGCCGCCATTTTACTTTGGATGCACAACGGTTTGGGCTACATATATAGGCAGGTATCGGGTTAGACCGGCTGAGCCGGCCCGGATTGATAGGTGAGGGCTCAAGCCCCAGAAGGACACGGATATGAGCATCGCGGAATTCATCGACAACGAAGTGAAGTCGAACGACGTGGTTCTGTTCATGAAGGGTACGCCGCAATTTCCGCAGTGCGGCTTCTCCGGCCAGGTCGTGCAGATCCTCGACCACGTCGGCGTCGGCTATAAGGGCCTCAACGTGCTCGAATCCGCCGAACTGCGCAACGGCATCAAGGAATATTCGAACTGGCCGACCATTCCCCAGCTCTATGTGAAGGGCGAATTCGTCGGCGGTTGCGACATCGTGCGCGAGATGTTCCAGGCCGGCGAATTGCAGCAGCTCTTCTCCGAGAAGGGCGTCGTCGTCGCGGCCTGATCCGTGACGCTGCTGACGCGCCGGATCGGTGGCGTCCAGCTTGACGTCATCGTTGCCGACATCACGACCCTCGGCGTTGACGCCATCGTCAACGCCGCAAATTCGTCGCTTCTTGGGGGAGGCGGCGTCGATGGCGCGATCCATCGGGCGGCCGGGCCCGACCTGGTTGCCGAGTGCCGCATGCTTCACGGCTGCAAGACGGGCGACGCCAAGATCACCAAAGGCTACCGGCTCAAGGCCGCGCACGTGATCCACACCGTCGGGCCGGTCTGGAATGCAGGCACTCTCGGCGAGGACGACCTGCTCGCCTCCTGCTATCGCCGTTCGATGGAGCTCTGCGGCAAGCACGAGCTGTCCTCGGTGGCATTCCCCGCGATTTCAACCGGTATTTTCCGCTTTCCTGCCGACCGGGCCGCGAAGATCGCGATTGATACGACCATTGACGCCCTGCCGGCCGCGCCGTCGGTCGGTCACGTCATATTCTGCTGCTTCTCGGAGGCAAGCGCCGCCCTGCACACGGACGTTTTGGCACGGTTCGGCAGCCCTTGTGCCTGACAGTGTCATCGGTACACTCCGCCCCGCCATGTTCCGTGGAGGGGATATGATTTCACGTTTTGGACGATTTGCCTTGGCCTGCGCCGCGCTCGTCTCGTTCGGGACGATGTCGCTCGCGCGCGCGGAAGGCACCTACGAGATTCCAGCCGGTGCGCATTTCAATCCGGACAAGCTCGGCAAGATCAGCGAGTTCTTCAAGAACGAGGTTGCGACTGGCAAGATCGCCGGCGCGACCGTGCTGATCAGGCAGCACGGCAAGCCTGTTTATCACGAAGCCTTCGGCGTGCAGGACGTGGTCAGCAAGGCGCCGATCACCGACAAGACGATCTTCCGCCTGTCGTCGTTAACCAAGGTGATCACCTCCGTTGTGGCGATGCAACTGATCCAGGACGGAAAGATCAAGCTCGACGATCCCGTCTCGAAATACATTCCCTCCTTTGCAAATGTGAAGGTCGGTGAGGAGAAGAAGGCCGAGGACGGCACCAAGACGCTCGAGCTGGTACCACCGGCCCGGCCCATGACCATTCTCGACCTGATGCGCCATACCTCCGGGATCACCTACGGCTTCTACGGCGACAGTCTGGTTCGCAAGGCCTATCGCGACGCCAACATCTACGCGGGCGAATTCGATCTCGCCGAGTTCGCCGAGCGGATCGCCAAGCTGCCGCTGCATAATCAGCCCGGCGCGCTCTGGCAGTACGGCCATTCCACCGACATTCTGGCGCGGATCATGGAGATCGTGTCCGGAAAGACATTGTTCGAACTCGAGAAGGAAAAGCTGCTCGATCCGCTCGGTATGACCGATACAGGCTTCTTCGTCACCGAACCGGAGAGGCTGCAACGGCTCGCCCAGCCGCTGCCGAACGACAGCAATTTCCGGGTCGGCCGCGAGTACAGGACTGAGGTTCGCCAGAAGTGGGAATCCGCCAGCGGCGGCATGGTTTCGACCATGGCGGACTTTTCGCGCTTTGCGCAGATGCTGGTCGATGGAGGAACGTTCGAGGGCAAGACCTATCTCAGCCCGAAGACGTTCGAGCTGATGGCATCGGACCATGCCGGCAAGGACTCCGGCGTTGAGCGGGACTACTTCTATTTTCCCGGTGACGGTTTTGGCATGGGACTTGGGTTTGCCGTGCGCACCGATCCCGGTAATGCCAAACCGCCGCCGCCCGGTGATCTCGGGGAATTGAAGTGGGACGGCGCCAGCGGTTGCTATTTGGTGATCGATCGTAAGCAGGACATGTTCTTCGTGCTGCTGGAGCAGACCCCGACCGAGCGCCAGCGCGTCCAGCGGACATTGAAGCAACTGGTCTATGAAGCCATGGAGAACTGACATGTTCGGGCGCCGCGCGCTCCTCGCGGCGCTCTGGCCGCTTGGCGAGTATCGCTGGGACGGCGTCGGCGGGACCTCTTTCTTCATCGATCCCGAAGACGATTTGTTCGGGGTCTTCATGGTGCAGACACCGTCGCAGCGCGGCCGGATTCAGCTCGAGCTGAAGACGCTGATCTATCAGGCGATGGGGCGGTAGTCTCTCGTCTCGACGCGTTTTCCTTACGCGAACCGGCATCCATTTCGCTTGAAAACGCCTTGGCTACGCCCCGCGCACGATCTCTCTGACATAGCCGATCGTTTCCTCGACCTGGCTGGCATTGACGTCGAGATGGGTGCAGGCGCGGATGCGGCCGTCCATCATCGCGAGCGTCACGCCGCGCTGACGCAGTGCCGCGACCATCTTGTCGCCGGGAATGCCGGCGCCGTCGGGCTTGAAGAACACGAGATTGGTCTCGGGCTCCTGCACCTCGATGCCTGCGATCTGCGACAGCCCGCGGGCGAGCGCGCGCGCATTGGCGTGATCGTCGGCGAGGCGGTCGACGTGATGGTCGAGCGCGTAGATGCAGGCGGCCGCACAGATTCCGGCCTGCCGCATCGAGCCGCCGAGGCGCTGCTTCCACTGCCAGACCGCGTCGATGAAGTCGCGCGTGCCCGCGAGTACGCCGCCGATCGGTGCACCCAGGCCCTTGGAGAAGTCGATCCAGGCCGAATCCCAGCCCGCAGTCATGTCGCGCGCCGAGATGCCGGTCGCAACGGTCGCATTGAGCAGGCGCGCGCCGTCCATGTGCGTGACGAGGCCATGTTGTTTCGCGATCGCGACGATCTCGTCGAGCGCGGCTTTCTTCCAGATCGTGCCGCCGCCGATATTGGCGGTCTGCTCGACGCTGACGACCCTCTGTGTCGGCTGGTAGCGGGTGCGCGGATGCAGCGCTTTCCGGAACGTCTCCGGCGTGAACTGGCCGTCGCCGCCCTTGAGCTGCGTCACCTGGAAGCCGCCGATCGCAGCATGCGCGCCGCCTTCGCGGGCGATGATGTGCGCGGTCTCATGCGCGAGGATTTCGTCGCCAGGGCGGCAATGCACCAGTGTCGCGGTGACGTTGCACATCGTCCCCGAGGGCATGTAGACGGCAGCCTCCTTGCCCATCAGCGCGGCGACGCGCTCGCATAGCGCATTCACGGTCGGATCGTCGCCGACCTGCTCGTCGCCGACTTCGGCCCGCGCCATCGCCTCGCGCATCGCAGCCGTCGGCTTGGTCTGCGTGTCCGACAGCAGATTGATGCGCACCGGTGGCGCCTTGGGATCAACAGGAGGAGGGGTGTAGAGCATGCGACGGCTCCTAAAGCAGTGCGGCCACTGAAATGTGGCTCTTAAGCAAAAAGGCCCCGGCGAACCGGGGCCTTTCGATGTTCAAATCTTAGCGCGAATAGAATTCGACGACCAGATGGGGCTCCATCTGCACCGGGAACGGCACGTCGGAGAGGCCGGGGATGCGCACGTATTTCGCGGTCATCTTGCCGTGGTCGACTTCGAGATAGTCGGGAGTGTCGCGCTCGGGGAGCTGGCTGGCTTCGAGAACGTGGGCGAGTTGCTTGGAGGCTTCCTTGACCTCGACGACGTCGCCGACCTTGACCTGGTAGCTCGAGATGTTGACCTTGCGGCCGTTCACCTTGACGTGGCCGTGGTTGATGAACTGGCGCGCGGCGAAGATCGTCGAGACGAACTTGGCGCGGTACACGACCGCGTCGAGACGACGCTCGAGCAGGCCGATCAGGTTCTCGCCGGTATCACCCTTGAGGCGGCTGGCCTCGACATAGATGCCGTGGAACTGGCGCTCGCTGATGTTGGCGTAATAGCCCTTCAGCTTCTGCTTGGCGCGTAGCTGCACGCCGAAGTCCGAGAGCTTGCCCTTGCGGCGCTGGCCGTGCTGGCCGGGGCCGTATTCCCTGCGGTTCACGGGGCTCTTCGGGCGGCCCCAGATGTTCTGGCCCATACGGCGATCGATCTTGTACTTCGCCTCACTGCGCTTAGTCATCGCGTCCTCTTCGGTTGCATGGTTTGAGGAAACGCGCCCTCCTGTGTGACGGGATGATCCCGGCACCGACAGGTCCGATCCCCAAAGCTAGAGGGAGCCGACCACGGGTCGCGAAACGCTTCGCGGGCCGAAAACGGCCCGCGAGCAGGCGGCTTTTAGGGGAGTTTGGGGTCCGCTGTCAATTCTTTAGCCGTCATTCCGGGGCGCTCGAAGAGCGAACCCGGAATCTCGAGATCCCGGGTTTGGTGCTCTGCACCGCCCCGAGATGACCGCTACGCGGTCAGGTCCCGACAGCCCGAATCGGCTTGGGGCCGGCTGAGCGTAATTCGGCAGCAATTTCAGTGTTCAGGGCCTGTTCCAGCCGGGTCAGGACCCGCGCGATCGGGGCCGCGTCCGTCACCCGGTGGTCCCAGCGGATCACGACATGGATGGTCTGGTCCGGCTCGACCAGGCCATAGCTGACGATGAACGGGCCTGGCGTGATCGGGTGGAGCTCGCCGCCGCCATAGGCGGCAACCGAGCTCACCGCGAAGCTGCCGAACCAATTGCCGCGCTGCCGGCCGAAATTCAACCCCACCGCCCAGGACAGGCGCCGCAGCGGCAGCGGCAGCCGGGTGACCCGCATGATCTTGCGGAACATCGGGATATCATCGATCGGGGCCGTCTTGGCGCGCCGGATCTCGGCATCGACCGCTCCCAGTGCCATGGCCTCCGGGGCGGCGATCCGCTGCGGCAGGACGCATTCCTCGCCATTCTCGACCCGGGCGATCGCCACTGACGCCACGCTGCAGGGCAGCTCGTAGAGCGATGGCCAGGGCCATTTGGCATAGACTGTGCGCAGGACTGGCTCGTCCCTCGCCACCAGGGCGAACGCCTTGACGAACATCGCCGCCCAGCCTGCCGGTGTCAGGGCGCCAGCCCGGGCCTCCAGCAGGGGGCGGATGTTGAGCGAGCGAGATAGCGAGACGAACGGCACACCCATCGAGGCGTGCATGAGGTCAATGATCAGGCGGCGCGGCAGCGAAATGTTCTTGGGTTGACCGCGCATCGTTCTTTCGGTTCCAGCAGGCTGACATGAGGGACGGCAAAAGGTCGCCGACCCTAGCAGCACTGCCGGTCCCGGCAAGTCTCAAGAGCTGAGGCCTGTGTTCAGCGCTTGATCCCGTCGAACGCAGCCATGATGCCGCGCTGGAACAGCGACCAGTCGAAGCCGAGCGCGATCGCGCGGTAACCACGGTCGATCAGCTGGTTGGCCTGGTCGGCGGTGCGCGCCACGCCGCCGATCGGCACGCCGCTTTTGAGGATGCCGGCCTCGGCCCGCGCGATTAGTGCGAGCAATTCCGGATCGTCCATCTGGCCGCGCTTGTTGATGGAGGTCGCGAGATCTCCGGGGCCGATGACGGCGACGTCGATGCCTGATGTGGCCATGATTTCGTCGATGCGGTTGACGGCATCGACATGTTCGATGGTGATCATGCAGATCATCTCGTCGTCGGCTGAAGCCATGTAATCAGGCATTGACTGGCCCCAGCGGAAGGGCGCGTGGAAGGGACCCCAGAGCCGGTCGCCGCGCGGCGGGTAGCGCACGCTGCGCACCGCTTTTTGCGCTTCCGCAGAGTTGGTGATCATCGGGAAGTTGATGCCGAATGCGCCGATATCCATCGGCGCCTTCGCAAGCCACGGCTCATTCGCCGCGATCCGCACCAGGGGCGTGCAGGGCGTGCCTGTTGTCGCCGCGATCATCGCATGCGCTTCGGTGAGCCCGATCGGCCCGTGCTCGAGATCGACGATGATCCAGTCGAGTGAGCGGGCCATGATCTGCACCATCTGCACGCTCGGAATGGTCGCGATCGCGCCGAAGGCGGGGCGGCCCTCGCTCCACATTTGGCGGAGGCGGTTGAGCGGCGTTGCGGGGACCGGCATGGGACGACTTTCGCGTGATGACGATGCGCCAAGCCTAGCAGCGCTCCGTGTCTGCGAAAAGTCAGGCGACCGCGCGGCCGCCGAAGAACGGCGTCAGCGTGGCGCCGAGGCCATGCACGCGGTTCGAGGTGAAGATCATCTCGGCGCCGGTCTGCGCGATGCTGCCACTGTAAGGGACGAGCAGATCGGAGACGCGGCGAGCAATAGCCGGTGCCGGGTCGATCCATTCGACCGGCCAGGGCGCGAGCTTTTCCATCCGGCCGAGCAGCAGCGGATAATGCGTGCAGGCGAGCACCACAATATCGGTGCGCGCGCTTGCGTCTTCCGCGTCGCCGACGAAGCAGGGGGTCAGCTCCGCGAGAATGTCGTTATCGCTGATCGCCTGGCCACCGAGCTCGCGCTCTGCAAGTGAGGCCAGCTCCGGCGAGCCGACCAGCGTCACCTCGCATCCCAGCGCGAAATCGCGGATCAGCGCCCTGGTGTATTCGCGCTTCACGGTGCCCTTGGTGCCGAGCACCGAGACGCGGCGGGTCTTCGAGCGGGCGCAGGCCGGCTTGATCGCCGGCACCGTGCCGACGAAGGGCACGGAATAAGCGGCCCGCAGATGCGATAGGACCAGGGTGGACGCCGTGTTGCAGGCGATGACGACGAGGTCAGGATCATGGGTGCCGATCAACTCCCCCATCAGCGGCACGACGCGGGCGATGATCTCGTCCTCGCTGTGATGCCCATAGGGGAAGAAGGCGTCGTCGGCGACGTAGGTATAATGAGCATCCGGGCGCGCGGCCACGACTTCACGCAGCACGGTGAGGCCGCCAAGACCGGAATCGAATACCAGAATCGTCGGGGAATTGGTCACGTCGCTACCCTAGCCCGCCATGGTTACCATTCGGTTTTTTGGGCGATTTTGCGGCGGGGGCCGCCAAAGCCCAGTTTGGAACGATTCAATTTCACGTCTGCCGCCTGTTGCCGCTATCAGCCGTGTTGCGCTGCGGTCGGGATATCCGCAAATTTTCGGGGGCTGACATGATCAGAAACACGACGACAGGCTGGGGCAGCGTTGCCCGGTGGTTTCACTGGGGCCTGGCGCTGGCGATCATCGGCATGATCGGGTTCGGCTGGTGGATGAATCATATCCCGGCGCGTGCCGACAAGTTCTTCTACCGTTCGATCCATGCCGATATCGGCTATGTGATCCTGCTGCTCACGGTGCTGCGCCTGGCCTGGCGCGCCATCAACCCGACACCGGCGCTGCCGGCCGAGTCGTTGCGCTGGCAGAAGATCGCGGCCCGTCTCAGCCATGGCGCGCTCTATCTCGTGGTCATCCTGGTCGCGATGCTGGGCTGGGCGCATTCCGGTGCGCGCGCGACCAACTATTCGGATTTCTTCGGCCTGTTTCACGTGCCGCAGTTCACGTCCCCGGACAAAGCCGCGGCGGACGCCTATGAGGATCGGCATATCTTCTTTGCCTATGTGCTGCTGGCCTTGATCGCGGTCCACTTCGTCGCGGCCCTCTGGCACCAGTTCATTCGCCGCGACCGCGTCGTGGCGCGCATGGTGACGGACGAGGTGGGGTAGGGCACGAGAGTGACACGCGGTGCGGGCAATGAGTAGGATGTGGCATCCCGGCTCATCCACTCCCACAGTCGCAAGGAGACTCAATGCTCACCGTCCATCATCTCGGCAAATCGCAATCCGAACGCATCGTCTGGCTGTGCGAGGAGCTCGGGATTCCCTATGAGCTGAAGCGCTATGCGCGCGATTCCGTCACCATGCTGGCGCCGCCCGACTACAAGGCGCTGCATCCGATCGGTGCCGCGCCCGTCATCACCGACGGCGATCTGGTGCTGGCCGAGTCCGGCGCCGTTGTCGACTACGTCATCGCCAAACATGGCAACGGCCGTCTCGTGCTCCGCGCCGACGATCCCGATTTCCCGCAATTCCTCTACTGGTTTCACTTCGCCAACGGCACTTTGCAGGCCGGCATGGGCCGGCTGATGCTGCTCAACCGGCTCAAGCTCGCTGACGACAATCCGATGCTGGTCGCGATCAAAGCGCGTGTCGACCGTGCCTTCGACCTTGTCGATGAGCGCGTGCGCGATGCCGAATATCTGGCAGGCAGCAGCTTCACCACGGCCGATATCATGACGGGCTTCACGCTCACCACGATGCGCTATTTCCAGCCCTATGATCTCACGCGCTGTCCGAACGTGGTCAAATATCTCGGCCGCGTCAGTGCGCGTCCGGCCTACCGTCGCGCGATGGAGAAGGGCGATCCCGGCATGGCGCTGCTGCTCAGTTGAGCCGTCGTCACGCGATCTTGTTCGTGGTCGCCGACCGCGCCGCGGTCAGCTGCTTCTGCAGGCGGTCGATATTCTGCAGCAGGCGCTGGCTGGTCAGCACCAGGAAGTAATAGCCGAACTGCGGGTCCTGGAAGTAGATCTCGAGCAGGCGGTCATAGGTGATCGTCAGCACCTGCCCGTCTTCAATGCATTCGATCGTTCCGGTGCGCCGGTTGTCCGGGGTGAGAAAGCCGAGCTCGCCCATCAGCGCGCCGGGCCCGATCTCGACGCCGATCTCCTTGACCAGGAATTTGCCGGTCACGGTAAGCAGCATGTCATTGGCCGGATCGCCCAGCTTGAACAGCGTGTCGCCGCGGCGATATTTGCGTTCGGTCATGAACGGCTTCAGCCATTCGATGGACATGTCGCCTTCGGCCGCGTGCCGCGCCTTCTTGACCAGCTTGAGCATCTGCCGCAGCCGAACTGCGTTGATCGGAACCATCAGCAGATACAGCAGGAACGTCGAGACGTTGGCGGAGAGCGCGCCGAAAATGGCGAAGAACGCGCAGCCGATCATGTTGGCAACGCGCAAGGGCACCATCGTCCGCATCAGGAGGGTGGCGACGAAGAAGCCGGCGCCGATGGTCGCGAACAGATTGGCCAGCGTGATGTTGTGGACGAAGATCTCGAGCAGCCGGTTGAAGATCGCGTCGTAAGTGACGTTGTTGGGGTCGAGCCCCATCTGGACCAGGATCTTCGCGATCCTGAGATTGTCCGTGGCCGCATCGAGAATGCGGTCGAGGATCGAGGAAACGTCTGCGCTGCCGGACGGCATGGTACTATCCCTGCGTAAGGCCTTCAGTCCTGGTCTGTATGCTCGACACGTATAGCCGAATTCGAATGACGACCGCTTGAATGAAACTTTCGGTCGCCCCTCCGCAATAGGCAAATTTTAGCCCGAACTGCGGTTTCGGCAATTGCCCGTTCGTTGCGCGCGTGATCCGGGCGGCCCCGTGATTCGGGCTGGCGCTGCAGGTGGATTTCGGCGTCCGAAGAGGCGCCGGGCGTCAAAAAAGGCCGGTTGCGCCTTACGGCTTGGCGCCGGGCTGGACGACCTGCTGCTCGACGAGGGCCAGATGCCCGGGCAGCGAACCGGCGCGCAGCTGCATGGCCACGCTGTTGGCCTCCTCCAGGGTGAAATTGCCCGAGATCTGAACCGATCCGCCGGTGATGGGTTCGCGGATCACGGGGTCTGAGATCACGGTGTCGTCGAGTGCGATGGCGATGGGCTTGCCGATATTCGCTTCGGTGAGGTGGGCGAAACGCCGCGTGCCGCGTCCGTTGAAGTGGAAGGAGACAACCGGATCCTTGGTGCCGGGGGCAAAGCTGGGCGCGGCGTCGCTGATGTCCTCGCCGTCCAGCGCGCTCTCCTTGGCGACCAGATAGGGCTTCTTGTCCTTGAAGCCGAGCAGGACCTCGGAGCCTTCAGGCGGTGTGCCTGATAGCGCCTGCTCCGGCGGCATCGAGTCATCGACCTGGCGGAGGCTGACCTTGACCCTCCGGGCGAAGATTGCGGTGATGCGCTCGGGATCGGTCACGCCGGGCAGGAAGATGCGAATCCGGTCCGTCCCGTCAGGGCCGACGCTGACAAGCTTGACGTCGGCGTCCTTGAGGCGTTGCTCGATCATGGCGATGGAATTTTCGACGAGGTCGTGCAGCCGCGCCGCGGCTGCCGCGTCCGTCGGCGCGAGCCTGGCCGCTCCGTCACTGCCGTCGGTCAAGGACGTCGCATGCGACGGCAATCCCTCCGCGGCGGCAGCGAGCTTGCGCGCGAGCTGGTCGCGACCTTTGGGGTCCGCGATCTTGACATCGACACCGCCGTCGCGGATCGCGAGGCCGGAGTAGGCGATGTGGCCGTCGTGCAAGATCTTGTAGACGTCGTCGCGCAGATCCGTGACGACGCTATCGCGCAACCCGTCGCTGTCCACCTTGTAGATGATGCGTGAGCCGCCCTGCGTCTGCATCTTGTCACCGACGAAGGCCGTGATCCTGGCCCGCATCTTGTCAAGCTGGCTATCGGCGAGCGCGGCACGCGGCAAAGCGATCGCCATGATCGCCGACGTCAGAGCGAGTACAACCCGCGGTGTGATGCGGTTTCGCAGGGGCGTCGTCATGGTGTCCTCGCGTCTCGCGGCATGGCTGCTGCCCCGTTGGTCCGCCGATCGCGCAATCAGGTTCATTGCTCTCACCATTATTTCCACAAAATATAGCAATGATAATAGTTTAGGTCCGTAACCGGGATACAGACTAGCGTAACCGGGATATGCGTGTTAGGTTTTGCTATTGGAGCAAACAGCCGTGACCCCAGCGAAGAAGCGGATTCGAAAGTACCGAAAAGAGGGCGGCGCGGCAGATCTGGTGCGCGTCGAGGTCCTCGTTCCGCCGAACGCCCGAAACGAAGTGCTGGCAATGGCCTCGCGCATGCGGGCCGAACATCGCCAGAACAAGGAGCTCCAGTTGCTCCTCGACAACGCGCTGCACCTTTATGGGTCGCGGATACTCGACAATGTCGATCTCGGCCGGCTCCCCGATCTCCGATCGCGTGCGGCAGTTGCCGCGCGCGCGATGATCGATCGCGGCGACGCCCGGGCGTTTGCGATGGGCAGGAAGATGCTGGATCGCGTCAGCGAGCGCGAGGATTGATATGGCTCTCACCAAATTGCAGAGCGACATCCTCCGCCTCCTTGCCAAGAACCGGTCCGAGACCAGCTATCTCGCCGGGGGCCTGATGCTCAACAAGGATTGGCAGAGGCGATCGGACGACATCGACATCTTCCACGACACCGACGAAGAGGTCACCGAAACTGCCAAGTCCGACCTGGCACTGCTAGAGGCCGCCCGCTTCGAGACGCACCGCGATTTCATCATCTATGGCTGCGTTGATGCTACCGTTTCGCGCGCGGACGAATCCACCATCATCCAGTGGTTCGCCGAGACGAAGCTTCGCTTCTTTCCTCTCGTGAGGGACGAAGAATGGGGCGCCCGCCTGCATCAGGCAGACCTTGCCATCAATAAGATCCTCGCCGCGGCAGGTCGCTCGAAGGCGCGCGATATCGCCGATCTCGTTGCAATCGGCCGCGATTATTGTCCGCTTGGACCACTCGTGCTTGCTGCAGCCGGCAAGCCGCCCAATTTCTCTCCGCGCCGAACCATCGACGAAATCCGCCGGCATGCATTGTCGATTCCGGCGGACGAGTTCGCCGCAGTGAAGGGCCTGCCGGCCGAATGGTCAGCCGCCTTCATTCGCGACGAGCTGCTCCGCTTGATCGAAGCGGCAGACCGTTATGTGATGTCGGCGCCGCCGGAGCTGATCGGGATCCTTGCCGTCGGCAAGGCGGGTGTCCCGATGGAGGTTTCCGATTCAAATCGTGCGGATGCGATGCTGCGAAGGCCGACCGCAGAGCCGGAAGTGATGCCCGCGCCGGCCGATTTCAACGCGGTGGGCTGGACGCCAGATCGCCCGTAGCTTCTCGGCGGTTCGTTGCGTGCGGCCAATTGCATCGGGCAATGGACGAACGCCAAATCATGCATCATTGTGGTCCTGCTCGGTCGGCTCATCGGCCGAGGCCCCGCCGCACCAAATGTCAAAAAGACAGGCGGCGAGGGGACGACACCTGAGGGAGGACGGAATTCCATGGCGGGCATCCACGCGCTCGATCGCTTTATTGGCAACGATTATCCGGAGCTCTTGACGGACGAGGAGGTCCGCGCCTTCGAGCAGATCCCGTACGCCGATAGGGTTGCGGCCGAGAGCACCTATGATGCCATCAGGCTCGGTGCTGCGCGAAATCCTGACGGCGCGGCGATCCAGTTCTTGCAAAATGCCGATCCCGCCGACACGCCGCTGGTGGTTACCTACCGCGACCTCATCGCGCGCGTGACGCAGGCCGCCAACATGTTTCACGCGCTCGGTGCGGAGAAGGGCGATGTCATCTCCTTCATGCTGCCGCTGCTGCCCGATGCCTTCGTGACGCTGTTCGGCGCCGAGGCCGCCGGCATCGCCAATCCCGTCAACCCGCTGCTCGAGCCGCACCAGATCGCGGAAATCCTGGAAGCGGCGAACACGAAAATCCTGGTGGCGCTCGGGCCGATGCCGGGCACCGATATCTGGCAGAAGGTCGAGCAGATCCGCCCGCAGCTCAAGCACCTCAAGGCGATCGTGCAGGTCGGTGGCGGCGGCGATCCCGCCAACGGCGTCTATGCGTTCAACGATCTGATCAAGCAGCAGCCGGCGGACCGGCTTATCAGTGGGCGCAAGATTCACGGCAGCGACATCGCCGCCTATTTCCACACCGGCGGCACGACAGGCACGCCGAAGCTGGTGCGGCACACCCACACCAACCAAGTCTATCAGGCCTGGGCACTCAACTTGTTGCTGAAGGCGAAGCCCGGCGGGAACATGCTGTTCGGCATGCCGCTGTTTCATGTCGGCGGATCACTGACGCAGGTCCTGGCGACACTGTCGGCCGGCGGTTCGCTCGTCGTGCTGTCGCCGAGCGGCTGGCGCAATCCGAACGCCGTGAAGAACATCTGGGGCCTGGTCGAGCGCTTCAAGGTCGAGGCGCTGTCGAGCGTGCCGACGGTGCTTGCCGCGACGCTCGCGGTGCCGCCGGGCAATGCCGACATCTCCAGCCTGAAATACGCCGCCGGTGGCGGTTCGGCGATTCCCGTTGCAGTGGGCTCAGCGATCCAGGAGAAGCTCAAGCTGCCGGTCGTCGAAGTCTACGGCATGACCGAGACCTCGAGCGTGCATACGCTGGCTTATCCGTCACGGCCGATCCGGCTTGGCTCGGTCGGCCTTCCCATGCCTTACGCACGCGTGCGCATCGTGCAGTTGGACGCTGACGGCAATTTGATCCGCGACTGCAAGCCGGACGAGATCGGCGTCGTCATCATGGCCGGGCCCGGCGTGTTCGGTGGCTATCTCAACGACGCCCACAACAAGGGCGCTTTCGTCGACAAGGTCTGGGTCAATTCCGGCGATCTCGGCCGGTTGGACGCCGATGGCTATCTCTGGATCACCGGCCGCGCCAAGGACCTCGTGATCCGCGGCGGACACAACATCGATCCGGCGCCGATCGAGGAGATCATGTTCCGCCATCCCGCCGTCGGCTTTGCCGCGGTGGTTGGCCAGCCCGATGCTTACGCGGGCGAGTTGCCGGTCGGATATGTGCAGCTGAAGCCGGGCGCAAAGGTCGAGCCGGGCGAGCTCGAGACGTGGGTGCGCGAGCGCACTCCGGAGCGTGCGGCGGTGCCGGTGCAGGTGATTCCGATCGATCCGATGCCGGTAACGGGCGTCGGCAAGGTGTTCAAGCCGCAGCTGCGCTGGGACGCGGCGCAACGCGTGTTCACCAAGGTGCTGACGCCACTCGTCGAGCGCGGCATCGATTGCAAGGTGAAGGTCGGCGCCCACGGCAGCCACGGTTCGATTGCCACCGTGACGCTTGCGGGCCTGCCGCCTGACCAGCGAGAGGTCGTCGCCGGCGAGGTGCACACGTTGCTCGCGCCGTTCGTCATGCGGCACGAGGTGGTGCAGGCGTAGTCGAAGACCACTCATAGGATGGGCAAAGGCGCAAATCGCCGCGCCCGCCCTGTGTGGCTCCTAGCCCGCCGGCATCGCCGTTTCGATCAGGCGCACCCAGAACGAGGCGCCGTGGCCGAGGATGTTGTCGTTGAAGACGTAGGCCGGGTGGTGGCACGCCGGGCTGTCGCCCATGCCGACCAGCACCATGGCACCGGGGCGCGCCTCCAGCATGAACGAGAAATCTTCCGCGCCCATCATCGGGATGATGCGGTCGTTGACGCGCTCGGAGCCGACGATGTCGCGGGCGACGTCGGCGGCCACGCCGGCTTCGCGCGCATGGTTCATCGTCACCGGATACATGCGCGAGTATTTCGTCTCGGCAGAGCCGCCATAGGCGCGGGCAACGCTCTCGGCGACTTCGCCGATGCGGCGCTCGACGAGATCGCGCACCTCAGGATCGAGCGTGCGCACGGTGCCGCTGAGCTCGGCGGTCTCGGGGATGATGTTGAAGGCGGTACCGGCGTGGAACTGGGTGACCGAGATCACCGCCGACTTCAGCGGATCGACGTTGCGCGCAACGATCGATTGCAGTGCGTTGACGATCTGCGAGCCGATCAGCACGCTGTCAATTGCCTGGTGCGGGGTTGCGCCGGCATGGCCGCCCTTGCCGCGAACGGTGATCTGGATGTTGTCGGAGGAGGCGAGCATCGGGCCGGGCGTCGTGGCGAAATGGCCTTCGGGCAGACCGGGCATATTGTGCATGCCGTAGACCTGCTCGATGTTCCAGCGGGTCATCAACCCGTCCTCGACCATGGCCTTGCCGCCGCCACCACCTTCCTCGGCGGGTTGGAAGATCAGGACCGCGGTGCCGTCGAAATTGCGCGTCTCGGCGAGGTACTTTGCGGCACCCAGCAGCATCGCGGTGTGGCCGTCATGGCCGCAGGCGTGCATCTTGCCCGGGACCTTCGAGGCGTAGGGCACGCCTGAGGTTTCCACGATCGGCAGCGCGTCCATGTCGGCGCGCAGGCCGATCGCCTTGCCGGAGCCGGATTTGCGGCCGCGGATCACGCCGACCACGCCGGTGCGACCGATGCCCGTCACCACCTCGTCACAGCCGAACTCCCGCAGCTTGTCGGCGACGATGCCGGCAGTGCGATGGACTTCGTAAAGCAGCTCCGGGTTCTCGTGGAAGTCATGGCGCCAGGCGGCCATTTCATCGGAGAGGGCGGCGATGCGGTTGACGATGGGCATAGGGATGATCCGTTTTTTCTTCGTGAGCCGGGTGAGCGTAGCGTAACCGGCCGCGCCGCCCGGGGGATGGGAAGGCGGACCAGTGGGACGCGCCAGCCGAAATGCTTATTACGCCGTCATTCGGCGGAGGGGGAGGGCGAAACAGACGGCGTGGCAAGGCGGCGGGGGACGACCGGGCTGAACCGGTATTATTGTCCGCTGGCGCGGCGAGCGTGGGGTCGCCAATCCCCGGGCCATGGGTCAGCGGCGGTACGAGCAAAAATTAACTGTCAGTCACGGATCATTGACTGACAGATATTGAAATCTGTCAGCGAGACGTGTATATCCGTTCCCGGACGCTCCGATTGGGTGTCCCGTGGTGATCGCCTTCTTAGGGGGATCGCGGACGAATGGAGACTTAAGACAATGACGACCGAAATCATCAATCTCACCGGAACGATCGGGCACTGGCTCAACCTCTTTGTGGCGCGCCAGATTGCTGCGCAGGCTGCAAAACTGCCTCATTAAGAGCTGAGCTTTCCGAACGACCGGCAGGGGCGCTTCGGAAGCAGCCCCGCCGCCCGAAAACTGGACCCTGAACGGGAACATGGTGCTGGCATGAACGAAGCCGTTGTTTTGACGCCGGAGCGGATCCTCGAAGTCACCGAGGACGTCTTGCGGCGCTACGGACTTGCCAAGGCCACCGTGGTCGATGTTGCCCGTGCGCTCGATGTGAGCCACGGCAGCGTCTATCGCCATTTCCCGAGCAAGGCCTCGCTGCGCGAGGCCGTCGCCAAACGCTGGCTCGATCGTATCGACGCGCCGCTCCTCGCAATCGCCAGGGAACAGGGCCCTGCACCTGACAGGCTCGATCGCTGGCTGCGCACGCTGTTCGCGGCCAAGCGTTCGCGCGTGCTCGACGACCCCGAAATGTTCGAGACCTATCTGACGCTGGCGCGCGAGGCCTGCGCGGCGGTGAAGTGCCACAAGGATACGATGATCGACCAGATGGCGGCGATCATCTCGGACGGGGTGAAGCAGGGCGAGTTCGCGCCGACCGACGCCAAGACGACGGCACGCGCGCTGTTCGATGCGACCTGCCGCTTCCATCATCCGGCCCATGCCGACGAATGGAAGGATGCCGAACTGCCCGCGCGCCTCGATGCGACGCTTGCGCTGCTGTTGCGCGGGTTGAGGGCGTAGGACTCCAATCTAGATCTTCGTCAGCCCGCAAGCCGCTGCCAGCCGCACCAACTGTGCATCCGTGCGTGCGCCGGTCTTGGTCTTGATCAGATAGTGATAGTTCTGGACGGTCTTGACGCTGAGATTGAGCTGCGTCGCGATCTGCTCGGTGGTGGCACCGCTCGCGAACTGGCGCAAGATCTCGATTTCGCGCTCGCCCAGTTGATCCAGCACTGAACCTGTCGACAGACTGGCCTCGGCCAGGACATGCGCGATGTCGTCGCTCATGGCGCGCTCGCCGCGCGCGACGCTGCGGATCGCATGCACGACAACTGAGGGCGCGCTGCTCTTGGTGACGAAGCCGGAAGCACCGGCATTGAATGCGGCTTTCGCCAGCACGGCTTCGTTATGCATGGTGAAGACGAGAATGCGTGCTCGCGGATTGCGCGCGCGGATGTTGCGGATCGCCTCCAACCCTGAGGCGCCCGGCATCGAGATGTCCATCACGATCACGTCGGGGTCATGCGTCTTGAAGGCGGAGTAGGCATCTGCGGCGTTGTCGGCTTCGGCAACGACATGGAGATCGCCCTGGCTCTCCAGCACGCGCCGGTAACCCTGGCGGACGATCGGGTGGTCGTCGACCAGCAGCACCGAGATACCTGTTGCTATGACCTCGTTCATGGCGGCGTCACGCGGCGAGCGGAATCGTTGCGGCGACGCTCAGCCCGCGCCTTGCGGGCAGGATCGACAGCGAGCCGCCGGCGGCGGTGACCCGCTCGCGAATGCCGGTGAGTCCGAAGCCGGCCGACCGCTCGACGCGCGCCGCATCGCCGCCGCCATCGTCCTCGACGCGGATCAGCAGCGCATCGTCCTCGCCCACGCGACGTTCGACGTGCAGCGAGATCTCGCGCGCAGCGCCGTGGCGCAGCGCATTGGTCAGGCATTCCTGCGCGACCCGATAGGCGGTGGTGGCGGCGGGGCCGCTGATGTCGGTCAGGTCGCCCTTGAGGTCGAGCTGGATCGTCGGCTGCGTCGCGCTCTGCGAACGCCAGCTGTCGACGAGGTTGACCAGGCTGGCCTCGAGGCCGAACTCCTCGGGCAGGGGATTACGCAGGCGCTTCAGCGCATCGCGCAGCGAAGCCATCAGGTGGTGCGTGGCCTGCGAGATCATGCGCGCATCCTGCGCGATGCCGCCGTCCTTCTGTTGCGCGCTCGCCGTCTCGATCGTGTTGGCGAAGGCGAGGATGGCGGAGAGATTTTGCCCGAATTCGTCATGCAGCTCGCGGGCGAGCGCGCGCCGTTCGTCGTCGCGGATCTCGATCAGGCGCTGCGTCAGCGTCGCGCGCTGTTGCGTGGCCTCTTCCAGCCGGCTGCCGAGCGCATCGACGGCCCCGCCGATCATGGCCAGCTCCATGGAGCGGAAGCGCGGCAGTCTTGTGCGATACTGGCCGCGTGCCATGCGTTGCAGGGCAGTCACGATGGCGCGCGCCGGCGCCAGCGTGTGCGCGATCGCAAGCGAAGCCAGCAGCGCGATCGCCGCCGCCATCAGCAGCGCGACGTCGATCACGTTGAGGATGTAGTCCCAGGCGAGCGAGATCGAGGCTGCTTCATCCGGCGTTGCGACCACCGTTCCCGCCGCGGCGGCGCGCGGGCTGACGGGCCTCACCACCTCGGCGTGGCTGCCGAGGAAGGTCGGAATGATGGCGGCGAACCAGTGTGGCGGCGTTCGGCCGATTCCCTGGCTCTGGCCGCACAGCGGCCTCTCGAATGCGGTGGCCGGCTGGAACTCGACGCAGACGCCGGGCGAGATCAGCTTCATCGTTTCCAGCGTCCGCCACTCCGGAACCGGCACCAGATGCTCGCGCATTCTGCTGCTGCGCAACAAGAGCTCGTGCCAATACAGGCCCTGAAGCGCCTGCGCCACCCGCTGCGCGGATGCGGCCGTTGCCCGGTCGACACTGCGATAGGCATCGAAGGTAGCCCACAATGTCGCGGCACCAAGGCACAGCGCAACGATGAGAAGCAGGCGGGCGACAAGCTGAAGCACGAGGCGCATGCGATCACCCCAAAGTTTGATAAGCTCAGCCTAACAACGCCGCCGCGCCTTGCCAATTGCAGGGAACAGTGCGGAGAGCAGTTCGGGAAAATTTCCCAAGCCGGATTGGGCATGTCTCTTTGGACCCCGGACGGCAGCTTTGATCTAATCGGGTGGAATCGTTGCAGGCCAATCCCTGCAGGTGAGGAGCGGTGCAGCATGAGTTCGATGACGATTGGACCGATCGCGGGCTCGTCTGCCGACCCGTCCGAGCGCAGCGCGCTGCTGTTCTGGATGATTTTTACGGGGCTATCGATCTTTGCCGTCGTGCTGCTGTGGCGGTTCGGCCTGATCCATCTGATGCTGACCTCGGACCGGACCTACATTTCGAGCGTCATCGCGGCGCTCTATCTCGTCACCTGCGGCCATTGCTTCCTGCGAACGCGGGCGATTGCACGTGAGGGTGCGGCCGCACGGCGCTGCCGCGCGGTGCTGGCGGCGCCCGATGGCAGCAAGGTGCTCGATGCGCGCGCGACCGCGCTGCCGCGCGGGCTGGTGCGGGATCATATCGAGAGCCTCGTCACGAAGGCCGCCGCGCAGGACTACCGGCCGGTCGACCAGACGCTGTTGCTGCGGACGCTTGCCGACCGTCTGCGCGGCTCCAATGGCTTTGGTGCTTTCGTCTCGGATACGCTGATGAAGCTCGGCCTGCTCGGCACCATCATCGGCTTCATCATCATGCTGGCACCGATCGCGGGACTGGACGCCGCCGATAAGGTCGCGATGCGCTCCTCGATGGGGCTGATGAGCGATGGCATGGCGGTCGCGATGTACACCACGCTGGCGGGCCTCGTCGGGTCCATCCTGGTCCGCATCCAGTATTACATGCTCGATGCCGCGACCCAGCGGGTGTTCTCGGATGCGGTGGTGCTGACCGAGACCTATGTGACGCCGGTACTCGAGCGTAAAGGCGCTGGAACGCCGTCATGATGGATGATTTCGGTCTCTATCCGCGCGAGGAGCCGTTCGATCCGCTGGGCGTGATGCTGTTCAAGGCACTGCAGGTGGTCGCCTTCCTGTTCTTCCTCGCGCTCCTCGCGGTCTCGCCCGATGCCAAGGACGGCAAGATCGACTCCAAGGCCGAGTTCATGATCACGCTGGACTGGCCGGACAACCACCCGGATGATCTCGACCTGTTCGTGCAGGATCCCGCCGGCAACATCGCCTGGTATCGCCACCGCGAGGCCGGCTTCCTCACGCTCGATCGCGACGACCGGGGCGGCGCCAACGACTTCATCATGGTCAACGGCAAGAAGATCGCCTCGCCGATCCGCGAGGAGATCGTCACGCTGCGCGGCATCGTCCCCGGCGAATACACCGTCAACGTCTCGCATTTCGTCGCGACGACCGGCGAGCCCGTGACGGCCAATGTGAAAGTGCAGAAGCTCAACCCGACCGCGCAGGTCATCTTCGACAACAAGTTCACCCTGGACCATACCGGCGACGAGAAGACCGCGGTGCGGTTCCGGCTCGATGCCGAAGGCAAGGTCATCGATGTGAGTCAGCGGCCGAAATCGCTGATGGAGACGTTCCGCAGCACCTGGCGCAACGGGGCTGATCTCGACCCGAGCACCGGTGTGAGCAGGAACACCGCGAGGGTGCGCCGTGACTAATCTGCAAACGGTCATCCTTTCACTGTCGGTGGCCTATGCCGTGATCGGCGCGCTGCTGCTGGTCGTGCTGGTCTATGCGCGGCTGCACTGGTCGCTGAAGGCGGTCGCGGTGGTCGTGACCAGCGCCTTCTACGTCGTCAGCTTCGGCGAAATGCGCGGACTGCTCGGCTGGGCCAGCAGCGACCGGCTGCCGGTCGCCTTCAAGCTGCTGAAGGCGCGTATCGTCGAGCCGCATTCGCTGGAGGGCGATCCCGGCGCGATCTATCTGTGGGTCGAGGAACTCGACGAGGACCATCGTCCGAGCGGCATCCCGCGGGCCTTCCGCGTCCCCTACAACGACGCTCTCGCCGACAAGACCCATGCCGCCGAGAACGAGATCGCGGCCGGGCATCCGCAAGGCGGGCGCGCGGCCGACTTTGGCGGCGGCGAGGGCAGCCTGATCGACATGGTCCGGGAATATGTGACGCCCAAGGCCATTCTTGAGACCAGCGGCGGCGATTCCTCGACCGGAGAGTTCAATGCCCCGCCGGCCGGCGCCCAAGGCGCTGTCTTTACGCCGCTGCCGCCGCCCCGGATGCCGCCCAAGGACGAGCAATAAGGACGAGCAATAGCCTCTTCACCATCGCACCCGTGGGGCGCTGGTCAACTGCCCCGCGCTGGCGCATCTTGTTGACGTCCCTCAAATTGGCTTTATCGGCGTCAATTAAGAATGTGAGGGTGGAGGGTGTGTGCTTCTCGCTGTCTTCTCGGATATCCACGGCAACCGGCAGGCGTTCGAAGCGTGCCTGAAGGTGGCCCGCGCGAAGGGCGCGGAGCGGTTCATTCTGCTCGGCGATTTCGTCGGCTATGGCGCCGACCCGGAATGGGTCGTGGAGACGGCCATGGATCTGGTTGCCCATGGCGCTGTGGCGGTGCGCGGCAACCATGACGAAGCTGTCAGCTCCACGACGGAAAGCATGAATAACGAGGCCCAGATCGCGATTGAGTGGACCCGCGGGCGGCTCGACGCGGCACAGCGGCGGTTCCTGGCGGAGCTGCCGATGCTCGTTGAGGACAGCGATCGTCTATACGTGCATTCGGAGGCTTCGAGCCCGAAGCGCTGGCATTACGTCCGCTCGACGGCGGATGCCGCCAAGAGCTTGATCTCGACGCCGTCCCACGTCACTTTCTGCGGCCACGTCCATCGGCCCGCGCTCTACTCGATGTCCGTGACGGCGAAGATGACGAGCTTCGTGCCCAAGACCGATGTGCCGGTGCAGCTGCTTCGCGGCCGGCAATGGCTCGCGGTGCTCGGCTCGGTCGGCCAGCCGCGCGACGGCGATCCCGCGGCATCCTTTGTGCTGTTCGACACCGTCTCGTGCCAGATCACCTATTGCCGCGTGCCCTATGACATCGCGAGCGCGGCGAACAAGATCCGCGAGAACGGCCTGCCACCCTGGCTCGCCGACCGCCTCTCGCAGGGGCGCTAGATGCCCAAATCCCTGGTCAAATCAGGCGCGGAGATCGACGGCTACACCATCGGCGAATGCGTCCATGCCGGCGGCATGGCGACGCTGTGGACTGCCACTCATCCCGGCATCGACGTGCCGCTGCTGATGAAGGTCCCGCGCGCCTCGGAAGGCGAGGACCCCGCCGCGATCGTCTCCTTCGAGATGGAGATGATGATCCTGCCGCGGCTCACCGGTCCGCACGTCCCGCACTGCTATGGCACCGGCGATTTCGCGCACCAGGCCTATGCCGTGATCGAGTGCATTCCCGGCACCACGCTGTACAAGCGGTTGCCCGATCTGCCGCTGCCTTACGAGGAGGCGCGGCTGCTGGTTGCGAGGATCGCGGCCGCGCTCGCCGATCTGCACCGCCAGAACGTCATCCATCACGACATCAAGCCCAGCAGCATCATGTTCCGCGACAACGGTGATGCCGTGCTGATCGATTACGGCCTCTCGCATCACGACCATCTGCCCGATCTGTTGCAGGAGGAGTTCCGCCTGCCTTACGGCACCGCGCCCTATATGGCGCCGGAGCGGCTGCTCGGCGTGCGCGACGATCCGCGCAGCGATTTGTTTTCGCTCGGCGTGCTGCTCTATTTCTTCACGACCGGCGAACGTCCCTTCGGCGAGGGCGAGACGCTGCGCGCGATGCGGCGGAGGCTGTGGCGTGACCCGTACCCGCCACGAAGCTTGCGCGCCGACTACCCGCCCTGGCTCCAGGAAGTGGTGCTGCGGTGCCTGGAGATCGAACCGGTCTGGCGCTATCCGACCGCGACTCAGCTCGCCTTCGATCTCGCTCATCCGAACCAGGTCAAGCTGACCGCGCGTTCGGAACGAATGAAGCGCGATCCCCTCAGCGTCGCGTGGCGGCGCCGTTTCAACCAGGACGTCAAGCCGTCGCGGGCGAAGTCGGATGTTGCCGAGCAGATCGCAACGAGCCCGATCCTCGCAGTGGCGCTCGACACGGTCGAAGGTGAGCCGGAGCTGAACGAGGCGTTGCGTGTGACCACCGAGCGCATTCTCGCGACCCTGCCGTCAGCGCGGCTCGCCTGCGTCAACGTGCTGAAGCTCAACCGCATCGCTATCGACAAGACGCTGGACGAGCAGGGCTCCAACAAGCATATCGACCGCCTGGTCGCATTGCGGCATTGGGCCACGCCGCTGAAGCTCGACGAGAGCCGGTTGTCGGTTCACGTGCTGGAAGCGGTAGATCCCGCTGCGGCGGTGCTCGAATTTGCCGAGGTCAACCAGGTCGACCATCTCATCATCGGCGCGCGGCAGAGTTCGTTCAGGCGCACGCTGCTCGGCAGTGTCTCGGCCAAGGTGGCGGCGGAAGCGACCTGTACCGTCACCGTGGTTCGGCCGCAGCGGATGGCTGCGGCGAAACCTGGCGCCGGCGTCGTGTGGGGTTAGGAAAGGTCAGGCCGCGTGGGCGGTGTGGAAGGCACGCTTGCGGCGGATCGGCCAGGAGAACTGGGGGCCGGGCTCGCCGTGATCCGCACTGCCGCCGAAGTACTGGATGATCTCGCGGCAGGGCTCGCAGTTGAAGAGATTACGCGATGCGGACGCCTTGGTCATTTCCTTCAGGCAGGTCGGGCAGTGCGGTTTCATCTGATGAGTCCGGAAAATGATTTCAATGCCGGCGTGGTGACCGGAACGGATGATCCTTGTCGGCCGTGTCGGCGCCGGGATCGTCGCGCATCTCACCTTCGGCGAGCTCGAGCCGACCGAAGAAATAGTCGAGGTTCGGATGCGGACGGCGCGGGATGCGACACCTGCGTTTCGGCTGACGTTTCACGAGGGCAATCTGCATGGTGTCAGCCCTGATAGCGGTTGCGACCGATCATGCGGGTCGAACGCGCCGGGACCTTTACCGGTCCGGCCGAAGGGCCGAACACAACGAACGCACAAAAACCAATCCACAACGCCACGCCAGTCCAAACCAGGGTCGTCGTCATGATGTGCTCCTGTCAAATCAGGCAGGAATCACTAGCGGTGATTTGCGCGAATCAGGGAAGCCCGGAGGAGTACGGATCGTGGTTGCAATTTTAGGCATTGCGCGCCGCAATCCCCGTAAGAACCGCAGATTTGCGGGCGAATTTGCGCTTCAGATCGCTTCGCCGCGCGCCCCGAGCGCCGCGTTGCGGATCGCTGCTATATTGTTCTTGTAGGCGTCCTGCGTGCCGCCCTTGAACACGGAGGTGCCGGCGACGAAAGCATTGGCGCCGGCTGCCGCAAGCGCGCCAGCAACGTCGGGACCGACGCCGCCGTCAACCTCGATGTCGATTGGCCGTCCCGCCGTCATCGCGCGGATGTCGCGGATCTTGCCGATCGCGGACGGGATGAAGGCCTGGCCGCCGAAGCCGGGATTGACCGACATCACCAGCACGAGATCGACCAGGTCGAGCACATATTCGAGCACGCTGATCGGCGTGCCCGGATTGAGCGAGACGCCGGCTTTCTTGCCGAGCGCGCGGATCGCCTGCAGTGAGCGGTGCAAATGCGGGCCGGCCTCGGCATGCACGGTGATGTGGTCGCAGCCGGCCTTGGCGAAGGCCTCGAGGTAGGGATCGCAGGGCGAGATCATCAGATGCGCGTCGAACACTTTCCTGGTGTGCGGACGCATGGCCTTGATGACATCGGGGCCGTAGGAGATGTTCGGAACGAAATGCCCGTCCATCACGTCGAGATGGATCCAGTCGGCACCAGCCGCATCCACCGCGCGAACCTCCTCGCCGAGCTTGGAGAAATCCGAGGCCAGGATCGAGGGCGCGATTGCCAGGGGGCGGGGGGCGAAGGTTTGGGTCATGACGCGGTTTCCCGTGGCGGCCGAGGGGCGAATGGCCTCGCCTAACATGGGCCTTCCGGCCGGGCAATGCAGGGAGGAGCAGCTTCCTGTGGGCGGAAATTTCTGCCGCCGGCGGCATGAATTGCCGCTGTTCCCGCACCCTGCAAAGCACGGCAGATGCGGATTTCATTGAGCTTTTCGCGCTGGCACGACGCTTGCTGACCTTAACAGCCAGAACATTGGCCGCGGCATGCCGCAAGGGTTGGAGTTGTGCAATGTTGTTTGCGCTTGGCGCCGTCTCGAGTGCGCTTGATGCCATTCAATCGCTGACGAGCTCGAAATCGTCCTCGACGCAGCAGACAGGATCGTCGCAAAGCGCGACGACCAATCCATTTGCGATCGACAGCAGCAACACCAGCAACAGCAGCACGAACAGCAGTGCGACCGCGTGGGCGAATGCGGGCTATTATCCGCAGATCTCGCCGGAGACGATGAATGCGCTGTTCGCGGCGCAGAGCAAGTCGTCGGACTCGAGCGGCAGCGCGACCAGTTCCACGACTTCGACGAGCCGCGACGCTGCTCTGAAAGATCTGTTCTCACAGATCGACGCGAATGGCGACGGCAAGGTCACCAAGTCGGAATTCGAGAACGCACTGGGCGCCGGCGGCACCAATCTGGCGAAGGCCGACGACGTGTTCTCCAAGCTCGATACCAATTCGGACGGCAGCGTCAGTCTCGATGAGATGTCGAAGGCGCTGAAGGGTGCCGGCGGTCATCATGGCGGCCACCACCACGCCGAGGCCGCGAGCGGCTCCGGTGATGCATCCGGCAGCGGCTCGGATTCCTCGTCGTCATCGTCGAGCGGCGGATCGACCTCGACCACCACGACCGGCGCCGACGGGTCGACTACCACCACCGTCACCTATGCCGACGGCTTCAAGATGTCGACGACCGTGCCGGGCGCTTCCAGCTCTTCGAATGGTTCCGGCGCTGGCAACACGCCCTATGACTGGTTCGCACAGATGATGCAGAACCAGACGCAAGGATCGTCGGGATCCGCGGCTTCCACGATGTCGATGAGCGTGTAAGCAGTCTTACCGGGGCGTCGTGGACTCAATCTGTCGGCATGCGATCACGCACGCCGACACCAGCCAGAAGTGGTCTACAAGGGCGAAAGCAACCAATTCCATTCCCATCTGAACGAATTCTTCGTAATGATGGAGCATGTCCGGGAATTTGGCCGATCTGCCCACCAATTTTCGCCGCCGCTTCGCGCATCTCTCGATGTTGACGCTTTTCGCGCTCATCGCTTCCATCGTCTATTGCGAGGCTGCTACGCAGGGGCCGGCCACGAATGTCCCCAATGCCATGCAGGGATTTGCGCAGAACCGGGACCAGCGCATCAGCATCGAGGCGGCATCGCTTGAGCTGCGCCATAAAAAGGGCGAAGCAACCTTTTCAGGCAAGGTGAAGGTGGTGCAGGGCGACACCACGATGACGTCCAGGAGGCTTGTCGTGTTCTACGATTCGAGCTCGACCCCGACAAACGGAAAGGCCAGCGCTGCGCCGCTACAATCAGCAACGCCGGGACCTGATGGAAGTTCGTCGATCCGCCGGCTGGAGGCGAGGGGCAACGTCGTGGTGGTCCAAAAGGATCAGATCGCAACGGGCGAGAGCGCCATTTTCGACACCAGGACCAATCTGATCACCCTGGCCGGCGGCGTGGTGCTCAGTCAATGCAAGAGCGTGATCCGCGGTTCGCGCCTGCTAGTCGACATGACCACGGGCGTCTCACGGGTCGAGTCCGACACCGGGACGGTTCAAGTGCTGGTCGACCAGTCATCAAACAAGGACTGTGGACCGCAGGCCTCGCCGCCAGCTCCATCTGCGCCGCGGCCGAAGAAGTGATGTCCTGCAACCGTCGTCCGGCCTTCGCCGGGCGATGACGCGTGCGCGGGAGAGAGGCGCGCATTCCTTACGCGCCGAACCGATCCTTCCACGCCGGCTGCGCGCCGGCAAACGGCAGCGCGGTTGCGCCGTAGATGCCGCGGGCGATCGCGCGTGCGACCACGTTGGCGGCGACCATGCCGAGCTCGGTGAGGCCGACGATCGGATCGATCGGCTTTTCGCATGTCGCTGCGGCGAACAGCACGTCGCCGTCGGTCGGGGCGTGCACTGGATAGATCGCGCGCGCAAAGCCAGTGTGTGCGATCATCGCCAGCCGCTTGGCCTGGGGCTTGGTCAGCACCGCATCGGTGACGACGACGCCGATCGTGGTGTTCTCGCGCTCGGTCGCAGCAGGGCCACCCTTGATGCGCATCCTGAGCATGTCCTCGGTGAATTTGTCGGGCAGTCCGCGGCCGCCGAATTCGCCGTCGATCTCGAACGGCGCCGCCCAAAACCACGGTCCGTCGCCGACGGTGGTGCTGCCCACCGCATTCACGGCGATGATCGCCGCGACCTTGACGCCGCTGCTGGTGACGGCGGATGCCGAGCCGAGTCCGCCTTTGAATGTTGCGGTGGTGGCACCGAGCCCTGCGCCGACGCTGCCGAGTGCAAACTCCGCCCCTGCGGCGGCCGCTGCGGCGTAGCCGAGCTCGCGATAGGGCGGAAAGCGGCCCCACGCCTTGTCGCCGCCGTTGAGCAGATCGAACAGGATCGCACCCGGCACGATCGGGATCAGAGCCTCGCGGACGCGGAAGCCGCGGCCCTGCTCGGCGAGCCAGGCCTGCACGCCGCCGCCGGTCTCGATCCCGAACGCCGAGCCTCCCGACAGCGCGATCGCGTCAACGCGCTCGACCGTGTTGGCAAGGCCGAGCAACGCGTCCTCGCGCGTGCCCGGGCCGCCGCCGCGGATGTCGATCGCCGCTACCGCCGGCTGGTCGAACACGATCGCCGTCGCGCCAGAGGCGAGCTTGGCGTCATGGGCATGGCCGACGCGAACGCCGGCGATATCGGTGAGGAGGTTTTTCAAGGACGGCACTCCATGCGGCTAGCATCGCTCAGCGATAGCGTACGCGAGCGGCAGGCTCAACTCGCCAGCGCCGTCCTGAGCATCCTGGCGAGTTCGGACTTGCGGTAGGGCTTGGCCAGCAATAGCACGCCGGAATCGAGCCGGCCGTGATGGACGATGGCGTTTTCCGTGTAGCCCGAGGTGAATAGCGTCTTCAGCTCCGGCCGTCGCCGCGCCGCCTCGTCGGCGAGCTGGCGGCCGTTCATGTCGCCGGGCATGATGATGTCGGTGAAGAGCAGGTCGATGTCCTTGTCGGCATCGATGATGACGAGCGCTTCGGCGGCATTGGCCGCTTCGAGCGCCGCGTAGCCGAGGCTTTTGACCTGGGTCACGACATACTGCCGCACCAGCGCGTCGTCCTCGACGATCAGGATCTTCTCGTCGCCGCCGGTGATGGGTACGTTCTGCAGTGCCTCGTATTCGGTCTCCTGCACGCCCGTGGATCGGGGCAGGTAGATCTTCACGCTCGTGCCGTGGCTTTCCTCGCTGTAGATCTTGATGTGTCCGCCGGACTGCTTGACGAAGCCGAACACCATGCTCAGCCCAAGGCCCGTGCCTTTGCCGACTTCCTTGGTGGTGAAGAAGGGATCGAACACGCGCTCGATCAGGGCCGCCGGAATTCCAGTGCCGGTGTCGCTGACCGCGATCATCACGTAATTACCGGCGACGACGTCCGGGTTCATGCTCGCGTAGCCGTCGTCGAGGAAGATGTTGCGGGTCTCGAGCACCAACGTGCCGCCGTCGGGCATGGCATCTCGCGCATTCAGCGCGAGATTGAGGATCGCGGTGGAGAGCTGGCCCGGATCGACCAGAGCAGGCCAGGCGTCCTCGGTGAGCTGCGGCAGGATGTTGATCTGCTCGCCGAGTGTCGGGTGCAACAGCTTGGCAGCCTCGAGCGTCAGCGCGTTGACGTCGATTTCCCGAGGCTGCAGCGGCTGCTTGCGGGCGAAGGCGAGGAGGTGCTTCGTGAGCTGCGCGCCGCGCTCGGCGGCATCGTCGATCAGCTTGGTGATGGCGGCAAGCTCGGGCCGGTCGGCGACCGCATCCGCCAGGATGCCGATCGTGCCGGTGATGACCGTGAGCACGTTGTTGAAATCGTGGGCGACGCCGCCGGTCAATTGCCCGATCGAATCCATCTTCTGCGCTTGCCGGAACTGGGCTTCCGCGGCCTGCTTCTCGGTCAGGTCGCGGCCGATGAAGAAATGGCGCTTGACCGGTTCTGACCAGTTTCCGACCCAGTTCAGCGAAACCTCGTGGCCGTCATAGTGGTAATAGCGCGCTTCGAAGCTACGCTTGGTTTGACCGCGCCGTGCCGTGCGCATTTCGCTCCGCGTCCTTTCGAGGTCGTCGGGGTGGATGAACTCCGTCGCGCTGTGGCCGATGAAATCCTCCGGGCTGAAGCCGAGAATGCTCTTCACGCTGGGGCTGACCTGGACGAAATTGCCATATCCGTCGGTGACCAGGATCAGATCCTGTGAGGTCTCGAAGATGCGCTCGCGTTCTTCGATCTCGCGGCGCAGCTTCTCTCGCGATTGCTTCTCCTCGGTGATGTCGTGGGCGATCTTGGATGCGCCGATGATCTCGCCATTGTCCGCTCGCAGCGGCGAGACGTTCAGAACGACGTCGATCCGGCGTCCGTCCTTGCCGATGCGGACCGTCTCGTGCTGGGCGATCGACTCGTTGCTGCTGATGCGGTTGATAATGCCCCTGGCTTCGGCCCTCCGGTCTTCCGGCACCACGAGGTCGATCGACTGGCCGACGGCCTCCGTGGCCGAATAGCCGAACAGGCGTTCGGCGGCCCGGTTCCAACCCGTGATGAGGCCGTCGAGCGATTCGGTGATGATGGCATCATTGGAGGACTCGACCACCGCGCCGTAGAGCGCGAGGCGCTTGGCGTAATAGTCGCGATCGGACGCCGATTGTTCGCGCAAGCGGCCCACGAGCCCCATCGTGCTCGCCTGGAGGCGGACATTCTCGACCAGGAGCACGGCGAGCACGAAGCCCGCGGCGCAGAGGCCGTAGAGGCGGCCGGCGTAGAAGCCGAGATCGTAGCGGGCGACATTGACGATCGCCGACAGCGCGATGTCGAACAGCCAGGCGCACATCGTGACCATCAACCAGATGTCGATCACGGTATGCGGCCTGCGGAACCATAGCGTGATCAACGCCGCGAAGCTCAAGGACCAGACGAACGACACCACGCCGATCATCGTGGTGGTGTAGCGGCCGTCCTTCAGGAGTACTGGCAGCAGATCGTGCTGCGCGGTGACGACCCAGCCGATCGCGATCATCGCCACGATCACACCTAGGACAGCGAGCATGATCGTACGCCCGGTCGGCCCATCGATCCTGTTGCCGCCGTTGCCGTCCTTCAGCCAGCCATAAGCCAGCACGAACAAAGGAAACCCGCCGTGCCAGACCATGTAGAGCCAGGCCGTGGTCTGCGTGCCCGCGCCCAGCAGCCCGTTGGGGGCGAACAGCCCGGGGAAGGTGAGGGAATGGGTCACTGCCGCCGCGGCGGTGAACAGATACCCGGTCGACAGCAACAGCAGCGCGCGGCTGCGCAGGACGGCGAATTGTGATAACAGCAGAACCGCGGTGATGATGTCGCAGACGGCGAGTGCCGATTGATAACTCGACACGAAGGCCGGGACTTGGATCAGCGGCGTCCCCGCGAAAGGGACGGCTAGCGTGAACAGGACCGCGGAGACGCCGACAATTGCTAATGCTGCCGTGCGGTCGCTCTGCATGGCTGGCAAGGTCGAGAGGAAAGTGCTTCGGTCGTTCTTTGCGTGCACGTTGACCTCTCGCTGGGTCGTCATGGGGTAGTCCACGTGATTTCGTTGGCCGGCGGCATGGCATTTCGGCCTTGGCGTCTATGGTAGCCGGCTCCGGGCGCGTGTCTTGAGGGGATCCGTCCGCGACTCAACCGAGGGTTACAGCTTACTTAACTCGGACAGGGTATCGGAATAGGGAATCGGTAAGGTTGGCTTTACTGGACGATCCCATACTGCCTGCGCATGCCTCGTTGAATTGAAGTTGTTAATGATAAGAATCCGGGAGTTGTTCCCATGCCCCGTGTCCTCGTTATCGATGACCAAAAGGACGTACGCGCGATGGTCTCGATTGTCCTTCGGGTCAACCATATTGACGTGGTTGAAGCGGAGAGCGGCTCTGCCGGGCTGAAGGCCTTCAGCGAGAGTGTTTTCGATGCAGCGATTGTCGACATTTTCCTGGCCGATACCAGCGGCGTTGAGGTCATGGCCGCCATCCGCGAGCGAATTCCCGGTTTTCCGATCGTTGCCGTCTCCGGCATGACGACACTGGATTTCATGGGCGAGGCACCCGGCCTCGATGGCGTGGTCGGCCTGCAAAAGCCGTTTCGGCCGAACGACCTGCTGCAGGCGCTCCGCAGGGCGCAGGCCGCGGGCGGCGAACTGTCCGCGGCCGTCTGACGGCGTGGCAAAAGAAAACGCCCCGGCGAACCGGGGCGTGATCGCGATGGCAGGGCGTTCGGATCGTCTGATCGATCCCTGACGAGGGAGCCCCGCTTGACTAAGAGCCCTTGGCGCCGAGTTCGGCGTAATTGCCCTTGGCGTCCCACTTGTAGACGACATAGTCGATCTGCTTGAGGTCGCCCTTGGCGTCAATTTCGATCGGCCCGAGCACCGTATCCCACTTGCCGGCCTTGATGGTTTCCATGACCTTCTTGGCGTCGGTGGTGCCGGCCTTCTTGACCGCCTGCGTCCAGACCTGCAGCGCAGCGTAGGTATAGAGCGTATAGCCTTCCGGATCGATGCCCTTGGCCTTGAAGGCATCGACGATCTTCTTGGCGGTCGGCTTGTTGCGCGGATCGGGACCGAAAGTGAACAGCGTGCCTTCGCCGGCGGGGCCGGTGATGGAGGCATACTCCTTGTCGGCGAGCGCATCGCCCGACATCAGCACCGTCTTGAGGCCCTGGTCGCGCATCTGGCGCAGGATGAGGCCGGCTTCCTGATGGTAGCCGCCGACATAGACGAGGTCGATATTCTCCTTCTTCAGACGCGAGACGATCGCGTTGAAGTCCTTGTCGCCCTTGTTGTAGCTCTCGTAGAGCTTCTCGGTGATGCCGGCCTTGTTGAGCGCCTTCTTGGTCTCGTCGGCAAGACCCTTGCCGTAGGTGGTCTTGTCGTTGAGGATCGCGATGTTCTTGCCCTTGTAGTTCTTGGCGATGTACTGCGCGGCGATCAGGCCCTGCTGGTCGTCGCGGCCGCAAACCCGGGCCACGTTCCACAGCTTGCGCTCGGTGAAGAGCGGGTTGGTCGAAGCCGGGGTGATCTGCAGGACGTTGCCATCCGCATAGGCTTCTGAGGCCGGGATCGAGGACGACGAGCAGAAATGGCCGGCGACGAACGGGATCTTGGCGCCGGCGATCTTTTCCGCCACCGAGCGCGCCTGCTTCGGATCGCAGGCGTCGTCTTCGGCATTGAGCGCGAGCTTCTTGCCGTTGACGCCGCCGGCGGCGTTGATATCCGCCACCGCCAGGTCGGCGCCGTTCTTCATCTGGCGGCCGAAGGCGGACTCGGTGCCGGTCATCGGGCCCGCAACTGCGATGGTGATATCCTGCGCAAACGCTGCCGTCGACAGTGCGACGGACGCGCCAAATGCCAGACCGATGAGCTTCAGTGATTTCATGAGATACCTCGCGGGTGATCGTCTGCTGGGAGTTGCCAGGCGTAGGCCCGGTTCAAACCGGCCCCATTCTTGAATGAATTTACGGAGAAGTCACCGGCAAAATACGGGCATAGGCAAAGATATGTAGCCGCATTCTCGCGCAGGGGTGGGCCCGGTCAGGCGTGCCGGCCACCTTCCAGATAAGCGGCGCGGATTTCCGGGCGCTGCAGCAATTCGGTGCCGCTGCCTGCGAGCGTGATCAGGCCATTGACCATGACATAGCCGCGATGGGCGAGCTTCAGGGCGTGGTTGGCGTTCTGCTCGACGATCAGCACGGTCAAGCCGTCCTGCCTGTTCAGCGTGCGGATCGCGTCGAAAATCTGCCGCGCGATCAGCGGGGCGAGCCCGAGCGAGGGTTCATCGAGCAGGAGCAGGCGAGGTCGGCTCATCAAGGCACGGCCGATCGCCAGCATCTGCTGCTCGCCGCCGGACAGGGTTCCGCCGCGCTGGCTGAAACGTTCCTTCAGGCGGGGAAACAGGGCGAACACGCGCTCCAGCGTGCTCTCTCGCTCCGCCGGCGTGCTCTCGGTGACGTCGGCCCCCATCTGGAGGTTCTCGGCGACGCTCATCCGCGGGAAGATGCGGCGGCCTTCCGGCGACTGCGCGATGCGCAAATGGGCGATCTCGTGGGTCGGGACCTCAGTGATGTCCTTGCCCTCGTACAGGATCTGTCCGGCACGGGCCCGCGGCTTGCCGAAGATCGTCATCATCAGCGTCGACTTGCCGGCGCCGTTCGCTCCGATCATCGCAACGATCTCGCCGGCATTGATCTCGATGTCGACGCCCTTCAAGGCCTCGATCTTGCCGTAGGCCGCGCGCAAGCCGCGGATCGCGAGCAGAGGAGTGGCAGATGTCACGACCCGCTCTCCATCACCGCCGCAGCTTCGTCCTCGTCGGTACCAAGATAGGCGGCGATCACCTTGGGATCGTCGCGCACCTCCTGCGGCGTGCCTTGCGCGATCTTCACGCCGTGGTCCATCACCACGATGTGGTCCGAGATCTCCATCACGACGGACATGTCATGCTCGATCAGGAGGATCGATGTTCCGAGCTCGTTGCGGATCGACAGCAAGAGCTCGCTGAGCGCGGCGCTCTCGCGCGCATTCAAGCCGGCGGCGGGCTCGTCCAGGCAGAGCAGCGCGGGCTCGGTGCACATCGCGCGGGCGATCTCGAGCCTTCGCTGGTCGCCATAGGCGAGATTGCCGGCCGCATCGTCGGCACGATCGAGCAGGCTGACCCGCTTCAGCCAATCGGTGGCGCGATCGATCGCCTGCGCTTCCGCACTGCGGTAGTTCGGTGCCCCTATCAGGCCGAGGAAGGTGAAGCCGGAGGCGAGCATCAACATGTTGTGCTGCGCCACCATCAGGTTTTCCAGCACGGTCATCCCCGGAAACAGGCGGATATTCTGGAAGGTGCGCGCGACCTTGGCCTGCTTGGCGATGCGGAAGTCGTTGAGCCGCTCGAGCGCGATTTCCCTGCCGTCGTCATGGGTGAGGCGGATGGCGCCGCCGGTCGGCTTGTAGAAGCCGGTGATACAGTTGAAGACGGTGGTCTTGCCGGCACCGTTCGGTCCGATCAGTGCCGTGATCTTGCGCCGGTCCGCCGCGAACGACAGGCCCTGCACGGCAATGATGCCGCCGAAACGCATGCTGAGCTGATCGACGCTGAGGATACGTTCGTCGCTCATCCGTGGCCTTCCTTGACGAGGTCGGAGGAGATGGCCTGCGCCTTCTTCAGATAGACGGTCGGTGCGCGATGGCCGATAATGCCGCGCGGCCGCCAGATCATGATCAGCACCATGGCCCAGCCGAACACTAGCATGCGGTAGGTCTCGAGGCCGCGGAACAGCTCGAACCCGCCGATCATGGTGAGTGCGGCAAGCGCGACGCCGAGCTGCGAGCCCATGCCGCCGAGCACGACGATGGCGAGCACCAATGCAGATTCCTGGAAGGTAAAGGATTCCGGGCTGATGAAGCCCTGGCGGGTCGCGAAGAACGCACCGGCAAAGCCGCCGAACATGGCGCCGGTGGCAAACGCCGTGAGCTTGGTGGTCGTGGTGTTGATGCCGAGCGCACGGCAGGCGACCTCGTCCTCGCGCAGCGCTTCCCAGGCGCGTCCGATCGGCAGGCGGCGCAGGCGGATTGTCACCCAGTTGGTCAGCAGCGCCAGCGCCAGGATCAGATAGAACAGGAAGACGATGCGGTGGGTCGGCGAATACTCGATGCCGAGCTTTGCGGCGAGCCCGTCGTCGCTGTTGTCGAGCGGGATTCCGAACAGGGTGGGACGCGGAATGCTGGAAACGCCGTTCGGCCCGCCTGTCAGGCTCTGCCAGTTGAGGATGACGAGTCGGATGATCTCGCCAAAGGCAAGCGTCACGATGGCGAGGTAATCGCCGCGTAGCCGCAGCACCGGGAAGCCCAGCAGCATTCCCCAGAAGGCGGCGAGGATGCCGGCGAGCGGGAGGCAGACCCAAAACGACCAGCCGAAATTGGTGGCGAGCAGCGCGTAGGAATAGGCGCCCACCGCATAGAAGGCGACATAGCCGAGATCGAGCAGGCCGGCGAGGCCGACCACCACGTTGAGGCCCCATCCCAGCATCACATAGGTGAGCACGAGGATCGCGAGGTCGAGGATGTAGCGCTGGTTATAGAAGATGACGGGCACCAGCAGCGCGAAAATCAGGAGCGCGGGCGCAAGGTAGCGGCCGATGAACGACACCCCGCTCTGGACCGAAGCCGGCACCAGCTTCTCGGCGCCGGTCGGGCCGATCCATTGCCTGAGCAGCTCGATCACGATCGAGCCGCCGAACACGGCGGCGACGATCCAGGCGAGGTCGCCGAAGCGCGTCCAATAGGTGAGCTGGCCGTCTGAGCCGGCCTCGGTGCGGATGCCGACCATCAGCGAGAACAGCACCAGCGCGATCACGGCGTTGATGAAAGCTGTCTTCAGAAGGAAGGGGATGCCGGCGGTGCGACTTGCGTTGGTGGTGTTGTGCGGAGTGGCTGTCACGCGGGGCGGTCCGTCAGACTTTTTCGACTTCGGGACGGCCGAGCAGGCCGGTCGGCATGAAGATCAGCACGACGATCAGGATCGAGAATGCGGCAACGTCCTTGTACTCGACCGAGAAATAGGCCGACCAGAACGTCTCGATCAGGCCAATCGCAAGGCCCCCCAGCATGGCGCCGGGCAGCGAGCCGATGCCGCCGAGCACGGCCGCGGTAAAGGCCTTGATGCCGGCGACGAAGCCCATGAAGAAATCGACCAGGCCGTAATAGAGCAGGTACATCAGGCCGGCGACGGCAGCGAGCGCAGCCCCGATCACGAAGGTCATGGAAATGGTGCGGTCGACGTCGACGCCGAGAAGCGCCGCCATGGTCTGGTCCTGCTCGCAGGCGCGCATGTCGCGCCCGAGCCGCGTGCGCGAGACCAGCCAGGTGAAGATCGCAAGCAGCACGATGGTGGTGAGAACCACCATGATCTGGATGTTGGAGAGCTGGATCACGAAGCCGTCCGCGCTCTCATGCAGCGTGTAGCCGCCGGTGATGAAGGGCGGGATCGGCTTGACGCGCGCGCCTTGCGCCACCTGCGAGTAATTGGTCAGCACGAAGGACATGCCGATTGCCGACAGCATCGGCGCGAGGCGAAAGGAATGGCGCAGCGGACGGTACGCGATGCGTTCGATGGTCCAGCCGTAGAGCGCGGTGATCGCCATCGCAACCAGCAGCACCACCAGCAGGATCACCGGAATCGCGGTGAGGCCCAGCGAGATCAGGATCAGGAAGGTGATGAGGGCTATGAAGCCGCCGATCATGAAGACGTCGCCATGGGCGAAATTGATCATGCCGACGATGCCGTAGACCATCGTGTAGCCGATCGCGATCAGACCGTAGATGGAGCCGAGCACGAGGCCGTTGATGAGCTGCTGGGCGAAATAATCCATAGGCTGCCGTTACCAAACCTGACGCGGGTTCAAGGGATTTGTGCGAGAGAGAGCTTACGTTTCTTCTCGGGCCCGGCAGCCCTTGGGTTCTTCGTTTTGTAACAGGAGGGAACTGGCGGCTGCAACTGGGGATGCCTCGGCATAAAGGCTTGTACAGGTGATTTTGGTTTCGGACGTCAACTTCCGGCTCCGCACTTGCGAGGAACCGGGGTTCCGCAAAGCAACCAAAACCCCCGCTGGCAGTTGTCTCCTGACTGACGTCCAACCAGGGAGTTCCCCCAATGACGAAGCAGCAGAACCAGAATCCGGGCCAGCAGAACCAGAGCCCTGGGCAGCAGAACCCCGGGCAACAGCAGGGTGGTGGTCACAAGCCTGGCCAGCAGCAGCAGGACCCGCAGCGCCAGGGCGACAAGCCCGGCCAGCAGCAGGGCGGCCAGCACGGTCAGGAGCGCAGGTAATTTCGGAGCCAAAGAGCGTTAGGAGCCCGAAAACCTGAGGTCGTGAGGAGGGCCCCGCCGAAGGGCGGGGCTCTTTTTGTCGGGCGGACTGGCTGGCCGCCAGTTAAGGTAAACAAAGGGTTTAAATTGCCGCCACAGTCCGATGCGAGTTAGCTCCCGGCACGGCCTTCCATCGAAGGCCCGGGTAGCAGACGAAGCGGAAAGCGGCATGTTCAGGAACTGGCGGATCGGCTCGATCAACGGCGCGTTGCTGGCGGCCTATTTCATTCCGGCCTGGGCGATGGTCGCCTTCAACATCTTCGTGGCGCCGGTGCACGGCCTCTATGAGCGGCCGAGCGTCGCCGTGGCGCTGTTCCTCAGCGATCAGCTTCAGATGTCCGGCATGAGCACGGTGCGCGCCGCCTGGCTGCTGGCGCTCGGACGCCTGACCGTGGTGACGTTCTTCGCGATCTACCTGGCGTTGCTCGCCATTCCGCGGACCCGTAGGAGCGGGGCGAGCGACGAGGCCCTCGGTGTCGCGCTCGCGATCGGCAGCCTGATCTCGTTCGCCAGCATGGTGATGGCCTCGAAGGTCGGCGAGCTGGCCGCGCTTCGGCTGCATGCAACCGAGCTTCTGCTCCTGCTCGGCGCGGCGATCGTGCTGGTGATCGAGCGGCCTGCGACCGCGCCGAAGACCGTCGACCTCGCGGATACCGCGCCGCTAGGACTTGAGCAGGCCGAGCTCCTGCACAATCGCTGAGGCTTCCTTGACGGCGTGGTTCGCCGCCGGAACGCCGCAATAGATCGCCTGCTGCAACAGGATTTCCTTGATGTCGTCGGGGGAGAAGCCGCCCTCGGCGAGCGCTGCGCGCACATGCAGGCGGAATTCATCCCATTGCCCGAGCGCGACCATGGTGCCGATCACGAGCACGCGGCGCGTGCGCTCGTCGAAATGCGGCCGCGTCCAGATCTCGCCCCAGGCATAGCGTGTGATCATGTCCTGGAAGTCGGTGTTGAACGCATTGCGGTTGGCGATCGACTTGTCGACCCAGGCATTGCCCAGCACTTTTCGGCGAACGGTCATACCGGCATCGCGGCGCTTCTGGTCGTCCATCTTGTTTCTCCGGATAGCGGCTAGCGCTGCGTCAAGAATCCCACCACCGCATCTGTGAAAGCGTGCGGCTGTTCGACATTGGAAATGTGGGCGGCGTCGATGATGGTCATGCTGGCGCCGGGAATGTTCGAGCGGATCAATTCACCCGCCGAGATCGGCGTTGCCACGTCATGGCGGCCGGCGATCACCAGCGTCGGGCTTTTGATCTTCGACAGCAGCGCGCGCTGGTCGAGCGTCGACAGCGCTTCGCAGCAGGCGAGATAGCCTTCGACCGGCGTGGCGAGCAGCATCGCCTTCATCCTGGCGGTGATATCGGGCTCGCGTTCGCGGAAGTCCTGCGTCAGCCATCCCGCGATGACGCCATCCGCGACCGCGGCGATGCCGCCCTTCTTCACGGCGTCGATGCGCTCCAGCCATTTGGTCGGCTCGGCGTAGTAGCAGGAGGTGTTGGCGAGGATCAGCTTGCCGAAGCGCTCGGGTGCGTTGGCGCCGAGCCATTGCCCGACCATGCCGCCCATCGACAGGCCGCACCAATGCACCTTCTCGATGTTGAGATCATCGAGGATCGCGAGCACGTCGCGCCCAAAACGCTCCATCGTGTAGGGCGCGGGCGGAACGCTGGACTTGCCATGGCCGCGACGGTCGTAGCGGATGACGCGGAATACCTGCGTCAGCGCTTTCATCTGCGGCTCCCACATCTGCAGTGTGCAGCCGAGCGAATTGGAGAGCATCAAGGTCGGCCCGCCGTCACGGCCCTCGACGGAGACGTTGATCAGGCAACCGTCGGCATCGATCATGGGCATGCGGCGTCTCCGTTTATTCTCGCTCAGGGCTGCTCTATTCGCGGTCGAGGCTGTCGAGCAGCCGGTCGATCAGTACTTGAGAGGCCCCTTGATAGGCCATCGGCTCGAACAATGCCGCTATTTTCTCCGGCGTCAGATGCGCAGTGACCTGCGAATCGGCGGCGAGAATTTCGCGCAGATGCTTCTTCTCGGCAACCGCGCGCTTGCTCGCGGCCTCGATCAGGTGATGCGCGTCGCTCTTGCCGATCTTGTCGGCGAGCGCAAAGGTGACGGCTTCCGCCATGATCAGCCCATGCGTGGCATCGAGATTGCTGCGCATCCGCGCCGCATCGACGTCGAGGCCTTCGGCGATGTCGACGACGGCAGCAAGTGCGCCCGAGGTGACCAGCATCAATTGCGGCAGTGTCGGCCATTCCGCATGCCAGGGCCCGGCGCTGCGCTCGTGGTCCTGCACCTGGGCGGCGAGAATCGTGGCGGCGAGCTGGGGCGCCATGGTCGCACAGCCGAGCGCGCTTGCGGCCGCGACAGGATTGCGCTTGTGCGGCATGGTCGAGGAGCCGCCGCGGCCTTCTCCGGCGGGCTCGAAAGCTTCGCCGACATCGGTCTGCATCATCAGCGAGACGTCGCGCGCGATCTTGCCGCAGCTTCCGGCGAGAATCGCAAAACTCGAAGCCGCCTCGGCGATGCGGTCGCGATGGGTGTGCCAGGGCGCTTCCGGCAGCGGTAGGTTCAGCTCCTGTGCGAGGCGCTCGGAGACCGCCAGCCCCTTGTCCCCGAGGGCGGCGAGCGTGCCGGCGGCGCCCCCGAATTGCAGGGCGAGGCCTTCGCGGCGGAGTCGACGCAGGCGGCAACGGGCGCGGGCGAGGCTCGCGGCATATTCGGCAGCCTTCAACCCGAACGGCATCGGCAACGCGTGCTGGAGCCAGGTCCGCGCCACCATCGCGGTGTTGCGATGGCTGCGCGCGAGCGCGGCAAAGCCCTTGATGGCACGGCTGAGATCGACGTCCAGCGCGTCGATTGCAGCGCGCAAGCCCAGTATGGTCGCGGTGTCGATGACGTCCTGGCTGGTCGCGCCCCAATGCACGTAGCGCGCGGCCGCGGCATCGGCCTTGCCAACATTGGCGGTCAGCATCTTGACCAGGGGGATCGCGAGATTGCCTGACCGGGTCGCGGCCTCGGCCAGCGCGGCCAAGTCGAAAGTGTCGGCCTTGCAGGCAGCTTCGATCGGGGCCACCGCGCTGGCTGGAATTACGGCCGTAGCGGCCTCGGCACGGGCCAGGGCTGCTTCGAAATCGAGCATGTTCTGGAGCGTGGTCCGGTCGTCGCAGACGGCACGCATGGCCGCGCTCGACAGCATTGGCGCAAGCAGGGGAGAGAGGGCTGTGCTCATGTTGCGCGGGACCTAATCACCATGATCGGGCTCTGCCAATCCCTGACTGACCGTACAAGACTTTTTGCGCTTGCGAATATGCATTGCTCGTGACCGGGGGGCACCCTTTTCTTTGCGGCCTCCGTGCGTTACTTGAGCATCCCTACCTTTTGCGATCCCCGGAGGTCCCCATGGCCATGACGATGAACGGCGAAGTCCAGCTTGCGGCGCCGCGCGAGGCCGTGTGGGAGAAGCTCAACGACCCCGCGGTTCTGAAGGCCTGCATCCCTGGCTGCGAGGAGCTGGAGAAGACCGACGATGGCGGCTTTCGCGCTACCGCGAAAATGAAGGTCGGCCCGGTCTCGGCGCGCTTCAAGGGCAAGGTGACTCTGTCCGATCTCGATCCGCCGAACGGCTACAAGATCTCAGGCGAAGGCGAGGGCGGGGTGGCCGGCTTCGCCAAGGGCGGCGCCGCGGTGAAGCTCGCCGAGAAGGACGGCGGCACACTGCTTTCGTATGATGTCGAGGCGCAGATCGGCGGCAAGTTGGCGCAGCTCGGCCAGCGCCTGATCAACGGCACCGCCAAGAAGTTGGCCGATGAGTTTTTCGCGAATTTCGCCAAGGCGGTACAGGGCTGAACACCCTCGCTTTTCGTCATGGCACCTTGCGCCCGGGGCGATGTTGCCCCCGGCCATAATGGCCCATATGATGGGTTGGAATAATTATAAGAAAGAACCGCTTCGACGGGACCCGTCGGGGCGCTGATAGAGAGTGCTTATGGCAAAAATCTCCCTCATCGTGAACGGCAATCCTGTTACCGGCAATGTCGACCCACGCACGCTTCTGGTGCAGTTCCTGCGCGAGAATCTGCGGCTCACCGGCACCCATGTCGGCTGCGACACCTCGCAGTGCGGCGCCTGCGTCGTGCATCTCGACGGCAAGGCCGTGAAGTCCTGCACCACGCTTGCCGTGATGGCCGATGGCCACGAGGTCAGGACCATCGAGGGGCTGGCCGCCGACGGCGCGCCGCTGCATCCGATGCAGGAGGCCTTCCGTGAGCACCACGGTCTGCAGTGCGGCTTCTGCACGCCCGGCATGATCATGACCGCGATCGACATCGTCCATCGCAAGGGCCACGAGCTCGACGACCATACCATCCGGGAAGAGCTGGAAGGCAATCTCTGCCGCTGCACCGGCTACCAGAACATCGTCGCCTCGATCGCCGCCGGCGCGAAGGCGATGGCCAAATCCGATCTCGCGTAACCGCGCGCCCTCAGGACACCCCCAATGTACGAATTCAAATACCATCGCCCTGGGACCGTGCGCCAGGCGGCCAACCTCCTGGTGAAGAACGAAGACGCCAAGGTGATCGCCGGCGGCCACACGCTGATTCCCGTCATGAAGCAGCGGCTCGCCAGCCCGCCGCATCTGGTCGACCTCTCCCATATCGAGGGGCTCAACACGATCGAGATGAAGGGCCGTTCGCTGGTGATCGGCGCCACCGCCAAGCATGCCGAGGTCGCGAGCTCCGCCATCGTCGGTGAAGCCATTCCGGCACTGGCCAGTCTCGCCAGCCAGATCGGTGATCCCGCCGTACGCCACAAGGGCACCATCGGCGGCTCACTCGCCAACAATGACCCGACGGCCGATTATCCGGCCGCGGTGCTCGCGTTAGGGGCGACCATCGTCACCAACAAGCGCCGCCTCAAGGCTGAAGAGTATTTCCAGGGTCTGTTCTCGACGGCGCTGGAAGCCGACGAGATCATCACCAAGGTGATGTTCCCGCTGCCGAAGAAGGCCGCCTATATCAAGTTCCGCAACCAGGCCTCGCGCTATGCGCTGGTCGGCGTGTTCGTGGCGCGGCGTCCTTCGGATGTGCGGGTCGCGGTCACCGGCGCGGGCTCGGACGGCGTGTTCCGCGTGGAGGCGTTCGAGGAAGCACTGAAGAAGCGTTTCGCCTCGAAGGCCATCGAAGGCATCGAGGTGCCGGCGGAGGGGCTCAACAGCGACATCCACGGCAGCGCCGAATATCGCGCGCATCTCATCGGCGTGCTGACGCGGCGCGCCCTCGATGCCGCCAATGCCAAGGGGTGAGTGAACCTCACGCCTCGGCCAAACCTGTCCCGGTGAGGGCGTAGCAAGACTGGCTGTTTCATGACTACAGCGACACTGCCGGCATCGGTCGATGCGATGCTCGAACTCTTGACCTCGCGCGGCTATCTGGCCGAGCGGTCGCTGGCGACGGTGACGTATCTGTCGCTGCGCATGGGCCGGCCGTTGTTCCTGGAAGGCGAGGCCGGCGTCGGCAAGACCGAGATCGCGAAGGTGCTGTCGGCGGCGCTCGGCCGGAAGCTGATCCGCCTGCAGTGCTACGAAGGCCTCGATGTCTCCTCCGCCGTCTATGAGTGGAACAGCGCCGCGCAGATGATCGCGATCCGGATGGCGGAAGCTGCCGGCGACACCGATCGCGACCAGCTTTCGAGCGACATTTTCGCTGACCGCTACATGATCAAGCGGCCGTTGCTACAGGCGCTGGAGCCTGACGTCGCAGGACCGCCGGTGCTGCTGATCGACGAGCTCGACCGCGCCGATGAGGCGTTCGAGGCGTATCTCCTGGAAATCCTCAGCGACTTCCAGGTGACGATCCCCGAGTTCGGCACCGTGAAGGCGCCGCATCCGCCGATCGTGATCATCACCTCCAACCGCACCCGCGAGATCCACGACGCGCTGAAGCGGCGCTGCCTCTATCACTGGGTCGACTATCCCGCGGCCGAGCGCGAGCTCGCGATCGTCAAGACGCGCGTGCCGGGGATCTCCGCAAAACTGTCGCAGCAGGTCGTGCGCTTCGTGCAGGCGCTGCGCAACCAGGACTTCTATAAGTCGCCTGGTGTTGCCGAGACCATCGACTGGGCCACCGCTCTGTCCGAGCTCGATGCCCGCGCGCTGACCCCCCAAGTGGTCGGCGATACGCTGGGCGCGCTGCTCAAATACCAGGACGACATCACCCGGATGCAGGGCGACACTCTGCAGAAGGTGCTGAAGGAAGCGACGAGCGACTAGTTCGTCATTCCGGGGCGCGAGGAAGTCGCGAGCCCGGAATCCATCAGGCGGCAGGTGTTGCGGACAAATGGATTTCGGGTTCACGCTTCGCGTGCCCCGGAATGACGGCAGAGACAGTAGACCATGGCCATCAACCACCTCGCGCCTGAAAAGACCGAGCAGTTCGCCGACAATATCGTCGGCTTTGCGCGCGCGCTGCGTGCGACCGGCATGCCGGTCGGTCCGGGCGCGGTGATCGATGCCATGAACGCGCTGCAGGTGATCGACATCGGCAGCCGCGCCGACGTCTTCACGACGCTCGAGGCGATCTTCGTCAAGCGCCACGAGCATGCGCTGATCTTCAAGCAGGCCTTCAACCTGTTCTTCCGGGCCTCGGAAGAGTGGAAGCACATGCTGGATTCGGTGCCGCTGCCCGATAGCGCCAAGAAGAAGCCGCCGGCCGCCGCACGCCGCGTTCAGGAAGCGATGTCGCAGCCGCGGATGACGGAGACGCCGCAGCACCAGGAGCAGGACCTGCGCCTGTCGGTCTCCGACAAGGAGATCCTTCAGAAAAAGGATTTTGCGCAGATGAGCGCCGCCGAGATCACTGAAGCGCTCCGTGCCATCGAGATGATGCGGCTGCCACAGGCAGAGCTGCTGACGCGCCGCTACCTGCCCGATCCGCGCGGCCTGCGGCTCGACATGCGCCGCACGCTGCGGGCGTCCCTGCGCACCGGCGGCGACATCATCGACATCCATCGTCTCGGGCGGATCGAGAAGCCGGCCCCGATCGTGGCGCTGCTCGATATCTCGGGGTCGATGAGCGAGTACACCCGCCTGTTCCTGCATTTCCTCCATGCCATCGGCGATGCGCGCAAGCGCGTCTCGGTGTTTCTGTTCGGCACCCGGCTGACCAATGTGACACGCGCGTTACGCCAGCGCGATCCGGACGAGGCGCTGGCGAGCTGCTCGGCGGCGGTCGAGGACTGGGCCGGCGGCACAAGGATCTCGGCCTCGCTGCACAACTTCAACAAATTGTGGGCGCGGCGGGTGCTGAGCCAGGGCGCCATCGTGCTGCTGATCTCCGACGGGCTGGAGCGGGAGGCCGATTCCAGGCTCGCCTTCGAGATGGACCGGCTGCACCGGTCCTGCCGGCGGCTGATCTGGCTCAACCCGCTGCTCCGGTTCGGCGGCTTCGAGGCCAAGGCCCAGGGCATCAAAATGATGCTCCCCCACGTTGACGAATTTCGCCCGGTGCATAATTTGAGTTCGATCCAGGAGCTGATCACGACGCTCTCCCGGCCGCTGCCGCCGCATCACCGCAGCCTGATCCGTTCCGCAGCCTGAGAGGCAAAGCCATGCTCGATCGCGACGAGGACATTCTGAAGGCGGCGGAGGACTGGCAGAAGGCCGGCCGTGGCGTCGCGCTGGCAACCGTCGTGGAGACCTGGGGCTCGGCCCCGCGCCCTGCGGGCTCGAGCCTCGTCATCAACGACCAGGGTACGTTCCTGGGCTCGGTCTCCGGCGGCTGCGTCGAGGGTGCCGTGGTCACCGAGGCCATGGACGTGATCGAGAGCGGCAAGCCCAAGATGCTGGAGTTCGGCGTCGCCGACGAGACCGCCTGGAATGTCGGCCTCTCCTGCGGCGGCACCATCCGCGTCTTCGTCGAGAAGGTTGGCTAGCCGTGAAGCTGGAGCTCCTGCACAAACTCAATGCCGAGCGCGCCGCGCGCCGCCCGGTCATTCTCGTCACCGACACCGAGAGCGGCGAACAGCGCCTTGTGAAGGCCGGCGATTTTGCCAAGGATCCCCTGCGGGCCGAACTGGAAAAACAGCTTCGTATGGGCAAGAGCGCCAATGTCGAAGTCGGCGGCAAAAAGCTCTTCCTCAACGTCTACGCGCCGACCGCAAAGCTCGTCATCATCGGCGCGGTCCATATCAGCCAGGCGCTGGCGCCGCTGGCGCGCTCGCTCGGCTATGACGTCACCGTGGTCGATCCCCGCACGGCCTTTGCGAGCCCGGAGCGCTTCCCGGATATTCCGCTGATTGCCGAATGGCCGGATACCGCGCTGCCGCCGCTCAATGTCGACGCCTACACGGCCTTCGTCGCGGTAACGCATGATCCCAAGATCGACGACCCCGCGCTGCTGCACGCCTTCGCGCGCAACTGCTTCTATATCGGTGCACTCGGTTCGCGGAAGACGCATGCCAAGCGCGGCGACCGGCTACGGGCGCAGGGCGCGAGGGAGAGCGACATCGCGCGCATCCACGCGCCCATTGGGCTTGCGATCGGCGCGGTCTCACCGTCCGAGATCGCGGTGGCGATCATGGCCGAGATCACGGCCGTGCTGCGCCTGCCGCCCAAAGAAAAAGAAGAAGCGGCATGAAGTTCGGCCCGGCGAGCCCCAGGGATGCGATCGGCGGGGTGACCGTCCACACCCTGCGCCAGGGACCGCTGGTGCTGAAGAAAGGCACGACGATCGGGCCTGCCGAGGTCGAGCAGCTCGAGCGCGCCGGCATCAAGGACATCGTCGTGGTGCGGATGGAGGAGGGCGACGTCTCCGAGGACGTCGCGGCCGCCAGCATTGCGCTTGCGATCGGCGGTGAGGGCATTCATGTCGAGCGCGCCTTCACTGGCCGCGCCAATCTGTTCGCTGCGCGCCCGGGCCTGCTGGTGATCGACCGCGCCGCGGTCGACCGGATCAACAATGTCGACGAGGCCATCACATTCGCCACGCTCGCCGCTTACAAGCCGGTGGTCGAAGGTGAGATGGTCGGCACGGTCAAGATCATCCCGTTCGGCGTTGAAGGCGTCTTGCGCGATGCCGCGGTGAAGGCCGCCGGCAAGGACGTGCTGAAGATCGCGCCTTACGTCATCAAGCGTGTCGGCGTTGTCTCGACGCTGCTGCCGGGCCTGTCCGCCAAGGTGGTCGACAAGACGCTGCGGGTCACCGCCGAACGCCTCGCGCCGGCCGGCGCTGCCATCATCGCGGAGCGTCGCGTGCAGCATGACGAGCATGCGCTGTCGGCCGCGATCAAGGATTTGCTCGCGCTCGGCGCCGAGCTCGTGATCGTGTTCGGCGCATCGGCCATTGCCGACCGGCGCGACGTGATCCCGGCCGCGGTCACGGGAATCGGCGGCGAGATCGAGCATTTCGGCATGCCGGTCGATCCCGGCAATCTGCTGCTGATCGCGCGCGCCGGCAGCGTGCCGGTGCTGGGTGCGCCCGGGTGTGCGCGCTCGCCGGTCGAGAATGGCTTTGACTGGGTCCTGATGCGGCTCTTGGCCGGCATCAAGGTGACACGGTCCGAGCTGATGGGCATGGGCGTCGGCGGCCTCTTGATGGAAATCGTGACGCGGCCGCAACCGCGCGCCAAGCCGGAGATCGAGGGCAACAGCCAGGTCGCCGCCATCGTGCTCGCGGCGGGCCGCTCGACCCGCATGGGCGGGCCGAACAAGCTGCTCGCCGAGCTCGACGGCAAAAAGCTGGTGCGGATCGCGACCGAGCAGGCGCTGGCGTCGAAAGCATCCGAGGTGATCGTCGTCACCGGCCATCAGAGCGAGCTGGTCGAGCAGGCGTTGCAAGGCCTGAAGGTGCGCTTCGTCAAGAACCCGGATTTCGCGGGTGGCATCGCGAGCTCGGTGAAATCAGGCATTGCAGCTGTCCCCGAGAGTTGCGACGGCGCCGTGGTTTGCCTCGGTGACATGCCGCTGATCGATGCCGGCCTGATCGGCCGGCTCATCGACAGCTTTGCGCCGGACCGTGGCAATCTCATTGTCGTGCCCGTCAGCGAAGGCCGCCGCGGCAATCCCGTGCTGTGGTCGCGCCGCTTCTTCAAGGAGTTGATGACGCTCGACGGCGACGTCGGCGCGCGGCATTTAATCGCCAAGCACACCGAAGCCGTCGCGGAAGTGCCCGTCGACGGTGAGGGCGCGTTCCTCGACATCGACACGCCGCAGGCGTTGGAAGCGGCGAGACGAGGGTAGTGCGCTGAGACAGGGGTGGGCAAAGGCGCGTAGCGCCGTGCCCACCCTCTCGTCACATCGTGATCTCTGACTGATGGTGGGCACGCTTCGCTTTGCCTGCCACCCTACAAGCTGCTCATCTATTTCTTGGTGTTCGACAGCTTCTCGCTGGCGGCCTTCAGACTTACGCCGCTCTTCGTCAGTAGGGCCTTGTCGCCGTTCGAGAACGTGAAGGTGTCGGCGCCCGCGCTGATGCCGTTCCATGCCACGGCCTCGCCGAGCGACAGATACCACAATCCCTGGAATCCAGACGAGTTATTGAGCTGTCCGGTCCAGACGGTGGTCGACCCGCAGCCGAGGAAATTCACCGAGAAGCTGATCGCTGTGCCCGTATTGCCGTAGGCCAGCCAGCCCGTCACGCCCTGCGGCTTGCCTTCATCGCAACTGCTTGCCGCATTGTTGGTGTAGGTCCCCGCGATCGCGCCCGTGTTCTGGTTGAAGCTGGTGATGGCCAGGGTCGAGCCATATTGGTTGGTCCAGGTCCAGTTCACCGACTGCGCACGCGCAGGCAGGGGCCCGATCAGACAGGCCGCCGCAACGACTCCGAACAGCATTGAATTGATGGGACGCATGAACGTCTCCTCCGGCTCTGCTTGACGTTATACGACCTTAAATAATGAGATTGAAAATTACAACTATAAAGTGTGTTAAGCGGCATCACTATTCCGTCATGGCTTTCAACCACTCATTCACCAAGTGGAAACGACCGGCGCTTAGAGTTCCCTCCACCTGCCTTGGGGGTGAGGGGCTTTTCCATGATTTCGAACGTCGTCGCGCGCCGTTGCGCGATGTTTTTCTTCGCGCTGTCGGTTTGCGTCGCCGGCGCCCGACATATGACCGAAGCCCATGCGGCCGGCGCGTTTGCCGTGGGCAAGTGCGGTGCCTACGGCCAGGCTTATGATTATGGTGCCGAGCACGAGGCGCGTGCCGCGGCCCAAAAGCAGTGCAAGGGCGACTGCACGACTGTGACGATGAAGCGCGCCTGCGCGGCGATGTCGGTCGACATGACCAACCCCTGCGGCGCCTATGGCTACGCCGTGAAGCCCAGGATCTCGGCCACGCTCAATGCCGCCACGCGCGAATGCTACAAATATGGCGGCAAGGAATGCGTGATCCGCGCCTGGGCCTGCGACGCCAAGGGTTGATCAAGGGCTGACCAAGGCTGGCCGAAAGCTAGCGCAGCCATCCGGCGTTGGTTGACACCAGTCTTGTCGGTTGCTCCGGCGCGTCGATCGCCCAGGGCACCTTGACCTCGGTGAATTCCGACCAGGTCTCGAGCAGGCGCGCTTCGACGCCGACCGTGGCGTGGGCCTGCCAGCCGGCGATCGCCGCCGCCGCCATGCCGCTGCCGATCGAACCAGCGCCGACATCGGCAAGCAGTGACGTCGTCACCGCCATGTCGTTGTAGATCCCGAGCTCCTGCTGGAGATTCGCGAGCTTGCGCGAGAAGCGCCGCGCCGATTTGCTCTGCCCGCAGAGCGGGAGCAGGAAGTCGGCGACGTAGCGCAACTTCTTCGCGGCGAGACGTACACGGTGCCGCTCCTCCGTCGGCAGCGATTTGAACTTGCGGCCGCGCTTCAGCACCTTCGCATGCTGTGCCGACAGGATGTTGCGGGCGAAATTGATCGCGGGCTCCGCGAGCTGCGCCAGGCCTTCGGGAGCAACCTCGCTGCGCCAGCCGCGCGCTTCGATCCAGGCACCGAGCCCGATCACGAAATACTGGCAGCGCCGGTCAGCGAGGGCGAGGCGGGCCTTGTCATAGCAGGTCGCGCGACGTTCGTCGGCGAGTTCACCCAATGTGTCGAAACCGGCGACCGACGGACAGCCATCCGCGACGGTGCGCAGCGTCTCTTGCCGGAACACGTCCCAGTCACGGGCACCAGAGAGACATCCCGCGAGCCATTTCGCTTCAGTGCGCATCAGGTCGAGCTTGTTCAGCGGTACCACCGACCGCATCAGGTCGAGCGCGGAGCGCAGACGCCGCAGCGCGACGCGAAGCTGATGCATCCCTTCGGGATCGCGACCGTCCTCGGCCGCGGGCAACGACTGCAACAGATGCAGAAGGCACGACCGCAGGATCTCGGAAAACGCCTCGTCGAGCGAGGTCGATGGATCGAGACGAAGCTTTGGCGGCTTCGGTGCCGACGGCGGGGTATCGGCCGCCAGGTCAAATCCACGTGCCGATTTGGTCCGGATCGACGGCTTCACCGAACCATGTTCGGCGAGCCGCAGCGCAAGTTCCCAGATTGCGGACGGGCTGCCGCTCTTGAGCTCCAGCTCGATCTCTCTGACCGGCAGCGAGCGATCGCCGGAGATCAGATGGCCCTGATCGAAGGCGATCTCGATCGTGCCCGACGGCAAGTCCACCATGCGTTGATGTCGATGGATGTCGGTGGTGAAGACGGCTTCGAGCGGATGATGCGCGAGACCGTCGCGCAGCTTCTCCGGGAGGAAGGGGAGTGCCAGCGCGACATCGGGCGTCATGGAAGCCACGCTGGCCTCCCATTCGCCGCGCCGAAGCGGATCGCTGGCGGATTCAGTTTTCACTGTTTGCGTGAACCGCGCGCCGCTCTGACGAACCCGAAAGCTCAATCCGCTACGCCGCAGCGCACGCTTGGGCGTATCGTAATAGACGGCCTTGAGATGCTTGCGCGTGCCCTTGTTCCGCGCATTCGCCGCGATGATCGGTGCGTCGTTGAAATCGGTCAGACGATCGGAAGCCACGAGCAGCTTGAGTTCGATTTCCGTGGCGTGAGGCGCGACATCGCGGGACGAAGCGGTCTCCGGCGCCGTCGCCTCGGCGCGGATGTCGTCGGCGGAAGAACACTCGCTGCGCGGAGGTTCAGTGTCGGAGACTTTGGAACCAGGTTCCGTGCCGGGCGCAGCGGCATTCTTGATAGCGGCGTGTTGATTGTTTGACCTGGCGAGACGCCCCGGTTCGAGAGCTTGCTTGATGGCGTCGATTTCGGACATTCGTAGCTTTGTGACAGTTCAATGACAAGGCAACGATGTATATCCGACTTGGTCTGCGGAGAGAAGCGTGGCCGATCGCATCGCGGGTTGAAATTTTCGCGCTGTGATCGCCGGGACAATCCGCACTACATTTGCCTACACAGTCGCAGCGCTCGGAATTTTCTTTTCTTTCCAGACGCTTGGATGTGTGCGGGAGAGTTCATGCAGTTCGATACCAAGATTGCCGTTGTCATTCGCAACGACCTCCAAGCCTGGCAGAAGCTCAATGTTGCGTCATTCCTGACGAGCGGCGTCGCTGCTGCCTTTCCGGAGTGCATCGGCGATGCCTATGAGGACGCCTCAAGCACGAAATATCTTGCGCTGATCGGCCAACCGATCCTGATCTACGGTGCCGATGGTCCGGCGCTGTCGCGCGCACTCGATCGCGCACTCGCGCGCAACGTCACGCCGGCGATCTATACCGAGGACATGTTCACGACGACGCATGATGCCGCCAATCGCGAGGCGGTGAGGGCGGTTGCGCGCGCAGATCTCAATCTTGTCGGCATCGCGATGCGCGCCGAGCGCAAGGTGATCGACAAGATCGTCGACGGATTGAAGTTCCATAGCTGACATTGTCGCATTTGCGATCAATAAGCTTGCGTTGTTTGACTCCGATCAAGGGAGAGCCGCGGGGCATCGCTAGTCTGCTTGTGTAATGCAACGGAGTAGACTGATGCCGACCATGAAAGCCGCTGTCGTCAAGCAATTCGGCAAGCCGCTGGTGATTGAGGACGTGCCGGTGCCGCAGCCCGGTCCTGGTGAAGTTTTGGTCAAGGTGAAGGCCTGCGGCGTCTGTCACACCGATCTGCATGCCGCCTCCGGTGACTGGCCCGTGAAGCCGGTGCCGCCCTTCATTCCTGGCCATGAAGCCGCCGGCATCGTCGCTGCGCTCGGAGCTGGCGTGAAAAATCTGAAAGTCGGAGACGCCGTTGGCGTGGCTTGGCTGCACGATGCCTGCATGTCGTGCGAATATTGCGAGACCGGCTGGGAGACGTTGTGCGAGCACCAGCATAACACCGGTTACAGCGTGAACGGTGGCTTTGCCGAATATGTCATCGCCTCGGCGACCTTCGCGGCGAAGCTGCCGCCGACGATCGACTTCGCCGCGGTGGCACCGATCCTGTGCGCTGGCGTCACCACATACAAGGGATTGAAGGAGACCGACGCGCGGCCCGGCGAGTGGGTTGCCATCTCAGGCGTTGGCGGCCTTGGTCATGTTGCGATCCAGTACGCCAAGGCGATGGGATTCAAGGTCGCGGCGATCGATATTGCCGAGGACAAGCTCAAGCTCGCGCGCCAGACCGGTGCTGATCTTGCGGTCAACGCACTCGCAAACGATGCCGTCGACAAGGTTCTGGCAGCGACCGGCGGCGGGGCTCACGGCGTGCTGGTGACGGCGGTTTCGACCGCCGCGTTTGCCCAGGCGCTGAAGATGGTGCGCCGGAAGGGCACCGTCAGCCTCGTCGGCCTGCCGCCGGGCGAATTCCCGACGCCGATCTTCGATGTGGTGCTCAAGCGCATCACCGTGCGCGGCTCCATCGTCGGGACCCGCAGGGATCTCGACGAGGCCATCGCGTTCGCCGCGGACGGCAAGGTGAAGGCCGAGGTGACGAAGGTGCCGCTCGCGCAAATCAACGACGTGTTCGAGCGGATGAAGGCCGGCAAGATCGACGGCCGCGTGGTACTCGATTTTGGCTAAAGCGTTTTCGAGCGAAGTGGATGCCGGTTTGCGTCAAGAAGACGCGTCAAAACAAGAATCCTCCGCCTCAGCCGGACGGCATCGTCTGGAATTTCATCAGGCTGGAATCAAGAGGATCCCAGTCGTAGGCGCGCACCGCGTAGGTGACCGCCTGCGGCTTGTAGCGGGCCGGCTCGTCGAGGCTCGCGGCGCGGATGGTGAAAATGTCGGGCATGGCCTTGAAGGTCATGTAAACGGCCACGCCGCATTCGGGGCAGAACGCGCGCGTCTTCACGTTGCCGCTGTCGCCGGTCATGTCCCATGTCTTCGCATGGCCCGTCACCGTGACGCCGGCGCGCGGGAAGGTGGCGTAAGAGCCATGGCCGGTGCCGCTTTCACGCTGGCAATCCCGGCACTGGCAGTGATTGGCGAACAAAGGCTCGCCGGTGATCGAATAGCGGATCGCGCCGCAGGCGCAGCCGCCGGTATAGGGCTTGTCCATCGTGATCACTCCTCACCTGTCTCGTTACTTGTCTTCGCCGCTGATTTCGTCGAGCTGACGAACGACCTTCTTCCAGCCGCCGCTCATGACGGTGAAGGCGCTCTCGTTCCTAGGCAGGACGAATCCGGCATGAACCAGCTGGATTCGTGTGCCGGCTTCCACCGGGGTGAGGGACCACGTCACGACAGTGTCGAGCGGCGCGCCGTAGCCGACGTTGCGCTCATCGCCGCCCTTCCAGGCGTAGGCGAGGCGCCTGAACGGAACGACCTCGAGCACGCAGCAATGGATGACGCCATCCCAGTGGCCACCCGGTTTGGTCTGGTGGGTGAAATTTTTGCCCTCAACGGCTTCGAAATCCGTCGTCGGCATCAGCCAGCGTGCGATCAGCTCTGCACTGGTCAGCACCTTCCAGACCGTCTCGGGCGCATGAGGGAGCATCTCGTCGAGGACGATGCCTCTGGTTTCGTTTTTCAACGCGGCTGCATTCACGGGTCAATCTCCTTCAAGAGGTCACGCAGGTTCTCGAAGCGCTCGCGCCAGAAGACGCCGTAATGATCCATCCAGGTCACCAACGGTTCGAGTCCTTGGGGGGCGGCACGGTAATAGACGTTGCGGCCCTCGGCGCGCTCGGCGACGAGGCCCGCCTGCTTCAACGATTTCAAATGCTGCGAGATCGCGCCCTGGGTCACGCCGCTGCCGCGCGTCAGTTCGGCGACGCTGATCTCCTTGCTGTCGAACACGCGCTCGAACACCGCGCGACGGGTCGGATCGGCGAGGGCGCGCATCACGGCGGTAACGGGGTTTGGGCCGGCTTCAATCATGCCGATCAATTAGCGATAGCTAATGCATTAGTCAATACTAATTCATTCGCGCGCTGGCGGTGACGAGGGCCAATTGACATTGACTGACCAGTCAGTCATAAATAAGAAATGACAAGGAAGCCTGCCAAAGCGGCTGCGGCCAAGGAAAAATCCAAGGCTGCGAGTCACAGGCCCGAAGCCGGCGGGGAAGCCGCTCCGGCTTCGAGCCGTGCCATGCGCGCTGCAGAGCGACGCGCAGCAATCGTCGAAGCGGCCATGGATGAGTTTATCGCCCGGGGCTTTGCCGCGACGCGGCTCGACGACATCGCCAAGCGCGCAGGTGTCGCGAAAGGCACGATCTACCTGCACTTCAAGGACAAGGAATCGATGTTCGAGGAACTGGTGCGCACCGTGATCGTGCCAGTGGTGGCGCGGCTCAACGCATTGCCGCCGCCAGCGGGCTCGGTGCGCGATCTGATCGAGACCTTTGCCGGCAACTTTCTCAAAGAGGTGATGGGAACAAGGCGCGGCGATCTCGTCCGCCTGATCGTGGCAGAGGGCCCGCGCTTTCCGTCTGTCGCGGATTTCTACTATCGCGAAGTCGTCTCGCGCGGGATCGCCGGCATGCGCGCGCTGATCGAGCTCGGCATTGCCCGCGGCGAGATCCATCAGAAGAATCTCGCGCGCTATCCGCAGATCCTGGTCGCGCCCGCGATGATCGCGGTGATCTGGCAGAGCCTGTTTGCGCGGCACGCGCCGCTCGATGCGCAGGACATGCTGCGTGTCCATCTTGATTTGATTTTTGGCGAACGGAGGACGACATGAGGTCGTCGCAAAGGGTTCTAGCAATCGCATTGGCCGGCCTGCTCGCAACCGTGCTTGCCGGCTGCAAGGAGAAGCGCGATCCCGGCTTCCAGGGCTGGGTCGAGGCCGACATGATTTATGTCAGTCCGGACGAGGCGGGCCGGGTGACCAGGCTCGATATCCGCGAAGGCGATGTGGTGAAGGTCGGCGATGCCCTGTATTCGGTCGACGACGATCTCCAGCTTGCCGATCTCAACCAGACCAAGGCGACACTGGCGAATGCGCAGCAGGTGTTCGATCGCGCGGAATCCCTGCGCAAGACCGGTTCCGGCACGCAAGCCACACTGGACTCCGCTGTCTCTGACCTGCGGGTCGCGCAGGCGCGGGTGGTGACCTCGGAGACGCGGCTCGCGCGGCGCAAGGGCTCTGCGCCTGTCGCCGGAACCATCCAGCAGATCTATTTCCGCGAAGGCGAAATGGTGGCGGCGCAGCGGCCGGTGCTCTCGATCATGCCGCCCGGCAACATGAAGCTTCGCTTCTTCGTGCCGGAGACCGAGTTGCCGAAGCTGTCTGTTGGTGACGAGGTGCGGGTCGCCTGCGACAATTGCGCGGCCGACCTCACCGCGAAGATCTATTTCATCGCGACCTCGGCCGAATACACCCCGCCTGTGATCTACAGCCTCGAAGAGCGCAACAAGCTCGTCTATCTGATCCAGGCGCGGCCGTCGCGGCCCGATGCCTTGCGGGTGGGCCAGCCGATCAACGTCTATCTCAACCCAAAGACTCCGGTGGCGGACAAGCGATGAACGGTGCGAACGACATCGCGATCGACGTCAAGGGCCTGACCAAATCGTTCGGCGGCCGCGAGGTCGTGCACGATCTGTCGATGCAGGTGAAGCGCGGCTCGATCTACGGCTTCCTCGGGCCGAACGGCTCGGGCAAGACCACAACCATCCGCATCCTCTGCGGCCTGCTGACGCCCGACAGTGGCGAGGGCACTTGCCTCGGCTACGACATCCTGAAGGACGCTGAAAAGATCAAGCGCAAGGTCGGCTACATGACACAGCGCTTCAGCCTCTACCAGGATCTCTCCGTGCGCGAGAACCTCGAATTCGTTGCGCGGCTCTATGGCCTTGCCGACGCGCGCGGGGCTGCGCGCGACATGATCGAGCGGCTCGGCCTCTCGGGCCGCGAGCAGCAGCTCGCGGGCGAGCTCTCCGGCGGCTGGAAGCAGCGCCTTGCATTGGGGGCCTGCACGTTGCCCAATCCGGAATTGCTGCTCTTGGACGAGCCGACCGCCGGCGTCGATCCCAAGGCGCGGCGCGATTTCTGGAACGAGATCCACGCCCTCGCCGCCGATGGTCTCACCGTGCTGGTCTCGACCCATTACATGGACGAGGCGGAGCGCTGTCACGAGATCGCCTACATCGCCTACGGCCATCTCCTGGCGCGCGGCAGCGTCGATGAGGTGATCGCGAAATCGGCGCTGACGACTTACACCGTCACCGGCGAGTTGAATGGCCTCGCGGCCCAGCTCGCCGGCAAGCCCGGGATCGACATGGTGGCGCCGTTCGGCACCTCGCTGCACGTCTCGGGCCGCGAGGTCGCGGCCCTCGAAGCCAGCATCGCGCCGTGGCGCGAGAAGGGTGACATGCACTGGCAGAAATCGGCGCCGTCGCTGGAAGACGTCTTCATCGAGCTGATGGGCCGCTCCAAGGACAATTTCCAATGAGCACCGTCAGGACAACCGTCCTCGTACGGGAGATCCGCGACCGCTTCGGCTTCTGGCGCCGCTCCTATGCCATGATGGCAAAGGAGTTCATTCAGCTTCGGCGGGACCGCGTCTCCTTCGCGATGATCGTGGCGATCCCGGTGATGCAGCTTCTCCTGTTCGGTTATGCCATCAACACCACGCCGCACCATCTGCCGAGCGCGGTGCTGCTGCAGGAGGACTCCGATCTCGCCCGTTCGGTCCTGAAGGCATTGGAGAATACCGCCTATTTCCGCTTCGTCTATGAAGTGCACGACGTCGACGATTTCGACAATCTGCTGAAGTCAGGCAAGGTACTGTTCGGCGTCGAGATCCCGCGCGGCTTCGAACGCGCGGTGCGGCGCGGCGACAAGCCGGCGCTGCTGGTTGCGGCCGACGCGACCGATCCGGTCGCGGCGAGCTCCGCACTCGGCTCGCTCGGCATGATCGTGCAGACCGCGCTCGCGCACGATCTCTATATCGGCGATCCGCCGGCGATGCCGTTCGAGATCCGCGCGCATGCGCGCTACAATCCGGCGGCGGAATCGCGGCTGAACATCGTGCCGGGACTTGTCGGCACCATTCTCACCATGACGATGCTGATCTTCACGGCGCTGTCGGTGACGCGCGAGATCGAACGCGGCACCATGGAGAGCCTCCTGTCGATGCCGATCAAGCCGGTGGAGGTGATGATCGGCAAGATCGTTCCTTACATCCTGGTCGGCTTCATCCAGGCCTTCCTGATCGTCAATATCGGAGTGTTCCTGTTCGGCGTGCCGGTGCTCGGCAATCTGTTCCTTCTGGCGGCTCTTTCGACCCTCTTCATCGCCGCAAATCTCGCAATCGGCTACACGTTCTCCACCGTCGCGCAGAATCAGCTGCAGGCGATACAGATGTCATTCATGTTCTTCCTGCCGAGCATCTTGCTGTCCGGCTTCATGTTCCCGTTCGCGGGCATGCCGGCCTGGGCGCAATATGTCGGCGAATGCCTGCCGCTGACGCACTACATTCGCATCGTTCGCGCCATCATGCTGAAGGGCGCCACCATGCCGAACCTGCGGTTCGATGCGGCGGCGCTTGCCATCCTGATGCTGGTCGCCATGACCATCGCCGTGACGCGCTTCCGCCGCACGCTGGATTGAGGCAGACTGCTTCGGAACGGGGGATGCAATGGTCAGCTTTTTGAAGGCCCGGCGCAAAGCCGTCCTGTCTGAGGCGTTCGAGCGCGAGCTGACGCGCGAAGTGCTGCGTACCGAGCTGCTGCGGGTGAGGGCGCTGATCGCCACCGGCTGTGTCATGCTCGTCTTGCTCACGGCAACCTTCGTGATCGATCCCGCTATCTCGAACCGGATCTGGCGCGGGACCGAAGGGATGATCCGCGAATACGTTCTTGTGACGGGCTTTCTGCTGTTCGAGGTCTGGGTCCACAGCCAGATCAGCCGAAGCCTCAAGCTCGATCGCGACCTGCCGGTGATCAGGCGCTATATCGGAGCCTTCATCGAGACGTCGCTGCCGACGCTCATCCTGATCCTGCAGATTCGCAGCATGGGCGCCGGGCCCGCGCTCGGTTTCGTATTGCCGTTGGTCTATTTCATCTTCGTCATTCTTTCGACCCTTCGGCTCGATTTCTGGCTGTCCACTTTCACGGGATTCGTCGCGGCAAGTGAGCTCCTGGCGGTGGCGCTGTATTACGATTCCGCGAACGCCGACGGCGAACCCCTGATCTACTTCCACACCGTGCGCAGCATGGTGATCCTGCTCTGCGGCGTGCTGGCGGGCTCCGTCGGTGCGCAGTTGCGGCGGCAATTCGCCGCGAGCATCGCGGCCGCCACCGCGCGCGATCGGGTGACCAATCTGTTCGGCCAGCACGTCTCGCCGCAGGTCGTCGAGCGATTGATGGCGGAGGGCACCAGCGCCGCGGGCGATATCCGCCGCGTCGCCGTGATGTTCGTCGATTTCCGCGGCTTCACCGCCGGCGCGCAGTCGCGCACGCCTCAGGAGGTGGTCGATCGGCTCGACGGCGCCTTTGCGGTGCTGGTCGATATCCTCGATCGCCATGGCGGCATCGTGAACAAGTTTCTGGGCGACGGATTTCTCGCGCTGTTCGGCGCGCCGCTGGAGGCGTCCGATGCCGCGCATCGCGCGGTCGCCGCCGGCCGCGACATGCTGACCGCGATGGATCACATCAATGCGCAGACGAGCTGGCCGCTGCGGATCGGCATCGGCATTCATTTCGGCGAGGTCGTCGCCGGCAATATCGGCTCGCCCCGCCGCAAGGAATACACCGTGATCGGCGACACCGTGAATTTTGCCTCGCGGCTCGAGGCGCTGAACAAGGAGTTCGGCTCGCAGCTCCTGATCTCGGCGTCCGTGCGGGAGGCGCTGGGCGACGACGGCGAGGATGCGGTCGCGCTCGGCGAGGTCACGGTGCGCGGTTATGAGCAGCCGGTTGCGGTGTTTCAATTGGGGTGAGGGGATCGCTCACGTTTGTTTGAAGACGCGCGCTGAAATAACCTGGCTGGCCTTCCGCTCTTGCACTCAGGACGTCGAAATTTCTTCGATGTCCTGATGCCACGCGGAGAAAATCCATGATCCGATTGAGCTTTGTCTCGGCCGCCCTGATTGCCGCAGCCGTCTCCCAAATTGAAACCGCTTCCGCCCGCGATGCCGCGCCTGCGCGGCGCACCGTGGCGCACGCGCCGGTCGATTGCGTAAGGGCGCCAGCTGTGGGTGCCTATGCGACCGCTCCTTACAAGGAGCCGCCGTGCATGCCGAAGGCCGCCAACTGACGATCGAACCAGGCGAGGCCGGGTTGGTGAGCTCCGCTAGCCCGGTCTCGCGCCTGTTTGCGATCCGGTATTTTAGTAGTGCTTGACTCCGTTTTCATCTAGTCATCTATATGACTATATGAATTCAGCCCTGCGCGACGACCGCCTACCACGCTATCAGCGCCTGCGCGATGACCTCGCCGCGCGGATCAACCGCAATGAATGGCGGCCGGGCGAGCCGATCCCGTCGGAGGCCGAGCTGGCGGCGCATTACGGCGTCGCGATCGGCACCGTGCGCAAGGCGATCGACCAGCTCGTCGCGGACGCCGTGCTGGAGCGTCAGCAGGGCCGTGGCACCTTCGTGCGTCGCGCACGCTTCAACTCATCGCTGTTCCGCTTCTTCCGTTTCCAGTCCGAGAGCGGCGAGCGGCGCGTGCCGAAGAGCCGTATCCTCAGGCGCAAGAGCCTGCCGGCGACATCAGCGGTCGCCTCGGCACTGCGCATCCCGGTTGGCGAACCCGTGATCAGCCTGTCGCGCCTGCGGCTGATCGACGACGTCCCGCTGCTCGCCGAAGAGATCTGGCTCCAGCAGTCGCGCTTCGCGAAGATTCTCGACATCGACACCGCCGAGTTCGGCGACTTGCTCTATCCACTCTACGAAGAGCGCTGCGGCGAGGTCGTCGTGTCCGCCGAGGAAATTCTGACCGTCGAGACCGCGAACGAGATGCAGGCACGGCTGTTGCGCCTCGAAGCGCATGCGCCGCTGATCGTGATCGAGCGTCTCGCGCTCGATCTGGAGCGGCGGCCGATCGAATGGCGCCGCTCGCGCGGGCCGGCGGACCGCTTCCGCTACCACGCCGAGATCCGGTGACGGCAGCTTTCAAAGACACCAAGCAATAAACGCGTACAGGGGTAGGAAACATGTCGAACTGGTACAGTGAAAGCTCGCCGCTGGAGCGGCGCACGTTCTGGGCGAGCTTTGGCGGCTGGGCGCTGGATGCGCTCGACGTCCAGATGTTCGGCCTCGCCATCCCCGCGCTGATCGCGGCCTTCGGCATCAGCAAGGCCGATGCCGGTCTGCTCGGCTCGGTCACGCTGTTTTTCGGAGCATTCGGCGGCTGGCTCGGCGGCGCACTCGGCGACCGCTTTGGTCGGGTCAAGGCGCTCCAGATCACGGTCGCGACCTTTGCGCTCGCCACCTTCGCTTCAGCATTCGCGATGAGCTACACCCAGCTCCTGGTGCTCAAGGCGATCCAGGGCCTCGGCTTTGGGGCCGAATGGGCTTGCGGCGCGGTGTTGATGGCCGAGATCATCCGTCCCGAGCATCGCGGCAAGGCGTTGGGCACGGTGCAGAGCGCCTGGGCTGTCGGCTGGGGTGCGGCTGTCCTCTTGTCGGCGCTTGTCTTCACCTATGCACCGGCTGATATCGCCTGGCGGATCCTGTTCGCGATCGGGTTGCTGCCGGCGCTGCTCATCATCTTCATCCGCCGCGGACTGAAGGAGCCGGCGCGTACCGTCGCGCGTGAGGAGACGCCGTTCTTTGCCACGCTGGCAGGCATCTTCCATCCCGACGTGCTGCGCTCGACGCTGGTCGGCGGCCTGTTCGGCATCGGCGCCCATGGCGGCTACGCGGCGCTCACGACCTTCCTGCCGACTTATTTGCGCGAGGTGCGGCATTTGTCGGTGCTCGGTTCGAGCTTCTATCTCGCCGTCATCATCATCGCGTTCTTCTGCGGCTGCGTTGCGAGCGGGATCATCAGCGACCGGATCGGCCGCCGGGCCAATGTCGCGTTCTTTGCCAGCACCTGCATTGCCACCGTGCTCGTCTACATCTTCGCGCCGCTGACCGATGGCCAGATGCTGGTGCTGGGCTTTCCGCTCGGCTTCTTCTCGGCCGGAATTCCTGCGAGCATGGCGGCGTTGTTCAGCGAGCTCTATCCCGCCGGCGTGCGCGGGACCGGTGTCGGCTTCTGCTACAATTTCGGCCGCGTGGTCTCCGCCGCGTTTCCCTTTCTGGTCGGCTTTCTCAGTGATCGTATCGGGCTTGGGCCCGCGATCGGCATCGATGCGGCGTTCGCCTATGCGCTGGTGCTGATCGCCGTGCTGCTGCTGCCCGAAACCCGCGGCAAGGTGTTCGAGGCGCCTGCGGCAACGCGCGCCTGAGGAGAGATGAGGAGTAACGACGATGACATCGATCCAGCGCGGCCTGACGCGCCGCCAATTTGGTGCGGGCCTGGTATCGCTCACGACTGCGGTCGCAACCATGGCCAGGAGTGAGGGGACCTTGCCTGTTATTGACACCCACGCTCATGTCTTTCACCGCGAGCTGAAACTCGCGCCGGGCCGGCGCTATGCGCCTGATTACGACGCGCCGCTGTCGCTCTATCTCGAGCAACTCGATCACAACGGCACGACCAACGGCGTCCTGGTGCAGCCGAGCTTTCTCGGCACCGATAATTCCTATCTTGTCGACTGCCTGAAGCAGACCGGCGGGCGCCTGCGTGGCATCGCGGTCGTCGATCCCGCCGTCCCCGCGGACGAGCTTCGCGCGCTCGACAAAGTCGGCATCGTCGGCATCCGCCTCAATCTCGTCGGCCAACCCTTGCCCGATCTCGCGGCGAGCGAATGGAAGGGATTGCTCGCCAATGTGAAAGCATTGGGCTGGCAGGTCGAGATCCAGCGCAATGCGGCTGATCTTGCGCTGCTCGCGCCGCAACTGCTCGATCGTGGCGTCACCGTCGTGCTCGACCACTACGCGCTGCCCGACCCCCGGCTCGGTGTCACAGATCCCGGCTTTCAGTCCGTGCTGAAGCTTGGCGCGACGCGGAACGTGTGGGTCAAGATCTCTGCGCCGTATCGCAACGGTCCGGCCGGCGAGAGCTTTGCCAGGGAAGCCTATCCGCTGCTGCGCAGCGCTTACGGGCTCGATCGCCTGCTGTGGGGCAGCGACTGGCCGCACACGCAGTTCGAGGCGACGCAGACTTACGCGAAGAACCGGCAGTTCCTCGACACGCTCATCGTCGACGAGCGCGAACGCGCGCAGGTGCTGGCATCGCCGCGGCCTCTCTTTCGCTTCTGACACGCGTCGCGATTGCTCCGATTGCACTCAATTTTGGGGCATGACGGGCGATGTTTTGGGCTTGTAGAATGCTGCGCGAGGCGGCCGGATTGCGGCCGCCATTTGCGTGAGGATTTTGCATGCAGCGCCGCTACGTCACTGTCGACGTGTTCACCGACCGCGCCTTCGGCGGTAACCAGCTCGCCGTGGTGCTCGATGCAGCTGGGCTCTCAACGCGCGAGATGCAGGCGATCGCGACGGAGTTCAACTATTCCGAGACGACTTTCGTGCTGCCCCCGCGTGACAAGGCCAACGACGCCGAGGTGCGCATTTTCACGCCGGTGCTGGAAATTGCCTTTGCAGGGCATCCCAACGTCGGTACCGCCTTCGTGCTCGCTTCGATGGCGAAAGAGCCGAAGCCGCGCCTGCTGTTCGAGGAGAAGGCAGGCCTCGTGCCGGTTGAGATCGTGCGAGAGCAGGGCCAGGTCATCAGGACCGAGCTCACCGCGCCGCAGCCGCTGCAGCGCTATGCGCCCCTGTCACCTGCTGAGGCCGCTAGCTGCATCTCGCTTGGCGCTGATGACATCAAGACCGACAACCACCCGCCTCATGTCGTCACCGTCGGAAACGCGTTCCTGGTGATGGAGCTGCATTCGCGCGAGGCGCTGAAGCGGGCCCGGCCTGATGCTGCGGCCTATGCCAAGGTCTTGCCGCGCGATGGCGCCCGCTCGGTGTGGTTCTACACGCGCGACGTGCCTGCAGCCGAGGCGCCGTTGGATCGCCAGGCGCGCATGTTCATGCGCGGCGCCAGCGGCCTCACCGAAGATCCCGCCACCGGTAGCGCGACCGTCGCGGCCGCCGCGCTGTTCGCCGAACTCGATCCTCAGCGCGATGGCGAGTTGAAGCTAACGGTCGGCCAGGGCTTTGACATGGGCCGGCCGAGCGTCCTGCAGACGCGCGTCGTGAAAAAGGACGGCAAGATCGTCTCCGCCCATGTCGGTGGTGCCTGCGTGCAGATGATGGAAGGGACGTTCAGGCTGGCGGGGGAGGGCTGAGTTGTCATTCCGGGGCGCGCGTAGCGCGAACCCGGAATCTATCGGGCAGCAGACACGGTGCATGACATTGCCAATAGCGATCGAAGCGTTTCGGTCGGCCCAGTTCCCCACCGTTGATGACGCGTCTGTCGCTCCTAGAGCAAGTGTAGAACTTGGGTCGCTGGCAAGGGCATTCAGCATATCCGTTAGTGCGCCCGACTGCTTGCGAGATATTGCCCTGCGTGTAGCTAAACGCGCGGATTATCAGAGAATTTGCAAGGCTGCTGAGGGCCGCAATCACTTCGTCTCCTGCCGAATGGAGCAGCTTGACAAAGAGCCATCCGGCAAGAATCTAAAGCTTATTTCCCGAGTAAGCGTCTCGGTTTCAAAGAAGTATCGTATCCACTTGGTCCCGGCCTCCCAATTTGCGGGCAAAGGAACGGGGTAATCTGTCTTCCAACCGGCGCCGAATACAGCTTCAACTTCTTGGAGTTTTATGTCCTTTTGCTTACTTTGAAACGCCAGGTGGACAAAGAAGCTTGGCTTAGCTTCAACCCTCGTATCTTTTGAGAATCTAAATTGAACGCTGGGAACCGTCGTGCCTAAATGGCGTTCGACAGGAGTAAATAAAGACTCCACGTTCATCCAAATTCTAAGGTCAGTCGGACCATTGGTCTCTCGAACAATCATCGAAGAGCCGGAAAAGGCCGTGAGATTGTGGTCTGAAACGAAGTCGTTTCGCAAAACGAGATTCTGATCGAAGGCCGTGCGCATATTTTTCAGCAGATCGAACAGCGTTCTTGGGGGCAAAAACATTGGTTCAGAATCCTTCTCTGAAGCCCGTCACTAAGTCGAATTCCGTCGTGAATTGCGATGAGCGGGGTTTAGCTGAATCGTCGCATCATAATTCATTTATAAATCTCCCGCGATTTGTGTTGGAGAATTCCGGTTTGGGCTGACTGATTCATGGCTTGTGCTCCGCCAGCGTGCGTCATAAGTCTCCTCACTCGCACCGATCTCTCACCGCTCTCGTCCCGCCTCACGTTGATATCGCAACAGCGGCGACAGCATGATCCGACGTCGCCCGGTCTTGATCTCGGCCGTGACCGCCATGCTCGGCGCAAGGTCGACGATGCGATCTTCAACCTGCATTTTGGTTTCATCGAGTGCGACGCACGCCGAATAGAGCAGTTCCTGTCCAGGCGGCTCGCTTGTATGTGCGATCTGCCCCAATTGATGCTGCGCGTCTGATTGGGCAGTGTTCTTGTCGCGAACGATAGCGTCTCCCGAAAGGCTGACGACCTTATCGTGCAGCAGGCCATACTTGGTGAAGTTTGAACGTATCGACCTTGACCTCGACCGGATCGCCGGCGCGGACGAACCCGATGTCGTTGTTGAGCGCCATGGCTTCGATTTCGACTCTGTCATCGGTGGGGACACAAACGGCGGCACCTGCGCGGGCGTGACCACGCCTCCAACCGTATGAACCGCGAGTTGTTGCACAGCACCGTCCATCGGCGCATGCCGGATCTGATCCTGCATCTTCTACTCGGCCTTGATCAGGTCTTGCCCTGCTTGCGCGGCCTTCTGTTCAGTGTCTGCGGTCGGTGACGATCCCGCGTGCATATTCGGCGCGAGTTTACTCACGGCTCGCGTCCGGTGCTTTGCGAGCGGCTTCGACCTCGACCGCGTGGCGGCGCTGAGTGACGAACTCGTGATTTTGGTCGCTCAACCGGAATTCAGCATCGAGATAGGCAATCCGATTGCCATATTCGATCTGCATAGCTTTCCGGCGGACATCGGCTGTATCCGTCAGATAGGGCAGTCGAGCGCCGAGGTCGCTTCGTGGAAAATGAATGGATTCCGGGTTCGCGCCAAGTGGCGCGCCCCGGAATGACGGCTTCGATTAGATCTGCCGCCCGGCCAAATTCTTCACCGCAACCCCATCGCGCTCCTCGATGACCTCCGCGATCATCTGGCGGTGGCAATGCGTGTGGTCGCGCTCGTAGCAGAGCAGGCAGACGGGACCGGCCTTCTTTACCAGCGCCGAAAGCTCGTCCATCTGTTCCCGGGCCTCCGGCGTCTTCAGATGCTTTGAGAAGATCTTCTCCAGCACGTCGTATTGCCCGCTGCGCGCGGCCAAACGGCCCTCTTTCGGCGTGCCGAGCGCGGCAAGATGAACATAGGCAATGCCGCGCTCGTCCAGGCCAGCGGCCAATTGATTCTTGGAAAAGCCGGGCCGCCGCGACGACGTCACGGCGCGGACGTCAACCACGAGCTTGACGCCGGCCCGCTCCAGCTCGTCGAGCACGGCCTTCGGCGGCGTCTGCTCATATCCGATGGTGAAGAGCTTCTTCGCCTTGGCCATGGATGCTCCTCACGAGACTCGCGCGATCAGTTCCATGGCGCCGTGCGGCGCGCGCACCTTGCCCTCGTGGATGACGTAGGCGAACACGTCGCGCGGCTGCTTCTTCGGCTTCGCCTTGTCGACCTTCGGCAAATCGTCGGGCTCACTTCCCCCGGCCCAGGCCTGAAAGCGCTCGGCCCAGGCGTCCAGCTGCTTCGGCGGATAGCAGGTCTTGATCTCGTCATTGCCTTTCTGCAAGCGCGCATAAACGAAATCGCCGGCGACGTCGGCGATGGCAGGATATTTGCCGTGTTCGGCAAACACCACGGGCGTCTCGAACTCGCGGATCAGCGCGATGAAGTCGGGTGCGCAGAAGCTGTCGTGCCGCACTTCGACCACGTGGCGGAGCGCGCGGCCCTCGAGCTTGCGCGGCAGCAGCTCCAGGAACTTGCCGAAATCCGCGCCGTCGAATTTCTTGGTCGGCGCGAACTGCCATAGCACGGGACCGAGATGGTCGCCGAGTTCCAGCACGCCGGAATCGTAGAAGCGCTTGATGGAATCGCCGGCCTCGGCGAGCACACGGCGATTGGTGGCGAAGCGCGGGCCCTTCACCGAGAACACAAAACCCTCGGGCACTTCGCTCGCCCATTTGCGAAAGCTCTCCGGCCTCTGCGAGCCGTAATAGGTGCCGTTGATCTCGATCGAGGTCAGCTTCGAGGCGGCGTAAGACAGCTCCTTCGCCTGCGTCAGCTTCTCCGGATAGAACACGCCGCGCCAGGGCTCGAAGGTCCAGCCGCCGATGCCGATGAAGATGTTGCCGGATTTTTTGGACGCGGTTTTTGCTTTGGCCACGGGGGATCTCGCATCGACGGGAAGGGGAGGGCTGCATCCTATTCAAACCAGAAGTGATTGGCCAGTTGTCGCATCCCGTCTAAGCTTGAGACGCGATCTGCGAAAAAGGAGAACAAGATGCGGATGCTGATGCTGGGAGCGGCGCTCGTCATGATGACATCTGCTGCCATGACCTGTTCTGCGACGGCGGATGACGACGACGCGAAGGGCGCGCAGAAGCTCGCCATGCAGGGGCGCGACGATTACTGGCATTGCCTGGCGCGCGAATATTCGCGCGACAGCAATCAGGGCCTGTCGGCGCAGGATTTCGGCCGCTCGGTTGCCGGCGCCTGTCCGTCGGAGCGGCAATATTACCGGGTCGCGCTGCTCGACTATCTCACCGCGCAATACCCGAACATCGATTCCGGTGCCCATCTCGCGACCGCGAACAGGGCGGTGGAGTCGGCGCAGAAGGACATCGTGACCGCCTTCGTCAAGCACCGGCCGCCGGCGAAATAGGGTCTACTGCTGGCCGCCATGGATCAATTCCGAATTGACAGTCGGTTGGCAGCTTGCCACTATCCGTGGTTGCAAGATTTGGTGGGCAATATTTGCTGGAGTCGTCGTGCTTTTCAGCACGCAGTCGTTACGGCGCCCAAGGTAATTTTCAGAACGCAAGTCGATTGTCTGCGGGGAGAGGAAAAATGCCCGAGCAGGATAAGGCCCCAACTGGACGTGACAAGATCACAAAGGACGAGAAGGGGCCGAAAGAGCAGCCAGCGCCTGACAAGCCCGGTAACAATGATGATGGCGTTATTCGCCAATCGCATCTGATCGAGCGGTTCGATCCGGGTGATGGGTTAAAACGTGATGATGACGGCCGTGTCTGACATTGCGCCGGATGATCTTCAAAAGGCATACGCCACCGAAGCCGCTAACATACCCAAGTTTGGCGGAAAGCTCTCCGAGCTGTGCAAGTATGTGTGGGCGGGCTCACTGGCGATCACGTATGCGCTGGCGACAACTGAAAAGGTGGTGCCTGCGTTCACCGGGGTGCATCGTTTGCTTTGGATTGCTGCTGCGGGCGCCGGAGCGCTGGCATTGCTGTTCGATTATCTGCAATATCTTGCGGCCTTCATTCACGCGCGCGGCTTTGTGGATTGGATCGAATCGGCACCCAAGCCGATTGACCGGGAGCAATTCAATAGGAATACGATCAGCGCTTATTCGCAAGCGAACGCGTTCTTCTTTTGGGCAAAGAATTTCGTCGTCTTTGTAGCTGCAGCGCTGATCGCGTCGGCCGTTATCGGAACGATCCTCGCATAGGTCGCGATAGGGGCCTCCGGCCTATTCCCGCGATCCGAGGCTAGTGCTATTAATCAACAGGCGTGACCGGGGAAAAGTTGGTATGTCGTCTGAGTCGGTAGGTGGCATTTTTGGCGCGGTCGTCGCGGCGGTGGTGCTGGCGGTTGCCGTCGTGTTTGGGCCGATCGGGCAGTATGGCAAGCCGGCGAAGCCGGCCAAGGTCGAGCCGGCGCCCGCCGCCATGGCGCCCGCAGCCCCTGCCGCGCCGGCGCCGCGGGGCCCGGTGATCCGGGAAGTCCCGAACCAGTAATGGCCTGAAAAAGGCGGCTTTCACCCCTTGCAAAGCGGCTTTCTCGTCCCCATTTGGCTTCTAACGGCGACGTTGAGCCAAAAGCTCCGGCGCTGGAACGACCTTGGAATAGCTTAGGCCTGCGCCGGATGTACGCGCGGGTCCGCCGTTCCGGGGTCGTTGGCATTTTGGGGCCCCTTTTGGGCGATCCCCTCAGAGAAACCCCCGGCTGATAGCTCAAGAACTTGGCAGCGCAGGACGCGGCGGATATACGCTGCCGTCATGAATGAAGCGATCAGACCGGGCGTCGACGGCCAGGCCCAGGAAGGGCCGGAACTGTCGGTCATCGTCCCGACCTTCAACGAGCGCGACAACGTCACGGTGCTCTACCGCCGGCTGGAGGCGACCCTTGCCAACGTCGCCTGGGAAGTCGTGTTCGTCGACGACAATTCACCCGACGGCACCTGGGATGTCGTGCGCGCGCTGGCGCAGAAGGACAGTCGCGTCCGCTGCATCCGCCGCATCGGCCGCCGAGGCCTCTCGGGCGCCTGCATCGAGGGTATCCTGGCCTCCAGCGCGCCCTATGCGGCCGTGATCGACGCCGATCTCCAGCATGACGAGACGCAGCTGCCGAAGATGCTGCTCTTGCTCGCCAGCGACAAGGCCGACCTCGTGGTCGGCAGCCGCTACATCGAGGGCTACAAGAGCGAAGGCTTCAACAAGCAGCGCGCCGGCGCCAGCGCGCTGGCGACCGAATTCGCCAGGAAGATGCTTCGGGTCGAGATCGCCGATCCCATGAGCGGCTTCTTCATGGTTCGCCGCGACCGTTTCGAGCAATTGGCGCCGAAATTGTCGGTGCACGGCTTCAAGATCCTGCTCGACCTCGTCGCGACCGCACATGGCGATTTGCGGGCGGTCGAGATTCCCTACACGTTCGGTGCCCGCCAGCACGGCGAGAGCAAGCTGGATTCCATGGTCGCGCTGGATTTCCTGGGCCTCGTGCTGGCGAAGCTGACCAACGACATCGTCTCGCTGCGCTTCATCCTGTTTGCGATGGTCGGCGGCATCGGCCTCGTCGTGCATCTCACCACGCTGTTCATCGCGCTGCAGTTGATCAAGGTGCCGTTCGCGGAGGCGCAGGCCGCCGGTGCGATCGTCGCCATGACCAGCAACTTCATCATGAACAACTTCCTCACCTATCGCGATCAACGGCTGAAGGGCTTTGCGATCCTGCGCGGCCTGATCATGTTCTACATCGTCTGCAGTGTCGGCCTGCTCGCCAATGTCGGCGTCGCCTTCTCGGTCTACGACCAGGAGCCGATCTGGTGGCTGGCCGGGCTTGCCGGCGCGCTGATGGGCGTGGTGTGGAATTACGCGATGTCCGGACTGTTCGTCTGGCGCAAGAAATAGCGCGTCAAGGACGCTTGCAGGGAAGCTCGTATGGGCGGGGCTGACGCGCGGATCGTCCGCAACACGGCACTCATGATCCTTGCGCTGGTCGCATTGCGGCTGGTTGCGGCCGCCTTCACCCCGATCACCTTCGACGAAGCCTATTACTGGATGTGGTCGAAGAACCTCGCCGGGGGCTATTACGACCACCCGCCGATGGTGGCCTACGTCATCCGCGCCGGCACGATGATCGCGGGCGATACCGAGCTCGGCGTCCGCCTGGTCTCGATCCTGCTCGCGCTGCCGATGAGCTATGCGATCTATCGCACGGCCGCGATCCTGTTTGGTGGCGCGCGCCTGGCGGCGACCAGCGCCATCCTGTTCAACGTGACGATGATCGCCTCGGTCGGCACGCTGATCGTGACGCCGGATGCGCCGCTGTTGGTCGCCTCCAGCTTCGTGCTGTTCTTCCTCGCCAAGGTGCTCGAGACCGGCCGCGGCGTCTGGTGGCTCGCTGTCGGCGCAGCCGTCGGCGCGGCCCTGCTGTCGAAATATACCGCGATGTTCTTTGGCGCGGCGATCCTGATCTGGCTTGCGGCGGTGCCGAAGCTGCGGCGCTGGTTTCTCTCGCCCTGGCCCTATCTCGGCGGCCTCGTTGCTTTTGCACTGTTCTCGCCGGTGATCTTGTGGAATGCCGATCATCACTGGGTCTCGTTCGTCAAGCAGCTCGGGCGCGCCAGGATCGAAGACTTCCGTCCGGTCTTCATCGCCGAGCTGATCCCGACCCAGATCGGGTTCGCAACCCCGCTGGTTTTCATCCTCGGCGCGATGGGCCTGCACGCGCTGACCTGGCGCAGGGCAGGCGCGCTGGCCTCGCGCGTGCTGATCGAGAGCATGTTCTGGACTATCGTTGCCTATTTCGTCTGGCATTCGCTGCATGCGCGGGTCGAGGCCAACTGGTTTGCGCCGGTTTATCCGCCGTTCATCGTCGCCGCCGCGGCTGCCGCCAACCTCGCGCAGTGGAAACCGCGCGCGCGGCGCCTGGTGGATTTCTGCCTGCGCTGGGCCGCGCCCGCCGGCATCGTGATGTTTGCCGCGCTGATCGTGCAGGCCAATACGGGCTGGCTGTCCGGCTATCGCCGCGATGCGACCGTGCGCAGCGTCGGCGTCGGCTGGCGCGAGCTTGCAGCCGGCATCGAAGCGGAGCGTCTGCGCAATGGTGCGACCTGCGTGCTCACGCCGGACTACGGCACCACGGGCTGGCTCGCCTTCTACCTGCCGCGCGGCACGTGCGTGGTGCAGCAGAACCAGCGTATCCGCTGGGTCAACATGCCCGAGCCCGATCCGAAATTGCTCGCAGGCAAGCTGATCTATGTCGACGAGGCCAGGCCCGACGGCCATCCGTTCCTCAACGACCTCTTCACGCACGTGACGCGTGTCGGCGAGCTGCAGCGCAAGCGTGGGCCGCTCGTCGTCGAGACCTATGGGATCGATCTGCTCGAGGGCGCCAAGGGCGACGTGCTGGATCGCTCGCCGCCGCCCGAACTAGCGCCTTAAGCGATCACAGGATCCTGCCGTTGATCGACAATTCCTTGATCCGTTTTTCCCAGTCGATCAGGGAACGGTACCATCCCAGCGTATGGGTCGTGGGATCGTCGCCACTCACCACGCCGCGCTCGAGGGCCTGCTTGATCTCCACGATGCCCTCATGGACGCGGGAGGACGGATCGAATTTCAGGCGCTGGAGGATCTTGGCAAAGGACAGATTATAGGTCCGCTTGTCCGTCGCATCCGGGATCGTGTGCGTGACGATGTTCGGAATGATGTCCTTGACGAAATTTGCGAGCTGCTTGATCTGATAATTGAGATCGTCGCCGCCGACGTTGAAGGTCTCGCCGGATACGATCGACGCCTCGCTCTCGATGCCCATCATCAGGGCGCGGCAGACGTCACGAACGTGGATGAACGGCCGCCATTGCTCGCCGCCGCCCATGACGTAGATGACGCGCTCTTTCCACGCGCGCAGTGTCATCACGTTGATGGCGAGGTCGAAGCGCATGCGCGGAGCTAGGCCAAAGACGGTGCTGTTGCGCAGGATGACCGTTTCGAACGTGCCGCTCTGCAGCTTGCGCAGCTCGTCCTCGACGTGAAGCTTGCTCTCGGCATACAGCGTCTGCGGGCGGCAGACCGAGTGCTCGTTGAGCGCAACCTCCTGGCCGTGGCCGTAGACCGATGCGGAACTCGAATAGACATAGCGGCGAACGCCGGCTTCCTTGGCCGCGCGAGCCAGGCGAACACCCCCTTGATGGTTGATCGAGACCGTGAGCTCGGGGTCGATTTCGGCCGAGGCATCGTTGCTCAGCCCGGCCAGATCGATGACGGCGTCCATGCCTTCGAACTGCTTGGGATCCACGGTTCGGATGTCGTCGACGAGCAGCCTGATGTTCGGATGGGAAGCCGCCTGCGTAAATCGATCCTTGCCAAAGAAACCTCGGTCGAGCGCAACCACCGAATATCCCTTTTGGGCCAGCATCTGGCACAGGGGAATGCCGATATAGCCTCCGGCTCCAGTGACGAGAACTTTCTGCATCTGTTCGACTTCTATGTCCTTGGGGTCATCGCATGAGTGCGATCTGTTTTTGCGGCTAAGACTGGCGTCCACGTGGCGCGGATTCGCGCACGTGCTGGATGGCGGCAACGATGAGATCGCATTCTTCGTTGGTCATGTCGTTGTAGACCGGGAGCGCAATGACGCTGTAGGCGATCCTCTCCGTCACCTCCAGCTTCACCTCGCGCTGCGTGCTGTAAGCCGTCATGTGGTGACAGGGGGGGCTGTAGTACTTCCGCACGAACACGTTGTGCTGCTCGAGCGCCGATGCCAGCGCCTCGCGGTCCAATCCGAATTCGGCGGCCTCGACGACAACAGGCAGATAAAGCCAGTTGGCTTCTACGTCCGCGGGCTCCTGTCCGACGCGCAGGCCGGGAATCCGGGAGAGACCGATCCGCATGCGCGCGACGGCCCGACGGCGCGTTGCAACGGCCTGCTCGAACGTCTTGAGCTGTTCGAGGCCGATGAGGGCCGATATCTCCAGCATTTTTCCGTTCAGCCCCGCCTCGTGGCAGTCGGCGCCGTCGACTTGCCCGAAGTTGCGCATGGCTTTGACGCGCGCGAGCAGTTCGGGGTCGTGGCTGCAGACGCAGCCGCCTTCCATCGTCGCGAAGGCCTTGGTGGCGTGGAAGCTGAACATCTGCGCGTCTGCGCAGCCGCCCACCAGTTTCCCGCCGACGCGCGTGCCGAACGAGGGTGCGCTATCGACGAGGAGTCTCAGCTGATGACGCCTGGCGACGTGAGCAAGCGCAGCGTAGTCGCTGGCGATGCCATAAGCGTCGACGGCCAGGATCGCGACCGTACGGTCCGTGATCCGGCGCTCGACATCATCAGGGTCGAGGCGCATGGTCTGATCATCAAGGATGTCCGCAAACACCGGTTCCGCGCCCACCCATTTGATGGCGTGCGGCGTGGCGCTGAACGTGAACGATGGCACGATCACTTCGCCGCCGGTGATCCCGGCGGCTCTCAGCATGGCCATCATGCCGATCTGTCCGTTGCAGAAAACGAGGGTCGGAACGCCAAGATATTCGCTCAGGCGCCGCTCGAATTCGACGACCCAGCGCGAATTGTTGGTGACCTGGCCTGCTTCCAGCGCGGTTTCGAAAGCGGCCAGGAACTGCTCGGTCCTTGGAAACCGTGGACGCACGATATGAAGCGGGCGCTCGGCACGGGGCGTCAGAAATTCACACGGGACTGCATCACTCATCTCGAGTCCTGATTGTCGATAGGGTCCGTGACCGGCTATCGATACGAACCGAAACTTGCGTGGAGCATTCCTCTGTCGCGGGGGGCGGCGGTTGACACGTGTTTTGGACTAGCCGCGGCAATGACGAATCATATTTGAGTAGCCCACGGATATCCATTCGCTCATGGTGCTGTCTGGCAGATGAAGAACTTCGTCATCAATCTCGATCGTCATCCCGAAAAATTTGCGCGCTTTCTGGAGCGGAACGCCGGCTGCAACATCGCATTCGAGCGCTTCGCAGCATCCAACGGGCTGGAGATGACCGATGAGGACGTGATGGCGATGCGGCTTGTCGCTCCAGGCGCGAGGTTCACGAGGGGGGCGGTGGGTGGTGCCGCTTCACTGTGGCGGATATTGAACTGGATCGCCGGGCAGAACGAACCCGCCCTTGTGTTCGAGGACGATTGTACTGTTCGCCACGACATCATCGCACGTCTGGAGATGCTGCTTCCGACTCTCGGAAACTGGGATCTGCTGGTCCTCGGCTGCAATACGGATTCCGTGCTCGATCTCGAGCTGGCGCCGGGCATGAAGTCGATGATGGTCTTCAGGCCAGCGCGCCCGGATGACCGGACCGATGCCGCTTTCCAGGCTGCGAATTCCCAGGTCGCCGCGCTACGGCTCAACACCTGCTTCGGGCCAGCCGGAAACCTGATCTCTCCCGCAGGCGCAAAGCGGCTCCTGGAGCTGTGTTACCCGATGGACAATCGGCCGGTCCAGATCGAGGCACTCGGCAATCGCATGCTGCCGACGGCCGGTCTGGATGGGATGGGAAACAGCGTCTATCGCTTCATGCAGGCATATGCCTGCTTCGCGCCGCTCGTGGTGCCGCGCAATGACAACGCGACTTCGACGACCTATACCCACGATGCGCGAGCCTGGGGTTGAGTGAGCGCAGGTGTCAGACATGATGAAACTCGCGATCATGCAGCCGTATTTTCTTCCCTATATCGGCTACTACCAGCTCATCGGTGCGGTCGATCTCTTCATCGTCTACGATAACATCAAATACGTCAAAAAGGGCTGGATCAACCGCAATCGGATGCTGGTCAACGGCAAGGACGCCTTGTTTTCACTCCCGTTGAAGAAGGATTCGGATGCGCTGGACATTCGCGACAGGGAGCTGGCGCCCGATTTCGACCGTGCAAAGCTGCTCAACCAATGGCGAGGGGCCTATCGCACCGCGCCTTTCTTCAAGGAAACCTTTCCGCTCCTGGAAGAGATCGTCGGCTTTCAGGACCCCAATCTATTTCGTTATCTCTTCAATTCGCTGCAGATGACCTGCGCGCATCTCGGCTTGAAGACCACGTTCAAGATCTCGTCCGAGGTGCCGATCGACCATTCACTCAAGTTTCAGGACAAGGTGCTCGCACTGTGCGAAGCGGAAGGCACGCAGACCTATATCAACGCGATCGGCGGCCTGGAGCTCTACGATGCCAAGGCGTTCAGCGCGCGCGGAATCGAATTCAGAGCCCTTCGGGCAAGACCGTTTCCCTACGAGCAGTTCGGTCAGCCTCACGTGCCATATCTGTCGATCGTCGACTTGATGATGTTCAACCCAGTGTCGAAACTGAGCGAGATCATCGCCGAGAACTACGAGATTGTGCGACAGGACGCATAGGCCCCGAGCCGCCTCCATCCGGAAACGGCCCGGCATCGAAAATCGACGCCTTATTCGAACACCACGTAACTCTGCTGCGGCGAGATGGTGCTACGGCAGATTCGATAGCCCTGCGTGCCCCAGGCCTCGCGCAATGCCAGGGTTTCTCCGGGATTTTCGGCAAGAACCAGCTCATCGAACCCGACGATGCTGTTCTTCGCCAGATAGGGGCGAATGAGCTCGAGGCATTGTTTCGTCGGCTCGTAGAGATCGAGGTCGAAATAGGCCAGCGCGATGATCGTCTCGGGGTGCTTTTCAAGGTACCGGGGAAGAGTTTCGGTCACGTCCCCCTTGACCAGCTCGAATTTGCGAATGTGGCTGCGCGGCGCGAGTTTTTCCTGCGCCGACAGGATCTCCGCAAGAACGTCCTCGTAATTGGGGGTGACATTGAGCCCGCCGATCTTCAGCCCGTCGAAATCGCCATCCTGTGGCGCCACCGACGGGAAGCCTTCGAACGTGTCGAAGCCAACGATCTTTCGGCTCATGTTGTAGGGCTCGTAGATGTGGCGCATCGTCGTGAACAGCGCCATGTTCTGCCCCCAGCGCACGCCAAATTCCATGATGACGCCATGTGTGTGCAGGGCCTTCGAATAGAGGTCATGCATGAAGAGAATGCGCGCCAGCGATGGGCGATTCAGAAACAGGCCGAGATTGGCGTGGAATTCACGCTGCGGCAACGGCGAGGTCTTCATCAGCTCCTGCAACCTGTTGTAAGCGGCCACTTCCTCATGGGCAGCGTAGGTAAAGTTCTGCGCGTCCTGCGGATCGTTTGATGTCATGATTTGCGCTCACAAGGCCAACCGAAGGCCGGTTTTGATGTTGATTTGAAGAGAACACGACGTTGAGATCTCGATGCTCAACCTTCGAGCCGTCTGAGATTTTTCGCGCCGGTCTTCAGCCCGCCATAGTAGTAGTCGTGGAATCCCGCGGTCTCCATCAGCTCGAAGACCTTCTGCATGTCGTATTCGACCCGATGCAGCGCGAAGGTCTCGCCGTCGAACGTTGCGAATGCCGCCCGTGGATCGCCGTCGCGTGGCTGCCCGACGGACCCCGGATTGCAGTAGGTCTTCTCGCCGAAGCGGTGAATGCTTTGTACATGGGTATGGCCACTCACAAAGTTGACGCCGGAAAGCCGCGCGAAATAGTCTTCGTTGGGGCTCGTCAGGTACTCATCGATCGGATCGCCCCAACCGGCGTGAACGACCTGAGCATTCCCGATCTGCATTTGCAGATGAAAGGCCCTTAGCCAGTTCACGTTTTCGGACGTGATCACCTTCCTCTGATAGACCAGACATTCGTTCACGCTTCTGGATCTGGTGCAGAAACCGCCGAAGCCGAGGTACCAGTCGTGGTTGCCGAGAACGCTGGGGATGCCGCGCCGCTTCAGTTCATCGCAACATTCGTTCACCTGGGAATAATAGCCGACCACGTCGCCGACGCAGACGATCTCGGTGACGCGCATACGGTCGATCTCGGCGAGAACCGCTTTCAACGCCTCGTAGTTTCCGTGGATGTCAGAAATGAACGCTGTTGTCATGGAAGATGAAATCCTCGGTATAGCGGACGGCTCGGCCACGCTTGATGTCCGGTTGCACCGGCAGTCGTTTCTCCAGGACCATGTCAACCGCCATGAGCGCCTCGTTGTAGCCAAAGGCGGCACGGATCGACGTCGATGATGAAATTCTTGGATTGATCTCGAGCAGTTTCAGTCCGGCATCGGTCTTGCGAAACTGGAAATTGGTCGGCCCGATCGGCGAAAACGCCCGGCACAGATTCTGGACAGCCTCGGAGAATTCGGCCTGATCGACGACCTCGGCCTTTTCCGTGAAGCCATCCCTGGAGAGCTTTCGCCGAAGCGCCATGATGGCGGAATAGCCTCCATGGCCGTCACAAAACGCGGCGACCGTGAATTCCTCGTCATCCCGGCCGACGATGGGCTGGGCCATCAGCGTTGCTTTCGTTGCGGGAGCAATCCCGGCAAACTGCTCCGCGGTCTCAACCACCACGATGTCCTTGGAGCCAAATCCTCGACGAGGCTTCAGCAGGAAGGGCAGGCCACATTTCGCTGTGAGGACATCGAAGTCCATCTCCAGGTAACTTGGGATCGCATAAGGCAGCTTCAGCTCCAGTTGCCGTTCGTAGAAGGCCCATTTGTCCGAGCATCTGGAGATCAGCTCGCGCGAGTTCAGAACGACGCTGGTTCCGGTCGATTCAAGCTCGGCGACGCTGTCGGTCCACTTGTACATGTCGGCGTCGATGCCGGGGATCGCCACGTCGACGTGATGCTTGTGCAGCAGCGCGAGAAGCTGGTCGACGTAGTCAGGCGCATCGGTTCTGGGCACGACCTCAAAAACGTCGCAAAACCCCGGCGCGACCGAATCGGCATAAATCGAGGTGCCGATGAGGTTCATCGGTTGCTTCGACATCCTGAGGGATCGCAGGATTCCGTAGCCGACGATTCCGCTGGCGCCCGAAACCAATATTGTTGTCACGATGCCAGCCTTCGATGACCTGCTTCCATTCGCATTCCCTCGGCAATGGATATGCGAGGGTAATAGTCGACCAGGCGGAATAGCGTCTCGTTACAGGCGAAGCCGTTGCTCGGGATATCGGGCCGATCTCGCAAGAACCTGACCTTGCTCTTGCTTTCAAATGCGGAAATCGCAGCCGCTGCGATCTGGGAGTAGGTGACGTTGTCGGGGTTCACGCAGGGATAGATGCCCTCGAGCTTCATCGCCGTGACGGCCGAGACGATCTCAGCCACGTCCTGGGCGTGAATGAAATTTCGCAAAGGGTCGTTCGAGCCAAAGAGGTCGATGTCTTCGCTCCTCTCGGCCTTGTCCATGATGGCGTACAGGAACGGCTGGTGTTTTCGAAATCGCTCCCCGACACCATAGATCTGCGAAGGCTTCAGCACCGCGATCGGCAACCGAAGCTCTCTGCTGCAAAACTGCGCAACGTCCTCGGAATGCTTCTTCGAAAGAGCATAGGCTCCGAAGTAGGGCGAACCGTCGGCGAGATCCGCAAAAATGCTGGAGATGTGCACGAAATGCTTCACGTTCGCCTTTGCACTGGCATGGCACAGCTTCATCAGGCCGAGCACGTTGACATCCATTGCGCGCAGGGTGTCAGGCAGTCCGTTGCCGGCGAAGGCGGCGGCCATATTGACGATGCAGTCGATCCCTTCGGGGATCTGAATGTCGTCGGAGCAAAGGTCCAGTTCGACATCACAGCCCGCGCGGCCGGCCGTCGACACCTCGCACCGCCGGTGCAGGAGCGGGATGAGCGCGTGGGCCAGCGAGGACGTTCCCCCGACGATCAACACCCTCATGATCGCGCCGAGCCGTCCGGGGTGAGTTGAGCAAGAAGCCCGCAGGACAGTTCCGGATAGTCAACTCCCATCTCGCACAAGGCCCGGATGACCTTGGTGTCGAGATTCAACGACAGCAGCTGACTGGTGGCGAAGGGCTTGAGATAGATCCCTTCCATTGTCTCGAGTTTGTAGCCGGCATCGCTCACCAGCTGGGTGAGCGAGCGGACCGTAAAGTACCGCTGATGCCCGAGAACCAGATCGTTCTCCGAAAGAGCCTCCATATCGGGGAGCATTCCCGCAAGATGTCCGAGCCGTCGGTTCATGACCTCGGCGTTGGGGACCGCCACAAACAGTTTGCCCGCGGGTGCCAGGAATTTCCTGAAGCGGCTGAGGATCAGAAGCGGGTCATCGACATGCTCGAGGACGAATCCCATGACGATGAGGTCGAACCGTTCGTCCGTATCGAACTCTTCGAAATAGGTTTCGATCACCTCGCTTCGGTTGTCCGGAAACCTCAGCCTGAAGTTCTGGATGACCGCGGGCGAGCCTTCCAGAACCACGTGGCGCTTGCAGCCGTCCGAAAAGAGTTCGGTGGCGAAACCGTGGCCCAGTCCGAGATCCAGAACGGAGCGCGGATCGTTGACGACACGCGCAATGCGCTTCGGATACCAGGTCAGCGAAATTTCGTTGTCGAAATCGTAGATGTTCTTGCCTTCGTAGGCGGCGACATGGACATCCAGCCGACTGTTCATGGGTTCTCTTTCCCCAAATTCGATGCGCCATCGGACGCCCGGTCTCACGCTTATCAACGGCCTCCTTGATTCGCCACGCGTTGGCGCGGCGAGACGAAGGCGGTGTCAAGCTTCAAGCAAGCTTCAAACAAGCTACGAGCGGGATAGTCGAGATGCGGCAAGCTTCCCCGATTTGGGCAGCCCGCGCTGCTCGCTATCCCATGATCCGGAAGGTCCCCATGAATTATCACGACGGCACGCTCGCAAAAGCCAACGAGATCTCGACAGCGCCGTCGTCGCCGACGCGCGATGAATATTACCAGATCTGCCTTCGACATCTGAAGACGGGGGAGCTTGAGCAAGCCGAAGCCCGTTGCCGGGAAGGGCTGGCCGTAGATGCAAACCATGCTGGTCTGCTTCATCTGATGGCTGGTGTGTCTCTGCTCAACGGCGACTACGATGCCGCGATCAATTGGGCCGGCCGCGCTCTCACAAACGAGATGAAAGCGACCTATCTCGCAACGTTCGGGACGGCGCTGCAAGGCAAAGGACTCCAGGCGGAGGCGCTGGAGGCGTTTGAGCGCGCTGTGGAGCTGGATCCCGTTGACCCGTCAATCTGGGAGAATTTCGGTCACGCCTTGAACAGGGCCGGGCATGCCGACCAGGCAAGCCTCTGCTTTGCGACCGCCCGTGAAGTCTCAGAAACTGGAGTTGCTTAGCGCTTGCCGTGCTGTTCCGCGCCCGTCAATCCTGCGCGGCCGTCGCCTGCAACTGGCCCGTGTCGGCGCGAGACTGCGTGCGGCGGATTCCGGCCCACAACTGCACGCCGATGAAGACCGCGACCGGCGGCGCCGCGGCCGCGAGCGTGGTCGCGGCATCGAGCCAGACGCCGTGCGTGAATGCGAACAAGTTGAGCCCGGCCCAGCCGATCATCACGGCGACGACCGCGACATAGCCGAGCGCGCTGCGTCGCCAGGCGAGCAGGCCCACCAGCAGCATCGGCAGCAGGATCGCGGCCAGCGCATCGGCGATGCGAACCCGCAACATGCTGTCGTGGGCGATCAGATGCGTGATCGTGGTCGAGACAACCTCGACGCCTGGCATCAGGGAATCGAACGGCGAGGGGACGAAGTCGCCATGGCCGGCAACGGCCCCACCGATCACCACGATGCGATTCTCGATCGCCTTGCGGTCGAGCGTACCGTCGAAAATGCTCTGCGCGCTCACGGTGCGAATGGTGCGGCGCGGGCCGTAATAGGTGAAGGGCAGCGACAAATCGGCATCTGTCTGCACTGCGTGATCGCCGAGCATGAGATGATCGGGCATGATTGTCAGCGGCGCGTCGAGCGCGCGGCTTGCGACCCGCAGCGGGAGCGACAGTTCGACCTTGTCGCCGGTCCGGAACAGCATCGGCACCGAAAGCGGCGATGCTGATGGCCTGGTTGCGATGTCGACGATGCCGATATCGGCGTGCTCGGCGAACGCCGGCAACGGCAGCAGGAAGCGCTCGGCCTGGGGCACGGCAGCGAGCGGCTCGGCGCCGCCGGACGCGGCGGTCTCGTCAGCACTCGGGAAGATCGCCGCGGCCGCCAGCACCAGGGGACCGGTTGCGAGCGTGTGGGCCAGCGTCGCATCGCCAATCGCGGCGCTGCGTTCGGCGAGCGGAAGATCGATCGCGATGACCTTCGGCTTGAACTGCACGATGGTATCGACGACGCGCGCGAGATCGGCGCGCGGCAGCGGATAGGTGCCGCCACGCTTCACCACGGTGTCGTCGATCGCGACGATGGTGACGAGATCGGGCGGACGCTGCACGCCGCGTGCGAGTGTGCGCAGGTCGGTCAGATCAGCCTCGAGACGGTCGAGAAAGCGCAGATGGCCATTGGCGTGAGCGGCAAAAACGCCGGCCCCCCACAGGGCAGCGAGGACGAGGGCCATCACGATCTGGGCGCGTCTATTCATGGTGTTGGACTGCAATCTGCTCTTGGTCCGCGTCTCGTTGCGCGGCCGGGATTTGATGTCTGCGGACTTGGTAATCGACCCTGTTGGCCGGGCCTGGTCGCCCAACCCGCCAGCAGCGCGTCGACGCGCGGCGAAAGGCCAGCGTGTAGGTATTTTCTCGGCCCGGTCATTTCCAGATTGCTGCGATCAACTTTCAGTCAGGGCAGACCATCCTGCGTCCTCCCCGCAGAGCGGGGAGCGGCGAAGACGGGGCCTGGGCCCACCAGCCTCGCGCAACGTTTCCCCGCTATCTTCCGGACATTGAAGACCACGAAAATGACTTGGTTGATGCGTCTACAGAGGCGGCCGGGAACGTTCTCCGGCCGTGCCAAACCGGCCGAGAATCATGGTTAACAGCCGCGCCTAAGTCCGTATTTCTGCGGGCTTTTTTCTCGAAATGGCACAGCGTTAACGAGTTGCCCTACATCCGCCAGAACTTAATCCGCATTTAACTAAAAGTCGCCTTAATGACGCTCCGACCCTCTGCGAAATGCTGGTTCCGGAACGTGACCAGCGGCACTTCGAAGGGGGACTGAGTGACACCGTCCTGGACGCAAGGCGAATGAGTACGAGTATCGCTGCGCCGAGTTATGCGGCACGGAAGCAGAAAAATTCCCATCGGAAGTCTTCCCGGAAAATGACCACCCAAAACGTGCTTGGCGCCGCCGTAGCCGGTTGCGTCTTGCTGGCCGGCTGGACCGTCTACAACAACATCTTCGCTGCCAGCGTCTATCCGACGGTCGGCAGTGCCGGCTACGACGAGCCGGTGGTCAAGCGCGCCCCCAGAGTCGCGCTGCGCGAGGCGGGTGAGGCCATCCGGGAAACCTTTGCGCTGCTGCCCGACCGGCTGCAGGTCGCCGCGCCGATCTCGCGCGAGATGTTCAACGAGCGCTTTGCCGCGGCAGCGACGCAGGGCGTTGACTCGAACGCGGCCAGCGCTGCGCCTGCGACCAAGGTCGCGGAAGTCCAGCCCGCGAAGCCGACCGTCGTCGCCAGGGTCGCGGAAGTCCTCAAGAGCCCGGTCAAGGCTGTCGAGAAGATCACGGACGCCGCGAAGACCAAGCGCACGGATGCGTCGGTGCAGCTCGCTTCGGCTGACCCGGCCGAGATCGTGCCGGCCCCTGAAGCCAAGCCGAAAACCTTTGCCGATCGCGCCAAGGCCGCGGTGCTGTCGATCACCGGGCCGCATCAGTCGATGGTGGAAAAACTCTGGGGCAAGCGTGAGCCGTCCGGCGGCTTGCTCGCCTATGCCTCTGCTGATGCAAGTGTAACTTCGGCGATCGCGCCGAAGGAGCAGAACCCGATGCTCGGCGGTTCGGCGCCCTATGAGCGCGACACCGCGGTCTACGACATCACCGCCAAGACGGTTTACCTGCCCGACGGTACCAAGCTCGAGGCGCATTCCGGCCTCGGTGACAACCTCGACGATCCGCGCTCATCGCGGGTCCGCATGCGCGGCGTGACGCCGCCGCACATCTACAATCTGAAGCCGCGCGAAGCGCTTTTCCATGGCGTGCCGGCACTGCGTCTGACGCCGATCGGTGGCGAGAATGCGATCTACGGCCGCGATGGCCTGCTCGCGCACACCTTCATGCTCGGGCCGAACGGCGATTCCAACGGTTGCGTGTCGTTCAAGGATTATTACGCGTTCCTCGACGCCTATCGCAACAAGGGCATCCGCAAGCTCGCGGTGCTGGCGCGGGTCGACTAGTCAGCGCCTTACGCCGCGACCGTCTTGCGCAGGGCCGCTTCGGTGGCAATCGCCTCCCGCACGGCAGGCCGGGCCTGCATGCGCTCGAGATAGGCCGCAAGCGTTGGCCATTGCTTGACGTCGACGCCCGCCGGACGAAGCAACAGCAAGGCCCAGGCGAGGTGCGCATCCGCGACGGTGAAGCGGTCACCGACGAGAAATTCGCGGTCCTTCAGATGCGCAGCGGGCACCGACAACGTCTGCACGATCCGCGCACGCGGCTTGGCGAGCGAGCCGTCATCCTTGTACCAGAAGGTCGGAAACAGGAACGCCTTGTGGATCTCGGTGCCGACGAAGCTCAGCCATTCCTGCAGGCGATAGCGATCCACGTCTCCCGGCCGCGGCGCAAGGCCGCGCTCCGGCTTCAGGTCGGCGATGTATTGCAGCACCGCCGCGCACTCGGTGAGCCGCTCGCCGTTTTCCAGCACCAGAACCGGCACGGCGCCTTTGGACGAAATCTCGTGAAAATCGCCGTCGCCGTCCGCGACGCTCTTGGTCGCGAGGTGCACCTGATGATAGCGCGCGTCCAGGCCCGCTTCCATCAGCGCGATGCGGCTCGCAAGCGAGCAGGCCATCGGCGAGAAATAGAGTTGCAGCATCGCCTTGCTCCGCTTATTTCAGCGCATCGCCGCGTGCAATGATCGCGAAGCGGTCGGATAGCTCGGCCAGCGCAACCTCGTGGATGGTCCGGGCGTCCAGCGTGCCGCCGCGGCCGTCGGGCAGGTCGCGCGTGGCACAGGCGTCGGCATCGACAGTGGTGCGGAAGCCGAGATCGAGCGCGGCGCGCGCCGTCGAGCTGATGCACATGTGCGTCATGAAGCCGGCCAGCACGATGTTCTTCCGGTCGATCGCGTCGAGGCGCGCCTTGAGATCGGTGCCGGCAAACGCATTGGGCAGCTCCTTCTCGATCACGAGCTCGCCGGCACGGGGCGTGAGCTCGGCGACGATGGCGCCGCGCTCGGCGCTGCGATCGAACAGGCTGCCGGCCTTGCCGCGATGGGCGACATGGATGATCGCGGATCCGGCGTCGCGCGCCCGGGCCAGCAGCGCGGCCGCGCGCGCGATCGCGGGCCTGGCGTCGGGCAGGGCGAGGGGGCCCGCGAGATATTCGTTCTGGATGTCGATCAGCACCAGCGCGGCGTCGGCGAGGCGGGGCGGGTTGAGGTCGGCACCGGCAAGCTGCAGCAGGGTCTTTGCGGTCGTCATGGTCTTTGGACTCTCCAAGGCGAAATGCCGAGGAAGCATAGCCCCGGGAAGGCCTGCCGATATGCAGGGAAATTGCAGCGGGTAGCTGCGATATTGCAGGCGGCGTCCGGCCGATATAGCCTGAAAGCATGAACTGGGACGATCTGCGCATCATCGCCGCCGTCAGGGACGAGGGCACCTATGCCAGCGCCAGCGCGCGGCTGCGCATCGACGAGACCACGGTCGGGCGCAGGCTGTCGCGCATCGAGCGCGCGCTCGGCCTGCGCCTGTTCGAGGCCGTCGACGGCGTCCGCAAGCCGACGCGGCAATGCGAGGCGGTGCTGGCACATGTCGAGGCGATGGCGGCGCATGCGGCCGAGATCGGTCGCCTCAAGGAGAGCCTGGAAGGTCCGGTGGGACGGCTGCGCATCGCCTCCACCAACACGGTCGCCGAGGAAGTGCTGTCGCCGCGCGCAAGCGACTTCCTGCGCGCTCATCCCGGCCTGACGCTGCAATTCCTCACCTCGAGCGAGAACGTCAGGTTCTCGCGCTGGGAGGCCGATCTCGCCATCCGCCTGCGCAAGCCCGACAAGGGCGACTTCGCGATCTCGAGGCTCGGCGACATCAAGCTCTATTATGTCGAGCCTGTTGCGACCGAGGGCGAGCCGATGCTCTGTGCCTATCCGGACGAGCTCGGTGCCATTCCCGAGATGCAGTTCCTGCGCACCAGGAAGGCCCGCGCGCGCTGCGTCACAGACAACGTCCGTGTCATCCGCAATCTGATCCGCGCGCATCAGGCCGCCGGCGTGCTGCCGGAGTATAGCTGCGCGGATCTGCTCGCCGACCGCCGCCTGCGCACAACGCTGCTGCCGAAGCGCCGCGACGCCTGGCTGCTCGTGCAGAACCACCTCAAGCGCGATGCGGCAACGCGCGTGACGATCGACTGGGTGAGGACGTGTTTCCAGGAGATGGCGCGAGGGTGAGGCGATCTCGCGCTGTGCTCAGCGCGTCACAGCGCGCGACACGCGACAAAAATTTTCGAACGGTGCTCTTGCCAACGCTCCGCGCATACCTTATTAGCGCGCTCCTTCGCTAGGCCACGTGTCCGGGCTCGTTGAGATCCCGGCTGGCGCGAGCCGGTCTCCGGTTTCGTGTTCCGCCGAATGAAGGCGAAAGCAGGATGTAGCTCATGGAGAGCGTCGGGTCGAAAGCCCGAAGGCATCGGTTCGATTCCGGTCTCTTGTCCCACAAAGGATAGCTCAGTTGGGTAGAGCAGGTGACTTGTAATCATCGTGTCGCGGGTTCGATTCCCGCTCCATCGCTCCGGGTCAGCCTGAAAAACTGACACCTCTGACGAGGACCGGACGCGCGCTTCAGTCGCAGTCCGGCCGTTTTGCCGCAAGGCTTTCCGTCCGAACTTAAGACACTGTGAGACCGGCTTTGCGCCGCGGGTCGATACCGCTTGCGCCGATGCCGGGTGGCTCCGCACGGCCGCGCGACTTGTGTCGCGCGATCGCGCGCGTGCGCCCGTCATCACGCAAGCTCAAGCCCCGGTCCGCCGATCCCTGCAGGAAGCGTCGTCCGCGTCCTCAATTCCTTTGAATTGAAACATGCTGCGCGACCCACGGGCCGGCAGCAAATGATGGAGACGTGCCATGACGTGGCATTTGCTGACGACGACTGTGATTGTGAAGGACGGTGAGCGCGCGCTACTGACGCGAAACGGCCAGCTCGAGCGTGTGCTCGCGCCTGGTCGGCACCGGATGTACGATCTGCGCAACGAGCTGACGGCCACCGTGTACAACGTCGTGGGGACCGAATTCCCCACCGATCGCTACGCGGTGCTGAAGGCCGCGCGTCCTGATCTCGCCGCCGAGCTGTTCGAGGCGGTGGAGACGAAGGCGGATGAGATCGCCATCGTCAGCCTCGACGGCCGGCCCGTGCATCTGATGACGCCCTGGCAGGTGCGCGTCTACTGGAAGGTTGCAACCCGCATCGATGTCGAGCGCATCGATGTGTCTGTTGATCCCAAGATCGGCGCGCGGCACCTCGGCATGATCGAGCGCAACCGTTCGGCCGTGTCGTCCGAGACGGTGGTCGAGAACCACGAGGCGGGCCTGCTCTACGTTGAGGGCCGGCTCGTCGAGCGGCTCGCGCCTGGCCGTCACGCCTTCTGGACCGTCGGCCGCAAGATCGAGGTGAAGCGCCTCGACCTGCGGCCCCAGGCGGTCGAGATCACCGCGCAGGAGATGCTGACCAAGGATCGCATCGCGCTGCGGGTGACGCTGACGGCGTTCCGCCGGGTGGTCGATCCCGAGCGCACGGTGGCGACCGTGCCCGACGTGGATGCGTGGCTGTATCGTTTGGTGCAGTTCGCGATCCGCGAGGCGGTTGCGGGCCGGACGCTGGACGAGGTGCTGTCCGCCAAGGCGGCGCTGGATGCGGAGCTGCGCGACTATGTGCGTGCACGCGTCGCGGAGTCGGGTGTCGAGGTCACCGAGCTCGGCGTCAAGGACGTGATCCTGCCCGGCGAGATCCGGGAGCTGGTGAACAAGGTGGTGGAGGCGGAGCGGGTCGCGAAGGCGAACCTGATCCGCCGGCAGGAGGAGACGGCGGCAACGCGGTCGCTCCTGAACACCGCTCGCCTGATGGAGGAGAACCCCCTGCTGCTTCGGCTCAAGGAGCTGGAGTCGCTGGAGCGGCTGGTCGAGAAGGTCGGCCGCATCGATCTCCACGCCGGCAACGGCGAGGGCCTCGATGCTCTCCTGACCCGGCTCGTGCGCCTGAAGGCGCCTGAGAGTGCATAAACGGAAGGGCCGCCCAAGGGCGGCCCTTCATGCATCGTCATATTGTCGTCGTCATGAACGCAGCGGCGCGTCTGCGCGACCAAGATCATCAGATGCATCGGGATTGCACATGCCGTCGCTTGCGCTACTCTCGGCGCACAACCTTGTCGGGCAGGGCAGGCCATGACCACGCTTCAGGACACTATGCGGCCGCGGGCCAGATCCAGCGATTGGAGGGTGATCGTCGTCCTGATCCTGCTCGTTCCCGTGCTGTGGTCGCCGGTGATCCTGTTTCGCTACGTGCTGTTTCAGCCGTTCAACATTCCGTCCGGCTCGATGGCCCCGACGCTGGTCGTCGGCGACTACGTCTTCGCCGCCAAATATGCCTACGGTTACGGCCGCTATTCGTTTCCCTTCGCACCGTCGTTCGTCTCGGGCCGCTTCCGCGCCGCTGACCCCGCATACGGCGACGTCGTCGTGTTCCGAACGCCGAAGGATACCTCGACCGATTATGTGAAGCGCGTGGTCGGGTTGCCCGGCGATCGCATCCAGATGAGGCAAGGCCAGCTCTTCCTCAACGACATCCCGGTGACGCGCGTTGCGCTGAAGGAGGTGTCCGCCGGCTCCGCCTGCGGCGGCGAGGTCGGTGCAAGGGTCAAGCGCTGGCGCGAGACGATGCCGAACGGGGTGAGCTACACGACGTACGACTGCGTCGACAACGGCTATGTCGACAACACCGAAGTCTACACCGTACCGCCAGGCCATTTCTTCGCGATGGGCGACAACCGCGACAACTCGACCGACAGCCGCTTCAAGTCGGTGATGGGCTACATCCCGATGGACAATCTCGTCGGCAAGGTCACGCGGATCTTCTGGTCACTCGATTCCAGAGGCGAGCTGCGCGCGGAGCGGCTGGGGAAGGTGGGGTAGAGGCTGTCATTCCGGGGCGGCGCGAAGCGCCGAGCCCGGAATCCATCGGTCCGCAAAGGTCAGACCGTAATTTCCGGATACAGATCAATCCATTCAGGATTCTTCTCTTCTATGAGCCGGATTTTCCATTCCCTCCGCCACTTCTTCAATTCCTTCTCGCGAGTGATCGCAGCGACGGGATCGTCGTAAATCTCGTACCAAACCAACCGATCGACAGAGTATCGTTTGCTGAACCCTGCCACGACTTTGCTTTTATGTTCGAAAGTGCGGCGAATGATATCGTTCGTCACGCCGAGATAGAGCGTGCCGTATTTCTTGCTGGCGAGGAGGTAGACGTAATAGGCCATGCGCAAGTGGTGAAATGGATTCTCAGGTGCGCAATTGCGCACCGTAGCTCGGCGCTTTGCGCCGCCCCGGAATGACTGAGTATAACGATGCCATCTTTGCGTGTGTTTGTAAAATAACTCGCGGTGGCGGTGGGCTGCTCTGTCACTCCTGTCATTCCGGGGCGCGCGGAGCGCGAGCCCGGAATCCATTCATCAACATACGCAGCGTGTTGCCTGGTTGGGACGGTCCCACGCCGGGCGCCAAGCCGCGCAATGGATTCTCAGGTGCGCTATTGCGCACCACAGCTCGCGCCCAAGAGGGCGCGCCCCGGAATGACGGGTAGAGTGAATGTCCCCCCAAAACAAAAACCCCGGCATCGCTGCCGGGGTTTCGCATTTGTGGAGCGAGATCCCGGATCTGCGGTGCACCGCTGCGCGCTGCACCGCGTCCGGGACGACTTCGTCGCTCAGAAGTCCATGCCGCCCATGCCGCCGCCCGGGGGCATTGCGGGGCCGGCGCCGCCCTTCTTGGGCAGCTCGGCGACCATGGCTTCCGTGGTGATCAGCAGCGCCGCAACCGAAGCTGCGTTCTGGATCGCGGTACGGACCACCTTGGTTGGGTCGATGATGCCCTTGGTGACGAGGTTGACGTATTCGCCGGTCTGGGAGTCGAAGCCGTAAGCGTAGGTCTTGTTCTCCAGGATCTTGCCGACGATCACCGAGCCGTCTTCACCGGCGTTGATCGCGATCTGGCGAGCGGGAGCCGACAGCGCCTTGCGCACGATCTCGACGCCGGTCTTCTGGTCGTCGTTCTTGGTACGCAGGCCCTTGAGCTGCTCGGAAGCACGGAGCAGGGCGACGCCGCCGCCCGGGACGATGCCTTCCTCGACAGCCGCGCGGGTCGCATGCATCGCGTCATCAACGCGATCCTTGCGTTCCTTCACCTCGACCTCGGTCGCGCCGCCGACGCGGATCACCGCGACGCCGCCAGCGAGCTTGGCGAGACGCTCCTGGAGCTTCTCACGGTCGTAGTCCGAGGTGGTTTCCTCGATCTGCGCCTTGATCTGGGCCACGCGCGCCTCGATGTCGGCCTTCTTGCCGGCGCCGTTGACGATCGTGGTGTTCTCCTTGTCGATCATCACCTTCTTGGCGCGACCGAGCATGTTGAGCGTGACGTTCTCGAGCTTGATGCCGAGATCTTCCGAGATCGCCTGGCCGCCGGTCAGGATCGCGATGTCCTGCAGCATGGCTTTGCGGCGATCGCCGAAGCCCGGAGCCTTGACGGCCGCGACCTTCAGGCCGCCGCGCAGACGGTTCACGACCAGGGTCGCGAGCGCCTCGCCTTCGACGTCCTCGGCGACGATGACCAGCGGCTTGCCGGTCTGCACCACGGCCTCGAGCAGCGGCAGCAGCTCGTTCAGCGAGGAGAGCTTCTTCTCGTTGATGAGGATGTAGGCGTCGTCCATCTCAACGCGCATCTTGTCGGCGTTGGTGACGAAGTAGGGCGAGATGTAGCCGCGATCGAACTGCATGCCCTCGACGACGTCGAGCTCGGTCTCGAGCGACTTGGCTTCCTCGACGGTGATGACACCCTCGTTGCCGACCTTCTTCATGGCGTCGGAGAGGAACTTGCCGATCTCGGCATCGCCGTTGGCGGAGATGGTGCCGACCTGGGCGATCTCGTCGTTCGAGGTGACCTTCTTCGAGTTCTTGACGAGGTCAGCGACCACGGCTTCCACCGCGAGGTCGATACCACGCTTGAGGTCCATCGGGTTCATGCCGGCGGCAACCGACTTGGCGCCTTCACGGACGATCGCAGCCGCGAGCACGGTGGCGGTGGTGGTGCCATCGCCAGCCGCGTCAGCGGACTTGGAGGCGACTTCGCGCACCATCTGCGCGCCCATGTTCTCGAACTTGTCGTCGAGCTCGATCTCCTTGGCGACGGTGACGCCGTCCTTGGTGATGCGGGGAGCGCCGAACGACTTGTCGAGCACGACATTGCGGCCCTTCGGGCCGAGCGTGACCTTCACCGCGTTGGCGAGGATGTCGACGCCACGCAGCATCTTGTCGCGCGCGTCCACGCCGAATTTGACTTCTTTAGCTGACATATTTGTTTTCCCTGAGTTGATCTTGGTGTCTCACCCTGCGAGAGGCGCCAGCAGGCGCTCCTCAGGGTGAGCGTGTGCGGCGATGGCTTAAGCCGCCTTCTTCTTGGCAGCGGGGACGTCGAGAACGCCCATGATGTCGCTTTCCTTCATGATCAGCAGATCGACGTTGTCGATCTTGACCTCGGTGCCGGACCACTTGCCGAACAGCACGCGGTCGCCGACCTTCAGGTCGATCGGGATCAGCTTGCCGGCTTCGTCGCGGCCACCGGGGCCGACGGCGACGACTTCGCCCTGCGAGGGCTTTTCCTTGGCCGTGTCGGGGATGATGATGCCGCCAGCGGTCTTCTCTTCTGCGTCGATGCGCTTGACCACGACGCGGTCGTGAAGCGGACGGAATTTCATGCAGCTCTCCTAAGCATTTGCTCGGGTTGATGATTTCAGATTGTTAGCAGTCGCCCCTCGCGAGTGCCAGTGGGGGCAAAGCTGAGATAAGCCAGGAACATTGCGGGGGCAAGGGCTTCTAGCAGAAAAATCAGCACTCGAAACCGCGGTCTGCCAAATTCTCTCGACGATCGTTAACCCACGGTGCGGACCGTATTAGCACGGAGCCACCTCTGCTGCTAAAGCATTGAATTTCAACAGCTTGTTAAACTTTTGGGCTTGAGATGGATTGTCAGTTTGCGTCACATTTCTCTCATGTGAGCGCATCTCCATCGGGTGGCTCGTAAGCTGCGTACCCGGAAAGCCACCCCCTGAATGCGCTCCTGCAAAGGAGGTTGGCATGGGACTGCGGGTTGGGGGCGTTTCCGAGGATTTCCGGAAGCAGATGCTGGGTTACGGGCTGACGACGGCGCAAATTCTCTACCGGATGCCGGATCACCCGTCGTTGCTCCAGACTTATGTCTGGCAGGACTACGACATGTTTCCGAAATTCCCGGCGCTGAAGGATTTCCTGGCGTTCTGGCAGCAGAAGCTCGATGGCCCGCTGCATTCGGTGACGGTGGCACATTCCAAGCTGATCAAGCCGGCCGAGCTGCGCGCCGTGGACGGCGTGTTCAGGCTGCATTGACGGTGCGTAGGGTGGATTAGCCCCGCGGATTGCGCGAAGCGCAAACCGCTCGGCGTAATCCACCTCTTTGCTCGCTGCTCGGTAAGAGAGAAATGGTGGATTACGCCTTCGGCTAATCCACCCTACGGCATCGCGTTTCTGTGCTAGCCTCTCCGCATAACAACAGGGAGGCCGGCTCCATGGCCAAGAAAACAAAATCGAAAGCCAGCAAGACAACAAAATCGCGCAGCGCAGCCCAGACCGCAGTGAAGAAGCGGAGCGGCGCCAAGGCGGCAACACGTTCCTCCGCACGCAAGGCCGTGAAGTCGAAAGCCCGCACGACGGCCAAGACCTCTCCGAAAAAGCCCGCGCGCCCCAAGCAGCGCATCGCCATCAGCCATCACCGCGAGGAAGATTTCAAAGCCGACGGCCTGCGCGCCTACGCCAAATACCGCGACCTCGGCATTGCCGCCGCAAGCCACGGCCTCGCGCAAGCCCACGTCATCCGCTTGCAAGGCCCCTGCGATCCGGCCGAGGTGTCGAAGCTGCACCTCCACCACGTCGACTTCCAGATGGTCTACGTCCTCAAGGGCTGGGTGAAGACCTACATGGACGGGCAGGGCGAGACGCTGATGCTGGAAGGCAGCGCCTGGACCCAGCCGCCGAAGATCAAGCACATGATCCTGGATTATTCGGACGACGTCGAGCTGCTGGAAGTGATTTTGCCTGCGGAGTTCAGGACGGTGGAGTTGAAGGCGTAGGCTCTCTCCACGTCATTGCGAGGAGCTCTTGCGACGAAGCAATCCAGACTGCTTCTGCGGATGCATTTCTGGATTGCTTCGCTGCGCTCGCAATGACGGCACCGCCATCACGTCAACGCACCCACCACCGCTCCCATCAAACATGTCGTCAGCGTCCCCGACACGATCGACTTCAATCCGAGCGCATTGATCTCCTCGCGCCGATCCGGCGCCATCACCCCTAAGCCGCCGATCATGATGCCGAGGCTGGCGAAGTTGGCGAAGCCGCACATCGCATAGAGCATGATCAGGCGCGAGCGCGGATCGAGCGTACCTGGCGGCAGCCTTGAAAAATCGACATAAGCGACGAGTTCGTTGAGCACGGTCTTGGTGCCCATCAGGCTGCCGGCGGTGATCGCCTGGTCCCAGGGCAGTCCCATCAGCCAGCACACCGGCGCCATGATCAATCCCAGCACACGTTGCAGCGAGATCGCGGCGCCGCCAACGTTCGGCAGCAGGCCGAGCACCGCATTGGCGAGATAGACCAGCGCCACCAGCACCAGGAGCATCGCGATGATGTTGATCAAGAGCTCGATCCCCGCGCCCGTGCCTTTGACGATCGCGTCCATCGTGCCGGAGACTTCCATCTCCGGATCCTCCAACGCACCACCGGTGCGCTTGTCGGAGGTTTCGGGGATCATGATCAGGCTGACGAGGATCGCGGCCGGCGCGCCGAGCACGGAAGCGATGACGAAATGCGCGGCTGCATCTGGAATAAGAGGAGCGAGCAGCGTCGCATAGAGCACCAGCACCGTGCCGGCGATGCCGGCCATGCCGCCCGTCATCACCAGGAACAATTCGCTGCGCGACATCTGCGTGAGGTAAGGCCGCACGAACAGCGGCGCCTCGACCATGCCGAGGAAGATGTTGGCCGCGGTCGAGAGCCCGACCGCACCGCCGACCCCGAGCGTGCGCTCGAGCAGCCAGGCCATGCCGCGCACGATTGGCGGCAGCACGCGCCAATAGAACAAGAGCGTCGTCAGCACGCTCATCACCAGCACGATCGGCAGCGCCTGGAACGCCAGGATGAAATCGGCGCCCGGTACCTTCAGCTCGAAGGGCAGGGTGCCGCCGCCGACATAGCCGAACACGAAGGAGGAGCCGGCGCGCGAGGCCGCCGAGATGGCGCCGACCGCGTCGTTGATGGCGCCGAAGGCATGCGCCACCAAAGGCACCTTCAGCAGCACGATCGCGGTGACGAAGGTGACGACAAGGCCGATCAGCGCCTGGCGCAAGGAGACCGCGCGGCGATTCTCCGCCAGCGCGAAGGCGATCAGCAGCAATGCGAAAACGCCGAGTGTCGATTGCAGCCGCAGCATGATGTCCCCAAAGCCCCAAGGATTATGGCCGCGGGTGCGTTGCAAACGCAATGCCGGAAGCGCCCCGGCATCGCCCGCTGTTGACATCCGGGCCCGCCTCAGCCACGCGGGGCCTATCGATATCAGGGGCGGACCATCCGAGCGTGACCGAACAGGCGATGCCAGACGAGCCAGTTTCACTGAACCAGCCGATCACCGCCGGCGAGCTCCTCCGCCATCGCGCCTTCCTGTTCTTCCTGCTCTCGCGCAGCCTGTCGCGCTTCGCCACCCAGATCGGCGCCGTCGCCATCGGCTGGCAGGTGTACGATCTGACCGGCAGCGCGTTCGATCTCGGCATGATTGGCCTCGTGCAATTCCTGCCGACGGCGCTGCTGCTGTTCGTCGCCGGGCATGCGGCGGACCGCTACGAACGCAAACGCGTCGTGCAGATCTGCGAGGTGGTCGAAGGCCTGACAGCATTGTTTCTCGCCTGGGGCGCGTTTGCCGGTTGGCTCACGGTGACGCACATCTTCATTGCGACCTTCGTGCTCGGGATCGTCGGCGCATTCGAAAGCCCGGCATTGGCGGCGCTGTTGCCCTTGATCGCGCCGCAGGGCTCGCTGCAGCGCGCGACCGCGATATCGAGCGGGGCGGCGCAGGTTGCCACCATCACCGGTCCCGCCATCGGCGGGCTTGCCTACGCCATCGCACCAAGTGCGGCCTACGGGATCACGGGCGCGTTCGCACTGTTCGCCGCGGCGTGCATCGGGGTGGTCCGCCTGACGCAGACCGCCGCGCGCAGGGACGCCGCGACGCCAGACGATCTGTTTGCCGGCGTCCGGTTCGTCCGCAACAATCCGGCGATCCTGGGCACGATCTCGCTCGACCTGTTCGCCGTGCTGCTCGGCGGCGCCACCGCGCTGCTGCCGATCTACGCGCGCGATATTCTGCAGACTGGCCCGCTCGGCCTCGGCATCCTGCGCGCCGCGCCGGCGGTCGGTGCGCTGCTGATGACCATGGTGTTGGCGCGCCATTCGATCGCGCGGCATGTGGGCTTGCGCATGTTTCAGGCGGTGATCGTGTTCGGCATCGCCACCATCGTGTTCGCGCTGTCGTCGTGGATGTGGCTGTCGGTACTGTCGCTCGCCGTTCTCGGTGCCGCCGACACCATCAGCGTCGTGATCCGCTTCTCGCTGGTGCAGCTCGCCACCCCCGACGAGATGCGCGGCCGCGTCGGCGCGGTGAATTTCCTCTTCATCAATGCCTCGAACCAGCTCGGCCAGTTCGAGAGCGGCGTCACGGCTGCGTTGTTCGGGGCGATGCCGGCAGCCGTGCTGGGTGGCGTTTGCACGGTCGCGGTGGCGCTGCTGTGGATGAAGCTGTTTCCCAGCCTGCGGCGGGTGGAGAGCCTGGAGTAGGGCCGAGGTCTCGTGTCCCGGACGCGGCGCAGCGCGCAAGCGGTGCGCCGCTGAGCCGGGACCCACGTCGCCGCAAGTGACGCAGGAGCGGGATGGGCCCCGGCTCAGCAGCGCGTCATTGCATGCCGCGCTGCGTCCGGGGCACGAGTCTTGCGCTCGAAATGTCGATTGTTGAAGCAGCGCGGCACTTTAGCTGACGTTACCCCCCGCAGTAGTCGCCTCTTGACGGCTACTGTGCATGGGGTTGTTTTCGCAGTTTTCCGCTCAGCCGCGTCCGACGAACGGCATCTTCGTCGCCATGACAGTCATCGTCAGCACGTTGGCATCGAGCGGCAGGCCGGCCATGTAGGCCACCGCATCGCCGACGGCCTTCGCATCCATGCGCGGCTCGTGCTTGGTGGTGCCGTCGGGCTGCAGCACGCCGGGGCCGTTGACCATCCGGTCGGTCATTGGCGTCGCCGCATTGCCGATATCGACCTGGCCGACCGCGATGTCGTACATGCGGCCGTCGAGGTTGCTGGCCTTGGTCAGGCCGGTGATGGCGTGCTTGGTCGAGGTGTAGGCCGCCGAGAACGGCCGCGGCGCGTGCGCCGAGATCGAGCCGTTGTTGATGATGCGGCCGCCGCGCGGGCTCTGGTCCTTCATGATGCGGAAGGCGTGCTGGGTGCACAGGAACGGGCCGGTGAGGTTGGTGTTCACCACCGCCTGCCACTGCTCGAGGCTGAGGTCCTCGAAGTTGACCGCGGGCGCGCCCATGCCGGCATTGTTGAAGAGCACGTCGAGCCGGCCATAGGTCGCCTTCACCTTGTCGAACAGCGCGGCGATGGAGTCCGGCTTGGTCATGTCGGCAGTGACGCACAGGCTCTTGCCGGCGGGGCCGAGCTTGGCGGTCTCTTCGAGCATGTCGAGCCGGCGGCCTGCGAGCACCACGGTGAAGCCGGTGTTCATCAGCGCCAGTGCCGCGGCGCGTCCGACCCCCGTGCCGGCGCCCGTCACCACTGCGATCTTTTTTGCTTCACTCATCGTTTCCTGCCTTTTCTTTGAGTTGTCAGGTTTTTGGTTCTTTATCGTTCTTGTAGGGCGGCCGCGGAATGTTCTGATGCGCGGCGCGCAAGGCCGCCGACCAGCGCGAGCGCAGATCGTGGAAATAGGGCTCGCCCGCCTCGATGCGGTGGTTGAGGTCGGCATCGCAGGCGTCCGAGCGCACCACCAGCACGTCGATGGGAAGGCCGACGCCGAGGTTCGAGCGCATCGTCGAGTCCATCGAGATCAGCCCGGTCTTCAGCGCCTCGTAGAGTTCGACGTCGTAATGCATGGCACGGTCGAGCACTGGCTTGCCGTATTTGTGCTCGCCGATCTGCAGGTAGGGCGTGTCGGTCGTGCACTCGATGAAATTGCCGGCGGTGTAGACCATGAACAGGCGCATGCGCGCGCCCTTGATCTGGCCGCCGAACAGGAAGGAGACGTCAAAGGACACATCCTCCGACTTCAGCGCCGGGCCCTCGGTCGCATGCACCGCCCGGATCGCCCGGCCGATGCGCTGGGCGGCCTGGAACATGGTCGGCGCGTTCATCAGCGTCTCGATCTCGCCCGTGTTCGGATCCTCCAGGCCCTCGGTGAGGGTGGAGAGCACCGACTGGCTGATGGCAAGATTGCCGGCGCTGGCAATCGCCATGATGCGGTCGCCGGGCTTGGAGAAGATGTGCAGCTTGCGGAAGGTCGAGACGTTGTCGAGGCCGGCATTGGTGCGAGTATCGGCGATCATCACCAGACCGTCCCGAACCAGGATTCCGCAGCAATAGGTCATTTCCAGTCCCCGAACGCGTTTGCGCGGAAGTACTAACCAATTTTGGGGGCCGGTCCAACCCCCGTTTCCCAGGGGGCGGTGAGCCGATCAGCTCTGTCGCTGCGATTGTGATTGCGACTGTCCGCCGCGGCCGGCCTGTTCGACCTTCACGGCAACCGTCAGCGTCTCCGAGCCGCCGCCATAGCGGGTGCCGCGCACGGGCGCTGCGCCGAGATAGTCGAGCCCGATCGCCACGCGGACATGGGCATCGGTCGTGCAGATGCTGTTGGCGGGATCGAAGCCGACCCAGCCGAGATCGGGGACATAGGCTTCAGCCCAGGCGTGGCCTGCGTCCTGATGCACGGTGCCGTCGGAGCGCAGAAAATGGCCGGAGACGAAGCGCGCCGGCACGCCGCCGGTGCGGGCGCAGGCGATGAAGATGTGCGCGTAGTCCTGGCAGACGCCGCGCTTGAGTGTGAACGCCTCAGAGGCCGACGTGCCGCTGTTGGTCGGGTCCTCGTCGAAGGTCATGTGATCGCTGATCTCGCTCATCAGCGTATGCAGGAAGCCGAGCGTGTCGCTCTCGGCCTCGCTGCGCAACTGACGTGCGACCGCCGTCATCGCCGGATTGACGGTCGTGAGGTCGGTGGTGCGCAGGAACATGTCGGCGGGAAAGCGCTCATCGGCGCCGCGGAGCACGCCGCCGGTATCGTGCGTCTCGATCAGCCCTTCGGTGGTGATCTTGATATCGCTGACGGGGCCGCAGGACAGCACATGGGTGACATTGCCGAAGGCGTCTTCGTGCATGTCGAGCTTGGTGTCGGTCGAGACGTCGATCTGCCATTCCGCCACATATTGCCCGTCGTGGCTGCACGGCGTCATGCGCAGGATCTGGATCACGCTCGTCGCCGCCGGCTCGTAGCGATAGGTCGTCGTGTGCTGGATTCGCAGGCGCATGGTGTTTTGATTCCGTCGTTCCGGACGCTCCGGAACGACTGCGTGTATCAGATCAAATACTGCTTCGTGATGATTTCGCCCAGCCTGGAATTGTCAGCGATGAATTCCTGAATGAATTCATGCACGCCGTGCTGGAAAATGTCGTTCATGTTGCTGTGTTCCAGCCGGTTGCGGATGCCGCGGGCGTGGCGCTGGGCCGGGCCCTGGCGGCCATAGGCGACGCCGATCTGGTCGAGATTGCGCACGAGGTTGTCGTAACAGCTCGCCAGCGAGCGCGGCAGCGTGCCGTTGAGGATCAGCAAATCCGCCACCAGCCACGGCTTCAGCGTTTCGCGGTAGACCCAGTGATAGGCTGTCAGCGCCGACACCGAGCGCAGGATCGAGCTCCACTGATAGAAGTCGAGCGGACCGCCGACATGCTCTTCCTCGGGCAGCAGCACGTGATACTTCACGTCGAGGATGCGCGCGGTGTTGTCGGCGCGCTCGAGATGCAGGCCGAGGCGCGAGAACCAGTAGGCGTCGTTGCGCAGCATGGTCCGGTAGGCCGAGCCGTCGAAGCGCAGCGAGGTTTCCTGCACGAAACGTAGGAACTTTGCGAGGTCCTCGCGCGTCGAGGTGCCCTTGCTCCAGACCGCCTGGAGCTCGATCCAGGCCGAGTTGATGGTGTCCCACATCTCGCTGGTCAATGCTGTGCGCACCGAGCGCGAGTTCAGCCGTGCCGCCTCGATGCAATTCCGGATCGAGGACGGGTTGTCGGCCGCGAACGAGAGGTAATCGACGACGTTGTGCTCGTTGGCTTCCTCGTGGGTCTGATAGAAGCTTTCGGCGACGCCTGCGGTGAGCAGCGCCGAGTCCCATTCATTGGTCTTGCCGATATAGGTGGCGGGAAGCGCGGTGACGCGCAGCGTCGCATCGATAGTGCGCGCGAGATATTCGGCCCGTTCGACGTAGCGGGCGAGCCAGTAGAGGTTTTCGGCGGTACGCGACAGCATCTCTCTACTCGTCCAAAATCCAGGTGTCTTTGGTGCCGCCGCCCTGGCTTGAATTCACCACGAGCGAGCCTTCCTTCAGGGCAACACGCGTCAGCCCGCCCGGCACGATGGTCGTCGTCTTGCTGCCGGTGAGCACGAAGGGGCGAAGATCGACATGGCGTGGGGCCAAGCCTGAAGCCGTGCAGGTCGGGCAGGTCGAGAGCGCCAGCGTCGGCTGTGCGATGAAACCTTCCGGCTCGCGCTTGAGCTTCTCGCGGAAGGCTTCGATGGTGGCCTTGGTCGCAGCGGGGCCGATCAGCATGCCGTAGCCGCCGGAGCCGTGGACTTCCTTGACGACGAGATCGCCGAGATGGTCGAGCACATAAGCCAGATCCTTCGGCTCGCGGCAGCGCCAGGTCTGCACGTTCTTCAGGATCGGCTCCTCGCCGAGGTAGAATTTCACGATCTCCGGCATGTAGGAGTAGATCGCCTTGTCATCGGCGATGCCGGTGCCGACGGCGTTGGCGAGCGTGATGTTGCCGGCGGCATAGGCCGACATCAGCCCGGGCACGCCGAGCGCCGAGTCGGGCCGGAAGGTGAGGGGATCGAGAAAATCGTCGTCGACGCGGCGATAGATCACGTCGACCCGCTTCACCCCTTCCGTCGTGCGCATGAACACTTCGTTGTTCTTGACGATGAGGTCGCGACCCTCGACGAGCTCGATGCCGAGCTTGTCGGCGAGGAAGGAGTGCTCGTAATAGGCGGAGTTGTAGACGCCCGGTGTGAGCAGGGCGACGGTCGGCTCGCCCGAGGCGCTCTGCGGCGCGACCGAGCGAAGCGCCGACAGCAGTTCGTCCGGATAGCGCTCGACCGGAGCCACCCTGTGGCGGGCGAACAGATCCGGAAATAGCCGCATCATGATTTCGCGGTTTTCCAGCATGTAGGACACGCCGGATGGCGTGCGCGCATTGTCCTCCAGCACGATGAAGTCGTTGGCATCGACCCTGATGATATCGATGCCGGCGATGTGCACGTAGACGTCGTGCGGCACCTGCTGGCCATTCATCTCGGGACGGAAGACCGGGTTCTGGAAGATCAGATCGTCAGGCACGATCTCGGCGCGAAGAATGTCGCGGCCGTGATAGATGTCGCGCAGGAACATGTTCAGCGCCTTGACGCGCTGCTTCAGCCCCTTTTCCAGCAGGGTCCATTCCTTGCCCGAGATGATCCGCGGGATCACGTCGAACGGGATCAGGCGCTCGGTGGATTCGGAGTCTCCATAAACCGCAAAGGTAATGCCGATGCGGCGGAACAGGAGCTCGGCCTCCTGGCGGCGATATTCGAGCGCCTCGGGAGGCGTCTCCTTGAGCCAGCGCGCCAGCTCCTGGTAGGCGGGGCGAAGGTCCCCGCCGGGAATATTCATTTCGTCAAACGCGACTGCCATAGATCCCGACTTGTCTCCGCAAGGCGTTGCGCCAATGGACAGGTCGTCAGGCCTTGGTGAAGACCGCAACGTCCTGGCCATGCGGCAAGAGTGCATGACTTTGAGGAGGTAGCAAGGGCCGGGCCAGCGCTATAAGCATTGAGAAGGGGCATTTGCCGGGGACAGCCGGAGGCTTGCCTGAAAAAATGGCTGAGGACTGCTTATTTCGGCAGCAAAACCACGTGACTTCAACGCGTTACCTCGGCAAAGTCGGGACCAGAGGTGAGGGACTTAAGGTATGAGCGAGATCGTCACGGCAGGCATTCTGGTCATCGGGGATGAAATCCTGTCCGGCCGGACCAAGGACAAGAATATCGGCTTCATCGCCGAATACCTGACCAATATCGGCATCGACCTGAAGGAAGTGCGGGTCGTCTCCGACGACGAGGCCGACATCATCGCCGCGTTGGATGCACTGCGGCATCGCTATGCTTATGTGTTCACCACCGGCGGCATCGGGCCGACCCATGACGACATCACCGCGGACAGCGTTGCCAAGGCGTTCGGCGTCGGCATCGACCATCACCCCGAGGTGGTCGCGCGCTTCAAGGAGCGCTGGAGCGGGCAGGACCTCAACGAGGCGCGCCTGCGCATGGCGCGAATCCCCGATGGCGCCGAGTTGATCCAGAGCGCGACCATCCTTGCCCCCGGCTTCAAGATCGGCAATGTCATCGTCATGGCCGGTGTGCCCTCGATCATGCAGGCGATGATGGACATCGTCTCGCCCAAGCTGAAGTCGGGCGTGCGCATGCTGTCCGAATCGGTCCGCGCCAACGCGCGGGAAGGTGACATCGGCAGTCCCTTGCGGGCGATCGCCGCCGCGCACCCCGACACCATCATCGGCAGCTATCCGTTCATGGACGAGGACTCGAAGCCGAACACCAATCTGGTGGTGCGCTCGCGCGATGCGGATAAGCTCGCAGCCGCGATGGCAGCGGTGAAGGAAATGCTGGCGGGATTGAACATCACCCGGTAGCAAATGGAGCTGCCGGCAAGACGAATGCAGGAGACGACGATGGCTGGTGATGCACCGGAACTGAGCGCGCAGGAGCGGGCGGGCAGGCCCTTTCCGGTGTCGTGGGACCAGTTCCACCGGGATTGCCGGGCGCTGACCTGGCGGCTCAACGAGGTCGGTCCATTTCACGCTGTGATCGCGATCACCCGCGGCGGCCTGGTGCCGGCCGCGATCGTGGCGCGCGAGCTCGGCTTGCGCGTGATCGATACGGTCTGCATCGCCAGCTACGACCATGACAAGCAGGGCGAGCTCCAGGTCCTGAAGGGCATTTCTGAACAGGCCATGAAGCTCGGCGGCGGCACCGGCAAAGGGCTCCTGATCGTCGACGATCTCGTCGACACCGGCAAGACCGGCAAGCTGGTGCGCGAGATGCTGCCCGATGCGCATTTCGCCACCGTCTACGCCAAGCCGAAGGGCCGTCCGCTGGTCGACACCTTCATCACGGAAGTGTCGCAGGATACGTGGATCTTCTTCCCCTGGGACACCGCGCTGTCCTACCACCCGCCGCTCCGCGACGGCGCGGCGTGAGCGAAAGCGAGTGGCGAGTAGCGAATGGCAAGTAGCGATTCCTCCACTCGCAATTCGCTATTCGTCACTCGCCCGCTGCAAAACCGCGTCACTCCGACCGGCGAGATCATCGCCACCTCCCATCGCGGGATGTTCACGGGCAATCGCGGCATCATCCACGATCCCGCGACGAAGACGCTGCTGAAGAAGCGCTGGTCGTCGCCGGCGTGGCTCACCTGCACCTGCGAATTCCGCGGCCGTCGCCGCGAGGTGATGGCGCAGCAAAGCTGGACCGAGCTGTTCTTTCTCGATGAGGCGACGGCGCTCGCCGCCGGCCATCGTCCCTGCTTCTACTGCCGCCGCGACGATGCCAATCGCTTCCGTGCCGCTTGGGAAAAGGGCAACCGCGTGCACGACGTCCGTATGCACGATATCGACACCGTGCTGCACCACGAGCGGCTCGACCACGGCAAGAAGCGGCTGCACTTGCTGCTCGTGCCGCTCGATCAGCTGCCCGATGGCGCGATGCTGCAGCAGGGCGAGGAGAGCTACCTTCTCACGCAGGGCAGCGCGCTGAAGTGGTCGCCGGCGGGATACACTGCTGCGGAACAGGTCCCCAACGACGCAATGCTGCTCACGCCGCCGTCGACACTCCGCACGCTGCATGCCGGTTATCGGCCGGTGCTGCACCCCTCCGCGCAGGCGCAGGCCTAGCGTCGAATCCTCGTCATCACCCCAGCTTCTCGCGCGCCAGCGCGGCGCCGGCGCCGAGCGCCATCAGCTTGGCTTCGGCGATCTCGCGGCGCATCGGCGCCATGCCGCAATTGGTGGTGGCGATGATATTGCTCTTGGGCACGAATTTCGACACCGCGTCGATCGCCTTCACGACGTCCTCGGCGGTTTCGACCGTGTCGCTGGCGACGTCGATCACACCGGCCTGCACGATCTTGTTCTTCAAGAGCGCGAGCAGATCGAGCGGGACCTTCGAATTGCGGCATTCGATCGCAACCTGCTGGATCGGGCTGGCATCGATTGTCGGAAAAATCTGCTCATACTGGCGCCACTGCGCGCCGAGCGTCTCCTTCCAGTCGGTGTTGGCCTTGATGCCGTAGCCGTAGCAGATGTGGACGGCAGTGGTGCAGGTGAGGCCTTGTGCCGCGCGCTCCAGCGCCTTGATGCCCCAGTCGTTGACCTCGTCCATGTAGACGTTGAAAGCCGGCTCATCGAATTGCACGAGATCGACGCCGTCGGCCTGCAACGCCTTGGCTTCTTCGTTCAAAAGCTCGGCGAAGGCGAAGGCCATCTTGACGCGGTCGCCATAGTAACGGTCCGCAATGGTGTCGATGATGGTCATCGGGCCGGGCAGGGTGAATTTCAGCTTCTTCTTCGTGTGCGTGCGCGCGACGCGTGCCTCAAAATCGTGGACGCGCCCCTTCAGCCGCAGCGGCGCGACCACCTGCGGGACCATCGCCTTGTAGCGATCTTTCCGGATGCCCATCTCGACCTTATGGGCGAAGTCGATGCCCTCGATCTTCTCGAGAAAACCGTGCACGAAATGTTGCCGGGCCTGCTCGCCCTCGGTGACGATGTCGATGCCGGCGTCCTCCTGGATCTTCAGCCAGATCAGCGTCGCGTCGCGCTTGGCACGCAGCAGCTCGTCTCCTCCAGACTTCCAGGGCGCCCAGAGCATGTTGGGCTCGGCCAGCCATTCCGGCTTCGGCAAGGAGCCGGCGATCGTGGTTGGAAACAGCATGGGTCCCTCCCGGCGGGTTGTGATTGCGCCACTGTCTGCCATGTCTTAACGTCGAGGTACAGAACAACAAAAGTCGCCCTCTATTCCAGCGGCGACGGCAGGGAAGGCGATGATCGACCTCCATTACGCGCCGACGCCGAACGGCTGGAAAATCTCGATCATGCTGGAGGAGCTGGGGCTTCCCTACACCGTGAAGCCCGTCAACATCCGCGCCGGCGAACAGTTTGCGCCTGAGTTTCTGGCGATCTCGCCCAACAACCGCATTCCCGCGATCGTCGATCACGAGCCTGCCGACGGCGGCCCGCCGTTTTCGGTGTTCGAGACCGGCGCGATTCTGATCTATCTGGCGGAGAAGACCGGCCGTTTTCTCTCGGCTGACTTGCGGGGCCGCTCGACCACGATCCAATGGGTGATGTGGCAGATGGCGGGGCTCGGCCCGATGCTGGGCCAGCACGGCCATTTCGCGCTCTATGCGGCGGAGAAGATTCCCTACGCGATCGAGCGCTACCGCGACGAGGCGGCGCGGCTCTATGGCGTGCTCGACCGTCAGCTCGCCAAGACCGGCGCCTATGTCGCCGGCGATTATTCCATTGCCGACATCGCCTGCTTCCCCTGGATCATGACCCACAAGGCGCAGGGCTTTACGCTCGACGACTATCCGAGCGTCAAACGCTGGTACGCCGAGGTGCGCGCCAGGCCGCAGGTGCAGGCGGGGCTTGCGATCGGAAAATTCGTGAAAGAGCCGTTCGACGAGGAATCACGCAAGATCATGTTCGGACAGCGGGCTAAGGAAGTGTTGGGAAGGAAGTGACGGCCACGGCCGTCATTCCGGGGCGCGCGTAGCGCGAGCCCGGAATCCATCGGGCCGCAGAACGAGAGGCGAAATGGATTCCGGGCCTGCGCCTTGCGGCGCATCCCGGAATGACAGACAGACACAAGGAACCACCATGATCGAATTCTTCTTCGACTGTTCCAGCCCCTGGACCTATCTCGCCTTCCACAACATCCAGCCGCTGGCGAAAGAGCTCGGCGCCGAGATCACCTGGCGACCGATCCTGGTCGGCGGCATCTTCAACACCGTCAACCCGAGCGTCTACGCCCAGCGCGAGAAGCCGGTGCCGCTGAAGGCGCGCTACATGAAGAAGGACCTCCAGGACTGGGCGCGCTCGGCGGGGCTATCGATCAAGATGCCGCCGACGGTGTTTCCGGTGAACAGCGTCAAGGCGATGCGCGGCTGCATCTGGCTCGGTCAGGACATGGTGCCGTTCGCGACATCAGTGTTCGAGGCCTATTGGGGTGACGACAAGGATATTTCGCAGGATGCGGTGCTCGCCGAGATCTGCAAGAAGGTCGGCATCGACGAGCAGAAGTTCTTTGCGGGCATCTCGGAGCAGGCGATCAAGGATCAGCTCAAGACCAATACGGAAGAAGTCGTGGCCCGCGGTGGCTTCGGCTCGCCGACGATCTTCGTGAACAAGACCGACATGTACTTTGGCAACGACCGCCTGCCGCTGATCCGCGAAGCGCTCAAGCGCAGCAAGGCGAGCGCGGCCTGATGGTCCGGGCTGTCGTCTGCCGCGCGCTCGGCGCGCCAGAAACGCTGCGGCTGGAAGAGTTTCCCTCGCGCGCCCTGAAGCCGGGCGAGGTGCGCGTTGCGATCCGCGCCGCCGGGCTGAATTTTCCTGACGTGCTGATGGCGGCCGGCGAATATCAGCTCAAGCCCGAGCTGCCGTTCACGCCGGGCGTGGAGGCTGCCGGCGATGTCACCGAAGTTGGTGCGGAGGTGAAGGGCGTTTCCGTCGGCGACAAGGTCATCGTCAAGATGCGCCACGGTGCTTTCACGGACGAAGCGGTGGTGACGCCGGCGCAACTCACGCCGATGCCCTCGACATTCGACTATGCAGAGGCTGCGACCTATCTCGCCGGCCACGGCACGGCCTATCACGCGCTGATCGATCGCGGTCGGGTCGAACCGGGCGAGGTGCTGCTCGTGCACGGTGCTGGCGGCGGTGTCGGCCTCGCGGCCGTCGAGATCGGCAAGATGCTGGGGGCGACAGTGATTGCGACGGCCTCCAGCGACGAGAAGCTTGCGATCGCAAAATCGCGCGGCGCCGATCATCTCGTGCGCTACGACCGCGAGCCGTTTCGCGACGCGGTCAAGCGCATCACCGATGGACGCGGCGCCGACGTCGTTTTCGATCCCGTCGGCGGCGAGGTGTTCGAGAGCTCGATGCGCTGCATTGCCTGGGGCGCGCGCCTCTTGGTGATCGGTTTTACAGGCGGCATCGGCTCGGCCAAGACCAACCTGCTGCTGATCAAGGGCGCCAGCGTGCTCGGTGTGCGCGCGGGCGAGGCGGTGCGGAAGAACCCCGCGCTCGGTGAGGTCCGCCTGAAGGCGCTGCTCGCATGGGCGGAGGAGGGCAAGTTGCGACCGAACATCTCGCATCGCCTGCCGCTGGAAGATTTTGCCAAGGCGATGCGGCTGTTGCTCGATCGCAAGGCAATCGGGCGCGTGGCGCTGGTGATGCGGTAGTTCTCACCAATGTCATTCCGGGGCGCCCGAAGGGCGAACCCGGAATCTCGAGATCCTCAGGTGCGCAAGTGCGCACCGTAGTTCGATGCTTCGCATCGCCCCGGGATGACGCTTCGCGTCACTTATACTCCCGCTCCGTCCACCACGGGAAATAATCCGGCATATCGCTGGACACCTTGTTCTTGAACTGTGCCGGGCGCTTCTCCAGGAACGAGACCACGCCTTCCCTAACGTCCTCCGAGCGGCCGCGGGCATAGATGCCGCGGCTGTCGACCTTGTGGGCCTCCATCGGGTCATCAGCGCCCATCATGCGCCACATCATCTGGCGGATCAGCGCCACCGATACTGGGGCGGTCTTGGCCGCGAATTCCTTCGCGAGCGCGCGGGCGGTCGGCAGCAGGTCATCTGGCGGCACGACCTTGCTGACGAGGCGGCCGGCGAGCGCCTCCTGCGCGGGGAAGACGCGGCCGGAATAGCACCATTCCAGCGCCTGCGAGATGCCGACGATGCGCGGCAGGAACCAGCTCGAGGCCGCCTCCGGCACGATGCCGCGCTGGGAGAACACGAAGCCGAAGCGCGCGGCGTCCGAGGCAATACGGATGTCCATCGCCAGCTGCATGGTGACGCCGATGCCGACAGCGGGACCGTTCACTGCGGCGATCACAGGCTTCAGGCATTTGAAAATGCGCAAGGTGACCTGGCCGCCGCCGTCGCGCACCTGCGGATCGCTGTAATCGACCTTGCCGTCGGCAAGGCGCTTCACCGGCCCGCGGCGCGCGTCGCGATCGAAGGTGTCGGCGCCCGATGAGAGATCGGCGCCCGCGCAGAAACCGCGGCCGGCACCGGTGACGATGATGGCGCGGACGTTGTCGTCCTTGTCGGCAGCATCGAACGCGTCGATCAGCTCGGCCTGCATCTGCGCGTTGAAGGCGTTGAGCTTGTCGGGCCGGTTCAGCGTGATGGTGAGGATCTGCTCGGCGACCTCGTATTTGATCGTCTCATACGCCATGTGGTTTCCTTCCTTGTCATTCTTGAATCAATTCTGTCATTGCCGGGCTTGACCCGGCAATCCATCTTTTTTGAAGAGGATGGATGCGCGGGTCGAGCCCGCGCATGACGATTTGTGCTGAGACGCTAGATGCGCGCTTAACGAGCGGGCGGCTTTGGCCAGGGCTTCTGCGCGCCGCGCAGGCCCTCGAACGCCTTGGCGAGACCAAGCACGCCGATATCGTCGAAGCGACGGCCGACGATCTGAACACCAATCGGAAAGCCCGAGCTATCGTAGCCGCCATTGATGGAGACGGCGGGGTTCTCCGACATATTCCACGGCACGGTATAGCAGATGTGCTCGAACGGACGCATCGGATCGTTGGTGGGTGAGGCCCATTCCGCCGCATAGTTCACGTTCGGCGCGGTCGGCGAGATCACATAGTCGAGCTCGCAGAACAGTTTTGACGCCGCCGCGCGGATCGCCATGGTCTGGTTGAAGCCGCGGATCACGTCGACGCCGGACAGCTTCGCACCGGATACCCCCCATTTGAAGATATAGGGCAGCACCTTTGCCTGTTCGGCCGGCGTCAGCTTCGACAGATCGTCCCACATCCGCGCGCGCCAGAAATTGTCGAGACCATCGAGCATCTCGCGCGTGAGGATGCCGTCGATCTCGGTGACGACGCTGCCGGCGGATTCGAATGCCTTTGCAGCCTTCACCGCGACGTCGCGGACCTGTTTTTCCGCGGGCAGGCCGACGCCGGCGTCGAGCATCAGGCCGATCCGCAGCTTGCGCGGAGATTTCTCCAGGCCCTTCCAGTTGAGCGGCTCGGCGGGGAGGCTCATGCCATCGCGCCTGTCGGGCTTGGCGATCACGCTCATCATCAGCGCGCAATCATCGACCGTGCGGGTCATGGGACCTGCGACGCGGCCGACATAGGTGGGATCGATCGGCACGCGGCCGAAGCTCGGCTTCAGGCCGACGAGCCCGCACCAGCCGGCGGGGAGGCGCACCGAACCGCCAATGTCCGTGCCGAGATGTAGCGGACCATAGCCGGCCGCGGCAGCTGCGCCCGCACCCGCGCTGGAGCCGCCGGGATTCTTGGAGAGGTCCCAGGGATTGCGCGCGAGCGCATGGAACGAGGAGAGACCCGAGGACAGCATGCCGTAATCGGGCATGGTGGTCTTGGCGAAGATGATCGCGCCTGCCTCGCGCAGCCGCGCGGCGGGCGGCGCGTCCTTCTCGGCCGGCACCAGCTTGACGCTGGCCGCGCCCAGCGGCACCGGCACGCCCTTGGTCGCGATATTGTCCTTCACCGTGACAGGCACGCCGTCGAGCGGGCCCGATGGCTCGCCGCCGTCCCAGCGCGCGGTCGAGGCCTTTGCGGCCTCGCGCGCGCTGTCAGGGTCAAACGCATAGAGCGCCTTCAGGTGCGGCTCCCACGCAGCGACATGCGTGAGCAAATCTTCCAGCACCTCGCTCGGCGAGAACTGCCTGGCGCGATAGCCCGCGATCAGATCGACCGCGGAGAGATCGTGCAGCGAGGTGACCGCCTCATCGACGCTCTTTTTCTGCATCGCTAGCCGACCGGCATGCGCGTTTCGACGATCCGGGCGAACATGCTGGCGCCGATCGGCAGGATCTTGTCGTCGAGCACGAAGCCGGGATTGTGCACCGGCACCGAGCCGTCATGACCGACCCAGAAATAGGCGCCGGGAATGGTCTCCAGCATGTCGGCGAAATCCTCGCTGCCCATCTTCGGCTGGGTCCGGGTGATCACCTTGGCGGGGTCGACGATGGTGCGCGCGACCTCCTCGACCACCTTGGACTGCTCGACCTGGTTGACCAGCACGTTGAAGGTGTCGCGGATGTCGACGTCGATCACGCATTGATAGGCGCTCGCGATGCCGGCGCAGATGGTGCGGATGCGCTCGCTGACCAGGGTGCGGACTTCCTTCGAGAAGGTGCGGATGGTGCCGCAAAGATGGGCGTCGCCGGGAATGACGTTGTAGGCGGAGCCGGCATGGATCTGGGTGATCGACACGACAGCAGCCTGGAGCGGCTCGACATTGCGGCTGACGATGGTCTGGATCGCCTGCGCCAGCGTGGTCGCGATGATCACCGCGTCCTTGGAGCGCTCGGGCATCGCGCCATGCGCGCCGTAGCCGGTGATGCGCAAGTCGAAGAAGTCGGCGCTGGCCATCGCAGGGCCGGGCAGGATCGCGATCTCGCCGAGGTCGAGGTCGGGCGCGTTGTGCAAGCCGTAGAGTTCGTCGCACGGAAACTTTTCGAACAGGCCGTCCTTGATCATGGCGCGCGCGCCGCCGAGGCCTTCCTCGGCCGGCTGGAAGATCAGGTGCACGGTGCCGTCGAAATTCCGGGTCTCGGCGAGGTAGCGCGCGGTGCCCAGTAGCATGGTGGTGTGGCCGTCATGTCCGCAGCCGTGGAAGCGGCCGGGGATTTTGGAGCTCCATTTCAGATTGGTGTTCTCTTCCATCGGCAGCGCGTCCATGTCGGCGCGAAGTCCGATGCGCTTGCTGCCCGAGCCCTTGCCCTTGATGACGCCGATCACGCCGGTGCCGCCAAGACCGCGATGCACCTCGATGCCCCAGCTCGTCAGCTTGTCGGCAACGATGCCGGAGGTGCGCACTTCCTCGAAGCCGATCTCGGGATGGGCATGGATGTCGCGGCGGATGGCGGTGAGTTCGTCGGCGTAGCCGTCGATGCGATCGATGGTGGGCATAAGTCCTGTCCGGTTAGCGTGAGGGGGGATTGAAAACGGGGCCGTTCGGCTTGATGCGGATGCCCGGCCGCAGGCGCGTCCAGGGCAGTGACGCGGTGTCGGCCGGCATCGCGCCGGGTGCGGCGCAGATCATCAACTTTTCTGCGATCGGCTCGAAATCGGCGCGGAAGTGCACCGAGCTCTTGTTGACCAGAATCTTTTCTTTGGTCGGCTCGATCCCGACATAGCGGTACATCGCCTGGTCGGCGAGCTGCGCCTTGTGCGAGGAGACGACGATTCGGACGTCGCCGATGCGCAAGGCTGCGGACGGGCCCATCTCCATCTCGCGGCCGCCGTAATAGGGGCCCGGCGCGATGAAGCGGCCGTCGGAGAGTTTCTCGACGACGAAGGTCTCAGTATAGGGCTCGTCGCCGGCGATCCCTGATTTGCCGCCGAGCGAGAGCGTGACGGTTGCTCCGACGCCGGCCGCATGCGCGGCCTTGGCCGATTGGGGATCGTAGATCACGCCGGTCGCCGCGCTCGCCTTGTTACGCACCAGCGCGCGCAGCATGCCGGTCGTGTCGGAATCGCCGCCGGCTCCGGGATTGTCCTGGGTATCGGCAATGATGATCGGCTTGCTCGCGCTCTTGGACAGTTCCATGGCGTGACGCACGCCGTCATCGGGCGTCCAGATCTTGCCGTCGAAATCATCTTCGTGGCTTTCGATCAGCTTGACGATCGCATCCGCCGCGCGATCGGCGTCGCCTTGCGTCTTGCCATAGGCGAACACGCTCGGCCCGCAGTCGTGGAAGTCGGCGGCCGGGAAGCCGGGTGCGAAGGACAGTGTCGGAACCGCATCGCTCTCCAGCGCAGCGAGCTGTTCGTAGATGCCTTTGGTCGGGAAGTCGTTGGTGCATTGCCAGCTGATCGCGATCAGGAACGGCAATTGCCGGAAAGACTTTGCGAAGCGTTGCTTCGTGTTCAGCAGCAGCGCGAGGTGCTTGGCCGAGGTACGGCCGGTGTCGGCCATGTCGACATGCGGATAGGTGCGATAGGCGATCAGCGCATCCGCGTGGTCCATCATTGCTGAAGTGACGTTGGCGTGCAGGTCAAGGCTCGCGACCAGCGGAACATCCTTGCCGATGACGCGGCGCACCCGCGCCAGGATCTCGCCTTCGCCGTCATCGAGATGCTCGGTGACCATCGCGCCATGCAGGTCGAGATAGACGGCATCGAGCGGGCCGGCTTCTTTGATGCCGTCGACCATCACCTTCACGATGCGCTCGAAGGCATCCTCCGTGACATGCGCCGACGGGCTTGCGCCGCAGGCGATGGTCGGAACGAGTTCCCAGCCGTTGGCTTCGGCGCTGTCGACAAAGCCGGCGAGGCCGACATTGATGCGCCGCATCACCTTGAGCACGTCAGGCCCTTGCGTCATCGCCGGCCAGCCGCCGCCATGCTGAAAGTCTGCGAACGTCGCCTTCGTCGGAGCGAAGGTATTGGTCTCGTGCAGGAAGCCGCCGACGGCGATACGTGTCATCAATGCAAGTCCGGTCGATCAAGGGTGCGGGACGTTAGCCTTGGCCTTGCGAGGAGAGCAAGGCGGGAAGCAAGCGCGCCATGCATGGCCTCAAGCTGTTTTGGGAATGCTGCGGTGGCCGCTGTGAGCGAATCCGCCAATCATAGTCTCGGTGTGGGGGGGGGGGGGGGGGGGGGGGGGGGGGGGGGCGCGGGCCGCGACCCAAAAGTGGTGTGAGAAAAACGCCGCCCCCACCCCCCCCCCCCCCCCCGCCGGGGCGGGACCCCCCCCG
>NZ_JARXWB010000014.1 GCF_029892425.1 Bradyrhizobium sp. BR13661 | reverse complement strand
TGGGGGCTGGCGATCGCCAAGCGCACCAGCCACCGCAAGGCGACCGTGGCGGTGGCGCGCAAGCTCGCGGTGATCATGCATGCGATGTGGGTCGATGGCACGTTTTACTGCGGCGATCCGGCGGCCTCGCAGGCAGACGTCAGCGCACGTGCCGCCGTCAAGGAGCGCAAGCTGCTCGGCGCCCATGCATGACCAGAACACAAATGTGACGGGATCCAAAGACACGATGACCGCAACAGTTTGAACACGGAGCTCCGCGACAGCGGAAGAGACCTGGTGCAGATCAACGACGACGGAACGCACGCTATCTTGCCTGTGGCCACGCACGTGACGTGCAAGCTGGACCACGCCGGACTGCCTGTGATGTGGCTCCGTCATGCCGATGGAAAATTGCGCCGCGACGGCATCCCCGCTGCCCTGCTGCAGCGACGTTACGCCATCGATGAGCGCGGAAGAGTGCACGGCGCACCGGGACTCGCGGCTGTCGTGGCGCATCGCGTCCAGGCGTGGCGCAGAGGGCCTTGTCGCAAGCGAGAAAGGAAGCGAGAATGGGTGAGATCAAGCCCAAGCAACGACCGATTAAGAGGGCGAGATAAAAGGCCGCAATGTGCGGCTCGGTCGGTCGGTTGTTGTTGCTTTGGTTTTTTTCTGATCCGACAATGTGTGGCATCGGCAAGCAATGTGCGCCCCACCGTCAACTCATTGCACGGATTCTCAATTTCGCACATTGCCGAGCCTAGCCATGGCTGAGGAGAAGGAATTTCAGCCTCGGCTTGGCCGCATCCGCTCCTCAAGGAGCCAGCGGGCCAAGCCCTTCATCGCACAGGTGCTTGCCGCGGCGCAGCGCGCCGGCGGTGGCGTTTCGCGCGCGGGCAAGATCACCAGTGATAGGCGCTCCACCTTCGGTCGCGGCCGGGTCGCCAGCGAGCGGGCGAACCGTCTGCTCACGGGCCGCTCGCGCCTCGTCACGATCAAGACCCGCGTCGTCCGTCATAAGGCGCGTTCCGCGCCACTCGCCGCACATCTCAGTTATCTCCGGCGCGAGGGCGTCACCCGAGACGGGGAGAAGGCCCGTCTGTTTGGCCCCGGCACCGACGATGCCGATCCCAAGGAGTTCGGTGAGCGCTGCCAGGGCGACCGGCACCATTTCCGGTTCATCGTCTCGCCGGAGGACGCGCCTGACATGGCGGACCTCAAAGGCTTCGCGCGCGAACTGGTCGGCCAGATGGAGAGGGATCTCGGGACCAGGCTCGATTGGGTCGCCGTGGATCACTGGAATACCCAACATCCGCACATCCACATCCTCGTGCGCGGCGTTGCCGAGGACGGCGGGGACCTCGTCATCTCCCGCGATTACATCAAGGAAGGAATGCGCGCTCGCGCGCAGGACCTGGTCACACAGGAGCTCGGACTGCGCTCCGATCTCGACATTCACCGGTCGCTCGAGAGCCAGGTCGAAGCCGAGCGCTGGACACAGCTCGATCGCCAGCTTGTTCGCGACGCAGGTCGCCACGGCGTGATCGACCTTGCGCCCAATCCAGCGCAGCAGCCTGATCAATTCCATGCGTTGAAGGTCGGCCGGCTGCGACGTCTGGAGAGCCTTGGTCTTGCGCATCAACTCGGGCCCGGCCAATGGATCATGGACGAGGCTGCCGAGTCGACTTTGCGCGAGCTTGGCGAGCGCGGCGACATCATCAAACGCATCCACCGCAGCCTGACCGAACGCGGCATCGGGCGCGGGACCGCGAGCTATGTGCTAGCAGGCGAAAGCCTCGATGTTCCCATAATCGGCCGCCTCGTCGATCGCGGTCTCGATGACGAACTTAAGGCGACCGCCTATGCCGTGGTCGACGGCGTCGACGGCCGCGCCCACCACATCAAGCTTCCTGATCTCGACGCCGCCGGCGACAGCGCACCGGGGTCGATCGTCGAACTCCGCAAGTTCGACGACGCACGAGGCCAGCGTCGCGTGGCATTGGCCGTACGCTCCGATCTGTCGATCGAAGCGCAGGTGACGGCAAGCGGCGCGACATGGCTCGACCGGCAAGCGGTCGCGCGCGATCCGGTGGCACTGGGTCAAACCGGTTTCGGTGCCGAGGTTCGCGAAGCTTTGGAACGGCGCGCGGAGCGGCTCATCGATCAAGGGCTGGCCGAGCGCCAGGTGCGTGGGCTGGTGTTCGCCAAGAACATTATCGGTACGCTGCGCCGGGGGGAGTTGGAAGCTCTCGGTGCGCGGCTCGCTGCCGAGACCGGCCAGCCGTTCAATCCATCGGCTGCCGGTGAATATGTCGCTGGGACCTATCGGCAGCGCTTCGCGCTCGCCTCTGGCCGCTTCGCAATGATCGACGATGGTCTTGGCTTCCAGCTCGTGCCGTGGACGCCCTCACTCGAAAAGCAACTCGGCCGACATGTCTCTGGTGTCACCCGCGATGACAGCGGCGTCGATTGGGGGTTTGGACGCAACCGGGGGATCGGCCTGTGAGCCATCCCTCCGATCACCAAATTTAAGAGAGAAGGCGGCCGCCATGTCCGCGACCAAAATACTCTGGGGGCAGGTCGTCACGGTCTTAGTGATCGTCCTGCTGACGTTCTGGACCGCGACGGAATGGACGGCCTGGCGGCTCGGCTTTCAAGCCCAACTGGGACAGCCCTGGTTCGAGCTGTTCCACTTTCCATTCTACCTTCCGCCAGCCTTCTTATGGTGGTGGTATGCCTACGATGCCTATGCGCCGCATATCTTCATTGAGGGCGCCTGTATCGCAGCATCCGGCGGCATCATCGCGGCGGCCGTCGCGATCGGCATGTCGGTCTGGCGCGCCCGCGAAGCCAAGAATGCCGAAACCTATGGCTCCGCACGATGGGCTGAGGCGAAGGAGATCGGGCAGGCTGGTCTGCTCGGGCCGGACGGCGTGGTTCTCGGCCGGTTCGAGCGCACCTATCTCCGCCACGATGGACCGGAGCATGTCCTGTGCTTCGCGCCGACCCGGAGCGGCAAGGGCGTCGGCCTCGTCGTCCCGTCGCTGCTGACCTGGCCCGGATCTGCGATCGTCCACGACATCAAGGGCGAAAATTGGCAGCTCACCGCCGGCTTCCGTGCCCGGCATGGCCGGGTTCTCCTGTTCGATCCGACCAATGCGAAATCGTCAGCCTACAACCCGTTGCTGGAAGTCCGGCACGGCGAGTGGGAGGTGCGCGATGTCCAGAATATCGCCGACATTCTTGTCGACCCCGAGGGCAGCCTCGAGAAGCGGAACCATTGGGAGAAGACCAGTCACGCGCTCTTGGTTGGCGCCATCCTCCACGTCCTCTATGCAGAGGAGGACAAGACGCTTGCCGGCGTCGCGGCCTTCCTGTCCGATCCCAAGCGGCCGATCGAATCGACGCTTGCCGCGATGATGCGCACCGCACATCTCGGCGAGGCCGGCGTCCATCCCGTCGCCGCCTCGGCCGCGCGCGAGCTCTTGAACAAGTCCGGCAACGAGCGCTCCGGTGTTCTCAGCACGGCGATGTCGTTCCTGGGCCTCTACCGCGACCCTGTCGTGGCGGAGGTGACGCGCCGCTGCGACTGGCGGATCACCGACATCGTCGGCGGAGAGCGGGCGACCACGCTATACCTCGTCGTTCCGCCTTCTGATATCAATCGCACCAAGCCGCTGATCCGGCTGATCCTCAACCAGATCGGCCGCCGCCTGACCGAGGATCTTCAGGCCAAGGCCGGTCGACGCCGGCTCCTCCTGATGCTCGACGAATTCCCCGCGCTCGGCCGGCTCGACTTCTTCGAGTCAGCGCTGGCCTTCATGGCCGGCTACGGCATCAAGAGCTTTCTGATCGCCCAGTCGCTCAACCAGATCGAGAAGGCCTACGGGCCGAACAACTCGATCCTCGACAATTGTCACGTCCGGGTCAGCTTTGCGACCAACGACGAAAGGACGGCGAAGCGGGTGTCCGACGCACTGGGGATGGCGACCGAGATGAAGGCGATGAAGAATTATGCCGGCAGTCGACTGGCGCCTTGGCTCGGTCACCTCATGGTGTCGCGGTCGGAGACCGCCCGCCCGCTGCTCACCCCCGGCGAGATGATGCAGCTGCCGCCGTCAGATGAGATCGTCATGATGTCGGGGCTCCATCCGATCCGCGCCAAGAAGGCGCGCTACTATGAGGACGGACGTTTCCAGGAACGCATTCTGGCGCCGCCGGCGCTGAGCAAGCCGAACGGGAGGCGACCGGACGACTGGAGTTCACGGCCACTGCCGCCGCGCCCGAAAGCGGCACCGGCCTCGGCGGACGATGAATCCGACACAGAGGACCCGAAGACGGCCGACCGCCGGAAGCAGCCAGAACTGGCTCGTGACCCCGTGGAGAGGAGAGAACCCCTCGACAACGAGTTCGCCTCGGAATTTGCCGACGAACTCGAGGAAGATGCCCCGCGGATCGGGCGCCTCAACGACATGATGCAGGGCGTCGCACGCCAGGCCTCGCTCGATCCGGGCGACGATCTCGGATTGTGAGACAGACATGACCGCCCCAAAGAAGAAAGCTCAGATGTCGGTGTATCTCGATCCTGATGTCATGAAGGCCCTGTCGGCCTACGCAGCTCGCCGTGAGCAATCGCTGTCGTTCATCGCAGAGGCCGCCATCGCATCCTTCCTGTCACCGGACGCCGACGAGCGGCGGGAGGCGGCGATTGCCAAGCGACTCGATCAGGTCGATCGCCGCATCGCGCGGCTCGAACGCGACGTAGGGATCTCGGTCGAGACGCTGGCGTTGTTTGTTCGATTCTGGCTCACAACGACACCGCCGCTCCCCGAGCCGGCCGCAAAGGCGGCGAGGGCGCAAGGGGGCGCGCGGTGGGACAATTTCGTCGCGGCGCTCGGGCGACGGCTCGGTCAAGGGCCAAAACTGCGACAGGAAATTCCGGGGGATATTCAGGAGCGCGAGCAGACGGGAGAGTAGGCGCCCGTTCGTCCGATGATCGCCTCACCGCGTGGACGAAAACCTATGGTCCGCTCTACCCCTGTACGCCTGGATTTCGTAGACAGACAGTTGGCCTGTCTACACGTGGGAGATCGGGAGTGGAGAGCGAAAATGACTACGACGAATTTGCTGCGGCTTACAGCGAGGACAATGAAAGCAACGCGTGGAACGCGCTTTATGAGCGGCCTGCTTCCCTTGCCTTGGCCGGTAACGTCGCAGGTCTGCGTGTGCTCGATGCAGGGTGTGGCGCAGGTGCCCATGCAGCTGCTCTCATCGCGAAAGGCGCGCAGGTCACTGGGATCGACAAGAGTCCGGCATTGGTGGCCATAGCCAAGAACCGGCTTGGGCCACACGTACGACTCGAGCAAGCCGATCTGAACGCTAGGCTCGCGTTTGAGGATGGCTCATTCGAGCTAGTTATCGCCTCGCTCGTCATGCACTATCTCCAGGACTGGTACCCGGCCTTGACCGAGTTCCGTAGGGTGCTTGTCCCAGGAGGGCGCGTGGTGATGTCGACGCACCACCCATTCATGGATCACGTGCTGGCCCAGGGTTCGAACTACTTTGAAACCTACGAGTTCGCCGACCAATGGAAGAAGGGCGGCCGCACGATCCGAACGAGATATTGGCATCGGCCCCTTCATGCCATGGTCGACGCCCTGACGGAGGCAGGTTTCGCCATTGAGGCGATCAGCGAGCCACAGCCCCTTCCGCAGGCACGTGATCTCTTCCCGGAAGCGTACGAAACGCTCAGGACCAAGCCGCGCTTCATCTTTTTCGCCGCTCGCACTCCAAAGTCCGCTGCGGCTCTGAAGACCTGACGGGGCGCGAGAGCTAGAATCCCCACGCACTCAGGCGACACAGCGAAATTCAGATACCGCGCGAGCAGCGCCCGATGACTCCGCCCTCTGTACAGCAAGTATTTTTTCTCTGCTCTACGCCCGCTCCCTACGACGGCTGAATACTTGTTGAACTGACCCGTTTCCTGCCTTCTCTACTCATCCCCGTCGTCGATCGCATTTTGCGATTGACGTTCGACGGGGGCGGTCGTGGCGGTCACTTCAATCCATTCAGAAGCCTTCTCGCGTGGCGCGCGCATGCTGCGCACCGCGCTTGGCCCGGCGATCGCGACGTTCCTCGAAGACCCTTCGATCGTCGAGGTGATGCTCAATCCCGACGGTCGGCTCTGGATCGATCGGCTATCAGGCGGACTGGAGGACAGCGGACAGACGATGCCCGCGGCCGACGGTGAACGGATCGTGCGCCTGGTCGCGCACCATGTCGGCGCTGAGGTCCATGCCAACAAACCCCGCGTTTCGGCCGAGCTTCCCGAGACCGGAGAGAGGTTCGAGGGACTTCTTCCGCCTGTCGTTTCGGCGCCGGCCTTTGCGATCCGCAAGCCTGCGGTAGCGGTGTTCACGCTGGATGACTACGTCGCCGCCGGCACCATGACCGCCGGTCAGGCGGCGGCGCTGCGTGCTGCGGTCGCTTCGCGCAAGAACATCCTGGTCGCTGGCGGCACCTCGACCGGCAAGACCACCCTCACCAACGCACTGCTCGCCGAGATCGCCGGCACCACCGATCGCGTGGTGCTGATCGAGGACACGCGTGAGCTACAGTGCAGGGCGCCCAATCTGGTCGCGCTGCGCACCAAGGACGGCGTCGCGTCGCTGTCCGATCTGGTCCGGTCTTCGCTGCGTTTGCGCCCCGACCGCATTCCGATCGGGGAGGTGCGGGGCAGCGAAGCTTTGGAGCTCCTCAAAGCCTGGGGCACTGGTCATCCCGGTGGGATCGGAACGATTCACGCAGGCACGGCGCTGGGCGCGCTTCGCCGCCTCGAACAGCTCATCCAGGAAGCCGTCCTCACCGTTCCGAAGGCACTGATCGCCGAGACGATCGATCTCGTCGCGGTGCTGCGCGGCCGCGGCAGCGAACGCCGCCTCGCTGAACTTGCCCTCGTCGCCGGGCTCGATCCCGCCACCGGCGATTACCGTGTCCAATCCGCCGGGGCGGGCGGCGACCCCTCGCTCCCCGGAGACCCTTCATGATCCAGTTTCCTCCCGCGATCCGTCGCGTTCGCTGCCGCTTCGCCGAACTCGCAGCGATCGCCTTTATCTCCGTCGCTTTCGCGCCAGCGGCCTACGCTTCCGGCTCCTCGATGCCCTGGGAGACGCCGCTCAATCAGATCTTGGAGTCGGTGCAGGGTCCAGTCGCGAAGATCATCTCGGTCATCATCATCACTGTGACAGGCCTGACGCTTGCGTTCGGCGACACCGCCGGCGGCTTCCGCCGACTGATCCAGATCGTCTTCGGCCTGTCGATCGCCTTCGCTGCGTCGAGCTTCTTCCTGACCTTCTTCTCCTTCTCGGGTGGGGCACTGATCTGATGGTGGGAATCGTCGATCCAGAGGTGCCGGGCTTCTTCGCGCCGGTCCATCGGGCGCTGACGGACCCAATCCTGATGGGCGGCGCGCCGCGCAGCGTCGCGATCGCCAACGGCACGCTTGCGGCCGCCATTGCGCTCGGCCTGCGCCTCTGGATTCCCGGCGCGCTGCTCTGGGCCGTGGGCCACGCCGCGGCGGTCTGGGCGGCCAAGCGCGACCCGCAGTTCGTGGACGTCGTCAGGCGCCACCTCCGCTATCCGCCATACCTCGCCACATGAGTCTGCCATGCTGAACCTCACTGAGTATCGCAACCGGCCTGCTAGCCTTTCCGACTTTCTGCCCTGGGCCGCTCTGGTCGACCGCGGCGTGGTCCTCAACAAGGATGGATCGTTCCAGCGAACGGCGCGCTTCCGTGGCCCGGATCTCGACAGCGCGACGTCTGCAGAGCTGGTCGGTGTGACGGCCCGCCTCAACAATGCGCTCCGCCGTCTCGGCTCAGGCTGGGCGATCTTCGTCGAGGCCCAGCGCATCGCCGCGCAGACCTATCCGTATGGCGCCTTTCCCGATGCGGCATCCGCGCTGGTTGATCTCGAGCGGCGGGATGCGTTCGAGGAGGCCGGCGCGCATTTCGAGAGCCGGTATTTTCTGACCTTTGTCTGGCTCCCGCCGGCCGAGGATGCATCGCGCATCGAGGGCTGGCTCTATGAGGGCAGGTCGCAGAGCGGCGTCGACCCTTACGAGCTGCTGCGTGGATTTGCGGATCGGACCAGCCGTGTCCTGCAATTGGTCGAAGGCTTCATGCCCGAGGTGGCGTGGCTGGATGATGGCGACACGCTGACTTATCTGCATTCGACCATCTCGACCCGGCAGCAACGCGTGCGCGTCCCGGAGACGCCGATGCACCTCGACGCGCTGCTCGCGGACGAGCCACTCGCCGGCGGCCTCGAGCCGCGTCTTGGCAGCCATCATCTTCGCACGCTCACGGTGGTCGGTTTTCCGACCGCGACACATCCCGGAATTCTCGATGAGCTGAACCGGCTTGCTTTTCCGTACCGCTGGTCGACGCGTGCGATCCTCCTCGACAAGACCGAGGCGGTCAAGCTCTTGACCAGAATCCGCCGCCAATGGTTCGCCAAGCGGAAGTCGATTGCCGCCATCGTCAAGGAGGTGATGACGAACGAGGCCTCGACACTGGTCGATAGCGACGCTGCCAACAAGGCCGCTGACGCCGATCTCGCCTTGCAGGAACTCGGCACCGACGACGTCGGCCAGGCCTACGTCACCGCGACCGTCACTGTCTGGGATGAGGACCCCGGCCGCGCCACCAAAAAACTTCGGCTCGTCGAGAAGGTGATCCAGGGGCGCGACTTCACCTGCATGGTGGAAGGGGTGAATGCGTTAGAGGCCTGGCTCGGCTCATTGCCGGGACATGCCTACGCCAACGTCCGCCAGCCGCCGCTCTCGACATTGAACCTGGCCCATATGATTCCGCTTTCGGCCGTCTGGGCGGGGCCGGTGCGTGACGAGCATTTCAAGGCGCCGCCGCTGTTGTTTGGCAAGACCGAAGGCTCGACTCCGTTCCGCTTCTCCCTGCATGTCGGCGACGTCGGTCACACCCTGATCGTTGGCCCCACCGGCGCCGGCAAGTCCGTGTTGTTGGCGCTGATGGCGATCCAGTTCCGTCGCTACCGCAACAGCCAGATCTTCGCCTTTGATTTCGGCGGCTCGTTCCGCACCGCGGCGCTGGCCATGGGCGGCGACTGGCTCGACCTCGGCGGCAGCCTGTCTGATAGTGCCGAGGATTCCGTCTCGCTTCAGCCGCTCGCGCGCATTGGCGATGCGGCGGAGCGCGCGTGGGCTGCTGAATGGGTGACCGCGATCCTTGCCAAGGAAGGCGTCACCATCGATCCGACCGCGAAGGAGCATGTCTGGTCGGCGTTGACCTCACTGGCATCCTCACCCGTCGAGGAGCGGACGATCACCGGACTGACCGTCCTGTTGCAGTCGACCGCGCTCAAGCAGGCGCTGCAGCCTTATTGCGTCGGCGGTCCGTCCGGCCGGCTGCTTGATGCCGAGGTTGAGCAGCTCGGCTTGGCGTCAGTCCAGGCGTTCGAGACCGAGGGCTTGATCGGCGCCGGTGCTGCGCCCGCCGTCCTCACCTATCTCTTCCATCGCATCGAGGGACGGCTGGATGGCCGCCCGACGCTCCTCATCATCGACGAGGGATGGCTCGTCCTTGACGATCCCGCCTTCGCCCAGCAGCTGCGCGAATGGCTGAAGACGCTCCGGAAGAAGAATGCGTCTGTCGTCTTCGCCACCCAATCGCTGTCAGACATTGACGGCAGCAACATTGCGCCCGCGATCGTCGAGAGCTGCCCGACGCGGATCTTCCTGCCGAACGAGCGCGCCATCGAGCCGCAGCTCACGTCGATCTATCGGCGCTTCGGCCTCAATGATCGCCAGATCGAGATCATCGCGCGGGCGACGCCCAAGCGGGATTACTACTGCCAATCGCGACGCGGTAATCGGCTGTTTGAGCTGGGTTTCGGGCCGATTGCTCTTGCCCTTTGCGCTGCCTCCTCCAAGGCTGACCATGCTGCCATCGAACGGCTACTCGCCGAGCACGGCCGCGAGAATTTTACGGCGGCCTGGCTCGCGGATCACGAGCTCCTGTGGGCCGCTGACCTCATCCCCGACCTAAAAAACCTGGAGGTGTAATCATGACCACCCGCAAGACGCCACGCGCGAGCCTGATGGCCGCGACCAAGCTCTCGCTCGCCCTGTCGCTCTCGCCGCTTGTGATGACGCCGGCTGACGCGCAGTGGATCGTCTACGATCCCACGAACTTCAGCCAGAACGTTCTGACGGCGGCGCGCGAGCTGCAGCAGATCAATAATCAGATCCAGATGCTGACCAACCAGTCCCAGAGCCTGGTCAATCAAGCGAAGAACCTCGCCAGCCTGCCGATGTCGACGCTGGCGCAGCTCCAGTCGACGATCGCGCGGACGCAATCGCTGCTGAGCCAGGCGCAGAATATTTCTTTCAACGTCCAGCAGATTCAAACTACATATTCCGGCAGCTACGGCGCGGCGCCGACCACGGGATCCAACGCGACGCTGCTCGCCGCCGCCCAAACCCGTTGGCAGAACTCGGTAGGCGCCTTCGAGGACTCGCTGAAAGTGCAGGCCGGCGTCGTCGGCAATATCCCGACCAACTCCAGCGCAATGACGTCGCTGGTTACGGCCAGCCAGTCCGCCAGTGGCGCGCTACAGGCAGCTCAAGCCGGCAACCAGCTCCTTTCCCTGCAATCCCAGCAGCTCTCAGACCTGGTCGCGGTTCTCGCCGCGAAGGGGCGGGCGGACGCACTGGAGCAGGCGCGTGTGACGGCGACGGAGTCGCAAGGCGCCCAGCAATACAAGATCTTCTCGACGCGCGGAGGCTACCAGCCGGGCAACGTCACGATGTTCAGCGGCAACTGAAGGCGCGGAAGATGGATCGCTCGGATTTCTGGCGCGCAGTCGCGATGGTCGCCCTGATGGCCGTCTTCATGGCGACGCTGTCCTTCATCCACCGGCGTCCGGCGCCGCAGCCGATGTCCGAGACACCCGTGGTCCCCGCACCCAACGATCTCTCGGCCGAGCTGCGCCGCTGCCGCGCGCTTGGGCCGGAGGATGCCGAAGATCCGCACTGCCGAGCGGTCTGGGAGGAGAACCGCGCGCGCTTCTTCGGCAGGCCGGCGCGGCCGCTGCTGCCACAGGCCGCGCCGGCCGCTCCGCGGACGGCGAATGCCAAGGAAAGAGGTGAGCGATGAATAACGTCGGCGTCATCGACACCTTCCTCAATACCTACACCACCTATATCGACTCTGGCTTCGGCCTGATCAAAGGCGAGGTCACCTATCTCGCCTCGACGCTGATCGTCATCGACATCACCCTGGCCGGCGTGTTCTGGGCCTGGGGCGCGGACGAAGACATTCTTCAGCGTCTGGTGAAGAAGACGCTCTATATCGGTTTCTTCGCCTTCATTATCACCAACTTCAACAATCTCTCCGGCGTCATCTTCAACAGCTTCGCCGGCCTAGGCCTGAAGGCCGGCGGCTCGTCGATATCGATCGCAGACTTTCTGCGGCCGGGCCGGCTTGCGCAGGTCGGCTTAGATGCCGGACAGCCGCTGCTCGACGCCGCAAGCCAGATGATGGGCTTCACCAGCTTCTTCGCCAATTTCGTGCAGATCGCCGTGTTGATGGTGTCCTGGTTGGTTGTGCTGATCGCCTTCTTCATTCTGGCGGTACAGCTGTTCGTCACCCTGATCGAGTTCAAGCTGACGACGCTCGCCGGCTTCATCCTCATTCCGTTCGCGCTGTTCAACAAGACTGCCTTCTTGGCCGAGAAGGTGCTCGGCAACGTGGTCGCCTCCGGGGTCAAGGTGATGGTGCTCGCCGTCATTGTCGGCATCGGCACGGGGCTGTTCTCCCAGTTCACGTCAGCCTATGCCGGCGGCCAGCCGACCATCGAGCAGGCGCTTTCTGTCGTGCTCGCCTCGCTAGCCATGCTGGGTCTTGGCATCTTCGGTCCCGGTATCGCAACCGGTCTTGTGTCCGGGGCACCGCAGCTTGGCGCGGGTGCTGCCGTCGGCACCGGCCTTGCCGTTGCCGGCACGGCGATGGCGGCGGGCGCGGGGCTTGGTCTGGCTGGGAGGGGAGCGATGGCAGCGACCTCCGGTGCTGCGGCCGCCGCACGCGGTGGTGCGTCGATGGCGGGCGGTATGTCATCCGCCTACAGCCTCGCATCAGCCGGTCAATCTGGCGCTGGCGGTGTCGCTTCCGGTCTCGGCGGCGCAGGGCGTGCTGCGGCCAGCGCGGCGACGGCTCCCGCAAAACGCGCCGCTGCGCAAGCAGCGGGGGCAATGACGGAGAGTTTCACCTCTGGCGCCCGCGCCGGTGTCGCAAACACGGGTGGTTCTTCGACCATGGGGACCATTGAGCGTGGCGCGGCCGCAAACGATGGAGTCGCGCCTCAAGCGGCGAGCGAGAGCGGTCCGCCCGCCTGGGCCCAGCGCGTCAAGCGCAATCAGACGATTGTTCACGGCGCGCAGACGGCCGCGCAAGCCCTCAAATCCGGCGACAGCCATGGCGGCGGCCACTCCGTCGACCTCAAGGGAGGAGAATAATCAATGTCAGTCTTCAGGCGATCGTCGGTCCACTACGACCGCACGCCCGAACCGGAAACCCCGTATCAGCGCGCCGCGCAAGCGTGGGACGACCGCATCGGCTCGGCGCGCGTGCAGGCAAAGAACTGGCGGCTGATGGCTTTCGGTTCGCTGATCCTTTCTTGCGGCCTTGCCGGCGGGCTCGTCTGGCAGTCCACGCACGGCACCGTCGTTCCCTGGGTTGTGCAGGTCGACAAGCTCGGCGAAGCACAAGCCGTGGCGCCCGCTGTGACTGACTACCGGCCGAGCGATCCGCAAATTGCCTGGTACCTCGCCCACTTCATCGCGATGGTGCGCTCGCTTCCGGCCGATCCGATCATTGTGCGGGAGAACTGGCTCAAGGCGTATGATTTCACGACCACGGCGGGCGCGATGGCACTGAATGATTATGCCCGCGCCAATGACCCCTTCGCCAGTCTCGGCAAGCAGCAGGTCGCGATCGATGTCTCCAGCGTGATCCGCGCTTCGCCCGACAGTTTTCGCGTGGCCTGGGTCGAGCACCGCTATCAGGACGGGGCGCTGGCCGGCACCACACGTTGGACCGCCATTCTCACCATCGCGGTTCAGCCGCCCACCGACGCCGATCGGCTTCGCAAGAATCCACTCGGCGTCTACGTCAACGCTATCAATTGGTCGAAGGAGTTGGGACAATGACCCCGCCGTTTTCTCCAAATGCCGGAGGTCCGGCTTCACGTCTCTACATCATTCATCAAAACCGGAAAGCCAGCGATACGCGTTTCCGTAAATCCGCCTTGGCGGCTTTGCTGATGTCCGTCTCGGTGCTTGGCGGCTGCGCGCACAATTTCATCCCGCCCGACATCAACTACGACAGTGCTGAGCCCGCGACTCTGACCACCGATCCGCCGTCGCCCATCAAGATCGTGGAATTGCCAAAACCCCTGCCGCTTCCCGGCCAGTTGAAACCGCTCGCCGCCGGCAAACGTGTCCCGGAAGCCGCCGACCCAAAAGCTCGCGTCAAACAGGCCAATGCCGCGGCACGCGTGCAGCCGGTCCGTAACGGCTTCATCAACGCGGTCCAAGTCTATCCGTTCTCAGGCGGAGCCCTTTACCAGGTGTATACGTCGCCCGGCCAGATCACCGATGTCGCCCTCCAGGAGGGCGAGCAACTGGTCGGCGCCGGTCCGGTTGCTGCAGGCGATACCGTGCGCTGGATCATCGGGGACACCGAGAGCGGCGCGGGGCCGACCAGGAAGATTCATATCCTGGTCAAGCCGACACGGCCGGAGTTGATCACCAATCTCGTCATCAACACGGATCGGCGGACGTATCTGCTCGAGCTGCGTTCGACGGAAAAGACCTATATGGCCTCGGTCTCCTGGCAATATCCCGAGGACCAGCTGATCGCACTTCGGCAGCAGAACGCGACGGTTGAGGCGGCAGCGCCAATTGCAGCCGGTGTCGATCTCGGCTCGATCAACTTCCGCTACGCGATCGAGGGTGATGATCCGGCCTGGCGTCCGCTGCGCGCCTTCGACGACGGCAACAAGGTCTACATCGAATTCCCAAGTGGGATCGTGCAGGGCGAAATGCCGCCGCTGTTCGTCATCGGTCCGGCCGGCGGGTCGGAACTGGTCAACTACCGGGCGAACCGCAACTACTACATCGTCGACCGGCTGTTTGCCGCCGCCGAATTGCGCCTTGGCGACAAGGACAGCGAGCGGCGCGTGCGCATTGTCCGCACCGACGGAAGGCCGCGCGCATGGCGATAGGCAACGAAGACGAACGTCAAAGCGACATCCCACCCGTTGCGCCGCCGGATCTTCGGCTCCGCGGCGAGCGGCCACCTGTCACGCGTCTCTCGCGTAAGATGCTGATCGGCCTCGGTGCGGTGTCTGCGCTGGCGGTCGCAGGCGCGCTCGGCTACGCGCTCCAGACCCGCAACAAGCAGCAAGCCGGCCAGGAGCTCCTCAGCACCCAGAACCGCCCTTCGGCCGAGGGCCTTGCCGCCTTGCCGAAGGATTATACCGGCCTGCCGCGTCAGGCGCCGCCGCTCGGGCCGCCGCTGCCCGGCGATCTCGGCAAGCCGATCCTCAACGCTGGCGCGGCGCCCAACACCGTTGTCCCAGGAACGGCGCCCGATCCGGAGGCGCAGCACAGATCCCAGGAGATCGAGGCGGCCCGCGTCAGCCGCCTTTTCGCCCAGACTGTTCAGCAACCCCAGAACGCCGGCCAAGTCATCCCAAATACCTCGGCCACAACTGCGACAGCCACGGCCACGACACCACCCGTCGATGCGGGATCAGCTCAGAACATGCAGGATCGCAAGACGGCCTTTCTCAACGCTTCGACGGACAAGCGCACGGTCAGTCCCGACCGGCTCGAGGCCAAAGTCTCTCCTTATGTCGTGCAGGCCGGCACCGTGATTCCGGCGGCGCTCATCACGGGCATCAGGTCTGATCTGCCAGGCCAAATCACCGCCCAGGTGACCGAGGCAGTGTATGATAGTCCATCCGGCAAATATCTTTTGGTGCCCCAGGGCGCCAAGCTGATCGGTCAGTATGACAGCTCCGTTGCGTTCGGCCAGAGCCGGATCCTCCTGGTCTGGACCCGCATCATCATGCCGGACGGTACCTCCATCGTGCTGGAGCGCCAACCCGGCGCCGACACCGGCGGTTATGCCGGGCTCGAGGAGGAGGTCGACAACCATTGGGGCATGCTGTTCAAGGCCGCCGTCCTCTCGACCATGCTCAGCGTCGGAGCCGAGGCGGGCACCAGCCAAAACGAGAACAACCTCGTTCAAGCGATCCGCAGCGGCGCCTCCAATAGCATCAGCCAGACCGGCCAGCAGATCGTGCAGCGCCAACTCAACATTCAGCCAACGCTGACCATCCGTCCAGGTTTCCCGGTCCGCGTGATCGTCACGCGCGATTTGGTGCTGGCGCCGTACCGCAAGGGAGGAACACAGTGACGAAGCTCAAGCTCGGCCCGCTCGAAGACGACAAACCAGTTAAGCTGACCGTCGAGCTCCCGGCGGCGGTCTTCAGGGATCTCAAAAGCTATGCTGAGATTCTGGCGCGTAGTGGAGGCACGACGTCGTCGACCGAGCCTGGCAAACTGATCGCTCCGATGATCGAGCGCTTCATGGCAACCGATCGAGCCTTTACGAAGGCACGACGAAATGTTGCTCAGGACTCGGGGGTGGTGGAAAGATCAGGATAGCGCTCGCGAAGCAGGTCAAGAAACGGTCGCAATGATGGATTGTCGTTGGCCTGCCGCCAGTACGCCCGGAAGCTCAGCCGCATCGGCCCCTCCTCATCATGCACCTCACGAAAAGTGACGCCCTGATAGGTCGCACCGGTCGCCCCTTCCAATGCCAGCAGGATGCCCCAATCCGCACCGACCAAGGTGAGAAGTCGGTCCAGCACTACATCATGGTGAATCAGTCGACACGGATCGGAACCTCCCATCTTGCTGACGAGGAGCTTAAGCAGTTCCGGTGCCGGCCCGTGCTGTGACAACAGAAATGTTTCTTCCTTCAGTTCACCCCACCGGATCACATCACGTGCTGTCAACGGGTGGCTCTGGGGAAGAGCAACGACGACGCGTTCGCTCCAAAGCAATAATGACTTGTCGCCCCACTCTGGAATTGGTTCGGCCACGAAGGCGACGTCAATCGCCGAACTGGTGAGGTCCGACATCAGATGGTCTCTCGATCCGTCGACCAGTTTCCTATCGACATCGGGAAATCGATACCTATGGTCGACGAGGGTCGCTCGGAGGTTGCCGGCTGAGAATGAGGCATGGATTCCAATGGTCAATCGACCGCTTTCACCGCGCGAGCGCTTCCCGACACGGATCGTGATTGCTTCCGTCTCACCCACGAAGCGTCGGGCCGCATCGAGGAATTCCCGTCCCTCGATGGTCGGCCGCGTGCCGCCGTTTGTCCGATCGAATAGCCTGCTGCCCAATGCGTGTTCGAGGCTTTGCAGGCGACGACTGAGCGTTGACTGTTTGATTCTGAGCGTCTCAGCCGCTTGGCGGAGGCTGGGGTGTTGTGACGCCACAATCGCCCATCGTAGATTTTGGAAATTTACTGGCACTGTCGAAGCTCTACGTGGGATTTCCGGTGACCGGATCTCTATGTGAGTTGGTCATTACGTTCTTGGGCGCTTCAGCGCCGGTTGGTTGTCGCTGTGAAGCGACCTACGTGCTTCCATGAGGAGAGTGCCGGTAAATGCCCGCGACCGCAGGTTCCAAGTGCTGCCTTCATCGCGAAAGAGAAGCTAGATTGACTTCCAGAGAGGTGCGGACAGATCTGCAATCTTCAGGAGTGAGCCCTGTGGTTGCGCCACTACTATCAACATTCCAGTGCGGCGAGCGGTCCCCAAGCGAGCTACGAAACGTTCGATTCCTCAAATCTAAACCTGCGGCGACAAGAGGAAAGCGATCAAGGCGGTAGCCAAGTCTCGGTCGGCTTACCCAGAATGCTTCACGAAGATCGTAGCCCATCTCAATCCTATCCCACTGCGAAACAGAGCTTTGTGGTTGTATGATTACACTGAGCTATTTTAGCGTGAAGGCAAAAAAGTGGCGTTGCTCAGCTTCTCTGGGACTCTTACACAAGGCACATTGGGAGTAACGGAGCCAGGCGCGCTCGCGGATCGCTGGAAATTCTCTAACTTGAACTGAGTCGCAAAGTCGGTTCATGCCCGCCTCAGAACATTCTGAATATCAACAAAGTCCAAGCCGACAAGGTAACTGCAGATGGCCGAGACTGCTTCAGTACCAACTTCAGGGGTGGGAATCTGTGATCTGCTCCATCTCAATAATCCCATGGATTGCGGCTTAAGCGCCTCATCAAGGAGCGATCGTCGCCTTGCAGTGAACCTTCTGGATGCGCGGCTTCGATCCGCACGAACAGCACCATTCACCCACCGTTGTTCGGAACCAACCGATCTCGGAAGATCGGACATGGGCCGCCCAACGAATGTCTCCGACGATGGTCCTTCTCACCATCCTTCAGGGAGCCGATATCCCGGGCTCGCAAGCCCCAATCTCGACACGATCTAGCCGTCGCGATACCGAGAATAGGCCTCTCGCCCTATCTTTTCGGCGTCCTTGTTGAACTCCACGAACATGTCGCGCATGATTTTCGTGACTTCAGCGGGAGCTTTCGCGGGCGTTCCGGCATCGTATGGCGGCTCCGGCGCATACTGAGCCATTAGTTGAACGCACTCTGCGTATTGCCGGTCGCGCAACTGCCCGACGAGCGAGAGACCAAAATCGATTCCAGAGGTCACGCCGCCCGCCGTGATCCTGTTGCGGTCGCGGACGATCCTGTCGTCGCTAGAAATGGGGCAGGAAAGTGCATCTGGTGCTCGGTCCCGCCACCGAAGGCGCCAGCTCGCCGGACGCGGCTCGGCCGTTCGGCTCAATCAACTCGGCATCTTGCCGGGACAGATCGACGCGACTTTCATCACCCACTTCCATTCCGACCATCTTAACGGCCTGCCCGACCTCTGGACGCTCGGCTACATCGGACGCCCCAATGTCCGCTGTACGAAGCCGCTGGACCTTTGGGGACCGACCGGAATCAAGCGGATCACCGACGCTATGTGCGAGAACTACCTTGATGACGTCAAGATCCGCACCGTAGACGAAAAGGTCGCGCCGACGGGCACCGAATTCGCGGCGCATGAATTTGCAGGCGACGGCGTGGTATTCGATCGCAACGGAGTCAGGGTGACGGCATTCGCCGTCAATCAAGGCGAGTTTATTCATCCGGCTTACGGCTATCGCATCGATTTCAACGGCCATGCTGTGCCGCTGCCTGGCGATACGCGATTTGACCAAAAACCTGATTGCGCACGGTTCCGGGCTAGATCGGGGAGAATTGTCAGGCGAGGGCGCAGCGAGGAAAGTTGAGCTAGGCCTACTCTGCATTCGCAGTCGTTGGCGCCGGATCCTGATTAATACCGATGAGACGGGCGACCTCGTGATTGCCCAGTGGTTTCCGCTACCCATAATTGCGCATCGCATTCAGTTGCAACGCTCTTCGGCAGCAGAATCTTCAATTTCGGCGTAACGGAAAGGATCAAAAGAATAGCCAAGACGCGATGGTTCGATAGTAGAAAGTTATGCAGGTCGCTAATGCCGCGAGCAGGGCAGCTAAAATCAAGGCGACTTTTATCATGTAAAGGTTGGCAGCACGAAGCAAAGGGGGAGCAATCTCCTCCTCTGCTTTCACCCTTTTGGTCCTGGCTCTTGAGCCGGACAGCACTGCCAATGCGGAAGCAAGTGAGCAACACATGCGCATTCCCACCGTTCGACCCAGTTCAGAGGATATCCGCACATTAAGATAATTTATACAGCGGGACCTGTCTGCATTGATCGATATCAATCATCGAATATGGGGACTGCGGGGTATGGACTTCACTTCCTACATGGAGGCAGGTTCTGTATGCGTTCGTCCCGAGACTGTGGTTCATCTCGACTCGCTGCTGACATCGTGATTAGCTGTTTTTGTACTGGAGCCTCCCTCGATGTGGCAACGTTTGCAGGGCTATCTGCCAATCTTTCTGATTGCATTGATGGTGCAGGTCTTTGCCCCAATCACCGCGTGTTTGACGATAGCGATTACTGCGTCGGACCCGACAGACTTTGCCGAAATTTGCCGCGGCGGGTCGCCCGCGGCAAAGAAGCAGCAAGGTGATGCCGGCGGCCAACAGCACGATCGATGCAATGTTTGTTCAATTTGTTGTTTGGTGACCGCGGGCGGTGCGGCTAACTCATCCAGAGTTATCGTCTTTTCAGCAACTTATCGCGAACCTGCGAAGATCTGCTGGCTCGATCAACTGTCGGCCATGCGGAGTGCCCATTATCATTCTGACGTCCAAGCACGCGCGCCGCCTTCAATTTCCTGACGAGAGCAGGCCAATCGGTACTGCAGATTCGCGCTGTTCGCGTTCTTTATCCACTTCCGGACCATGGGCCCGCGTCAGCAATTGCCTGATATCGAGCGTTTTGGAATCGAAATATCGTCAGGGAATAACACCTTCGTTTTTAATCCAGTCGGAAAGAAACTCTGTTTGGTCACAGAGATCCCGTTTCTGGTAGGTACGACTGAAACCCTCAGAGGAGACGCTTATGAAAACAATAGCAACAGCACTGGTATACGGAGTTCTCGTTGTCGGCATGCTCGGCCGATCCGCGCACGCTGAGGATGTTAAGGCGGGCGATCTTGTCATCAGCAAGCCTTGGACACGCGCCACGCCGGGCGGCGCTAAAATCGGCGGCGGCTATCTGACGATCGAGAACAAAGGCAGCGCGCCGGACAAGCTCGTGAGCGCAACCGCAGATGTGGCGGGTAAAGTCGAGGTGCACGAAATGGCGATGAATAACGGTGTGATGACGATGCGCCCCCTCGAAAGTGGACTCGCCATCGATCCCGGCAAGACGGTGAAGCTCGCGCCGGGCGGTTACCATCTGATGCTGATGGACCTGAGAGAACCGTTGAAGCAGGGCGAAAAGGTACCGGTCACGTTGCAGTTCGAAAAGGCCGGAAAGGTCGCGGTCACGCTAGATGTCGAGGGTGTTGGGGCGCAAGGTCCTGCAGCTGCGCCCGGTTCCGATGGCATGAAGATGGACAGAATGGACCACTCAAAGATGAAAATGTAAGTTCATGATAGGTCTATTTTGCTCTCCCGGTCGAGTTTCAAAACTCCTCCTCGGGGCCTCGGCTGCCGTGATCTCTCTGTTGACGGACGCGGCACTTGCCGCGCCGGAGGATGACAGCTTCTTCACACATCTCTACACTGAAAGGCAATGGCCGACGTCACGGTGACGCCGGCCGTTCTGGCTCAGTCGATATCGTGATCCAGCTTGAGACCGTGAACGAGACGCCACTTCGGGCAAAAGGCGCTTCGATAACGCCCTCGGATGCTGAAAGCGGCCGAAGTCTGCTGACAATAGCGGCATCTCGTTTTTGCCGAGGATGGCTGGCAGGCGGAGGTCTTTCGCTATCGGCGGTGAAATGAATGCTTGGCCTCGGCATTTCGATTTCGGACGACAATGAGGTCCGCTTGGAATCGCCCATCATGATAAAATTATCGAAAGCGATGAATTAATGCTGAGGGTGATCGCGGCAACTAGTTCAGGCAGTGGCGATTTCCATTGCCACCGCCTGGACCGAGCCGCTTAAACTCCGGCGAGTTGATCGTTTGCCCTCGCGAACGTCCTATCCCAGCGGCTGAATTCCAATGAACACGGAGTTCTGGCTACCGAGATTTGGCACATAAAGTCGTTCTGTACTCAACGATTTGCCGCACTTGCCCTAGCCTATCCTTTGGCCGTCTATTTCGTGTCGTTGACCTGAAAGAGCCCCTCTGCGTTCATCGCGGCGTCATAGCGCGAGAAGGGGTCTGCTTTGAGCCACGTGAGAATCTTCGGTAACCTCTCGTCGGAGATTCAATAGCGCAAGATCTCACCTGTCTTCCGATTCTTGATCACAATGATGGGCCAGTACGCCTTCCGGAGCCTTCTTCTGTGCGATCAGGAGTGTGCCCTGATCGGGGCTCGCCTGCGTTGCAATCATGATACCATCCGCGATGCATGGACATGGCGCTTTTGCGCCGCTGTAGTAAATCACCGCCAGCCCGCGAGGTTCGACATGGAGCTTGCTCTGCGCATCAAGTCCAATGCGAATACCGATCGGGATGAACGCTCCGTGTATTCTTGCGCTTAAAGAGATCCATTTCTCGCGCTTTTCCGAGGAGGCAATTGAGGCGAGTAAACAGCAGCCACGAGAATATGAAAAAACTTCATGAAGCTCATACTTCATGCTCAGAGCGATATTGAAAAGCCGAAACTTCAGGCATTTATCAGACGCTTATAGTTTAGCTATGACGGTTGTGGTCGTTTTAATCTTGAATGATGCCCAGTCAGCGAGCGCCCTAAGGGGCGAAATGTTCAAGAATCTCTGAAGCTCTCCGCACTGTCGCGATGCCATTGCCACGCGGCTAGCTGATACCTGGCAACGCTGTCTCTGCGTTTCTTGCCGACCGCCGCAGGGACTGCGGCGGCTGACCAAACGCGCGAATGAACGCTCTGCGCATCCGTTCGGGATCGCGGAAGCCTGTCGCTTGCGCGACGCGCTCAATGGTCTCCCCGGAAGATTGCACGCGCTCGCGTGCGACCTCGACGCGTAATCGCTCAACGGCACGGGTTGGGGTGGACCCGGTTTCGGCGACGAACGAACGCACGAAATGGCGTGCGCTCAGGCCGCTTCGCTCGGCAAGCGCTTCCACGGTGAGGTGCGCGTCGAGATTTTCGCGCATCCAAGACAAAAGGCCGGCAAAACGACCATTCGGCGTTTTGAGTTCTAGCAGAGTCGAGAACTGCGATTGCCCGCCGCTCCGGCGATGATAGAGCACCAATTGCCGCGCGGTCGCTCGCGAAATTTCGTCGCCGTGGTCTTCCACAACCATTGCCAGCGCTAAATCGATACCGGCCGTCACGCCGGCAGACGTCCAGACACCACCATCTTTTGCGAAAATTCGATCAGCCTGAAGTTTCACTCTTGGATATCGCCCGATGAAGTCGCGCGTGCGAGACCAATGCGTTGTCGCGTACCGGCCGTTTAATAATCCGGCCTCGGCCAGAAGGTATGCCCCAGTGCAGACGCTCGCGATGCGCACGCCGCGTTTCGCCAGTCTCTGGATGAAGCCAATCGTTGTCCGGCACTCCGCCGCCGCTTCGACGCCTTCGCCGCCAGCGACGATGAGTGTCGACAGCGAACGCGCAGAACGCAAGTTATGCGCATACATCTCTGCTCCCGACGAGCTGCGGACCAAGCCTGCCTTGACCGCGAATATCCTAGTTCGAGGTATACTCTGCTTTTGTCGCCTGGCGATCTCGAAGACCGAGATCGGACCGGACGCATCCATCAACTGAAAATCTCGGAAAATCAGCAGGCCGATCATGGCACGTCCAGATTTGAGGGAAATACGCCGTTTCCGTCACAACGGCAGCATGGCAGGGTGTAGCGGTCAAGGGTGACGTTGGGAGGCAAGAGATGTCGAATCCACTGCAGATCGGTCTCCTGGTATTCCCTCGCGTGACGCAACTCGATCTCACGGGGCCGGTCCAGGTGTTCTCGAGCTTGCCTGACGCGAAGCTGCACCTAGTTTGGAAACGGATCGAGCCTGTTCAGAGCGATTCAGTCATCACGCTCACACCGACCGTCACTTTCGCCGATTGCCCGCAACTCGACGTCATCTGCGTCCCCGGCGGTTACGGTGCCGACGACCTGCTTCTCGACGCGGAAGTGCTGGAATTCCTGCGCAAGCAGGAACGGCAGGCCAGGTTCATCACCTCTGTGTGCACCGGCTCGCTCGTGCTCGGCGCAGCAGGACTGTTGAAGGGCTATCGCGCCGCAACCCATTGGACTGCCGCGGAGGCATTGCCCTATTTCGGTGCGACCGTCTCCCGCGAGCGGGTGTGCATCGACCGCAACAGGGTGACGGGCGGTGGCGTCACCGCCGGCATCGACTTCGCGTTGACGCTGGTCTCGCTATTGAAGGACCGCGCCGCCGCCGAGATGATTCAGCTCCGCCTGGAGTACAACCCGGCGCCGCCTTTCGATGCCGGGTCGCCAGACACCGCCCCCGCGACGATCGTCGCGGCCATGAAGGAGCGGGTCGCACCCGCACACGCCAACCGCATGACGAACGTCAGAAAGGCCGCAATCACCTAGCGAACGGTCACCCGCGACCCTGCTGCGTGATGCGACCTTCCGATGCCGGGAAGATGGTCACAAGCTCCCTCGCGAAAAAAGGTGGACTATGAGGCATCGCCCTATCGACGAATTCCGGTCGCGGCAGATCCGGCTCCCCGGGCTTGTGCTCGGCATCGGCTTGACCCTGTCATTCGCCGGGGTCCCCGATCGGGGCTTCGCCGGCGAGCTATCGGGCGGCGCCGTCAGGATCGGAATCATCAACGATCAAACCGGCCCGCTATCGGATAATTCCGGCCCCGGCTCCGTGATTGCGGCAAAGCTGGCCCTTGAAGATTTTCGCAAGCTGTCGCCCGAGCTGAAGGTCGAGATCGTCGTGGCCGATCATCAGAACAAGCCCGACATCGGCGCCCAGATCGTGCGCAGATGGTTCGACGTCGACGGCGTCGACATGGTCGCCGACGTCGGCAACTCCGCCGTGGCGCTGGCCATCCAGTCAATCGCGCGCGACAAGAACAAGATCGTCATCTACTCGGCCGTCGGGACGACCGAGGTCGGCGGCAAGCAGTGCTCGCGCACCGGCCTCATGTGGCTGCACGACAACTACAATCTGGTGACCGGGTCCATCCGCAGACTGATGTCGCAAGGCTACGACAGTTGGTTCTTCGTCGCAGCCGACTACGCATTCGGCCGCAACATGGTGGAGGTGTCCCAACGCACGCTCGCTGCCGGCGGCGCCAAATCTCTCGGCGCAGTATTTCATCCGCTCGGAAATGCCGACTACGGCTCCTTTCTGCTCCAGGCTCAGGCTTCCAAGGCCAAGGTGGTCGCGTTCGCTAACGCCGGCGATCAGCTCGTCAATGCGATGAAGCAATGGAACGAATTTGGAATGAACGCGACGTCGCAAAAGGCGGTGGCCGAGCTCATGTTTCTGACCGACGTGCATGCAATGGGCGTGGAAACAGCCAAGGGGCTGACCACCGTGACCGCATGGTACTGGGGCCTCAACGACGAAACGCGAGCGTTCGGCCAACGCTTCTACAAGCTGCACAACGCCATGCCGACCGCACCTCAGGCCGCCGTTTACTCGGCCGTGCTGCAATATCTCAAGGCGGTGGCAGCGGCAGGGACGGACGAAACCAACGCCGTTCTGGAGAAGCTGCGCGCCATGCCCGTCGACGACTTCTATGCCCGCGGCGCACGGTTGCGTGCCGACAACAAGCTCGTGCACGATTTCTATCTTGTCGAAGTCAAGAAGCCGTCGGACGTGAAAACCCCCTGGGACTACTACAACGTCGTCGAGACGATCCCCGCTGATGGCGCTTACATGCCGTTGAACGAGAGCGAATGTCCGCTCCTCAAGACCAGCGCGAACTAGCGGTTCTCTTTGGCCGTATCTTTGCCAGCCAGAAACGCGCTTGCGGCGGTAAGAAATTTGTCGCGGTTGCGTTCATAAGGCCCCCAGTGCGTCGCATCTGGGACAACGATCTCGCGAGCGCCTCGAATCTTCGCAGCCAGCCGTTCGTCGGCAAAAAAATCCCGATCGCCGCGCATGATCAGCGTGGGAATATTGACCTTGGCCGCGTCGTAGATCGGACGATCGCTCCAGATGTCGAAGAGATCGGCGAGCGGTCCCATCGGGCGGACCACGATCTTCGGTGACGCTACTGGATCGATATGGCCACAGCGCTCAGCGAGCGCCTGGACCTTGGCCACGGTTTCGGTGTCAACGAGGCCCGACGTCCCCTTCAGCATCATCTGCCAGTGCCCGAGCACCATGCTGGCGTCGAGCTTCTGATACGGGATATGTGCTGGGCCAAACCGGGTCGGGTTATCCTTGGCTGCGAACGGCTCGGTCATCATGGGCAGCTTGAAAGCGTGCATCGCGCCGACCAACACCATCCGGTCAATCAGATCCGGGCGCGCGATCGCAACCATCGGCGCGACGACGGCTCCCCAACTCCAGCCGACCATCGACACTTTCGCCGCGCCGGTCTCCTTGCGGATGGCCTCGATCACCGCGATGACGTCGCGGACCGCGTCCGGCGCGCGGCCGATCGGCGTGTCGCCGTTCGGGCGACTCGAATGACCGAAGCCGCGAAAGTCGATTGCATAAGCGGTGAAGCCGACCTGGTTCAGATCGTCCATCCAGGACAATCCTGGCGCCAGATCGAATGCCTCGGCGCATGGCGAGCCGAAGGCATGCAGCATCAAGATTGGATTCCTTCCCTCGTTCGGGGCTTTCTTGCTGATAAGATGGATGGAGATGTCCGGATCTCCACCTGGCGAGGTCGCATCGACGCGCTCGGCAGCAAGTGCCGTCCCCGGAAGCACCATAAGAAGGACAATCGTCAGAAAAGTCGTCAGGCGGCCCATGGTTGATCTCCCGAGATCGTTTGGTTCTGGACAATGGTTGTTGAATGGTCCTGTTCGTGGGGATCGAAACCGTGCATCCAGAATGACCACTGCAGCGCGATGACCAAACCTTTGGCGGGCGGCAGCAGCGCGAGCGTCAGCGCGCATGCCGTCGTCACTGAAAACGCCAGCGTGATCCAGATCGGCGGAGAAAAGCCGAACTCCAGCGACATCGCGAGGGACACGACGACATGGCCCACGACTAGCATGACGAAATAGGCCGGCGCATCGTCGGGGCGAGCGTGGTGCAGCGCCTCGCCGCAATCCGCGCAGGACGGCGTGATCGTCAGGAAACGACGATAGAGGCGTCCTGTGCCGCAGGCGGGACAGCGGCACGCAAGACCGCGAAGCAGGGCCGCAACAAGCGGCCGCGGCGGATTGAAGGAGTTGCCGGGATAGAGCAGCGGATGCTGCTCCGGCCCGTCGGCCGATCGGACGGGTCGCAGGGACTGGGTCAATTCGACGACTCCGCTGCAACGAGCGGAGAGGCATAAAGCGTGACGAACTGCATGGAATGCCCGGCCGCGTCGAGTGCGGAGACGAACGCCGTCCGAAAGCTCGACCGCTCGTGCGGCGACAGGTCACTCGCGATGTCGACGCGAGACGAACGATGCAGCAATGTCAACCGCAGCAGGCCGTAGTCGGGATCGATGAAACTCTCGAGCCGCAAACCATGGAGCGGTACGCAAGATCTTCTGGTTCGTCCGTCGTGCGCCGTCTGCTCGACGACGATGGCGTTGTCCTCGAGGAAAATCTGCTCGTATCGCTTCAGCGACTGTTGCGAGCGGAACACGGCCATTACGAGCACGGCAAACCAGAAGCCGCCGAACAGGCTGACGGGCCAGTAGCCGAGCATCGCGGCCATGATGGCTAGGCCGGTGACCGGCACGGCGAAGGCCGCGAGGATCGTGCTCGTTGAGGCCGGCCCCATGGCGATATTGGGCGCGATGTGAAAGTTGAACGGGCTGCCGTCGTGGTTGGTGTCGGGCACTTCGGACGACGTGACGCGTCGGTGTGGCTCGACCGATAGAAGATTGCGGACGTTGGACATTCGAGGCTTTCGGCACAGTGTGGACCTGCGATGGCACGCATGCGCGGATTGACAGATCGGGATTGGATGGGACCCGGGGGCTCCTACGGCGGTCGCTCCGCGCGATGGCGCATGGCTGCCGCCCGCTCCGTCATGCGGAGCGTGCCCGAAGCCGCTCGGGACCGTTTAGGCGTTCTGGTGTCTCAGGCGAAAGCCGGTGGCGCGCGGGGCTGGCACGGATAGCCTGGCAGGGGCGGCGATCCCGCCAACACGTCCATTGGCGCGGCACGCACAGTGATGCCGGCGCGTGTCGGCGCCACTGCCGACGCGACGGCGTCGGCACCAGCCAGCCCTGGCGTCAGGCAGAGAACACAGCAATCGGCGCGATCGTGCTGCTGGGGACCGTGGGGTTGCGGTGAACCGTCCTGGGCGCCGTCGCAGAGCGATGCAGACAGCGCGAGATTGATCGGCGAAAGCCATTCCTCACTGGTCACGCAGCCAATAAATGCCTGAAACAGCAGCGCGTAGGCGGCCAAGATCGCGATGACGGCCCTGCGCCCGCCGGAGCGGGACAGCGAACCGCGAGTCTCGACCGCAGCCGGGATCTTGGCGGAACGCTCTGGGGTGGACGTTGGCAGAATCATCCGGGCAGACGGGGGTTCATCGATGACCTAAATTGCCTGAAATAAGGCCTTGTTTAATTGATCCCGGTCAATGATCAAGCGCGTTCGCCCGGCACTTAGTTTTTCGTCGTCACCAACCCAATTCGAGGGACCGCCGACATGAATTGCCGAGACGGGAGCATTTCTGCAGATCTCCTTTTGACGCGGCGAGCGACTGCCTGAAGAGCGGTCAGGTTTGGCCAAACACTGCCTTGCCGCTTTCGCCGCCGGCGACGTCTCGCTCGCCGGTTGCGCGCGCGCCTGACCGGCCAGATGCTAAGCATTTGTGGCGCCCCGGCTAAGTTTGCCGGCGTATTGTCCACCTATTTGCCGGCCATGGCCAAGGTCGCGCTCCCGCCTGCCAGGATTGCGAGGCGGAGTACAAGAAGCGTGCGGACAGGCACGAAACCTGCAGGCGCGCGGACGCCTGCGCGACCGAGTGCAGGAAGATCGCCGCCTGCGTTGAGGGCAAGTCCGTCAGGATCGGCACCAGACCGCCAGCGTCGATGGCGAAACGCCGGCGCTGACGATCCCGACCGCGATGATGGATAGGGCGACCATGTTTCGCAGCCATCCCGCCGTGGCGCGCCGACGTAACAGCGGAAGGCCGAGCCCTGCGCCAACCAGGACCGGCAGCGTACCCAGACCGAAGCCGCTCATCGCAAGTGCGCCCCCGAGCGCTGAGCCGGACAGCGTGGCATAGAACAACGCCGCATAGACCATGGCACAGGGCAGAAAGCCCCAGACTGCACCGCTGAAAAGCAACCCCAGCGCTGGCGGCAGATGTGTCGCATCCGCGGTCGCGCCGATCCTGCTACCAATGGCCGAGGCCAGCCGCGACAGCCACGTTGGCAGCGACAACACGTCGAGCATTGAAAGCCCGATCCAGGCGAGAGCTGCGGCCGCAGCCCAGCGCAAGATCGCGTGCGCCAGGGTGTGATCGAACGATCCGAACACGGTTGAGCCAGCGGCGCCGACGATGGCGCCGGCCAGCATATAGGCCGAGATGCGTCCGGTATTGATCAGAACAGTGGCGGCCAGCAGCCCCTGCCGCGCGCGATCAGGACCGAGAATGGCCGCAAGATGCAGCGATGAGGCAATACCCGAGCACATGCCGAAACAGTGCAGGCTCGAGGAAAAGCCGAGCAGGAGTCCGGCGACGAATAGCGGCTGGTCGAAATCGAACATTACAAAAGCAATTCATCAGAATTCGTCTCTGAAGACATTGCGCTGCGTCAAGTTCGCGCTGCGTGCGGTCAATCGTTCGACCAACGGCTCCAAGGGCTGCTTCCAAGCCTTCTAAAGCCGTTACCGCACCTTGCCGCGCGACTTTCCCGCGCTCCGCGGCCGCCGCGTCGCGTGTCGATCATAGACATCGTGGGGACGGTCCTTGGCGAATGCATCCGATGCCGTGATGGCAACGAGGCCTGCCAAGGCGGAAGCCGCGCCTGCAAGGGCGACTGAGATCACGAACGGATAGCCGAAGGCATAAACCAGATAGGCAAAGAGCGTGACGACGTTGAATGCAAAATAGTAACTTGCATCAGGCGCGCCCCGGATCGCATCCCTCAGCATCCAGCCCAGGATGGGCACGTGGTAGAATATCTTGAGGGCCGTGGTCAAATCTCATCTCCAGAGTGAAGCGGTCGAGACGGCCTTGCGTTCGTGACCCGCAGCGTTTGCTGATACAATGCCTCGAGTGCTGCAACATCGATGACCCGGATCGTGGAGCGTCCGCCCACCGTGTCGATCAGCCGCCTATGCTTGAGCTTTGCAAAAACACGCGAAATTGTCTCGCTGGTTACGCCAAGATGGTTTGCGACATCCTTCATTCGAAGCGGAATATCCAGCTCGACGTCCCGGCCGCCGCCGACGTTTCGACCGTTCGACGGCGGATGCGGCCGTCGGGACCACGAGACAAGGAAGCAGGCCGCGCGTTCGAGCGGAGGCAGATGCACCAATGTCATGCAATGTTGCAACACGGATTCGAGTTGCGACTGGACCCCGAGAGTCATTTCGATCAGATCCTGACGTGACAGGTCTGTCAGATTCCCTGCTTCGCGGGCCGACACCGGCGTCAAAGTCCGCGCCTCGCACAGATGAAGGCCTTCGGGCGAGATACCGATCCAGTCTCCTGCGCCGAGGATGGCGACGATGCGATGATCACCATCGCTGGTTGGAACGGAGAGCCTGACATACCCGGTCACGATCCGGAGAGCGCCGCCTGATACGGCGCCGGCTGGACGGATGATCGCATGTTCCGGAAAAGCGACCACGGCTCTACTCCGCACCGCGTTGCCACGTTTCCCGCCAGCCGCGCGCATCTCTGGAGGAGCGCAGTGAAGCGGCGCGTCTGCCGATTCCGGCGGCGCCAAAGTCGGACAATTCGGGACACCCATGCCGCTTCTCCGGTTCGAGGGCGCAGCTCGTTCTCCGGATGCACGCATGCCCCCGGAGAATGGAGATCATTCCGCAGTAGGTTCGTCGGGCATGTGCAATTCATGCCAGAGCGCGTTGAGCACTCCGAAGCCGGCCGCAAGCCAAACTCCGAGGATCCAGGTGAAGTACCACATCGTCATGTCCTTCTCTGTCAGTACAGCTTGTGGCCGTCGGCTTCGATCTGTTGGGCCGTCACCGGCCCGCGCAACACGCGGAAAACGAGGCTCGTATAGGCGATCACGGCAGGCAGGAAGACCAGCGTAGCAAGCAGCATCACGAACAGGGTCAGGCGGCTGGACGATGCGTCCCATACCGTCAGGCCCGCAGCAGGTTGCAGGCTCGAAGGCATCAGGAACGGAAACATGCTGACGCCCGCCGTGCTGACGATGCCAAAGATCGAGACGCCGCTGGCAAAGAAGCCGAGCGCCGCGCGCTTCGCCCGGCTGGCCAAGACCAGACCGATCGCGCCCACGATCCCGAGCACCGGCGCCGCAACTAGCCAAGGGTAGATCGCGTAATTGGCGAGCCAGTGACCGCGGGCGGTCGCCACGGTCTTGAGCAGCGGGTTCGAGGGTCCGTCGATGACGGATGCGCTCGTGATCTTGAACCCGGAGATGCCGAAGGCGATCCAAACGCCGGCAAGCGCGAACATGACGATCGTCAAGACCGGCAGCCTTGCCGCGATCATCCTGGACCGCTCCGCGACGCCGCCGCTCGTCTTCAACGACAGATAGGCTGCACCGTGCGACACCAGCATCGCCAGAGACACCAGCCCGCAGAGCAGCCCGAACGGATTTAGCAATTCAAACAGCCCGGAGCCCTCGTAGACTATACGCAAATCCTGGTCCATTCGGAACGGCACGCCCTGGAGCAGATTGCCGACGGCCACGCCGAAGACGAGACTCGGCACCACGCCGCCGGCGAACAACGCGTAGTCCCACAGGGACCGCCACCGCGGGTCCGGCAGCTTGTTGCGGAACTCGAAGCCGACCGGCCGCAGGATCAACGTCGCGAGCACGAGGAACATCGCGATGTAGAATCCGGAGAAGGCGGTCGCGTAGATCGCCGGCCATGCGGCAAAGATTGCGCCGCCGCCGAGGATCAGCCAGACCTGATTTCCGTCCCACACGGGGCCGATCGCATTGATCGCGACACGTCGCTCGACGTCCGTTTTGGCGACGAACGGAAGCAATGCCGCGGTTCCGAGATCGAAGCCGTCCATGATGGCGAAGCCGATCAGCAGGACGCCGAGAAAGAACCACCAGACCAGGCGAAGAATTTCATAGTCGAGAGGAATGGACATGGAGACCTCACTCAGCGGACGTCAGGGCTGCCGCGGTGGACGGGCGACCCGATGCTGGAGAAGCCGCGTGAGGTGCGAGTGCCTTGACCGGCCCCATCACGATGTATCTGCGCATGAGCGTCACGTCGATGACCAGAAGGGTTGAATAGAACAGCACGAAGCCGCACAGTGTGAACAGCACCTGTGACAACGACAGCGTGGAAGACGCCAGCGCCGTCGGCAGGACACCGTCGATGGCCCACGGTTGCCGACCATATTCGGCGACGATCCAGCCGAGTTCGGCCGCTACCCACGGCAACGGCCAGGACCAGACGGCGAGCCTGAGCAACCAGCGCCGGTCGAAGACACGTCGGCTGGCGAACCAGAACGCCGCCACAAACAGGGCGATGAAATAGAAGCCGAGAGCCACCATCAGGCGGAACGACCAAAACATCGGAAAGACGTTCGGTACGGTGCTGAGTGCCGCCTTCTTGATCGTGGCGTCGTCCGCAGTGCGCGGGTCGGTGACGTAGCGCTTCAGGAGCAGGGCGTAGCCCAGGTCCTTCGCATGTCGGTCGATTGTGCTTCGCGCGTCGGCGTTCGACCGGTCGGCGCTGAATGCCTCGAGCGCATCGTAGGCAACCAGACCGTCGCGGATCCTCTTTTCGGCTTCGTTCACCAGATCGTTGATTCCAGGCACCTGTTGATTGAAGGAGCGGGTGGTAATGAGGCCGAGCGCCCAGGGTATCTTGACCTCGTAGCGGTTCTCCCGGGCGGCCTGATCGGGAATGGCGAACGCCGTAAATGACGCAGGAGCCGGCTCGGTATGCCACATCCCCTCAATTGCAGCGAGCTTCATGCGCTGGTTTTCGCTCACCGTGTAGCCGCTCTCGTCGCCCAGCACGACCACCGACAGAGCCGATGCCAGCCCGAATGCCGCGGAGACGATAAACGACCGCTTCGCAAAGGCGACGTGCCGGCCGCGCAGCAAGTACCACGAGGAAATCGCAAGCACGAAAAGAGAGCCGCAAACATAGCCGGCACTGACGGTATGGACGAATTTCGATTGCGCAACGGGATTGAACATCAGTTCGTAGAACGAAGTCAGCTCCATCCGCATCGTGTCTGGATTGAATACGGCGCCGACCGGATTCTGCATCCAGCCGTTGGCGATCAGAATCCACAGCGCCGACAAGTTGGAGCCGATTGCAACGAGCCAGGTCACAACAAGATGCCCGATCTTCGAGAGGCGATCCCAGCCGAAGAAGAATAGTCCGACGAAGGTCGATTCGAGAAAGAACGCCATCAGGCCTTCGATGGCGAGCGGAGCGCCAAAGATGTCGCCAACATAGTGCGAATAGTACGCCCAGTTCATGCCGAACTGGAATTCCATGGTGATGCCGGTGGCAACACCCATGGCGAAATTGATTCCGAACAGCTTGCCCCAGAACTTGGTCATGTCCCGCCAGATTTCTCGACCGGTCATGACGTAGCTCGTCTCCATGATCACGAGGATGAAGGACAGGCCGAGTGTGAGTGGTACGAAGAGGAAGTGATACAGAGCCGTAAGCGCGAATTGAAGTCGGCCTAGGCTCAGCGGATCGAGGTCCAGCATGAGATTTTCCGTTCTTTGGGTTTACCGCCGCTCCACCCCCATCGCACGTGCGACGGTGTGATCGGTCGGGATGACGCGAGTTTCGTCCGCGAAGACGAAGACCCTGAGTGCGATGACCACGACGAGCTTGATGACAAGCGCCGCGGCAATTCCCCTTTGCAGCGGCGTGCGCGGACGGAATCCAGCCCGGACGAAATCGCCAAGCGCGGCCGAGACAGCCCGCACGCCCGATGTCGTGGCGGCGACGTGCGCGCCGGTTGCGCCGATGTGGCCATCGGCGCGCGGCGCAACACGCGCCGAGGCACGCGTTGGAAGAGTAGGCATGAGTAGTCCGTGATCGAGAGGCCGGTAGCCGGCACGTTCACGCCGTACGTCGCGGCGAGAGGCGAGATTCTAACCGATCAACGACGACGGTGGTGCGCGTGGCCACGCCTGGATGGACGCAATGCGTGCGATGGTTACGTCCGCAGGCGGCAAGGAATGCCGGAGCACCTGCGGCGAAATGGCCGCAATTGTCGCCGCCGTCGCGATGGAGACATTCCCGTGCATCAGCGGAAGGCAGAAGAGACAGTGCGGACCGGTCGCACCCGGATGTCCGACCGGATCGTCTGGAACGCGATTTCCATCCGCGTCGATGACAAGCGCCCCATTCGCGGAGCATATGATGGTCCAGCCATTCTCCAGAGCGCGCGCCGCGATGTCTGCTTGAGATGGGCCGGCCGACAGAACGACGCCGCAAACGACGTTGAACAAGAGCGCGACCGTGCAGAACGCAGCCGCGACCCTACGGCGGAAGCTGCGCCGCATTCTGTCGAGGGATGTGTCGTACGTTCTCACCGTCGCTCGCCAATGAAGCGGTTGGAGGCCTGCTAGCCTTAGATATACTTCAGCCGTACCCATTTGATCTGGGTCAAATGAAGGGCATGCCACGTCAAAATCCCACTGCCTGCCGTCAATTGTCGATGAGCAACTCACGGGTCCCGATTGCCAGCGATCCGAACGCGAAGGCCACCGGGATCAGGCCGACATCAAACGGGCTTTCCCCGGTCCTGGCCAACAGCGAGCGAAAGCCGCCAACGTCGAGGAAGTAGAGTGCGGACATGAACAACAGGCCAATGACCGCGCCCATCATGAAGGGGATGAGGATATGGCTGGCGAACGACTTCAGTGCTTCATTTGTCATGTGAAATCTCCGCAACGGGCAATCATCACGCAAACTCTCGGGTCCAGCCCTTTCGCATTCCACTGAATGTCTTCGATGGCCGCGCGCTGACGCGTCGGCCATTGGACAAAATGTCCAATTAAGTCATTGCATCGCGCCGGTTATGGCTTGACGATCGAAAGAAGCCGCCCAAGACAAGGATCGGCGGACCATGAGTTCGACAAAGGGTGGATCGCCGAAGGCACGCAACATACAGCGCGCATACTTCACCGTGACCGCAATCGTTGTGCTTGCGGTGTTGAGCGCGGCGATAGCCGTGACCTGGAGCCGCTTGCAAGGCAGGAGCAGCTTACCGTCAAGCTCGGGCGTCGGCGGCGCATTTTCGCTGATCGACCAGCGCGGAAATCGGGTCACGGACCGCGACCTCCTTGGCAAGCCCGCGCTGGTGTTCTTCGGATTCACCAACTGTCCGGATGTCTGCCCGACAACCCTGACGGAAATGACCGGACTGCTGAAAGAGCTCGGCAAGGAGGCTAGTGAGCTGAATGTCCTCTTTATCACCGTGGATCCCCAACGAGATACGCCGCAACAGTTGGCGCTCTATCTGTCGTCGTTCGACCCGCACATTACGGGCCTATCTGGCACGGAGAGCGACGTCGCCGCGGTCATGGCCAAATACCACGTATATGCCCGCAAGATTCCTTTGAAGGACGGCGATTACACGATGGACCACACTGCGGCGATCTACATGATGAACCGCAAGGGGCAATTCGTCGGCCTCATGAGTTACCAGGAGCCCGAAGAGCTCTCCCGCGCCAAGTTACGAAAATTGCTCTCCGATCCTGTAAAGGGATAATTGCCCGTTCCGGACAAGACACAGGCTCCCCATCGTGCAAATGGGTGCTAATATTCCCCGATGGAGAGGCGGGCGGGATCGCGCAAATTCGCGAAAGGACGGCTTCGGCAGGCCACCTGTTTGGTGATCGCCTACTTGTTTGCGCTTCAACTGGTCGCTGCGGACTTTCTGTCGGCTTCTATGCTCGCGCTCGGCAGCCAGGAGCAGTCGATCTGCGGCAGCCCGAGCACAACAGGTCGGATCGACGATGGAACACAGTATCCTGCACGGGCGCATCATATTTGTGACGTCTGCCTTTTCGTCGCACATGCACCGATCACTCCCGTGGCAGTCACGTTTCCTGTTGATCAGCGGAGCATAGAGGCCTCTCGTCCGGTCGAGAGCCCATTCCACGGCGCAGGAGCAGACTGGCGCAGCCCGCGCTGCTCACAAGGGCCACCTTCGGCAGCCTGACGACATCGATCCCGTCGAGATCCGGGTGCCCGCTCGCATGACAATCACGCTGGCATGCGGCAGGCGCAAGCAATTGCGCTCAGAGAACGGGCGTCTCGATCAAGGAAAATAAATTCCAAACCAAAGCGGCGGCTGTGGTTCGCTATGAACAACAATCTTTGGAAGTTTCGGCGCGACAGAATCGAAGCTCGACGGTGGTCGATCGAGGACGATCATATGTTGCGTCAGTTGGTACAGGCCAATATGGGCAGTCGCACCATAGCCAAGGAACTGGGACGGACGCTGTCGGCCGTGCGAAACAGAGCGCGGCTACTCAACGTTGCTCTCGTTCATGCCAGTCGTGCAAAGGGATGTTAGTGCCTGCGGCATTACGGATCACATATATTGGCCGATCTTCCGGACGGTAAAGCGCGGTCTTTTGTCGTCAGCCTGGACCGAGGCCCGAAATCTCACTGTGCTCCAGTCTGATCCGCGTGATATTTGGGATACAGTTGGCGAAGATTATTTTCCTGCACTGCTTCGTATCCATTGCGCAAAGCGAACTGGCGTCGACTCTCGACGTTCCCCGTGATTAGTTCGAACGTTCCAAATTGGGCGGTGACCAGTGCGGCGTCGGCTGCAAATCTATCTCCCGGCTTTCCTATTGGCGCTGATGATGCAGATCATCGCGCCAATCGGTGCGTCATGGGCGACGGCCTCCGCTCTCTCTGACCCGTTGGCAGCCTTCGGCGGCGCCACGATTTGCCACACGGGAGGCGGGGAAGCCGACAGCCAGTCCGACCAGAGCCCACACCAAGCCCATGATGGTGCCTGCGCGCTATGTTGCCTGGTGGCTCATGCCGGCGCATCTCCGCAGACACCCAAGATTGCTGTCGCCGCGCTCTATCGTACTTCGACAGCTGTGGTGTGGCACAGCGCGGCCCGAGATCTGCGGGAATCTCGGAGCGCCAAACACGCAAGAGCCCGCGCTCCTCCTTCAAACTCCTAACTTTTCCAGAATCGCAAGATCGGTGCGGCCGCCTGGCTGCAATCGATGACGTTGTCGACTGTTGGCGGGCGATTGCGCCCGAGTTGGAGAGTTTCCGATGTTTCGTTTTCGTGCCCTGGGAGGCGTGAGCGTCGTTGCGCTTCTCGCTGTCCCCGAAATTGCCCTTGGCCAATCCACTCAACTGCCCGGCGTAACCGTTCGGGCGCCAGATCAGGCACGCGATGCCGGCGCGACGGCTCCTGGAAGGTCCGGCTCCAAGCGTGTCAAACGCGCAAGCGCGAAGCCGTCTCCAGCAGAGCCGACCGCGGTGGTCAAGCCGCTCGCAAACGCTCTCGGAACCTATAATCCCGCTCTCAACTTGCCGGATCTCAAGCTCCCGCCGGGCACCACCGTGACGACCGCCGGGCCGGTCGATGGCTATCGGGCGTTGTCATCATTCTCGGCGACCAAGACGGCAACGCCGATCGAGCAGGTTCCTCAGTCGATCCAGGTGATTCCAAGAAGCGTCATCACAGACCAGAACAACGTCACAGTCACCGAGGCCATCCAGAACGTCTCGAATGTGCAGGGGACGAATACCATCGCGATCGGCACCACGGGCCCGAACGGCCTGACAACTGTTCGCGGTTTCGCGGCCCAGCAATATCTCGACGGCATGAACGTCATGTACAACGCGGGCGACCGCGACTCGCTGGTGAACGTGGAACGTATCGAAGTCTTGAAGGGGCCGAATGCGATCCTGTATGGCGGCGGGGCGGGCAGCCCGCTCGGCGGCGCCATCAATGTCGTCTCGAAGCTGCCGACCGACAAGGCAAGCCTGGAAACGGGTGTGACGTTCGGGACGAACAACTATGTGCAGCCGTATTTTGATTTCAACCAGCCGCTTTCAGCCGACAAGACCGTGTTGTTCCGGTTCACGGGCGCCTATACGTCGAACGATACCTTCGTCGATGTCGTGCACCAGGACCGCTATTCATTCAATCCGACACTGACACTGACGAACAAGGAAGACACGACGCTGACGATCCAGGGGCGCATCTCGCGCCTCGAGCAACAGGCCTATGAGGGACTTCCGGCGGTTGGCACCGTGGCGGGTAGCTTCCGCCTCAATCCCGATCTGTATATTGGCCCCTCAAACATTCCGAAGAGCTATAGCGAAGTCAAGAGCGTGACGGCGACGTTCGATCGCAAGATCGATTCCATCTGGTCCTTCAACATCAAGGCTCGTTTCGCGGACCAAAGTTTCGATCAGAGGAGCCAGACAACGCAAACCGCCGCGCCGGATGTCGGTCCAACGACCTGGAGCCTGTTGAATGTCGATCTTCTGCAGAAGCAGCAGGAGTTCTCCGTGAACCCCAATCTGGAGGCGCGTTTCAGGTTGGGCCCAACCAACAACGTCTGGCTCACGGGCGCCGACTACAGCCGCGTGACCGATCGCGGTCACATGAACACCGACCTCGGCATTGCACCGGTCGACCTGGTGAACAATCCTGTCTTTCCGACGCCGTACACGGATCCCACCGCGGCATCCGCAGCCTTTTTCTTCCCGTTTTTCGACTTCAACAGTGCCTACACCACCAAGGGCGCATACACGCAACTGCAGTCCACGATTTACGATCGTCTTCATATCCTTGCCGGCGTGAGGCTCGCGAGCATCAATATCGACTACCTCGAAAACTACCCGTTCAGTACGGGAGTTTTTGCGCCGACTCAATTCGGCACCGACACGACCAAGGCTCTGCCCCGGTTCGGAGCTGTCCTCGATCTCATTCCCGGACTGTCGGTCTACGGGAGCTATAGCGAGGGGATGCAAACGCAACCATTCACGCAGGCATTGAACACCAATATCGCACCCGAAACGTCGAAGCAGATCGAGGGCGGCTTCAAATTCAACATCAATGACCAATTGACCGGCACCGTCGCGGTGTTCGACATCCAGCGCCAGAACGTGCCCGTGACAATTGGCGTCGGTATCGGGGCCGAATCCGCCCAGGAATCGAAGGGCTATGAGGCCGACTTGATCTGGCAGCCCAGCAAGAACTGGAAGGTGTTGGCAAGCTACGGCCATACGGATGTCAGGTATTCCGACTCGAATGCGGGAACGCCACAAGGAAACCGGGTCCCCGGTGTTCCCGAAGATTCAGGCCGGTTTTGGATAAATTACGCCTTCGACTGGCCCTATCTCAGAGGCTGGAGCGCCGGTGCCGGTGTCTACGTCGCGTCGTCGCAATATGTCGACAACCTAAATCTCTACAAGACGCCAGGGTACTTCACCGTTGACGCTAAGATTGCCTATGAGACCGAGCACTGGAGGGCGTCGTTCAACGTCAAGAACCTGACGGGCGAGAAATACTTCGTGCCCTTCCTCTGGTTCGGCGGTCAGGTGGCGCCCGGCGACGGTCGCGCATTCTACGGTACGCTTGCCTATCGATATTGATGTCCTTGATGACTTGTCGCCGAAGTCAGAACGGGTGTCGCATCATCTCGACGTATTGGGAGTGAACGAATGATATCGAAACGAGATCTGCTTCTCGCGTCCGCCGTGGGATTCGCCACCGCGGGACTGCGGTCCGCACCGGCCGCTGAGGTCTCGGCCGGGACGACGACCGGTCATGACATGTCGCAGGTGCCTGCGAGCTGGATGGGGAAAGAGCAGATTGCGTTCCTCATCTATCCGGAGTTCACGGCACTCGACATGGTCGGGCCGCACGCCATGCTGACCGGCCTTCTCGGCGCGACGACACACATTGTCGGCAAGAGCAAAGACATCGTGAAGAGCGACACAGGGCTCGCGTTTCAACCCAGCGCGAGCTTCGACGAATGCCCGGCTGACCTCGACATCATCTGCGTCCCCGGTGGCGCGACCGGCACGCTCGCCGCGATGCAGGACGACAGCACGCTTCGCTTTCTGAGAGACCGCGGATCGCGCGCCAAATTCGTCACCTCGGTCTGCACGGGTTCATTGCTGCTGGGCGCAGCCGGACTTCTCACCGGCTACAAGGCGACGTCGCACTGGGCCGCGGTTTCGCTGTTACCGCTGTTCGGCGCGACGCCGAGCGAAGACAGAATCGTCCGTGACCGCAACAGAATTACGGCTGGCGGCGTGACCTCTGGAATCGATTTCGGCCTCTCGCTCGTCGGGCAGTTACGGGACCGGCAATATGCGGAATGCGTTCAGTTGATGGCGCAGTACGCGCCGGAGCCGCCATACGACGCCGGAACGCCGGCGAAGGCCCCAAGCGAGGTCACAAAAATGATGCGCGACATGTTCGTTGACTTCAACAAGGACGCCGAAAAGATAGGGCGAGAAGTCTATCCCAGATATCGCGATGGCTAAACGCCGAACGGATCTGTTTACGCTCGTGTGAGACCAAGGAGTTGGAGATGTTCAAAAGAGCTTTGGCTACGCTGGTTGCCCTGATGATGCACTCGATCGCCTGCATTGCTGCGCCGGCAGGCTCTGACGAGGCATCCATCATTCAGCTTCTTCATGGCATATTCGATAAGCCGCAGGAGCCGCTTTCTGTCGAGCCGATCATGGTGTCAGGCAAACACGCGATTGCCGATTGGGCCCAGGGCGAGATGGGCGGTCGCGCCCTGTTGCGCAATGATCATGGGACATGGACCATTATTCTCTGCGCCGGAGACGGCATCAAGACCAGGGACGCATTGGTGAAAGCTGGCGTTCCTGTCGCGGATGCCGAGAGCCTCGAAAAGGATCTGGCGAGGGCCGAAGCCAGGCTGCCACCGGAAAAGACCGCGACGTTCTCACGCTTCGAGGGCGTGGTCATGATGAATGGTGACGTGGATCAACACAAAGCGGCGCATGGAAGCAAATAGCAGGATGCATCATGAATCGTCGTGATTTTGGAATCGCGCTTGGTGCGCTACCGCTTCTGTCGCAAGTTCTTCGGACAGCATCCGCAGCCGAACCGGCGGAAGCGACGAAGCCGACCATTGGCATGCTGATCTATCCCGGCATGATCCTGCAGGATCTGGTCGGGCCCCAAACCGTCTTTTCGATACTTCAGGCGAACGTGAAGCTGGTTTGGAAAGACAAGAACCCTGTCATGACTGACGTCGGCATCGCACTTCTCGCGACCGACACATTTGACACCTGTCCCGCGGATCTGGACGTCCTGTTCGTCCCTGGCGGCCTCGGGGGATCGGTCGCCTGCATGAAGGATGCGGACGTAATCGGCTTCCTGGCGTCGCGGGGAGCCCGCGCACGCTACGTGACGAGCGTCTGCACGGGGTCATTGGTTCTTGCCGCCGCAGGCTTGCTGAAGGGGTACCAGGCCACGTCGCATTGGTATGTACGCGACTTGCTGCCATTGATGGGGGCGACCCTCAGGGCAGAGCGAGTCGTCGAGGACCGCAATCGCTTCACAGCCGGAGGCGTCACTTCCGGGATCGACTTCGGACTAACACTCGCGGCCCGACTCTCCGACGATGATACCGCCAGACGGATTCAGCTTTTGATCGAATACGATCCGAAGCCGCCATTCACCGCTGGTAGCCCGGAGGGCGCGGGCCCGACGCTGACGCAGGAGATACTCCAGCGCCGTTCGCCGCTTATCGCACAGGCACGAAAAGAGGCGGACGCAGCCAGGCAGCGGTTGGGTATCTAGATAGCTAACATATCCGGCTAGATATCCGCATCGACAAATAGTTCAATCAGAACTACTGCTCGACGGTCGGCAGGGTCGGCCTAGTCGAGGGCCCAGGGTCGCTGGTTCAATGCGTGGCTCGAATTGAATATCTGATCTGAGAGGATGCTGCGCGGCGACGCAGATTGCGTTTGCCGTCTGGTACCGTGGGCGCTGGCTACAGCACTTGAGTGGCGTGACCGGCGGGCAACGCTCAGCAGGCCGTCGATGCGGCACGAGATGCCGTGGTTGCGATGCTTCGGGCTTGCAGCTATTTTGTCTTTCGAGGGAGGGGGACTATGGCGCGGCGCCTGCGGAAATTCTTGCCGATCGTCTTGATTGCGCTGATGGCGCAGATCATGGCACCGATCTCTGCATGCTGGGCGACCGCGGTCGCGGCCGGTGATCCTCTTGCATCCATCGAAATCTGCCATAGCGGTTCCAGGAATGGGTCGGCGCCGTCCGATGATCGCGGCGCCGACGGCTCCTGCACTCTCTGCTGCGCGGTTCTTGCGGATGCCTCGCTACACTTGCCGCAGAACTCCACTGTTCTGGCACCGGTTGAGAATTTTTCAAACGTAATTTGGCAGCAGAAGCCAGCGTTTGTCATTGCTCCCCGCACTGGCTCCAATTCCCAGGCTCGCGCTCCGCCGCCGGCGATCTGATCCGCAACGTTCACGCATTGATCACTTCGTCACGCGTCAAGTCGCCATGACTTGGCGTCACTCATGGAGCTTGCGCCATGCGCAGTTATCTCAGCCCCGGTCCATCGGAGGATCGCTTTCGCTCGTCTATCGCGGTCGCAGCACCCCTGCTTCTGCTTCTAGCAACTCCTGTGTCGGCTGCCGACCTTTCGGTGAAAGCGGTCCCAACTCACACGCCAGCCTTTAGCTGGACCGGCTGCTACCTAGGCCTCAACGCGGGTGGCGCCGCGAGCGGGACTGACTTCAAGTCCAGTGTCGACCCCGGCACGCATCTCGTCGACCCCGCCGATCTCGCCACCGCGGCTGCGACCGGCACCGGCTCAGGCAACGACCCCGGCTTTATCGGCGGTGTTCAGGGAGGCTGCAACTACCAGGCCGGGATCTTCGTCGCCGGCATCGAGGGCGACTGGGACTGGTTCCGCAGCAAGCCCGCCTTCAGCAACCCCAACGGCGTGCTGACGACAGCAGACACGATGACGATCACACAATCTCTGCAAACCGACAGCCTGGCGACCATCCGTCCGCGTATTGGCATCGCCTCGGACCGCTCGCTGATCTACGCCACCGGCGGCGTGGCTTTCGCACACGTCAAGTACACGCAGACCTATGTCGATACCCTCAACGCGGCGGCAGGCACTGCAACCGCATCATCCAACCTGGTCGGCTGGACCGCAGGAGCAGGCTGGGAATGGGCCTGGACCGACCATGTCAGCGTCAAGACCGAATATCTGTTTGCGAAATTCCCAACGCTGAATGCGCTCGGCGTCATCGCCGACAATGCTGCTGGCGCCAACACGCTGCATGGGTCAGCCAATTTGACCATCCAGACCGTGCGCCTCGGCGTGAACTACAGGTTCTGACATGACACACAGCCATCAACCGGCGGCAACCGTCGCTAATGTCGGCCAGCCCTCTGCTCGAACCGAGGCACGAAAGCGCGTGGCCGTACGCGGTACCTCCTCTTGCACACATGCCAACGGAGCATGCATGTTCACTAATCTCTGGCAGCGCGGCTCACGCCATGTTCGCCGCGGCATCCTCCTCCTCGCATCCCTCGTCGGCGCGTTCTGCATCATGTCGACCGTCGGCTCCAGCCCCGCTCTTGCCTGCGCCTGCGGCTGTAGCGTGTTCGACGTCGGCGGCGGCCTGTTGCCGCAGGAAGACGACCACGGCGGCAGGATCTTCACCGAATGGTGGCACTCTAACCAGAACGCCAATTGGATCGGCAGTTCGAAAGGACCGGCGTCTGCCAATTCGGACAAGCAAGTGGTGACCAACTGGTACACGGTCGGCCTGCAATACATGTTCAACCGGGATTGGGGCGTCATGATGCGCGTACCCTATGTGACCCGCGCCTTCAGTACCGACACGAACTTCCCCAACGATCCGCCGATGGTTCAGACCTTCAACTCGCGTTCGTTCGGCGACGTTGAGGTGATGGGCATGTACACGGGATTCGCCGCGGATATGTCCACCGGAATCATTTTCGGATTGAAGCTGCCGACCGGCACGTTCACGGCAACGGGCCTGGACCGCGACACGCAGATCGGCTCCGGCAGCACCGATCTCATTCTCGGAGCGTTTCATCGCGGCATGATCACCGGTGATAATGCCTGGCAGTATTTTTCTCAGATCAGGTGGCAGCAGCCGTTCCTGTACCAGGCGGCCTTCGATGCCGACAGCGGAATGATGCAGATGTACAAGCCGGGCTTCCAGGTCGATGCCGCCGCCGGCATCATCTACAACAATTTCTACAACGTGCTGGGCTTCGACAAGATAGCTCCGCTGGTGCAGATCATCGCCTCGCACCGGCAGCACGACAGCGGCCCGGCGTCCGACCCGCTGAACACCGGCTTCGACCGCCTGATGTTCTCGCCGGGCGTTGAGTTCACCAAGGTGCTGGATGAGGTGAACAAGCGGGTTTTCAAGTTCTATGTCGACGTCGAGGTACCCATCTACTATCGCACCAACGCGGCGATCAACGATAGCGGCAGTCAGGGACAGTTGATTGCGCCCTACATGGTGAAGACCGTGGCGAGCTACAATTTTTAGCGGGAGGTCGACCTCAGCATGCGACCACAAGCACCCGTAACAGCGAAAAGGAGCTTAACGCTCCTTTTTTGGCTAAAGGACAGGTCGATCAGAGTCGCCACAGCCTTGTTTGTAATGACGGCGTTGATTGATCCTGCCTTCGCTGCACCAGAGTTGGACAAGCCGGCGCCACCGCTCGTCGCTGCACGGCTCGATGGCGACAGCTTCGATCTTGGCAGGCTTCGCGGCAAGGTCGTCCTGGTGAACTACTGGGCAACCTGGTGCGCGCCGTGCAAGAAGGAGATGCCGGCCCTCAATGCTTTCTATCAGCGCTATCACGAACAGGGACTGGAGTTAATCGGCATCAGCGCGGATCGTCCTCGCGACTTTGCGAAAATGCGCACGGTCAGCCGAGGCCTGTCTTACCCGACCTCCACTCTCGACAAGATCACACACGATGGATTTGGGCCGCCCGAAGGCTTCCCGCTCACCTACGTAATCGATCGGGATGGAATTGTCCGTGACAAGTTTATTGATGTCCGCGAACCGCTTTTGCGTGAAGTTGTTCTGCCGCTACTCGAAAGCAAGGGCTCCCAGTGAACGAAGCCATCAAACAGATCATCGGTAGATCAGCGTTGCTCCTCATGGCGTTGGGTTGCTCGACGGCGGGGAATGCCCAGACCAAAGAGCCGTTGATGACCCCCGGCGCCTTCGTCGCTGATCCCGTTAGCGGCTGCCAGGTCTTTAATCCACATCCAACTCCCGGCGAGTCCGTGAGTTGGACCGGCGAATGCGTCAACGGTCGGGCGCAAGGGCACGGCAACCTTCGATGGCTGCGAAGCACGACCGTGATCGAGACCGACGAGGGAGATTGGAATCAGGGGCGTCAGTCCGGTCGCGGCCGACAGGCTTGGGGATCCGGTTCCTATGACGGTGAGCTGTTAAACGGTGAGCCCAGCGGGCACGGCGTCATGAATCTGCTTCGTGCGCGCTACGAAGGAGATTTTCGCAACGGAAAGCCGAACGGAGTGGGCACTGCGACCACGCTCGAAGGCGTATTCCAAGGCGTGTGGAAGGACGGTTGCCTGACCGACGGAAAGCGTAAGATGGCTTTCGGCGTGTCGTCCTCCACCTGTCACTGACGAGGCAACATCCAAAAATTAGCAGGAGAAAATCATGAGATTTGTCAGCCGGGTTTTGATCGTGGCCGTCTTTATAGGGGCAAGCACTGCGGCCATGGCAGGCCAGACCGCTCAGGCGGACCCCAAGGGAAAGACATGCCGGATGGAACAACAATGTCGCTGGGAAAATTTCAAGAAGATCTGTGTCTACGTTAAGGTCTGCCGATAAACGGCTTCCGCTGCAATTCCAAAGGACTTTCAACCAACGGCACGGCGCCGAGCTGGATCGACCTGCTTGGAATATTTGACAAACCTGTTCGCAATGTTCGCTTAACAGCGCACCCACGGCCTAGACACTCTACCACATGATGCCGATCAACGCGAAGCTGGCGCTCGATCAGCGCCCCGACGCCGGGGCAGGAGGCGCGTAGGCTGTTGCGTTGAGAGGCCCTCGGGATGAGGCGATAAGGCTTAGTTGCGTTCATTTGTGAAACCTCGGTGCGGCAATGAAGATGCAGGAGATTTTCACCCGAGGGGTACTAAACGTGCCTCAAGTTAGCCCATGCCATTGCCCGAAACCTCGCATATTTCACAGAGCGAGAATAACAACCGAAAACAGATCTTTTGCATCTACGGAAATGGCGAGGTCGCACTTCCACCCACATGGGGAGGGCCCTGGAAGGACCCAAAGTGTCGCATCTCTGTAATCGAAGCTGGTGTCAGCCGCGAATGGTTGAGCAGCGAACATAAAATCGGAATGGTACGCCCATCCGATGTCGCAGGTCGGCCGAGAGAGGCACAATAGCGGTTGTTGTGTGAGGTCGCAGATGGGCCGACATTGGAAGCCTCGGAGTGTCAGCCCTTTTTGACACAGCGGTCATATCCCTTGAAGCGATAGACGACGAATGACACGCCCCAACTCAAGACGAACAGCACCACAATGCCATAGCCGAGTACGCCGAAGTTTTCATTTATGTCCGAGATCACTCTCCAAAAAGCACCTTGTAGATGGAATTGATTTGATATGAGGCCGAGCGTTTCGATGCCGCCGACCACCAATGCCACAATCACAGACACTGACGTGATGGTCAGATTGTAAAAGAGCTTGCGCATGGGATTTCGATACGCCCACCCGTAAGCCCCGAGCATTAGGACACCATCAGTAGTATCGACGAGCGTCATTCCGGCGGCGAACAGTGCCGGGAAAATTAGAAGCGACCAGTTAGAGATTGAATTGGACGCTTGGGCTGAGAGGCCGAATAGGCTGATCTCGCTCGCGGTCTCGAAACCGAGCGCGAACAACAGGCCTATTGGGTAAAGATGCCAACTTCGTGAAACAAATCTGAAAAGCGGCCTGAACATACGCGCCAACCATCCGCGCTGCTGTAACAATGCGTCGATGTCCTCTTCCGGTACCCGGTCGCCTCGCTCGACCAACCGAAAGGCGCGGTATACGCCCCGCAGTACAATGATATTTGCAACCGCTATCAGGAAAAGAAATAGCGCTGATGTCGATGTGCCGATGATGCCGCCAATCTCTCGATATGAAGCAAGCTTATCGCTCAACGCATTTGCGGTTAGCGCAACAGCAATCGACGCAAGCACAACGACCGTCGAATGCCCTAATGCAAAGAAAAATCCGACGGCGACTGGTCGCTTTCCCTCTTGCATCAGCTTGCGCGTTACATTGTCGATGGCTGCAATGTGGTCTGCATCGATGGCGTGACGTAGCCCGAGGCTATAGGCCAACACAGCGGTTCCGATGAGCACGGGCTGATGTGCAAACTCAACAAGAGCCCATACCCAAGTAGACACATTGGCGAAAATAAGAAGGCTGTATATGCTGACAATCCGAACACGGAAACCGAGTGACTCGGGATCGCAACGTTTTCGTAGGTCGAATGATCTCACGCGGACGGCCGTGGGCTGAGTCACTATGGTACTTCCTCGACTGTAAATAATCTGATCCTCTTTCATGACTGGATCCAGCGTCCCTGAAGCATCAAGGTTTTGTTCATAGGTCCCGGCCTCGCCAAGTCGGACGACGGGATCGTCTTCTCATGTTAACATTCACCTCACCATTTGAACGAGGCCGCCACCTCGTAGCTGCGCGGCGCACCCAGGATGATTTGATCGGTATAGCCCGGATCGCCCCAGGCGGCGTATAGCTTGTTCGTCAGGTTGCGCACGCGGAACGAGAGCCGCGTGTTCTCGACACCAGTGAAATAGGTCTTCGGGATGTCGACGAATGCGAACGCATCGAAGGTCGTATAGGCATTCATGACGACCATATTGTCCTGGTAGTTGAAGCGGTCGCCGACGTGACGCATCGAGGCGCCAATCTCGACCGGAAGCGTCGTTTCGAATCGGTACGACGCGCCGGCATTGGCGACGAAGTTCGGTACGTTGGGCGGCGTGTTGCCCGAATAGGACTGGAATACGCCGTTGCCGTCGACATAGGTGAAATCGACGAAGTGCGACTGCACGAACGCGGCATTACCCCACAGCTTCAGGCCGGCAACCGGATTGATCGCCGCCGCGATCTCGATGCCCTTCGACTCGATCTTGCCGGCGACGTTGAAGACGATGCCGCTCTCGGGGACGTAGACGTTCTTGCGCTCGATGTCGAAGGCCGAGAATGTTGCCTCTGCGCGCTTGTCGGCCGATTGCAGCTTCACGCCGGTCTCATAGGTCCGCGACGTCGTCAGCAGCAAAGGCACCGACGGTGCAAGAATGAAGATGTTGGCGACCGTCGGGTCGGCCGCGGTCGCATACTGGCTGTACAGCATGACGCCGGGGGTGATGTCCCAGGTGTAGCCGACGCGGCCTGTGATCGGGTTGAACGTCGTCGAGAACGGATAGCCCTTCGCTGCCTCCAGCACGCCATCGGGATCGAACCGGGTGCGGTCCAGCTTGATATCCTCGAAGCGGATGCCGCCGATCAGCGCGAAATTCGAGGTCAATTTGATCCGATCCTCGAACGACAGCGAGGCGGTATTGACGCGAGTATAGATCTTCTCATCGCTGCGCGGGCCATAGAGCCCGGGGGTGGGATTGAGAAGATCGGCGTAATCGTTGAAGAACAGCGTGTCCTGCGAGACGTTGAACTGGTTGTTGCTCGCAGCCACCGTTGCGACGAAGCGGTTGTCGAGGTCGCCGATATTGGAATTGACGGTGAGGTCGGTGATGTTGCCGTAGAGCCGCTGTGCGTGGTCGAGCGCCAGCCGTTCGCGATAGATGCTCCCCGCGCCGGCGACACCGCCGACGGTCTGGTCGAACGACGAGATCTCGTTGTTGAACCAGTGCCGGTGGGCGTCATAGCCGTAGATCTGGCTCTTCAGCGAGACGTTGTTGGCGATGTCCCATTGAAAGCCGCTGCGCAGCCAGAGCTCGCTGGCGCCGCTGTGATTGTCGAGCACGTTGTAATTCGTCGTCAGCGTGCGCGCGTCGATCGTTGCCGGAACTGGCGTGCCGCCACCCAGGTAATAATTGCTCCAGGTGCCCGACACGATGCCCGTGGTCGGCACGATACCGGCCCCGTTTGCCGGCACGATCGGCGTGCCCCAGTAGAAGCGATCGCTGTCTTGCTTGTACTCGGCCGCGCCCCAGACCTTCAGGCTGTCGGTGACGCGATAGTTCAGCTGTCCGGAGACGTTGCTGAGCTTCGAATAGCTGTCGTCGATAAAGCTCTTGTCGTTGAAATGGCTGATGTCGAAGCGGTAGTCGAGGCCGTCAATCAGCGTGCTGCCACCGGAGCCGTAGCCGGCGCGATAGCCGTTGAAGGAGTCGTAGGAGGTGAATGCCTCGTTGACGATCGCCCCCGTATGCGGCGCCTTGGTCACATAGTTGACGGCGCCGCCGGTCGCGCCGAGGCCGGCCACGAGCGAGTCCGGTCCCTTGATGATCTCGACCTGCTGGAGGCCGGCCACATCCATGGGGCGGCCGGTCATGGTCGACGGACCGATCGGGATGCCGTTGTAGAGCGTGGTGAGTTGATCGCCGCTAAAGCCGCGCATCGAGAAGATCGCAGGCGCTCCGGGTGCGTCGCCGCCGGTCACGCCGACCGCAGCCTTGGCCACATCGGTTGTCGTCCGGATACCCCGATCCTGCATGGTCTGCTGGCTGATGACCTCGACGGTCGCAGGCGTCTCGCGTGCCGAGATGCCAAGGCGCGAAGAGATGCCGGTGATGATTGCGGTGTTCAGCGGTGTCGTGTCGCTCGTGGGCTGATTGGTCGGCCTTACCGCGACCGGAGTCGTCGGTTTCGGCCCTGTGGCCCGACGTGCTGCGCGAGGTTTCTGACTGCCGGGGCTCACGGCGCGAGCCGGTTTCGGCGTGGGCGGGGAGACGGTCACAGGGCCGATCTCCACGGGCGGCTTGTTCGGCACCGCGCTCTGCGCGAGCGCCGCTGATGACAGCGACACCGAAGAGAGCAGAGAGATCAGGAAAGCACGCGAAAACCCTGGCGTAACGCCAGTACGAAAATGAAGATGTTGCACAACAACGCTCTGCGGCGACGCAAACAAACTGCCACCGCGGTTGCCTTAGTCATCTACCTTCGCCCCAGGCGGCAGATGCACCGGCTACTTGTCCGACATCAGGGCACCCCGCCCAATGCGTTCGCGCGTGACTCATGGCTGGCAGCAGGTTTCCTGGCTCGCGGGTTATCGCCTTCGACCACCTTCCCAGAGACCAAGAGGCTCCAGTGGTTTTGCTGGTCGTCGGCTATCCGCCTACAGTTGCGGGGGCAGCCGCGGAATTGTCCACTGAGTGGACGCACCGCATTCCCTTGGATAGTCCTTACGGACACTACCAATCACCAAAGTGGCATCTGCGCGGTAGGCCGTCAATATCAATAGAGTATGTCCGGCAGCCGGTTCGACGATCGCTCGCAAAGTGTGTCTGTTTTGCCCGGCAGTCGAAGGCGAACTAAAACGTCCCAGCTACAGTCACCCGGAAGGTCAGCGGTTCCACGGGATGCAAAATGGTGTCCATAACACCCGTCTGGCAAACGGCTGCGGGCGCCGTCTGCACAGGATAGCAGAGGTTGTAGAGACTATCGGTCTTGATCAAAGAGCCGTAAGCATAAGAGATCTGATTGGCTTGAGTGTTGAACAGATTCAGCACGTCGAGCTGAATACGCCAACCGTCAGCGGTTCCGAAGCCAATTCGGCCATTGAAGATGCTGGTTGCCATTGAACGGAAAGCATTGTCTTCGGTCAGCGGAGTCGATCCAAGGTAGCGCCAGCGCAGCGTGCCGAACCAGCCTGTCTTCTCGCCAAGCGTGATACCCGCCGAGGCGATCATCGCTGGAGCGTTTTGGACATAATTTCCTGACGCGTTGCCAATCTGCGCCTGCGGATAACCGGCGAGCGAGGCGTAGGCGTCGGCTTGATCGCTGTCGTAGCCAAGAAAGCGGGCGTGCGTCATTGCAAGGTCCGCATCGACATCGATCCAAGACACTGGGCGATAGTGATTGGTCAGTTCGAAACCGTAGCGTCGGCTTGGCCGGCTCGCTTCGGTATCACCGGCATCGCCGCTGAAGATAATTTCGGAGTCCTGGTTGAGTAGGAACACACTTAGCGACGAGTCGAGACCTGGAATGATCCGGGTCCGGATGCCGGTTTCCACCCCCTTAGTTCGAACTAGCAGCGGCGAGGCGGCAAGTTTAGTGGACGGATCACTCGGGTCTTCGGTTGTCGTGGCACCCCGAGCGTCGTTGCTATGCATTCCGTAACCCGCGCCGACGAAGAACTCGGTTTTGTAGAAGGGGCCGAGTGTCATCGTAAATTTCGGGCTGGCAATTCCCGCGCTGACATTGCCGGAATTGTTGTTGTCATAGATCGAGAACACATTGGCCTGGTAGAAATCGCCGCGCAGGCCGACGGTCGTGCGCAGCCAATCGGTCCACCGCACCGTGTTCTGCGCATAGACGCCGATTGAGGACTCGCCCACCTTGTCGCTGCGGACATTGGAGAGAAAACTGCGCTGGTAGGTGTCGGTCAACGCAAGCGCGATGTTATCGTATCGCGTTTGCGCGCCGAACGTGGTTTCCATCGGAAGTCCGGCGAGAGAACCGACGAGTGTGCGAGAGGCATTGGCACCAAGCATCAACCGGTCATCGTGTTGGTGAAATTGATCGCCAAGCACCGGATTAGCTAGGAAGTATGTGAAGTCGTTGAACAGGTCGAGCTGGCTCTTGACCAGATACGCGTTGGCCTTCCAAGAACCTGCGTCATCTGTGCCAGCGATCCGGGCCGATAGCGCGAAACGATTGGTTCTGCCACCGTCGGTGGGATCTTCTGAGCCAAACCGGTCGATCTGGCCAGCCGTGATTGCGCGTAACGGAACCTGATCGGTTGAGGTCCATTGGTTGGAATAGGCCATCCCGGTGATGGACAAACCGTCGGTCGCAGTCCCCTGGGTGTAGCGCAGTAGACCATTGATCTTCTGCATATCGTCGGGCGTGACCCATGGACCGTCATAGGTCCCTCGTTCGGCGGCAATCAGCAGATTGCCATCGCCGACTTTCTTGGAGTCCATGCCGAAGAAGCGGAAATAGCCAAAGCTCCCCGCGGTAACCTGAGCCATCGCTTTGGGCGCGCTATCGATCAACCCGATATGCAGATTACCCGCCGACCCGAAATCACCTTCGTCGGCATAGCATGGACCTTTGCGGATATCCAACCGGTTCACAGTTTCCGGCATTAGCCAGTTGAGGTCGGCATAGCCTTGACCATGGGCATGGGTCCGCATGTTGACCGGCACGTCATCGACCCAGATCGCCATGTCGGTGCCGTGATCAAGATTGTAACCGCGCAGAAAATACTGGTTGGCCTTTCCCTCGCCGGAATGCTGCGTGACGATCAGCCCGGGGACGGCCTCAAGCAGTTCCCCAGGGCGGGTCACGGGACGTGCATTAAGCGTTTCTCCAGTCACCGATGTTTGGCTCGCCATGTTCTGGCTCGGTGTGCCGCCTGATGCGACGTTGGCGGAGCCCGATCCACCAACGATCTGGGGGGCAGCGCTTGGTAGACTCGCGATTTGTCGTTGTAGGTTACGAGCCCGACGCGCGTCCCGCTGCTGTCGGCGCTTCTGTAAATTGCGCTGTTTAGGTGCATCCACCTCGACGGGCGGCAACGTCGCCGGTGCCGCTTGAGGTGTGCTGCCATTCATAGGCGGAGTTTGCGCTCTCGCCGCTGCTGCCAGCTGGACAGCGACAATGATCAGCAGGCTTACCCCACACCGCCACAACATTCCCAAGCGCCTTTGCTTTCCCGGAACCAGCCTAGCGGTTGAAGTATGATGTTTCAATAAAAACATCATACTTCACTGGTTGTGTTTGGTGTGTTTTTGGGGCTATTCAAGTCTGGCGCGGACTAGTCGCGTGGCCCCGCCGAGCAATCCTTGGCCTCACACTGCTGCCTTGACATCTCTGCGCATAGAGATGCTTCGCTTCCGATTTCCGCTGGATAGCGGATACAACGAACCGCATTTGCGCTATAGATAGTCAGGTCTGGCGCGTTGGGAGGACCTTCCGTTGGCCGAAAGAGTCCGCGTAGCGCTGGATTGCATGGGTGGAGATTTCGGAGCGTCAGTAGTTCTAGCTGGCGCCGAGCTGTCATTGAAGCGTGCACCGAACCTGGAATTCACTGCATTTGGTGACAGGGCAATCCTTGATGCACTAGTTGTGAGAAGATCGAAACTCCGACAGCGAACGCGCATTGTCCATTCGGAGATCGAAATCCGAATGGATCAAAAACCCGCCGAAGCACTCCGAGTTGGTCGATCTAGATCTTCAATGGCCCTCGCAATCGACGCCGTGAAGAAAGGTGAGGCTGATTTTGCTATATCGGCGGGAAATTCGGGCGCCCTGTTGGCGTTAGCGAAAATCAAGCTTCGAACCGTTGGCAATATCAAGCGGCCGGCCCTCGCGGGATTATGGCCCTCTCTGAAGGGGGAGACTGTCGTTCTTGATCTCGGAGCTTCTATCGGTGCTGACGCCGAACATCTATTTAATCTCGCGATGATGGGCGGTGCCTTGGCACGTGCTGCGCTTGGGATCGAAAGACCGACGGTAGGGCTATTGGGCTCCTATCTCAGCCCTTTTGACCGACGGCAGCAAGTATACAGCGCGGATGAATTACTTCGGCAGGCCCACCTTCAGTGTCAGCAATATCTGGGCTTCGTCGAGGGGGCGGACATTGGATCAGGTGATGTTGATGTCGTAGTCACCGAGGCGTTTGCCGGGAATGTCGCGCTAAAGACAGCAGAGGGGACAGCCCGCCTTCTCAAAAACTCTGTGGAAGAGGCATTTCGGTCATCTTGGAGCGCTCGGGCCGGCTATCTAATGGCACGCGCAAGTTTTGCGGCGCTTCGGAAAAAGCTGCGTCCGCCAAACGGCGCCATTCTTTTGGGATTGAACGGCACCGTGGTCAAAAGTCACGGCAGCGCAGATGGTCACAGTTTCGCTGATGCAATCCTGTTTGGCTGCAAAATGGCGCGCCTCCGAATTCACACCAATCTTCAGAATGCGATCCAGCAACCCGTAATGGTTTAAGCATTATCGGGACCAGCGCGGAAGTCTTTTCCGGGCCGCAGCGACAAGTGACATCCGTCGGGGGAGCGGGCAGGATTCCATCACTTCGCATGCTCCTTCAGATAGGCGATGATATCTAATCGATCCTGCGGCTTCTGGACTTGATAGAACATCTTCGTTCCCGGAATGAAGCTTTGTGGACTCGTAAGCCATTTGTCGAGATTGTCCTCAGTCCAAACGACGTTCGCGTTTCGCAGAGCCGGGGAGTAGTTGTAGCCGAGCACGCTGCCGGCCTTGCGGCCGACGACACCCTGGTGCATCGGTCCAACGTCGTTTTTCTCGATGGAATGGCAATCCATGCAGCCCTGGTAAAGCTCCTCCCCACGCGCGGGATCTCCGGCGGAGAGATTAGCGGCCAGGGTGGCGGGGCTCCAGAGCGAGGCCAGGGCGGCCAGAGCCATGCCCAATGTCCGGGCGAAATACGACGTTTTGTGCAAGGGTGTTCTCCTGTCCTGCTGCCGAGGCGCAGGAGATTAGATCGTGCCCTCGAAAATTTATTCCCGGCGGGCTGGACCGAGGCTACAGTCGAGTGACGAGCCATGATCGAATTCTCGCCGGGTTCGTCAGATCGGTACCCACGGCGTAGCAGCCGTGCCATGGAGGGACTCCCGCTTCGGGCTACAAGATGCTAGACATCTGCCGGGGAGGCTGGATTGGGTATATTCCGAAAAATGTGGTTGAGGCGGGCGGTCTGTGCCTTGATCGCTTACTTTTTCGCGTTTCAATTGGTTGCCGCGACCGCTCAATCGACCGCGATGATGCTCGCGCCGCAAGATCTTCAGTCCATCTGCCACGCGCTCGCGGATACGGATTCGGCGGATCAAAGCTCTGCACCAGTGAACAGCGATCAACACGGCCTCTGTCGCATTTGCATCCTTGTCTCCAGCGCCACGATGCCGCCAGCAGTGACGGTGGATGCGAATTTTTGGACACCTATCACAACGGTACTTCGTACCGAAGAGCCATCGTTAGCTCTTCCAACTTCCCGGCATGATCCGCGCCTGTCCCAAGGACCTCCATCGGCGATCTAGCGAATCTCGTCTCGCCGTCGTTCATGGAGTTCTCTCATGTCTCGTTTTCTACCCGCACTATGCGCTGCCGCTTCAGTTGCCGCTGTTCCCATCAGTTCCTTCGCGCAAACTGTCTCGGGCCCACCAGCGGCGGATCCCGCGCGTACCGTCGTAGCGGCGGCATCGAATGCAACCGGTAGTGGGCAGTCGCCGCTGCCGCCTGTCGTTGTCAGCGCGCCAACACCACGAAAGCCCAAGGCTGCCCGCTCGGCTCAACGTCCTGCGCGCACCACGAGACGCACTCAAGCGGTGCGGACTCCATCACCGGAGAGCAAGCCAGCCACCGAAGTCGGCAGCAGCCAATATGGCGCCGGACCCGGCGGCCGCTTCACGGGTTACACGGTGGACTATGACGCCCCTGCCATGGCCGGTAAGGACAATACGCCGATCCTGCAAACTCCGGCAAACGTCCAGGTCGTGACGCGCCAGGCGATGGACGACCGCCAGGATATTAGCGTACGCGATGCAATCGTCGGGTATGTCAGCAGCGTTCAGCCACCGAGCAACACGCCAAGCAGCAATAATTTCTACGACGGGTTCAACATCCGTGGCTTTGATAACGTCAATATTTATCGCAACAACCTGCGGGTCTGGGAGCTCACTGGCATCCAGACCTCGAACCTGCAGTCGATTGAGATTCTGAAGGGGCCGGCGGCCATGCTTTACGGCCGGCTCGAGCCGGGCGGCATCGTCGACTTGATACCGAAGCGTCCGCTTGACTACAGCTATACCTCAATCCAGCAGCAATTCGGATCATGGGGCCTCAGCCGTACGACAATCGACACCACCGGTCCCGTGACGGCAGACAAGACCTGGCTCTATCGTGTCAATCTCGCGTACGACCGCGCAGATTCCTTCATCGACTTCGTCAACAGCAAAAATGTTTTCATCGCGCCGACACTGACTTTCCGGCCGAACGATCAGTTCCGCTTCAACATCGACTATGAATATCAACACTCGGAGTTCGTCGACAAATCGATGGGCATTCCTGCCGTTGGCAATCGCCCCGCGCCGGTGCCTATCAGCCGATATCTCCAGGAGCCTGCTTATACGCAGGCCAATCCCAACACTCAGGATCGTCATCTCGTCGGGTTCGACTGGACCTACGACTTCAACAAGGATTGGAGCCTGACAAACCGTTTTGCCTTCAACGACCAGCGTTACGGGCAGCATCAGTACGGTACGGCTTCCTTCACGGAGGCCACCGGCGTCGTCGACCGTTGGATCTGGGACGCCAATATCCAGGCGCGCACTTTCGCAACAAATCTCGATCTCAAAGGCAAGCTCTGGACCGGACCGGTCGAGCATGCCTTGCTGGTCGGCGTCGACTACTTCAATCTCACCAAAAATATCCAGACCTACTTCAATCCAACTCAGTTCGACCCGACCATTGGATCGATCAATATCTACAATCCGGTCTATGGTCAGTCCGCTTACGGCGGCGCGGCGCCTAACACTTTCTATCCGTTGCGGGAAAGCTGGAGCGGTGTGTACGGTCAAGACACGATCTCGTTCCTCGACAATCGCTTCCATGTGTTGCTCGGCGGACGGTACGACTGGGCGAATTACGGCAGCGGCTATGGCTTCGACTCCCAGGAACAAGCCGAGGGACCTTACGATCCCAATACGGGAGCAGGATTTTTGAGCGCAAAGGCTCAAGCGTTCAGCCCCCGTGCGGGGCTTGTGGTGCAGCCCACGCCGTGGCTTTCGTTGTATGCGAATTACACCAAAGGACTGGGAGTGCAGGACGCGCTGCCGGTTCCAGGCTCGCCTGCCATTCCGCCGGAGACGTCGCGGCAGTACGAGGCCGGGATCAAGGCCGAGCTTCTCGACAAGCGCCTGACGGCCTCGGCGGCCGTGTTCGACATCGTCAAGACCAATATCACCCAGGCCCTCGGCGGCGCCGGCTTCTCCATTCCGATCGGCGAGGTGCGAAGCCGCGGCTTCGAGTTCGATCTCAACGGACGGATCGACAGCAACTGGAGCGTGATTGCGAGCTACAGCTACACCGATGCCCGCATCGTCAATGGACAGGGTCCTGACATCCAGGATGTAGTCGGCGGTCTTGGCAGCGTTTATTTCACACCCGTTTTCCCGTCCGTCAGCGAAAACGGTAACCGGCTGCTCAACGTTCCCTACAATTCAGGAGCAGTCTGGGGGAAATACGACGCTCATGGACCTTGGGAAGGCTTGAGCGCTGCGGCGGGCGTAGTCGCCGTGGGTGAACGGCAGGGTGACAATCAAAATAGTTTCCAGTTGCCGGCCTACGCCCGCGTCGACACGATGCTTCAATATCGGTTCAAGCCGCCGGTCGAGACGCAGATCAAGACCATGACCCTGCAGCTGAACGTCAAAAACGTATTTGGAACCAACTACTATGAAAGTTCCTCGAACCGCCTGATCATTTTCCCCGGCGCACCGCGGACTTTCCTCGGCTCCATTCGGGCAGAATTGTAACGTAAGAGATGACGGTAGCTGTCCCGACCTCGGGCGACCCGCAAAGTGCGCGGCAGGTCCGCCTGTACCCGATCTTCTGGCGCTGGCATTTTCTGGCAGCGCTGATCGTCATCCCGTTCGTGCTTTGGCAGAGCGTGACGGGAACGCTCTATCTATGGTCGGAATGGTGGATGGACCTGCGCTATCCCCAGGTCCGCTTCGTGCCGGTTTCGGATACGAAGGTGCCGCCAAGCGCTCAGATGTCGGCTGCGTTTGCATCGACAGGTGCGCGCCAGACGCTCCCCGTTGCCACGGAGCACAACCATGGTGCTCACCAAGCCGGGGCGCAATCGCAGACGAGCGCGGGGCGTCCGGTCCAGCAGATCGTATTGCACGACGATCCTCGCCGCAGTACGGAAGTAATCTTTCAGGGTAGCGATGGATTGCCTTATCCGGTGTTCGTCAATCCGCACACCGGGCAGGCGATTGGCGCACTAACGTCCGGTCAATGGTTACCCGGCATCAGCCGTTCCTTGCACGCAGGCTGGCCGCTTGGCGCCCCTGGGAACTGGCTGCTCGAGCTTGGCAATTGCTGGGCGATCGTCATGATCGTCACCGGCATCTATCTTTGGTGGCCGCGAGGACGCAGCCTTAGGCAGGCGTTACGACCACGGCGGGATGCTGGCGCGCGGGTCTATGTGCGCGACCTTCATGCCATCGTCGCGGTGATCATCTCCGCGGTCTTCATATTCTTCCTGATCAGCGCGTTGCCCTGGACATCTTTCTGGGGAGGCGAGGTACTGTCGCGGGCGCAAAAGCTTCTCGGGCAGGAAAGTCCAGCGGGCTTCTCGATCGGGGGGGCTTCGACAGATCAGATGGATTCGGCAGGGTCATCCATGGACGCGGCTGTTCGCACTGCTCGTGAGCGCGGTGTCAAGGGCACGATCACGGTCCAGCTCTCACCATGGAAGGATGCCCCACTGTTTGTCGCCAACCGAACGTCATCCATCTGGGATGACCGCATCGTGACGGCCGATAGCGCGAGCGGAAAACTGATCGGTGATTTTCAGAACCAGGATTTGCCGGCAATCCCTCGGCTCGTGGCTGTCGGGATTCACGTTCACCAGGGTGATTTTGGCCCGGTGAATGTTTGGTTGAACACGCTGCTTGCTTGCTCGCTGATCTGGCTCAGCATCACAGGCATCGTCTCGTGGTGGATCCGACGTCCCAAGGGTCAAAGCGGCGTGCCGCCACGCCGCAACGTGCCGTGGTCCCCTGCGATCCTCGTACCGCTCGTTCTCATGGCAGTCCTGTTGCCGCTCTTTGGATTCTCAGTGGTGGTCGCAGCAGCGCTGGGATCGATGATGACCAAACTAAGACAAAGAAAAGTCGACTTCAGTCACGCAAGCTGACTAGAGCATGGCATTCAACGCCTTTGCGGCGCAACAACCGGACTACCTGTGCTGTCTTGGCGGGATTATTGCGAGCGAGTGGGAATAAGGAGAGACCGAGCGTGTTGAACCTTTGAAAGGAACAGGGAGCGACGACATGAAACGAACTGCAATCATCGCCGCAGCTTTTTTATTGGCCGCGGGAGCCGCACAGGCGCAAATGGCGCCCGCAAAGCCTGGCGATACACCAAAGGGCAAGGCGCTGGTAAATGATAAGGGCATGACGCTCTACGTTTTTGACAAGGACGCTGGCGGCAAATCTGCCTGCAGTGGTCCGTGCGCCGAGAACTGGCCGCCTCTGCTGGCATCAGACAGCGACAAGAACTCGGGCGACTGGACGATCGTCTCGAGGGACGATGGTAAGAAGATGTGGGCCTACAAGGGCCGGCCACTGTACGCGTGGAAGAATGACAAGGCTCCTGGCGATGCTGATGGCGATGGCAAGCTCAACGGGGCATGGCATATAGCAACGCCGTAGGCCTCGTGAAGAGATAACGGAGTAATATTGATCCTAGCGGCGGGCAGCCTCGCCTGAGGGAGCAGTGACAAAACTGTGCTCCGTGGTAGCCTCATTGGATTCCAAGGAGGACGACATGAGAGGTTTCGGCACGCCAGTACTGGCAGTTTCGTTGATTGTCCTGGGCGCCGTCGCGCCAGTCAAAGCGCAGCAAGTGAAGGCAGGTGATCTCGTGATCACCCAGGCATGGAGCCGGGCAACGCCGAACGGCGCAAAAACGGCTGCCGGCTACTTGACGATTCAGAACAAAGGCACGAACGCGGACCGATTGACCGGAGCGTCAGCAGATGTTGCCGGCAAAACCGAGATTCACGAGATGTCTATGAGCGGCGGCGTGATGAAGATGCGGCCACTCGACAACGGACTGCAAATCGCTGCCGGCAAGACGGTTAAGCTTGCGCCGGAGGGTTACCATCTCATGCTTGAGGATCTGAAGAACCCGCTGAAGCAAGGGGACAAGATTTCCGTGATGCTCGACTTCGAGAAGGCCGGAAAAGTCCAGGCCACACTCGACGTTCAAGGAGTCGGCGCCAAGGGGCCAGGAGGTGAGGGCAACATGGGCGGGAAGATGAAAATGGACGGTCACGCCGGGATGAAGATGTGACTTCGGGACGGTATTCTGCTTTGGATTGTAGGGCCATGCTTGGTGGCTGTACGTGACCGCTTGGGCGAGTGATCTACGCCCCACATCCTCGATTTTCCTTTTTGATCCGGCGCTCTCTCGATGAACGTAACCGATGTTAAACAGGATACACTTGTTGAGGGGTTGTCGAGCGACGATAAGGGTGAAGGCAAGCAGCATGCCCCGCTTTCCGGTTGGGTCGTCGAGGTCGTTATGACGATATCATGCAGGAGTTCCGAAAGCAGGTTCTTCGCCGTGCAGGCGCTTTCTGCCAAGCAGGCAATTGAAGCGGTACTTATCTATCCAGGCATCGAGCGTTCCGATCAGCGCTTCGCAAATCGCTCACTCTCAGCCGCGGAGATATCTCTGTTCGAACTCAGGCCAGGGGCGGTTCATCCATATGGAGGGCGTGCTGCTCGGAGTGCAGTTCAGGAGAAGGTCGGAACCTAAAACCGTTGTTTCCTCGAAATGGGGGTTGCGCAAATCCCAACCTGGCCTAACGCATAAACGCGTTTCCGAGCTTCAAGTCTTTCCGCAAAAAGGAAGATGGCGCTGACAAGGACGAGCGCAACTGAAATACAGGCGATAGCAGATAGCAGAATGAGGGCGGAGCGAATCCTACTCTCTTCATCGTCAGGAATTTGGGGTCGATCGATAAGCAACCTTCGCGCTCCGCCGTGTTGTGTCCTTTCAATGGGACGAACGATCTTGAGTTCCACCGATTGCGCGATTTTGCCTGTCGCGCTCGATTGTAGAACAAGGGCTGATCCGCTCACCGCGCGATATCGATGCAGGCGCCAGATGCACAAAGTCGCAGCCGAATCCGTTAAGCCCAACTAGCGCGTGATCGGATCAAGCAGTGCACCACTATGACCGTGAGACGAATGCCCATTTTGGGTCGGATAAGCCCTTTAGTGCGATCATTAGGTCGTTGATTGTTCTCTATCCGGGGCTGACTCTTAATCAGCTATGTGGTTGCGCCTCTCGTGCGTAGCAAGCTTCGGGCTCTCCTGTTCGATCAATCGCAGCAATCGGGTGGCCTCCAGGATTTGACCTCCCTTGCGCTGCCATTTACCACCCGCGAGAAAATGCGCATGAACGGCCCCCTTGCCGAACTACGACGGGCTCACTCCGCGAGCTAGCTAGGTCGCACTTCGATAAGAAATTAGGACCTCGCGTCTGGCGACGTAGCGGACCCCCCGCCTACCATGTGTCCCCTACTATTCTCAAAAGTGGGTTTCGGGCTGTAGCGGTCTCCTGACTCTAACCCCCGCCGCTTGCAGGCTAGCTCCATGAACTAGGAGTGGACCCCGACAACCAGTGAGGACACCAATAGGAGAAAGGCCGGAGCCCGCCATCACGCTGCAACCTTTCCTGGCTTTTGGGCTGGCAGGGCCTCAACGTGCAGTGCCCAGCGTTCGAGAGCCTCGCGCATCTCGGCTGCGTACCGCGCGCGGTTATATACACCGGCAACGCCAGCCCGGTGGCCGCTGACGTGGTTTAAGATCGCTTCCACGATGTGTGGCAATACGCCAAGCCGGTCGGCCATCATGGTGGACGCCGATCTCCGAAGATCGTGAACTGTCCAATGGGGAAGAGGTTCGCCCAAGGCTTCCGCGATCCGTGCGTCAAGCGCCGTCTTCGATTTGGACCAGCCTGAGAAACCACGATGCGAGTCACCGCTGCGTCGAGGTCCGTCACCAAAAAGAAAGTCTCGGCCGTTTCGGCGGTGCGGGAGTAGGGCTAAGGCTGCGGGAACCAATGGTAGCGAGTGCTCGCGACGGTTCTTGGTCCGGCCGCTTGGCAGCGTCCAAAGCCCCGAAACGGTGTCAAGTTCGGCCCATTGGATGCTGCCCACCTCATCACGGCGTTGGGCTGTGAGCAGTAACAGACGCACAATGCGTCCGTAATCGTCATCGCCGCTAGCCCGCCAAATGGCTGATAACTCCGCCTCCGTGAGGACCCGTTCGCGGCTTCCCGGCTGCGCCGGTCGATTAGTGCCGAGAACCGGGTTCGCGGGAATGTCGAGGCCCTCCCGTATTGCCCAGTTGAACATTGAGGACAGCGCTGTACGGGCGCGGGCTGCCGAGACCGCTCCATGAGCTGATGCGATGTCAGCGATACGAGCCGACACATGACGGCGGGTGATCTGGAAAACCGAGACCGGATGCAGGGGTTTCCAACTGACCAACAAGTAGCGCTCGACTTCCGAATAGCTCCGGGGCTTCAGCCTTTGTTTGGCGTTCCGGAGATATTGATCCGTGATTATCCGGAGTGTGTCGGCTGCCTGCAGGCGCGTCTTGGCCTTCTCGTCCGCCGGGTCTTTGCCATTGGCAACCAGGCCCAAAAGCCGTTTGGCTTCCTTGCGTGCAAGCTCTGGCGTCCAAGGGGCGCCGTGAGGACCTATCGTGACGAAGCGCTGCCGACCGAACACTCGGTACTTGAGGACGTAGGTCGCTTGGTCGCGCTGACGCCGAACGCCAAAGCCCCGCACCGCTTCGCGGTGGTCTGCATCCCAAAGAGTTTCGCCCGGCTTGAGCGCTTGCACTGCGCGGATCGTTATACTCGAAACGGCCATCGATCGCCTCTGTAGCTACCACGTAGCTACCACCGTAGCGCAAATTGCAGCGCAGGTAAGGCAAGGCACGGCAGGCTTATTTGCTGATAATACTACAGTTTTCGTACGAGAGGCGGGGATAGCGTAGCCCCGGCGGAGCCCTTGCTGTGTCTGTGGAACAGGAGGTCGGTGGTTCGAGCCCACCCAACTGTACCAGCGAGCGGGATCTCATCACTCGCTGATAACCGACACCTCTCCTATATCCAAACCGATCCGCACCGGGGTGCCGGCCGGTCGCATGTCTCCAGCGACGGCGAATGGTTCGGCGAGCTGTGAGACGACGGTGCCGCCCTGCACCTCGAAGCTCCCGCTGTTCAGCGGCACACCGCGAAGGACGATCGTCTGGCCGTGTCCCGAGCTGATCCGCACCAGCCGGCCGTCACCGGCAACGTCCAGCGTGACTCCGACTGGGGCCATCGTGTCCAGCATCGGGATGTAGGCTTCGCTCGCCGAGAGAAGAATGCTCCAGGGCTCCATGTCGTTGCCGCGCCGGATCGTCGTGTGGGCTGGCAGCCTCAGCCCGAGCAGTTCGTGCGGCGCACCGAGCGTGAAGCGGTGGAGTGTACCGGCCTTATCGAACAGAACGCCGCCGAACAGGTCGTTCGCGTAGGGTCCGCCTTTGCATGGCAATCCGTCGATGATTTGATAGCCGTGGAGATCGCCACCCCAATGCGTGACGTCATTGCCCTGTCTCTTCCACGGCTTGAGCGTTCCCGTGAGCCGCATGCCGAGGATCTCGGTCACGTGCGGCAACTCGATCATCTCGACGATGGAATGCGCCTTGTCGGTGAACTGGATTTTGCTGCCGGCCGGTAACGGCAAATCAGCAATGGTTTCGGCGGTCTCGAGCGTGCGCCAGTATTTGGTCGCGTCGTAGCTCTGATAAAGATAGAGGGCGCCAGCCGCTGGAAATGGCAAAGTCAGAAACGCGGCGCAGGCAATCAAGACCCAGCGCAGTCCGCCCATCCAAGACGCGCCATTCCAGGCGGCCAATGCCAACGCGAGCGCCAGCGGTATGGTCACGAACCAATTGCTGACGACGGCATATCCGAACAGAAGCGGCCACGGCAGGCGCAAGATCGGTCTCCTTCAGGTCAGCTTGTAGGATGGGTTGAGCCCTTGCGAAACCCATCTCTTTCCGATCAGCGTTTTCCGCGCTCAATTTCTGACTGATCGAATTACAGCTCGTAGCAACCGTTTAATGGTTGCTACGAGCTAAAGTCTCGTTCCGGGCCGGTCTTAGCTTTCAAGGAATCTTCTGTTGTCGAACGTCAAACACGATCCCTTTTTGGCTCGACGATACAAATTTTGGAAACTGTGCGAACTCTTTCGAGCGCGCCAATTCTGCGGCCACGCGGCTAAATAGCTCCTCAGTGGAAATGGAAGTGCTAGTTTTTGCCGAGGATTGCAGCTCCCGCACCAATGCTTGAGTAAACACTCCACCACCTACATCGGGTTTCTCGTAAGCCAGTTGGTCGTCTTGCGATGCAGCCATGACTTGAAAGCTTCCATCGTTATCCGCTGGCAACCCTTCTAATCCATAGGTACCGTGACAGCCGTCGAGCATGATCAGGCGGTTTAATTTCGAAGCTGAACCAAGCTGCTTCACCACAGCATTCAAGTTGAGACTTGCGGATCGATCGTCCCATTTAAAATCATAAGTGGGGAGTAGCAGGCTTGCGGTCGGCGACGTGCCGGCGTCGGACGATCTTGCGCTTGCACCCGAATAGTACAGCACCAATTCATCCTTGCTATTCGACTTCTCGATAGCATCACGAATCGCTTGTTCGATTCGGGGGCGGGTTGCTTCCTCATTCAGTAACATCGATACTTCGAAGCCATAATATTTCAGGCTGTCGGCCATTGCTCGAGCATCAGAAGCGGCAAAGCGTAGTCTTGGAAGCTTGCCGTCTTGAGTAAAGTCCACACCAATGACGATAGCGCGCTTCGTCGCCTTTGCCCGTTCGGCGACCGTGGAACTGTTCGTTGCGGTGGCCTTCAGTACTGCGTTCGATAACTCTGCTACTCTCCGTTCAAGCGCCTCCAACCTGGCGATGACGGGGTCGCCAGGCATTGGCGCAGTTTGAGGTGCTGCTGCAAGGAGTGCCTTTGATATCTCACCTAGGCTCATCCCGTCAGTCTGAATTGCGGCGAGTGTTGCTGTTCGACCGGAATTCAGGAAAAACAAACGCAAACAAAGAACCGGCTTTGGTACGCCCTCTCTTATTATTTTGGGTTCCACCAACACTGCCACCGCCTTGTAGTCTTGAGCGCTCAAACGCGCCGTCTCAGGGTCCCTTAGATACCCATTAATTTGCTCGATGGACGCGTCTTTCCCGTATCTCTCGACTTCTGCTCGAAGTTGCGTCACGAAGAGCGACTCTAACTCACGGCCAGTGTCGTTCTCAAAACGTGGCACAAGAAGCAACGGATGAGAATTTGGCTGAATTTCTGGCTTATCCGAATTCTGTATCTGCAGCAGAAGGAACGCTCCCACTACAACAATCGCCAGGGACAAGAACGCGCGATCATGCATTGCATCCGTGTAACTGCGGAGGCCTTTGAAATAGTAAGTTCCAAAGAATGCCACCACGATTGCAAGGATCATCGGCACGATGTCTGCCGGTACGTACTTAAGAACTTGCTCTAGCAATTTATCCATGATGCCGCTCGCTTGGAGTTGAAAATCAACTGCATAATTTGGCGCGCGCTAATACTGGAACGTCGGAGACCCAAGGGTCACGAGGCCATTGATCCACTTTTTGGATCGGCTATCAAGGCCATCTTATAGTGATAGTGCACGAAACTCGGATCAAGCAGGACGGATGTCGACCACACAAGCAGCGAGTTATACTCACTTCGCGAAACGAGTATAACTCGCGCCGCTAGCTCACCCTTCTCCTCGTCCGCCGCGCCATCCGCCGCCCCAAACCAAGCTGTCCCCTAAGCTGCCCGATCGCCAAATCCTCCCCGCTCACCCACCGCCCGAAATCCACATCCAGCATGTCCTCCTCGAGCGCGGCGGCATCGCCGCCGATGCCGATCAAGAGCCGTCGCTTGACCGGCTCGGCGACGATGGTGTGCAGCGTCTGGCAGTTGCCGTAATTGTGGAAGGCGGGCGAGGCCGAGAGATTCAGCGCGCTGAATGTTTGTTCGGCGCTGAGCGCGCGCGCGGCCCAGCCTTCGAGCGGTGGCAGGCGGTCGATCGAGTGCGCGACGCGGCGGTTCAGGGCTCGCAGTTGCGTTGACTGGAAATGATTGGTGCAGGCGAGCCAGTCGCCAAGGCGAACCGCCACCGCGCCGGCCCCGGCTTCGACCACCGCCGCGACGCCGCCGGCATCGAGCAGCGAATAATTGTAACTCATGGCGTGGGGCGTGCGACGCAGGAAGGCGATGGCCTCCGCAGTCGTCGCGCAGCTGTCGAGCACCCGCCTGATCAGCAATGTGCTGGTGAGGCCCGGCGATCGCGGCCGCGCCCGCACCAGATGCAGGCCGATGGAGAGGCCATGCTCGTTCATGCCGTCCAGGCGTCCCGTCATTTGGTGGCTGCCGCCGATGCTGGCGTAGCTGCCCTGCACCTGGATCAGCGCGAAGCGCGCCTCGTAGCCGCGCGGCCAGAAATCATAGTTGCGGCCATAGACGCCGCCACTCATCACGGCCGAGCAGCCGCCCGTCGGCATCCGCAAGCCGTCATTGCCGAAATGCGCGACCGCGCGCTCCATGGGGATGTTCAGCCCTTCGGCGATCCCGCCGATCTCCTCCCAGAGGTCAGGGGCATAGGTCCTGAACGCGCGCTCCTCGGTCCTGATATCGAACCACCACGGCAGCCGCACATTTTTGCGACGGAGAAACGCCTTGCCCTTCAGCGTCGCCGCAAAGGCATCGGCCTGCGCGCGGCCAACCTCGTAAGGCGTGCCGCGGCACTGCACGAAGACGACGCGGAGCATTTTTGGAGCGGACGCCATCGTGATGCCCTGGAGGAATCGCGCCTGGACTTTCTCATGGGCGAAAGCCGGGAGGCAAGAACCGCTACCACACACTCCGACGTCATCCTGAGGGCCCGCCAGAGGCGGGCGTCTCGAAGGATGAGCCGCAGGGGACCGCTCTCACATGCGTCAGGCGACGACAGCCTTGATGAGCGCGGTGTCCGCGTACTCGATCAGCTCGATGATCTTGCCATCCTGAAACTTGAAGAGGTCCAGGAGTTCGGTGGTGAAGACTTTCTTGTTCGGACGGTACCGGATGACAAGACGGGACCGGATCGCAGCATAATCGCCCTCGACCACCTCGGTCAGGATCTCGCGTTGCTCGAAGGCGAAATGGGCCGTGAATTGACCGAAAGCCTCCAGCAACAGCGCGTGCCCCTTAAAGCTTCCCGTCAGATGCAGCGCGCTTCTGTCGCCGATCAGGTTGAACGTGCCCTCGGGATGAAACGTCGCCACCAGGCCGTCCAGGTCACCGGCAGCGCGCGCGGCGTAAGCGCGTTTGATGACGTCGAGCATGTCCTCGCGATTCATGGCTGCCTCCCGTGATGTGTGTTAACGCAAGATAGCTACTTTTGCGTGCACAGGCAAAATCAAAACATGGGCTCAGCGCGCCAGGACCGGCGGCGTCACCGCCGAGAGCAGCGCCAGATGCGGAAGTCTGATGTCTTTTGCGTCGGCGCAATGGCGCGTATCGGGGCCGACGCGTTTTGCTCCCGAGATGGATCCGTCACGTCGGCCCTGGCCACGGCGCTATCGAGTCCGGTCTTCAGGCTCTTGATGCGCTTCGAGCCCAGGCAAGCGAGGCTGAAGTCACCGGGATCACGTCGCCGACATCGACCACAGGATGAACGTCCACATCGTTCCAGAAGGTGAACTTCGAAACGAACGACAGGACCACCTTTGGATCATTCGCCTCGACAAGCACGTAGCCTTTGTCGCCCACCAGGTTCGATAGAAATGCGTGCACCGTTAGTCCGTCTTCCGGCTTCCACTTGCCGAACGCGCTGAGAAGTCCGTCCGCCGTTGCAAAATTCTGCTCATGACCATTTCCATGACGTATCCGATAATCGATCATATATTTCATGACTGTTCTCCAATTGATCAGGATGAACGAGGCAATCAAGCGAACACTGTGTGCAAAGGTCTGTCAGCGCCGCTCGGGCGTGAGAAGACCACAAAGCTGGCAAATCGAAAAGAAGGATGGCCTTCCCAAAATGGGGGCGGAACCGCTTCCGCAGGAAGCACGAGATCACGGTCACCGTGCACTAACCTTCCGCCCCGCAAGCCATAGTCAGGCATCGCCAACAATCCGCACCAGCTCCACTTCGAGCTTCAGGCCGGGCGCCTGTTTTGCGAAGCCCGTGCAGGACGTGGATGAGCCGTCGATCGAGCGGCCTGACACGACGATGTCGATCTCATCCAGTCCGAAGACGCCGGGCGGCCCTGGCGTCACGCGTCGGGCGGAAAGGCTGGCTTTGAAGTGCTCGCCCTCCTGCGTCCAGTGTCCCGCATAGGCAAACGTATCGTCGCCGCCGGCGAGTGTCCCGTCAGGGCTGAATTCAACCACGCCAGCGCCTTCGCCGACGGGCGTCCTGAACCAAGCGGAGTATTTACCGGGGGTGATCACTCAAGCTCACCAGTTCGACCAGGCTAAGTTGAGCCAGATCAAAATGGCGATCGCGTGGCGCGCGGTGTGCTGCGACGTATACAACCTCATGCCATCAGGACATCGCTGCACGGTAGCCCGAGTTACCTCACCCCCGCCACCACCATCACCACCACCGGCAACGTCGCCGCCGCCAGCAGCGTGCACAGCGCCACCGCGCCCGAGACCGGGTTCACCATCCGCTGATATTGAACCGCAAAGATGTAGGCATTGGCGCCGGTCGGCATCGCCGCGAACAGCACGACGACGCCGGTCACGACGGGCGGCAGGCCCAGCAGCTTTGCCATCGCGAAGGCCACGGCCGGCATCGCCAGCAGTTTCAATGCGCTCATCGCGGCGACGCTTCCCATCTCGCCCTTCACCTCGAACCGGAACAGCGTGATACCGAGCGCGATCAGGGCCGCCGGCGAACCCGCCTGCGCCAGCAGTTCGATGGTCTTGTCGACGACGGGGTTGAGGCCGAGGCCGGTGAAGCGCCAGATCACGCCGAAGCCGATGCCCAGCATCAGCGGATTCTTCGCCAGATCTGTCAGGATCGGCCGGATCACCGACAGCACCGAGCCCGTGCGCTTGCGGCTGACCAGCTCCATCTGCAGGATGCCGCAGAGCCAGAGCAGCGGCGTGTTCACCGACAGGATCAGCGACATCGGGCCGGCCGCCTCGACGCCGAGCGCGGAGATCACCAGCGGAATCCCGAGCATGACGATGTTGCCGTAGACCGAGCCGATCGCGAACACGACGCCGTCCTCGCGGTCCTCGCGCCGCTCGCGGATCAGCGCCGAGATCAGAAGCGCCGCGATCCAGGTGATGGCCAGCGCGCCGTAATAGGCGCCCCACATCCTGTAAGGGCTGACGTCGGGGAATTCCGAGACGACGATGGTGCGAAACAACAGCGCGGGGATCGCGATGCTGAAGGCGAATTCGGAGATGCCCTTGTGTGCGCCCTCGGAGACGAAGCGAAACATCACCGCCGCATAGCCGGCCGCGATCAACGCAAACACCGGCGCGACGATCAACACGGTGGCCATGCGGTCCTCCCCCCTTCACGGGGATTTCGGCCGACCACCCCACGCGCGTCTCGATCCTGCCATCATGCCGCTGTTTTGCCCGACGAGTCAAAGGGAATTTCGTAAAATCCGTAAGGCGCCGGAAATTCGCGAGGCGGGCCAAAGACCTGGCTACTGTGCATGGGGTTGTTTTGGCGGCTTGGGAAAGGGGTTATCCCACCCTCCGCGGTCATCCCCCGCGGCTGTCCTCCCTGTTGCCGAGACCGCACACGTCCGACCTTTCGCCCCCAGCCTCGTTGCCAACCAACGCCGGTTCACCCACACTCGCCGCCGACTCGACATTTGGGGGGATCGATGCCGGAATCGCGCTTCAGGACATCCATGGCTGCCGCGACCTTCGGGCTGGCGCTCGCCGTTCTGGCCCAGCCGGGCATAGGATTGGCCTACACGCCCGATCAGCAGCAAGCCTGCACGCCGGATGCGATGCGGCTGTGCAGCGAGTTCGTTCCGAACGTCGATGCCATCACCGCCTGCATGATCCAGAAGAAGGCGCAGCTGTCGCCACCATGCGCGGTGTTCTTCCGCCGCGGACCGGAGCGCAGCGCCGGCGCACCGACCAGCATCGCGCCCAAAGCCAAGACCACGCCCAAGACGACGGCCAAGAAGACAAAGCCGAAGAAGAAGACCGACGACGGCTAGGTTCGCTCGCCCTCCCGCGTTCCCGTTCTGATACCTGTCATGTCCCTTGCGTCCATTCGGCTCGAGGGGGCCACCAGCCACGCGACAGCCACCGGACTCGTTTTGTTCGCGCCTCTTGCGCGCCTTGTTGCAGCAATTGCCGATGTGACTGATGAAAAGAGCGCCACAAGGATTTGCGCGGCGAAGTTGTGCCGCGAATTTTTCCGCGTGAGTGCTTGAAAAGACGACCGATTGCCCGCGTGAACAGTGATTCATGACAGTTCATGTCATCAGTCGCGCAAGGAGTGTGACTCAAAAGCCAACACCTCTTGTTATTTCGTGGCGACAACACAACTGTCGATAAATTTTTCTTTCACGAATCAGCGCGGTGATTCATTTTCGTTACCTGGGGTCAATCTGGAGGCCAGAGGTATGAACGTTATTGTTTTTGCATCGCGTAAAGGCGGCTCGGGCAAGAGTACCCTGGCCGCACATCTCGCCGCGCAGATCAAGGCGACCAAGCCTATTCTGCTCGTCGATGCGGATCCGCAAGGCTCGCTCACGTTGTGGCACAAGCTGCGTGGTACCAACGAACCGCCGATCAAGTCGGCCGTGAATTCCGTCAGCGGCATCGTCTCTGCTGCCAAGCGCGACGGCTACGAGTGGGTGCTGATCGACACGCCGCCGAATCTGTCGGCCGTGGTCGACGACGCCATCAAGAACGCGACGATGGTGGTCATCCCGGCACGGCCCGGCGTGTTCGACGTCAACGCGGTGCAGGAAACCATCCAGATGTGCCGCGCGGCGCGCAAGCCCTACGCGGTCGTGCTCAACGGCGCACCGGCGCGTCGCGACGAATCCGAAAGCCCGATCGTCACCATCGCCCGCGAGGCGCTGGCCAAGTTCCGCGCTCCGGTGTGGGGCGGTCAGATCACCAATCGTTCGGATTTGTTGATGGCACTCAGCCACGGCGAAGGCGCGCGCGAGTATCAGGCCGAGAGCCGTGCGGCCCAGGAAATTGCAAGGCTGTGGGCAGCGATCGAGCGTTCAGTGAAAGCCATTCGCGGCACGGCGTCGGCTACAGGCGCAATGCACAAGCAGGCGGCATAATTTCATCAATCATTCCCCTGACGACAAACGCGCGGTGTCCCGCGCGTTTTACGTTTATGCCCTCAGCTGTCATTCCGGGGGCGCGCAGCGCAACCCGGAATCTCGAGATTCCGGATTCGCCCTTCGGTCGCTCCGGAATGACGAGATGGACGTTACGCCACCATCAGCATGTAGAACACGATCACCGGCGACAGCGTCAGGATCACCGACCAGATGCCGACGGCCCAGAGAATGTCCTCGGTGGAAAAGCCCTGCTGTCCGGCGTTTTCAAAGCCCTGCGTGGCGCCGTAAAACGGCACAATATCGTTCTGATTGTTCAAGATCGCCCCCGCGATTTCTTCGCTTATGGGGGAGACGATACGCGAGATGTTTTAATATTCCGGCTCGCAGGCCCGCTCGCATTTAAACGCAATCGCGAGCCCGCGATTAACCATGCACGCAGGCTTCGTCAGCCCGCGAGCCAGACCCGAAACAGCAGCACCGGCATCAGGCCGAGCATCACGGCCCAGAAGCCGAACGACGACACCACCAGGATTCCCTGCAAAAGATCGGCAGGCGCGAACATTTCCGCCGCAGTCGGGCGAACGCGTTGCCCCATGGTCATTCCCCCTGTTTGATAAATTCGCGAGCGAACGATAGGCGCCATTGCGTAAACGAGGCGTGGATGCGCCATGCGGCAGCTGCGAAGGCCGTTCGTGCCCGGTTAACCAAGGCGGTGCTCTCTCTCATGGCGGGGATTATCTTCGCCGCGTCGACCAGCCGCTGTGACGAACGCCACAGACGGCCCTCGACGGAAGACGCTACGCAGCGACTTTCACCCGCCGCGCGATCTCGCGATCCAGCGCGGCTGCGAGCTCGCTGCTCACCTCCACCATCGGCAGGCGGACTTCGGGGCTGTCGATCAGGCCCGTGCGCCACAGCCAGTACTTCGCCGGCGCCGGGCTTGGCTCTGCGAACAACAGCCGCGTCAGCTCCGAGACCTCCTGCCAGCGTGCCTCTGCCGCATCGTGGTTGCCTTGCTTCAGCTCGCTGTACACGGCAGCGAAGGCCGCAGTCTCGAGATGCGCTGACAGCAAAATGCCGCCATCGGCGCCGTCGCTGAGCGCCTCGAAATAATTCGCGTCCTCGCCGGTGAGCACGCGGAAGCCCTTCGGCCGATCGCGCAAGAGCGCGGTCGACTGCTCGCGGCTTGCCCCGCAATCCTTCAGGCCGATGATATTGGGATGCTCTGCGAGCCGCAGCATGGTCTGGTTGGTGATGCCGACGGCGCAGCGATAGGGAATGTTGTAGAGCGCGAGAGGCCAGGCGGCGTGATCGGCCAGCGCCTCGAAATGCGCTGATATCCCCCGCTGCGACGGCCGGACGTAATAGGGGCTCGCGATCAGATAGAAGTCGATCGGCCAGTCCGCGGTCTCGTCCAGCCGCTCCTTCATCCGTGAGGTGTCCGCGCCTGACAGCCCGAGCCCGATCGGAATGGTGCGGCGGCCGGCTGCCATTTCATCGCGCACGATGGCGACGAGGCGTTCGAGCTCGCTCTCGCGCAGCGTCATGCCTTCGCCGGAGGTTGCTCCCAGAATGAAGCCGTCGATGCTTTGCGCGGCGTAGTGCCGCGTCAGCCGCCGCAGCGACATTTCGTCGAGACGACCGTCGCGAAACGGCGTCACCAGCGGCAGCCACAGCCCATGCATGTGGGTTCGCAAATCAGTCATGTTCCTGCTCCTTCTCAAGATGAACCTGAGACGGAGGGCACATGAAAAAACCCCGTCCAGGCGGCGGGGTTTTCGGGATTTGGCAGCGATGACGAAGTCAGTCTAGCGCGCGCAAAAATCCGAGGTCCCCGGATGGGGGCCGTTTTTCGAGATGATTGCGCACGACTTCGTGATCATTTGCAAATGATGCGGGGTATGCCCAAAACTGTCAATACACGCGGAGGGCGAAAGCCATTTTGGGCAGAAAAAAAGCCGGACCCGAAGGCCCGGCTTAGGTATTGGCCACGTGAGGCCGACACAATCACCTTCCAAGAGGGATTACTGAACTCCCGCGCCACTGGAGGAGGGGGACAAATGCGCAACGCGAAGGCTCAGCGTGAAAACATTATGGGCTTGACCCGCGTCATGCAGCAACCGTCGAGGTCGCATGTCAGTCATGCGGAAATCAGGACGGCCAGCGCTGTGCCTTGCTCACAACGAAGTCACGGAACACCTGCACGCGCGCGACCGTCTTCAGCTCTTCGGGATAGACAAAATACGTGTCGAGCTGGATCGAGTCCGACTCGCCGAACAATTGTACGAGGCGGCTGTTCTCTTCGACGAGATAATCCGGCAGCGCTGCGATGCCGAGGCCCTGCTGACAGGCGCGCACGAGACCGAGAATGTTGTTCACTCTGAAATACGCCTCGCGCGGACCCGAGCCGTTGCGACCTGCTTCGACCAGCCAGTTGCGGTTCTGCAAATGCGGCGCGAAGTTGCCGTCGGAGAGCGAGATGATGCGGTGGGCATCGAGCTCCTCCAGCGTGCGCGGCGTGCCGAAGCGCTTGATGTATTCCGGCGAGCAATAGGCGTGGAAGCCCATCGCGAAAAGCTTGCGCTGGATGAGATCCGGCTGCGTCGGCTTGCGGGTGCGGATCGCAACATCGGCCTCGCGCATCGACAGGTCCAGTTCCTCGTCGGTGACGATCAGCGAGATCCGGATCTCCGGATAGAGCGCGGTGAATTCGCCGAGCCGCGGGATCAGCCAGTTGATACCGACGCCGGGGGTGGTGGTGATCTTGAGATCGCCGCTCGGCCGTTCGCGGCTGTCGGTCAGTTTCGCGCGTGCCGCCTGCAACTGCATGAACACGTCATGCGCGGTGCGGAACAAGAGGTCGCCCTGCTCGGTGAGGATCAGGCCGCGGGCATGGCGGTGGAACAGCGAGACCGAGAGCTCCTGCTCCAGCGCCGAGACCTGGCGTGACACCGCCGATTGCGACAGGCCGAGCTGCTCGCCGGCATGCGTGAAGCTGCCCGCTTCCGCCGCCGCGTGAAACACCTTCAGCTTGTCCCAGTCCATATCCGTAAATCCGTCGCGTGTTCGAGGCATGATCGTTATTCCGCTGCCGCGCGCTCGCTGGCGCGCAGGGCCAAGAAACGTTCGGCCTCGAGCGCTGCCATGCAGCCGAGGCCTGCGGCCGTCACGGCCTGGCGGTAGGTTTCGTCAGCGACGTCGCCGGCGGCGAACAGGCCGGGCACGGAGGTCGCGGTCGAGTTCGGGGCGACCTCGACATAGCCCGACGGTTTCAGCTTCACCGCGTCTTTCACGAGCTCAGTCGCCGGCGCGTGGCCGATGGCGACGAAGACGCCGTCGGTCTTCACATCCGTCAGCGCGCCGGTCTTGACGTTCCTCAGGTGCACATGGGTGACCTTGTTCGGGTTCTCGGTGCCGCAGATCTCGTCGACGGCCGAATCCCAGACCACCTTGATCTTGGGGTGCTTGAACAGGCGCTCCTGCAGGATGCGCTCGGCGCGGAAGTGGTCGCGGCGATGTACGATGGTGACCTGCGAGGCGTGGTTCGTAAGGTACAGCGCTTCCTCGACCGCGGTATTGCCGCCGCCGACCACCACGACCTCCTTGTTGCGGTAGAAGAAGCCGTCGCAGGTGGCGCAGGCCGAGACGCCGCCGCCCTGGAATTTCACCTCGGACGGCAGCCCGAGCCAGCGCGCCTGTGCGCCTGTGGCGAGGATCACGGTTTCGGCGAGATAGACGTCGCCCGAATCGCAGGTGAGGCGGAACGGCCGCTGCGAGGTGTCGAGCTTGATCACCAGGTCGGAGACGATCCTGGTGCCGACATGGACTGCCTGCTTCTCCATCTGTTCCATCAGCCAGGGGCCCTGGATCACGTCGGCGAAGCCCGGATAGTTCTCGACGTCGGTGGTGATGGTCAGCTGGCCGCCGGCCTGCATGCCCTGGATCAGGATCGGCTCGAGCATCGCGCGCGCGGCGTAGATCGCCGCGGTGTAGCCTGCGGGCCCGGAGCCAATAATGACGACCTTTGCATGAACAGGAGCGGACATTTCGATGGACGCCTTTCACGGGGGATTTGCAGCGCGGGCGCGGAAAGTGCCGGGAGGCCTCGCGGAGGCGCTGAAATATCAGAGCTAATCTAAGCCTTCTGGTGAGCTATGCAAGAATTGCATTCCCTGTCGGCGGATTTTTCCAACAAGGAACAAAAGTCGATTGCGCTGCACGCGCAATAAAATTACTCATCTGGCACGGACTGGGCTATGAGGATTGCGACAGACCCACCCGATACCGCCGATAAGGCCAGGAGTTCCAATCACGTGTCGCGGAACCTAGACGAAATCGACCTCAAGATTCTGTCCGAAATCCAGGCCGACGGTCGAATCACCAATGTCGAGCTCGCCAAACGGGTCGGAATTTCGCCCCCGCCCTGCCTGCGCCGCGTCCGTGCGCTTGAGGAGGAGGGCTACATCCATGGCTACCGTGGGCTGCTGGATGCGCGAAAGCTCGGTTTCGACGTCACGGTCTTCGCCGCCGTGCACCTCTCCAGCCAGGCTGAAGCGGATCTGCGTGCCTTCGAGGAGTTCGTCCGTGCCGAACCGCTGGTCCGGGAGTGCTGGATGCTGTCCGGCGAAGTGGATTTCATTCTCAAATGCGTCGCCCCCGACATGGCGACCTTTCAGGACTTTGTGACGCACCTGACCGCAGCACCGCACGTGCGCAACGTGCGCACGTCATTGGTGCTGCACAATTCGAAGTACGAGGCCGCCGTGCCGCTGGATGTGAAGGGACGGCGGTAGAAACGACGAGTCACCGCCGCATCGCATCCACGCTGACAGGGCCACCGCCGGCGGCCGCGAGGAAGAGGCACGCAAAGCACAGCACGATCGCAAGCGCGCCGTCGTTGACGACGGGAAAGAAGCTGTGCGGCAGGTGTTCGATGAAATAGGCGAAGGCCATCTCACCGGACAGGATGAAGGCCGCCAAACGCGTGAAGAGGCCGATCATCAACAGGCCGCCGAGCATGAGTTCGAGCATGCCGGCGACACCCCACAGCGACAACGGTGTGACGTCGGAAAACATCTCCACCGGCGGAAACTTGAACAGCTTGGCCACGCCGTAGTGAAAGAACATTAGCCCGGTGACGAAGCGGAAGAGGCTGAGCAGATAAGGCTGGCCCTGCGCGGCGAAGCGATCGATGTCCATCGTATCCTCCCATGCTCTGACAGCGGCGCCGAGCATGACGGAGGACAGTGCGGTTCACAATCGCGCACTGGAAACATTGCGAAACAAAAAAGCCGCGCAGAGGGCGCGGCTTTCGAGGAATTCTCTCCGGAGTGGACTACCGCCACTCCACCTTGGTGATCTCATAGGCCTTGGCGCCGCCGGGAGCGTTGACCTCGACGGTCGAACCCTTCTTCTTGCCGATCAACGCGCGCGCGAGCGGCGAGGTGATGGAGATACGGCCCTTCTTGGCGTCCGCCTCGACCTCGCCGACGATCTGCCATACCGCTTTCTTCTCGGTGTCTTCGTCGACCAGCGTCACCGTGGCGCCGAACTTGATGGTGTCGCCGGAGAGCTTGGAAATGTCGATGATGTCGGCGCGCGCGAGCTTGTCCTCGAGCTCGGCAATGCGGCCTTCATTATGAGACTGCTCTTCCTTCGCGGCATGGTATTCCGCGTTCTCGGAGAGGTCGCCATGCGAGCGCGCCTCCGCGATATGCTCGATGATGCGCGGACGGTCCTCAGACTGGCGCTTCTTCAATTCTTCCCCAAGCGCGGCAAAGCCGCCTGCTGTCATCGGAACCTTTTCCATCTCTTCTCTCGTCTTTCGGTCGCGCGCCCCACGGAAACAGAGCGCGCGGCAATCTTGATTCGTCAGTATGTCCGGGGGCTGAACACGCCGCCGCCGGAGCGTTATGTGGGTCTGGCGCCGGAACAGAACAACCACAATGCCCGGACAGTTCCTCCGGCCATTGTGGCTTCATTGCCAATCACTTAGCAGAAGGCTGGGCCATCCGCTCGCGATCAGGTTTCCGAAAAGTAGCTCTGCAGGGTCCGAACCTCAAGGTCCCCGCCCAGATAGGCGCGGATGCCCTGCGCGGCCGCCACGGCCCCGGAAAGAGTGGTGTAATACGGCACTTTATGCAAGAGGGCCGCGCGCCGCAGCGATCGGCTGTCGGCAAGCGCCTGCGGGCCTTCGGTGGTGTTGAAGACCAGCTGGACGTCGCCATTGGTGATGGCGTCGACGATATGCGGCCGGCCCTCCAGCACCTTGTTCACCTTCTCGGTCGGGATGCCCTCGTCGGTCAGGAAACGCGCCGTCCCCGATGTCGCCAGCACCTTGAAGCCGAGCGAATGCAATTCGCGCACGGCTTCCGCAATACGCGTCTTGTCGCTCTCGCGCACAGAGACGAACACGGTGCCCTTGCGCGGCACGCGCGTGCCGCCGCCGAGCTGGCTCTTGGCGAAGGCCACCGCAAAGGAGCGATCGATGCCCATGACCTCGCCAGTCGAGCGCATCTCGGGCCCGAGCACCGTGTCGACACCGGGGAAGCGCGCGAACGGAAACACCGATTCCTTCACGCCGACATGCTTGAAGTCCGCCTTCTTCAACTTGAAGTCGGCGAGCTTCTCGCCGGCCATGATGCGGGCGGCGATCTTTGCGACCGGCGTGCCGACCACCTTGGCGACGAACGGCACCGTGCGCGATGCGCGCGGATTGACTTCAAGAACGTAAATCTCGCCGTTCTTGATCGCGTATTGCACGTTCATCAGGCCGACGACGTCGAGGCCGAGCGCGAGCTCGCGTGTCTGCCGCTCCAGCTCGGCGATCATTCTGGCGTCGAGCGAATGCGGCGGCAGCGAGCAGGCGGAGTCGCCGGAATGGATGCCGGCTTCCTCGATATGCTCCATGATACCGACGATGAAGGTGTCCTTGCCGTCGCTGAGGCAGTCGACGTCGATCTCGGTGGCGTCGGACAAATAGCGGTCGAACAGCAGCGGGTTCTTGCCGAGCACGGTGTTGATCTGCCCGGTCTTGTCGTTCGGGTAGCGCGCCTTGACGTCGGCCGGCACCAGCTCCGGCAGCGTGCCGAGCAGGTAGTCGTTGAGCTGGTTCTCCTCGCGGATGATCTGCATTGCGCGGCCGCCGAGCACGTAGGACGGGCGCACCACCAGGGGCAGGCCGAGATCGGCGGAGACGAGGCGGGCCTGTTCGACCGAATAGGCGATCCCGTTCTTCGGCTGCTTCAAGCGAAGCTTGTCGAGCACGCGCTTGAAGCGGTCGCGGTCTTCGGCGAGGTCGATGGCGTCGGGCGAGGTGCCGAGGATCGGCACTTCGGCAGCTTCCAGCGCACGCGCGAGCTTCAGCGGAGTCTGGCCGCCGAACTGCACGATCACGCCATGCAGCGTGCCGTTGCTGCGCTCCTTGGCGATGATCTCCAGCACGTCCTCGGCGGTGAGCGGCTCGAAATAGAGCCGGTCGGCGGTGTCGTAGTCGGTCGACACCGTTTCCGGGTTGCAGTTGACCATGATGGACTCGTAGCCGGCGTCATGCAGCGCGAAGCAGGCGTGACAGCAGCAATAGTCGAACTCGATGCCCTGGCCGATCCGGTTCGGGCCGCCACCGAGGATGATGACCTTCTTCTTGTCCGAGGGCGTGCTCTCGTCGGCGGTGCTGCCTGCAAACGGCGACTCGTAGGTCGAGTACATGTAGGCGGTGGGTGAGGCGAATTCGGCCGCGCATGTATCGATGCGCTTGTAGACCGGACGGACGTCGAGCGCGTGGCGCTTGGCGGTAATCTCGGCCTCGGTCGTCTGGGCGAGCACCGCAAGCCGCGCGTCCGAGAAACCCATGGCCTTGAGCGTGCGCATGCCGAAGGCATTGCCGGGCAGGCCGTGCTTCCTGACCTTCTCCTCCATGTCGACGATTCCGCGCATCTCGCCGAGAAACCACGGATCGATCTTGCACGAGTTGAAGATGTCCTCGTTCGACCATCCGAGCCGCATGGCTTGCGCGACCTGAAGAATGCGGTTCGGCGTCGGCGTGCCGAGCGCGGCGCGGATCGCGTTCTTGTCGTCGTCGCGCCCCAGGCCCTCGATCTCGATCTCGTCGAGGCCGGTGAGGCCAGTCTCGAGCCCACGCAACGCCTTCTGAAGGCTTTCCTGGAAGGTGCGGCCGATCGCCATGACCTCGCCGACCGATTTCATCGAGGTCGTCAGTGTGGAGGAGGCGCCGGGGAATTTCTCGAAGGCGAAACGCGGGATCTTGGTCACCACGTAATCGATCGTCGGCTCGAACGAGGCCGGCGTCGCGCCACCGGTGATGTCGTTGGCGATCTCGTCCAGCGTGTAGCCGATCGCGAGTTTTGCGGCGACCTTGGCGATCGGGAAGCCGGTGGCCTTCGAGGCCAGCGCCGACGAGCGCGAGACGCGCGGATTCATCTCGATCACGACCATGCGGCCGTCCTCGGGATTGACGCCGAACTGCACGTTGGAGCCGCCGGTCTCGACGCCGATCTCGCGCAGCACCGCCAGCGAGGCGTCGCGCATGATCTGGTATTCCTTGTCCGTCAGCGTCAGCGCCGGCGCGACCGTGATGGAGTCGCCGGTATGCACGCCCATCGGATCGAAATTTTCGATCGAGCAGACGATGATGCAATTGTCCTTCTTGTCGCGCACCACCTCCATCTCGAACTCTTTCCAGCCGAGGACGGATTCCTCGATCAGGACCTCGTTGGTGGGGGACGCATCAAGACCGCGCTCGATGATGTCGAGAAACTCTTCCTTGTTGTAGGCGATGCCGCCGCCGGTGCCGCCCATGGTGAAGGAGGGGCGGATGATCGCGGGCAGGCCGATCTCGGACAGAGCCATCATGGCCTGGCCGAACGCGTATTCCTGATAGCGCTTGCGGCGGTCGCTCTCGCCGAGCGTCCATTGCCGGTCAAGCTCTTCGAGCGCAGCGCCCGACAGCTTCTCGCGCTCGGCATGATATTTGTCGCGGAACGACTTCTTCAGCTCGGAGGCGTTGGCGAGACGCGATCTCGGCGTCTCGAGCCCGATCTTGGTCATGGCCTCGCGGAACAGCTGGCGATCCTCGGCCTTGTCGATCGCGTCGGCGGTCGCGCCGATCATCTCGACGTCGAACTTGTCCAGCGTGCCCTGCCGGCGCAGCGACAGCGCGCAGTTCAGCGCGGTCTGGCCGCCCATGGTCGGCAGCAGCGCGAAGCCGCCAGGAACGACGTGACGTTCCTTTTCTATGATCTTCGCAACAATTTCGGGCGTGATCGGCTCGATATAGGTCGCATCGGCCAGTTCCGGATCGGTCATGATCGTGGCCGGATTGGAATTGACGAGGACGATGCGATAGCCCTCCTCCTTCAGCGTCTTCACCGCCTGCGTGCCCGAATAGTCGAACTCGCAGGCCTGGCCGATCACGATGGGGCCGGCGCCGATGATCAGGATGGTGGTGATGTCTGTACGTTTGGGCATCAACTCTCGCCGAAGTGGAATTTGGGCACAAAAAAAGGGCGCGCTTGCTGCGCGTCCCTTTGGCCGAGAGCGCGTTGGTCTCCCTCGCGCGCGGGTGGGTCTTAGACCAGTTTTCGGGGCGGCGAAACCCCGAAAAACGCCCATCAACCGGCAATTTTGACGGGTTTCGGCCGTGCCTGCCAGCCACGGGCGAGGTGCACCAGAAGCGAGGCGGCAACGCTTCCTCCGCCGATCCAGCCGAGGTCGTTTGGCGCAAGGGTGGCCAGCACGGCTCCCCCTAAGGCACCCCCGATGGCGAAGCCGAGATACATCGCTGAGGCATTGAGCGAGAGCGCGATCATCGAGGCTTGCGGCTCGATCCGGATGATGCTGGCGATCTGGGCCGGATAGAATGCCCAGCCCGAGAGGCCCCAGAGGAAGATCGCGCCCAGTACGGCGTACTGGGCCTGTCCCGGCATCAGTTTCAGCACCAGCGAATGCATGATCAGCGCGCTCGCCATGCCGGCGAGGCCGAGGGCTGCGGTGGCCATCGTTCCAAGCCGATCAGCCAAGACACCGCCGAGCATGTTTCCGATCGCGGCCGCGCCGCCAAACACCAGCAGGGCAAGGCTGATGTGCGAGGCATCAAAGCCGAGACCGCGCAGCGGAACCGCGAAATAAGTAAATACGGTGAAGCCGCCGAGCGCCCATAAGATCGTGATGACGAGCGCGACCACCACATTGCCGTGGCGCGCCACCGCCAGCCGTTCGCTGAGCGAGGCCGTATTGCGCGGCAGACCGCGTGGCAGGCCGAGCAGGAGACCCGCGAGCGCGACCGCGCCGATGATGGCAACCATGGCGAAGGTCGCACGCCAGCCGAACAGGCTGCCGACGAGATTGCCGAGGGGAACCCCGACGACGGTCGCGACCGTGAGGCCCGAGGTGACGAGCGCCACCGCACGACCGCGCCGTTCCGGTGAGGCGACGGCAACCGAGACGGCAAGAGCGGTCGGCATGCAAAGGCCGGAGCCGAGCGCCATCAGCATGCGCGAGGCCAGCAGCAGGGCATAGTTGGACGCCACCATCGCCGCGAGATTGCCGGCGATGAAAGTGGTCAGCGCCAGGGCCATTACGGTGCGACGATCGATGTTGTTCAGCGCCACCGCCAGGATCGGCGAGCCCACGGCATAGGTGAGGGCGTAGGCGGTGACCAATTGGCCGGCGGCCGAGACCGAAATCGAGAGGTCGCCGGCGATCGCTGGCAAAAGCCCTGCAATAACGAAGCCTTCGGTACCAATCGCAAAGGCCCCCAGGGCCAGCCAGAACACGCTCATTGCAAGTCGTCCTTATGTTCAATGTTTATTTAACTATCGAAGAAGAGGAGTTGTGAGTCAATTGGCTCAAGAACTATTGAACATTGCGGCCGCATCGCTATGATTCCCGCATCATGAGCCGCACGCTTCCTCACCCGACCCGCGAACAGATCGAGCTGCCCCTGGTTCTGGATTGTCTGAGCGATCCGACCCGGCTCGCGATCGTCTATCAGCTCGCCCAGCAGGAACGTGTCAGCAGCGAGCTGTGCTGCGGTGACTTCAACGGGCTCGCCGGCAAGTCGAACCTCACCTATCACTTCGCAAAGCTGCGCGATTGCGGGCTGATGCAGACGCGCGTTGCGGGCACGAACCGCTTCATGCGGCTGCGCCGCGAGGATTTGGAGGCACGCTTTCCGGGCTTGCTCGATGCCGTGCTCAAGTCCGCGGCCAAGGACGCGGAGAGGCTTCAGCTTGTTGCGGAGTGCGATGTGGTCGAGACGGATTAATCTGTCCGCGCCACGCCCGGCTTCGCCCTTCGGGCTTCGCCGCGGCAGCCTTCGCCACGACAGGGCTTGCCGAGCCGAAGCTGGCGGAGCCAGCGAAGGCTGGAGACCCGGCCTGGATTTGAACCAGGATGAAGAGCAATGCACTGCTCTCGCGTAGACGCTTCCGCCACCGGGCCGCGGCGATCATGTCTGATCGAGGTGCGACAAGCCACCTCAGCTGGTGGTTATGCTTAACGCGCCAGAGGTGGCCGGGCGATGAAGGTCATGCGCCAGCGATTGTGGCCGATATTGGTGTTGGCGCGCTGGCTTGCGAAGCCTGCTGCCTTCAGCTTGGCCGTGATCTCGTCCTCGCTGTAACGCTGCAATCCGATGCGCGAGCGCAGATGACGGTAATCTGACAGCGCGGTGCTGATGAGCCCGATCAGCGCATCCTTTAGGAAGCCGTGACGCAGGCCGAAGGAGAGCAGCGCGGCCACGTCTCGCCCCATGCCGACATGAGGCTGAAGGATATCGCCGAGCACGAGCTTGCCTGAAGGTTTCAGGATTCGCCTGACGTTGAGCAGCGCGGCATCGAGTTCCTCCGCCGTCATGTATTGCGCGACAGAGTTCATCACGACGAGGTCGATCGACTGCTCCTGCATCTTGCGGACGTCGTCGAGCGAGCGGACGCGGATTTTCGTATTCGGCGCAAAGCGCGCAATCAGCCGGCCGCGCACGCCCGGCGCCGGCTCGGCCAGGATCAGCTTGCCACAGGCCGCCGCAACCTGGCCCGCCGACAGCGCCTCGCCGCAGGCATAGTCCAGCACGGTCGCCTCAGGCGAGGTGATGTAGCCGACGATGTCCCGCGCAATGATCTGGAAGTGCAAATCGCGATGCAACTTGCTGACATAGATCGTGTGCGTCGAGTCGTAATAATCGATCCAATCGTCCATGGTATCCCGCCCAGCGGTTCCCTGCACGGGAACCGCGCTGCCCGCCTTGCGTTAGGGGTGCGACGGCGCGCCGTCAATGTCCGCGTCCTAACAGGAAGGTTTCCCGTGAGCAAAGCCCCCAGCAAGGTCTCGCCCGATCTCGACACCCCCACCGATCTGCCGTCCCAGGCCGTCAACAAGGTTTCCGAGGCACTCAACGTGCTTCTGGCCGACGCCTTCGCGCTGTACCTCAAGACCAAGAATTTCCACTGGCACATCAGCGGCCGGCATTTCCGCGACTATCATCTGCTGCTCGACGAGCAGTCAGACCAGATCTTCGCCACCACGGACCAGCTGGCCGAGCGCGTCCGCAAGATCGGCGGCACCACGCTGAAGTCGATCGGCCAGGTCGCTAAGCTCCAGACCATCAAGGACAACAACGAGGACTACGTCCCGCCGCGCGAGATGTTGCGCGAGCTGATGCAGGACAACAAGCATGTCGCGAGCGCAATGCGTAAGGCGCACGAGGTCTGCGACGACGCCGGCGACGTCGCCAGCGCCAGCATTTTGGAAAACTTCATCGACGAGACCGAGCGCAGGACCTGGTTCTTGTTCGAGGCCACGCGGCAGGAAGGCGCCAACGAGGCGTAGGTCTTCGTCCAATGTCTCCACAATGTCGTCCCGGCGAAGGCCGGGACCCATAGCCACCGAGCGCGATTTGGCGAAGATTGGTCATGACCATCTCGCGCCATAACTTCGTCTGAGGAGTATGGGTCCCGGCCTGCGCCGGGACGACGGCGGTGTCTGTCGCGCGAGCGGTGCCTAACTCCGCCACAACCGCATCAACGCCCCGTGTTTCCCCGTCACCGGATCGGCCGGCGGCAGCGCCACCTTCGGAATCGTCTTCAACGCCTTGGCGTGGTTCTCAGGCGTCGGCCGCGTGATCTCCATCTTCGCGCCCGGCGGATAGGCGCCGATCACGCAGAAGTCGTCGCTCGCGTTGATGCACTGATGCCCTGTGCCCGCTGGAAGGATCGCGACATCGCCGGCCTTGATCTCCAGCTCCTGGCCGTGATCGCCGCCGAAGCGAACGCGGGCATGGCCGCGCGCGACGCCGAGCACCTCATGCACGGTCGCGTGGTAGTGCAGATAGTCATAGACGCCGTTGCGCCACGCGCCGCCCCATCCGTTGGTTTCGAACAGGTTCTCGATGGTCTCTTCGGGGCGCTTCGGATCGAGCTTCACCGCACCCTGGTAGACCAGGAAGGGGAGGATGTTGTTCGGCACGAGCCCGTCATCCTCGAACACGATGGCGAGCGGCTCGGCATTGTCGCGGACGACGGACATGACTGGGCTCCAGCAGCAATCTATTCACGGAATCAAGACGGCGCGAGCGTCCTTGTTCCTGAGCCCCGCACGCCGGCTTGACGGAGATCAAGGCGAAGGCGGCCATTCCGGGGCACGCAACCCCAAGAGAAAAGGGATGGGACGCCATGTACGCATCCGATGTTGCGCAGCGCCATTTTTCAGCGGCGATCGATGAGGCCGAGACCTCAGGTTTCGGTCACGAGGCCGTCTGCCGCGCCTTGCTCAATCTCGTGATCACGAAGTATCTGGAGACGAGGTCCGTTGCCGACATCCAGGCGGAGCTTCGCTTCATCGCCGAGAATTGCGATCCCGATACGGACTTCATGTTCATGCGTCCGTGATGGTGCCGGCGGGTGGGCCCGCCGGCGATTTGGATCTTACGCGCTCTTCTTCTGCCGCATCAGATCGGCAAAGCGCTGGAACAGATAGTGCGAGTCGCGCGGGCCCGGTGAGGCCTCGGGATGGTACTGCACCGAGAACACCGGCTTGCCGTCGAGCTGGATGCCGCAGTTGGACCCATCAAACAAGGAAATGTGGGTCTGCGTCGCTCCCTTCGGCAGGGTCTTCTCGTCCACGGCGAAACCGTGGTTCATCGAGGTGATCTCGACCTTGCCGGTGGTCTCGTCCTTGACGGGATGATTGGCGCCGTGATGCCCCTGATGCATCTTCTTCGTCTTCGCGCCGACGGCGAGGCCCAGCATCTGGTGGCCCAGACAAATGCCGAAGGTCGGCGTGCCCGACTTGATGACGTCCTGGATCACAGGCACCGCGTATTTGCCTGTCGCCGCCGGATCGCCCGGACCGTTCGACAGGAACACGCCGTCCGGCTTCATCGCCAGAATGTCTTCGGACGATGTCGTTGCCGGCACCACCGTCACCTTGCAGCCGACGCCGGCGAGCAGGCGCAGAATGTTGCGCTTGATGCCGTAATCGATGGCGACGACGTTGAACTCGGGCTTGTCCTGTTTGCCAAAGCCCTTGTCCCACAGCCAGGGCGTCTCGTCCCAGGTGAAGCGCTGGCCTGATGTGACCATCGGCACGAGGTCCATGCCCTCGAGGCCGGGCCATTCGCGCGCTTCTTCTTTCAGCCCGTGCAGGTCGAACTCGCCGTTCCTGGCATGCGCGATCACGGCGTTGGGCATGCCCTTGGAGCGGATCAGCGCGGTCAGCGCGCGGGTGTCGATGCCGGAGAGGCCGATGATGCCGCGCGCCTTCAGCCAGGCATCGAGATGCTTGGTGGCGCGGTAATTCGAGGGATTGGTGATGGCGGTACGCAGGATCACGCCGCGCGCGCCTGGAGTCGCGGCCATGTTCACCGTCTCGATGTCTTCCTCGTTGGTACCGACATTGCCGATATGCGGGAAGGTGAAGGTGATGAGCTGGCCGGCATAGGAGGGATCGGTGAGGATCTCCTCATAGCCGGTCATCGCGGTGTTGAAGCAGACTTCGCCGACGGCGTGGCCCTCGGCGCCGAGACCAAAGCCTTCGAGCACCGTGCCATCGGCAAGCACGAGGAGCGCGGTCGGTTTATGGTCCGGCCAGGCGGGATCGTTGTCATGTTGTGTCATGAGCCCGTTTCATAAGCCTCCCACGCGCGCCCGTCAAAGCGGGAAACGGCGGATTCACATGCGTTTTTGCATATTTGACAGGTCCCTTCAGGCACTTAAGCTGGACCGCGAAATTTTGGGCAATTTTGCCCGCCAGCCGGGAAACAATGAACCTTTCATGCAAGGTCCGGTATGGCCTCTTTCCGGCGAACGGCCTAGATCAGGCGTCGGATATTCGAAGGGATCACGATCATGCTGCGCGACGATATCAACAATGCGGTCAAGGAGGCCATGAAGGCCAAGGACGAGCGCAAGCTCTCCACGCTGCGCATGGTCAATTCGACCATCAAGAACGCCGACATCGATGCCCGCGGCCAGGGCAAGCCGCCGCTGTCGGATGCCGACCTGCTCGGCGTCTTCCAGAAGATGATCAAGCAGCGCCAGGAGTCGGTCGAGCTCTACGACAAGGGCGGCCGCGCCGAGCTTGCCGCCCAGGAGCGCGAGGAGATCGCGGTGATCTCGGCCTATCTGCCGAAGCAGATGTCGGACGACGAGGTGAAGAAGGCGATCGCAGGCGCCATCGCCGAGACCGGCGCCGCCGGCATGAAGGACATGGGCAAGGTGATTGCGGTGCTGCGCGCGAAGTACGCCGGACAGATGGATTTCGGGAAGGCGTCTGGCCTGGTGAAGGCCGCGCTGTCGGGCTAGCCGTCATTCCGGGGCGACGCGAAGCGTCGAGCCCGGAATCCATCGTGCCTCCGGCTCTGTTGAGAAATGGATTCCGGGTTCGCGCCAAGAGGCGCGCCCCGGAATGACAAGAACAAGGGGAGGCCGCCGATGACCGCCATCAAACCGTTCCGCATCGCCATCAGCGACGACATCCTGTCCGACCTCAAATCGCGCCTCGCCCGCACGCGCTGGCCGGAGGCGGAGCTGGTTGATGACTGGAGCCAGGGCGCACCGCTGAAATGGATCCTGGAGATCTGCGCCTATTGGGCCAACGGCTACGATTGGCGCGCGCGAGAAGCAAAACTCAATCGCTTCGATCAGTTCACCACCGAGATCGACGGGCAGGACATCCATTTCCTGCATGTGCGTTCGAGAGAGCCCAACGCGCTGCCGCTGATCATCACCCATGGCTGGCCCGGTTCGATCGTCGAATTCCAGAAGGTGATTGCGCCGCTGGTCGATCCCGCCGGACATGGCGGCAATCCCGCGGACGCTTTTCACGTGATCTGCCCCTCGTTGCCGGGTTTTGGCTTCTCAGCCAAGCCGAAGACCACCGGTTGGGGCGTCGACCGCATCGCCGCGACCTGGGCGAAACTGATGGACCGGCTGGGCTATGCGCGTTACGGCGCGCAAGGTGGCGACTGGGGCTCGGCGGTGACGACCTCGCTCGGCGCGCAGGACACTGAACATTGCGCCGGCATCCACATCACGCTCGCCTTCAACGCGGCGCCGAAGGTTGAGGGCGAGCCGACGCCGGAAGAGAAGCGTGCACTCGCCGGCCTCAAGCACTATGTCGATCTCGATTCCGGCTATTCCAAGCAGCAGTCGACCCGGCCTCAGACGCTCGGCTATGGCCTGACGGATTCGCCGAGTGGGCAGGCGGCCTGGATCCTGGAAAAGTTCTGGGCCTGGACCGATTGCAATGGCCACCCCGAGAACATCTTCGACAAGGACGAGCTGCTCGACAACGTCATGCTCTATTGGACGACGGAGACGGCGACCTCGTCCGCGCGGCTCTATTGGGAAAGCTTTGGCAAGCGCCGGACGACGCCGGCCGTGAAGGTGCCAACGGGTGTGGCCGTGTTCCCAAAAGAGATCATCACGCCGGTGCGGCGCTGGATGGAGCCGAACTTCCCCAACATCACCCATTGGAGCGAGATGGAGAGAGGCGGCCACTTCGCGGCCTTCGAGCAGCCGGCGCTGTTCGTGCGCGATGTCAGGAAATTCTTTGCGACGGTGCGCTGAGCCGATGTTGACCGAAGCCAGGACCTACGACGAGCTCTACCGCAACTTCCGCTGGGACATTCCGGCCCGCTTCAACATGGCGGAGGCGTGCTGCGACCGCCATGCCGATGGCACCGGCCGGCTGGCGCTTGTCTATGTCGACGAGATTGGTGCCACGACGCGGACTTCCTTCGACGAGGTCGCTGATGCGTCGCGCCGCTTTGCCAATGTGCTGAAAGCGGATGGGCTGTCCCGCGGCGACCGCGTCGCGGTGTTCCTGTCGCAGTCGCTGGAATTGCCGGTCGCGCATATGGCGGCGTTTCGCTCCGGCATGATCTCGATCCCGCTGTTTGCGCTGTTCGGCGAGGACGCGCTCGAGTATCGCCTGGCGAACTCGGAGGCCAAGGCGGTCATCACCGACGAGGGCGGCTGGGAGAAGCTCGCGAAGATTCGCGATCGGCTGCCGGATCTGAAGCACGTTTACATCGTCGGCGAGCGTGCGCCATCAGGCACGAAATCGTTCTGGGATGCGGTGAAGAGCGCATCGCCCGACTTCACGCGGGTCGACACGTCTGCGGATGATCCCGCGCTGATCATCTACACCTCAGGCACCACGGGCAATCCGAAGGGCGCGCTGCACGCGCATCGCGTCGTGCTCGGTCACCTCCCCAATGTCGAGATGTGCCACAACTTCCTGCCGCGTCCCGGCGATCTCATGTGGACGCCGGCGGACTGGGCATGGATCGGCGGCCTCATCAACGGCCTGCTCTCGTTCTGGTATCACGGCATTCCGCTGGTCGGTCATCGTGCGCGAAAGTTCGAGCCGCAGGCGGCGATGCAGATGATGGCCGACCTCGGCGTCCGCAACGTCTTCCTGCCGCCGACCGCGCTCAAGCTGATGCGGCAGGCCGGGGTGAAGCACGCGGGCGTCAAGCTGCGCAGCATCTTTACCGGCGGTGAGTCCCTCGGCGGCGAGCTGCTCGGCTGGGTGCGCGAGACCTTTGGTGTCGATGCGCACGAAGTGTTCGGCCAGACCGAATGCAATCTCGTGATCGGCAGCAACGCGAACCTGTTTCCGATCCGTCCGGGTGCGATGGGCAAGGCGACGCCGGGTTTTGACGTCCGCATCGTCAACGACAAGGGCGAGGAGCAACCCCGCGGCCAGCGCGGCATCATCGGCGTGCGGCAGCCGTGCCCGGTCACCATGATCGAGTACTGGCGCAATCCGGAGGCGACTGCGAAGAAATACGCGGGCGAGTTTCTGCTCACAGGCGATCTCGGTGTGCAGGATGAGGACGGCTATTTCTGGTACGTCAGCCGCGAGGACGACGTCATCACCACCGCAGGCTATCGTGTCGGCCCGTCCGAGATCGAGCACACGCTGATGAAGCATCCGTCGGTGGCAATGGCGGCCGTGGTCGGCATTCCCGATCCGATCCGCACGGAATCGATCAAGGCCTGGATCGTGCTGCGTCCGGGATTTGCGCCGGGCGATGCGCTCGCGCGCGAGATCCAGGAGTTCGTGAAGGTGCAGCTTGCAGCGCACGAATATCCGCGCGTCGTGGAGTTCGCCGAGACCTTGCCGATGACGGCGACAGGCAAGGTGCTGCGGCGCGAATTGCGGGCAAGAGGTTAGAGCATGATCCGGAAAAGTGTGAAGCGGTTTTCCCACGCGACAAACGCGGAACGCGTTTGCGCGGAGATCATGCTCAAACAAAGAGCTAAAGCGCGATGACGATTCAACCCAATCTCATCGCGCTTTAGCGTGGCGTCCCCGACAGGGCAGATCGCAGCATCGCGGCCAGATCCTGCCGCTTGAACGGCTTTGTCAGGACGCGGGCGTCGACGCCGTCGGGTGTCTTGACGGGGTTTTGGCTGTAGCCGGTCGTGAACAACACCTTGAGGCCAGGCCGCAATGTAATGGCCTGCCTTGCAAGCTCCGGCCCGAACAAGCCTCCGGGCATCACGACGTCGGTGAATAGCAACTGGACGTCGCCGGTCTGGCGCAGCACTTCCAACGCCGCGGGCCCATTCGACGTCGCTATGACGCGATAGCCGAGCGTCCTCAACTCGCTCTCGACGTATGCGCGCACCATATCGTCGTCCTCGACGACGAGAATGGTCTCATTCCCGTCAGGAGCGATCACCGGTTCCGCCGGTGTGGAATCCTCCTTCAGCGTGGCGGCGATACGGGGAAAGAACAGCCTGACGACGCTGCCGTCCCCTGGGTTGGATTGCAGCTGCACGAGACCGCCGGACTGTTGCGCGAATCCGTAGACCATGCTCAGGCCGAGGCCTGTCCCCTTGCCGACTTCCTTGGTGGTGAAGAACGGCTCGAACGCGCGGCTCGCGACCTCTGTGTTCATGCCGCAGCCGGTATCGGTCACCGCCACCATGACGTAATCCCCGGGCCGCGGCTCGCCGTTGACATCGAGATCGGAGCGACCGAGCGAAATATTGCGGACCTCGACCGTCAGCCTGCCGCCGTCAGGCATCGCGTCGCGCGCGTTGAGCACGAGGTTGAGCAAGGCAGTCGCCAGCTGGCCGGGATCGACGCTGGTCAGCCACAAATCCGGTCCGAACGCGAAGCTGCACTCGATGTGCTCGCCGAGCGACCTGCGCAACAGCTGCTCCATGCCGACGACCTTCTCGGCGATGTCGATCTCGCGCGGCCTGAGCGGCTGCTTGCGCGCGAAGGCGAGCAGGCTCCGCGTCAGGTCGGAACCACGCTCGGCGGCGGTGGCGATATCGCTCGCGATCCGGTGCAATTCCTTGTTGCCCGCAAGACTGTCGGCCAGATGCTCGGAATTGCCGAGAATGACTGTCAGCAAATTGTTGAAATCGTGTGCGACGCCGCCGGTGAGCTGGCCCATCGCCTCCATCTTCTGGGACTGGCTGAGCTTGTGGCTGAGGTCGGCAATCGCAGCGCGCTGCTGTTCGAGTGACTCTGCGGTGCCGTTGAGCAGCATCATCAATCCGCCGAGCTCACCGCGCGGATGCGGCGGCGGAATGCGTGCGCTGAGATCGCCGAGCCCGAGCCTCTTCGCCATCATGGCAAGCCGTCCGACCTGGCGTCCGACGCTCATGGTCGCGAGGATCCAGACGCCGGCGAGCAGCAGCAGCGAGGCCACCGCGAGGATCGCCAGGTCCTCGTAAAGCCGGCGGTTCGCCGCTGCGACCAGCCCGTCCTTGGACCGGCCGACCATGATGTAGAGACCCGCCTTGCGGATCGACGGCGAGCGGGCGACGGCCCACACCTGCGTGCGGCCCTCGCGATCGGTCACCTCATGAGACGCCTGGCCATCGGGTGATGCCGCAAAGCGGAACAGATCGGAGCCGGCGATTGACGCGCCGACGGGCTCACGCCAGCCACCCGTCTTGGGGGCGACGAGAATCGTTCCCTTGCTGTCGACGAACAGGATCTCCTTTTCGGCGAGCAAGCGCTTGTCGTGAAACTCCGCGAACTTGTTCAGGTTGAACGAGGCGAGCAGGACGAATTTCAGCGCGCCCGCGTCGGAGCGCACGGGATAGGCGATCTGAAGCACCGATAGTCCGGTCAGGCGGCCGAACACCGGTTCCACGGCGACGGTGCCCTGCGAGACCTTCGCCTGCTTGAAATAGGCGCGATCATTCAGATCGAGCGTGCGGTTGGTCCGGAGCGAGTCGCAGAACAGGCTGCCATCGGGATCGATGGTCAGGATGCCCGTGAACTGCGGATATTCCTCGCGCACATCGGACAGAAACGCCGAGCACGCCGCCTTGTCGCGCGTGTCGACGTCGCGGGCACGTGCGAGGCCATAGTGAAGCTGCGCGGTGCCCTGAATTTTCTCATCGAGATCGCCTGCGATGTCTTCGGCCGATGCGGCGAGATTGGCGAGCGCCGCGTTGATCTCGCTGGCGCGGTTTTGCACGAACCGCAAGCCGACGAGGCTCGCCGGCACCAGCATGGCCGCGATGACGAGGATCAGTAACCGGGTACGCAGGCTCATCGATCGGCAAGTCCGCTCTTCGCGCGTGTATTCGGCGCTTCAATTTGCGGCACGATCGTCTGCCCAGTCCATAGGTGTCGGCGCGAAAAACGCACCAATGGCCAAGAATTCAGACGCGTGCATTGCGGCGTCGCCACAATCATTGCTTTTGACCGGGATCAAGTTGCACGTGTGCGCAGCGGGGCTAATATCCCAACCTGAGCGACAAAAGATCGCGCTGGTGCACGGAGGAAGCTGATGTCGATCTCGGGCAACGTCGATCCGGTGGTGCGTCCCGTTGCGGCGACCGATATTGCCGAGGCGCTGGTGGAGGGCCTGCGCGATTTCCAGGCGCTCCCGCTTTATGGCCTCGCCTTCGGCGCGCTGTATGCGGCTGGCGGCATTACCATCATGCTTTGTCTCACCGCCTTTGGCGTGATCTACCTCGTCTATCCGCTCGCTGCAGGCTTTGCGCTGATCGGACCGTTCGTCGCGATCGGGCTTTACGAGGTCAGCCGCCGCCGTGAGCGCGGCGAACCGGTCTCCTTCGGCGCGATCTGGTCGGCGATCCGCTCGCGCAGCGAGATCGGCTGGATGGCGTTCGTCACGCTGTTCGTGTTCGTGATCTGGATGTACCAGGTGCGGCTCTTGATCGCGCTTCTGCTCGGACTGCACGCCTCATTCTCGAGCCTGCAGGAATTCATGACGGTGGTGCTGACGACGAATGAGGGGCTGCTGTTCCTTGCAATCGGCAATGCGGTCGGCGCTGCGCTGTCGCTGATCCTGTTCTCGCTGACGGTGGTGTCGTTCCCGCTGCTGCTCGATCGCGAGGTCGATTTTGTCACCGCCATGGTGACGAGCGTACGCGCGGTGGTGACGAGCCCGCTGCCGATGATCGGCTGGGCGGCTGTCATCGTGATGCTGCTGATCGTGTCGGCGCTGCCGTATTTCCTCGGCCTGGTGGTAACGCTGCCGGTGCTGGGCCACGCGACATGGCATCTTTATCGGCGGCTGGTGGCGCCCCTTCCGTAGTCGTCCTGGCGAAAGCCAGGACCCATTACCCCAGGGAGGGGTTTTGGGCAGGCTGGCCATGACCAGCCTTCGCCAAATTACGTTCGGTGGTAATGGGTCCTGGATCAGCGCTTCGCCTTGGACAACGCTACGCGTTGCCAAGGCTGCGCGTGTCCAGGACGACGGCAGCGGGGCTACGGTGTCTTGATCCCCATCGCCCTCAGTGCATCCAGCATCCGCTGCGGCGGGCCCATCTTCACCACCAGTGGCTTGCCGGTCTCGAGCAAGCTCTTGAGGCTAGAGAGGATCGCGGGCCAGCCAGAGCGCCCGCCGGACAGAATGTCATCGCTCAGCGGACGGTCGTGGCCTTCGCTCATGGTGAGCCGGACAGCATCGCCCATCTGCTCGATGTCGTAGGTGACGAGGGTCGGCCCCAGCTTTTCGATCAACTCCGGCCAGTTGACGTTGAACGTCACCGCAAGCTTGTGCGGCGGATCGTAGGCGAGGACCTCGCCGCTGATATGCAGCGCGCCGTCGGGTGTGCGCACGACGAAAGCGCCGCCGAGCCGGGGCTCGACCTCCACGGCGTTGCCGAAGAAATATTGCCTGCTGAACTCGGCCGAGGTCAGCGCCTCCCACACCTTCTCCGGCGTCGAGGCGATGTAGATGCTGTAGACCGTCAGCGGCTTGAACTGGTCGAGATTCATTTCGCGTCGAATCCCTTGTTGAGCGCCGCGCGCGGGATGCCGAGCAGCTTGCCGGTCTCGAGCAGGCTCTTGAGCTGCGACAGGATCGCCGGCCAACCGTTGGAGACGGCACCAAGATATTTGCCACCCTCGATGAAGCCATCATGCAGCACGGTCAAACGCACGACCGAGCCGAATGGTTCGAGTGTGAAGACGACGCGCGAGATCGGCTCGCCGCGCAGCTCCTCGTATTTGTGATGCTTGAAGCTGTAGGACAGGCGCCGCGGCGGGTCAGCCTCGAGGATTTCGCCGGAATCAGTCACCTCGCCGTCGAGCGTCAGCGCGAAGGGCGAGCCCACCTTCCAGTCGGAACGGACTTCGGCGCCGAACCAGTATTGCCTGGTGAATTCACTCGACGTCAGCGCGTTCCACAGCTTGTCCGGCGTGGTCTCGATGTAGGTGACATAGACGAATTGCGGCTTACTCATCACGTTTCTCCAACTGGCGTTTCAACTCGCTGAGCGCGACGAGCTTGTCGCGCTCGAACTTCCTGATCCAGCGCTCGCCGATCTGATGGATCGGCACCGGGTTGAGATAGTGCAGCTTCTCGCGGCCATGCCTGATGGTCGTGACCAGGTTGGCCTCTTCCAGGATGACCAGGTGCTTCGTCACCGCCTGGCGCGTCATCGCGAGGCCCTCGCAAAGCTCGTTCAGCGTCTGGCCGTTGCTGGCGTGAAGCCGGTCCAGCAGCGACCGTCGCGACGCATCGGCGAGCGCTTTGAACACCTCATCCATGGCGGCGATAATAGGCAACCAAATGGTTGCATGTCAAGATGGTGTCTTTGGCGCCTGCAAATGGCTGTGCTAGCCTTGAAGCTCAGCCAACGCAGATTGGTTCCGGGAGGACTTTGATGTTCCGTTGCGTCCTGACTGCTGCCGCCCTCGTCCTTTTCGTCGGCAGCACTGTTGTTCACGCCCAGAAGCAGACCATCGGTGCGCCGCCCGAGGCGTCCAACATGAAGCTGGTCGGCAGCAACGATCTCCAGGCCCGCAGCGCCTATCAGCCGACCATCCATCACCAGGGCGACCGCTGGATCGCCTATATCGGCCATCACGGTGGCACCGACGATGTCCTCAATCCCGTCAACCCGCTGACGGGCAAGGCGGAGCCGAACGGGACTTCAATCGTCGATGTCACCGATCCCGCGCATCCCAAATATCTGAGGCACCTGCCGGGGCAGGAGGGGAAATATGAATCCGGCGGCGCGCAGATGGTGCGCGTGTGTGACGGCAAGACCTTGCCGAAGGGAGACCCTAATGCGGTCTACATGCTGCGCACCTTCGGCAGCGAGGCGCATGAAATCTGGAACGTCACTGACCCCGCCAACCCGGCGCTGATCACCCGCATCGGTGGCTTGAAGGACACGCACAAGAGCTGGTGGGAATGCGACACCGGCATCGCCTATCTCGTCTCGGGCGCGCCGGACTGGCGCACGCGGCGGATGACGCAGATCTATGATCTCTCTGATCCCGCGCACCCGCAGAAGATCCGCGACTTCGGTCTGCCCGGCCAGGAGCCCGGGTCGACCGGCGCGGTGCCGACCGAGCTGCACGGCCCGATCTCGACCGGGCCCTCGGGCAATCGCGTCTATTTCGGCTATGGCACCAACAAGGGCGGCATCCTGCAGATCGTCGATCGTGAGAAGCTCCTGAACGGGCCCAAGGAGCCGACGCCCGACAATCTGCGCTTTCCGGAGATTTCGCGGATGCCGATGTCCGCATTCAACGGCGCGCACACGACGTTTCCGATGCTCGACATGCCCGTCGCCGAATTCGCCGAGGACAAGGATGGCAAGACCCGTGACATCGTCATGATCGTGGATGAAGCGATCCTCAACGAATGCGGCGAGGCGCGGCAGATGGTGTGGTTCGCCGACGTCACCACCGAGACGCGGCCGATGGTGATCTCGGGCTACACGGTACCCGAGGCCAGCGGGCAGTTCTGCCAGCGCGGCGGCCGGTTCGGCTCGCACTCCTCGAATGAGAGCATGGCGCCGGTCTATTACAAGAAGATGGCCTTCATCGCCTTCTTCAACGCCGGCGTTCGCGCGCTCGACATCCGCGATCCCTATCATCCCAAGGAGGTCGGCTATTTCATTCCGTCGATCACGAGCGCGACGGACAAGCGCTGCATTCCGATCGAAGGCGGCGAGCGCTGCAAGGTCGCGATCCAGACCAACAATGTCGAGACCGATGACCGCGGCTACATCTACATCGTCGATCGCGCCAACACCGGTCTGCACATTCTCGAGCTGACCGGCGCGGCGCGCGCCGCTGCCGGCCTGCCGAAGAACTGACGATGCGGCGCGCTGTGACGATCGCGCTCGCTCTTGCCGCGCTCGGCGCATCCGGCGTCGCCGCGTATCAGCTCGCGCCGCCTGCGCAGGCATCGGCGCACTGGCGCGAGATCGCCTGGCCGTTTCCGCGCGACGGCTGGCCTGCGGGCCGTGCGTTTCGCTGCGAGGGCGGCGCCTGCGACGGCGCCGAGCTCTACGTCCGCGCCAAGCGCGGCTTCTGCAATTGCGACAGCGGCGTCGCCGATGACGACGAGGTCGATCGCGTCGCCGACATCGATCTGATCACGCCGAGCTTTGCAGCGAGCGCACCTGGTGACGCGGTGCGTGTTGGCGAGATGCATGGTCGTACCCGACGCTATGATCTCGGGGGATCGGACAATGCGGGCCATGCCGCAGTCGGCGTCGCCGTCTCGCGGCGTTGCGATCTCTTCGTCGCGGCGGCGCAAGGGAAGGGCGACGCCAACGCGATGCAGCATGCGGCGCTCGCGTTCCTCGAAACGCGCGAGATGAAAACGTGGGTGACGGCGGCGCTGGACGGATACTGAGTGCCATGCATTAATGCCACCAAGCCCCCACAGCCCGAGTTCCTCCCATGATGTCCATGCAAGCCTATTTCGCCTTCGTTGCCGCCTGCATTGCGCTGGCGCTGTTGCCGGGGCCGATCGTCACCCTCGTCATCGCCAACGGCCTGCGCCACGGCACGCGCGCGGCCCTGACCAACATTCTCGGCGTGCAGATCGGGCTGCTGATCGTGATCGGCATCCTCGCGGTCGGCCTCACCACGCTGATGGCGACGATGGGCTATTGGTTCAACTGGGTGCGCTTTGCGGGTGCAGCCTATCTGGTCTGGCTCGGCATCAAGCTGATCCGCTCTCCGGCTCAAGGCGTCTCCGCCGACGCGCCGCCGCCGCCGCCGCGCGGAGGCTTTCTTCTGCAAGGCTTCGTCGTGGCGTTGTCGAACCCGAAGCTGCTGGTATTCTTCGGCGCGTTCATTCCGCAATTCATGGACATGAGCAAGGATCATTTGTCGCAGGTCCTGGTGCTCGGGATCACCTTCATGGTGCTCGCCGGCCTGACGGATGGAATCTACGCGCTGCTTGCCGGTCAGGTCCGCGGCTTTTTCTCGGCACGCCGCACCCGCCTGGTGTCGCGCGTCTCCGGCGGCTTCATGATCGGCGGCGGCATCTGGCTGGCGCTGATCCGGGCCAAATGAGCCGGATCATTTAAGCGGGCCTGCCCGTTGAACCTTCGTCCGCGGCGGTGCGTCCAAGGAAGCATTGCCGCTGACGAAGGATATTGCCGTGCCGAATATGCCTCCGCTCGTTTACGTGATGCTGCTTGCGCCGCTCGCGCTGATCCTGGTTGCCGCCATCGTGAAGACCTGGCAGGCGCGCGAGGCGCGGAGCTGGCCGCTTGTATCGGGCAAGGTCGTCACGTCGATTGCCGAGCTGCGCGAAGTCAGGGTGTCCGACGACGAGCGCGAGGACGGCTACCGCATGGAGAGCCGCAACTTCGCCAACGTCACCTACGAATATTCCGTCGGCGGACGGAAACTGAGCTGCAACCGCATCTCGATCGGCGAGGACCTCGGCAACTTCCAGGTCGCCGAGAAGCTGGCGAAATATCCCGCCGGCAGCATCGTCACCGTCTATTACAATCCGAAGCACCCTGAGAAAGCGGTGCTGGAGCGCGACCTGCCGAAGGGCCTGTGGGGCTGCCTCGGCATCGGCTCGGCCATCGTGGTCGCCATCATCTTGGGCTCGGCGTTTGGCCTCAACCAGAGCTATTTGTACCTCGCCCATCATGTCGGCCGGCCCGATCTTGCGGGCCTCGTCGTCGGCTTCGCCGCGTTCGGCCTCGTCATCGCGCTGATGGCGTGGGCGGCGCAACGTCAGGCCTCGATGGCGCGGCGCTGGCCGGTCGTGCCGGGCACCATCAAGCTGTCGGGGGTAGAGGAATATCACCAGGCGAGCGAGCCGGGCGAGGCGCGCGGCGCCGAGATGTTCGGCAAGCGCGTGACCTATACCTACAGCTACCAGAACGTCCGCTACACCAATGAATGCGCGCGGGTTGCGGCCGAAACGCCGCAGGCCTCGAGCAAGATGCTGGAGAAGCTGATGTCGCGCTATCAGGACGGCGCGGCCGTCGACGTCCACGTCAATCCCGATAATCCCGCCGAGGCCACGCTCGATGCCCGCAGCGACGGCCGGATCGCCTATGTGCTGTGGGGCATCGCCGCGATCTTCGCCGCGCTCGCGCTGTTCGTCGCGACGCGGGGCGGCTAGCCGACGAGCAACGCCGGCTTCAGCTCCACCTCGATCTCCGCAAAAATCCTTGCCAGCCGCTCGGCCCATTGCTGCTGGCCGGATTGATCCGCGATCAGATCCTGGCGGATCTCGATGCCGGTGTTGACGAGGCCGCGCGCCTCGCCATGAACGGGAATGGTGTAGTCGGTGAGGTCGCTCGCGGCATAGGGCTCGTTGTCGCCGACGACGAGATCGCCTTCGCTGCGCAGATGCTTCAGCAGCAGCTGCGGCAGCACCTTGTCGCGATGGTAGAGCGCGCCGATGTGCCAGGGTCGCGCGACGCCGGCATAGACGGGCGTGAAGCTGTGCAGCGACAACAATATGGTCGGCCGTTTCGCGTGGATGCGGCGGTCGATCGCAGCATTGATGCGATGATGGTAGGGCTCGAAGATCTCGCGGCGCCGCGCCGCACGCTCGCCATCCGAGAGGCCCTCGTTGCGCGGAACTCTCGTCGCTTCGGATATGACGGGGATCGAGCTCGCCACACCAGGAGGACGGTTGCAGTCGATCACCAGCCGCGAATAGCGCTGCGCGATCAGATGCGCGTCAAGCATCTCCGCCATCCGCTCGGCCACGCCGGCGATGCCGATGTCCCAGGCGATGTGCCTGACCAGCTCGCTCTCGGAAACGCCGAGATCGCCGAGCGAGCGCGGCAGGATGCGGCCGTAATGGTCCGCTGTGAGCAGGAAGGGCGATGTGCCCTCTGCATTCACCTCATGCACTGGCGGAATATCGGCATCGCCAAGCAGTTGATCCGTCGCCTCGGCTGTGTGCAGGTCCATCCTGATTGCCTATCAAACGATAATCTGTTGAAACGGAGTAACCCCATTACACCGACGCCGCAACGTTCGAACAACATGACCTCCGATCGTCTCTTCGTCTACGGCACGCTGATGCGCGGCTTCGACCATCCGATGGCGCGGCTGTTGGCGCAGCATGCGGATTTTCTGGGTGAGGCGCGCTGCCGCGGCCGGCTCGTGCTGGTGAAGCACTATCCGGGCTTGCTGCTGTCCGACGCGTCATCGGATGTGGTGCACGGCGAGCTCTTCCGCTTGCGCGCCGGCGACGAACTCCTGCGCGAGCTCGACATGTACGAGGCCTGCGGCGAGGGCTTTCCGGAGCCGACCGAATATCTGCGCCAGCTGGTCGACGTGACGGGGGCGGATGGTTTGACCGCGCCGGCCTGGACCTACGTCTACAACTGGCCCGTCACCGATCTGCCGCACATCGCGTCCGGCCGCTTTCTCGACCATTAGAGCATGATCCGGAAAAGTGTGTAGCGGTTTTCCGAAAAGATCATGCTCAAACAATAACCTAAAGCGCGATCTCGTCGCGCTTTAGGCCGATAGCACTTCCTTCACCACGCGCACATCGACCTCGCGCTCGACATAGGTCCACTCCTCGGTGCGCCTGAGCATCCCGACCAGCTCCTCGAACAGCGAGACGTGCGCCGGTGCGTATTCGAACCAGGTCAGGAAATCGAAGGGCTCGCCGAGGTCGCGGCAGTGATAGAGCTGGCGCGCAACTGAAGGCAGGAAGCGCATGCTGCTGGCGATGTGGTGCGACTTGTCTTCGAAGATCTTGCGCCGCTCCTCCTGCGTGAGATCCCACCAGGCCTGCGATTTGCGGATCGGGATCAGCGCCGCGCAGGTCGCCTCCAGCCGGCCGAGACCGGCCTGCACGCTCACGAGCTGCTGCCTTTCGGCGCGCTCGGTGTAGCGCAAATGGCTGGGCACGCCGACCAGGCGCCATGCATGGCGCGAGGGCACCAGCGGCAGCGCGACGGCGTCGCCGTCGATCACCGACAGCGCCGGCATGAAGGGCAGGGGTTCGCCCGTCACAGGCGATACCGAGGTCACGCGCCAGCCCCCGCTCTGGCCACCTCGAAAGGTCCTGAACATGGCCTATCGAAGCGTGGAACCGGGTGGGGTTCAAGGCCCCCCCCCGTCATTCCGGGGCGCGCCACTTGGCGCGAACCCGGAATCCATTTCTCCCTGCATTCCGGCGGCTCGATGGATTCTCCGGTGCGCAATTGCGCACCTTAGCTCGCCCCTTTGGGGCGCCCCGGAATGACAGCCTGTGCATAGGTCGAATAGTCAGGATAACCCGCCCAAACCTGACTTCTGGCCGCCCCGCACCTATATCCCTGATCCCTTCGCCCGACTCACCCGGTTTCGCGCTACATCATGGCCATGCGCTTCACGCCCCAATTCCTCGACGAGCTTCGGGCCCGGCTTTCGGTCTCCGAAGTCGTGGGCAAGCGCGTCAAGCTGAAGAAGGCGGGGCGGGAGTGGAAGGGCCTGTCGCCGTTTCAACAGGAAAAGACGCCGTCCTTCTACGTCAACGACCAGAAGGGTTTTTACCACGACTTCTCTTCCGGCAAGCACGGCGACATCATCAGCTTCGTGATGGAGACCGACGGCCTGCCGTTCTCTGAGGCCGTCGAGCGGCTCGCCAGCATGGCGGGCCTGCCGCTGCCGGCGGTGACGCCGGATGCGGCACGGCAGGAGCAGCGCCGCCGCACCTTGCATGATGTCATGGAGCTCGCGGCCAAGTTTTTCTCCGAGACGCTCGCCTCGCGCGTCGGTGCGAAAGCGCGCGGCTATCTCGCCGACCGCGCGATCTCGCCGGCGACGCAAGTGCAGTTCCGGCTCGGCTACGCGCCGCCGCCGCCCGATCGCTTTGCGCTAAAGGAGCATCTCGGCAAGCTCGGCGTGTCCGTCGAGGACATGATCGAGACCGGGCTGCTGGTGGCCGGCAACGACATTCCCGTCCCCTATGATCGCTTCCGCGATCGCGTGATGTTTCCGATCACGGATATCAGGGGCCGCGTCATCGCCTTCGGCGGCCGCGCGCTGGAGAAGGACGTTCCGGCCAAATATCTGAACTCGCCGGAGACGCCGCTCTTTCACAAGGGCGACAATCTCTACAATCATCCGACGGCGCGGAAAGCCACCCATGATGGCAGCGCGCTGATCGTGGTGGAGGGCTATGTCGATGTCATCGCCATGGTCACATCAGGCTTTCCCGGGGCCGTCGCGCCGCTCGGAACGGCGTTGACCGAAAACCAGCTCGCGCTGCTCTGGAAGATGGCGGACGAGCCGATCCTCTGCTTCGACGGCGACCGCGCCGGACAGAAGGCGGCTTATCGTGCTGCGGACCTTGCCTTGCCGTTTCTCGCGCCAGGCAAGAGCCTGCGTTTCGCGCTGCTCCCCGAGGGGCAGGACCCCGACGATCTCGCACGCTCCGGCGGCCGGGCTGCGATCGAGGAGGTGATCGCGGCGGCGCGTCCGCTCGCCGACATGCTCTGGTCGCGCGAGCTCGAAGGCGGCAATTTTGCCACGCCCGAGCGCCGCGCGGCGCTGGAAGCGCGCATCAAGGAGCTCTCCAACGGCATCCGTGACGAGGTTGTCAGGCGCTACTACCGCGACGAATTCGTCGAGCGGCTTCGGCGCACCTTCGCGCCGGAGGGCGGTCGCGGCGGCTTTGCCGGCAGGGGCAATTTCCGCCAAGGGGGCGGCGGAGGCGGTGGTTTCAGCCAGTTTCAGCCCCGCGGCGGGCAGGCGAATCGATTCGGTGGACAAGGCTTTGGGGGAGGCCGCCGCGGCGGCCCGCCCGGCCCGAGCCTTATTCCCTCCGGCCCCTACCAGGCGGCGAGCCCTCAGCTCGCGGCGAGCCCGATCATGCGCGGACAGCGGAGCGCCATCTCCCGCCGGGAGGCCCTGATCCTGCAATGCCTGATCAACCACCCCTGGCTGCTCCATGACCACCTCGAGGAGGTGGCCGCCCTGGAGCTGGCCCATCCCGAGGTCCACAAGCTCCGGGCCGCCATCATCGCCGCTTTTGCCAACGACCATCACCATTCCCCCGATCCCGAGGAGCAGGCCGAGAAGATGCGCGCCGACATCGAGAAGGGCGGATTTTTACAAGTTCTTCAAAGGGTTGAGGGCGGCATCACCACCGCGGCGGTGTGGGGCGCCCGCGAGGGCGCGGCGCGGGACGACGTTCTTGCCACCTGGCACCAGCTCGTTGCCTTGCATCGGCAATACCATTCACTACTTAGAGAGCTGAAGGACGCCGAGCTGGCCTTGGGGGAGGACCCCAGCGAGGCCAATTTGGCGTGGCTGCGTGACGTCAAGGCCCGGCTGGCGGAGGTCGACGGTACCGAGGCCCTGATCGAGGGTTTTGGCGAGCTGTCGGGCCGGTTCCAGAAGAGCGTGTGATGAAAGAATCATGCGGACGGCCGGGCCAGGTACCGCTAAAAGACTCGCCAAATCCATGATTTGGCGGCAAAAACAGGGTTAATCGAGGCTTAACGGTCTTGTAGCACTTTGGCCCCGCGGCCGCAGGCAGAACAGACGCGTCAGGAATGAATCCGCGCAATCACTGTTGGCACTTCACCTGCATCCGCCGCGACAAAGAGGCTCACGAAGCGTTAGGCAAATCCGGCGAGAGAAAGGTCGGGGTGGCGAGATGTGTGCGCGCCGCCCTTTCCGTGTCGAGATCTGGCGAAGCGAGAGCGTCGAGCAACAGGTTCAAGTGATTTCACGCGGGCGCGCGCAACGTCCCGCATGAAACGCGTTTAGGAGCAATGGATGGCCACCAAGGCAAAGACGCTGCAGGCGAAGGACAAGGAAAAGGACGACAAGGCAGCGGACGCTCCCGAGAAAGATTCCCAGGACGCGCCGTCGCCGTTGCTCGATCTGTCCGATGCGGCAGTGAAGAAGATGATCAAGCAGGCCAAGAAGCGCGGCTTCGTGACCTTCGATCAGCTCAATGAAGTCTTGCCGTCCGACCAGACCTCCCCGGAGCAGATCGAGGACATCATGTCGATGCTCTCGGACATGGGCATCAACGTCACCGAAGCCGACGACTCTGAAGGCGAGGAGGACAAGGACGAGGGCGGCGAGGACGAGACCGACAACGAACTCGTCGAGGTCACCCAGAAGGCCGTCACCGAGGTCAAGAAGAGCGAGCCGGGCGAACGCACCGACGATCCCGTCCGCATGTATCTGCGCGAGATGGGCACGGTCGAGCTGCTCTCCCGCGAAGGCGAAATCGCGATCGCCAAGCGCATCGAGGCTGGCCGCGAGGCGATGATCGCGGGCCTCTGCGAAAGCCCCTTGAGCTTCCAGGCCATCATCATCTGGCGCGACGAATTGAACGAAGGAAAGATCTTCCTTCGCGACATCATCGATCTCGAAGCGACCTATGCCGGTCCCGACGCCAAGGCCGGCATGAACAATGCGATGATCGCGGGTCCCACCGGCGAGAACGGCGAAGCGCCCGCTGAAGGCGGCCAGGCCGCTGCCGCTGCGCCCGCGCATGTCGCCCCGCCGGCAGCTCCGCCGTCGCCGACCCCGTTCCGTGCCGCGCAGCCCGCCCCCGGCGGTGCCCCGGGTGGCGAGGAAAAGGATCCGGGCGAGACCGCCGCCGAAGCCGACATGGACGAGGACGACGAGTTCGAGAACCAGATGTCGCTCGCGGCCATTGAGGCCGAGCTCAAGCCGAAGGTCGTCGAGATCTTCGACAAGATCGCCGAGAGCTACAAGAAGCTGCGCAAGCTTCAGGAGCAGGACATCCAGAACCAGCTCGAGAGCACCTCGCACGGTCCCTCGCTGTCGCCGCACCAGGAGCGCAAGTATCGCAAGCTCAAGGACGAGATCATCGTCGAGGTGAAGTCGCTGCGCCTCAACCAGGCGCGTATCGATTCACTGGTCGAGCAGCTCTACGACATCAACAAGCGCCTCGTCTCGCATGAGGGCCGCCTGATGCGTCTCGCCGACAGCCACGGCGTCGCGCGCGAGGATTTCCTGCGCAACTATCAGGGCTCGGAGCTCGATCCGCGCTGGCTCAACCGTGTCTCGAAGCTCTCGGCCAAGGGCTGGAAGAACTTCGTCCATCACGAGAAGGACCGGATCAAGGACCTCCGTCACGAGGTGCATCAGCTCGCGGCGCTGACCGGCCTCGAGATCGTCGAGTTCCGCAAGATCGTGCACTCCGTGCAGAAGGGCGAGCGCGAAGCCCGCCAGGCCAAGAAGGAGATGGTGGAAGCCAACCTCCGTCTCGTGATCTCGATCGCCAAGAAATACACCAACCGCGGCCTGCAATTCCTCGACCTGATCCAGGAAGGCAATATCGGCCTGATGAAGGCGGTCGATAAGTTCGAATACCGCCGCGGCTACAAGTTCTCGACCTACGCCACATGGTGGATCCGCCAGGCGATCACCCGTTCGATCGCCGACCAAGCCCGCACCATCCGCATCCCCGTGCACATGATCGAGACGATCAACAAGATCGTGCGCACCTCCAGGCAGATGCTCAACGAGATCGGCCGCGAGCCGACCCCGGAAGAGCTCGCCGAGAAGCTCGGCATGCCCCTGGAGAAGGTCCGCAAGGTCCTCAAGATCGCCAAGGAGCCCTTGTCGCTCGAAACCCCCGTCGGTGACGAGGAGGATTCGCACCTCGGCGATTTCATCGAGGACAAGAACGCGATCCTCCCCATCGACGCCGCGATCCAGTCGAACCTGCGCGAGACCACCACGCGCGTGCTCGCCTCGCTCACCCCGCGCGAAGAACGCGTGCTCCGCATGCGCTTCGGCATCGGCATGAACACGGATCATACGCTGGAAGAAGTGGGGCAGCAGTTCTCGGTGACGAGAGAGCGTATCCGCCAGATCGAGGCGAAGGCACTGCGGAAGCTGAAGCATCCGTCAAGGTCGAGGAAGCTGCGGAGCTTCTTGGATAATTGATAGGAAGGCCATTATCGGCATCCAGAACGGCGGGCGTGAGCCCGCCGTTTCTTGTTTGGATCATCGCTGCGGGCGTAGCCGGATAACGTCTTCTTCGCGCGGCTTTCGATTGCCGTTACCCCATACATTTTCGATCCTGCCGGCCTTGGCAAGATCGACACAAATGTCCTTCACGTTTGTCTTGCGCAACATGAAAGGTTGTAGAAGAGCGGGGACGACTTGCGAAAATTTGAGCGGCCCTTGCTGGGCAAGCAGTTCCAATATGCGGTCGGCGGCCAATCGCTTTTGTTCGGCGACGATCTCCTCAACTGTCGCTTCACTCATTTCGGCGCGATGACCAGCAAACATATCGGCAACGTTTAGTCGCTCTTCTCTTCTCGCTTCTATTGCATGTGCCCGATCTTTGGCGTGTCTTCGCAGTGCGTCGTATTCAGTTTCACGAAACGTCTTCAGTCCTTCAGCGCTCTTGGTTCCGTATGCGATGAAGAAATGAGGGCGCTCAGCTGTCGCCTTATCGATTTTCGTGGAAACGACAAATTCGAAATCTCCGGCTTTCTGAAGCGTGTCGCGGAACAGTTTTTCAACAGCGAGGCCGCGGGGAATATTTCGATCGAGACGATTGGGCCAATCAGGTCCGCCCAGAATAGGAGCCAATGATTCAATGGTTTCAGGGTCCGGACTATATGCAAATCGATTGATAAAGTCGTACATGAAGTTGATCAGCACCTCGCACTTGGCTCTCGCAAACAAAGGTCTGATTTTGTCGAATGGATATCCTTTCCATCCGGTGGGGTCGATGAAAATCAGAGGGAAGGATGCGCCGACGAAAGATCGAATAATGTCAACCGCATCCTCGAACTTTCCTTCGTGGGTCTTAATTTCGAATCCGTCCTCAGGTTTATGAAATTCGACAACTGCGCTCTCCAGTAGAGAATACGCCTTTGCATCCTTCTCGGAAAAGAAGCATCTGATCCGCCGTCTTTTTCCGGTTCGCGCCAACACTTGGCTTTGAGCGTCCTTCAAAACGTGGATCGCAATCATGAATGACGAATCGCTAAAGTCTTCGGTCTGGGATTTCCAGGGGCCTGAAAAGCCGTCGACATACGTCAGATCAGAAAAATTTAGCACCTTAAACGCGAGCGCCTGAAGGTAGCTCTTCAAGATGAAATGCTTGGCCTTGGTCTGCTCGCGACCGAAGTAAGGATCGGTCACAACTAACCTCTCTATTCGGCTGCCTCTAATAGTCTGGTTCGAGCAATTCGAGGGTATTGATTCCATTCACGGCCCTGCAGGAGCCGCCCGCCAGACTTCGGTCGGGCGCCGCCCCATTGCTTGAAAAAGAAAGCAACCTTCGCGGCTCGACATTGATCGCGAATTTCGATTGCCCACTCTTCCGCCATTGGCCGTGCGCGTGGGCCGCTTTCACCACCCACAATCGCCCAATCGATCCCTTCGAGGTCAAGCTTGCCGACAGGACCAAGCAGGGGCTCGAACGAAACGAACTTGGTCGACGCCCTCGCGGCGTGGAGATGCTTTAGTCGAACAGCGTTCTGGGCGTCCTCGATAGATACGCCCAACCAAATGTGAGGAGGAGCCTTTTCCGCGCGATATCGACTCTGGAGATATCGTGTCATGAGCGAACTGCGTTTCGTCAGTACCTGAAACGTATGCCAATTGGCGGTCTCCATCGTCTTGAAGATGGAGTCGATGAATGACTTCGGTATCTCTTTGTGAAAGAGGTCGCTCATGGAGTTGACGAAGATGCGTCGCGGCTGGCGCCAAGTGAGCGGTTGTTCTAGCCGTTCTGGACGCAGCTTGAGATCAAAGCCGGATTCGAATGGATGATCAGGCACGCCTCTAAACCGCTCCGAAAAGCGCTCCGCGTAGCAGAGGTCGCAACCACGTGTAATCTTTGTGCATCCGGTGACCGGATTCCACGTGGCGTCAGTCCACTCAATTTGGGTCGAGGCAGCCATATCTCATCCTAGAACAAAAAGAGAACATAGTCAAGCCTATAAAGACGTATCAAAAATCAGCACTACCTTGAGTTAACGTAGCCTCCGCGCAACGCGAGTTTGCTCGGTCCAAGATTCCAGAGTTCTTTCTCGCCGCATCCGGTCATGTCGAGTCCTAGCCTCACCGTCTACTACAACACCCGCTGCCCCGTCTGCGACGCCGGCATCGACTGGCAGCGCAACAAGTTGCTGGCGCTGGTGCGCAGCGGGGCTGTCGATTTCAAGGACATCAACGAGCAGCCCGATGCGCTGGCGCACTTCGGCGCTTCGCTCGACGACATCAGGCGGCGCCTGCACGCGACCGATGAGACCGGCCGGCTCATCGTCGGTGCGGATGTCGCGATTGCGCTGTGGAGGCTGACGCCGGGCGAGGGGTGGCTTGCGGCGCTATCAGGCAATCGCGTGGCGCTGCCGGTCACGCGGTTTGTCTACGACCGTTTTGCCGATCTGCTGTTTGCCTGGAATAAATGGTGCGGGCGCTGGTGAGCGCGGCCCCGGACTCTGACACCTCTCCCCAGCGGGGAGAGGTCGATTTGCACCGCGCGATGCGAAGCATCGTCGCGTGCAAATCGGGTGAGGGGTGCAGCACATCGTGAGACCGTAAACCCTCACCCGGATTGCTCAGGTGCGCAATTGCGCACCAAAGCAATCCGACCTCTCCCAAGGGAGAGGTGACTCCCGATGCCGCACCAGTTCAGCCCAATCTCGTCGAGCCGTGTCTACTTACTTCTTCTTCGCCCCAACCCGCTCGATCCCCTTGATCTCCAGCGGCGGCCTGCCGCTCTTTTCCGCGATCTCGCGGTCCTGCTCCCTGATGAAGCTGCGCGCGGGTTCGTCGCCGTCGAGGCCGCCGAGCAGCTCGGCGGGCACGCGGCGGTTGGAGCGTTGGGAGCCGTCTTCGTAGACGACGTTGAAAAAGGCGAATTCGCCCTTCGGGTTGGTTCCGGGTTTTTTGGCCATGGCGGCTTGTCGTCGATCAGGGCGCCGCAGTCAAATGACTTCGCGCGGTCGTCGACACCTTCGCGATCGGAATACCGCGATTGGAATACCGGCGGAGCTGTTGGATCGGGGTTGTTTCGGCCGGTTGCCGGCCGGTGCCTGCGAGCGGCCTGTCACCTCAATAAACGGCGGGCCGATAGCCCGCCGTCTATTGTTGGCCTTCAGCGTCGCCCGGGGCTGGCAGGGCGACAACCTGAGATAGAATTCTATAACTTGCGCTCTGCGCTGGCAAGATAAATCGTAGTGCTGACGATGTCGCAGCAAGCGCATCAGATATGCAGGCGATGGCATCGCGGCTTCCCGCAGTTTCGAAAAGCAGATGCTTGGATTGTCGAAATAGTTTGTTCATCCTGCGCGGTTCTCGCACTGCAATGGGCGCGCCTATGCACTGAGATGGTGATTGAGCAGGCATTTTGTTGTCGTTGCATGCACCGGGTCTCATCGCGCGCATGCAGACTGTTGTCGGTGCGTTGCACACATCACATTGGCGGCGTGCGCCTGGGAACTCTCTGCGTGGCCAGTCGCGCAGTGTGGCCGCCATTGCGGTCGCCATCCTTCTTCTTGCGGCCCTGCGCCATGATCGCGCTGCCCATCGCGGCGGAGCCGAAGGTGATGACGAACGCGGCGAGCAGCAAGGCGAGCCCGATGCCCGGCGCACGATCGGCGAAGATCAGCTCGCGCAAATGTCCGGGATCGAGCCAGAGCAATCCGCCGACGAGGAGCACGGCTGCGCACGCGCCGATCGCGAGGTTGATGGCCAGCAGGCGAAGCAGCGGGACGCGCAGGAGGTCGAACAGCCTCTCTGGTCTTCCGGAGTCGGGCACGATGGTTCTCCGCGAGCGTAGCTGTGGTCGGCGCCGTCGGCTCACGCGGCCGGTGCGATCCGGTCGTCCGCCTTGGTCTGCTGCATCTGCTGACGCGCCATCATGTCCTGCCAGAGCGCCGCGATGCTGGCCTGTGTCTGGGGTGCGATCAGGCAGTGGCCTTCATTGTCGAAACCGCAGAATCGTGCGGATGGATCTTTCCTGACCACGGTCAGCGCCTGGTTGATCATCTCGAGGCACGTCATGACCTGTCCGATCTCCTGAAGCCGCGTGTGGTGCAGGATATCCATCAGGCGGAACGTCATTACCGCGGGCTGGCCGTAGTTGATACCGGGCCGGCCGAATTCGAACAGAACGTTGACCGCCGGGAACGTGCCGCGGATGTGCTCGAGCACGCCGGCCACATCGTCCTCGCTGCAGGCAACGAGATGGGCGGTTTGAGCCGGTGCGGCGACGGGCGTCCGTGGCGCAAGGCCAGGCGCAAGTCCAGGCTCAAGGCCGAGCGAATGGATCACCTCCTGCTCGATCCATTGCCGCACAGGTAGGGGTGCGTTGCGGATCTGATCGGCAGTCAGGGTAATTCCGGTCATGGGCTGGTCTCCTGCGCGAGGCGCTGCTGTTTGCCGCCAGTCTATGAACGAAGCCATGAGACACGTTGATGCGGATCAAACCTGCTGCTGTGGCGCGGTTCCCTTTCAACGGGGGCTTCGCGGGCGGGCGCCAACGTCCGGAATCTGCAATGCTGATACAATACCCCTGTTTTGCCCGACGGATCAAGCCGATTCGGAAAAGTGTCAGGGGCATTCGGAAAAATCGTAGCAATTATCGATGTGTAGCTACTGTGCATGGGGTTGTTTTTTCGGTGTTTGTTTCGGCGTTCTTGGTTGCGTCCACCCGAGATGATCGGTGCCGTGTCCGCTTTGACCCGAATCCTGTTCCCGGGCATGATCCCTCGGCGTTGCCCGCCCATTGCATGAGGAAATTCTCGTATGTTGAGACCGCTGCTCGCCACCGCCTTCATCGCCTGTCTGGCCGCCGGGCCGGCCGAGGCCGCGCGTTGCGGCGGCGACTTCAACAGCTTCGTCGCCAGCATGAGCGCGGAGGCGCAAGCAGCGGGGGTCTCGGCGGCCGTGACCAGCGCGGCGTTCAGCGGCGTCACCCAGGACGGCGCGGTGCTCGCCTTCGACCGGCGCCAGCGCTACACCTTCAACAAGAGCTTTGAGCAATACGTCTCGACCCGCGTCGGCCCCGGCCGCATCAATGGCGGCCGCGCGCTGCTGCAGCGCCATGCCGCGCTGCTCTCGCGCATCGAGCAGCAGTTCGGCGTGCCCAGGCAGATCCTGGTCGCGATCTGGGGCCTGGAGAGCGATTTCGGCAAGGGCGACATGGGCAAGCTGCCGGTGATCCGCACGCTTGCGACGCTCGCGCATGATTGCCGCCGCACCGAGCTGTTCCAGGGCGAGCTGCTCGCAGCCCTCAAGATCGTCCAGCGCGGCGATCTTCCCTTGCGCGACCTGATCGGCGCCTATGCCGGCGAGATCGGCCAGACCCAGTTCCTGCCGTCGTCCTACATCAAATACGGCGTCGATTTCGACGGCGACGGCCATGTCGACCTCCGCCACAGCGTCGCCGACGTGCTCGCCTCGACCGCGAACCTGCTGCACTCGAACGGCTTCAAGATGGGCCAGCCCTATGACGAAGGCTCAGCCAATTTCGACGCGATGCGCGAGTGGAACAGGGCGGTGATCTACCGCAAGACGATCGGCTATTTTGCCGACCGGCTGGTGGGGCAGTGACTTCACCCTCCCCTGAAGGGGGAGGGTCGATCGCGCGTAGCGCGAGCGGGGTGGGGTGACGGTCTCTCAGCGGCGAATACGTCAATGTGGCGCGCGGCGGATCAACGTTAGACCGCTGTCCTGGCTTCACCCCACCTCGCTTCGCATTGCGCTTCGCTCCATGCGAAACGACCCTCCCCCTCCAGGGGAGGGTGAAAGAGCAGTTATCACTTCCCCTTGCCCATCTTCTCCAGCCGCCGCTGCAACGACGCCCAGTACGTCCCCGGGCGGAAGCGCTGCAGGATATCCATGAATCTCGCATCGTTGCCGATCAGGATGCGCGGCTGGTTCTTCTCGATGCCCCTGATGATGCGGAGCGCGGCGTCCTTCGGCGTCGTCCGCGCTGCGCTCTCGAACCGGTCGATCATCTGCGCGCGCCGCGCATTGTCGGTGACGCCGACGCCGGTGCGCGACGAGCGCGCGATGGAGGTCGCGACGCCGCCGGGATGCACCACCGACAGCTTGACCGGGTTGCCCGCGACCGCAAGCTCGTGCCTTACGCTCTCGGAAAAGCCGCGCACCGCGAACTTGGCCGCCGCATAGGCCGATTGTCCCGGCGGCGCGATGATGCCGAAGATCGAGGAGACGTTGACGATGTGCGCCTCCGGCCTCGTCTTCAGATGCGGCAGGAAGGCGCGGGTGCCGTGCACCACGCCCCAGAAATTGATGTCGAACAGCCAGTCCATCTGCGCCTGGTCGATCTCCTCGAACGTCCCCATCAGCGCCACGCCGGCATTGTTGATGACGATGTTGAGCGCCGGATGCGCCGCGATCGCCTCGCGCGCGAATTGCGCGATGTCGTCGGGTTCGCCGACATCGACGCGATGCACGCTGACCTTGCGTTGTGCGCCAAGCTCAGCCGCCAGGCTCTTCAGCCCGGCCTCGTCGCGATCGGCCAGCGCAAGGTCGCAGCCGCGTTGCGCAAGCTCGATGGCGAGCGCGCGGCCGATGCCGCTCGCCGCGCCCGTGATGGCGGCCGCGCCGTGAATCCTCGTCATCATGCCTCCCGTCAAGTCGTCGAAACAAACCGCACCCTGGTCCGGTTCCGGTTTTAACATGGGTGACTTGGTCAAAGCCAAGCATTGGGCAAAGCCAAGCACTTGGGCGCCGCGCTTGGCTGACCGGGTCGTGACTTCTCGGCAAGCGCCCGGGATGGTAGGGACTGACCATGTCCTGGTCCTTCCTGCTGACTTCGCTCATCGTCGTCGCCTCGCCCGGCACCGGCGTGCTCTACACCCTGGCCGCGGCACTGACGCGCGGCTCGCGCGCCAGTGTCGCGGCGGCCTTCGGCTGCACGCTCGGGATCGTCCCGCACATGGTCGCGGCGATGCTCGGCCTTGCCGCCGTCCTGCACACCAGCGCGCTGGCCTTTGCCGCGCTGAAATGGTGCGGCGTCGCCTATCTGCTCTACATGTCCTGGCAGGCGCTGCGGGAGACGGGGGCGCTCGCGGTCGACGGCGAGATCAAGGAGCGCTCGAGCGGCCGGGTGATCGTGACAGGCTTTCTGATCAACATCCTCAACCCGAAACTCTCGATCTTCTTCCTCGCCTTCCTGCCGCAGTTCATCGCAGTGGACGAGGCCCATGTGCTGGCGCGGATGCTGGAATTGAGCGGCGCCTTCATGGCGATGACCTTTGTGGTGTTCGTCATCTACGGCCTCTGCGCCGCCTCGGTGCGCGAGCGCGTCATCTCCCGCCCCGGTGTGATGGCCTGGCTGCGCCGCTCCTTTGCGACGGGCTTCGCCCTGCTGGGAGCCAAGCTGGCGTTCGCGGAGCGGTAGGCAATAAAAAAGCGGGCCTCGCGCCCCGCCATCTTCACGTACTCCTGGCCTTACCGAAGCCCGGGCGGAGCGTGCTCCACCCGGGCACAGAAACTGCTGAGCTACTTCTTCTTCGCGGCCTTCTTGGCCTTTTTCTTCGTCGCCTTCTTCGCCTTCTTCGCTTTCTTAGCCATAGGATCCTCTTAAGGGTTAATGGTGAAACGCGACACGAGGATCGCTCGGCGGAGGGCCAGCCTCGCAACATCCTCGATGACAAACTCAGCAGATTCGCGCGTCCATGCCCCGCGCTGTCACATCTGTGTCATTACGTTATCCACAGCTCAGATGCATTTTCAGGTGATTTTGGCTCGCGAATCCGCTCCGCGACGCCGCGCGGCGACGAGGCGACGTGCCTAACAATCCGATAATCGCGGCGTGGTGTTCACGAATCCAAAACCAAGGGCGCGCTTTCGACGATCGCAGTGAGGTTCCGTTAAGCGCAACCCGCGCATGATCGTCCACAAGAACACGGGGACGGGTCATGGACGAACTTCTGCCGGAGACAGGGGGCGGGACGCTGCGCGTATCGCGGGCGCCATGCTGAACCTACCGACGCTCTGGACGGTCTTCGTCGTCAACTTCTCGGCGCTCGGTCTGGTCTGGGCCTATGTGACCCGCTCCTATCCGAAATTCGAGGCCGCACGCTATTGGATGGCATCGGCCTTCGTCGGTGCCGTTGGCGCAGTGACGGCCCTGATCCACCTGTTTGTCGCATCTCCAATTCCGCTTCTGTTCGGGGGCGCTGGCATCATTGCGGCGAGCTGCCTCTCGGCGATGGGAATTCAGCGCTTCTACGACCGTCCGATCGATCTGCGGCTCATGATAGGGACGGGGGTCGCGAGTATCGCCGGTGTGGTGCTCTTCAAGATCGGATTCGACCAGCTGCAGCTGCGTATGCTCAGCTACACCATCGGCCAGGGCCTGCCGCTGGTGCTGTCGCTACGCCTTCTGCTGTCGCCGCCGGAAGGCAGTGTCTCCCCCGGCGCGCGACTGTCCGGCGTCGTCATCCTCCTCATGATCGCGATCTTCGTGGCGAGGGCGGTCGGCAATTCGCTCGGCGGCGACTTTTCGGCAATAGCCGGCACGCAGGCCCATGGGGTCATGGTGCTGGGGCTGCTCTTCCTCTCCATGACGCTCAATTTCGGCTTCCTGCTGATGGCGATGGACCGCCTGCGCAACGAGGTCGCCGACCTCGCGCTGCTCGACGATCTCACCGGCGTCGCCAACCGTCGCCATTTGTTGCAGCGGTTGACTGAGGAATGCGCCCGTTCGGAGCGCAGCGGCGAGCCGTTCTCGCTGCTGGTGATCGATCTCGACGGCTTCAAGATCGTCAACGACACCTATGGCCATGCGGCGGGTGACGCCTGCCTCCGGCACTTCACGCTCATGGCGCAAACGCGCCTGCGTCCGGGCGACATGCTCGCCCGCACCGGCGGTGACGAGTTCTGCGTCGTGCTGCCGTCCTCCACGTTGCGCGAGGGCGCGCTGATCGCCCGCCGCATTCTCGATGCCTGCCGGCAGGATGCCGCCGGCTGCTCCGGCAACGACATCCCGATCGCGATCTCGATCGGCGTTGCCGAATGGGACCGCGGCATTGGCCAATTCCCGGACAGGCTGATCGCCCACGCCGACCATGCCCTCTATGCCGCCAAGAAGAACGGCAAGAACGATTTTGCGATCTACGATCAGGCCCCGCCGCTCTCGCCGGAGCCGGTCGAAGCCGCGCGCAAATTTGCCTAGATCATGCTACGCAGGGGTCCGTTGCTGGACCCCCGTGATGATATCTCGCCTCGTAGCGGCCGTTCTCGCCGCACTCCTGATCGCTCCCGCCGCCGCAATGGATGCCGAGCTCTCAAAGCTCGCGCGCAGCACCGGCACGCCGGACATTCCAGGCCTGAAGATCGTCTGGCTGGCGCCGTGGGGTGACGTCGCCGATGCCCACGCCTGGCACAACATCGTCGTGCACCAGACCGAAGGGCCGACGGGCTCGGCGCGCGGCGGGGCGCAGGAGCAATCGAAGAATCCCACCCGCCGCGGCGTGATGGTCTGGGTCGAGACCGACGGCACGGTCTACTGGTCGGTCACGGACAATCTGGTGCCGACCCATACCGATGGCGCCAACCGCAACGACAACAAATACGTCGACAACAGCACGACCTATCATCAGGTCGTGCGCGACAATTCGATCGGCGTCGAGTTCGCCGGCAACTATCCCGATGTCACGATCGGTCCGACCGAAGCGCAGGTCGCGGCCTGGAAGATCCTGGTCCAGGTCCTGCGCGCGCGCTACGGCATCCCGCTCGATCACGTCTATGCCCACAACTGGATCGACTTCAAGGACGCCCGCTATTGCGAAGGCTGCTGGCTCGCAACGCTGGCGCGGATTTGGGGCGAGTAGCCGCGCAAAAGGCCTTGTTCAGGAAAAGGCCTTGGGAAGATCGGCGGACGGCTTGGTGACGATCTGGTGCGCATCGCGCCAGATCACCTCGCGCTGGCGCGAGGTCGTGATCATGCGTACCGGCAAGCCACCCTCTTCGAGCAGCCAGGCGCAGTAGCGTGCACGACTGATGCACTCGCCTGCCCCCGGATCGAACCAGCAAATGCCCCAGATCGAATCGCGCCGCTTGAAGTGGCGCGCGATACGACCGGGCAGGGGCAAGTGCTCCGCGAACCAGTTGAACTGGTCCGAGAGCTCGTGCCGGATCCAATCCGGACAGCCGTTTCGCTGGACGTACCAGGACGCGCGAAAGAAGCCGCTCTCCACGCGGCTGTGCGGGTGGATGAGCGGTGTAACGAACCGCAAATACATGACGACACGGCGCGACGCCGTGTTGCGTCACGCCCCTCGTAGCCAGATGGAATGAATGGAGCGCCGCGACGCGGCGTTCAGCCTATGACCGGGGGCCGATCAGAGATGGGCGGCGGTCATAACGTATCGATCTGAAAATCATGTCGCCTCCCTCGAAAAGCGCTGAATGAAAGGCGCGACCTCGCGCCGGGGCGGCAGCACATACACCAGCAAATGTCCTGCGACAAGCGTGATTGATTGGAGCGATCGTCGCGCTGGAAATGACCGCTACACCGGCTGCGCCATCCAGCCGAACAGCCGCCGGATCAATCCTGGCCGTTGCGGCAATTCTGGCGGCCCGCCGGCGGCCAGCACGCGGTTGAGGAAGTAATCCAGGAACACCATATCGTTCGGCTCGGTGACGGTGAATTCCTCCTCGCCGAAATAGACGCTGTAGTTGAAGAAGAACGGGCGCATCAACGGGATCGTCGCGGTCGAGGCATAGTCCTTGGAGATCACGAACTCTGAGGGATCGAGGCCGTGGTCACGCATGGCCTGTTCGACCAGCGGCAGCTTGCGCATGAACTGGGTCGAGAAGCCGCCGACGGTGGATTGCAGGATGATCGACACGGCGCGCGTCCGTTCTCTGATGGCTCGATCATCTTTGGTCGGTTGACCGGTCACAGGCGTTCAAGATGAACGGCCGCCATCTGCCGCAAATCATACTGCGGCTTACACAACAAAAAAGCCGGCGTTGCCGCCGGCTTTTCGTCTTGTCTCGATCCGCCAAATCCTGGCGCCGAAGCCTGCGCTTAGTGCGCGGCTTCCAGCGCGGCTTGTTCCTGCCTTGCGATCGTGCCCTTGACCGCGGACTGCACCTTCTCGAAGGCGCGGACCTCGATCTGGCGGACGCGCTCGCGCGACACGCCGAACTCGGCGGCAAGGTCTTCCAGCGTCATCGGCTCATCGGCGAGGCGACGGGCCTCGAAGATGCGGCGTTCGCGCGGGTTGAGCACACCCATGGCGCCGTTCAGGGCGTCACGACGATGATCATACTCCTCGTGCTCGGCCATCATGGCTTCCTGGTTGGGCGTATTGTCGACCAGCCAGTCCTGCCATTCGCCGGCTTCGCCGTCGTCGCGGATCGGCGCGTTGAGCGACGCGTCGCCACCGAGGCGGCGGTTCATGTCGATCACGTCCTGATCGGTGACGCCGAGGCGCTTGGCAATGATCTTCACCTGGTCGGGGCGGAGATCGCCTTCGTCCAGTGCGTTGATCTTGCTCTTCGCCTTGCGCAGGTTGAAGAACAGCTTCTTCTGGTTCGCGGTGGTGCCCATCTTCACGAGCGACCAGGAACGCAGGATGTATTCTTGAATCGACGCCTTGATCCACCACATTGCGTAGGTGGCGAGACGGAAGCCCTTTTCGGGTTCGAAACGCTTCACCGCCTGCATCAGGCCGACGTTGCCTTCCGAGACGACCTCGGAGATCGGCAAGCCGTAGCCGCGATAGCCCATGGCGATCTTTGCAACGAGCCGGAGATGGCTGGTGACGAGTTGATGTGCCGCGTCGCGATCGTCATGCTCGCGCCAACGCTTGGCGAGCATGTATTCCTGCTGGGGTTCCAGCATCGGGAACTTGCGAATCTCGGCGAGGTAGCGAGAAAGGCCGGATTCTCCATTCAGGACCGGCAGAGCAGCGGTACGGGCCATTGTGAAGCCCCTCCAAAGGTTCAGGCCCCCGATAGCGGCGGGCCAGGCAGACGACCGCTTTGTCAAAGCCGGCCGGGCTGCGATGTTCCGTTGGTCATTTCCAACGCAGGCGCAATATACCCCATCGGGGGGCAAAAAGGGAAGGATTGCTGACGTCACGTCCCCGTGTGGCAGCTATAACTTTTTGTAAGGTAAGGGTTTTCTCAAAGCCCCTGCGTCATAGCGCCGCTTTCAGAGCACTTTCAAGGAGAAGCAAATCCTCCGGCAAGGCCGCCTCCCAGTGAAGAAGTTCTCCGGTCCTGGGGTGCTCAAGTACCAGCAAATAAGCATGCAGGGCCTGCCGTCCAAGGGCCGTCAAAGCGGCCTGCGACTCGGGGCCGAGCTGGTTCGCCTTGGTCTTGAAATGCGGACCATAGACCGCGTCCCCCATCAGGGGATGGCCGATATGGGCGAGGTGGACACGGATCTGGTGGGTGCGGCCGGTCTCGAGCTCGCAGGCCAGCAGGGACGCGACCGGCTTGCCGTCGCGGCCGGTAAAACTCTCCAGCAGCTCCCAATGCGTCACCGCCTCGCGGCCGCCCTGCCGTACCGCCATCTTCTCCCGAGCATGCGGGTGGCGGTCGATCGGCGCATCGATGGTGCCGCGATGCCGGCCCGGCAGCCCCCAGGCGAAGGCCATATAGCCGCGCCGCATCGGACCCGTTCGGCCGTGATCGGCGAATTGGGCAGTGAGCGAGGCGTGGGCGAGGTCGTTCTTGGCGACCACCATCAGCCCGGTCGTGTCCTTGTCCAGCCGGTGCACGATGCCGGGCCGGCGCACCCCGCCGATGCCCGACAGCGAGGTGCCGCAATGGGCGATCAGCGCGTTCACCAGGGTGCCGGTCTCGTGCCCGGCCGCGGGGTGTACGACCAGGCCCTTCGGCTTGTTGATGACGATGATATCGTCGTCCTCGAACACGATATCGAGGGCGATGTCCTCACCTTTCGGCTCCGGCGGCGCCGCCTCCGGGACATCGATTATGATCGTATCGCCCGAAGTGACGTGATAAGCGGGGTCGCGGACCTCTGTGGCCGTCAGGCTCTCGGTGGCCTTCAGGCTCACGGCGCCCGCCAGAATCAGGGCTTTCAGCCTTGACCGCGACAGGTCCGGCAGGCGCGCCGCCAGCACGCGGTCGAGCCGGGCCGAGCCCTCGTCGCCTTCGACCACGACTTCCAACCTTTGCGCTGACCCCAGGCTTTCCATGACGACGTCTGATACCGCTGTTCCCGAACCGACCCCCGAGCAGGCCGCGCTGTTCGCGCGGGTGCGGCGGATGATGCTGATCGCGGGGTTGACCACGGCGCTGGCCGTCTGCGCCGTCCTGATTGCGGTGGGCTACCGCCTTTTCAAGTCGGAGGGAAGGGCGGCCGAACCCGTGGGCGACATCACCGCCACTCTGCCGAAGGGCGCCAAAATCGTCTCCACCGGCGTCGCCGGCGACCGCGTCGTGGTCACCCTCGATCTCGGCGGCGTCATCGAGATCCGCACCTTCGACGCCCATACATTGAGGCCGGCCGGAAAGCTGAAATTTGCCAATGAGCCGTAGGGCCTGCCCCGAAGCTGTAAGCCGTCGTCCTGGCGAACGCCAGGACCCATAACCACCGAGTCCGATTGCGTGGACGAGATCGGCACTCCGAAGTGCCTTAACCACGACCACTCGGGGTAATGGGTCCTGGCGTTCGCCAGGACGACAACTGGGAGAAACCCGTCAATCTCACCTTGCCGCCGGCCGAATTCGCCGCTATGTCGTGTCCCTCACGCTCCCTTCGTCTAGCGGTTAGGACGCGGCCCTCTCAAGGCTGAAACAGGGGTTCGATTCCCCTAGGGAGCGCCATTCGCAACATATTGCACAGTCAAAATGTCGTCTGGGCGCGCGCCGGTTTCCGATGAGACCTGGTTGATTTCACATCCCTCCGGTCGTTGACTTGCCACGCCGAATCCCGAGGCGCAGATTGCGCTTGCGGTTTCCGTCCGTGTTTCGGGGGGATGGTAGGTGGACAAGGGCGAGACTGATCGCAATGGCCGCTACGTCATTGAGCCGGTCGCCGCGGAGGGCGATTTGCATGCGATCGGATCGCCAATCGCATCTGCCTCGCCTGGCCTCCGCCCTGCAGAGATCTTCGACAGGCTCCGCAGCGGTATCGGTTTCCGCCTGCTGGCGGCCGTGCTGCTGTTCAGCTCGCTCGTCACGCTGACGCTGACCGCGCTTCAACTCTATCTCGACTACGATCACGAGGTCGGTGTCATCGAGACGCGTCTCGACGAGATCGGCCAAAGCTATCTGGCGAGCCTGGGCGAGAGCCTCTGGGCGCTTGACCAGAACCAGCTTCAGCTCCAGCTCAACGGCATTCTGCGTCTGCCCGGAATCAACGCGGTCGAGATCCGCGAAGTCCTCGACCGCAAGGATCCAGTTCACATCTCCGTCGGCAACCGCAGCGCGCGCGCCAGCATCGCCCGCGAATATCCGCTCGACTACATGGTTCGCGGCACCAGGCGGCCGATCGGGGTCCTTTATGTCGAAGCGACGCTCACCGAGGTCTACCGCCATCTGCTGAACCGGACCCTCGTCATCCTCGCGAGCCAGGCGGCCAAGACGTTTCTCGTCTCGCTGTTCATCCTCTACATCTTTCACGTCCTCGTCACCCGCCACCTCATCACCATTGCCGCCTTTGCGGGGAGCTACAATCTGGCGCGGCCACCGCCGCCGTTGCGGCTGAATCGGCGTGTCAGGCACAAGCCCGACGAGCTCGACAAGGTCGCGGATGCCTTCAACGATCTGTGCGCCAATCTGCAGCGCGCCTATGGCGATCTGCAGCAGGTGAACGCCCAGCTTCAGCAAGACCTCCTTGTGCGCCAGAAGGCCGAGCGGGATGCCCAGTTGAGCGAGGAGCGCTTTCGCGACTATGCCGAGACCGCATCCGACTGGTTCTGGGAGACCGGACCGGATCATCATTTCACCTACCTTTCGGAAAGGTTCGAAGCCTTCGGGATGGACCGGACCGTGTTGATCGGCACGAGCCGCATCGACAGTGCGATCAACAGCGGCGCCGAGCCGGAGAAATGGCGCGAGCACGAGGCGGTGCTCGAACGTCACGAGCCGTTCCGCAATTTCGAGTACACAAGGCGCGATCGGGCCGGCCGGCTGCGCCATGTCAGCGTCAGCGGGCGGCCGGTCTTCGCAGCCGACGGCCGTTTCCTCGGATATCGCGGCACCGGCACCGACCTGACCGAGCAGCACGAGACCGCGGACAGGCTGCGCCAGTCCCAGAAGATGGACGCGATCGGGCAGCTCACCGGCGGTGTCGCGCATGATTTCAACAACGTGCTGACGGTGATCACCGGTACGATCGAGATCATCCAGGAAGGCGTCGCCGATCGGCCCGAGCTCGCGGCGATTGCCCATCTGATCGACGAAGCGGCCATGCGGGGCGCCGAGATCACCTCGCAGCTTCTGACCTTTGCGCGGCGCCAGCCGCTGCAGCCGCGCGAGGTCGACATCAACGACCTGGTGCTCGATGTCTGCAAGCTGCTCAAGCCGATGCTCGGCGAGCACGTCGAGATCGAAACGCACCTCGCGAGCGATGCGTGGTCTGCGCTGACCGATCCGTCGCAGCTTTCGGCGGCGATCGTCAATCTCGCGATCAATGCAAGGGATGCCATGCCCGGTGGCGGCAAGCTGACGATCGAAACCGCCAATGTGGTCATCGATGACGCCGCATCGTTCGATGACGAGGCGCGCGCCGGCGAATTCGTGATGATCGCGGTGGCCGACACCGGCCAGGGTATTCCGGCCGATATCATCGGTCGGGTGTTCGAGCCCTTCTTCACGACCAAGGGGGTCGGACGCGGCACCGGGCTGGGGCTCGCGATGGTCTACGGGTTTGCCAGGCAGACCGGTGGTACCGTGAAGATCGAGAGCGAACAGGGGCGGGGCACCGTGGTCCGGCTTTATCTGCCACGCTCGGAGATTCAGGCCTCGGCGAAGTCGCCAACCGCTCCGGCAGTCGCCGCGCTCGGCGGACAGGAAACCATTCTGGTGGTCGAGGACGATCCGCTGGTGCAGGGCTATGTGATCGCCCAGCTCGGCGGTCTCGGATACAGGACCCTGATCGCCAGCGACGCCGAAGCGGCGCTGGCGTTGGTCGACCAGGGCGCCGAGTTCGATCTTCTGTTCACGGATGTGGTCATGCCGGGCGGAATGAACGGGCGCGAGCTGGCGGATGCGGTGCTCGCGCGTCGCCCGGGGACGAAGGTGCTCTTCACGTCGGGCTACACCGACGAGTTCGTGCACGACGGACGCCTCGATTCCAGTGTCGCCCTGCTGCGCAAGCCATACCGACGGGCCGATCTCGCGCAGAAGATCCGCGAGGTCCTCGCGGCAAAATAATGCGCAAGATCTCGCGTGCAGGATGTGCGAGTGTCTGCGAGACCAACCGCTGTTTCTGCGGGAGCGCTTCATGTCATCCTCTCACGCCCATGCCCCCGACGGCCGCCTGCGAAAATGCGGATCGTGTTTCCTGTTCGCCGGTGCGTTGTTGTTGCTGGTGATGCTGCCTCATCATCTTCGCGCGGAGCCGATGCGCGCCTTCGTGATGGTAACGGACCAGCCGGACACCACATACGAAGGTAAGTGGCAGCGGGCTGCCTACCAGGAGGCGTTCAAGCGGCTCGGTATTCCGCTCGAGGTCGAGCTGATGCCGACGCTGCGGGTGAGTGCGATGGTCGATTCCGGCGCCGTCGACGGCCAGTTCATGCGCGTGCCCGCCTACGCGGAGACGCACCCCGACCAGGTGCGGGTCGACGAGTCGATCTACGAGGTGAGGTTTGCGCTCTGGGTCAGCAATCCGGCGCTGACCTTGCCGCGTCTGGAGGATCTGGCTGCGACGAACTGGACCGGTGTTTATCGACGCGGCGTCGAGCTGTGCCAGCGCTCGCTATCGTCCGTCGTGCCGGCCACGCGCCTGTCCAGCATCGCGACCGAGCAGGACGGGGTGCGCATGCTGCTGAGCGGCCGCGTCGACTATTTTTGCGAGATCGATGCCGCGCTCCAGAGTGCGCTCTATTCGCCCGAATTCAGGGGCGTCACCTCGGTTCGGCCGCTGCTGACGATCGGCGATCGGGTCGTGCTCTATCCATTTCTGTACAAGACCCATGCCGACCTCGCGCCTCGCCTGGCTGCCGTTCTGAAGGAGATGAAGGCGGAAGGTCTGCTGGAACGCTACCGGCAGGAAGCGCTCGAGCAGTGATATTTGCGCCGGCTCTTCCGTCCGCACATGATGCATCGGCTTCCGTGGAGGTGGTCGTTGCCTTGAAAATCTGTCTCTATAGACATGAACTCGCCTCCGAAGCTGCTGCCGGCCTTTGGGGGCTTTGGAAATAGCTTGGCGGAGTGACGATATGAGCGGTTTGGTGATCTCTGGCGGCCGGGTGGTGGATCCGGCGAGCGGAATGGACGCTGTTGGTGATGTCGCCGTGGTTGACGGCAAGATCGCCGCGGTCGGCTCCTCGCTCGGCAGCGCCGAACGGGTCATCGATGCGACCGGGCTCGTGGTCGCGCCGGGCTTCATCGACCTGCACGCCCATGGCCAGTCGATCCCTGCGGACCGCATGCAGGCCTTCGACGGCGTGACGACGACGCTCGATCTCGAGGCCGGCGTGCTGCCGGTCGGCTCCTGGTATGAGCGCCAGGCCCGCAAGGGACGCGTGCTGAACTACGGCGCCGCCACCAACTGGGCCTTTGCGCGCATCGGTGCGATGACGGGCTCCAATGCGGAAAGCTCGCTCGAAGCATTCGGCAATGCGATGCGTGACCGCCGCTGGATGGACAATGTTGCAAGCGACGCCGAGGTCGCCGGCATCCTCGAGCGCCTGACCCGCGGCCTGAACGAAGGCGGCATCGGCATCGGTATCCTGAACGCCTACGCGCCGGGCGCCGGCGTGCAGGAGCTGACCGCGGTGTGCCAGCTCGCCGCGAAGCAGAACGTGCCGACCTTCACCCACGTCGCCTACATGTCGCGCATCGACCCCGAAAGCGCGGCGGAAGCCTATATCCGCCTGATCGGCTATGCCGGCGCCACCGGCGCGCATATGCACATCTGCCATTTCAATTCGTCGAGCAAGACCGACATCGAACGCTGCCGTGCGCTGATCGAGAAGGCGCAGGCGCAGGGCCTGCCGATCACCGTCGAAGCTTACCCTTACGGCACAGGCTCGACCGTGCTGGCGGCCGCCTTCTTCAGCGATCCCGAGTTCGTCGAGCGCAACGGCACCGGCTACGATTCCGTGCAGCGCGTGACCGATGGCTATCGCTTCCACGACCGCGAGGAACTGTTGAAGGCGCAGGCCGAGGAGCCCTCCTCGCTGGTGCTGTGGCACATCCTCGACACCGAGCACAATGCGCATCATCGCGATCTGCTCGACATGTCGGTGCTCTATCTCGGTGGCGCGATCGCCTCCGACGCGATGCCGTGGACGACGTCGGATGGCAAGACGTACACCGGCGACGCCTGGCCGCTGCCGGACGACGCCACTTCGCATCCGCGCTCGGCCGGCTGCTTCACCAAATTCATCCGCGAGTGGGTGCGCGAACGCAAGACCGTGTCGCTGCTCGAGGGTGTGCGCAAATGCGCGTTGATTCCCGCGGAGATCCTGTCGCAGAGCACGCCGGCGATGCGTGCCAAGGGACGCCTGGCGAAGGACGCCGATGCCGACATCGTCGTGTTCGACTACGAGAAGCTGTCGGATCGCGCGACCTTCACCGCGATGAACCGCGCGTCGGAAGGCGTGCGGCATCTCGTGGTCAGCGGCCAGCCGCTCATCACGGATGGCGTGCTGGATGTCGCGGCGCGGCCCGGAAAGCCCGTGCGTCGCCCCGTCGTCGCGAGCTGACGCATGCCGGTCCCCATTCTCCTGGTCACGGGCTTTCTGGGGGCGGGCAAGACCACGGTCGTCAATCATTTGCTGGCCAATGCGGGCGGGCGGCGGATCGCCGCCGTCGTCAACGATTTCGGCGCGATCAACATCGATGCGGAGTTGATCGCGGGTGCGAGCGATGGCGTGGTCAGTCTCGCCAATGGCTGCATCTGCTGCTCGCTCGAAGGCGATTTGTTGCGGACGCTGTCCACGCTGCTGCGGCGCGACCCGAAGCCGGAGTACATCGTCATCGAGACCAGCGGGGTCGCCGATCCCTCGGATATCGTCCGCAATCTCATGGACCCGGTCATCCTCCGCGAGGCGCCGCTGGAGACGGTGCTCTGCGTGATGGACGCCGCGACACCGCCGGCTGCCCTCGATGATGCGCTCCAGCGCGCGCAGTTGCGCGTCGCCGATATCGTGGCGTTGAGCAAGCTGGATCTGGCGGAGGAAGGTGCGGGCATGCGGATGCGCGAGGCCATCCGCGCGCAGCGCGTTCCTGCTGTGGTCGTCGATGCCCGGCACGGCGAGATTCCGTCCGCGCTGCTGTTTCCCGCCAGCGATCGTGCGCCCGTATCGCGCGAGCCGGGACCGAAACGTCCAGCGGAAGAGCGCTTCGAGACGCTCAGCTGGACCTCGGATCAGCCGCTCTCGCTGCCACGCCTGCAGCAGGCGATCGGCAAACTGGCGCCGAAACTGGCGCGCGCCAAGGGCCTGTTCGAAACGGTCGAACAGCCCGGCCGTCAGATGGTGTTTCAGTTCGCTGGCGGTCGTGCGACGCTGGCACCGGGCGATGCGCCCGCACCTGGCGTGCCTCGTGCGCGGATCGTCTTCATCGCCGAGCTCGGGGTCCTCTCCAAGGCCGAGCTCGACGTGCTCATGGACGGCTGTGTTGCTTCAGCTTGACGTGAGGCGATAGTGTCGATCGTCAGCCGTCTGTCGTCTTGCTGCGTCGATCCGAGGCCAAACATGCCCCTGAATAGCTTATCCGCCCCCGCCGACGCAGCGTTACGCCGCGCTGCCAAGCCCGCCATCGTCTATCCGGCCGGGACCATGCCCGGACCTGACATGACCGCGCTCGAAGCCGCGCGGCAGACGATGGTCAAAACGCATGAAATCATCGTGCCGCCTCGCGACGCCCGGGCTTTTCGCGTGGCGCGCGGCCAGTTCGTCCGTGTCGTCAGCATCGAAGGCCCTCAGGTCGGCGATCTCAATCTCTGGAACGCGGACGATCTTGCCGAGCGCTTCTTCAGCGGCAAGACGCGGGCGCTCCATGGCACGCATGTCGGCCTCGGCGATCGGCTGTGGAGCACGATGCCTTATCTCCGACCGATGGCGACCATCAGTCACGATACGCTTGGCTGGTACGGTTTCGACGACGACGGCGCCGGCATTCACGATGTCATCGGCACCCGCTGCGATCCCTACACCAATCTCCTGTTGAACGGCACGACTTACGATTTTTGCTGCCATTCCAATCTGTCCCGCGCGCTTGCCGCCGAATTGAAGCTCGATCCCGCGGCGGTGGAGCATCACGTCCACGACGTGCTCAACGTCTTCATGTGCACCGGCTTCACGCAGGACACGCACCAGTATTTCATGAAGGCAAGTCCGGTCCGCCCGGGCGACTTCATCGAGCTTTTTGCGGAGATCGACCTGATTGGAGCGTTGTCTGCCTGTCCCGGTGGCGACTGCAGCGCAACCCACTCCAGCGATGCCGCAGCATGCCATCCGCTCAAGATCGAAATCTTCGAGCCCGACCGGGCGACACTGAAGGACTGGACCTGGCCGGAGCGAAGCGCATATCACCGTCACCATGGCGCACATGCGGGCCGCTGAGGCTTAGTCCTCCACCGGCAACCCATCCCCGTGCGCATACCATTCCGCGCGCGAGGCCCACTGCACATGCCGGTCGGGTGCCGTACCCAGCTGTTCGTCGAACGCGCCGGCATGGATGATCGCCTCGCGCCCGCTGCGCGTCAGGTGCGGCATCGGGCTGCCGCAGGTCTTGCAGAAGGCAGTGGCAAAACTGCGCGCCTTGGGCAGATCGAACCGCGCGACGGATGCCTCACCGCGTAGCCAGCGCAGCGCGCCGGCCTTGACGATCACCTCGCACGAATGCGCGGTGCCGGTTGCCTTGCGGCAGCGCGAGCAATGGCAGTTGAGGAAGCGATCGAACGGACCCTCGACTTCGAAGGCGATCTCGCCGCACAGGCAGCTTCCCCGGAATGTCGTCATGTTATTCCCCGTCCGGCTCCTCGGCTCGCTTCTCCGCCGCCTCTTCCACATGGGCTCGGCGGATCGGCACTCCGCAGCCTATCAGACCCTTCGGGCCGGCAATTCTCAAGAGGGTGTCGGCACGTCCTGCGCGCTCACGCGAATTGCGCGACGCCGTGTCCGACGGACCAGTTTTCCGCGGGGGCATCGAGCACGTTGACGAACACGTCTTCGGGGCGGATGCCGGGGTTGTCGCCGAGTTCCTCCGCGATCCGCCGATACAACGCCTTCTTTTGCTCGGGCGTGCGTGAGGCGAACACGGTGATCTGGATCAGCACGGCGTCGTCGCTGCGCTTGACGCCGTAGGCGTTGCCGCAGCGGAAGTTTGTGGGCGACAGCTCGGTGATGGTCATGAACTCGTCGCCTTCAGGCACGTTCAGCGCCTCGCGCATGGCGCGGTAGAGGCCGTCGAGGATCGCTTGCCGGTAGGCGTCCGGCTTGCCGGCGCGTATGGAGATGTGAAGGAGAGGCATCAGCTGGTTCCTCTGCATGCGAGATCGACCGGTCGGACGCACGCCCGCCTTTCGGCCCATTGACGAAACGGGCTATCAATCCCATTTAGTTTTTGACACGATGTCTAGAAATCACGTTCTTGACGGTCTGTCAAATACTGGGAGTGTCAATTGAGGCCGCGCGAATTCGATCACGATGACGTCTTACGGGTCGCGTTCGACCAGTTCTGGCGTAAAGGCGTGCGCGGCACCTCGCTGTCGGACATCGCGCGCGATGCCGGCGTCCAGCGCGGCAGCCTCTACAACGCCTTCGGCAGCAAGGAGGCGCTGTTTCTCCAGGCTTATGAGCGTTACGCCGCCGACTATTTGCTCGCCCTGCAAAAGGCACTCGGCGCGGGCTCGTTGCGCAAGCGTCTCACGGCATTCTTCGACCTGACCATCAGCAATTTCCGTTCGGGCTCGCCGCCGCGCGGATGTCCGACCACGCGGGGGCTGATGGAACTCGGCGCAGCTGAGGGCGAGGGGCTCGACGAGGACGCGCGCAAGGCCTTTGCCAGCCTGGTGTCGCGCATCACCACGCTGGTTCAGGAGGCATTGTCGGCCGGCGCCGAGCGAGGAGAGTTCAGCGGCAACCCGGCGGCGGCAGCCCTGCACATCATCACGGTGACGCGCGGCCTTGCCGTGCTCGAACGGGCCTTCGATGACGAGCCTCAATTGCGCAAGATCGCCGCCCACACCATCGATCTGGTGCTCGGCAAGCGCGGTCGCTAGGCGTCGGCAACGAGACCGGCCAGGCCGCGGGCCTCGTGCTGCAATCGAGCGGCCGGCCGAGCCGGAAGCTGCAATCGCTGGAGAACGATATCTCAGCCTTCGTTGCGGACGTGCGGGTGGCCTAGTATAGCAGGGGAATGGGCCCGAGATCCGATCGCCGCGCGCGCATCCTCCTGATCAATCCGAATAGTCTTGAAGCCACCACCGCAATGATGGTGGCTATCGCGGCGTCCGCTGCCGGTGATGGTTTCGATTTCATCGGGGCGACGGCAACGCGCGCACCTGCGATGATTGTGACACCTGACGCACTCGGCGCCGCCGCGCCCGAGGTCGAACAGATCGCACGCGCGCATCGAGACTCCTGCGATGGCATCATCGTCTCGGCATTCGGCAATCCTGGCCTTGCGGGGATCAAGGCGGCGATGAGCTTGCCCGCGGTCGGCCTCGGCGAGGCCTCGATGCTGGCGGCTGCGGAGACCGGCCGCCGCTTCGGTGTCGCGACCACGACGCCGCTGCTCAAAACGAAGATCGATGCGCTGCCGGAGGCGTTGGGATTGCGGTCCCGCTACACCGGGTCCCGCTTCGCCGAAGGCGATCCGCAAGAGCTGATGCGCGAGCCGGCGCGGCTGCGCGAAGCGCTCGCCGCCGCGGTCGAGGTCTGCATCGCGCAGGACGGCGCCGAGGCCGTCATCATCGGCGGCGGGCCGCTGGGCGAAGCCGCGCGCGAGTTGCAACCGATGTTTACGGTGCCGATCATCGCGCCGATCCCGTCTGCCGTCGGGCGGATTATTCGCCTGGTCGCGGACCGCGCCGGCAATTGATATTCCGGCCCGCGGGACCGGTCATCGCGACGGGCTTCCTTGCCCTTGACGGCTGCGGCTAAAGTTAAGAAGCAGGATCATCGAACCTGCCGACCCGCGCGTTTGGTTTGCGGGCATGGAGATCGCTGCATGTCGTTCAAAAAGCTTCTGATCGCCAATCGCGGCGAGATCGCCATCCGCATCGCGCGTGCCGCGGCCGACGCCGGCATCGCGACGGTTGCGATCCATCCTGCTGATGACGCGCTGTCACTGCACGTGCGTGTGGCCGACGAGGCCGTCGAAATCCCCGGCCGTGGTGCGCGCGCCTATCTCGACATCGAAGCGATGGTGAAGGCGGCCAAGAGCGCTGGCTGCGATGCCGTGCATCCTGGCTACGGCTTCCTCAGCGAGAACGCGGCATTTGCCAAGGCCTGCGCCGCCGCAAGCATCGCCTTTGTCGGGCCGAAGCCGGCCGCTCTCGAATTGTTCGGCGACAAGATCGCCGCACGGCAACTGGCAAAGCGCTGTGGCGTGCCCATCATTGCCGGCACCAGCGGGCCGTCGAGCCTGGACGAGATCACGGCCTTTTTCACCTCGCTTGGCAGCAATGCGGCAATCGTGATCAAGGCAATGGCGGGCGGCGGCGGGCGTGGCATGCGCGTCGTTGAGAATGCTGCTGATCTGGCGGAAGCCTATGCCCGCTGCCAATCCGAGGCCAAGGCGGCATTTGGCTTTGATGGCGTCTATGCCGAGCGGCTGATCCGGCAGGCGCGCCACATCGAGGTGCAGATCATCGGCGATCGTCACGGTGCGATCTCGCATCTCGGGGAGCGCGAATGCACCATCCAGCGCCGGCACCAGAAGCTGATCGAGGTGGCGCCGAGCCCGTCGCTGAGCGACAGCTTGCGTGGTCGCATCATCGAGGCGGCCAGGCAGCTCGCCACGTCGGCGTCCTACGACAATCTCGGCACGTTCGAGTTCCTGGTCGATGGCACCGCCGAAGACAGCTTTGCCTTCATCGAGGCCAATCCGCGGCTCCAGGTCGAGCACACAGTAACCGAGGAGGTGCTTGGCCTCGATCTCGTCCGCGCCCAGCTTGCGATTGCTGCAGGCAGTTCATTGGCCTCGCTCGGTTTGGCCCAAGATTCAATCCCCAAGTCGCGCGGCTATGCCATGCAGCTCCGCGTCAACATGGAGACGCTGGACGAGACCGGCGCAACGCATCCGACCGGCGGTGTGCTCGCCGTGTTCGAGCCGCCGTCAGGCCCCGGCGTCCGCGTCGATAGTTTTGGATACTCAGGATACAAGACCAGCGCGGCCTTCGACTCGCTGCTGGCCAAGGTCATCGTGCACACGCCGGGCGAGGCCTGGCACGACGTCGTGGCAAAGGCCTCGCGCGCTCTCCGCGAGTTCCGGATCGACGGCGTCGTCACCAACATCGCTTTCCTGCAGGCCGTGCTGGCGCATCCCGATTTCAAAACGAACCGCATCGCGACCGACTTCATCGATCGCAACATCGCAAAGCTCGTTGAAGCGGCGGATGGTGCGGCCAAGCCGCTCTATTTTGCCGCGGCCGAGCGCAGCGGCGCACATGCCGCCGAGGCGCACGTCGCACAAGCCGTGCCCGAAGGCGCGGTGATGGTCGCAGCGCCCCTGCAAGGCACCATCGTCACCATCCAGGTCAAGGAAGGCGAGATCGTGCGCCCGGGCCAGCAGCTCGCCGTGATCGAGTCCATGAAGATGGAGCACCTCGTCATGGCCGAGCAGGGCGGCCGCGTCATGAAGCTCGCGGCCGGCGACGGGGTCACGCTGTTGCACGGTGAGCCGATCCTCTATCTCGAACCGTTGGACGTCGCGGCTGACAGCACGGCCGCGGAAGCCGACATCGATCTCGATCATATCCGCCCGGATCTGGCCGAGCTGATTGCGCGCCAGGCCAAGACGCTCGATGCGAACCGCCCAGCCTCGGTCGAGCGGCGCCGCAACACCAATCAGCGCACCGCACGCGAGAACGTCGCGCAGCTCGTCGACGCCGGCTCGTTCATGGAATATGGCAGCCTCGCCATTGCTGCCCAGCGACGCCGTCGCAAGCTGGACGATCTCATCAAGAACACGCCGGCCGACGGTCTCGTCATGGGCGTCGCCACCGTCAACGCCGAAAAGTTCGGCGGAGACGCCGCGCGCTGCATCGTCGTGGCCTATGACTACACCGTGCTCGCGGGCACGCAGGGCCACATGAACCACAAGAAGATCGACCGCATGCTGACGCTCGCGGAAGATTGGCGCGTGCCGCTGGTGTTTTACGCCGAAGGCGGCGGCGGCCGGCCCGGCGACACCGACCGGCTCGGGATGACCGGCCTTGACGGCCCGTCCTTCGTGCAGTTCGCAAGGCTCTCCGGCCTCGTGCCTGTCATCGGAATCGTCTCCGGCTATTGCTTCGCCGGCAACGCTGCGATGCTCGGTTGCTGCGACGTCATCATCGCCACCAGGAATGCCTCGATCGGCATGGGCGGCCCCGCGATGATCGAAGGCGGCGGCCTCGGCGTCTATCATCCGGCCGAAGTCGGCCCGGTCTCGTTCCAGTCGCCGAACGGCGTCATCGACATCCTGGTCGAGGACGAGGAAGAGGCGACATCAGTCGCGCAAAAGTACCTGTCCTATTTCCAGGGTGCGGTGACGGACTGGGAGGCGGCCGACCAGCGCCTGCTCCGCCGCGCCATCCCCGAGAACCGCCTGCGCGTCTACGACATCCGCAGCGTGATCGATCTCGTCGCCGACAAGGATTCTGTGCTGGAGCTCCGCCGCGAGTACGGCGTCGGCATGATCACTGCGCTGATCCGCATCGAAGGAAAACCGTTCGGTCTGATCGCCAACAATCCGCGCCATCTCGGCGGCGCCATCGATGCCGACGCCGGCGACAAGGCCGCGCGCTTCCTTCAGCTCTGCGACGCCTTCGATCTGCCTGTCGTCTCGCTTTGCGACACGCCCGGCTTCATGGTTGGCCCCGAGGCCGAGAAGACTGCAATCGTGCGCCACGTCTCGCGCATGTTCGTCACGGGAGCGAGCCTCACGGTGCCGCTGTTCGGCATCGTGCTGCGCAAGGGCTATGGCCTCGGCGCGCAGTCGATGATCGGCGGCGGCTTCCACGCCTCGTTCTTCACCGCTGCCTGGCCGACCGGCGAGTTCGGCGGCATGGGTCTCGAAGGCTACGTCCGCCTCGGCTTCCGCAAGGAGATGGAGGCGATTGCCGATCCCGAAGAGCGCGAGACTTATTACCGCAACAAGGTCGCCGAGCTCTACGCCAACGGCAAGGCGGTCTCGATCGCCTCGGTGTTCGAGATCGACAACGTCATCGATCCCGCCGAGACGCGGCGCTGGATCACGGCCGGCCTGCGCTCGGTGCCGAAGCCCGAGCCGAGGACGACGAAGAAGCGGCCGTGCATCGACACGTGGTGAGGGCGGTGCAGCAAATCTGATTGTCCTGCGCCGTCATCCCGGGGCGATGCGAAGCATCGAACCCGGAATCTCGAGATTCCGGGTTCGCGCTGACGCGCGCCCCGGAATGACAGCGAAACCGTTTCCCGATTGACATCCCCGTCCGTGCTGCCAGACTTTGCACAATAATACAGCGTGGAGACGTCCGCGATGGCCAGCCTTTCGGCCTCGAACCATGTCGCCCGTGTCTTGTCCGTGGCCAATCAGGTTAATGACCGCTTGGCCGACGTCGACGCCTCGTCGCGGATCGAAAACTCCTGGCGGCGTTGCCTGATCAGCCACAAGCTCGATCCCGCGCGTCAGGGTCCGCCGCAGACGCTCACCGAGGCCGAGGTCCGTCACGTCGCCGAGCCCATGGAAGAGACCATCCGGCTGCTCACGCCCGAGCTCGACGATCTCGCCCGCGTGCTGCGCGACGCCGGTTATTGCGTCAATCTGGCTGACACGAACGCGACCATGTTGTTCAGCCGTCTGCCTGGCGAGGCTGACGCGCGGATGTTCATGGACTGGAAGATCTACACGGGCTCGAACTTTGCCGAGACGTGCGAGGGCACCAACGGGCTCGGGACCTGCCTCGCCGAGCAGAAGCCGATCCTGGTGCATCGCGACGAACATTTTCGCGCGCAATGGCACATGTTCTCCTGTGCGGTGGCGCCGTTGTTTGACCCGGCCGGGCGTCTCGCCGGTGCGGTCAACATCACCTCCTGCCGCGAGGATCTCGATCGGTCCGCACATCAACTCGCGCTGGCTGTGACGATGGAGGCGACGCGGCGGATGGAGGGTGCGATCTTCCGCGATCATTTCCGCAACGCCTGGATCGCGACGGTGCCGGGCGACGGCGGCAGCGGCCTGCTCGCCTATGATGATGACCGCCGCATCGTCGGTGCCTGCCGTTCGGCGCGCGCACTCCTCGGCCTCACCGACGGCCTGATTGCCTCGGGTATCGATCTGTCGCGCTACATCAAGCTCGACCGTGCTCGCCATGCCGACGAACTCGTCGAGCTGCGTCGCGCCGATGGCCAGCCGCTGGGCCACAGTCATATCGTGCCGCCGCTGCGTGCAAGGTCCTCGACGTTACACCGAGGTGCGCTTGTCGATCGCTTCGACGCGCTACGTCGGCTTGCCGGCCGTGATCCCGGTCTCGTCAAGAGCGTGCAGCGCCTTCGGAGCATCGGCGATCACAATCTGCCGGTGCTGCTGCATGGCGAAACCGGTGTCGGCAAGGACGTGTTCGCGCGGGCCATTCACGCCGCGAGCAACCGCGCCCGCAACAACTACGTCGCGCTGAACTGCGCGGCGATGCCGGAGAGCCTGATCGATGCCGAGCTGTTCGGCTACGAGGCCGGTGCTTTTACCGGCGCGCGGCGCGATGGCTCGAAGGGCCTGATCGCGCAGGCCGACGGCGGCACGCTGTTCCTGGACGAGATCGGCGACATGCCGATCGGCTTGCAGACGCGGCTGTTGCGCGTGCTGGAAAACCGCGAGGTCTGGCCGCTCGGCGCGCTCAAGCCGGTGCCGGTGGATATACGTCTGATCAGCGCCACCCATCGCGATCTCGGCCGCATGGCCGAGGAGGGCGCTTTCCGTGCCGACCTCTATTTCCGTCTGCGCGGCATGGAGGTGCGGTTGCCGGCCTTGCGCGAGCGCGCGGACCGGGATGACATCATCCGCCAGATCGCGCGCGAGGAAGCGCCGAACTGCCGCCTTTCGCCGGAGGCTTGGGCGCAGCTGGCGGCCTATCCCTATCCCGGCAACATGCGCCAGCTCCGCCACGTGCTCCGGCTCGCCGGCTGCACGGCGGAGGACGGCGTCATCACGGATGCCGATCTCGACCTGCCGCCGTTTGGTGGCAGGACAGCGGAGACGGATCTCGAAGCCGCCGAGCGCGCCACGATCATCGAGGCCTTGCGCAAGCACGGCGGCCGCGTGACGGAGGCGGCCCGCGCGCTGAAGCTCAGCCGCGCGACACTGTATCGGAAGATCAAGCAGCTGAAGATCGAGACGGCGCAGTAACGACCTTTCTTTCCCTCTCCCCTTGCGGGAGAGGGTGGCGCGCCGCGTAGCGGCGAGACGGGTGAGGGGGTATCTCTCCGCCTTCACTTTGCTTATCGAATTCGCGGAGAGATACCCCTCATCCGGCGCTTCGCGCCACCTTCTCCCGCAAGGGGAGAAGGGAGAGGCACCGAACTTGTAGCGCGCGCTTACGAAAAATCCGTCCAGCTCAAATGCCGTGAATCGAGATCGCCGACTGAAACGGTCTCGCGGATTTCGTGCGGTGTGTGGAAGCTGCTGCGCAGATAGACAAGCGGCGCCGCCGTGGCCGAATGCGTCGCGCCACGCACTTCGCCGACGAAGATCGAATGCGTCCTGGTCTCGAACTCCTGCGCCAGCACGCAATCGAATGCCGCCATCGCATCCGTCAGCACAGGCGCGCCGGTCTCGCCGCGCGTCCACTGACCGAAGGCAAAGCGATCGTCGCCGTTGACGCCCTTCTGGCCGCTGAAGGTCAGCGCCAGCAGCGCATGATCCTCGTGCAGGAAGTTGATCGCGAAAGCGCCTTCCTCGCGGATGCGCGCGTGGGCGCTGGCGTTGCGGTTGACACAGACGATCAGCGAGGGCGGATTGTCCGACAGCGAGCAGGCCGAGGTCACCGTGAGCCCGGTGCGCTTGCCGTGCTCGGCACCAACCGTGACCAGTGCAACCGCGCCGGCGCATTGGCGCATCGCCTGCTTGAACTGCTTCGCGTCAAGAGGATTGGCATCGACGCTCACGTAAAGATCTCCAAAATGAAACCGGGTGCGGCACGTTCGCGCCGCACCCGTATTCGGTCAAGCCGCCTTCTGCGCGGAGCCGAGATGCTTCAGGCGCGGCATCACCTCGTTCTTCAGCAGCGCGAGCGAATGATGCCAGGCTTCCGGCTTGTGCTTGTAGTCGAAGCCGAACACGCAGAGCACGCCGAAACCGCCGACCTCGTCGTAGATGGTCTCGATCTTTTCGGCGACGGTCGAAGGCGAGCCGATGATCCAGTTCCGCTTGGCGCAATATTCGACCGTGACGTCGCTGTCCGGCACGTCGGGTGCGTGCTTCAGATAGTCCTTGAAGCCGAAATGGCCGAGCAGGGGCAGGAAGTACTCGCTCATCATCCGGCCCATCATGTCGCCGGTCGAGAGCTTCCAAGCCTCCTCGTCGGTGTCGGCGACGAACACCTCGCGCACCAGCCGCCAGTCCTGCCGGTTCGGTGTGCGGCCGGTCTTGGCGGCGCCTGTTACGACCGAGTCCCAATGGCTGGAGACATAGGCCGGGTTGAGGTTGAGGCTCATCGGGATGAAGCCGCGCTCGCCCGCGAGCTTCAGCGTGTCCGAGTTCTTGGAGAGACCCGCAACGCCGATCGGCGGATGCGGCGCCTGCAGCGGCTTGATGTGCGGCTTCAGGAAGTCGAACATCGTGTCCGGCTTGGTCACCGTCCAGAATTTTCCTTTGTGGGTGAACGGTGCCGGCTCCGTCCAGAGTTTCAAAATGATCTCCAGCGCCTCGCGGGTCATGTCGCGGTTCTGTCCGCTCATGCCGTCGACGTTGAACATCGCCCAGTCGCTCGGCAGGCCTGATGCCGCGACGCCGAAATTGAGCCGGCCCTCGGAGAGATGGTCCAGCATCGCGACGCGGTTGGCGAGCTCCGCGGGATGGTGATAGGGCAGCAGGAAGCCGCCGGGTCCGATGCGCAAGCGCTTGGTCTGCATCAAGGCCTGCGCGATCAGGAGGTCCGGCGTGGGATTGGGTTCCCAGGGCGCGGTGTGGTGCTCGCCGATCCAGGCTTCCTGGTAGCCGAGCTCGTCGAGCCAGCGCAGGACCTGCAGGTCCCAATCATGTCCTTCCTTCAACCCGCACTCCGGCGGATGCGAAGGCATCGTGAAATAGCCGATCTCCATGGTTTCCTCATCTGATGTTGACGCGTCTTGTTGCGCGTTCCGGGACGTGAACAGGAACAGCTTCAGCAAGCGGTGTGCCAGCGGCGAACGGGTGGAAATTTGCCAGATTGTGCGGTTTACGCGCCGCGAACGGGCGGTTGCGTCCAGAGGAGCGTGTCGGTGTCGCGAGACTCGGTCTCACTGATGAGATTTCTCAAATCTCTTGCTGCAATGGCGAGCGGGTGGATCGCCGAGCCAAATCGCAGCGGGATTTGCAGCGATGAGTTGTGGCAGATTGATCGCAGTTGCGAACTGTCGCAGCGCACTCAAAAGGCGTGTCTTGCCAAAGTAGCAATCGTCTGGTCTTGTGTAGCGTTAATTGTTGTGTCGTTAGATGCTGCCTTGGGGGGCGGCGCATGTATAGATTGTTTGCGCTCGCGCTCGTTCTATGGGTGGGCGGTTGTACAGTCGTTCATCAGGAGTTGGATAATCGCGGCGGGTACGTCGATTATCTGGCCGACAAGTATTGGTGGAAGGCTGATTCCAAGAAGATGCGTGCGCTGCGCGCTTATGCGCTGCACGCGGCGATCGCGCGCATCGCAATGATCAGCCCCAAGGGTGCGCCCGAGCGAAATCAACTCGCGTACCAGATTGGCAGCGCGGGCGCCTATGCCCAACAGCTCGTCAAGTGCGCCTATGACACCGTCGGAGAGCCCTGCTTCTACTTCGACAGCATCATGGTCGACTATGTCAACGCGCTCTATACCGCTGCCGTTTCGGCTTTGCCGCTTGAGGATGCTCAGAAGCTGATCAGCAATATCACGGGCGGCGTCGTCGGGACGGCCGGGGCAGTCGATATCCTCCACGCCTTGATCCAGCTCGGCGCCGACGCGGTTCGCTATGGCACCGTCTCTGCAGCCTTGTACCGCGACTCGCTCGAGCTCGAAGTCCAGGTGTGGATCAACTCGCCCAACGAGCCCGGCAGCATGGTGAGTTCGCGCGACGTCGCGGAGCTGGCGGCGATCTATGGCACGGGGCGAGACAATATCCCGGAGTGGAAGGCGCAGATAGAGAAGTTGCTCGCCAATGGATTGGAGCCGACGCCAAACCGTCGCTACCTGGCGCGGCTGTTCCAGCTCATGTCCTACGCCTGCAAGCAGATCACGACCACAAAAACCTTCCTGGACAGTTGCATCGTCAACCCCGGGGTCACCGACGCCCAGATTGCAGACTTGGGTCCGGCTCCGCCGCCGCCGCGGCGCGACGGTAGCAGTGGCAGCGGTAGCAGTGGCGCGGGCACGAAAACAGGCGACAAGCCCGACGGGACAGTCGACCCGAATGCGAAACAGATCGCTCAGACCCAGCAGGATATCAGGGCTACGGTGAAGGAGATCGGTGAGAACAAGCAGAAGATCGCGAATATCAAAAGAGCGGCCGATCTGCTTCCCGATCAGCCAGCGAAGGACCAAGCGATGGCCAATACAGCGATATTCGAAGCCAAGATCACTGTGTTGGAGAAGAAGCTGAAAGACCAACAAGCCCAGCTTGCGACGTTGAAGAAAAAATAGTGGCCGAGACGCTTAAGCGGTCCTTTCACGACGATTTCACGGCCTATGCGGCAACATGTGCTTGGATGAGCAGTCGGGAGAAGCAGCGTGAGCGATGCACAGAATCTGACGAGTCCGCCCCAGAATGAGGATAAGGCCACCGTCAGCCGCCAGAAGGACACTCAATTCAGTGCCATCAGCCCCGGTGCGGCCGGCTGGTTCGGAGCGGGCCTGGTCGGCCTCGCTTTGGTCTGCTTCGTGCTCGTCAATTGGAACACGCCGACGAACTCGCTGGGCTCGGCGGCGCTTGCCGGCACCGCCATTCTGGCGATCGGACTCGTCGCGTTGATCGTGCTCTCGCGCGCCGTCGGCATCGTCGAGCCGACCTCGGCACTCGGGCTACCGCCGGGTTCGATCAGGGCGCTGTTGGCGCTCGGGCTCGCGATCGTGTTCGTCTCGGTTGCCTCTTGGGTGCTCGGCGGACTGTTCGATCCCACCGGCCGCGCGATCAGCTCGGTGCAGATGCAGAAGAGCGAAGTCGAGGCCTTCCGCAAGAACTACCCGGATAGGGAGTATATCATCGGCGAAACCAGCGTTCCGGTGCAGACGGGCTCGCCGACCGAGGTCGTCGTGAAGGTCTATCTGAAGCAGGATCAGGGCATGCTCGACATGGCCAAGCAGATCCTGACCATCTCGGCGACGGTGCTGGTCACGGTGGTCGGCTTCTACTTCGGCAGCAACTCGTCGTCGGAAGCCCTGAAATCCGCGTTGGCCGGGCTCCAGGGCGGAGCCGGCCCGACCACGCCCGATGCGGTGTTGGGCATCGCACGCGAGATCGCAGGCGTCGCGACCGATGTCGGGAAGAAGATGACCGGGCTGGGTCCCGATCCGATGGCGCCGCTCGCCTCCGCCATGAAGGCCGCCGGCTCCGATGTGCGGACCAAGTTGTCCGCAACCCTCGTCGATGCCCAGCAGAGCTTCGACAGCCTCAAGCTTGCCCAGAAGGATCTGACCGACAAGGCCGATCGCGCCAAGGAATTGTCGGCGACGGTGAAGCCGGATTCTTCGGCGGCCGATCTCGCGCAGACCCGCGACCAACTGATTGCGTTGCGTACAGGCATCACCGAAGCGGGCCGCAAGTTCGACCAGAGCCTTGCAGCGTTTACCGCCGCCAGGGATGCAATCCTCCAAGGCACGGCGAAGTAAAAGGTCTCGCGAGCAAGCAACGCCAGGCATCTGCGGTTACATCGATCAGGCATGGACGAGCTGACATGACAACCGGCATCGTGACGACCGATAACCTCACGCTCCGCAAGACGCCGGATCCGAACGGTGTCTCGCTCGGGATCCTGCAAAAGGGGGCGGTGTTCGACGCCATCGTCGACGACACCGAGAACAACGTGCGGTGGTGGCTGGTGTCGACCAAGTTCGATGCCGAGACCCGTGTCGGTTGGCTCCAGGCCCAGTTCATCAAGTTCGACCAGCCGGTTGTGGGCCAGCTTGACTGGAGCAAGGCGCCTCAGGTCGGCTCCGCGGGCTTTCATTCCTTCCAGGGTGGACAAAGGTGGAGGTTCGACAACGACGGGGTCTATCTCGAGAACAATCCAGACAAGCCGATCCGGTCGGGCGGCGAGCCCAGGACTTGCGCGGCGATTCTCGATTTTTACGAACAGGCGATCTTCGATGCCGCGGTGAAGCATGGCATCCCGCCCGAACTGCTTGTGATGACGATTGCGACCGAGACCGGTGACTGCCGCAACAGCAACTTTACGGGTGTTCCGACTTTTCGCTGGGAGGCCGCGCACAAGACCTATAGCGCCGGACCTATGCAAACCCTCGCGACGACGGCGGAAGAGGTCATCGCGACCCTCCAGCTCGATTACAATAAGAATGCTGTTGCGCCCGCATTTGCGGTGAAGCCTAATCCGATTCCCACCGATCTGAAATTGTACGATGGCGAGATCAACATCGACATCGGCACCGGTGAGATCAAGCTCAACAACAAGCGCCACAATACCGGCTTCGATCCGATCCTGGTCGCAGCTTGCTACAACCACGGCCACCTCGAAGCGAGTGGTGCGAACCCGTGGAATCTGTTCACCGCCGGCGATCATCTCAACCGGTCCGCCGTGTGGTTCGGAGATGCGTGCTTCCTGTTGAAAAAGCTGCGCAGCGGCGGATTGATCGATCCGCAAGTGGCGAGGTCCAATCCGCAAAATGTCGTCAACGAAAGCGATCCAGACAATTTCCAGATCACGGGCCTGTTGAGCGCGGACGCGGACGGGGAGATCGCCTACTTCCAGGACGCCGGAGCGCAGGCGAAGAAGCTACAGACGCCAGACGGATTTTTCACTGTTTTCGTCAGCTTCCCCAAGGACCTCACGGAGCAGCCTTCCCAGCCCACACAACCAACACAACAGGGTGGGCTGCCCGGTGTCGCTTTCGACGGGCCCCCCGACAAGGACCACTACTACCTCTGCATCGAGCGGATCAGGACCGAGGAGAGGAGGGGGATCAACTACCCCAGGACCGTCGGCATCTATCAGGCCTATTTCAAGGGCGAGAAAATTCCGGAGATCTCCGGCATGGTGTGTGAGCGGCAGGGGCCCGGCGACAACACGACGATCGGCCAAGCCAAGCATGCGCGCCTCAAGGCCGGCCCCTATCCGTTGTTCACGCATGCCGGTGCCAGTCAGAAATACAGCACGCACAATTTTACCCAATCGACCGCAATCGGTGCGCTCAGGCGCCCGTGCCTACGCGTCGAGAATACCGGTGTGCGGGAAGGCGTCCTGATTCATCCGGCCCAGGGATTCCTGTGGAGCGAGGGCTGCCTCAATTTGAGCGGCCCGTTGAGTAAGGCGACGGACAATATAGACTATGTCGAGAGCCGGCGACGGGTGCTTGCGCTAATCGACAGCATGGCCAAGAATATACCTGATTTTCCGAGCGCAGATAACGAGGACACCCACGCCATCCTCTTGATCCGCGACCACGACACCTGATTGCGGCGCGAACGGCCGCGGTCCACATAGACGAGTTCCGCTCCAAAGGGTGGCCCCGACGCCGATCGACGTGCTATGAGGCGCGCGATCGTCGACAGAATTTTCAGGGCCATCAATGGATGCACGCGAACCCGCTTATGTCGCAGTGGACTGGGGCACCAGCAGCTTTCGGCTCTGGCTGGTGGATCGCACAGGGCGGGTGCTGGCCGAGCGCCGCAGCGATGAGGGCATGCTGGCTGCGGCCAAGGCCGGCTTCCCCGGCGTGCTGCAAGCGCATCTGGCCGCGGTTCAAGCGCCCGATCATCTGCCGGTCCTGGTTTGCGGCATGGCCGGCGCCAAGACTGGCTGGGTCGAGGCCGGTTATGTCGACACGCCGGCGCCGCTGTCCGCGATCCTGAGGCAGGCCGCGCGCGTGCCGGGCGAGGCGCGCGACATCCGTATCCTGCCTGGTATCGCGCAGCGCGACGCAGCCGCGCCGGACGTGATGCGTGGCGAGGAGACGCAGCTGCTCGGCGCGCTCGGCCTTGATGCCGCTGGTGAGGCGCTGGTCTGCATGCCCGGCACGCACTCGAAATGGGTGCGCGTGAAGGACGGCACGGTTGAAGGCTTCTCCACCTTCATGACCGGCGAGCTGTTCAGCGTCGTCTCGCGCGAGACGATCCTATCGCTCGCGGTCGCCGGCGCTGATGAGGCCGAGGATGTCGCGAGCTTCAATTCGGCCGTGAAAGCCGCGTTCGAGGCGCCGGCTTTCGCCGCCAATTTGCTGTTCACCGCAAGGTCGCGGCAGCTCTTGTTCGGCAGCACGCCGGCTGCGGCGCGCGAGACGCTGTCGGGTACGTTGATCGGCGCGGAGCTCGCGGCGGGCCTTTCGGGCAGTGTGCCAAAGGCCGGCATCACGCTGATTGCCTCGGGTCGGCTGGCGGCCCTGTATCGGCAGGCTTTCGATGCATTGTCGGTGACTGTGAACCCGATCGATGCCGATGAAGCGGTGCGCCGCGGCCTCTCGATGGCGGCTGCCGCGATCTGGACGAAGTAAGAGGATCTTTGAGATGAGCGTTCCCTTTCCGCCGATGAAGCGGCCCCTGGTCGCGATCCTGCGCGGCGTCAAGCCGGAGGAGACCGAGGCCATCCTCAGTGTGCTGATCGAGGCCGGCATGACCGCGATCGAAATTCCCTTGAACTCGCCCGATCCGTTCCGCTCCATCGGCATCGCCGCGAAGCTCGCGCCCGCAGGCGTGCTGATCGGCGCCGGTACGGTGCTGTCAGCGGCGGACGTCGATCGTCTCGACGATGCCGGCGGCAAGCTGATGGTCTCGCCGAATGTCGATGTCGAGGTGCTGGCGCGGGCGCATCAGCACGGCATGGCGACGCTGCCCGGCGTGTTCTCGCCGACCGAAGCGCTGCTCGCGGCCCGCTCCGGTGCGTCCGGCTTGAAGTTCTTTCCGGCGAGCGTGCTCGGCGCCTCCGGCATTGCCGCGATCCGCGCCATTCTCCCCGCCGGCGTGATGATCGCCGCCGTCGGCGGCGTCTCCGACCAGAATTTTGCCGAGTACATCAAGGGCGGCGTCACCGCGTTCGGGCTCGGCTCCAGCCTGTACAAGCCTGGCATGTCGGCCGCCGATGTCGCCGCGCGCGCGAAGACGACGATCGAGGCCTATGATCGGGCGATTGCGAAAGACTGAAACGCCAATAAACAAGCCGTGATGCGGTCGCGGTCGCGCGTTGTCCTATCTTGCACCACTCGCAAGACCAGGAGACCGACATGGCAATCAACAACATCGCCGATCTGTTCGTGGCAACGCTCGAACAGGCGGGCGTCAGGCGCATTTATGGCATTGTCGGCGACAGCCTGAACGGTCTCACCGAAGCGCTGCGTCGTCGCGGCACCATCGATTGGATCCATGTTCGTCACGAGGAGGTCGCTGCGTTCGCGGCCGCCGGCGAAGCCGAGATGACCGGCAGCCTTGCGGTATGCGCCGGCTCCTGCGGTCCGGGCAATCTGCATCTGATCAACGGTCTGTTCGACGCGCACCGCAGCCGCGTGCCCGTGCTGGCGATTGCGGCGCAAATCCCGTCGGCCGAAATCGGCGGCGGCTATTTCCAGGAGACCCATCCGCAGAACCTGTTTCGCGAATGCAGCCATTATTGCGAGCTGATCTCGGACGCGAGCCAGTTGCCTTTCGTGCTGGAGAACGCGATCCGCGCCGCGGTGGGCCTGCGCGGCGTCGCCGTCGTCGCCATGCCCGGCGATGTCGCGTTCCGCTCACCGCCGAAGCGCGCGCTGTCGACGACGCGCGGGCTTGCTCTCGCAGCGCCCAAGGTCGTGCCTGATATCGACGAACTGAAGGCACTTGCAGATCTCCTCAACGGCGCCGAGCGCATCACGCTGTTCTGCGGCCGCGGCTGCGCCGGCGCGCATGCGCCGCTGATGCAGCTGGCAGAAAGCCTCAAGAGCCCGATCGTGCACGCGCTCGGCGGCAAGGAGCATGTCGAATACGACAACCCCTACGATGTCGGCATGACCGGCTTCATCGGCTTCTCGTCGGGTTACGCGGCCATGCACGCCTGCGACGCGCTGGTGATGTTAGGGACGGATTTCCCCTACAAGCAGTTCTTCCCCGATGATGCGAAGGTCGCGCAGATCGACATCCGACCGGAAAATCTCGGCCGCCGCTGCAGGATCGATCTCGGCCTCGTCGGCGACGTCAAGCTCACCATCGAGGCGCTGCTGCCGCTGCTCAAGACCAGCACGCAGCGCAAGCATCTCGACGACGCGATCGCGCATTACAGGAAGGCGCGCGAAGGTCTCGACTCGCTTGCCAAGGGCACGCCGGGGGCCAGGCCGATTCATCCGCAATATCTGGCAAAGGTCATCAGCGACCACGCCTCTGACGACGCCGTCTTCACCGCCGATGTCGGTACCCCCACGGTTTGGGCCGCGCGCTATCTCAACATGAACGGCCGCCGCCGGCTGATCGGCTCGTTCGTGCACGGCTCGATGGCCAATGCGATGCCGCAGGCGATCGGTGCGCAGGCCGCGCAGCCCGGCCGCCAGGTGATCTCGCTATCGGGCGATGGCGGCTTCACCATGCTGATGGGCGATCTGATCACGCTGACGCAGATGAAGCTGCCGGTGAAGGTCGTCGTCTTCAACAACGGCGTGCTCGGCTTCGTCGCGCTGGAGATGAAGGCGGCGGGCTTCGTCGACACCAATGTCGATCTGGAAAACCCTGACTTCGCGGCGATGGCACGCGCGATGGGCATCTTTGCCAAACGCGTCGAGGATCCCGGTGAGCTCCCGGGCGCCATGAAGGAGATGCTGGCCCACGACGGACCCGCGCTGCTCGACGTCGTCACCGCCAAGCAGGAGCTGTCGATGCCGCCGACCATCACGGCCGAGCAGGTCAGGGGTTTCAGCCTGTGGGTGCTGCGCGCGGTGATGAGTGGCCGCGGCGACGAGGTGATCGATCTCGCGAAGACGAATCTGCTGTCGCGCTAATCAGCCGCGTTTCGCCGACGGCAAGGGCAACCGTTCATGGCGGCGCTGGAAGCGCTGCCAGTGCAGCACGATTCCGATCAGCACCGCCGGCATGAAGCCGAGCACGAACAGCCAGTGCGGCAGCTCCTTCGGCGAGATGAAGGCGATGGCGATGTCCGAGATCAGCCAGAGCGCTGCGAACATCACCGCGAAATCCGTCCGCGGGCAGCGCAGATAGTAGAACACGGCGGTGATGATCACAGCGGGCCCGATCGCGATGGCGATCATGACCGCCGTCAGTTCCTTCGGCGTCACCGCGTCGAGCACCATCGAGGCCAACAGCCAGATGGCGGCAAACATGGCGACGATGTCGATCGGATGCCGCAACCGAATACCTTTCGCGGAAATGCGCTATGGTCGAGTTCCAAAACCTTGACGTCAAGCCTTTGACGTCAAGCCCATTCCGTCAAGTAAAATACCCCTATTCCTCGTCATTATCAGGCGTCGGGCGCAACATGAAATGGCCAAAAGCGGAGGCGATCGGCTTGTCCGGATTGTCCTGCCAGGCCCGCGCCTCGAAGGCGACGATACGCCTTCCCTGTTTCACGATCGAGACATTGGCGATGGTGTCCAGCGCCCGGCCGGAGCGCAGGTAATTGACGGTCAATCCGATCGGCTTCGGCAACGTGGCGATCCCGAGCTCACGCCGCACGCCGAGAATAGCCGTGGTCTCGAGGAACGCGCCGGTCATGCCGCCATGGATCGCCGGCAGGATCGGGTTGCCGATGATCTGCGGCGAGAACGGCATTGTCAGCGTGCCGTCATCATTGACGCGAATGCCGAGGGCGCGTGCGAACGGGCTGTTGGCGAACGGGCCGTCCGGATCGTCAGGCGCTTCCAGCGTCGGGATACTGCGTACATCCATCCGGCGGTCCGCAAGCATGTTGGTGCGGTTGGCGCCGATCACGAAGCAGCCGGTCGCGGTCGCCACCGGATCGTCCTCGGAGTCCTGATAGGCCGTGGAGCGGACGAAGGCGATCGAGCGGGTGGTGCGGTAGCACACCGAATGCGCCTTGATGGCAAGGCCGGGCGTCGCCGGTTTCTGGTAGTCGATGCGCAGATCGAGCGTTGCGATGGCGCTGGTGCCGTCGAGCGCAAGCTGCACCGCCATGCCGCAGCTCTCGTCCAGCATCGCGGTGACGACACCGCCATGCAGCACGCCGGTCTCGGTGTCGCCGACGAAGACGGGGCGATAAGGTAGGCTCGACCAGGCCTCAGCAGGTGCGAACCGGTCGAGCTGAAGCCCGCTGATATGGCCGTAATCGGAGCGGCGGCCCTTGATGGCCTCGGCAAGTTCCTCGAACGGAATTGTGGTCGGTGAATTGGACATGACGACGTTCTAGACCAGTGTCGAGCGCCGCGCAAAACCCGGCATGCAACCCCGCGCGGCGCCGTTTGGCCTCGACAGATCAGGCCGAAGCAACGATGGTGGGCGTTCGTCCATCGCCCGCGAGGAGTATCCCATGGCTGACCCCGAAACACCCGCCGCCAAAGAGGGGCCCGTCACCATTTCCGTATCGAGCTCGGAGCGGGCACCGATCATCTATTTCGACGGCGCATCCTGCTTCGGCCATCACAATGGCGCCATCCAGATCGAGCTCGCCGCCAACCTCTTGATGCCGATCGGTGCCGCCGTCAGGGTCGACGTGGTCCAGACCGCGCATCTGCGCTGCAGCCCGGCGGCAGCGATGGCCTTGCGCGAAGCGCTCGACAAGGCGCTCGCGATGCTCAGACTCGGTCAGCAGCAGCCAGACGAAGCGATCCCGACGGTGAAGAACTGAGTGAGCAAGAACTGAGATTGACAGCCATCAGGCTTTGCGTCACTTTTCGTGCAGGTTGATACGACCTGCCGGTTGCACCCTCCGTGGTACGGTGAATGTATCGAGCCTTGATCGGCCCCCCTTTGCCCGAGCGACCGGGTCAGCAACGCAACCACCTGACACACCTGGATCGCTCATGCAGAGGACGAACCGATGCGCGATTTTCGCGATGCCAAGGCTATGGCGCAGACCCTGCGCGACTCCCTGACCACCAAGGCCGTCACCATCAGCCACAGCGAGAGCCTGGAGCTGGTGTCGAAAATGTTCGGCGTTGCCGACTGGAACACGCTGTCCGCGCTGCTTCACGCCGAGCGGCGTGAACCGGCCGCGCCGATCGTAAAATTCAAGAGTTCGACAGCGGTCTATCCCGCCGTCCCCTTGCGCGACTTCGTGCCGTTCCCGGGGGCGACCTTTCCGTTGTTCGTCGGGCGCGAGAACACCGTTCTTGCCCTCAACCATGCATTCGAGAACGAACGTGAAATGGTTTGCGCGATCCAGCGCGATAGCGGCGTCGACGAGCCGCGATTTGGCGACGTCTACGAGGTCGGCGTGCTGGTTCAATTGGTCGAGCTCGAACGGCTCCAGGACGGTTCGATCAGGGTGCTTACGCGTGCACTCCGTCGCGTCGCGATGCGCGGCTTCGCAGCGCTGCTGAACGGCTATTGGTCCGAGGCTTCCGAATTGCAGGAAAGTCCGCCCGCTGACGCGCCCGATCTGATGCGCCGGGCCATCCAGCGTTTCGACGATTACGCAGCCGCACATGGCTTGCTGATGCCCGACATCTGGTTGTTCTTCGATCAGACGGGCGACATTGGCCGTATTGCCGATACCATGGCGATGCGTATGAAGCTGCCGGTCAAGGACAAATACGAATTGCTGGCAATCCTCGATCCCGTGAAGCGGCTGGAAAAGATCGACGGGCTACTGGACGTGCAGGCTCGCCCGTTGGCTCCGGCCTATGATGCCACACGCCGCCGGGCGCTCTTCCTGGCCGATCAGCGCCGCCATCAGTTTGCGACGCTCGAACACTTGCTGCTGGCTCTGACCGAAGACAGCGATGCCGCGCCCGTCCTGCAGGCCAGCAACGCCGATCTCGGCCTGCTCCGGCAGAACCTCACCGACTATATCGACAAGGAGCTCGCGCACACCGTGATCGAGACGGGCACCGCGGTTCCGACCCCCGCATTCCGGCGCGTCGATCGCCGAGCCGCACTTATCGCTCAGGAGTTCGGCAACCCTGAAGTGACCGGCATCAATGCGCTTGTCGCTCTCTTTCCGGAGACGCGAAGCCCTGCGGCGCGCCTGCTTGCCGACCAGGGCATATCACGCTTCCGCGTGGACAAGGCCATCGCGCGAAGCGCTGGCAAGGATAAAGGCTAGACTCGCGGGGGACCGCTCAGGCGTTCGTCACATGCAGCAGATTATCTGCGCCGTTAAGGCGGCGCAGTCGAGGCCGGTGTCGATGACGTCGGCGAGGTTGCTTTACGTCAGGATGCAGCGGCACGTTGAGGTAGATCAAAGACGATGGGGCGGGCCAGCGCTATCTGAAAGGATATCCTTTCGTGGAGAGCGCCCATGCGTATCTCAATCGCTGCTGCGGCCCTGATGTGGATACTTGCCGGCACGTCAACACGAGCGGCTTCCTTCGATCCTCACGGGAATCTCTGGGTCACTTGCCACGCGGGATCCTTGACGGGGCACGAGTTCAAGGGCGGCACTCACATCTACCGCTTCAAGGGGCAATGCGAGTTCGGCGGCAAGACATGGGTTTCAAACCAGCCCTACTCGATTGAGGGGACTTGGGACGGCGAGCGCGCTAAGGAGAAGGTGGACTTTCCCGGAAACGGGGGCATCACCTCGGTGGCGCTCTGCACGAATTTCTCAACCCAGGGAGTCCAATTGGTGGACCCATGGTTGGATTTCGCATTATGCAGCACCATATCTCGCAACAGGAGCGTCTCTTCAGGGGCATCGGCGGCATTTCTGCTCCTTCTGGACCAGTGGGCCGCCCCCGATCCCCAAAGCGCGGCTTTTCTATCCGTGTTCCAGAGGCAGAGTCTTGCTCAAGAATTGCCGAAGGTACGGAGTATCGTGCGGCAGGCGAAGGTGATCTACCCGCCGGACGGTTACGTGGCGAAGTTCGGCGAAAAGGTGAGCTTCCACGTTATCGCCGATCCGGCCGACCAGTTGAGGCTGATCGCCTCGTCCCCTCTGACAATCTTCGCACTCACCAACAGCAAGCAACAGGGAAACGACGTCTATCTGCTCTATCAGCTTTTGACGCCCGGGGAGCAGTTCTACCAGTTTGGAAGTCCGTTCATCAATCCCAGCCCTGTGCGCAAGCTCATTGTCGGCAATCCCTGATATGCTTCACTCCGGCTGCTCCGTATCGGAGGCCTGAGGACACGCGGCAGCTCAGGCGTTGCTCACATGCACCTTCGGCCTCTTGTCGCCGTTCCACTTGCCGTCCAGCGCGCGCTCGATCTGGGCGGCGAGTTGCAGCAGCAGGCCGTCATTGGCCTGCTTCGCAATCGCCTGGATGCCGAGCGGCAGGCCGTGGTCCTGGCCGGCCATCGGCATGGAGATCGCCGGCATGCCGCAGAGATTGGCGAGCGGGGTGAAGGCGAAGAAGCGCCAGAGATTGCCGAACCAGTCGAGCACGTCAGGATTGTCGGAGATGGTGAGATATTCCTTCGTGCCGACCTTCGGCGTCGGCAGCGCCGTGATCGGCGTCAGGATCACGTCCCACTGCTCGAAGAAGCTGCCGAAGCCGCGCGAGGTCGTGTTGAACACGGCCTGCATCTTCGCCCGGTCGGCGAAGCTGGTGTGAAGTCCGGCTTCCCAGATCCGGACGTTCATCGGCTCGATCAGATCCTCCGGCGGGCGCTCCAGCCCGCGCGCGGCCAGCATGTTGGAGATCACCACGGAGAAGTTCGAGATGTAGCAGGTGGTCTGCGCCGCAAAGGCCGCGCGGAAATCGAGCTCGGGCAGCGCGTAGTCGACGTGGTGGCCGAGGCCCTCGAGGAAGCGGCCGGTCTTCTCCAGCTCGGCGGCGATCTCGGGCGTTGCGGTATAGTCGCCCCAGCTGTGCGACAGCGCGATGCGCAGCTTCGAGGGATCACGCTTGATCATCTCGCTGTAAGGCTGCGCGGTGGTCCAGAACGGCATGAACTCGCCGGGCGCAGGGCCACGGGTGTGGTCGACGAAAGCCGCGGTGTCGCGCACCGTGCGCGATTGGCAGCCCTGGATTGACACGAGGCCGGTGAGGTCGGACATGTGCGGCGCCAGCGAGAACACGCCGCGCGAGACTTTCAATCCGATATTGCCGTTGACGCCGGCGGGAATGCGAATCGAGCCGCCGCCGTCGGTGGCATGTGCGATCGGCACCACGCCGGCCGCGACCATCGCGGCGCTGCCCGCCGACGAGCCGCAGGTGGTGTAGTCGGTATTCCAGGGATTGCGGGTGACGTAGACGGCCGGGTTGTCGGCCGAAGAGCACACGCCGAATTCCGGCGTGGTCGTACGACCGATCAGGTTCAATCCTGCCTGGCGGAATTTACCGGTGAGGAACGTGTCGGCCGCCGCGCGATTGCCGCGCATTAGCAGCGAGCCCATTTCCTGCGGCCGGCCCTTCATGGTCGGACCCAGATCCTTCATCAGGAAGGGCAGGCCGGCGAACGGACCCGCGAGATTGGCGCCGTCCTTGGCGGGATCGGCGATCACGTCGTCGAACAGCTCGACCACGCCGGACAGCGTTGGATTGACCTTGGCGACGGCGGCGGCGGCCTGTCGTGCCAATTCCTTTGCCGTCAGCTCACCCTTGCGGACGCGCGCCGCCAGGCCGACGCCATCGTGCTGCGCCCATTCGTTCCAGCTCATCGGCAAAGTCATGAAGTCCAAATCCCCTTGAGATGCGGCGCCACCTTCTTCGCAAGGGCCCGCGTGAATCAACTGAGCCGGCGCGAAGGGCAGGGTTGCGCCGGGCGCGGAGAGTTGCGCTCATTGGTATAAGCGCGCGATCACCGCAACCGGACCGCCGCCGGCGGGGCCCTGGTGCTCAGCGCCGCCGGAGACGTAGATCGCGCCGGTAGCGGCAAGACCGGCGATCAGGCCGCCGACCGCCGCACGGGCGTGGCGTGTCGAGCTGATGTCGGTATCTTCAAGCATAGTGTGGCGGAAGCCGCGCACGGTGCCGTCAGGCGAGGCCTCGGCCTTGGCGAAGATGTTGACGAGCTCGCGGCCTGCCGTCGCCTGCGCACCAAGTCCGACGCCAGTCAGTGCCTCGGTCACCGCGGCAGCGTCGATTGCGTCTTTCATCACGGCATGCGCGATCTCGAAGTCGCTGGCCGAGCCTTCCGAATTACCGAGCACGATGACGACGTTGTGCATCAGCTCGATGCCTGACGAGGTCGAGGCGACCTTCGAGAACAGATCGTAGCGCCGCAATACGTCGCTATCGCTGATGTCGGCGGTGATTTCACCGAGCGCGACCGCAACCCCGAGCGCGGAGGCGCCGCGCGAATAGGCCATCGAGCTGTAGGCGCTGATCGTCGCCGTCTTGTGGCCGCGCGCGGCTGCCGCCTCGACCCGCTCGCTGGTCAGCAGTGGGCATTTGATCTGGACGAAATGGACGTCGGCCGGATCGGTGATGCCGGCATCTTCCATCGCGGCCTTCACCGCCTTGGCGGTGTCGTCGATCTGCGCCGAGCGGCCAAGTTCTTCGGGCAGGAAATCGCGCGTCTGCGCCATGCCGATGCTCAGGCGCTTGCCGGAGATCCCTGCCGGTGGTGTGGCGATCCGCTGGCGCGTGAACACCGTGATGTGCGGGCTGAGCACGCCTTCGGTGCCGCCGGACATCACGAAGGCGATGCGCTGCTCGACTTCATGGGGCGTCAGATCGAGCTTTGGCGCCAGCGCCGCGCACAGCGCGGCGACGGCATACTCCCGGGTAAAGTCGTTGACGCCGCCATTACCCTCGGTCTTGCCCAGGATCGCCAGGATGGAGGCCGGATCGATCGCGCCTGAAACAATCAGCCGCATCAGGCCGGAAACGTCGCCGGGGCCCCTGGTGGCGATCTTGAAGACGCCGACCGATGTTGTCCGCATGAAGTGTCCCCGTGGGCAGTCCGGTGGTCCGGCACGGGCACCCAGCCTCGGAAGCGGGGTGGATGTCAATCCCCGCTGCAAACCCCGGTGTCGTCCTGGCGAAGGCCAGGACCCAATACCCCAGCGAGGCGTTTGGCGAAGACTCGTCGTTCGGTACCTCTACCAAGCCCGACCGATAGATCACGCGGTATGGGTCCTGGCTTTCGCCAGGACGATACTAAGAATGTGGCGCGCGTCAGTGATCGCCCGCCCCCCTGTGTCGCGGCCTGTCAATCCCTCTCGTCGAAAATATTCCACTTTACCGAAATTCGGATTTGTCGTATATGTCGCCCATCCTGATCCGGCGAAAAGGGGCGGTCGTACGTCGTCACGAGCCGCGGATCGGGTCGCGGTGGACGCGGGCAGCGCCGTCGCGGATGTGAGCGCAGGGTGGGGCGATGGATTGAGCCGAACCCCGTGAGCGCCTCGCAAGCCGCGTTGTACGAACGGCGCCAAAGCCCTGCGAAGCCCTTAGGGGCGAAGCAGGATCTGCTCGCGTACGGCAAAACCGTGTGGTCCCGGCCGTCGTCGCTACGGCCAAGTCTTGCGGATGCGGCATCGGCGCCAACCGGCGCGGTGCCGGTGAATTTCGTGAGGCGAGGGAGGCCAGAAGGAATTCGGCTCCCGGGAGAGCACGGCATAAGCCGTCCGAACATCGCGCAGGGAAGGCCGTGTGTTCGGCCACACCTGTATGCTGCTGTGCGGTCTTTTTGCGCTACATCTTGCGCAGCAGACCGCGGGTGCGAGGTCAGCACCCGGCCTTCCCTGCGCCCTTTGTTTGAAGGGCGTGAAGCGAAAAGCAAAACTCGGGCGAAATCAGCCGCGAGAGCGCGAAGGTGTGCCCAACTCACGATGGTCGAACACGTGAATCATTTGAACGCTCCTCGTGCCCCGGACGCCATCAGCGCGTGTACGCGCGTCTTTGACGCGCTATGGCGCACCCCTTCGGCTCTGCGCAGCAACGCAAGAGCGTTGCAGCGCGTCCGGGACACGAGCGCCAATACCCGCGCCATCCCCACGATTGTGGCGGGATCGCATCGGTCTGGCAAAAAAAATCCTCTGTCGACGGTTGCGCGCCGCATCTTGATGAATCAACCTCGGTTGGTTCATAAGCGGCGTCCCGCGGCCGGATTGCGGTCTGCGTCGCGTGCTTGGACATAAAGGGATTCTCGCGTGGCAAATATCAACCAGAAAATTGCGCAGGAGCTTGGGGTACGGGCGGAGCAGGTCGAGGCGGCGGTGACGCTGCTGGACGGTGGCGCCACGGTTCCCTTCATCGCCCGCTACCGCAAGGAAGCGACCGGTGCGCTCGACGACGCGCAATTGCGCACCCTGGAGGAGCGCCTGGTCTATCTGCGCGAGCTCGAAGACCGCCGCAAGGCGATCCTCGAATCAGTGCGCGAGCAGGGCAAGCTCGATGCCGCACTTGAAGCCTCCATCCTTGCCGCCGACAGCAAGGCGCGCCTCGAAGATATCTATCTGCCGTTCAAGCCGAAGCGCCGCACCAAGGCGGAGATCGCCAAGGAAGCCGGCCTCGAGCCGCTCGCCGTCAAGTTGATGGCTGAGCCGGGCAATGATCCGAAGGTCGTCGCCGAGGGCTTCATCAACGCCGAGAAGGGCGTTGCCGATGCCGCGGCTGCGCTCGACGGCGCCCGCGCCATCCTGGTCGAACGCTTCGACGAGGACGCCGATCTGATCGGCGCCTTGCGCGAGGACATGTGGACCAATGCGCGCATGGCGTCCAAGGTGCGCGAGGGCAAGAAGACCGAGGGCGAAAAATTCGCCGACTATTTCGACTTCTCCGAGCCGCTAACTAAACTCCCCTCTCATAGAATTCTCGCGATGTTCCGCGGCGAGAAGGAAGAGATCCTCGATCTCCAGATCCAGGCCGAGGAGGCGCCGCCCGCCGGCGTGCCGGGGGCGTATGAGCTGAAGATCATGAAGCGGTTCGGCATCGCCGACCTCAAGCGCGCCGGCGACCGCTGGCTGATCGACACGGTGCGCTGGGCCTGGCGCACCAAGATCCAGGTGCATCTCAACATCGATTTGCGCATGCGGCTGTGGAACGCGGCCGAGACCGAGGCGGTACGCGTCTTCGCCTCGAACTTGCGCGACCTGCTGCTGGCCGCGCCCGCCGGCACCCGCGCCACCATGGGTCTCGACCCCGGTTTCCGCACCGGCGTCAAGGTCGCCGTCACCGACGCGACCGGCAAGGTGGTCGATACCGCCGTGATCTATCCGCACGAGCCGCAGCGGCAGTGGAACGAGGCGCTCGCGATCCTCGGCAAACTCGCCATCAAGCATCGCGTCGAGCTGATCGCGATCGGCAACGGCACCGCCTCGCGCGAAACCGATAAGCTCGCGGGCGATCTGGTGAAGGGCCTGGCTGAGCTGAAGATGAGCAAGATCGTGGTGTCGGAAGCCGGCGCGTCGGTCTATTCGGCCTCGGCCTTCGCGTCGGAGGAGTTGCCGGATCTCGACGTCACCCTGCGCGGCGCGGTCTCGATTGCGCGGCGTCTGCAGGATCCGCTCGCCGAGCTCGTCAAGATCGAGCCCAAGGCGATCGGCGTCGGCCAGTACCAGCACGATCTCGGCCAGGCCAAGCTGGCAAAATCACTCGATGCCGTGGTCGAAGACTGCGTGAACGCGGTCGGCGTCGACGTCAACACCGCCTCGGCACCGCTGCTCGCGCGCGTGTCCGGCGTCGGATCCGGCCTGGCGCAGAGCATCGTCGCGCACCGTGACGCCAACGGTCCGTTCAAGTCGCGCAAGGCGCTGAAGGAGGTGCCGCGGCTCGGTCCGAAGGCATTCGAGCAATGCGCCGGCTTCCTGCGCATCCTCGGCGGCGAGGATCCGCTCGACGCCTCAGGCGTGCATCCGGAAGCCTATCCGGTCGTGCGCCGCATCCTCGCGGCGACCAAGAGCGACATCAAGGCGCTGATCGGCGCGAGCGAGATCGTGCGTACGCTGAAGCCGAAGGATTTCGTCGACGAGACCTTCGGTCTGCCGACCGTCACCGATATCCTGAAGGAATTGGAAAAGCCCGGCCGCGACCCGCGTCCGGCGTTCAAGGCGGCGGTGTTCAAGGAAGGCGTCGAGGAGATCAAGCATCTCCAGAAGGGCATGATCCTCGAGGGCACCGTGACCAACGTCGCAGCCTTCGGCGCCTTCGTCGACATCGGTGTTCACCAGGACGGCCTCGTCCACATCTCGGCGATGTCGAAAAACTTCATCAAGGATCCGCGCGAGGTGGTGAAGCCCGGCGACATCGTCAAGGTGAAGGTGCTGGACTTCGAGGTCGCCCGCAAGCGCATCTCGCTGACGCTGCGCCTCGACGACGAAGTCGGCACCAAGAAGGAGGCCCCCGGCATGCAGCGCGACAATAGCGCCCGCAACCCCGCCCGCATGACCTCGTCGGCCCCGCGCAAGCCGGAAGCCTCCGGCGGTGGCGGCGCGCTGGCTGAAGCGATGCGCCGGGCGGCAGAGAAGAACAACGGCAAGCGGGCGTGAGATATTAACCTCTCCCCGCTCTTTGCGGGGAGAGGTCGGAATGCGCGCGCAGCGCGGATTCCGGGTGAGGGGCCGGGCAACCTGTGAGCCGGATGAATTGTCCATCCGACTCCGGCGCGCTGTGTCCTCCAACTCGGGAATCGCATTCGTGGAAGCAGCCCCTCACCCCACCCTCTCCCCGTAAGAACGGGGCGAGGGAGTAAGAGAGCTGGGCAATCTAACTTCCGCGTCAGAATCTGGCGCGCTTGTAAGTTGAAGCTGCCTGCCGGTTCGTCTCATCTGATCATCCTCGCGCGGCCGAAATACCGCCGCGCAGCACGGAGGATGGCTTCGATGGACAACAGGATTCTCAAAGGCCTCACTGCGGTGACGATCGCCGCAGTGATGGCGGTTGCTTCACCGGTACTCGCCCGAGGTGGTGGCGGTGGCGGCGGTCACGGTGGCGGCATGGGAGGCGGTGGTCACTTCGGCGGCGGCATGCGTGCCGGCGGCTTCGGTGGCGGCATGCATGTTGGCGGCATGGGCGGCGCACATTTTGCCCATGTCGGCGGACCTGGCTTCGGCGGACCTGGTTTCGGCAGACCTGGCTTCGGCGGCGCGCGCTTCGCGCATGCGGCGATCGGGCCGCGCTTCGCCGGCGCCGGCTGGCATGGCGGGCACTTCATCGGCCGTCACGCCTTTTTCTTCCACCATCACCATCACTTCCGCCGCTTCGCGGTCTTCGGCGCGCCCTACTATTATTCCAACTATTACGACGACGGCTGCTGGCGCAGGAGCTTGACGGCCTATGGCTGGCAATGGGTCAATGTGTGCGGGGAAAATTGGTACTAGCATCGCCGGACCGCACCATTGTCGCGATCGCCACCGGGTGGTTCCGCTCAGCCCCGGAACGGGATAATCTGGTGGCGATCGTCGCGCGGAGTTTGTCATGACCGGAGGCCATCGCCGCATCCTTGTCGTCGAGGACGATCCGGAAACCGCAGGCCAGCTCGTCGAGGAGCTGACGATTTCGGGCTACGAGGTCGATCTCGCCGCCACCGGCCGCGAAGCCCTCAGCCACGGCGTCGCGCGCGACTATGCCGTGATCACCATCGACCGCATGCTGCCCGATATCGACGGCATCACCGTGATGCGGCAGATGCGCGATGACGGCGTCGCCTCGCCCTTCCTGATCATCTCGGCGCTCGGCGAAGTCGACGACCGCGTGCGCGGCCTGCGCGCCGGCGGCGACGACTACCTGGTCAAGCCGTTTTCCTTCGTCGAGCTGCTCGCGCGCCTCGAGGCGCTCGGCCGCCGCAGCGAGACCATCGCCAAGGAAACCATCTTGCGCGTCGGCGATCTCGCCGTCGACCTGATTGCCCGCAACGCCAGCCGCCGCGGTCGCAAGATTCCGCTGTTGCCGCGCGAATTCCAGCTGCTCGAATATCTCGTCCGCAACGAGGGACGCGTCGTCTCCCGCGCGATGCTGCTTCAGCACGTCTGGGACTTGCATTTCGATCCCTCCACCAACATCATCGACGTCTATGTCGGACGCGTCCGCCGCAAGGTCGACGATGCGCAGGCCTATCCATTGATCCACACCATCCGCGGCATCGGATATTGCCTCCGTGCTCCTGGCTAACACGCTTCGCTCCTCGACCTTCCGCCTGGCGCTGATCGCGATTGCGATCTTCGGCCTGATCGTCGCGGCGATCATGGCCTACGTCTATTTCGGCACGCTCGCCTATGTGCGGAGCCGGGTCGGAGATGTCGGCGATCACAGTGGCTTCGTCGCGATGCTTAAGCTCGCGATGATTGCGGTTGCCGTGCTGCTGGTAGTGCTGTCGGGCGTCGCCGCGGTGCTGGTGACGCGGCGCACGGTCGGGCGGATCGAGGAGATCAACGCTACCAGCCGTGCGATCATGCTGTCGGGCCTCGACCGCCGCATTCCCCTGCGCGGTAGCCATGACGAATGGGACCGCGTTGCCGAAAACCTCAACCAGATGCTCGACCGGATCGAGACGCTGATGGGCGAAGTCAAGCAGGTCAGCGACAATGTCGCCCATGATCTGCGCACGCCGCTGACGCGCATGCGGGGCCGGCTGGAAAAAGCCTATCACCACGAGCGCGACAGCGACGCCGATGCCGCCCTGATCGGCGACACCATCGCCGATCTCGATGCCGTGCTCGGCATGTTCGCCTCGATCACGCGGATCTCGGAGATCGAGACCCGTGCCCGACGCAGCGCGTTTCGCCCGCTCAATCTTGCCGAGATCGCGGGCGAGGTCGTCGAGCTCTACGACGCCGCGGCCGAACAGGTCGCGACGCGCCTGAGCCTCGACGGCGACCGCGAGGTCGCCGTCACGGGTGATCGCGACCTGCTGTTCGATGCCATCGCCAATCTCGTCGACAATGCGATCAAGCACGGCCGCCCGGGTGGGCACGTGGCCGTAACCTGCCGCAACGCCGGCAGCGGCGCGACGATCGCCATCGCTGATGATGGCCCGGGCATTGCCACGGATCAGCATGATCACGTGTTCAAGCGCTTCTACCGGCTCGAGCAGAGCCGCTACACGCCGGGCAACGGCCTGGGTCTGAGCCTCGTCGCGGCGGTGTCGCGCTTGCATGGCGCCGAGATCGCGCTACAGGACAACGCGCCGGGCCTGACCGTTCAGCTCAGCTTCCCGGTCGCGCTATAGCTCGATCACGCCGCGGCGTGCCGCGTGTGCCACCGCATCGGTGCGGCCGGTCGCATCCAGCTTGTCGAGCAGGGAGCCGACGTGGAATTTCACGGTGTGCACGGAGATATTGAGCTGCCGCGCGATCATCTTGTTGGAGGCGCCCTCCGCCATCAGCGCCAGCACGTCGAGCTCGCGCTGCGTCAGCGCAATGTCCTCGGGGATGACGCGCGGATCGCGGGCGACGATCGTTGCATTGGCGGTCTCGCCGGGCGCGGCAAGACGAAGCCCCGCGACATTGCCGAGCAATGTCGCGAGGCGGTCGGCCAGCGCCGGATCGTCGATCTCCAGCGACAGCACGATGTCAGGCGTGGTGTCCGCGCTCACGCCTCGGGCCTCTCGCCGATCGTGACCCTGAAGCTCGCCGGTTCGCCGCCACGGCGGACCGCGACATCGACCACCCGGCCGACGCTGGCAGGTCCCAGCGTTCGCAAAAGCGCGCGCACGCCCGATAGCTTCTGGTCATTGACCGCGACGATCACGTCGCCCTGGCGGATGCCCGCCGCGGCCGCCGGGCCGGCCTTGTCGACATTCATCACCATCGCGCCGATGCCGTCGTCGAGCCGCAGTGGCTGCAGCCCGAGCCCGAGATATCCGCGGGCGATGCGGCCGCGGGTCTCGAGCTGCGCCGCGACGCGCTCGATCGTCGCCGTCGGGATCACCAGCACCCGCCGCGGTCCGAGCACGGCCATGCCGAAGGCCTCGCCCGAAGCATCGACGGCAAGGCCGCCCTCCTGGCTGGGACGCAGGCGAACATCGAGCTCGATCCGCGCGTCGATCTCGCCGCCGCGCAAGGAGCGCCAGCCCTTGCCGGAGACCGACACCATCCCGAGCGCCGCACTCGGCGCATCGCGATTGGTCGCGACCACGACGGACAGCGCGCCGAGGGCAGGGACCGTGGCTGCCAGCTTGATCGGGGCGATGGTGGTATCGGCGCGCAGCAGCGCGATGTCGGTGGTGTGGTCGCGGCCGACGATCGTGGCTGCAACAGAGCTGCCGTCGGGAAGGCCGATCTGGACCTCGCCCTCGTCGGCCAGCGCCTCGTCGGCCGTGATGATCAGGCCGGGCTTCCAGACGAAGCCGGTCGAGCGGGAGCGATGCGAATGCACGGATACAACGGACGGCGCGATACGCGCCACGACATCCGCGATCGCGGACGATAATGAGGAGAGAGGAGTGGGGTCAGTCATGGAAGGCTCCTGTAAGCTGCCTCCAATCTGGGATCTTGCAGCCGATTGCGAAACTGGCCGGGTGGCCAGTCGTCCGGTGGACCACGGCCGACGAACATGTGATTGGGCGCCCCTCACGGGAACGTGTAGTCATCCCCACATTGCGCCTGATGGCCTCAAACGATTTCCAGCGAGCCCTGACCGATGACCATCGACCTCACCCGACGTACCCTGCTTCAACTCGCCGGCGCCAGTTCGCTCGCGATGGCCGCGGCGGCCGCCGCGCGTGCCGAGGGGAGTCCGCAAGGCGGCGGGCCGACCTATGCGAGCCGCACGCCGATGCGGGTCGGCATGGTGACATTGCGGGTGAAGAATCTCGACAAGGTGGCGGATTACTACCGCGACGTGATCGGGCTCACCGTGATGGAGCGCTCAGCAACCGCTGCCAGGCTCGGCACGGCCGGTATCACGCTGCTGGTGCTGGAAGCCCGTCCCGACGCCGCAATCGAGCCGCGTAGTGCCGCCGGGCTCTACCATACCGCGTTCCTGATGCCGACGCGCAAGGATCTCGCGCGCTGGCTGGTCTATGCCGCCTCGCACCGCGTGCCGCTGTCGGGTTTTGCCGACCACCTCGTCAGCGAATCCGTCTATCTCGACGACCCCGAAGGCAATGGCATCGAGGTCTATGCGGACCGCGATCCCTCGCAATGGCAATGGAGCGAGGGCAGCGTGAAGATGGCAACCGACGAGCTCAACATTCCCGACCTGCTGTCGCTGACCAACACGCGCGTCAGCGATTACGCCAAGGCGCCGGATGGTCTGCGCGTCGGGCACATGCATTTGCGCGTCGGCGATCTTGCGCAGGCCCAGAATTTTTACCACGGCACTGTCGGCCTTGACCCGACCCGCAGCCGTAACGGCGCGGCGTTCCTGTCGTCGGGGCGCTATCACCACCATCTCGGCATGAACGTCTGGCAGAGCCAGGGCGCGGGCCAGCGCGACGATTCAACGACAGGGCTCGGCTGGTTCTCGCTGGTGACGGAGAAGCAGGACATCCTCGCCGCGCAGGAAGAACGCCTGCGCAAGGGCGGCGTCCGCGTCGCGCAGTTGCCTGGAGGCCTCGAGGCTGTCGATCCCTGGGGCACGCGCGTGCGGCTGCTCAAGGTGTGAGCGAACGCTGCAGTTTCAGCCTGCTGCGCGTTCGGGTCCGACGTCCTCGTCCGCCCATGCGCAGCGGCTGCCGCCAGCACGCTTCGCGGCGTAGAGCGCGCGATCGACCCGCTCGAGAAGCTGCGCCGTGGTACCGGCGGTTGCAGCGCCGGCGCTGACGAGAATTCCCGCGCTTGCGCCGATGCGGACCGGAATGTCGGTCAGCAAGAATGGGATCGAGAGATCGATAATGGCACGGCGCGCCAGCGCGAGTGCTTCCTCGCGGCCGTCTTCGCCGGGGGCAACCGGCTTGAGCATCATGAACTCGTCGCCGCCGAAGCGCGCCGCGATGCCGGCATCACCCGTGCAGGATGACAGCCGCGCCGCCACCTGGCGGAGCAGATCGTCGCCAGCGTGATGGCCGTGACGGTCGTTGACCGGCTTGAAGCCGTCGAGATCGATGGCGATGATGATGAAGTCGCCGCTTGCCTCCGCCAGCGCCTGGAGAAATGCGGCACGGTTCGGCAGTCCCGTGAGGAAATCGTGGGTGGCTTGCCGCGCCAGCCGGTACTTGGCCTCGAGGCGCTCGACGAAGGCGGCGCTGAGGTGCTTGGAAGCCTCGCGCAGGGTCAGCCAGAAGAACACCAGCATCACCGCGCCGAGCTTGTAGGCCAGTTCAGGCCGGAGCAGCCCGGCCGCGATGGTGGGCGCGAGCAGGATCCCGGCAGTCGTCAGGATGATCCAGGGACGGATCGCAGCGCGCGAGACCATGCCGACGCAGAACGACATCGCGAGCCCGAATGCGATCCAGGCGCCGGGCGCATCGTCGATATGGAGCGCACGATATGACAGCATGCCGAGCGCAAGGCCGAAGGCCGAAGCGCCGGCGCCATAGAGCCGCTCCCAGCGGATCACGTCGGCGTCGGAGAAGTGGGCGGCACGCGACTTGTAGAGGAAGAGGGAATAGATGCGGGCCGCGGCCGTGACGAAGATGAAGGCTGAGATCACGGCGTAGCCGATATCGCCGCTCATGATGGCCAGCGCCACAGCGCCCGTCACCGACGTGCCGCCGATCGCGGACACCTGCGGCAGCGACGTGTACAGGAGGTCGACGAGCTCGCGCCGGATGCGCGGGTCGGGATGCAGAAACCTGGACAACAGAGTGTGCGGCATGGCCGGCACCATCGCCGCCACTCCCTAACAAGGAGTAGGTGCGGGGCGCGGCATGATGGCCGGCGCGCAACGTCCTTAAGAACTGGTCAATGCCGAAGCATCGGCCGCTTTGCCGTGCCGAGGACGTTGTCCCAGCGGTAGGAATAGCCGACGCCTATAATGTAATCGGGCGAGTTCCGGTTAAGGCCGAAGGCGAGGTGGAAATCAAGCTGTTCGGTCCGACTCAGCAGATAGCCGCCGCCGATATTGAGCAGCGCCGTGCTCGCGCCGCGCGATGGAGTGTCGCTGACATATTCGGCGAACAGCGCTAGCTTCTCGCTGAGCTTCCGTTCGATCACGAAGGTCGCTTCGGTGGTCTGGTGGTTGGCGAGGTCCGATGGCCGGAAGAAGCTCGTGAACATGCCGCTGATGCCCCAGCCGCCGGCGAGCTCGTAGGACCAGGGGAATTGCAGATAAGGCTGAAGGCCCGTGCCCGATATCGCGGGCGTGCCGGTCGGCAGGCCTATGCCTACGACCACCGAAAGGTTCGCGGGCTCAGGCAGCCCGCTGACCTGCCATTTAACGCCGGGGGTGACGTTGGTGAAACCGGTATCGACCGTGCCGGTCAGCCGCCCGACATAGCTCGGCACGTCGACCAGCACTTCGAGGCAGGGCGCGATGCCGAAGCGGAGACGGCTGTTGCTGCCGTCAAATCCCTTGCCGGTGCTTTGGCCTGAGGTGTTGAGGCCGTTCTCGATCTGGATGCTGCCATCAGGCACGACCAAGCTGGAGTTGGTGACATCAGGTCGATCGGTCGCGATCTCCGATTGCGGCGACGGGCATTCACCAGCCCTGGCCATGCCAGGGCACAGCGCGGCGGCCAGCATGCCGACGCAACACAACAAAACCCGCCAACGTTGCAGGACGTCTCGCAAAACCACAAATACGCTCTTCGAAGTTCGTTCGCTTGCTGGCAATAAGACCCCATGCTAGCACGCGATGGATCGCGCAGCTGCCAGCCTGGACTCGCTTCCCCCGGAATTTATTCCCGACATGACCGAATTTCGTGGCGTCTTCCCCTATCTCGTCTCGCCGGTCAGCGCAAACGGCTCAGTGCGAACCGATGTGCTCGCAAGGCTCTGCGACGATCTGATCGGCGCGGGCGTACATGGGCTGACACCGCTCGGCTCGACCGGCGAGTTCGCCTATCTCAATGGCGCGCAACGCATGGCGGTCGTGCAGACCACGATTGAAGCCGCGAAAGGTCGCGTGCCCGTTGTTGCCGGCGTCGCGTCGACCTCGACGGCCGATGCCGTGGCGCAGGCTCAGGCCTATCAGAAGCTCGGCGCCGACGGCATTCTGGCGATCCTCGAGGCGTATTTCCCGCTCGCCGATGCCCAGATCGAATCCTATTTCCGCAGCATCGCGGATGCCGTGGATATTCCGGTCGTACTCTACACCAATCCGCAATTCCAGCGCTCGGACCTGACCCTCGACATCATCGCGCGCCTCGCCGGGCATCCGCGCATCGGCTACATCAAGGATGCCTCGACCAACACCGGGCGGTTGCTGTCGATCATGAATCGCTGCGGCGATTCCTTGCGCGTGTTCTCGGCCTCAGCCCATATCCCGGCTGCGGTGATGCTGATCGGCGGCCTCGGCTGGATGGCGGGTCCAGCCTGCATCATCCCGCGCCAGAGCGTTGAGCTCTACGACCTCTGCCAAGCAGGCCGCTGGGACGAGGCCATGGCGCTCCAGCGCCGGCTGTGGCGCATCAACGAGGCCTTCGCCCGCTTCAATCTCGCCGCCTGCATCAAGGCTGGCCTTTCGATCCAGGGCTATGATGTCGGCGATCCAATCCCCCCGCAGGCTCCGCTCACAGCCGATGCACGCAAGGTCGTGGAAGCGGCGCTCAAAGAGCTGGCGTAGCTGTCTCCGTCGTCATGGCCGGGCTTGACCCGGCCATCCACGCCTTACCCCTCCGTCCAAAGAACGTGGATGCCCGGGACAAGCCCGGGCATGACGAAATCGAGGATATCCAGCCCAAAACCGCGGCTGGTCTCGCTTGCCTCGATCCGCTAAAAGGCGCCCGCACTTTGAGGCTTAGAGGACCCAGCGGAATGAACATTCTTCCCGGCAATTTGCGTTTCGGAGCGGGCCAGCCCGTCAAGCGTTTGGAAGACCAGCGGCTGCTCACCGGGAAGGGGCAATTCATCGACGACAAGCCGGAGGACGGCGCGCTCTGGTTGCACGTGCTGCGCTCGCCGCATGCGCATGCGAAGATCGTCTCGATCGACACCAGCACTGCGGCCTCGATGCCCGGCGTCACCGCGATCTACACCGGCGCCGATCTGATCAAGGATGACGTCGGCAGCATCCCGACGCTCAGCATCTTCAAGCGCCCCGACGGCAAGCCGATGACGGTGCCGCCGCGCCGGCTGCTCGCTCATGAGGTCGTGCGCTACACCGGCGAGGCGGTGGCGGCGGTGGTCGCGTCCTCGCGCGCGGAGGCGCAGAGCGCAGCCGAAGCGATCGTGGTCGAGTATGACGTGCAGCCCGCCGTGGTCGATCCGGTGGAGGCCGTGAAGCCCGGTGCTCCCGTGGTGTGGCCGGAGGCGCCCGACAACATCGTCGGTGCGATGAGCTATGGCGATGCCGCCAAGGTGGACGAAGCCTTCGCCAAGGCCGCGCATACGGTCGAGCTCGATCTCGTCAGCCAGCGTCTGGTGCCCTCGGCCATGGAGCCGCGTTCGACCATCGCCGAGATCGACAAGAAGACCGGCCGACTGCTCCTGCATGTGCAGTCGCAGACCCCGGCCTCGACCCGCGACGTGCTGGCGGAAGCCGTGCTGAAGCGTCCGAAGGATAGCGTCCGGGTGCTGGTCGGCGACATCGGCGGCGGCTTTGGCCAGAAGACCAACCTCTATCCGGAAGACGGCATCGTCGCCTATGTCGCGACCAAGCTGAACAAGAAGATCCGCTGGCGCGGCGACCGCACCGACGAGTTCGTCGGTGGCACCCACGGTCGCGATCTCACCTCGACCGCGTCCTTCGCGCTGGACGAGAAGGGCAAGGTGCTGGCCTATCGCGTCACCTCGATCGGCTGCACGGGCGCCTATTCCTCGGGCGCGGCCAATATCATTCCGCTGGTGCTTGGACCGTTCGTGCAGACCGGCGTCTACGACCTGCCGCTGGTGCATTTCGAGATCAAGTCGGTGATGACCCACACCGCGCCCGTCGGTGCCTATCGTGGCGCGGGTCGCCCCGAGGCGGTGTTTATCGTCGAGCGCCTGTTCGACGCTGCCGCGCGAAAAATCGGCATGGATCCGCGCGCGATCCGCAAGGCCAACTACATCAAGCCGGCGCAGCTGCCCTACACCAATGCGGCCGGGCAGGTTTACGACTCCGGCGCCTTCGCGCACATGCTCGATCGTGCGGTGAAGCTCGCCGACTGGGACGGCTTTGCCGCGCGCAAGAAGGCTGCGAAGAAGAAGGGCCTGCTCTACGGCCGTGGCCTTACCTCCTATATCGAATGGACCGGTGGTCGCGCTCACACCGAGAAGGTCAGCCTGCACGCGACCTCGCAGGGCCGCGTCGTGCTGCATTCAGGCACCATGGCAATGGGGCAGGGGCTGCAGACCACCTACACCCAGATGATCTCCGACACCCTCGGCATTCCCATGGACAAGATCGACGTCGTGCAAGGCGACACCGATCTCGCCATGGGCTTTGGCAGCGTCGGCTCCCGCTCGCTGTTCGTCGGCGGCACCGCGGTCGCGGTCTCCTCCAACGATCTGATCCAGAAGGCGCGCGAGAAGGCGGCGAATGTGCTCGAGACCTCGGTCGAGGACATCGAATATCAGGGCGGCATGCTCACCGTCGTCGGCACCGACCGCCGCATCAGCCTGTTCGATATCGCCGAGAAGGAAGCCGGCGCCAAGCTCAGCGTTGATTCCGAGGGTGAGGTCGATGGTCCGAGCTGGCCGAACGGCACGCATATCTGCGAGGTCGAGATCGATCCGGAGACAGGCGTGTCGAAGGTCGTGCGCTACACCACCGTTGACGACGTCGGCGTCGCCGTGAACCCGATGCTGGTGACCGGCCAGATCCATGGCGGCGTTGCGCAAGGAATCGGCCAGGCGCTGTACGAGGGCGTGTCGTACGATGCCGACGGCCAGCTGCTGACCGCGAGCTATCAGGACTATTGCATCCCGCGCGCCGATGACGTGCCGCCGATCGTGGTGACGCTGGACGATTCCGCGCCCTGCCGCACCAATCCGCTCGGCGCCAAGGGCTGCGGCGAGTCCGGCGCCATCGGCGGTCCGCCCTGCGTCACCAACGGCGTGATGGATGCTCTCGCCGAGCTCGGCATCACCCAGCTGAATACGCCACTGACGCCGCAGAAGATCTGGAAGGCGATCAGGGGTGCGAAGGTGGTGGGATAACCCCGACCGTTTGCTACGCTGGCTGTCGCGACGCACTCAACTGTCGCCCCGGATCTGCGCTTACGCTTGTCCGGGACGACGGCGGAATGTGTCGCGCCCGCTCGGGCCTCAAATCCCCAGCATCATCTTCGCGATGATATCGCGCTGGATCTCCGACGTGCCGCCGAAGATCGTGTACGCGCGTCCGTTGAGATATTCCGGCACCACCGTCAGCATATCCTCCGGCAGCGCGGGCTCGTGGTTGAGCTTGTAGAGCGGGCGCATCGGCTCGACCGCGAGCGCGTCATGGCCGATCACGTCGACGCCTAGTCGCGTCACGGCTTGCCGGATCTCGCTGTTGCGCAGCTTCAGGATCGACGACACCGCGCCGGGATTTTGTCCGGTCTGCAGCGCCGAGAGCACGCGCAGCTCGGTCATTTCAAGCGCGTCGATGTCGACCTCGACCTCCGAGATGCGCGTTGCGATGTCAGGGCTGTCGATAGCCCGGCCGGTCAGGTCGGACTCCGCAAGCTCGGTGATGGCGCGCAGCCCTTCGCGCAGCTTTGCTGACGCGATGCCGGAGCCACGTTCGAACTCGAGCAGATATTTGCCATAGGTCCAGCCCTTGCCTTCGTCGCCGACGCGGTTGGCGACGGGCACGCGGACGTCGTCGAAGAACACCTGGTTGACCTCGTGGTCGCCGCCGATCGTGAGGATCGGCCGCGTCGTGATCCCTGGCGTCTTCATGTCGATCAGGACGAAGCTGATGCCGTCCTGCTGCCGCGGGCCGTCGCTGGTGCGCACCAGCGCGAACATGCGGTTGGCGTGGTGCGCATGCGTGGTCCAGATCTTGGTGCCGTTGATGATGTAGTCGTCGCCGTCGCGCACCGCGCGTGTTTTCAGCGAGGAGAGATCGGACCCGGAGCCCGGCTCGGAATAGCCCTGGCACCAATAGTCCTCGCCGGACAGAATCCGCGGCAGATAAAAATTCTTCTGCTCTGGGCTACCGAACCCGATGATGACAGGTCCGACCATCTTCACGCCCATCACGTTGACATTGGGCACGCCGGCGCGCGCGCATTCGCTCTCGAAGATCCAGCGCTGCGCGGGCGTCCAGTTCGGGCCGCCATGATCGACCGGCCAGCCGGGCGCGCCCCAACCCTGTTGATGCAGCGCGCGCTGCCAGGCCATGCCGATGTCAGGATCGGAAAACACCGACGGCGTCAGTGCGGTCGCGCGCTTCATCTCCTCGGTGAGATTTTTGGCGATAAAGCTGCGCACCTCGCTCTGGAAGGCGCGCTCTTCGGCATTGAACGACAGGTCCATGATGCGCTCCTCTCAGGCTCAAACGGTGGTGCGGCCAAGCTGGGCGTGGCGGGCATAGTGATGCGCGCTGCCGCCGAACAGCGTGTCGAAGGCGACCAGCCGCTTGAAATAGGCGCCGACCTCGAGCTCCTCGGTGACGCCCATGCCGCCATGAAGCTGGATCGACTGCTCGCCGACGAAGCGCGCACATTTGCCGATCTTCGCCTTGGCGCCCGACGCCGCGCGGGCGCGCTCGACCGGCGCATTGTCGACCTTCAGCGCGGCACGCAGCGCCACGGAGCGGGCTTCGTCGACCTGGATCGCCATATCGGCAAGGCGGTGGCGGATCACTTGGTTGGCGGAGAGCGGCCGGCCGAATTGTTTCCGGATCTTGGTGTACTCGAGCGTGGTATCGAGCAGGGTCTGCATGATGCCGACCGCTTCGGCCCCGAGCGCGGCCATGGCGCGATCGACGGCCCATTCGATCGCGGGCAGCGCGTCCTTGCCGTCGCCAAGCAGGGCATCTGCCGACAGCTGCGCGTCTGAAAGCTCGATATTACAGGCGCGGCCGCCGCCGAGGCGTGGATAGTCGGAGATCGAAAGCTCGGATGCCGTTGCCGGCACCAGGAACAGGCCGATCCGTCCCGATGGCCCGTGATGATCATGCAAATGCGCGGAGACGATGATCTCGTCGGCGGCATGGCCGTCGAGCACGGCGATCTTGCTGCCGGAAAGACGCCAGCCCTGCGCCGTCCTGGTCGCTGATGTCGCGACCTTGGCCAGATCGAACCGCGCCGCGCGCTCGGAATGCGCGAAAGCGAGCTTCATTGAGCCGTCGGCGATCTTGGGCAGGCTCGCCTGCTTCTGCGCCGTGCTGCCGCAGCGCTCGATCAACGCGGCGCCCAACACAACCGTCGCGACATAAGGTTCCGACACCAGCCCGCGACCGAAGGCTTCCATCAAGATGCCGATCTCGACTGGCCCGCCACCGAGCCCATCAAACTCTTCCGGGATCGGCAGCGCCAGCCAGCCGAGCTCCGCGAATTGCTTCCACACATCAGGGCTGAAACCGAGCGGATCGTTGGCGGTCTTGCGGCGGTGGTCGGCATCGTAGCTCTCGGCTACGAAGCGCTCCGCGCTTTCACGCAGCAGTCGTTGCTCGTCACTGAGATTGAGATCCATGGCGTCTACTCCGCGGCCGCCGGCTTTCGCACGGAGGGATGCAGTCCGGATGGATCGACCACCATGCCGAACTCCTGAAGATTGTGGGCGTGACAAAGCTGGTGCAGCGCAAAGGCCTGGTCGATCGCGGCGGGCTGCCCCATCACGTCGACCGAGCGATTCACCGCCTCTTTGGTCAGCTTCAGCGCAAAGGACGGCTTTGCGGCGATCCGCCGCGCCAGTTCCAGCACGCGCGATGACAGCTCCGCGCGCGGCACCACCTGGTTTACCATGCCGAGCTGATGCGCTTCTTGCGCGCTCCAGCTGTCGGCCGTAAACAGGAATTCCTTGGCCTTGCGCGGGCCGAGCTCCCAGGGATGCACGAACCACTCGACACCGCAGACGCCCATCGTCACGACGGGGTCACAAAACTGCGCATCGTCGCTGGCGACGATGAGATCGCAGGCCCAGGCCAGCATCAACCCACCGGCGATGCACTTGCCGTGCACCTCGGCAATCATGGGCTTGGCGAGGTTGCGCCAGCGCCGCGTGATCTGGAGATATATTTCCTGCTCGCGCGCGAAGCGGCCATGAGCATTCGCCTCGGCAAAGCCGCCCCAATTTCCAACAGGTGGAAAATCGACGCCAACGGCATTCTTGGTCCCCGGACGAAGATCATGGCCGGCGGAAAAATGCGGCCCGTTGCCGGCGAGGATGATGACCTTGACCGCGTCGTCCTGCACAGCCGCGTCGAAGGCGGCGTTGAGGTCGTAGGTCATTTGCAGGTTCTGCGCATTGCGCGCGTCGGGCCGGTTCATCACGACCCGGGCGATTGCCGGGTCCGGCCGCTCCACGAGGATGGTCTCGAACGAGGACATGGCGCGCTCCCCTGAATTTTTGTCTTGTTTGCTGCGAGTTGACTATGTCGTCCCGTGATAGGCAAGAGGCTTGCGTCAGCCGGCTGCTTATCGCGCCCCCTCGGGACATCTGGCGCCGTACGCGCTCAATCTGGTAGTTTGCCGCCGATTCCACCGGGAGAAATTTGATGCGGAAGATCCTGACCGTGCTGGCGGCGCTGGCCTCGCTCAGCCTCACCAATTGCGGATACAATGCCATCCAGAGCCAGGATGAGCAGATCAAGGCCAACTGGTCTGAGGTGGTGAACCAGTATCAGCGCCGCGCCGATCTCGTGCCCAACCTGGTCAACTCGGTGAAGGGCTTTGCGCAGCAGGAAAAAGACGTGCTGCTCGGTGTCACCAATGCCCGCGCCAAGGTCGGCAGCATCCAGGCGACGCCCGAGGTGCTGAATGATCCGGCTGCGCTCCAGAAATTCCAAGCCGCCCAGGGCGAACTCTCCAGCGCGCTGTCGCGGCTTCTTGTCGTGACCGAGAATTATCCGCAGCTCAAGTCCGACGCGCTGTTCAAGGATCTGATGTCGCAGCTCGAGGGCACCGAGAACCGCATCACTGTCGCCCGCAACCGCTACATCAAGTCGGTCCAGGAATACAATGTCACCATCCGCTCGTTCCCGAGCAACCTCACCGCAATGATGTTCGGTTACAAGGAGAAGGCGAACTTCACGGTCGAGAACGAGAAGGAGATCTCGACCGCGCCGAGGGTCGATTTCAACACAGCGCCCGCGCCGTCAAAGTAAGCGCGTTCGGCTCCAATGCGCGCCATCAAGGCCATCTTCCTCGCACTGCTGCTTGGCTGGACGTTCTCCGCCTTCGCCGATGTTGCGGTGCCGCAGCTCACCGGCCGCGTGGTCGACCGGACCGGGACGCTGTCCAGCGGCGATATCGTCGCGCTGTCGCAGAAGCTTGGCGATTTCGAGAAGCGCAAGGGCAGCCAGATCGCCGTCCTGATCGTGCCGACGACGGACCCGGAAACGATCGAGCAATTCTCCATCCGCGTCGCGGAGGCCTGGAAGATCGGTCGTAACAAGGTCGACGACGGTGCGATCCTCGTCGTCGCCAAGAACGACCGGCACCTGCGCATCGAGGTCGGCTATGGCCTCGAAGGCGTGCTTACCGACGTCACGTCGCGGCGGATCATCGACGAGGTCATCACGCCGAAATTCCGGGAGGGCGATTTCGCCGGCGGCATTTCGGCCGGCGCCGAGCGGATGATGCGCGTCGTCGATGGCGAGCCATTGCCGGCTCCTTCGCGCAGCGTGAATTTTGCCAATCTGGACGACATCGGGCCGCTCCTCCCGGTCGCGCTGTTTGCATCGCTCGTCGTCGGCGGCTTCCTGCGCGCGCTGCTGGGACGATTGCTGGGCTCGGTCGCAACCGGCAGCGTGATCGGCCTCCTGGCGATGCTTATCATCGGATCGGGCGCCTTGGCCTTGCTCGCCGGGATCATCGGCTTTGTGCTGTCCTTCATCGCCGATCTGTTTCCGGCTTCGACCGGGTCGTCGCGCGGCGGCTCATGGTCGAGCGGCTCCTCGTCCGGCGGCTGGAGCAGCGGTTCATCATCCAGTGACAGCGGCAGCTTCAGCGGGGGCGGCGGCAGCTTTGGTGGCGGCGGCGCCTCGGGGAGCTGGTAATCATGGGCATTGGGCGTATCACCAAGCATCTTCTCCAGCACCACTGGCGCGCGCGGCAGGTGTTTCCGCAAAGCGTGCTCGACCGCATCGAGCAGGCGATCAAGCAGAGCGAAACGACGCATTCCGGCCAGGTCCGCTTCGTCGTCGAAGGCGCGCTCGACGGCCGACCGTTGTTCAGCCATCAGCACGCCCGCGAGCGCGCGCTCGATCTGTTCTCGCATTTGCGGATCTGGGATACCGCGCACAACAACGGTGTGCTGATTTATCTGCTGCTCGCCGACCGCGACGTCGAGATCATTGCCGACCGCGGCATCGACGCGAAGGTCGGTGCTGCCGGCTGGGAAGCGATCTGCCGCGCGATGGAGGCCGAGTTCAGGTCCGGCCAGTTCGAGCGCGGTGTGATCGACGGCATCGCCGCGGTGTCACGCGAGCTGGCCAAGCACTTCCCGCCGGGCGGGGCGTATCCGAACGAACTGCCGGATGCGCCGGTGGTGATGTGAGGATGGCGGAGACTCTCTCACCGTCACCCTGAGATGGCCGCTTCTTCAGCGGCCCTCGAAGGGCGACGGCCCGACTGTCCAGCCCTTCGGCTCAATCCGGCACTCTGCTGCAGGGCGTCATCGGCTGACGATTTGTTGCTCGCCGCCACGCCGGTTCCACTTTCCCGACCCAATTCGGCCTCGGACGAGTTCCTAAAATTTCGGTAAGCGGGTCCCGAGGTAAGGAATTCGCAAGCAATGAAAGTTACCAAAAGGTCAACCCAGACTGGAGTATTTGAGCCGTGAGCGAACCCATGCCCGACCTGGCCGGCCAAGAGACTAACGACCGGACCGCCGCCGATGCCGCCGTAGGTGCCGCGCCGCAGGAGGTCGAGGCGGCCGCCGGCATCGACGCCCCCTCGATCGCCCCTGACCATGAGACGCCGCCCAAGCCTGAGCCGATCAAGGCGGACGCCCCGCAGGTCGAACCTCCCCGGATCGAGGTTCCGAAGATTGAAGCCAAGGCCGAGACCAAGCCGGAGCCGAAATCCGAGACAAAACCCGGCAAGCTCATCGTCATGACGCCCTCGCAGCGGTCCTGGGACCGCGAAGCGCCGCATGTGAAGGCCGACGAGGTGCGTGACACCGGCAGCAAGCGCCGCCTGTCGGCGATGGCCGCGGTCGTTGCGATCGCGGCTTGCGTCGGCGCCATCAGCGGCGCGCTCGCGACCGCCGGCATGATGCATTTCGCGGCCAGCCCGGCGCCGGCCCAGGTCGCCGACACCAGCGCGCTGGATGCCTCCGTCGCCCGGATCGATTCCGACATCGTCGCGCTGAAGGCCAATGTCGAGCACACTTCGAAGAATGGCCTCAGCCAGATCAACCGGGCCAACGACCGCCTCGACAAGCTCGAGAAGGCGCAGGCCGAGCCGATGGCCAAGCTCGCCAAGCTGTCCGAGACCGTCGACAGGCTCCGCGCCACGCCGCCGGCCCCTGCTCCCGCGCAGGCCGCAGCCGTTACGCCTGCCAAGGAAACCACCGGCGCGATCGCAGCACCGGCCCCGACGCAAGTTGCGACGGCCGCCGCTGCGCCGGCTCCTGTGCCGGCCACGCCCAAGACCGAAGTCAAGACCGAAGTCGGCCGCTTGCCGACGATCGAGGGCTGGAGGCTTCGTGATGTCGCCAATGGTGGCGCGCTGATCGAGGGCCGGAATGGCCTGTACGAGGTCTATGCCGGCGATCCTATCCCCGGTGTTGGCCGCGTCGATGCGATCCGTCGCCAGGACGGCCACTGGGTGGTCGTCACCGCCAAGGGCCTGATCACCGCGCGTTAGCGTCCGATATCCGACATTCGAAGAGGCGCTTCACCACCACGTGAAGCGCCTTTTTGCTTGAATAGGCGGCTCTGTGCGGTGTTAGTGGAGGCATGAGCCGCGCGCTGCGAATTTTCCTGGCTGCCGCCATATTGTTCGGCAGCGTCATGTCGCTCTCGGCAGCAGAGAATGCGCCGCTCGCGCGCGGGACCGCGATCACCGACCCCGATCTCCTGCGCAAGCTTGACCAGAGCGATGCGCTGTCGATTTCACGCTTGTTGCAGCCGGAGCGGAACGCGAATGTTCCGCTGACGAGCGATCAGCTGTTCGCATCGCTGCCGCAGCTCAAGGAGATTCCGCCGGCGATCGATGCGGAGTTCGATCGCTACATCGCGCAGCACAAGCAGGCTTCACCGAGCGAGACCACCGGCGTTGGTGAAGGGTTCGATGTCGAGCTGTTCGATCGGGCCAACCTGAAGTCCGCCAACACGAGTTTCGTACTGGCCGGCATCATCAACCGCATGGACCGTGCCTATGTGTCGGAAGAATCCTGCGGCGAGGTCAGGCTGATCTATCGCCTGGCGCGGTTCGAGCGAAAACCGGATGGCGGCAGCACCGCGACGCGCCTGCCGATGACCTTCAACCTCGTGATGAAAGCGCGCGATGCACGCCAGATGGATGCGGGCGGCAAGCCCATCACCTGCGCCGAGGTCGCGCGGCGCTGGCTGGGCAATGGCGACTGGCAGGGGCTGATCGGCAGCCGCACTGCGCCTTACGATGCGATGATCGACCGTATCGAGACCAACATCCAGATCTCGATCTCGCCGAAATCGGCGCTGCATGATTTCCGCTCCGACTATCTGCTCAAGGTGTTCAAATATGACGCGGCCAGCAAGGTTTTCGTGGAATCGACGCTCGAGAACCAGATCGACCGCGACCGCATCCTTGCCGATGATACGCTTCGACGCGACTTCAAGGCGTGGCTGCTGGCGCCCGCGAATCTGCGCGAGTTTGATCGCGGCACAGTGCTGATCCCGGAGCAATATCTCGCCAAGGCCGCGGTGGCGCCGACGCCTTCGGGCCTCGATGCTTCAACGATGCAGCCGGAATTTGGGATGATGCAGGGTGAAGGCAAGGGCGAGGGCAAGGGTAATCCCGTCTTCACCGATGACGACGTCGTCGGCGCGCTCAAGCAAGCCGCCGCGCGCGGCATCGCCATGGAGAACATCCGATCGGTCGCAGGCTTCCAGCGCCGCCTGAATGACGTCACCTGCTCGGGTTGTCACCAGACCCGGGGCATCGGTGGTTTCCATTTTCCGGGTGTGGACTGGCTGACGGAGAACGCGTCGAACGCCACCATCGTTCCGGCCTCGCCGCATTTTGTCGGCGACCAGCTCCGTCGCCGCGACATCCTGACCGCGTTTGCTACCGACAAACACCCCGATTTTTCACGCGGATTTGCCAGCCGGCCGCAGACCCGCGGAAGTCGGGAGCTCGCCGGCACCGAATATCAGGACGGCTGGGGCGCGCATTGTTCCCTGCAAAATGAGGGATCGGGAACGGCTGACAAGAGTTTTACGTCATGGACCTGTGCTAAAGGTCTCACCTGTCAGGCTGCGGCCGCCTCAAGCCGCATTGGCATGTGCTTCATCAAGACGCGTTAGCGCATGGTCCCCACGATCATGCGTCAGCCAACAAGCGATTTGGATGACCCATGACGGATACCAGCGAAGCCGACAAGCAGCGCAATCGCGAGATCGCGCAGAATGAGGAAGCCAAGCAAGTCGCCGGCAGCTTCCGCATCAGCGCCTCCGCTGTTGCTGTCGTCGTCATCCTCGGCGGCATCCTGTTCACGCTCGGCTGGCTGGCGCTGAGATAGGCCTCAATTCGCGTAGTTCGTCATCCGTTGTCCCGGAAGCAACTCAAAGGCCCCTTACCCCACAGCCCCCTTTGCGCGCAGCTGCTTGATCGCTTGCTCGTCGTATCCCGCGCCACGCAAAATCTCGTCACTGTGCTCGCCGACACCGGGCGGCTTGCGCGGCTGCACCTTCTTGGTGCCGTCGATCCAGATCGGCGAGTTGATCGTCAGCATGGTGTCGTTCTCGAACGGCACCAGCACTTCGTTGTCGAGCATCTGCTTGTCGTTCGGGATATCGTCCAGGATTCCGACGATACCGAATACCAGCCCGTTGCCGTCGAGGATCTTGCGCCAGTCGGCGAGATCCTTGGTGGCGAAGGTCTCGTCAAAGATCTTGATCAACTCGATCGAGCGGGCGTGACGGTCGGGTTTTGTGGCAAAGCGCGGATCGGTGATCAGGTCCTCGCGGCCGAGGCACTTGGCCAAGGTCGGAAACTGCTTCTCCTCGCTGAGCAGCGACAGGATCAGCCAGCGGCCGTCCTTGCACTGGTAGTGGTTGGCAACGGCATTGAGCGCGCGCTCGCGCGGGCGCCGCTCGCCGAACTTGGCGCCGCAGAGCTTTGCCTGTGCCAGCACGCTCGCCGCCCACACGCCATTGGCCATCAGATTGGAGGCGACATGCGAGCCCTTGCCGGTCTTCTCGCGCTGGTAGAGCGCGGTGACAATGGCGCTGTACAGCGCCATGGCGCAGGGATGGTCGCCCATGCCGGCGACCGAGCGCGCCGGTGTTGTGTCGATATCGGCGCGGACGAGGTCCATCAGGCCGGAGCGCGCCCAATAGGCGTTGCTGTCGAAGCCGGGCTTGTTGGCTTCCTCGCCCTTCTCGCCATAGCCGGTGAAGGAGGCGTAGATCAGCCGGTCGTTGAGATGGGCGAGGTGGTCATAGGTGATGCCGAGCTTGGTGCGCACCGGCGGCGGCATGTTGGTGATGAAGACGTCGGCCTCTTCGACCAGTCTGTAGAGCACGGCCTGCGCCTCTGATTTGGAGAGGTCGAGCGCGAGGCTCTTCTTGTTGCGGGCCTCGAGCAGCCAGGCGAAATTGTGCTCGCCGGTGGGATAGCCGGGCAGGTTCGGCAGGTTGCGGTAGGGGTCGCCGGCGCCGGGCGGCTCGATCTTGATGACGTCGGCGCCGAAATCGGACAGCACGGTCGCGGCCGCGGGCGCCGCGATGAAGCTCGCGCAGTCCAGAACCTTGAGCCCTGCAAAAATGCCTTTTTCCATCGCTGGCGTTGCTCCCTCGCTCTTGTTGTTTCCCGCCGGCTGGAATTGGCGCGGGCCAAGTCATGGCAGCATTAGACCGATGTTTCGCCGGGATGCAACGGCGCCAGGCGCAGGGCCTCACTCCTCGCCTGCAAGCAGGGCTGCGTTGCCGCCGGCTGCGGCGGTGTTGATGGTCACGGTCTGCTCGGTGGCGAAGCGCGCGAGATAATGCGGGCCGCCGGCCTTGGGGCCGGTTCCGGACAGGCCGTTGCCGCCGAACGGCTGCACGCCGACCACCGCGCCGATCATGTTGCGGTTGACGTAGATGTTGCCGACCTGGACGCGGTCGATGATGGCCTCGACCGTGTCGTCGATGCGGGAGTGCACGCCGAGCGTGAGGCCATAGCCGGTGCGATCGACCGCCTGCAGCACGCGTTCGAGCGTTTCAGCCCGGTAGCGCACCACGTGCAGGATCGGGCCGAATATCTCCTCGGTGAGCTGGCCGGCATCCCTCAGCTCGAAGATATGCGGCGCGATGAAGCAGCCCTCCGGCGCGATGCCCGCAAAGTGCAGCTTCGCCTCTCTCTTCATCCGCGCAATGTGCGCGTCGAGGCGCTGCTTGGCATCGGTGTCGATGACAGGGCCGACATGCGTCGCGACTCCGGAGGGATCTCCGATCTTCAATTCGCGCGCTGCGCCTGCGATCATCTCGATCATGCGGTCGGCGACGTCCTCCTGCACGAACAGCAGCCGCAGCGCCGAGCAGCGCTGGCCTGCGGAGCGGAAGGCGGAGATGACGACGTCGTCAGCGACCTGTTCGGGCAGCGCCGTGGCGTCCGCGATCATCGCGTTGATGCCGCCGGTCTCCGCGATCAGGGGCACGATCGGCCCGTCCTTGGCGGCGAGCGTCCGGTTGATGTGACGCGCGACCTCGGTTGAGCCGGTGAAGACGACGCCGGCGATGTCGGGGTGTGCGGTCAGCGCCGCGCCGATGCGGCCGTCGCCGGTGACGAGATGCAGCGCGCTTGCGGGAATCCCGGCCTCGTGCAGCAGCGCGACGGCGTCGCGCGCGATGCGCGGCGTCTGCTCGGCGGGCTTTGCGACCACGCTGTTGCCGGCCATCAGGGCCGCGGTGACCTGGCCGAGGAAAATCGCCAGCGGAAAATTCCACGGCGAGATCGCGACGAAAACGCCGCGGCCGCGCATGGCGAGCGCGTTGCTCTCGCCGGTCGGGCCCGGCATCGCGGTCTCGTGACCAAATTGCTTTCGGCCCTGCGCGGCATAATAGCGGCAGAAATCGGCGGCTTCGCGCAACTCGGAGAGCGCGTCGTCGAGCGTCTTGCCGCCCTCGGCTTGCAGCAGCGCAAGGAAATGCGCACTGCTGCTTTCCAGCAGATGCGCGGCCTGTTCCAGCGCCGCCGCGCGCGTCCCCGCCGGCGTCCGGCTCCATCCAGCAAAGCCCGCGCGCGCCGCGGCGATCGCTGCGTTCGCCTGCTCGGGCGTCGCATCTGCGACCGGCCTGAGGTCGGGCGTTGCGGCCTTGACCTCGGCCAGCAACCGCTCGAGTGCTGCACGCTCGCCGAACTCGATGCCGGCTGAATTGTGCCGCTCCGGTGCAAAGAGATCACCCGGCAGCGGAATCTTGGCATGATGCGCATGATCCGGACGAACGATGAGACCGACCGGACGCTTCAACAGCGCCGGCACCGGGACGCGATAGTCGGCCGCCTGCGCCACGAAGGACGAGTTGGCGCCATTCTCCAGGAGACGCCGGACGAGATAGGCAAGCAAATCGCGATGGCTGCCGACCGGCGCGTAGGTGCGGTAGGCAATCTCGGGATGATCTCTGGCGAGCTGCTCGTAGAGCGCTTCGCCCATACCATGCAGCCGCTGGAATTCGAAGCCGGAGCTGGCGCCGGCGAGTTCCAGCACGGTCGCGACGGTGAGGGCGTTGTGGGTCGCAAATTGCGGGAAGATGCGCGGTCGCAGATTCAAGAGCTTCGTGGCGCAGGCGATGTAGTTCAGATCCGTCATCGCCTTGCGCGTGAACACCGGGTAGCCGTCGAGCCCGCGCTCCTGCGCGCGCTTGATCTCGGTGTCCCAATAGGCGCCCTTGACCAGCCGCACCATCAGCTTGCGGTCATGCGCCCGCGCCAGTTCGTGGATGTAGTCGATCACTGCGCTGGCGCGCTTCTGATAGGCCTGGATTGCAAGCCCGAATCCGTCCCAGCCAGCAAGCGAGGGATTGGCGAGCGTTGCCGCGATCACGTCGAGCGACAGCTCCAGCCGGTCGGCCTCCTCGGCATCGACGGTGAAGTTGAGGTCGTGGGCCTTGGCGCGCCGGGCGAGGTCCAGCAATTGCGGCACGAGCTCGCCCATCACGCGATCGCGGCTGATTGCCTCGAAGCGCGGATGTAGCGCCGAGAGCTTGACCGAGATGCCGGGCCGGTCGGGCAGCGGATGGTTGCCTGCGGCCTTGCCGATGGTTTCGATCGCACTCGCATAGGCGTCGAAATAGCGCTTGGCATCGGCTGCCGTGCGTGCGCCTTCGCCGAGCATGTCGAAGGAGTAGCGCGGCCTCTCGCCCGAGCGCGGCTTGCCGCGTTCCAGCGCCTGCTCGATGGTCTCGCCCAGCACGAAATGATTGCCCATCAGCCGCATCGCCTGACGCGTCGCGGTGCGCACGGCCGGTGCGCCGAGCCGCTTGACGAGGCGGCCGATGGTGCCGTCGGGCGTCTCGCCGGGCTGGATCACCCGCGCCGACAGGCCGAGCGCCCAGGCCGAGGCGTTGACCAGGAACGCCGTGGACTTGGTCTCGTGATGGATGAAATCGCCCTCGCCGAGCTTGTCCTCGATGAACTGGTCGGCGGTGCGGGCATCTGGCACGCGCAGCAGCGCCTCGGCCAGCACCATCAGCGCGAGGCCTTCCTTGGTCGAGAGTGCGAACTCGCGCAGCATGTCCTCGACGCCGCCGAACCGGTCGTCGCGCTTGCGGATCGCCTCGATCAGCCGCGTCGCGGTACGGTCGATCCGCGCCTCCTGCGGCGGGGCGAGATGGGTCGACGGAAACAGACGCGCAGCGATGTCGGCGTCGTCGGGCGCGTAGGGAGCGGAGAAGGGCGGGGGGGTGTTCGGCATGGCATGTCCTGTGGCTCAAATTCAGGATAAAGCCCGCGTGACCGCAGTTCGATAGACAAGATAGCCAAATTACCTTAGAAAATGAAGTCTAGAGGCGAAATGGCCGTATATAATATGGAACTCGATCGAATCGACCGGAAAATCCTCTCAATTTTGCAGGAAGATGGGCGCATAGCCAATGTCGAGCTCGCCGAGCGCATCGGCCTGTCCCCGACCTCGATCGGCGAGCGGCTGAAGCGATTACAGCGAGAAGGCTTTGTCGAGGGCTATGGCGCGCGGCTCAATCCGCACCGGCTTGGGCTGGGTCTTCTGGTGTTCGTCGAGGTCCTGCTCGACAAGACCACGCCTGACAATTTCGAGCGCTTTGCGCGTGCGGTAAAACTCGCGCCCGAAGTGCTGGAGTGTCACATGGTTGCAGGCGGATTCGACTATCTAGTGAAGGCGCGGCTTGCGGACATGACCGCGTATCGGCGCTTCCTCGGCGAGACCTTGCTGTTGATGCCGGGCGTGCGCGAGACGCGCACCTATGCGGTGATGGAGGAGATCAAGCGCGACGCACCGTTGCCGGTGGGCTGACCACATGCGGTCGCGATTGTCATTGCTGCGGCGTTGATTGGCGATTTCGACAGGCAAATAGCCTTTCGTGTGCAGTCGCAACGCCTGTCGTCGAATGCACGGATCGTCTTCTGAAATTTTCTTGGCCTCACTCCCGGACAAATCCGGGAGGCAGCAAAAGCTGGCGGCTTATACTTTGAGGTTCTCTGCGGAGGTTTTGCCCCGGTTTGCGATCTCTTCGTATTCCACCGTCTGTCCTTCGTTCAGGGACGACAGACCGGCTTTCTGCACTGCCGAGATATGCACGAACACATCTTTGCCGCCCGACGCAGGCTGGATAAATCCATAACCCTTGGTCGGGTTGAACCACTTGACCGTACCTTTAGCCATCACGACTTCTCCGCGGGTCTTCCTCCGAGATCACGAACCGCCAGTCCCCGCCAACCGGCCGGTTCGGTCCTACAGGATACGCGGAATGTGGCGGGCTTGGTAGATCAAACCACATCCGCATTTCGCGGAAATTCGCTCAACTTCGCGGCGTTTTTGCCTGATTTGCCCGTTTCGCGGTCAATTGAGCCTGGGCTGTCAACCTGGGCCGTCAATAAGTCGCGGCCAGGTAATCCACGATCTTGCCGACATCGGCATCGTCGATCGGCGCGCCATAGACCTTGATCATCTTGGTCACCTCGGCCTGCCAGAACGCCTTCTTGTCCTTCATCGGCGGTTGCGTGGCGATGTAATCGGACGAGTGGCAGGCGGCGCAATTGCCTTGCACGACCTCGAGATTGGGCCCGGGTTTGAAGGCGGCAATCTCATCCGGCGTCTTGTAATCGACTGACGCTGCGAAGGCCGAACCGATGACGGCGACAACGGCAAGCGTAATGGCGAGGAGAACGGTGCGCTGCATGATAATTCTCCTCAGGCGACGCTGACGCGGACGGTTTCGACGACGTTGCGCAAATAACCCGCCGGATTCCAGCGCGGCGTCTCCGGCTGCGTCTCACCGGAATTGCTGGTGGCGCGCACCTTTAGCTCGACCTCGCCCGCCGCAAGTTTCACCGGCAGCTTCCATTCGCGGAACGAGTAATTGCCGAGATCCTTGCCGAGCTTGGCTGAGGTCCAGGTCTTACCGCCGTCGGTGGAGACCTGGACGTCCTTGATGCCCTTGCCGCTGTCGAAAGCGATGCCGCGCAGCGTCGTGCTTCCCGCCTTCAGCCTGGCGCCGTCGGTCACGCTGGTGATGAAGGAGCGGATGGTGAAGCGGTTGATCGGGATCGTCGCCTTCGGCGTCGTGCCGGGTTCGACCGAATTGTTGGGCGTATCAGGAATCCGGTACGCGCCCTTCATCCAGAACCCGTCATAGACGCCGTCGATGACGGTGATCTCGTTGAGGTGCTTGACCCAGTAGGTGCCGTAATAGCCCGGCACCACCAGGCGCAGCGGGAAGCCGTTGAGGAACGGCAGATCGTCGCCGTTCATGCCATAGGCCAGCATCACCTCGCCATCGGTGGCGTGATCGAGGTCGAGCGCCTTGGCGAAATCAGGCGTCTTATCGCTGACAGGCCCGTCCATGCCGGCAAACACCACTTGCTTGGCGCCGGCCTGCACGCCGGCCATCTCCAGCACGGTCTTCAGCGGCACGCCGCGCCAGCGCGCATTGCCCATCGCGCCATTGGCGAGCTGGCCGCCGGCGACGCGCGGCTCGGAGAAGCCGCGGCTGTTGCCGGAGCATTGGTTGACGGCGACGATCTCGGTCGCCTTCATCTTGCGGATGTCCTTCAGCGACAGCTTCAGGGGCTTGTCGACCTTGCCCTTGATCTCGAGCGTGAACTTGTCGGGGTCGAGATCATAGGGCAGGCCGGCGAGGTGATAGCGTACGAAGAACGCATTGTTCGGCGTGATCGGGCCGTCGTTGAACACCGCGAATGGCGTCTCGAGCTGCGGCGGCCGGCTGGTCACGCCGATCATCGGCCGCTTCTGCGGATATTTCACCAGCGGCCGCTCGCCATTGGCGAACGGGAGCGTGATGGTGTCGAGTGCCAGTGCTTTGGTGGAATTCAGTGTCGCCGCAAGTGCGGCAAGGCCCGCTCCTTTGAGCAGGTCGCGTCGGTCAAACATCTCGTCTCCTCCCGGAGCTTTTCGTTGAATCAGCGGTCATCACCGCGATTCTGCGCCCATCTGTCGCAACGACTCGGGCGAAGTCAATTCGTGCTTTCGCAGCAAGCCCATGCCGCTGCGCTGCAACAGGGTGGGGTTACGCCGCGACCCGCTCGCCACCGGCGATGACGGCCGACAATGTCCTGGTGTCGGTGACGACACGCACGACCATCGGTTCGTCGCGGCCGCGGATCGCGACCTCCTGCTTTGGCAGCGCGTCCTCGTGAAGGCCGGCGGTGCGGCGCACTTCTTCGGAGACGATCGCCTCGCATTGAAGCGTCTTGGTCATGTCCTGGAGCCGGGCCGCAACATTCACCGCATCGCCGAGCGCAGTGAAGACGATGTGGTCGCGATAGCCGATGTCGCCGATGATGACCTCGCCGCCATGGACGCCGATGCCGAAGCGGATCGGCTGGCGCAGATCGTGGCTCAGGAGCTCGTTGAGCTCGTCCACATGGGTCGCGATGGCAGCCACCGCCTTCAGCGCCTGCCGGCAGGCGGTGTGCGGATCGCTGGTGAGGCCGAACAGCGCCAGCATGCCGTCGCCGACGAACTGGTTCGGCTGGCCGCCATTCTCGATCACGGCCTGCGACACCGCGCCGAGGAAGCGGTTGACGATGAAAACGGTATCGAACGGCAGGCGTTTCTCGGCGAGCTGGGTCGAGCCGCGCATGTCGACGAACAGGCTGACGAGATAGCGTTCCTGGCCGATCCGCGCCGGCGACGTCGCCTGCGCATTGGCCGAGAGCATGTGCGGCATGAACAGCTGGAAGAAGGAGAGATCGGAGTTCGGCCGCAGCTGGCAGGCCAGCCGGATCGAGGGGTCGGCGGTGCCGACGCGGGCCAGCACGAAGGCCTCGCGCTGCGACGGTTCGGGCAGGGCGGCATGATCGCCGATGATGCGGATACGGCAGGTCGAGCAGCGGGCGCGGCCGCCGCAGACGCTGGCATGCGGCACGTTGTGGCGCAGGCTTGCTTCCAGCACGGAGAGACCCTTGGGCACGCGCACGGTCTTGCCGTTGCCATAGGACAGCGCGATCATGCCACCGCGCCGCTCGCGCCAGCTGCGTACCCCGCGTGTGAGCATCACCAGTCCGAGCAGGCCGATGTAGCTGATGGTCAGTCCGCCGGTGATGCGGTCGAGCGTGTCGGCCTGTGCGAACGAGCCGACCTCGCGCTGCGTGTAATTTTGCCGGCGCCACTCGCCGTCCTCACTGTCGGCGGCGACACTGCGGCCACCCTGGTAGATGCCGAGCAGCGCCAGCGTCGGGATCAGCACGGCGGCCGCAAGCAAATAGGGGGCCGCGCGCGTGAAGAATGGCTTCAGCCGCAGCCAGAAATAGATGCCGATGCAGCCGTGCACCCAGGCGACGATCAGCAGGATCGTCATCGTCCAGAGCCGGCCAGGCGCCGCGACGAAGAACAGATAGAGCTCCTGCGGATAGAGCTTCTCGTGGCCGTACAGGATTTGGCCCAGCCGGATGCCGATCACATGCGCCATGATCAGCGCGGGGATGCTCAGGCCCAGCACGAGCTGCAGCGGCTCGATCGTCCGCCAGCGGAACTGGCGGCGCTGGTACAGCGCATAGACGCCGAGCCCCATATGGGTGAAGGCCGCGCCATAGAACACGATCGCAACAGGGAGGAACTGCCAGAACGCCATGTGGTAGGTGACCCCGACCTGCATGGCATCGACCGAGATGTTGCCGAGCGCATGGTTGAGGAAATGGCTGACCACGTAAGCGAACAGGATGACGCCGCAGACCAGCCGCACCTGTCGCGCGCTGGTCGAGCGAACGAGTTCGGGCAATCGTGAAAGGGCGGTCGTGGCCATGATTCGGTTGTACCAGTTCACGGAGGAGAACAGCCAGTAGAGAGTTAAATTCCGCCGGTGAACGGCCCCTCCGATCACATGCGCGGCAAGGTTACGTAACGGTAAGTCTCGTAGGCTCTCCGTCGTCGTCCCGGACAAGCGCGCCCTACGGGTCCCGGGTCGCGGTTCGCTTGCCCGGGACGACGGCGGCCACATTGACTCCCCCTCCCAAGTCGGGGAAAAGCTCGGCCGTGACGATCGTTCCCGACATCGCCGTGAAGCCCGACGGCACCTCGCGCCGGCCGCTCGTCGTGGCCGCGCTGGTGATCGCCGCGATGACGGTGCTGCGCATCGTCTATGCCTCGCGAATCGAGCTGCGCACCGACGAGGCCTATTACTGGACCTGGTCGAAGGAGGCGGCGCTGAGCTTCCTCGATCATCCGCCCGGCATTGCCTGGCTCATCTGGCTCGGCACCCTCATCTTCGGCGACACCGCGCTCGGCGTCCGCTTCGGTGGCATTGTCGCGATGCTGGTGACGCAGCTGTTGCTCGCCGACATCGTCCGCCGCCTCACCCATGATGTGCGCGCGATCGTGGTTGCGGTGCTGATGCCGGAGGCCGCGCTCTATTACGGCCTGCTGATGGCCAAGGTCGCGCCCGACGTTGCCATGATCCCGTTCGCGGTGGCGATGATGTGGTCGCTGGTGCGGCTGACGCAAAGCGGCGACGGCCGCTGGTGGCTCGCGGCCGGCCTGTTCGCCGGCGTGTCGCTCCTCTCAAAATTCACCGCCATCATGTTCGCGCCGGCAGTCGCAGCATTTCTGCTGGTGCCGGATTGGCGGTTGCGCTGGCTGCGCAGCCCCTATCCTTATCTCGCGGTGCTGATCGCGATCGCAATGTTCTCGCCGGTGCTGATCTGGAATGCGCAGTACGACTGGGCCTCGTTCCGTTTTCAGGGCGTGCGCGCCACCGCCAATTACGGCATCTCGCTGCGCACCATCGGCGATTATCTCGGGCTGCAATTCGGCCTCGTCGGTTTTGTCATGTTGCCGGTGGTGCTGTCAGGACTCGTCATGACGGCGTGGCGCGGCTATCGCACGCGCGAGCCGGTTGCGATCCTGCTGTCGACGGCCGTGCTGGTGCCGTTCGCTTATTTCTTCTTCAAGTCGCTGACGCTCAGGGTCGGCGATACCTGGCCGATGTTCATGTGGCCGACAGGCTTTGCGGCTACCGCGGTGAACCTGGCGATGCTGCCGAAAGAAGGCTGGTCGGCGCGGACGATCCGCTCGGGCATCTTCTGGATGAACACGGCGCTGGTGTCGGGCATCGCCTTCGTCGTGATCGTGTTCCTCTATTATGTCGCCGCGCCCTGGAATTTCCTCGGCAGGATGGATCCGATCGGCGCCGAGGCCGGCTACGAGCAGGTTGCCGCGCGCGCACAGGCCGCGCTCGATGAGACCGGCGCGACCTGGATCGCGACCACGGACTACCGCACCTACGCCATGATGCGCTGGATGTTCCGCGGCCGCGTGCCCGTGATCGAAATCACCGAGCGCGGCCGCTTCCAGGATTTCCGCGATCCCGGCATGGACAGGATCAAGGGGCATGCCGGAATCTATATCGGTCGTCAGCCCGATGATCATTTGCCGCCGTGGGCGAGCATCCCCGCCAAACGCGAGCAGCTCGCTCAAGCCGAACGCCGCTGGCGTGGTGTCCTGATCGACACCTACACGATCGACAAGCTCACCGGGTGGACCCCGGAGCTCTCGCCACCGAAGGACTCGCCGCTGTTCCAGTGGCGGGTGCTGGCGGGGGAATTTGAGAAGCGCTCGCTTGCGTAGTGCGGTCTTCTTCTTCCCTTCTCCCCTTGCGGGAGAAGGTGGCGCGAAGCGCCGGATGAGGGGTATCTCTCCATTCGCATCACTGTTCGTGAGGATAGATACCCCTCACCCGTCTCGCCGCTTCGCGACGAGCCACCCTCTCCCGCAAGGGGAGAGGGTGCAGCGAGCGTGCGGCTCGGCTAGCGCTCCTCCTCGTCCTCTTTCCTCCGCAACAAATCCGTCGCGAGATCGGCTAGTTTTGGCGGCGGCAACGCCGCAAACGGCAGCGGCCTGGTGACGTCGATCGCGGCAAGACCTAGCCGCGCCGTCAGCAGGCCGTTGAGCATCCCTTCACCCAGCCGCTGCGACAGCTTTGCTGCAATCCCGTGCCCCAGCATCTGCTGCACCAGGCTGTCGCTTGCAGCGAGGCCGCCGGTGATGGCGAGATGGGCGATGACGTGGCGGAGCAGGCGGATCATGCCGAGTGCGCCGGGCCGGCCGCCATAGAGCCGGGCAAGCTGGCGGATCAGGCGCAGCGAGGCCACGAACACGAACAGCACGTCGAACAGCGCGCGCGGCGACACTGCGGTGACGATCGACACCCGCTGTGCCGCCGATGACACCAGCCGTCGCGCCTCCGCATCCAGCGGCGACATCAACTCGCGCTCGGCGAGCCGGATCATGTCGGCGCCGTCGATGATCTCGCCGGTGTGGCTCTCGAGCGCGGCGCGGGCGCGTGCGAGCTGCGGGTTCTGATGCGCGATCGCGATCAGATCCTGCACGATGGCGCGGCTCTCCCTGCGATCGTCGCTGGCGAGCACCTCTGCGGCGCGCCGATGCAGCTTCTCGATCGTCACAAGCCGTGCGAGGCCAAACGCCTCACGTCCGATCACCACCGCAAGCGCCAGCGTGGTGATGAAGGCGAGCGCAAGCCCGACGAAGCCGAGGCTCTCGCTGCGTGCGAACAGATCCTCGATCAATCGTGTCACGCCAAGTCCCGTGCCGAGCAGCGTGAGACCAGCGAGACCGGACCAGAACAGCGCGCCCCAGGGAAAGCCGCGCCGGGCGGGAGGCGCTGTTTCAATCGGCACGGGCAGCGCCTGAGGATCATGCTCCGGCGTGATCTGGATGGTGGCGCGGCCGAGCCTGCTCGTCTCGTCGGTCTCGGTGACGACGACATCGGGATCGTCGAGCCGGAACGTCGCCGGCCGCCGCTGATGGGATCGGTCGTTCATGCGAGCTTGTCTCCGATCAGGAACTGCAAGGCACGGTCGAGGCGGATGTGCGGCAGCGCGGGCTCTTCCGATCCCTCGCGTTCGAGATCAGGCGGGCGAAAGCGCAGGAAACGGAAATCGCTCTTCTCTGCGGCCTCCGTCGACAATCCGCGGAACGCACCGCTGCCGTTGAACAGCGGCTCGGGATCATCAGGCAGATCGCCCGGAAAGGTCGCGACCTCCGTGTTGCCGTCGAAGAATTCGCCGTTGGCGCTTTCGCCAGCGGCCGGCGTGCCCAGGATCGAAGGCAATTTGTCGCGGCCGTGCGCAACCTGTGCCTCGCGGGTGGCGCGCACGGCGGCGAGCGCCACCACGTCGATCTCGGCACCGGTATCTTCCGCGCGCGCCGCGGCGCGGGTCACCGCGCGGCGCAGCACGGCCTCCAGCCGGTCATGGCTGGAATGATGCAGATGATCCGCCTTCGTTGCCGCGAACAGGATGCGGTCGATGCGCGGCCTGAACATGCTGGAGAGAAACGTGCTGCGGCCGATATTGAAGCAATCGAGAATGCCTGATAGCGCGGCTTCGAGATCGTGCAGCGCCTCAGGTCCCGAATTGAATGCGGCGAGCGCATCGGCCAGCACGATCTGGCGATCGAGCCGGGCAAAATGATCCCTGAAGAACGGGCGGACCACGACGTCCTTGTAGGCTTCAAAGCGGCGCACCATCATCGCCCACAGCGATCCCTCGGCCGCCTGTCTGCCGACGGGTACGTCGAGCGGGGCGAAGGTCAGCGCCGGCGTATCGGCGAGACCGCCGGGCATCAGGAAGCGGCCGGGCGGCAACAGGCTCATCGCAAACCGCTCGTCGCGGCAGGCCCGCAAATATTGGGTGAAGAGCTTTGCGGCCGTGAGCGTTGCCTGCTCGTCCTCGCGCGCCTCGGGCTTGAGCGTTGCGAGATGCGCGTGCCAGTCCGCGGCCAGATGCGCACGCGGCGCTTCGCGCGACAACGCCAGGCTTTCGGCGGACCATTGCTCGTAGCTTTTCTGAAGCAGCGGCAGGTCGAGCAGCCACTCACCGGGGTAATCGACGATGTCGAGCGTCAGGGTGCGGTCGGCGCCGTTTGGGCGCTGATAGTCGATGACGAGACGCAGTTCGCTGATGTCCACCGTCGAGCTCGGCCAGCGCCGCTCCTCGATCAGCGCGCGCAGATGGCTCTCGTAGGAGAAGCGCGGCACGGCATCGTCGGGCTGGGGCGCCAGATTCGCCCGCGCGATCCGGCCCGATGAATAAGCCTCGAACACCGGAAAACGGCCGCCCCGCGTCAGCCCGTGGATCAGCGCGGTGATGAATACGGTCTTACCGGCGCGCGACAGGCCGGTGACACCAAGCCGCACCGTCGGGTTGAAGAAATGCTCGCCATAGTCGATCAGCGCCCGGGCCGAAAGCCTGGCTTCTTCGACCATATCCTGGAAACTGAATGCCATATGAACGTGAGTGATCTCGGGCGGGCGGAACAGTGATGCCGTTCACAAAAGTGGCAATTGCGTGAGGAAAATCAAGCTTCATACTTCCACCGCCTTTGTCGGCGATCAGCCGTTTGAACGACGCGCCGGTCCCGAAAGACCCATAAAAGAGTGGCCTTGTATTTGCTTCGTGGATTGCCATGACCGTCTTCAGATTGAAACAGCTCGCCTCCACCTCCATGCATGCCGCGGCCGACGCGATCCGCTGGAACTACGATCGCGCCGAGCTGATCGCCGACGGTATCATCCATGGGATCGGCGTGCTCGCCGGCATCATCGCCGCGACCGTGCTGGTGGTGCTGGCGGCGGTCTATGCCGATGCGACCGACGTCGTCGGCGTCTCGGTCTACGTTGCCGGACTGATGTCGATGCTGGTGCTGTCGGCGACCTACAATCTCTGGCCGATCTCGCCCGCCAAATGGCTGCTGCGCCGCTTCGACCATTCCGCGATCTATCTGTTGATCGCGGCGACCTACACGCCGTTCATCCTGGAGGTGAGGGACAATGTGTTCGCGCTGGTGCTGCTCGCCGGTGTCTGGTGTGTCGCGATATCAGGCATCGTGCTGAAACTTTTCTGGCCCGGCCGGTTCGATCGTGTTTCGGTCGGCATCTATCTCGTGATGGGCTGGAGCGGTGTGATGCTCTACGGGCCCGTGGTGAAGGCGCTGCCCGCCCTGGCGCTCGGCTTCATTCTGGCGGGCGGTCTGCTCTACAGCTTTGGCGTGATCTTCCACGCCTGGCGGCGACTGCGCTTCCAGAACGCGATCTGGCACGGTTTTGTCTTGGCCGGCGCGGCATGCCATTATACCGCGGTGCTCGACCTCGTGTTGAGCTGAGCAGGTTTCGCAAAGCGGCATAAGCTGAGCGGGCGGTATAAGAGACAAGAGGAGACGTCGCATGCAGGTGACCGGCAAGGTCGTGGTCGTCACGGGCGGCGCCAACGGCATCGGCAAGGCGCTATGCGAGGCCTTTTACAAGGCGGGTGCTGCCAAGGTCGTGGTTGCCGATATGGACTCAGCCAACGCGCGGGCCGTTGCCGCCAAGGTGGACGGCGCGGCGTTCAAATGCGACGTCGCGCAGGAAAAGGATATTTCGCACGTCATCGAGGAGACCGAGCGACAGTTCGGCCCGATCGCGCTGTTCTGCTCCAACGCCGGCATCGGCGGTGGCTTCGATCCGATGTCCGTCAATGCCGGCGGCGCCTCCGACGAGCCCTGGCAGCGCAGCTGGGCGATCCACGTCATGGCGCATGTTTATGCGGCGCGGCATCTCATCCCCCGCATGAAGGCGCGCGGCGGCGGCTATTTCCTCAACACCATCTCGGCCGCGGGTCTGCTGTCGCAGGTCGGCAGCCCGGCTTACTCGACGACGAAGCACGCCGCGGTCGGCTTTGCCGAAAACCTCGCGATCTCGCACAAGGCTGACAACATCAAGGTCTCGATCCTCTGCCCGCAGGGCGTCGACACCAACATGCTGCGCTCGATCCCCAAGGGCCCGCAATCCGGCGACGGCGACCTCACCCCGGAGCAGGTGGCGAAAGACGTGCTCGCCGGCCTCGAGCAGGAAACCTTCCTGATCCTGCCGCACCCGCAGGTGCTCGGCTACATGCGCAAGAAGACCGAGAATTACGACCGCTGGATCGGCGGCATGGCCAAGATCCAGGCGAAGATGCGGGAGGAGTTCGGGAAGTAGGCAGGGTTGATGCCACAAACTCGGTGTTGTCCTGGCGAAGGCCAGGACCCATACCGCGTGATCTCTGTGCTGTGAAAGGTCGTCATACCGGACGACTGGCCTTCGCCAAACACTCGCTTGGGGTAATGGGTCCTGGCTTTCGCCAGGACGACAATGGGGCGAATCACCTGCGCTACGACACCTCTTCCACCCGGCTCGCCCGCAGCGCCCGCGCATAGAGCATCATGCCCTCGCGCACCGTGCGCTGCTCGGCGTCCGTCAGCGTCGCCAACGCGCCGCGCACCTGCTGCCGGCCGAACGCATGCAGCGCCTCCAGCGTGCGCCGTCCCTTCGCCGTCAGCGATAACATCTTGCTGCGGGCATCAAGCTCATCTGGCGTCTCTCTGAGCTCGCCGCAGTCGATCAGCTTGCGCACCAGGCGGCTGACGCTGGACTTTTCCAATCGCAGGAAATCGCCGAGCTCGCCCGAGGTCAGCGGCCCGCGAATGCCGATCTCCAGAATCGTGTGCACCGCCGATGGCGGATAGTCCGAGGCCGCCACCGTCGCATCCATGAAGCCGAGCTCGCGCACCATCAACCGCGAGGCGGCGCGGATATCGTCGATCAGCGTGAGTTCAGCCACGTCTTGACTCCGCGCATATAGTTGTATCATACAACTATATGCGCGCAACGGCGCGCGCAAGCGTTTCGGAGTGAGCCATGAGCGGAAATTCGCCAACCGGTCAGCGGATGAGCGGCAAGGTCTGCCTCGTCACGGGCGGCGGCAGCGGCATCGGCCGCGCCACGGCGCTGCGGATGGCAGCCGAGGGTGCCGAAGCGGTGGTTGCTGCAGGCCGGCGCGAGGCCGAAATCGAAGCTACCGCGGCTGCCTGCCGCGAGCTCGGTGCGGAGGCGATTGCGATCAGGTCCGACATCACGCGAGAGGACGAGGTCGAACGGATGATCCGCACGACCCTTGAAAGCTTTGGCCGTCTCGACGTCGCCTTCAACAATGCCGGCTTCCAGGAGCGTCGCGCGCCACTCGAGCAGCAGGGCACCGATATCTACGACAGCGTGTTCGACACCAACGTCCGCGCGCTGTTCCTGTGCTTGCGGCATCAATTGCCTGTCATGCTGGCGCAGGGCCGCGGCAGCATCGTCGTCAACGCCTCCGTCAGCGGCGTACGCAATCCCAATCCCGGCTTCTCGCTCTATTCAGCCTCGAAGGCCGCTGCGATCTCGCTGACGCGCTCGGCCGCGATGGAGAACGCCCCGCGCGGCATCCGCATCAACGCCGTCGCGCCCGGACGTGTCATCACCGACATGATGCTGAGCGCCGGCGTCGGCGATGTCGCAACCGTTGGCGCCGGCCTGCCGTTGCGGCGGATGGGCACGCCGGAGGAGGTGGCGGAAGCCGTGGTGTGGCTATTGTCGGATGCGTCGTCCTATGTCGTTGGCCACGTGCTGGCGGCGGATGGGGGATTCTTGGCGGCTTAGCCGCGTTAATGCTTCTGCCCGTACAGCACCGGCACCGCCGAATCCACGACGACCTCGACGAGGCTGGCGCCCTCATGCACCATCCCGCGCTTCAGTGCCTCGCCAACCTCCGCCGCCTTGCTCACGCGCACCGCGTGGCAGCCCATGCCTTCGGCGAGCCGCACGAAATCGATCCCCGGCAACTCAAGTCCGGGCACGTTGCGCACCTGCATCACCTGGCTGAACGAGCGCATCGCGCCGTAGCCGGAATTGTTGATCACGACGATCGTCAACGGCAGCTTGCGTTGCGCGGCGGTCCACAGCGCCTGGATCGAATACATCGCCGAGCCGTCGCCGATCAAGCACACCGTGCGGCTGTTCGGCTTGCCCAGCGCCATGCCGACTGCGGCGGGGAGCGAATAGCCGAGGCCGCCGCTGGCCATGGTGTAGAACGAATCCTGGCCGCGCATCGGCAGGAACTTTTGCATCGCCGGCCGGTGCGAAGGCACTTCCTCGACCAGCGAGGCTCCGTCAGGCATTGCCTGCGATAGCGAATGCAGCAGGAATTCGACCGGCAGCGGATCGGCGGCTTTCGGTGCCGGTGGCAGCGTACGGACTTTTGGCGTGGCGCGTTTGCTCTCCGGCAGCAGGTCGAGCAGCAGGCTCAGCGCCGGCTTCATGGTCGCGATGATGCTGGTGCCCGATGGCGTCACCGCGGCCGCGTCCGCATCGTCAGTGATCTGGAAGATCGTCGCGCCGCCATCGAAGATCGCGGCATGGCCCTCGACATGGAAGGTGAAAACAGGCGCGCCGATGACGACGACGAGGTCGTTCTCGCGCAAGGCGTCGGAGAGTTGCGCCGGCGAGGCATGCAGGAAGCCCGCGAATTGCGGATGCCGCTCCGGAAACGAGCAGCGCGCCGAGAAAGGGCTGACCCAAACGGAAGCCTTTGCCTTCTCCGCCACCTTCACCATCAGGTCCACCGCGCCGGCGCGATCGACGCCGGGACCGACGACGAGGGCAGGGTTCTTTGCGGAGCTGAGCGCGGCAACCAGCGCCTTCATCGCGTCAGGCTCGGGTCCGATCTCGCGGCTGACCGTGCGCGCCTCGACCGGCGCGCAGGCATGCGCCCAGTCGTCGATCGGGATCGACACGAAGGTCGGCCCGCAAGGCGGCTGCATCGCGGTGTAATAGGCCCGCGCGATCGCGGCCGGCACGTCCTCGGGCCGCGCCGGCTCGACGCTGTATTTCACATAGGGCCGCGGAAATTCCGACGCGCGCTCGGCATAGAGAAACGCCTGCAGCGGCAGGATCGAGCGCGCCTGCTGGCCCGCGGTGATCACCAGCGGCGTCTGGTTGCGATGCGCGGTGTAGATGTTACCGAGCGCATTGCCGACGCCGGCCGCCGAATGCAGATTGACGAAACCGGCATTGCGCGTCGCCTGCGCGTAGCCGTCGGCCATGCCGACGGCGGAGGCTTCCTGCAGCGCCAGCACATAATCGATGTCATCGGGCCAGTCGCTCAGGAATGGCAGCTCGGTCGAACCGGGATTGCCGAAGACCTTGTTGATGCCGAAGGAACGCAGCAGGTCGAGCGTCGCCTGCTTGACGGTGACGGACTTGCTGCCGGTCTTGCCGTTTTTTGTCATCGTTTCCGTCCCCTACGTGCTTAGGTTCGTCATTCCGGGGCGCGAAGCGAACCCGGAATCTCGAGATTCCGGGTTCGATGCTTCGCATCGCCCCGGAATGACGAAGCTACCACACCGCCGTCCCCTTCATCGTCGGCTGCCCCTCCGCATTCGCGGTCCACAGCTCGATGCCGGCCTCGGTCTCATTGGCGTTGATGGAGAACTCGGTCCCCTCGAACAGCGGCTGCACGCCGCGATAGGTGAACTTCTTCGGCGGCTTGCCGCTGCGCAAGCGTGCCGCCATCTCGATGATGAGCGCAGCCTGCAGCGGGCCGTGAAAGATCAGACCCGGGTATCCCTCGACCTTGGTGACGTAGTCGCGATCGTAATGGATGCGGTGGCCGTTGAAAGTCAGGGCCGAGTAGCGAAACAGCAGCACGGGATCGCTGACATGGGTTTCGCGATGCTGCGCTTTCGGCGGCGGAGGCGGGGCCTTCGTGCTTGCAGGCGCATGACTCGTCATCTCGCGATAGACGATGTCCTGCCGCTCGCGGATGGCGACACCGCGCGGCGAAGAGATGCTGTGCTCGACCGAGACGAAGCACAGCGTGCCGGTCGATCCCGTCTTCACCTGCACGTCGGCAATGCGCGAGGTCTGCGTCGATTCATCGCCGACGCGCAAGGGCTGCAGGAATTCGATCTCGCCGCCGGCCCACATCCGGCGCGGCAGCGGCACCGGCGGCAGGAAGCCGCCGCGGGTGGGATGGCCGTCGGGCCCGAGCATCGACATCGGAAACACCGGCTGCGCCAGGCACCAATGCACCGTGAACGGCGCGGCGTCACCCGCCCTGGGCTCGCCGACATCCTGGAACAGCGTCGCACGCAGACCCCTAACGAGCTGCGCGGTGACGATGTCGGTGGCCTCGGTGCTGCGGCCGATCCATTGCCGCAAGTGATCGATGTCGAGCTGCTCGGTCATGACGCCTCGCTCTTCTTACTTCTTGGGATTTTCGCCGATCGCCGGCACGGCGCCGTAAGTGCGGGTCTCGCCGACGATGATCGGCGCCGGCGCGGGATAGCTGACGCGGCCATTCGGTGTATCCACCTCGATGCGGCGCAGATGCGGATGGTTGGTGAGGTCGGCCATGGTGTTGACCTCGGCGAACGCGATGTCGGCGTCGGACAGCCGCTTCAGCAGCTCGTCGCGCGTCATCTTGGCGAAGATGTCAGCGACCGTCGTGTCGGTGAAATCGCGGTTGCGCACGCGCTCCACCATGTTGGCGACACGGGGATCGGCAGGCAGGTCGGGCCTATCAAGCACCTCGGCGCAGAGCGTCTTCCACTCGCGTTCGCTCTGGATCGAGATCAGGATATCCTTGCCGTCCTTCGAGGTGAACACGCCATAGGGCGCGATCGAGGGATGTCGCAGCCCCATGCGCTTCGGCGGATTGCCGGCCTCGGCGTTGAGCAGCGGCACGGTGCACCAGTCCGCCATCACGTCGAACATGGAGATGCGGATATCTGCGCCCTTGCCGGTGCGCCCGCGCGCGATCAGCGCCTCCAGGATCGCGGCATGCGCGGTGGCGCCGGTCGCGACGTCGACGATGGACATGCCGACGCGCGAGGCGCCGTCGGGGTTGCCGGTGATGGAAGCAAGCCCGCTCTCGGCCTGGATCAGGAGATCATAGGCCTTGCGATGCGCGTAGGGGCCCTCGTCGCCATAGCCGGTGATGGTGCACGAGATCAGCTTCGGATAGTCCTTGAGCAGCCGCTCGCGCGAGAAGCCGAGCTTGTCCATCGAGCCGGGCTTGAGATTCTGCACCAGTACGTCGGCGCTCGCGATCAGCTTCTCCAGTTCAGTGCGGCCTTCCTTGGTGGCGAGGTCGACCACGGCAGATTGTTTGCCGCGGTTGAGCCAGACGAAATAGCTGCTCTGGCCCTTGGCCGCCGCGTCGTAGCCGCGGGCGAAATCGCCCTCGGGCCGCTCGATCTTGATCACCTCGGCGCCGGCATCCGCCAGCCGCGATGAGCAGAACGGCGCCGCCACCGCCTGCTCGACCGCAATCACCCTGATCCCGTCAAGTGCTCCCATGGTGCGACCTCAGTACGAGCGCGGCATGCCGAGCACATGCTCGGCGACAAAGGACAGCACGAGGTTGGTCGAGATCGGCGCCACCTGATACAGCCGCGTCTCGCGGAATTTGCGCTCGACGTCGTATTCCTCGGCAAAGCCAAAGCCGCCATGGGTCTGGATGCAGGCGTTTGCCGCTTCCCAGGACGCATCCGCCGCGAGCATCTTGGCCATGTTGGCCTCCGCGCCGCAATCGAGCCCGGCCTCGTATTTGCGCGTCGCTTCCTTCACCATCAGCTCGGCCGCGCGCATCGAGGCATAGGCCTTGGCGATCGGGAACTGAATGCCTTGATTTTGGCCGATCGGACGGCCGAAAACGCTGCGCTCCTTGGCGTAGTTGGTGGCTTTCGCAATGAACCACTTTGCATCGCCGACGCACTCGGCGGCGATCAAAATCCGCTCGGCATTCATGCCGGAGAGGATGTAACGAAAACCCTTGCCCTCTTCGCCGATCAGATTCTCCGCCGGCACCTTCATGTCGGTAAAGAACACTTCGGTGGTGGCGTGGTTCATCATGGTGCGGATCGGGCGGATCTCGAGGCCATTGTTCTTGGCCTCGCGCATGTCGACGATGAACACCGAGAGGCCATCGGTGCGCTTCTTCGCCTGCTCCTTCGGCGTGGTGCGCGCCAGCAGCACCATCAGGTCGGAATGTTCGGCGCGGCTGGTCCAGATCTTCTGGCCGTTGACGATGTAGCTGTCGTTGCCTTCCTTGCGCGCAAAGGTCTTCAGCGACGACGTGTCGGTGCCGCTGGTCGGCTCGGTGACGCCGAAGGCCTGCAGCCGCAACTCGCCGCTCGCGATCTTCGGCAGGTATTTTGCCTTCTGCTCGGCATTGCCGTGCCGCAGCACGGTGCCCATCGTGTACATCTGGGCGTGGCAGCCGCCGCCGTTGCAGCCGGCGCGCTGGATCTCTTCGAGGATCGCGGCGGCCGCCGACAGCTTCAAGCCGGCGCCGCCATATTCCTCGGGGATCAGCACCGAGAGGTAACCGGCCTCCGTCAGCGCATCGACGAAGGCCTTGGGGTAGGCCATCTCGCGATCGAGCTTGCGCCAGTATTCGCCGGGAAACTGCGCGCAGAGCTTTGCGACGGCTTCGCGGATGTCTGCGTGATCTTCGCTGTGGTGTTCTTCAGTCATGGCGTTTCCGTATCTGGCGGCAGTCAAGATAACGCCGGCCAACCCTCTGGCGTTGTGAAAACATCGCCAGCCCCCTATGCTCATTTGCTATAGCGTATGGAGTAGCCTTCCAGGATTGGCAAGCATGGATTTCCGGCAGCTCAGGACCTTCAGTTACGTGGCGGAGCTCGGCAGCCTCTCCAAAGCCTCCGACACGTTGCGCGTGGCGCAGCCGGCGCTCTCCAGGCAGATCAAGCTGCTGGAGCACGAGCTGCGCACCGAATTGTTCACCCGCAACGGCCGCGGCATGGTGCTGACCGAAGCCGGGCGCCTGCTGCTGGCGCGCACCTCCGGCATCGTGCGGCAGATCGACCAGATCCGCGACGATATCCAGTCGGCCAAGGGGCCGCCGTCCGGTCAGGTCGTGCTCGGCCTTGTCCCGACCGTGAGCTGCGTGCTGTCGGCGCGGTTTGCGCGGCGCTGCGTCGAAAAATATCCCGGTATTTCGCTGCGCATCGTCGAGAGCTATAGCGGCCATATCGTCGAATGGCTGCATCGCGGCGAGATGGACCTCGCCATCCTCTACGGCCGTTCCGCCGATCTGCATCTCAATGTGCAGAGCCTCGGCCGCGACAACATCGTCGCGGTGGGCCCGCGCGGCTGCGGCCTCGCGCGCAAGAAGAGCGTCGACATCGGCTGGCTGCTGCGGCAGCGGCTGGTGCTGCCCAGTCATTCGCACGGCCTCCGCGCGCTGATCGAGCATGCGGCCGCGCAACGCAAGATCAAGCTCAACGTCCAGCTGGAAGCAGATTCGTTCCGCGTGCTGACCAGCCTGGTCGAGGAAGGCCTCGGCTTCGCGTTGCTGCCGCCCTCGTCGGTCCACGCCGAGGTCGCGGACAACAGGCTAGAAACGGCAATGGTGTCGAAGCCGATGACACGCGAGCTCATTTTCGCTTCTCCGATCGACCGCCCGGCCTCGACCGCGTCACTCGCCGTCACCGCGCTCCTGCGCGACGAGGTCGCCGCCTGCCGCAAGGACGGCGTGTGGGACATCAAATTGAGTTAGATGCGGTCGTGTCGTAGAACAGGAAGGCGCCATCTTGCCTTCGCATCTGGCGCGACCTGTCATGCCGAAATTTTATAGCTGGCCGCTCAGTACTCCGCTGTCATCGCCCGCGAAAGCGGGCGATCCAGTATTCCAGAGACAGCAGTGATAGAGCCGAGAAGCTGCGGCGTACTGGATGCCCCGCTTTCGCGGAGCATGACAACGGAGATTGGGGATGCGGCTTGCCCTAAGGGCTACGCTCGCAATGAGGATGAGCTTACCCCGGAATCCGCACCGGCAGCGTCTCGTATCCCTTGATGAAGCTCGAATAGATCCGCTTCGGCTCGCCGACCACCTCGATCCGGTCGAAGCGCTTCAGCATTTCCTCCCAGACGATCCGCAGCTGCAATTCTGCAAGCCGCATGCCGACGCAGCGGTGGATGCCGAAGCCGAAGGAGAGATGGGTGCGCGGACGGGCGCGATCGATGATGAACTCTTCGGGGCGCTCGATCATCTCTTCGTCGCGGTTGCCCGAGACGTACCACATCACGACGCGGTCGCCCTTCTTGATGTGCTTGCCGTTGATCTCGGTATCCTGCAGCGCGGTGCGGCGCATATGTGCCAGCGGCGTCTGCCAGCGGATCACCTCGGGCACCATGGTGTCGATCAATTCAGGGTTGGCGCGCAGCTTGTCGTATTGTTCGGGGTTCTCGTTCAGCGCCAGCACCGAGCCCGTCATGGTGTTGCGCGTGGTGTCGTTGCCGCCGACGATGAGCAGGATGATGTTACCCATCAGATTGTCGGGATCCATGAAGCGCGTTGCATCGTTATGGGCCATCAGCGACAACAGATCGTTGCGCGGTGCCGAGTTGACGCGCTCGTTCCACAGCTTCGACATGTAGGCGTAGCATTCGTCCATCTCGCGGCGCCGCTCTTCGGCCGAGGAGACGATGCCGCTCTTGGGCAGCGCGGTCGAGACGTCGGACCAGCGCGTCAGCTTGCGGCGCTCTTCCCAGGGGAAGTCGAACAGGGTCGCCAGCATCTGCGTCGTCAGCTCGATCGAGACGCGCTCGACGAAGTTGAAGGTCTCGTTGCGCGGCAGGTTGTCCAGCACGGTCTGCGAGCGCTGACGGATCAGCTTTGCCAGTTCGTCCAGGTGCGTCGGCGTGAACATCGGCGACACGGTCTTGCGCTGCAACGAGTGCTTCGGCTGGTCCATCGCGATGAAGCTCGGCCAGTCGTAACCCTCCGGCACGTCGCGGATCGCGATGCCGCCGAGCGTCGAGTCCGACGAGAAGATGCCGTGATTGGTGTCGACATGCATGATGTCGTTGTATTTCACCACCGACCAATAAGGCTCGATCGGTGCGTTGGTACAATAATGCACCGGCTCTTCCTTGCGCAGCCGCTCGAACCACGGCCACAGCGTGTCGTCCTGGAACAGCCTGGGCGCACCCGGATGAAAGTTCTTCAGCGGCGTCGCATAGGCTTCCTCGCGTGCGCGCCGCATGCGTTCGGCCTTGTCGGCCTTGACCGGGGTCTGAATGTTCATGGGCAGTCGCTCCAGTGTGTTCGTTCACGCCGTCGTGGTGAGGGACGTCGTCGCAAGTGCCAATGTTATACACTATAATTCGGAACTCACGCTGCAATCTTGACCGGCAGCGTTTCCAAACCTTTCACGAAGCTCGAATACACCCGCTTCGGCGCGCCGACCACGTCGATATGGTCGAACCGCTTCAAGATCTCCTCCCAAATAATCTTGAGCTGGAGTTCGGCAAGTCGTAGTCCAACGCAGCGGTGGATGCCGAAGCCGAAGGACAGATGCGTGCGCGGGCGGGCGCGGTCGATGATGAAGTCGTAGGGCTTTTCGATCGCCTCTTCGTCGCGGTTGCCCGAGACGTACCACATCACGACCTTGTCACCTTTCTTGATCTGCTTGCCGCGGAACTCGAAGTCGGCGAGCGCGGTGCGGCGCATATGCGCCAGCGGCGTCTGCCAGCGGATCACCTCGGGCACGAAGCTGTCGAGCATTTCAGGGTTTTCGCGCAGCTTGCGATATTGCTCCGGATGCTGGCTCAGCGCGAGCAGCGAGCCCGACATGGTGTTGCGCGTGGTGTCGTTGCCGCCGACGATCAAAAGAATGAGATTGCCGAGGAAGTTCCGCGCATCCATGTCGCGCGTCGCGGCGCCATGCGCCATCATTGAAAGCAGATCGCTCTTCGGCGGCTGCTCGATGCGCTCCTTCCACAGCCGCGCGAAATATTGCGCACATTCCGTCAGCTCGACCTGTCGCTCGTCCTCGGTCGCGACCAGCCCGTCGGGACCCGGGATCGTGGTGGCAATATCCGACCAGCGCGTCAGCTTGCGGCGGTCTTCCCAGGGGAAGTCGAACAGCACCGCGAGCATCTGCGTGGTCAGCTCGATCGAGACCTGGTCGACCCAGTCGAACACCTCGCCCACAGGCAGATTGTCAAGGCACTCGGCCGAGCGCTTGCGGATGTTGAGCGCGAGGTTGTCCAGATGCGTCGGCGTGAACATCGGCGCCACGGTCTTGCGCTGTGCGGCATGCCGCGGCGGATCCATCGAGATGAAACTCTCGCGGCGAAGATCGGGATCGATGTCGCGGATGGTGATGCCGCCGAGCGCGGAGGCCGAGGAGAACACCGCATGGTTGGTCTCGATCTCCATGATGTCGTTGTAGCGCGTCACCGACCAATACGGCCCGAACATCGAGTCCTTGCAATAGTGCACGGGATCTTCGCGGCGCAGCCGGTCGAAATACGGCCAGAACGTATCGGTCCTGAACAATTCAGGGTCGCCTGGATCGAACTGCTCCAGCGGCAGTGACGACGCGCGCTCGCGCAAGGCGTCGAGCTTTGCCGTGCTTTCCATGGTCCCATGCATGACCGTTCTCCCTGACGTCGACCGCGCTTGGACCGCGCGATTTTTGTGAATTCTGCGCTGCGGTATTTGAAGCACAATTACAACGCGTTACGTGCTTCGGAGCAAGGGAGAGTTTTTGCTACGTCCACCCTTTGCGAGAGGTTTGACGGACCGTCACGCAGATGTGGCAACGTGACCTCCAGCACGCAGTACTCTGGCGAAACGGCAGATAATTCGCTTGAAACCGAGCTAAATCGAACCCGCCCGTCTTGGGGATCGACTAATCTCTGATCTATAGTTTGAGCGGATCAGATCCGCATCCCGAGGTTGCTGCCGTGAATGACATGCAATGGGCCCCCCTGGGTCCCGCCGAACCGGTCCCGCCGCCGCTACCGCCGACGCGGGTCGATTTCACCGGCAACCGCCCCGAGTTCCGCAAGATGGTCACCAAGGGGGCCATGCTCGAGCTCGTGACCTTCGGCTTCTACCGGTTCTGGCTCGTCACCGACATCCGCCGGCATCTGTGGTCGAATACGTCGATCGACGGCGACGCTGCCGAATACACCGGCCGGGCCAAGGAGCTCTTGATCGGCTTCCTGATCGCGCTCGCGATCCTGGTGCCGATTTATCTCGGTTATTTCCTTGTCGGCATCGAGTTCGAGCGCTGGAAGGGTTTTGCCTCGACGCCGCTGTTCATCGCCTTTTACGCGTTTGGTCAATTCGCGATTTTTCGCGCGCGACGTTACCGGCTCACACGCACGGTCTGGCGCGGCGTGCGCTTCTGGATGGACGGATCCGGCTGGGCCTATTCGTTTCGCGCGATGCTGTGGGGTCTTCTGGTGTTCCTGACGTTCGGCCTGGCGCTGCCATGGCGCGAGGCGTCGCTGGAGCGCTACAAGATGCAGCACACTTATTTCGGTGACCTGCAAGGTGACTTCGAAGGCGACGGCTGGGAGTTCTTCAAGCGCGGCTGGTGGCTGTGGCTGCTTACGCCGCTCGCGTTGCTGTTTTTCCCGGCTGCGCCGTTCCTCTATGCCGAGTTCAAGGCGCGCGAATGGCGCTGGTGGCTGAACGGCATCCGCATCGGCGGCGTCAGCCTCTCCTCGGATCTGCCGCACAATGCCTTCTACGGCCTTTACTGGAAAGTGATTGGCTGGTGGATGCTCTTGAGCGTTCTATTCGGGTTCTACGCCGCAGGCGCCGCGGGGATTGTCGCGGCGGCCGGCGGGGCGCCCGTTGGACCCGACGCGATCGCGCGGAACATCCCACTTTTGACCATGTTGGTGATCGGTTATCTTGCTCTGGCGCTCGCCTTGAACGTCGTCATGCGCATGTATCTCCAGCACGATATGTGGCTGAAAGCTTCGGAGACGCTTGTTGTGCACGATATCGGAGTTGCGGCCGATGTTCGCGCCAGCGGCGAACTCGCCAGCGCCCTCGGCGAAGGTTTTGCCGATGGCCTTGATGTCGCAGGATTCTAGGCTGTGAGTGATGTGACGGCCGAGACCGGCGCCGAGCCGAAGCCCGGACAAAGGGCGATCTTCTTCGACGGACTATCGAGCCGCCGGCGGCAGGTCATGCTGACGCTCGCAGACGCGCTCGAGATCGCCGAACTCAGCGAGGTCGAGGCGGGCTCACTCGTCACACGCTGGGCCTATGACGAGATCCGCCGTGCTGACAGTCCGCCCGGCATCTTGCGCCTGACCTCGACAGCCGCGCCACCGCTGGCGCGGCTCGAGATCCGCGATGCTGCGTTCGCGGCCGATATCGCGGCACGCTGTCCACGTCTGGACGAACACCGGACCACGGGCCGCGGGGTCGCAAAAATCGTCGGCTGGTCGGTCGCGGCCGCCGTCTCCATCGTTTGCGTCGTGCTGTTCGGTGTACCGCTCGCTGCGGACCGTCTGGCGCCGCTGGTGCCGAAACCGATCGAGCGACGGATCGGCGATGCGTCCGAAGTTCAGATGCGGACCTTGTTCGGCCGCGAATCCTGCAGCGACCCGGCAGGTCAGGCGGCTTTTTCCAAGCTGGTCAACCGCCTGCGCGACGCCGCCGGGCTTGACGACGATTCCATGACATCAGGCGTGCTGCCGAGCTCGGTGCCGAATGCGTTCGCGCTGCCGGGCGGCAAAGTCTTCATGCTCAACGCGCTGCTGGAGAAGGCCGAAAGCCCCGACGAGGTCGCCGGCATCCTCGCCCACGAGCTCGGCCATCTCAAGCATCACGACAACATGCGCGGCCTGATCTACAACGGCGGCACCTCGTTCCTGATCGGCCTGTTGTTCGGCGACGTCACCGGCTCGTCGGCCGTGATCTTCGCCTCGCGCAGCCTGGTCGAAGCCTCCTATTCGCGCGAGGCCGAGACCGATGCCGACACTTTCGCCATCGAGATCATGCACAAGCTCGGCCGCTCGCCGAAGCCCGCGGCCGAGTTGATGTTCCGCATCACCGGCAAGGAGGGTGGATCAGGCTTCACGATCCTGGCGAGCCATCCGCTGACCGAGGATCGCCTCGCGCGCATGACCCGGGAAGACCGTCCCGCCAGTGGCCCGCCACTGCTGACGGACAAGGAATGGCAGGCGCTGAAGGGCATCTGCGGCAGCGGGAAGATTTGAGGCGGTAAGGGGCGTCGACAGTACCCAACGGCGTCATGGCCGGGCTTGACCCGGCCATCCACGTCTTTGGCCGCGGTGTGCAAGAACGTGGATGCCCGGGACAAGCCCGGGCATGACGACCTACCGGGTCCCGTACGCGCGATCGCCGGCATCGCCAAGGCCCGGCAGGATGAAACCGTTGTCGTCAAGGCCTTCGTCCACCGCGGCGGTCCAGATGTGCACGTCCGGATGCAGGCCCCGCAGCCGCTCGAGTCCTTCCGGCGCTGCGATCAGGCAGGCAAGGCGAATGTCTTTCGCGCCGCGCTCCTTCAGCCGGTCGACGGCAGCGACAGCCGTGTTGGCGGTCGCGACGACAGGCGTCACCACGATCGCGAGGCGTTCGCTGAGATCGGACGGCGATTTGAAGAAATACTCGACCGCAGCAAAGCTTTGTGGCTCACGATAGAGTCCGATATGGGCGACACGCGCGGTCGGCACCAGGTCCATCATGCCGTCGACGAAGGTGGTGCCGGCGCGCAGCATCGGCACGAATACCAGCTTCTTGCCGGCGATCTTGGCCGAATGCATCGTCGCCAGCGGCGTCTCGATCACCGTGTCAGTGAGCGGCAAATCGCGCGTCACCTCGTAGCAGAGCAGCATGCCGATCTCCTTGATCAGCTCGCGGAACGATTTTGTCGAGATCGATTTGTCCCGCACCAAGGTCAGCTTGTGCTGCACCAGCGGATGATCGACGATCGTGACGCCTTCCATGATCGGATGCTCTTGCTGTTTCCCTTCTCCCCTTGCGGGAGAAGGTGGCGCAAAGCGCCGGATGAGGGGGTCAGAAAACAGTACCGTCGCTGATCACCTTGAGTGGCGGTGAGCCGTCGGGACGGCGCGCAAAGGCGATGGCCCGGCCCGCGGCCCAGGTGCCGCCTTCCAGGATGCTGGCAAGCGGCAGCGACTGTGGCGTGCGGCCGAGCTTGGCGCGAACGAGATCCGCAACGCGGTCCAGCAGCGCGACCGTCAGTGCGCGCCACTCCACGACGAGAGGTGAGTCCACCGCATGCGCGCGATCGGCGTCGGCAGCATCGCGCAGGCGCAACACCTCGTGATCGACGAACAGGCCGCCATTGCGATATTCGGCAAGCCCGGTCAGGCCGTCGATGTCGGTGACGTCGAAGCCTGCGCGCTGCAGCGGCTCGATCAGCGAATAGCTCAGCCATTGTGACAGCTTGTGCAGCGGCACGAGACCGGTGGTGGCATCATCGGCCTTGATGGCCGGATGGCGCCAGCAATCGCCGAGCGGGACGCCGCCGAGTTCGAGCCGCGATGGCCAGATCGGCCCGAGCTGGTTCAGCACCGCGGACAGGATGGCGGGGGCGGGGATGGCGCCACCCTTTGCCTGCGCGACAATATAGTCGAACAGGCCGCCGGGCCGTGGCACGTCGTCTCGCAGGCAGAAGATCTCCCCACGTTCCCCCACCAGTTTACCCAAGCGCCGCAACAAATCGGTGCGGCCCTCAAGCCCGAGCAACGGATTGTCATCGCTCGCCTGAAATGCGGAAGGGAGGACGGAGAGAAGCAGGTTCTCGAGCACGTGCGCATCGGCCCTGAATGGCGTGCGGATATCGTGCGAGAAGACGCCGCCGGCAAACATGTCGAGGCTTGCAAGCGCGAGCCCCTCGGATCGGCCGATGCCTTGTCCCGTCACCGCATCGCGATAGCGCCAGGTCGCGCCCGCGCCGGCGTCGAGCAGCACGCTGACGATGGCGAGGTCGAACTCCGCGCGCGCTCTTGCCGCGCGATCGGACCACGATGTTGCATTGGCCAATTGCGCCCAGCGGTCGACACCGCCGAACACGAAATGCCGCCAGCGCGCGTGAAAGGGAATGTCGAGCGTCGGATAGGCCGCGCGCGTCACCGCCAGCACCGCCTCCGCAACGCCATCCATGCGATCGAGATCGATCGTGAAATGCGTCAGCCCGTCGTTCAGGCCAATGTCGAGCATTTGCCCGGCACGGGCGCGAACCGCCTTTGCGGTGAGCAGCGCGCGGGCCTCTTGTTCCAAAACGTCCGCCATCGCCAGATCAGTATTTTTCCAGCGAACGTCCGACCACGCCGTTGACGTCCTTCTCCGGCGCGATGTCGGTCGTGTAGTAGCCGGCGGCCTTCTTCGCGGCGATCTCGACATGGGCGTCCGCCGGAATCAGCTCCAGCGGAATCGGCACGCGCTCGACGATGTCGATGCCCTGCGAGGTCAGCGCGTCGTATTTCATGTCGCTCATCGACAGGAAGCGGTCGATGCGCTTCAGGCCGAGCCAGTGAATGGTGTCGGGCATCAGCTGCTGGAAGCGCGCGTCCTGGACGCCGGCGACACATTCGGTGCGCTCGAAATAGGCGGCAGCCGCGTCGCCGTCCTCCTGACGCTTGCGCGCGTTGTAGACCAGGAATTTGGTGACCTCGCCAAGCGCGCGGCCTTCCTTGCGGTTGTAGATGACGAGCCCGAGCCCGCCCTCCTGCGCGCCGCGCGCGGATTCCTCGATACCGTGGATCAGATAGGGCCGGCAGGTGCAGATGTCGGAGCCGAACACGTCGGAGCCGTTGCACTCGTCATGCACGCGGCAGGTGATCTTGGTGCGATGGTCCGGCAGCTTGGTCACATCGCCGAACAGGTAGACCGTCGTGCCGCCGATCGGCGGCAGGAACACCTTCAGGTCAGGCCGGGTCACGAGCTCGGGGAACATGCCGGCGGTCTGCTCGAACAGCGTGCGGCGCAGCTCGGTCTCGTTGGTCTTGAAGCGCTCGGCAAGGCCCGGCAGGTACCAGACCGGATCGATCGCGATCTTCACCACCGAGACGCTGCCATTGGCGTGCACCACCTCGCCGTCGGCGCGCAGTCGCTTGGCGGCCAGCGCCTCGCGGATCTCAGGCAGGTCCAGCCGTGCGCGCGTGATCGCGATGCTCGGGCGGATGTCGACGCCCTCGGCGAGGTCCTTGCCAAAATGCTCGGCGACGAGATGGCCCCAGGGATCGAGCGCGACGATTTTTGCGGGATCGCGCCATTGCTCGAACGGCCCGATCGTCGCGGCCGGAAACGTGTTGGTGAGGTCGGGTCTGCGAATCGGATCCAGCGCGCCGGCGGAGACGGCGAGCGCGCGGTACATCGCGTAGGAGCCGCCATGGCTGCCGATGACATTACGGTCCCCGGCGCGCGATACCGTGCCGATGATGGGCCCGCGGGCGCGCGCATCGGCTGCGCCCCAGTGAATCGGAAACGCCGCCTTGCGGCCCGGCTCGGGGTGCGAGGTGAGGCGGATATGGTCAGTACGGTTCGCGCGGCTCATAGCCAAACTCCCAAAAAGCCAACGGCCCGCCGCTCGGACGGGCCTGGCTTATCAGCGACGCCGGACCAGAGCCCGGCGACGCAATCCAACATATTGTAGCGGCGAGCCACGACAGACAAGTTAATCGTGCGATGCGGGCAGCCATGCCGCCGGTCCGGATCGGCGAGGGGTGCCAAAACACATCCTATACCTATGTATTTATTCAATTTTTTGAAGGGGCGCGTCAGGCGGCTGGATAAAGCCCGCATATTCGGACATATCGAGCGGATTGCCCCGGAGTGCGCCATGTCCACCGCCAGCTACATCGATCCCCGCAATGGAAAGCTCTATTCCCTTCACGAGCCGCGCTGGTGCTCGGACGAGCGCACGCCGCTGCTGGTGACGCCGGGGCCGGGGATTTCGCGCGCCGACATCGACAGCGGCACGCGCTCGCTGTGGCGCTACCGGGCGGCGCTGCCGGTGGAGATCAAGGATCCGATCTCGCTCGGCACCGGCTGCACGCCGCTGGTCCAGCAGGGCTGGGGCGAACTGCGGCCGTTCTTCAAGCTCGAATGGTTCAACCCGACCGGCAGCTTCAAGGACCGTGGCTCTGCGGTCATGCTGTCCTTCCTGCGGCAGATCGGCGTCAACGCCATCCTCGAGGATTCCTCCGGCAATGGCGGTTCGTCGATGGCAGGGCTCGGTGCGGCCGGCGGCATGCGCGTGAAGATTTTGGCGCCGGCCTCGACCTCGCCCGCAAAAATCGCGCAGGTGCGTGCTTACGGTGCCGAGGTGCAGCTGGTCGAGGGGCCGCGCGAGGAGTCGGAGGCGGAAGCCATCAGGCAGTCCAGCCAGACCTTCTATGCCAGCCACAATTGGCAGCCGTTCTTTCTCGAAGGCACCAAATCGCTTGCCTATGAAATCTGGGAAGATCTCGGCTTTCGCGCGCCCGACAACGTCATCGTCCCCGTCGGCGCCGGCAGCAGCCTCTTGGGGTGCGCCTTCGGCTTCCGCGAGCTCCTGAAGGCAGGTCAGATCGCAAAATTGCCGCGCCTGTTCGCGGCGCAGCCGCTCAACTGCTCGCCGATCGACGCCAGCTTCAAGGCCGGCGTCGACACGCCTGTCGCGCGCGAGGTCAACAAGACCATCGCCGAGGGCACTGCGATCAAGCACCCGCTGCGGCTGCGCGAGATCATCGGCGCGTTGCGCGAAAGCGGCGGCGCCACGGTCGCGCTCACAGAGGACGAGATCGTCGCCGCGCTGCGTCGCCTGGCGCGGCAGGGCCTGTTCACTGAACCCACCAGCGCCAGCGCGGCCGCCGCGCTCGAGAAGCTCGCTGCCTCCGGCGCCATCAAGGCGAGCGAGACCACGGTGGTAGTGCTTACCGGCACCGGGCTGAAGGCGGCGACGACGGTGGCGGATTTGGTGGGGTAGGACGGGGCGTGGTTCTTACCCTCCCCTGGAGGGGGAGGGTCGATCGCGCGCAGCGACAGCGGGGTGGGGTGATCTCTCAACACGGGCACTGTTCGTCGCTGAAGGACCTTCACCCCACCCCGTCTCACATTCGCTTCGCTCCATGTGAGCCGACCCTCCCCCTCCAGGGGAGGGTAAGAAGCGTCGCTCAATCCTTCAGATCATTCACCTGCTTCACCCAAGCCCGCACATCCGCGAGCACCTCCGGCAGCACCGCTCTCACCTCCAGCACCGTCATGCCGGCCTTGACGCGGGGGTCGTAGAGCAGATTGAGGATGTACTGGTCGTAGACGTCGAAATAGCCCATCGACACATTGTCGTTGAACATCGTCCACGGCACGCTCGATGTGTCGTTGATGGGCCCGAGCGACTGTAACACCTCCTCATAGGCGCAGTCGAGGAAGGTGAAATCGCCGGTGTCGACGGTGAGGATGACGTCGGAATGCTCGATCTCGAATTGATCGTTCTTGCGGAAGCCGGACAGGCATTGCGGATCGAGCGAAGTGCGGATCTCGCGCGCCTTCTCCGCGCCGTAGAAGCTCGCGATGGTGCGGTAGAGGTCGCGGTCGCGCACCAGCTTCACCCGCACATTTGCGGCCTCGCTGGTATCGGTCATGGCGATGTCGAGATGCTGCACGCGCTTGTCGATGTCGGCGATGACCTTCGCCAGCTGTGCCTTGCGGTCGGCGCGGTCGGTCTCGGCGAACACGCGCACCGGGGTGCCGAACTTGCGGATGCGATCGACGCGGCCGGCGAGGTGGTATTCGGCGCCGAACGCGGTCTTGAAGAAGCCGTCGACGATCTCGGCGTCGGTAAAACTCTTCTTCTCGACACGCTGGCGTGAGACGATCGCGGGCAATTCGCCGGCGGTGGCGATGGGGGCGGTGTCAGGCACACATGTGAGTGCTGCGAGCGTCAGCAGAGCGAAGCGGAGGGCAGGCGGGACCAATGCGCTCATCGTCACGCAACGCTGCCGTATTCGCCGGCAACGCACAAGTCCGCAGATGCACGCGGCCGGAGGGTTCCGACCGCGTCCGCGGCTCTAGTTGTTCAGCACCACCACGGTCGTGCCGACCCCGACGCGGCCGTAGAGGTCGGTGACGTCGTCATTGGTCATGCGGAAGCAGCCGGAGGACACCGCCTGGCCGATCGTCTCCGGCTCGTTGGAGCCGTGGATGCGATAGAGCGTCGAGCCCAGATACATCGCGCGCGCGCCGAGCGGGTTCTCGATACCGCCCCTCATGTGGCGCGGCAAATCGTGCCGCCGTGCCAGCATCTGCGCCGGCGGGGTCCAATCCGGCCATTCCTTCTTGGCGGTGATCTTGTGCACCCCGCCCCAGCGGAAGCCGTCGCGGCCGACGCCGATCCCGTAGCGCAGCGCCTGGCCGTTCTGGAGCACCAGATAGAGCCGGCGCTCGGCGGTGTTCACCACGACCGTGCCGGGGGCATAATTGCCGTTGTACATGACGGTGGTGCGGGGGATCGGGCTCGCGCCGCTGCCGAGAAAGGAGGTGGAGCTGGTGCCTGTGAAGTCTATCATTCCCGCCGCGGACGCGTCGGCCGCGCCGGCCAGCAAAACTGCGATTGCGGTGATCTGCGCGGCAAAAAACCGGGTCATTATTCCCCCCAAGAAAAAATCGATTCAACGAAAGCCACAGGCCATATTTGCGCGCATTCCGCAAGCCACGGGCACGTGAGGCTGCCCATCCCCGGCGGATGGGTTACCGAATCGGCAACCGCGCCAATTTGTCGAAAAAAAGCATTAGCCAAACTGGCGGATTGCCCTGCGGGGCAGGGCCGCGATGCCAGCTATTGCTTTGACCGGGCTCGCGAACAATGATTGATCGCAAGGACCACTGAAGTGGATCATTGGAAACGGCCGGTTGCGGGAGCGGACAGAATGAACGGTGCGGAAAGCCTGGTGCGGACGATGGTCAAGGGCGGGGTGGACGTCTGCTTCACCAACCCCGGCACCTCGGAGATGCATTTCGTCGCGGCGCTCGACCGCGTGCCCGGCATGCGCTGCGTGCTCGGCCTGTTCGAAGGCGTGGTGACGGGCGCGGCCGACGGCTATTTCCGCATGAAGGGCACACCCGCCTCGACCCTGCTGCATCTCGGCCCCGGTCTCGCCAACGGCTTGGCCAATCTGCACAACGCCAAGAAGGCCAATTCCGGCATCGTCAACATCGTCGGCCAGCATGCCGTCTACCACATCGACTACAACGCGCCGCTGACCTCCGACATCGAGGGCCTGGCCCGGCCGATGTCGTCCTGGGTCCGCACCTCGCCGAATTCCAAATCGGTCGCCGCTGACGGCGCCGCGGCGATCGCCGCCGCCAAAAGCGCCCCGCCGCAGATCGCGACCCTGATCCTGCCCGCCGACACCGCCTGGAACGAGGCCGACGGCGTCGCCGAGGTGCCGGCCGAACAACAACGCGCCAGCTATTCGCCGCAGGCGGTCGAGCAGGCCGCAAAAATCCTGCATGGCGACGGCGAGGGTACCCTGCTGCTGATGACCGGCAGCGCGCTGAGCGAGCACGGGCTGGCGCTGGCCGAGCGCATCGCCGGCAAGACCGGCTGCACCGTGATGGGCCCGACCTTCCGCCCGAAGATGGCGCGCGGCCGCGGCCGTTACTCGATCGACCGCATCCACTATGTGATCGAGAACGCGCTGCCGATGCTGGCCAAATTCCGTCACATCGTGCTGGTCGAGTCCGACGATCCCGTGGCGTTCTTCGCCTATCCGAACAAGCCGAGCATGCTCAAGCCAGAGGGCTGCGAGGTCCATCGCATGACCTCCTGGGGCGAGAATTCGGTCGCTGCGCTCGAAGCGCTCGCAGGCGCCGTGAAGGCCAGCGCCAGGGACGTCAAGCAGCACGGCTTGGCCGAGCTGGTCAAGCCGACCGGCGCGCTCACCTTCGCCTCGATCGCGCAGGCGATCGCCTGTGCGATCCCCGAGAACGCGATCATGGTCGATGAGTCCCTGACGACCGGCCGTGGCTTCTTCCCGCCGACGGCGGCCGCCGCGCCGCACGACTGGCTGCAGAACATGGGCGGCTCGATCGGCTTCTCGACGCCGCTGTCGATCGGCGCCGCGATCGCCTGCCCGGACCGCAAGGTCATCACCATGGTCGGCGACGGCAGCGCGATGTACACGATCCAGTCGCTGTGGACGCAGGCCCGCGAGAATCTGAACATCGTCACCATCGTGTTCGCCAACCGCATCTACCAGATCCTGCGCGGCGAGTTCGACAATGTCGGCGCCGGCGAGCCCGGCCAGCGCGCCAACGACATGCTCCGCCTCGACCGCCCGACGCTCGATTTCGTCGCGCTGGCCAAGGGCATGGGCGTCCCCGGCCGCGCCGTCACCAATGCCGACGAATTCAACAAGGCGCTGACTGAAGCCGTCGCCGAGCCGGGCCCGCGGCTGATCGAAGTGCAGATGTAAGGGCGCACACGACACGGAGCGCCAAAAGCCCGGAGGCACGATGCAGACCGAGCTGAACAAGGTGATCGCCGCCGTCAGGGACTTCTATGCCCACGAAAAATTCCTGTTCGAGAAGGATCTCGGCGAACGCGCGATCACGCATCGCTTCGCCGTCCATCTCGAGCGGCAATTTTCGGGCTGGACGGTCGACTGCAATTACGACCGCCTCGGCGAGCGTACGCTGCATCTGCCGCACGGCACCATCATCTCGACCGACGATCATCTCGGCAAGTCGATCTACCCCGACGTCGTCGTGCACCAGCGCGAGATCCCGAACAATCTGCTCACCGTCGAGATCCGCAAGGCGAGCAATCACACGCCGCTGGAGCACGACCAGCACAAGCTGATGGCGCTGACCGATCCGCACATCTGGTTCGCCTACTGGATCGGGGTGCTGCTGGTGCTGGACAAGAACGGCGTGACGATGTCGGAGGTCTATGTCGGTGGCGCGCTCGATCAGGCGCAATCGCCGTGGTTCTCGGACCGGCTTGCGGCGAGCGGTTTCGCGGCAACGCGCGGGTGCTGACTGGGATCAACGACGATGTCGCGCTGCCCTTCTATCCGAAGCGGCCGGTGATGAACCGTTGCGTGCGCAAATCCCGGGGCGACACGAAGATGTCGCGGACGGTGCCGAACTCGGCCATCTCGCCGAGATACATGAAGCCGGCATAGTCCGACACCCGCGCGGCCTGCTGCAGATTGTGGGTGACGATGATCACCGTGTGGGCCTGTTTCAATTCGTCGATTGTCTGTTCGATTTTTGCCGACGAGATCGGGTCGATGGCCGAACAGGGTTCGTCAAGGAGAATGACCTCGGGCTGAATTGCAATGGTGCGGGCAATGCTGAGTCGCTGTTGTTGGCCCCCGGACAACGCCAATCCGCTCTTGAAAAGATCATCTTTCACTTCGTCCCAGAGCGCTGCGCGCCGCAATGCGGCTTCGACCGCCGTATCCGTTTCTGCCTTGGTGAGTTGCCGATTGAGGGAAATTCCAAAAGCAACATTATCATAAATTGACATGGGAAATGGCGTCGGCCTCTGGAAGACCATGCCAATTCGCGTTCTCAGGACCACGGCGTCGAGGTTTCTCGAGAGAATATCTTCCCCGTCGAGCAGGACCGCTCCCTCGACCCGCTGGCCGGGGTACAGGCTGTACATCCGATTGAACACGCGCAACAATGTCGACTTGCCGCATCCAGAGGGGCCAACGAGCGCTGTGACGCGATTGGCATAGATCGGCATGGATATGTCTTTGAGGGCTTGGTTGCCGTCCTGATAGTAGAAATTGAGATGCCGGACGCTGATCTTTTCCGTGGGGGGCTGCTGGTCGGGCATCGAGCGGATCACTTTGGCCAATTGATCAATCGCCGCCGCGGACCTTGCCGTCCCTTCGGCACGAATTCTCTCGATCGTTGCTTCGCTTAAGCTTCCCATGAGCAGGCTCGGTTTATCGACCAATGTTTTCTGAATAGACCCGATCGGTCCGGAGCGCGTTGATCAGGCTCAACGAACGAACCAGAGGCTGAGGGCGATCGGAGCTGCCGTGTCATCGCGATTTTGCGGGCGCATCGAGCGGCCTGCGATGGCTCATCGACCGCATTGATTCCGGTCAAACCGGTTGCAGGAAAGATTGTTATGTTGACCCGGTTCCGTTGCCAGGTCTTTAGCCGAGAGAGAGCACATGCCGGACGAGAATCGCGGAGAAAAACCCGCAGCAAGCAATGAGAAGACGCCGGCTGAACAAGCAGGTTTGCCGCAGGACGAGGACCGCCCTGAACCGGCCAAGCCGCTGCTTACGGGTATGACTGGAATGCACATCGACAGGCGCGACGAGAATGCGGCGAGTGGCTCGCCGGGTGCCGACATCGATCGCACTGTGGCAGAGGACGAATGAGCCGCCACCATCTTGCAGGCCGGTCATTCGCGTCGTCGCAGTAGGCGGCGTGCTCGATCAGCCGCAGTCGCGCTGGTTCGCCGAGCGGATTGCCGAGAGTGGTCTTGGGGCCGCGCGTTAGGGCCTGCGCGCCAAGTGTAGCGTGTCGCGATACGACTGGTAACGTCGGTCATTTCTGCCAACATGAGCAATCGATTCGAGGTTGGCTACCGCATGTGCGCTCAAGACACCATCGACTTTGTTAAAAATGATATCGCGGAAGTTGGTGCCCTCGTGCGTTCGCTGTCGAGCAGATACGAACGCATCTTCGAAAATCTGCGCGCATCGTTTGCGGTTGAGCTCGGACGTGCGGATAGTATGGTGGCGGCAGCTCACGCCGGCGTAGCCATCGCTGATGCAGCGGCAACGAGTTTTCGTGAGCACATGCCAAATCAGCCGGTCATTGCATGCAGCGCGAGTTGTGCAGCGTGCTGCCATCTCCATGTCAAGGTACCACCCGGCGTCGCCGCGCTCATATCGGATTACATCACCGCCAACTTTTCGGTCGAGGATCGTGCGGCGCTGCGGGTGCGCTTGGAAAACGCGGCCGCCGCGTCGCGACACGCCGCTGATGCCACCGCGCTTCGGCAGCGATGTCCGTTGCTTGGGCAGGACGATCGGTGCTCCGTTTACCCGGTCCGTCCGCCGTCCTGCCGGGCATTCACGTCCGGATCAGTATCCCGCTGCCATGAAGTCGTATTCGGCCCGAATACTGACGGTGGCGGCGTCACGCAAAGCGCCGCGCATTTCCGCATTTATATGGAAGCGACGGCCGCACTGGAAACTGCCGCCCGAAATCGCGGCATTCCTCATCATCAGATAGAGCTCTCGGCGGCGCTCCTGGATCAAATCGGGCCGAGCGATCAAGCCTAAGACACCCAAGAAGTCACTGCGGAAAGGCCGCCCGCGTGACGCGGACGGCCTCCCTTCGTCAACCGTTACAATCTCAATGCAGCGGAGCGCCGTTACCCAGCGCGTAGGTCACGAGATCCTTCAGCTTGAAATCGGGACCGGTCACCGGCGCCCAGTTCGGATCGAGTGACAGCACGGAGGAGGCGTCGCCGAACATCATGCCGAGGAAGACTTCGGCGACGATGCGGCCGCCGACCGGGCCGAGCTGCGGCGTCGTGATTCCAGCCGCCGGCGCGCCGGTGGCGGGGACCGGGACCTTTGTCGCGAACTGGCGCGCTTCCGCGAGGATGTAAGTCCAGAGCGGGCAATTGCCCTTGAACGCGCCGTTGGCGATCGATGTGATCGGAACCTGCGGATCACCTGAGGGATCGGGATTGTCTACGGCCCGGCCGACGATGATCTTCTCGTCGGCCAGCGGCGTCTGGTGCATCGCCCTGGCGACCGCCTGGCCCGACGGCAGACCAAGCCGCCAGCTGCGTTCGAGGTTGCGAAGCGCCAGCGAGGCCGGATTGGAGGCGATCTCCGGCGGCAGCTTGCGCAGCGGATCGACCAGCGATGTGTCGATGCGATAGGCGAGCTGGAGACGCCGCTTGTTATCGGGATTGGTGCTGTCGTCCTCGACACCATAGGCGCGCTTGTCGATGTCGATGAAGCGTCCCCAGTCGATGGCGCGTCCCGGACCCATGGAGCGGAAGCCGGTCAGCGCGTTGTTGTCGGGGTTGTTGGGGTCGGGGAAGATCTGCAGCAGCATATTGTCGGCGTCGTTCAGCCGATAGCCGGGCCGGATCATGGAATGCCCGAGCCGGTAGGCCGCAACGGAAAACTCGACCGGCATGTAGGGGAAGCTCTTCCAGTGATAATAGGCGAGCTTGCTGTGGTCGTAGCGGCCGCCGGTCTTGAGATCGTTCAGCACGGTCGCATTGACGATCCGCGGCAGGAAATCGTTGAGCACGACATATTGGTAGTGGAAGCGGACACGCTGTTGCACGTCCTGGAAGGAGAGCGTGTCATTGTCGTCGACCATGCGGTTGTGGAAGCGCAGCATCAGTCCCTGGAACTGCGAGACGATGCTGTTCTCGTCGTTGCGGGGATCGCCGATCAGTGCGCGGCCCCTGAAGCGCGGCAGGTCGAAGGAGCTGGGCACGCCGATGCCGGTGAGGGGATCGCCGAGGAGGAATCTGCCGTTGCTGTCGTACATGTAGGGCTGGTCGTTCGGACCGCGGCCGTAGAGATTGTCCAGGTCGAACGACGGCGTGCGGAAGTCGATCAGCCCGTCCGGATCCTGCTGCTTGGTCAGCGAACTCACCGGGTCGAAGGTGATGTCGTGATCGATGAACTGGCCGAAATAGGTATAAAGCGCGGGAATTCCGCTCTCCTCGGCATCGGGGCCGTCCTTGGGCACATCGAAACTGCTGACCATGTTGTCGGCGAGCACCGAGAGGTTGGCGATGTTGTCGGCCTCGTTCGGGCCGAAATTTGCCGGTGTCAGCGTGCGGAACATGCGGCCAAAGCGGCCTTGTGACAGCGGCGAGCGGGTGGCGTTGAGACCGCGGGGCGAAGTGGCGTGACGACTGCTCATAAATAACCTCCTTGAAAAGTTACGACGGAAAGCAACTAAAGCTAAGGTTGTTCGTCATGAAATATGCAGGTGAGGCTAGATCGCGAATTTTTGCCTCGCAATGCGCTGTTTCACACATTGCGCGGCGTCGTTGCGGTTCCCGCGGCGAGCGCTGAGAGCAACCTGCGGATGCGCTTTGCAAATTCTTCCTGCATCGACGGCGAATAACATTCTCGTCATCGACATCAGCCGACGTTGAAGCAACGTCAGCTTCGCCGACCTATCCGGCGAAGCGATTGGCGTAGCGAGCATCGTGCTCGCGTGAAAATTGTATTTGTCGACGAATGCCGCCTCATCGGGCGTCGCGTCGTCGCAAGCCGGCGCGGCAATGTGATCCCGGCCACAGTTTGGAGCGGTGGCCCCGCCTATCTTCGACGGACTTGCACGGACGATCCCATGGGAGGATGCTCCCCTGATTGGGGATCAGTCATTTTGGAGGTTCTGATGCAAAGATCATATTTGCTGGCTGCGGCTGCGACGCTGGCGCTCATCGCGCAAACACCGCTCGCACTGGCGCAGACCACGCCGCCTGCCACGACCACTCCACCGGCTGCAACCGCCGCGCCGACGGCCACGACGCCGACGACCACGACGCCGCCTGGCACAGCCTCGGACACAACGAGCCCGTCGACCGCTTCGAAGAAGAGCGCCGAGAAGAAGCCGGCGAAGAAGACGATGCCGAAGGCGATGAACCAGCAGGAGATGCAACATTCGATGGATACCGGGACCGTGCCCGAGCGCTATCGCAAGTCCGTGCCCAAGGAGTATCAGCAATACGTTCCGTTCGAGAAGCAGTGACCGATCGTCTCACCGGCGCGGCGCGCTGGTCGCGTTGCGCCGCGGTTGAGCTCGAGCCATGCAGGAGTGGTGGTTTGATCTGACTTGCGGCCCTTGTCGTGGTCACCGTTACAGGTGTTAGACTACGCCAAGCCGGGGGAGCCGTAATGAGTGACGATGCAAAGGATGCTGGCCTTGTTGCCATGATCAGCAGCATCCTGGGAGGCAACAAGCGTGCGGAAGCCGCCGGCCCGCCGCCGCTTGCCGACTTCCTTCCATCCGCTCCAGCAGCACCGACGCCATCAGCGGTCGTCGAGATTCCGGAGGCCGCTTCTCCGAAGCTCCAGGGTGCATTCGAAGGCGGATCCGAAGACACATCCGACACCGTGGTGACGACGCCGAAGCCGGCCGAGCCTGTCAGTCAAGCCATGACGCCTGACGGCAAGAGGTTGTTGCCGGCGGCGGCGATTGCCGATCTCGTGCTCGGCGAACTGCGCAAGATCGAGGGTTTTCCCGCCTCCGGCGTCTCGGTCACCGTGTACGGTTACAGGCACTGGAACGCGATGCTCACCTTCGCGCCGTTCTCGACCAATTTCCAGAGCGCGACCCGGTTCCGCCAGGCGCTGCCCGACCTCGTCTTCAAGCTGCGACGTTTCGTCGAACTTGAGATATAGTGGACGATGCGAGCCGGGAACTCTTACACCTCTCCCGGAGGGAGAGGTCGTATCGCATCGAAGATGCGATACGGGTGAGGGCTTAAGGTCCCTCTGTGTGCCGCCGCCCCTCACCCGGACTGCTCTGGCGCGCAATTGCGCACCAAAGCAATCCGACCTCTCCCCGCTGGGGAGAGGTGCCCCGCTTGGCAGCCGATCGAACCTAACTCCGTGCTCCAGGTCTGCTACAGTCGCCTGAAACTGTTCGACAGGATTTTCGAATTGAGCGTCGCCTTTACCAAAGAAGAGAGCGCCGAGACGGCCTCCGAGACGTTGTTGCCGGATCGTCCGATCTCGCCGCACCCGAACCTCGTGACGGAAACTGGCCTGCAGGCGTTGCAGGCGCAGCTCAACGACGCGCGCAAAGCCTATGAAGCCGCGCAAGCCATCGAGGACGTCAACGAAAAGCGCCGGCAGTCGGCGGTGCCGTTGCGCGACGTGCGCTATCTGACCGAACGCCTGCGCACGGCGCAGCTTGTTCCCAACCCGGCGTCATCGGAGACGATCGCCTTCGGCAGCACCGTGACCTTCAGCCGCGCTGACGGCCGCGTGCAGACCTACCGCATCGTCGGCGAGGACGAAGCCGATCCGAAGCAAGGCTCGATCTCGTTCGTGTCCCCGGTGGCGAGGTCGCTGATGGGGAAGGCGGTGGGTGATGTTGTCGGCTCCGGCGCACAGGAGATCGAGGTGTTGGCGATCGGGTAGGGGCCATTCCCGCTTGAATCATGACCGTTCGACGTTAAGCTTCGGCCAACGATCGCGCTGTACCGGTCGGGTACAAGAAGGGGAGGCAGGACATGCAGGCATCGCCGCTGTTTGGTATTCTCGCTGCCGTTGTCTTCGGCAGCTCTGCGCTCGCTCAATCGAATGTGCTCGTGACCGAAGAGGCGATGGTCAAGGCGAGCGATCCCGGCATCGAGATCTACGTCCGCAACAAGCGGCCCGCCGACATGACGACCTTCAGGTCCGAGCAGACGATCATCTATGTCCATGGGGCCACCTATCCTTCCGAGACGGCCTTCGATCTCAAGCTCGATGGTCTGTCCTGGATGGAGTACATCGCATCGCGCGGCTATGACGTCTGGCTGCTGGACCTCCGCGGCTACGGCAGGTCGACGCGGCCTGCAGAGATGGCGGACAAGCCCGAGGCCAATTCGCCGATCGTGACCGGAGAGACCGCAGTCAAGGACATCGGATCGGTGGTGGATTATGTCCTGCAGCGTCGCAATATTTCGCGTGTCAATCTGCTCGGTTGGTCGTGGGGCACGACGCTGATGGCGACCTACACGACTCAAAACGCATCGAAGGTCGAGCGCCTGGTGCTCTACGCGCCAGCGTGGATAAGACAGACGGCATCCCTGGTGCAGGCGGGCCCAGGCAAGCTCGGCGCCTACCGTACCGTGACAAGAGATCAGGCTAAGGAGAGGTGGTACACGGGCGTTGCCGAAGACAAGAAGGCAGACCTCATTCCAGCAGGGTGGTTCGACGCATGGGCGGACGCTACGTTCGCCACCGATTCGGTCGGCGCCGCGATGACACCTCCGGTCCTGCGTGCGCCGAACGGCGTCGTTCAGGATGGCCAGCAATATTCCGGCGCGGGCAAGCCTTATTATGATCCAGCGAAGATCACCGTGCCGACCTTGCTGGTCCATGCCGAATGGGACAAGGACACGCCGCCCTACATGGCGCAAACGCTGTTTCCGCTGCTGGTGAACTCGCCCGGCAAGCGTTACGTCGAGCTTGCCGAGGGAACGCACACCATCATCATGGAAAAGAACCGCCTCAAATTGTTCGAGGCCGTTCAGGCTTTTTTCGATGAGGGCCGGAAGGATTAGGACGCGGCCAAGTCGAGCATTGTAATTGCAAGAGCGCGCATCTTCCGATGAGGGGCGGGCTCGAACCGACAGGCCAGCCTAGTCAAATTCGCAAGCAAGCCGGAGCCCTTGATCTCCGGCAAAGGCGGCTTGCGCTCGAAGGGCTTCTTTTTCGGCGGCGCCGGCAGCAATCCTTCCGGATCGATTCCGGAGAGTGCAGGACGCGCGCAGAGTCAAACCGGACGACGGAGCCATCACTTTCTTTCTCGCCTTCGGCGCCAGCAGGCAGATGTGCCGGCTCGCGACGACCTTCAACACGCAGAAGCAGGCGTTCAGCTATCTTCAGAAGCATCGGACGCAGTTCGAGCGTATGGCGCGCACGCGCCTTGCTTCGGGAGAGGTCGAAGACGCCATCGTCGTGCTGTCGATGCTTTGATCGGGAGATCGACGAGTCTGCCAAGTTCAATTGGATTTTCAATTGATCGGGTGACCTCTTAAGCGAACGAACGTCGCTTTCAGAACGGGCCCGGCCGCGTCGCGAACTTCGATGGCCAGATCTTCGCTGCTGGCGAACGGTGTGAGCTGGCTGGCAACATCGGCAAGAGAGAGCGCCGCTTCGATCTCCGCGGCACGCTGACTGATCCAGGCCTTCTTCGTCCTGACGAGCAGCTCACGATCGCGTATGTCGAAGTAGAATCGCGACACCTACCGTGTCCTGTTGGATGGGGTTTCTCGTCCGGCATCCCGCGCCAGGCGTTCGGCCTTCAGCCGTTCCCTGTTCGCGTGGAAAGCCTGTTGCGCTTTCTCGTAATCGGTCACGACTTTCTCCGGGACCTGCTTGAAGTAATTGTTTGCCGCCTTGGCGGCAGGCGATCGAAATTGCTGTCTCATTAGCAGATCCTCTTGATCCCAGGTCCTCCGGTATCGGGGACTAGCTGATCGTCAACTCAATCCGTTCTGACGACCCATCCACGCCACGATGGCTCTCGACAGCGATGGCGACGGGCGGAAGCAGACAGCGCCGGCAGGACGGCCGGCGTTTTCGGTTTTTTCATCGCGCCCGGCAATTTGCAGGATAGGACTTGACCGGGCGCCTGGCACCGGTCGCAAGGTCAACCGCCGATCCCCTGATGCGTTCCTCAGAAAAGCCTGAGGGGTCCGGCGCGAGGTTTGACCGAGTGACGCTTTTGTCGCGGGCTCGGCTGCGCAACAGATCGAGATTTGCCGATCGCGCAGGGCTGATATAGACGGTCCCTGCTATGTCCGCGAAACAAAGCGCGATGGTTGGATGAGACGGTTTTTGTCGGGAGCGTTGCCGTTCTACGCGTTGGCGGGACTGGCGATATGCATGTACCTCGTCCTGTACAGGACTGACATCTTTGACTTGAACAGCATCGTCCGGGATGCGACCGGCTCCGCATGGTTTCCGGTCTTCATGTTCGTCTGCGTGCTTCTCGAGTCGGTCTTTCCGTATTTTGGTTATTTTCCCGGCACCGCGCTCATCCTGATGTCCGTGGCGCTCAATCCGAAGCCCGCAGATGCCTCCGTTTTCGTCCTGGCGTGGCTCGCCATCATCGTGGGCGCCGTTCTGAGCTACGGGCAGGCTCGCTTCTTCAGACCGTTCCTGCAGCGGGTCGCGTCGTCAGCGGCGCTGGGCCGCTGTGAGTGGCTCTTCGACGCCTACGGTCCCTACGCACGCATCGCCTTGTTCGTTCATCCCAACGCTTGCGCGATGTATTTCACCGCGCTCGGACTTCTCGGCCGCAACCTGGCGCGAGAGCTCGCCTATCTCTGCGTGGGTGCAGCGGCCGCCGTCGGCATCCTGTTCGTCATCGTGACCCGGCTGGTGTCGTCCGTCGGCGCCACGGATGACGGCGAGTTGCAGGTGCTGCTGGCCGCCGCGCTGGTTGTCATCGGGACCCTCGTCGGGCTGTATGCGGCATGGAGGCCAAGTCGGGTCGCTTGAAGTTTGCTCAGTCATTGCGAGCGCAGCGAAGCAATCCAGAGTGTGTCCGCGGAGGGATTTCTGGATGCTTCGCTGCGCTCGCAATGACGACGAGAGATCGCCCATCCGCCGCAGTCAGCCGCTTGTCCGACCATGCCATCATGCTCCTGTTTTGCCCGACGGAGCAAGAATTTTTCGGAAAATTCGTAACCCGTTGATCCGACTGAATTCGGCTACTGTGCATGGGGTTGTTTTCGAGGGTTTGACGGAGCGGAAGCAAGACGCCCCAGTCCGTTGACGCTCTTCGAGCTGCGCCGGACACGCTTCGCCATCATTGGGGCTGGATCATTGGGCCTGGCTGCGCCACGCGAAGCCTTTTGGCGAAGCGTGGTGGGCGCACAAGGGATCGAACCTTGGACCTCTCCCGTGTGAAGGGAACGCTCTCCCGCTGAGCTATGCGCCCGGGACCATCATGCGGGCGGCCGGACCTTGTCGGCCGGCCGGCGCATCGGAGCCCGCGATTTAGAAGTGCGGGCCCAAGGTGTCAAGTTTTTCCGCTCAGGCGCCCTGCTGGCGGGCGCGGGAGGCGTGGGCCTGCAGCGCGCGGATGCGCTCGGCGAGCGTTCCGCCACTCTCGGGGAGAGTGGCCGCGGTGCCATTGGCGGGGCGGGCGGCCGGCTTCGGCGGCTGGCCGGCCTCGGCCGCCAGCAGCGCCTCGATCGGCGAGTTCGGGCCCTCGAGCTGCATCGCGAGCTTTGCCACCTCGGCGGCGATGTCGTTGATGCGCTCGCGCAGCAGCGCGTTCTCCATGCGCTCGGTCGCCCAGGAACTCTCCGCCTGCTGCTGGATCGCATTGATGTCGCGCTGGAGTTTCGCGCGCTCGTCACGCGCGGCGCGCAGCTGCTCTTCCAGCGCGGCCTTCTCGGTGCGCAGCGTCTCCATCGCGGCGGACGATTTGCCGCCGCTCAAGGCGGCGATCTCGACGCGCAGGTCCTTGATGGTGCGCTCGGATGCATCGTTGGTCTGGCGCAGCTGGTTGTTCTCGTACTCGCGCTCGGCCAGCAGCTTGCCTTGCGTGGCGAGGCGGCCTTCGAGGTCGGCGACGCGGCTCGACAGCATCTCGGCTTCCTTCACCTGCACGATCAGCTGGCGATCGAGCTCGGTGACGCGCTGGCTCAGATTCTCGACGCGGCCGCGGGCATCGCCGAGCTCGCGCGTGGCGGCTTCCGATTCCGTACGCTCCTGCGCCAGCCGCGCTTGGGTCGCGGTGAATTCCTTCTCGGCATCGCCGACGCGGTTCTTCAATTCCTCGATCTGCGCGCGAACCGCGACCAGCTCGACCTGGCGGGTCTCCGCCATCATCGAACGGTCGGACAGTTCGGAGTTGATCTTGGCGAGCTCGGCCTGCTTGTTGCTGAGCGCGATCTCGGCCTCGCGCAACAATTCGGTCTTGGCGTTGAACTCTTCCTCGGTAGCGCGCAGCTGCTCCTTCACCGCCTTCTCGCGCGCCTCGAGCGCGAAGATCGTGGCGTTCTTCTCGCCGAGCTCGATCTTCATGCGGTTGATGGCGTCGCTCTTCTTGCCGAGCTCGGCGAGCTGGCTCGTGGTCTTGTTCTTGAGCTGGTCGACGCTCATCTCGAGCCGGCGCGCCGACATGGCGAACTCGGCGCGGAGCTGGTCCTTGTCGGCCTGGATCTCCGCCATCGACAGCGGCGTTGCCGCCTCGAGCCGGCGCGTGGTCAGGCGCACCGCGCGGTTATGCACCAGCGGCACGATGGCGAGCCCGCACAGCATCGACAGCAGGAAACCGATCGCCAGGTACATGATCGGTTCGACCATGGGTCAAACTCCGAGAAACAAGGAAGAATTTACCAAGGACAATGCATGGCGGGCCGGCAAAAAGCCAGCCCCGCCCTGTTGTTAACGTGAATCCGGGACTTGACCGGGGAGGGGAGCGCTAGAACGGGTTCCAGGTCGCTCGCGGCGTGTACTTCAAGTAGCCGATATTGGCGCCGAGGCGTAAGCCCAGGCCGGAGCGGATCGGCACCAGCACGATGTTGTTGGCGGTCAGCGCCGTCATGCCGAAGCCGCCGATGATATAGGCCGAGCCGTCGATGCCGGCGAAGCGCTGGTAGATCGCGTTGGTGGCGGGCAGGTTATAGACCAGCGTCATGGTGCGCGCGCCGTCGCCGCCCCAGTCGAAGCCGAGCGAGGGACCCTGCCAGTAGACGCGCAGGTCGCCGGCGTTCTTGGTGTAGAGCGTGCCTTCGCCGTAGCGCAGGCCTGCGACGAAGGCGCCGGAGCCTTCCTCGCCGAGGATATAGCCGTTCGGCAGGCCCCACTGGCTGACCGCCTTCTCGATGATCGAGGCGAGGCCGCGCGAGACATTGCCGAAGAAGCGGTGGCCGGCGGTGACGAGTTCGTCCGGGCCGTAGGTGTTCGGGGTCGGGGTGCGCTGCGGCGGCGGCAGGTCCGGCGGCGGCGCGGCCGTCTGGGCGGAGGCCGGCACGGTCCAGCCAGCCAGCGCGATGAGCGCCGCTGCGGCAAGGCGTGATGCGAAAGTCATAAAAGAACCCCTGGTATCGATCCCGGTCCGCTTCCCTTAACCTGATGCCAACAGGCACGGCCCTAGGTTGCGCCGGATGTCCCCTCGACTCGGATGTTATCCGCAGCAACTATGACGGCACAACGGCAGGAAGATAGCCCTTTACGCCTAGGAATTGCCTTGATCGGCCTTCTGGCGGGCATATGGCTCGGCTTGTCCGGGCTGCCGGCGCGCGCGGCCACCACCGAGCGGATCGTCGTCAATCGCTTCTCCGGCGTCGCCATCGAGGGCTTCGACCCTGTGGCCTATTTCGTCGACGGCATGGCCGTGCAGGGGACGGCGCAGTTCGAGGCCAACCTCTGGGGCGCGGTCTGGCGCTTCCGCAACGACGGCAACCGGGCCGAATTCCTGGCCCATCCCGAAGTCTACGGACCGCAGTTCGGCGGCTATGACCCCGCCGATATCGCCCGCGGCGTGATCATCGCCGGCAATCCGCGCTTCTTCGTGATCTCGGCGCAGCGGCTCTATCTGTTCAGCCGGGAAGACAATCGCGACGCCTTCGCGGCCAACCCCGAACGCTTCCTCTATGAAGTCGGCAAGCGCTGGCCGGCGCTTCAGGACAAGCTCAGTCAGTAGTTCGTTACCGCCCCGGCGTCGCCCCAGGCGATGAAATCAGGGATGATGAAGCCGGTATCGCCGCGCTCGCCGAACCGGAGCTCGCCGCCCTTGCCGTCGGTCACCTTGCCGCCAGCCGCCGTCACGACCGCGCAGCCGGCCCCGACGTCCCATTCGCAGGTCGGCCCGAAGCGGGGATAGATGTCGGCGCTGCCCTCCGCGATCCGGCCGAATTTGACGGCCGACCCGCAGGTCTTTCTGACAGCGTTGGGGCGGCGGTCGATGAACGCCTCACTCTTCTCATCGCCATGCGAACGGCTCACCGCGGCGATCCAGGGCTCGCCAGGCCTGGGCAGCTTGCGGCTATGAATAGGCTCGGCAGCGCCGATGGTTGCGCGGTCAAATCGCACCCGCTCGGCGCCGCGGCCGACGATGCCGCGCCAGAGCAGCCCCAGCGCGGGCGCGCTGACGATGCCGAGCAGCGGCACGCCCTGCGTCACGATGGCCAGGTTGACGGTGAATTCGTCGCGCCCAGCGACGAACTCCTTGGTGCCGTCGAGCGGATCGATCAGGAAGAAGCTGCCGCGAAACGGCGGCGAGGCGAGGTGGGTGCGCTCTTCCGAAAGTGTCGGCACGTCGTCTGCAAGCTGAGCCAGACCGTCGGCAATGATGCGGTCGGCGGCAAGGTCGGCCTCGGTCACCGGCGAGCCGTCCTGCTTGCCGTCGACCCGCATCGCCCCGCGGTCGACGCGCAGGATCGCCTCGCCGGCCTGCAGCACCAGCGCGGTCAGGGGCTCCATCAGCCGGCCGGCGGCCTCGCCGTCGATGATCCTCACCTGCATGCCTCATTCATTGGCAAGTTTCGTGTCTCTCACTTGATTCGCCTGTGGTGCTTTATGGCCGCTTCGAACCTATCGCAAGCTTCCTGCCACGGGCTGGCGAATGATAGAACCCGCAGCGACAGTTTAAGCCATGCGTGATTCGCCGCGTCCACGCCGTGCAATTGCAGGAACCCTTTATGTCTGACGCTCCGTCTTCAGGTACCGCTTCCGCTCCCGATATGCTCGAACTCGCGGCGCTGCTGTGCTCGCGGGTCTGTCATGATCTCATCAGCCCGGTCGGCGCCATCGTCAATGGGCTCGAAGTGCTCGATGACAATCCCAAGCCCGAGGATCGCGAATTCGCGCTCGACCTCATTCGCAAGAGTGCCAAGACCGCCTCCGCCCGCCTGCAGTTCTGCCGCCTCGCCTTCGGCGCGGCCGGTTCCTCCGGCGCGCAGATCGATCTCGGCGATGCCCAGACCATGGCGAAGGGCCACATCGAGGACGGCAAGTGCTCGATCACGTGGAATCTGCCGCGGCTGCTGCTGCCGAAGAACCGCGTCAAGCTGCTGCTCAACATGCTGGTCGTTGCCCAGCACACGATCCCGCGCGGCGGCATGCTGACGATCGATCCGATCGGCGAGGGCGAGACGATGAGCTTCCGCATCACCGCGACCGGACACAACGCGCGTCTGCCGCAGAACATCTCCGAGCTTCTCAGCGGCGAGCGCGGGCCGGCTGCAGATGCACATGCGATCCAGCCTTATTATACGCGCCTATTGGCGCAGGCCTGCGGTCTCACCGTGTCGCTCAAGCACGAGGGCGAGGCCATCATCGTTACCGCTTCGTAAACGCGCGCACAGCGCTCAGCGGTTAATTGATCCTTTACAAGGCGCTTCGGCTTGTCCGGAGCGCCTTATGTCTTTGTTGGTTCCGTTCTTTTGCACATACTCAACCATTATTAAACGCTTTGCGGTGAAGCTGGCCCCATTCCGATCTGGCGCATCACAATTCGTGCGCGCCCTCTCTGTATGAAGGCCTGTTTTCATGGATGATCTGTTGCGGGAGTTTCTGACGGAGACCAGCGAGAGCCTGGACACCGTCGACAATCAGTTGGTGAAGTTCGAGCAGGAGCCGAACAACGCCAAGATCCTGGATAACATCTTCCGCCTTGTTCATACCATCAAGGGTACGTGCGGCTTCCTCGGCCTGCCGCGGCTCGAAGCGCTGGCGCATGCCGGCGAGACGCTGATGGGCAAATTCCGCGACGGCATGCCGGTGACGGGACCGGCGGTGACGCTGATCCTGTCCTCGATCGACCGCATCAAGGAGATCCTCGCAGGTCTGGAGGCCACCGAAGCCGAGCCCGAAGGCGAGGACCGCGATCTCATCGACAAGTTAGAGGCAATGGTCGAGCAAGGCATGGCGGCCATGGCGGCCGGTGCTGCTGCTCCCGTTGCCGAAGCGCCGCCATTGGTGCCGGAAGCGCCTGTCGCCGCTGCGCCTGCGCCGGCTCCCGCCGCTGCAAAAGAGATGACCACGGGCACACTGATCGACCAGACCCTGGAACGTCCCTTGCGTCCGGGCGAGGTCTCGCTCGATGATCTCGAACGCGCCTTCCGCGAGACCGCGATCGAAGCCCCGGCGCCCGCGCCGGTGGCCGAGCCCGCGCCTGTTGCCGAAGCGCCTGCGCCGGCCGCGAAGGAAGCCAAGTCCGCCCGGGAAAAGGCTGCGGCCAAGAAGTTGGCAGCCGATGAGACCGCCGGCGAGGGCGACCGCATCGCCAACCAGTCGATCCGCGTCAACGTGGATACGCTGGAGCATCTGATGACCATGGTCTCCGAGCTGGTGCTGACCCGCAACCAGCTGCTGGAGATCTCCCGCCGCAACGAGGACACCGAGTTCAAGGTGCCGCTGCAGCGCCTCTCCAACGTCACCGCCGAGCTGCAGGAAGGCGTCATGAAGAC
>NZ_JARXWB010000013.1 GCF_029892425.1 Bradyrhizobium sp. BR13661 | reverse complement strand
CGAGACAGCACCCAAGTGCAAATGCGCAACATAACCTTCGGCGCAACATATTCGGTCTTATGTGCAGTTGAACATAAGACCGACGCCGCGACCGGAGAACATGGCGATCTCCTCGACATCATCCGCGAAAGTCTGGCCTTGCGAGACTTTCGCGAGGTCGCCGAGGAGGCGAGGCGCTTTCTGAAGCTGCCTCGTTCTGAGGATCAATCACTCCCGAGACCCGTTCGTCCAGTCGTGCCGGCCGGATCGCAAGAAGCCGCCCGTCGACTTTTTGCGATATCCGGTCCGATCGAAGGGACGTTGGTGGAAACGTATTTGCAACGTCGTGGAATAAGCCAAATCCACCATGGTGGCAGCCTGCGCTTTCACCCACGTTGCTACTACCGACCGGACGAGCTTTTGCCGACTGAAACCTGGCCGGCGATGATAGGCTCTGTCACGGACCTCGAGGGACGGATCACCGGCGTGCATCGCACCTGGCTAGATCCACACGGCTTTGATCGCGTGCGGCTCGGCAAGGCCCCGATCGACACGCCACGACGGGCCATGGGCGACCTTCTTGGTAACGCCGTTCGCTTCGGCGTGGTGGACGACGTGCTCGCTGCGGGCGAGGGGATCGAGACCATGCTGTCGCTGCGTTATGTCCTGCCGACCTTGCCCATGACCGCTGCTCTCTCGGCCAATCACCTCTCAGCCATGTTGCTGCCGTCTGGCCTACGCCGACTCTATATCGCCCGTGACGCAGATTCTGCCGGAGATGCCGTACAGGCTATTCTCACCCAGCGCGCAGAAGCCGCCGGCATTGAAGCGATCGCATTGTCGCCCCGGTTGGGCGACTTCAACGAAGATCTGCACATCTTCGGCCTCGAGGCCCTCCGAGCAGCGTTGCTACTTCAACTCGTACCGGAGGACGTCGCCCGTTTAATGCATTCGTCGATGGCAACCGCGGAATAGCCCCGGCAATTCGATGGGCGTCGACAGGGCGGTCGCGGTGCGGCCACTGCCGGAAGAGGACGCGACCACGGCCTTCTAGAGGGCGATCGGACGGCAAACGGCTCGGGCCGGCAACGGCTGCGTCCGGCTATTTTCCGCCGCGCGCCGGCGACGAGAAGACACATTAGCCATCTGGCGAGCGCGCTTTGCATCGCGAAGCAAAATAGCCGGCCTTCGCCATCCTCCGCTGCGCTTCGGCCCTCCGCTCTGCTCTGGGTTCTGGCCCGTTCCGCCTGCCGTCTGAGTGATCGCCACGAAGGCCGCGATGGTCGCGGCCGATCCGGCAAAGGATCACCTCCATGACCGACCACGATGACATCGAACTGCCGCACGCCGCATCTGCGACCGAACGTGTTCTTACAGAATTGCAGCTCTTCGGTCACCGCCCCTTCGACGACCAGCCCGATCCACGGCCACTTCCCGAGGCCAGGATCATTACCGGTGCCGTCGCTGACATCTTCGATGCCCTGGTCGCCACGTTGAGCGACACGCGGCTCGAGCCGGACCTCGACGATCTGCTCTGGTCGACTGTCAACCTGTTCCATCGTGCCGTCGACCGCATCGGTCGCCAACTCGACGACAACGAACAGGCGCAGCAGAAGAGTCAGCGCGAGCAGGACGGTTCCGAAGTTCGATCGGTCGAACTCGAACGCATCACGGCGGAAGGCATCACGTTGATTGAGCGCCGCAACTGCCTGGAGCTCTTCCGTGATCAGGCCATAGTGCGCTTCGAGACTCACACCGGCTCATTCTGGCGCCCCCGATCGGGATCGCTAGTGAACCATCGTACGCTGACCGCAGCGATGATCGACTCCCGCGACTTCATCGCCGCCAAGCGTCGCGCCGAAACCGAGGTCATGTTGCCGCCAGGACCGAAGATCGCGCTCACCGGAGGACTCGACTTCAACGACCATCATCTGATCTGGGATCGCCTCGACAAGGTTCACGCCAAGCATCCCGACATGGTCCTGCTCCACGGCGGCTCCCCGAAGGGGGCCGAACTGATCGCATCCAAATGGGCGACGACCCGCAAGGTGCCTCAGATCGCCTTCAAGCCTGATTGGACGAAACATGCCAAGGCAGCACCGTTCAAGCGAAACGATACCATGCTTGAACTCCTGCCGATCGGCGTCATGCATTTCCCAGGCACAGGAATCCAGGACAACTTCGCTGACAAGGCCAAGCGGCTCGGTATCCCTGTCTGGAGGTTCGGCGGCGCGTGAGCGCCGTCTTGTCGCCTGCAACCAACAAGGCGGAATTGTGCGCGCCGCAACTCCGCCTCGTTTCGAATTTAGGTCTGAAGTTGCGCCGTGGTGGTGGTGGAAGGCGCGACCGGTAAATCTATGCACATGGAGCCACCACCATGCTCGCCCTTGGGCTCGTCCTCAACACACTCGGCATCGGTTTGTTCTGTTGGGCGATCTTCGCGCTCGCTGTGTATGCTCTGCCGTTTTTCGTCGCGCTGAGTATCGGGATGACGGCGTTTCAGAGCGGTGCCGGCCTCATCGGCGCGCTGCTTATCGCAACGGCCGGCGGTGCACTGACGCTAGTCCTCGGCCAGGTCGCCTTTGCTGTTACTCGGTCCTCGGCCTTGCGCATCGCGATCGCGGCAGCATTCACTGTTCCCGCCGCGGTCGCCGGCTATCATGTGGTGTTCGCCGTGTCCCATGTCGCGGTGCCTTCGCTGGCTTGGCGTGAGGTCTTCGCGTGCCTCGGCGCGGTTTGCATTGGCGTAACGTCATGGATGCGCTTGATTGCTTTGGTGGAGACCCGCCCGTTAGAGTCGGGTGGGGTGGTGGAGAACTTGTCCTAACCGGTTCTTACGACCGCAAGCCTCGAAAGATGATCGTTTCCCGCCTTCATCGTCGAACAGGTACGCGCAGATCGGCGCGGTGAACGGGGGATGATCGAAGCCTGGGCGCGGGCGAGGCAGGCCTCCTCTGAACCCCTCGATCAAGCTGCGGTATCCGGCCTGGCCCACGCATCCGCGGCGGAGACGCGTTAACCTCGATCGGTCCTTGGGAGACGATGCCGCCTTTTGCAGGAGATTGTTTCTCTTTCCCCGCTGAAGCGTTCCGACCTCTTGTTCGTCAAAACCGAGATAGCCACGCTTCTCCGTAAGATTGTGGTTCAGCACCCGGACGCACGTGGCCTCGTTGATGGCTTGATCTGGCCGAAGACCGGCTTCGCCTCGATCGTCTGAGCCGCAACGCCGTTGATGCGACTTTCTTCCCCTGGGCTTCGCCCATTCCTCGCGAGACAAGAAAGTCGCTCCAACGGCGTCCTCCGCTGCGCTCCGGCCCGAGCGGGTGCGTCGCCGATCGTCCTCGGCCCTAGATCGCCATCGAGGCCGCGGTGGTCGCGGGCTCGAAACACAACAGGAGAAGTGACATGGCTAACATCGGTTCTTTCAAGAAGGTCGGTAACGAATTCCAGGGCGAGATCGTGACCCTGAGCCTGAAGGCCAAAGGCGTCCGCATCGTCGCCGAGACCAACCGGTCCAACGAAAACGCTCCCAGCCACCGCATCTATGTGGGTCGCGCGGAGATCGGCGCAGCCTGGTCGAAGCGTTCCGAGGAGGGCCGCGATTACCTCTCACTCAAGCTCGATGACCCCTCGTTCAACGCGCCGATCTACGCGAACCTGTTCGACGACGAAGGCGGTGAAGGCTACACCCTGCTCTGGTCGCGGCCGCGCAAGACCGGCGAGTAGGCCCACTCCATCAAGCCCCGTCCGGTCCGCCGGGCGGGGCTTCTCATCCTTCCAGGCATCAGTGAGCGCAAACCGGCCGCCGGATCGAGCGGCCCGACATCAATCACTCGGCCTGTCCCCGAGTCTTCTTCTTGGCGCTTGTGGGCGGGCGAGTGAGCAGGTCGGCGGCCTCGACACCCAGGCTGCGCGCGAGCCGATCGACAACGTCGATACCCGCCGCATAAACGCTTCGCTCGAGTGCGCTGATATAAGTGCGGTCAATTTCAGCACGATGAGCCAATTCCTCCTGTGACAAACCACGGGCCTGCCGGAGCTTCCGCAAATTGATTGCAAGTATCTCGCGTATATCCATACGCGAGAGGGCATGTCCTTGAAGAGTATTTCACCACGGAGTATTCTCGACAAAACACCCTCCGGACGGCTCCTGCGACAGTTTTAACGCTTCTGCTCCTTCCGGCCCGCGTGTTAGAAATTGTCTAATCTAAGGCGTGGAGTCTTATGAGGAAGCCGCCGCTCGACCCAGACGTCGCCGATGCTGCGCCTGCAGATCAAATTCTCACTGCCTACGATGAGCGGCATGTGGTGACCTACACGCGCCTTCTGCAGGCCGAAAGCGAAGGGGCTGACTGGATGGAAGTCGCTCGAATCGTGCTGCATATCGATCCGGTGCGGGAGCCGGACCGTGCGCGAAGCGCATATCAGAGTCATCTTACACGCGCCAAATGGGTGACGGAGCAAGGGCGCCTCTTACGAGGCACCGGCTCGAAATAGAACAAGACTACCGGCTGGCGACTTGCAGGCAGAACTATTTTCTTTTGCTGATCGGTGGTCATTCCAGTGCACCACGTGGTGCCAAACTAGGGGCTTCCTACAACCGCCTCGTTCATACCTATTGCGGCGCAATCGTTGTTAGCAGCGTGCAATGGGGCGGAAGCAATGCCTGAATTCGACTGGCGGTCGCCAGAATCCTACAAGAGCCTACAAGACGCCGAAATCACCGACATCGCCTGGGAATGTCTCCGCCGTAACGCCGACTATCGGCGTGAGTACGAGGTGATGATCGCCAACAGTCCGAACGGCGAAGTGACTGACGAATTCAGGAGGAAATGGGGCATCTGCTTTCGCCCATGACCCACAGAGGTCCTTCGACCAGCAGACGATTTTTTGGGCTCCCGAGGTTCTACCGGCGGTCGTTTCGGTCAAGGTTGCCTGGGCCGCCGATCGCAGTTCAGCGTCTCAGCCGCTGCTTGACCTTGCAACAGGTCAGGTGCGCCGCGCTGTCGACGGCTGGCATGCCGTGCTGCGCATCGGTGCGGTAGATCACCGTGTCTGGTCCAAAGAGCCGCCGGCGCTCGGCGCGCCATACGCAGCCGAACTGCCGTTTGACGGCGATTTCGACGCGCGTGCGTATGCAGCACGACGGCTGTGGCGCGCGATGAATGGACGCGTGCCAGGTCCGGCATTTCATCAATTATCTAAGCAGCGGCGCGAACGTCTGAGCGCCGCGATCCGCGCGCTCGATGCGCATAGCGCCGGCGGCAGTTATCGCGTTGTCGCCGAAGCGCTGTTCGGCAAAAAGCGAATCCCCGATCGTGCGTGGAAGACGCATGATCTGCGCAATCGAACGGTCCGCCTGGTGCAAGGCGGCCTCGCGTTGATGCGCGGTGGTTACCGCAAACTTCTGCGGCCTGGGCGCAGGGACGAGTAGCGCAGTCCCCAAGGGGTGCCGAAAATCGCCCCCTCCGTATTCAGCATCCCCCTCCGATATCGCGCTCCTCCATGATGACCGCACACACGCCGGCCTAGCCAAGCGTAGTGCGCTGTCCTCCTGGAGTTCTCAAATGCCCGATCCGATGGCCGGTCTTCCCCCGCGATTCCTGCGTACACCGGAGGCCGCGCGCTATCTTGGCCTGTCCGGCCGCACGCTCGAGAAGCACCGCACGTACGGTACTGGACCGACGTATCGGAAGATTGGCGGACGTGTTGTCTACGCCGTCGATGACCTGAAAGCGTGGGCCGACCGCGGCGCGAAGACGTCGACCTCCGACCCCGGGAAGGGGACCGTACTGCCGGCTAAAAAGCACCCGGTTCTGCGCCCGTATGCAGGCCAAGAACGTCGCTGATCGCCGCTTAAGAACAACCACCATGCGGCGCAAACACCATTCCGAGCGCGACCAGCTTGAACTCTTTCGCGCTTTGCCCGGGGATCTTGCACCCCGCGACGCGCAGGATCTCATGGCCTATCCCTTCTTTTCGCTCGCCAAGACGAAACGTGTCGTGCCGATCGATTTCCGTGCCGGTGCGGTCGCAATTCGTGTCGAAGCCGTGCCGGAACACGGCATGGCGACCATCTGGGATGCAGACGTTCTGATCTGGGCCGCGTCCCAGATCGTCGAAGCCCGTGACGCAGGTCTGAAGACTTCGCGTTTGATGGCTGCAACGCCTTACGAGATTTTGACGTTCGTCGGCCGCGGCACCAGCGCACGTGACTACGACCGGCTGAAGGCGGGTCTCGACAGACTTCAGTCGACGAGCGTGCTGACGTCGATCCGCCAGCCGGCAGAACGACGACGACATCGCTTCTCCTGGATCAACGAGTGGAAGGAGACAGCCGATGCAAACGGTCGCCCGTTTGGGATCGAGTTGATCCTGCCGGATTGGTTCTATGCCGGCGTCATTGACGATGCGCTCGTGCTGACGATTGATCGCGCATATTTCGAGCTGACGGGCGGGCTTGAGCGGTGGCTCTACCGGCTCGTGCGCAAGCACGGTGGACGCCAGGATGGCGGCTGGAGCTTTGACCTTGTGCACCTCCATGCCAAGTCCGGCATCCTCTCGCCGCTCAAGCACTTTGCTTACGACCTTCGCCAGATCGTCCAGCGCCAGACATTGCCCGGCTATCAGCTCGTGCTCACGCACGATCGGAACGGCATCGAGCGACTGAACTTCGCGCCTGCGCCTGTTGCTCCCTTAACGGCACGCCTGCGCCGGCGCGGTCTCATTCCAAATCCGGAGGACAACCTGTGAATCAGCTCGTGCTATCGGGGACCGCAACCCTCGTGCTATCGGGGACCCGATCCTCGTGCTATCGGGGACCGGAATCGGACTTAAGAGCTTGTTTCTCTGCGCTTTCCGGCCGCTCTAACTTTACTAACCAGAAATCCTTCGGATTTCTTCTAACGGACCAGGCCGGCAGCCGCGTTGGCGGCGCCCGGCAAGGGCGGTCCGTCAGTCTGGCTTGCCTTTGCAGGCCATACATACTCTCCACCGCGCCCCAAGCTCACGCCTGCCGGCTCCAGCGTCGGGGAGCCGCCGCATGAGCGATCTCACAGAAGTGGAAGTGCTGTGGCTCGAGAAGCGCATCGAAAACCGCATTCGGTTCGGGCGCATTGTCGAAGAACGGAAGATTGATCGTCACCGGCGCGTCCTGTCATTTGCGCCCGGAAGCATCTTTGCGTTCGTCCGTTGGACTTCCAACGACTTCGGCACGGTCATTTCGCGCATCGACATCTTGCGTGCGGTCGCAGCGGGACAGCGCTGCTCAACCGTTCCTTATGTGACACCCGGCGGTGAGATTCTGCTGCGTCTGACCGGCTGGCCGAAGGTCGAACGCGTGCTGCAGATGATCGATGCCGTTGAGGCGCTCGGCATCGATCCCGCTGATGTCGCACCTGATCACTGGCATCACGTTCATAACCGCCTGTCCGTCAACGAAAACCCGCGCCCGTATACGAAAGCGCGCCACCAGGCATGGCTTCACCGACAAACGGTGATGCGATGACGGGCCGCGTAATGATGCTGGTCGTGACGTTTGGGGTCGCTGCCGCGCTCATCGCGACAATCGTCCTGGAGCCGCTTCCGCTTTACATCTGGAACGCATCCGCGAGCGTGCCGATCGGTCTCTACCGTCTTCGACCGGCCGACCAATTCCAAGTCACTGAATTGGTCGCCGTGCAGCCGCCGGAACCGCTCGCGACCTTCCTCGACTTTAACGGCTATTTGCCCCTTGGCGTCCCCATGCTCAAGCGGATCCTGGCGCTGCCGGGGCAGACGGTCTGCAGGAGCGGGCTCACAGTTTCGGTCGACGACATTGCAATGGGCGAGGCACGCGACCGCGACGGACGCGGCCGGCCGCTGCCGAAATGGCAGGGCTGCCGCGTCGTTGGCGACGGCGAGCTGTTTCTGATGAACTGGCAGTCCGACGACTCCCTGGATGGCCGATATTTTGGATTCTTGCCTGCGTCGGCGGTGATCGGCTGTGCGCTGCCCGTGTGGACATGGGAGGAGTGATCGTGCGTGTTCCATATTCTTACCCCGCCATTCCTCTGTTCGATCGATCGCGGGGCCATTCCTCCGTCCCGACCAACGCTTGCAGGGCCGACGCGCGTCGCAGCAGTCCGGGGCGACCGCAGGACCGGCGCGAAGCGGTTTTACCCTGGACGGGCGCGAGCACGACGGCATGCCTGGCTCGATCGGGCGTGCGTGTTTCGGTTGTCGTGTCGCTGCTGCTTATTTTCGCTGCGTCGAACAGTGCTGCTCTAGCCCGGAGTGGATCGGCGTCAGCTCCGGCGGTTGCTCAGGCACGCAACCCGTTTGCAGCGTTCGTCGACGAAGCCTCGAAGCGTTTTGCAATTCCGGTAAACTGGATCGGTTCGGTCATCAGCATCGAAAGTGCTGGTGACGTGCACGCCAGATCGCCAAAAGGCGCAATAGGCCTGATGCAGATCATGCCGGCGACTTGGGCGGAACATCGCGAGCGTTACAATCTCGGGAACGACCCCTATGACCCGCACGACAACATTCTAGCGGGCACCGCTTACTTGCGCGAACTGCTCGATCGGTATGGTTCGCCTGGCGTGTTTGCCGCGTACAACGCGGGACCAGCTCGCTATGAAGGGCATCTCGCTGACGGCTCTTTGCCAGAAGAGACGCGAGGATACGTCGCAAAGCTTGCAAATCTGCTTGCCATTGACCTGCCGCCGAGGTGGACGTCCAGCGGACAGTCAATAGCAGCTGCGACGCTATTCGTCGGGCGATCCGATCTCATGAAAACGCGCGATCGGTTGCCGGCGCTCGTGCCGTCCAACGGTGTCACAACTGCAATCTCGGCGCCCGATGTTTCGCACATGGTCCCCCGACCAATTGGCGTGTTCGTCCCTCGATCGGATTCGGGAGTATCGCAATGACCAAGTGTGCGGGTTCACAAGCCGATGGCGTATGGGCGATGCCTTCGGCCCGCGCTCTACTCGTCGCTTCGCTCCTCACCGAGCCACCCTTCGGGTGTCTCGGCCCTTCGGGTGACGATCGCTATCGCAAGCGCTCGGAAGCAGTGGGGGCTTCGCAATTCAACTGCCAGGTCGCGGTGGTTCTTTCGGGATCCGCTGGGAGACCACGACGGCAGGACGGGCACATAGTTCCTCGGCCAATTTGCGTGTTCGTTCCTCGATCGGATTCGGGAGCATCGCAATGACCAAGTATGCGGGTTCGCGAGCTGACGGCGTATGGGCGATGCCTTCGGCCCGCGCTCTACTCGTCGCTTCGCTCCTCACCGAGCCACCCTTCGGGTGTCTCGGCCCTTCGGGTAACGATCGCTATCGCAAGCGCTCGGAAGCAGCGGGGGCTTCGCGCGTTGGCTGCCAGGTGGCTCTTTCAGGAACCGGCGACAGGGAGACCACGACGGCAGGACGGCGAGATAAAAGAGGGTCGCCGGTCGCACCGCAAGCCATTGGCATGGCTTGGGTTCTACCGTGCCGGTCGGTCGGGGCGCGTGCCGCGCCCTGCATTTTGAGCAATGCGATCAAGAACATTTTCGGCACTGAAAGCATCTTTGCGCTTTTCGAGGCCCGGCCATGACCGCGGGCGACAGCGATCTGCGTATTCGACCTGGACGCATCCGCAGCACCCGCGCGCCGAAGCCGAAGAGCTTCATCAACCAGGTGCTACGTGCCGCGAAGAAGGCAGGACACGCCTCGGGTCAGACCGCGGCTGGCAGGCGCTCTGCGGCCTATGGGCGCTCGACGTTTGGCCGCGGCCGGCTCGCGTTTAGCCGCAGTCGGCTATTCAGCCCGACGCGGCGCGTTGTTGTGAAGGCGCGCGTGGTTCGTCACAAAGGACGAGCCTTCCGCTCAGCGCCGCTGACGGCCCATCTCTCGTATCTGAAACGCGACGGCGTGACACGGAGCGGCGAGCGGGCCGAGATGTTTGATGCCGACAGCGACCGCGCCGATAGCGCGGCTTTTGCGGAACGGTGCAAGGACGACCGGCATCACTTCAGGTTCATCGTCTCGCCTGAGGACGCCGGCGACATGACCGACCTCAAGGCCTTCACCCGCGATCTCGCCAAGCAGATGGAGGCCGATCTAGGCACGCGGCTCGATTGGGTGGCTGTCGATCATTGGAATACCGACAACCCTCACGTCCACCTTCTCGTTCGGGGTGTCGATGAGGAAGGGGCGGACCTCGTGATCTCCCGCGACTATATCAGCCAGGGCCTGCGCTCACGTGCCGAGGAACTGGTCGCCATCGAATTGGGACCTAAACCGGAGCACGAGATCCGCAATGCGCTGGAGATGGAAGTCACGGCGGAACGATGGACACGGCTCGATCGAGAGATCCGCCTGGCAGCCGATGAGACCGGCGCTATCGATCTTCGCCCAGAGAATCCTGGCAAGTCCGATCCCGAGATCCGGCGCCTGTTGGTCGGTCGCCTTCGGCACCTTGAGAGGATGGGCCTTGCCGCATCCGCCGCGCCAGGGGAATGGATGGTAGGCCTTGAGGCCGAGCGGAGCTTGCGCGACCTTGGCATGCGCGGCGACATCATCAAGACCATGCACCGCGCCTTTACCGAGCGTGGGGAGGCGCGCGGCGTTGCCGACTTCATTATCGAAGGTGGACAGCCGTCGTCCCAGATCATCGGACGGCTGGTCGACCGTGGATTGCATGACGAATTGACCGGCGAGGCCTATGCCCTGATCGACGGAACAGACGGACGAGCGCACCACGTGCGCTTCCGAGGGCTCGAAGCTTTCGACCATGCACCGCCGGCCGGCGGCATCGTCGAAGTCCGGCGTTTCGGTCAAGCCGGCGATCCGCGACCGACAATGGTGCTGGCGATCCGCTCCGATCTCGATCTTGCCGAGCAGGTCGCCGCGAAGGGCGCGACCTGGCTCGACCACAGGCTGGTCGAACGCGACCCCATGCCGCTCGCCATGGGCGGATTTGGCCGCGAGACCCGCGACGCCATGGAAGCCCGTACCGAGCATCTGGTCCAGGAGGGCCTGGCGCGGCGGCAAGGCCAACGCATCATCTTGCAGCGCGACCTCCTGAACACGTTGCGCCAACGTGAACTGGACCAGGTGGCCGCAAAAGTCTCGGCCGACACCAGCCTCCCTTACGTGAAGTCTGACTCCGGGGATCATGTGGCGGGGACATATCGCCAGCGTCTGACGCTCGCCTCGGGACGCTTTGCCATGATCGATAGTGGGCTCGGCTTCCAGCTCGTGCCCTGGTCGCGCGAACTCGAAAAGAAGCTCGGCCAACACGTCACTGGTGTCGTGAAGGACGGCGGTGGCATCGAATGGGGCTTTGGTCGGAAGCGCGACCTCGGCCTCTAGCAATCTCTCTAATCCAGTTGCGGAAGGACGTTCGGGATGTCCGGAACCAAAATCCTGTGGGGACAGGTAATCGTTGTCGGCCTAATCGTTCTGCTCGCCATCTGGGGAGCAACCGAGTGGACGGCTTGGCGGCTCGCCTACCAGCCCGAGCTCGGGCGGCCCTGGTTCGAAATGATGGGCTTCAAGATCTATTACCCGCCCGTCTTCTTCTGGTGGTGGTTCGTCTACGACGCCTATGCGCCGCAGGTCTTTGCCGAGGGGGCGTTCATCGCGGCGTCCGGGACCTTCGTTTCGATCGCGGCGGCGATCGGCATGTCGGTGTGGCGCGCGCGCGAGGCGAAGAATGTTGAGACCTATGGCTCGGCGCGCTGGGCTGGTCTGGAGGAGGTTCGAGCGGCCGGACTTCTCGGTCCGGATGGTGTGGTGCTGGGCAAGCTTGAGCGCGACTACCTCCGCCACGATGGACCGGAGCACGTTTTGTGTTTTGCACCCACCAGGTCCGGCAAGGGTGTTGGCCTCGTCGTTCCTTCGTTGCTGGCCTGGCCCGGCTCGGCCATCGTTCACGACATCAAAGGAGAGAACTGGCAACTAACCGCGGGCTTCCGCTCGCGGCATGGCCGCGTCCTGTTGTTCGACCCCACCAATCCTAAGTCATCAGCCTACAATCCGCTCCTGGAGGTTCGGCGCGGGGAATGGGAGGTTCGCGACGTCCAGAACGTCGCCGACGTCCTGGTCGATCCCGAAGGCTCGCTCGACAAGCGGAACCATTGGGAGAAGACCAGTCATTCGATCCTGGTCGGCGCCATCCTCCATGTCCTCTATGCCGGGGCAGACAAGACCTTGGCCGGGGTCGCCGCCTTCCTGTCCGACCCGAAGCGACCCATCGAGGCGACGCTGAAGGCGATGATGACCACCGCGCATCTTGGCGAGCAGGGCGCGCATCCCGTGGTCGCATCGACGGCGCGCGAACTCCTCAACAAATCGGAAAATGAACGGTCCGGCGTCCTGTCCACTGCAATGTCGTTCCTCGGACTCTACCGCGATCCCGTCGTGGCCCAGGTGACCTGTCGCTGCGACTGGCGGATTGCCGATCTGATCGCAGATCGTCGCCCGACGACACTTTACCTTGTGGTGCCGCCGTCGGATATTTCTCGGACCAAGCCGCTGATCCGTCTGGTGCTGAACCAGATTGGCCGTCGCCTGACCGAGGATTTGCACGCCCGCGATCGCAAGCATCGAGTCTTGATGATGCTTGATGAGTTCCCAGCACTTGGGCGGCTCGATTTCTTCGAGTCTGCGCTCGCTTTCATGGCGGGGTACGGCATCAAGAGTTTCCTGATCGCGCAGTCGCTCAATCAGATCGAGAAGGCCTACGGGCCCAACAACGCCATCCTCGACAATTGTCACGTCCGGGTCAGTTTCGCGACTAATGACGAGCGGACCGCGAAGCGGGTCTCCGATGCGCTCGGCACGGCGACGGAGATGAGGGCCATGAAGAACTACGCCGGGCACAGGCTGAACCCCTGGCTGGGGCACCTGATGGTCTCGCGGCAGGAGACTGCAAGGCCGCTGCTGACGCCGGGTGAGGTCATGCAGCTTCCGCCGATGGACGAGATCGTCATGCTGGCGGGGACGGCGCCGATTCGGGCGAAGAAGGTCCGCTACTACGAGGATCGGCGATTCACCGAGCGGGTTCTGCCGCCGCCCGATCCGGCGACGGCCGGCCGATCATTGCGAACGGACGGATGGTCAGAACTCGGGACGCCGAGGCCGACGGGAAGTCCAACTGACAAAGCCGCGGAGGCCGAGGATGACACGGCGAACAGCGGCCTCCGTCGCGAACCCGAACTCCCCGATCACGTCGCGATCGCCAAGGAGACGACCGAGCCGACGCCAGCCGAAGAATTTGCCGCCGTTCTTGACGATGACGAGCATGCGGTCAGTCAGTCCCGGCTCATCCGCCAACAGATGCGCGGTGTCGCCCGTCAAGTCGCCCTGGACCCGAATGACGGTATGGAGCTCTGAGGCAATATGCGCGACCGGATGAACGTCTATTTCCCGCCAGAACTCTTGAAACAGATCTCGGAACTCGCCGACCGCAAGAAGCTTTCCCGGTCTGCGATCGTGGAAGCGGCTGTCGCTTCGTTTCTCTCACCGGATGGAGCGGACAGGCGGGAGGCGGCGTTTACCCGCCGCCTCGATCGGCTATCGCGTCAGATGCAGAGGCTGGAGCGCGACGTTGGGTTGACGGCGGAGACCTTGGCCCTCTTCATTCGTTTCTGGCTGACGATTACACCGCCGCTACCCAACGACGCGCAGGCGGCCGCGCAGGCAAAGGGTCGGGAGCGCTTTGAAGGATTTGTCGAGGCGCTCGGGCGCCGTTTGCAGAAGGGGCAAAGCTTTCTGCGCGAGATTCCGGAAGATGTCCGTCGCCAGGAACCGGCTGGCGAGACCTGACTGAGCATTGCTATCGCGCCGATCCCTCTTTTTCTACGCTAGCCTACGACAGCAGCGATTGGGCCGCACTGGCAAAAGCTGGACGCGCTATCGGCTCGAGCGAGCAGAGTGCAAAGGGGCCAGCATGCAAATCTCAACACCATGGCGTCGCGTCGCGCGCGTTTTTCTCCCTTTTGTAGCCGGGTACTATCTCTCTTATCTGTTTCGAACGATCAATGCTCTGATCGCCAACCATCTCAGCTCGGATACCGGGGTTGGGACTGCCGACCTCGGGTTGCTGACGTCGGTCTATTTTCTCGTTTTCGCGGTCGCTCAGATCCCCGTCGGTATATTGTTGGATCGCTTTGGTCCGCGTCGTGTCCAGAGTGTTCTGCTCTTGCTTGCAGCAGCAGGCGCCGGCCTCTTTGCGATATCGACTGACTTCCTGTCGCTTTTGATCGGGCGCGCGATGATCGGGTTTGGCGTGGCGGCGGCGTTGACCGCAGGACTGAAGTCGATCGTCCTCTGGTTCCCCAGGGAGCGTGTCGCCTTGCTTAACGGCTACATGGTCATGCTGGGATCGCTTGGATCGGTGACTGCTACGGTCCCCGTCGAACACCTACTCGCCTGGATGGGCTGGCGGCAACTTTTTGAGGTCCTAGCGGCCGCTACCGGTGCGACGGCCATTCTCATCTATGCCGTCGTGCCTGAGCGAGGCGTTGCCCCATCAGCAGCGCGCGCCACTCTTGGCTCCGTTCTCGGCGATCGGCGCTTCTGGCGAATGGCCCCGTTGTCGGCGACGTGCGTCGGATCAGCCTGGTCTCTGCAGGGATTGTGGGCATCACCGTGGTTTACCGACGTGGAGGGGCTTGATCGCGCAAGTCTCGTCAGACAGCTTTTTATGATGTCCATCGTATTGAGCGCTGGCGCCTGGTTATTCGGTACGACCGTCCATTCCATCAAGCGGAGAGGAATCGGGGCGGAGGCGGTGTTAGCGATGGTTGCGGTGCTGTTCATCGCGGCTGAGTTATCCCTGATCCTGCGAGCGTCTTTGCCGTCCATCCTGCCTTGGTCTATTGTCGCAATTGTCGGAACGGCGACAGTGGTCAGCTTCGCGGTGATAGCGGATTACTTCCCGCCGGAGCTTGCCGGCCGTGCCAATGGTGCCTTGAACGTTTGGCACTTCGGTTGGGCATTTCTGGCGCAATACGCGACAGGACTTATTCTGGAGCAATGGTCCGCGAATGATGGCCATAGGCCCGTCCAAGCCTATCAAGTCGCTTTTGGTCTCAACGTAGTACTGCAGATCGCGACGTTAGTCTGGTTCGCGCTGCCCTGGCGCCGATCCATCGCTTCGTGGATGAGTTCAATCCTCTTCTTCAGGCCGGCTGATGTTTCCTGCGCTGTCGAGCCAGTCGGGTTGTACGAAGACTCGGTCATCCTCCTGTCCGCGGATGACGATGCGGATTGGTGAGTATGCCACTCCCGCGAACTGACACGATTGCGCAGGCCTCAAACATCAATTCTCAGTCTTTCTTTTTCTACGCTAGGCTACGATCACTGAAGCCGCTTGTTGCGCCAAGTCCATCGGTGCCTTTTCTAATCATCCCGATATGAGGACGCTCGTTGGACGTCCTCATTCGGTGGGGGCGAACGGTGGCAATCCATTCCATTCAATCGGAAGCGAGTTCGCGCGGCGCGCGAATGCTGCGCAGCGCGCTTGGCTCTGCGATCGCCGGCTACCTCGAAGACGAAGCGATCATCGAGGTGATGCTCAATCCGGATGGGCGGTTGTGGATCGACCGGTTGTCGAGTGGCCTGATCGACACAGGCGAAACACTGTCGGCGGCGGACGGCGAGCGCATTGTTCGTCTGGTAGCGCACCACGTAGGTGCGGAGGTGCATGCCGGCTCGCCGCGGGTCTCGGCCGAATTGCCTGGGACCGGCGAGCGCTTCGAAGGTCTGTTGCCTCCGGTCGTTGCCGCACCGGCCTTTGCGATCCGCAAGCCCGCCGTCGCCGTGTTTACGCTCGACGACTACGTCGGCAGGGGGATCATGACCTCGGAGCAGGCCAAGATCCTGCAGAACGCGGTCGCCACACGGAAGAACATTCTTGTCGCCGGCGGGACATCGACCGGCAAGACAACATTGACGAATGCGCTCCTGGCCGAGGTGGCAAAGAGTTCCGATCGGGTCGTGCTGATCGAAGATACGCGCGAACTTCAATGCAAGGCGCCCAATCTCGTGGCTTTGCGGACCAAAGATGGCGTGGCCACGCTATCGGATCTCGTTCGCTCCTCGCTGCGACTGCGTCCTGACCGCATTCCGGTCGGCGAAGTTCGCGGTGCCGAAGCGCTCGATCTGCTCAAGGCTTGGGGCACAGGCCACCCCGGCGGCATTGGGACCATTCACGCGGGCAGTGCGCTTGGTGCGTTGCGGCGGCTCGAGCAACTTATCCAGGAAGCCGTCATCACGGTTCCGCGCGCCTTGATCGCCGAAACCATCAACCTCGTTGCCGTGCTTGCGGGGCGCGGCGCCGACCGTCGCCTCGCTGAGCTCGCCCTCGTCACGGGGCTTGGTGCCGCCGGCGACTACAACGTTTCATCAGCAGGAGACTGACATGCGTCTGGAATTTCACCTTCTTCGACATACCGCATCGCTAGTCGGCTCCGGCACGGTTCTTTTGGTGTCGGCGCCGGCATGGGCGGCTGGCTCGAACATGCCGTGGGAGCAGCCACTCAATCAGATCTTGCAGTCGGTGGAGGGGCCGGTCGCCAAGATCATCGCCGTCATCATCATCGTCGTGACCGGGCTCACGCTCGCGTTCGGCGATTCGTCGGGTGGCTTCCGCAGGCTGATCCAGATCGTGTTCGGTCTGTCGATCGCGTTTGCCGCCTCGAGCTTCTTCCTGTCGTTCTTCTCCTTCGGCGGCGGCGTGGTGATCTGATGGATGATCAAGTCACAGGCTTTGTCGTTCCCGTTCATCGCGCGCTCACTGAGCCAATCCTGATGGGCGGCGCGCCGCGGTCGGTCGCGATCGTCAATGGCACGCTTGCGGCAGCCCTTGGATTGGGATTGCGGCTTTGGATCGCGGGCCTTGTCCTCTGGTTCATCGGCCACATGGCCGCCGTCTGGGCCGCCAAGCGCGATCCCGCCTTTGTCGATGTGGTGCACCGGCATCTGCGCATTCCCGGTCATCTCAACACGTGAGCCCTCGGTCATGATGAATCTCGCCGAATATCGCCATTCCAGCACGCGCCTTGCCGACTTTCTGCCCTGGGCAGCACTCGTTGACGAAGGAATCATCCTGAACAAGGACGGCTCGTTCCAGCGGACCGCAAAGTTCCGCGGACCTGACCTCGACAGCGCGGTGCCGGCTGAACTTGTCGCCGTCGCCGGCCGCCTGAACAACGCCGTGCGTCGCCTGGGATCCGGCTGGGCTGTGTTCGTTGAGGCGCAGCGTCACTCTGCGGGGGCATACCCGCCCAACTCCTTTCCGGACGTCGCGTCCGCGCTGGTCGACGCGGAACGCAGGGCTCAGTTCGAAGAGGCGGGTGCCCATTACGAGTCCAGCTACTTCTTGACCTTCCTTTATCTGCCACCGGAGGAGGGAGCCGCCAGGGCAGAGCGCCTGCTCTATGAGGGCCGCGATCGGACTGTTGGCGCAGACGCGCGCGAGGTACTACGTGGCTTTGTCGATCAGACCAACCGCGTGCTGCAACTCGTTGAAGGGTTCATGCCCGAATGTGCCTGGCTCGATGATCAGGACACCCTGACCTACCTGCACTCGACGATCTCGACCAAGCGTCATCGCGTTCGGGTGCCTGAAATTCCCATGTACATCGATGCGCTGTTGGCGGACCAGCCGCTGAGCGGCGGGCTCGAGCCGATGTTGGGCTCAGCAAATATTCGGGTGCTGACGATTGTTGGTTTTCCGGGTGCCACGACCCCGGGGATCCTGGACGACTTGAATCGCCTACCATTCTCTTACCGTTGGTCGACTCGCGCGATCATGCTCGACAAGACCGACGCCACCAAGCTGCTGACCAAGATTCGGCGGCAGTGGTTCGCCAAGCGAAAATCGATTGGGGCCATTCTCAAGGAGGTCATGACGAACGAGGCGTCGACGCTACTCGATACCGACGCCCACAACAAGGCGCTTGATGCCGACGCGGCGTTGCAGGAACTGGGGTCGGACCAGATCGGACAAGCCTTTGTCACGGCGACCATTACCGTCTGGGACCGCGATCCCAACGCTGCCGATGAAAAGCTGAGGCTGGTCGAGAAGGTCATTCAGGGCCGCGATTTCACCTGCATGATCGAGACGGTGAACGCGGTTGAAGCCTGGCTCGGCACCCTGCCTGGGCATGTCTACGCCAATGTGCGGCAGCCTCCGGTTTCGACTCTTAACCTCGCTCACATGATTCCGATGTCAGCCGTGTGGGCGGGCGAGGCGAGGGACCTCCACTTCAAAGGGCCGCCTCTGTTGTTCGGCAAGACCGAGGGATCAACGCCGTTCCGCTTCTCCCTCCACGTCGGCGATGTCGGTCATACCCTCGTGGTGGGCCCGACTGGCGCCGGCAAATCCGTGTTGCTGGCTCTGATGGCGTTGCAATTCCGCCGCTATCCGAACTCTCAGGTCTTTGCGTTTGACTTCGGCGGTTCAATCCGGGCGGCCGCGCTCGCCATGAATGGCGACTGGCATGATCTCGGCGGTGCGCTGTCTGACGGAGACGAGAACCCCGTCGCCCTGCAACCGTTGGCATGGATCGACGACTCCGTCGAGCGGGGGTGGGCGACGGAATGGATCGGCGCGATCCTGGCGCGGGAAAAGGTCGAGATCACCCCGGAAGTCAAGGATCATCTGTGGTCGGCGCTGACGTCTCTCGCCTCGGCGCCGAGGGAGGAACGTACCCTCACGGGCCTGTCAGTCCTGCTCCAATCGAACTCTCTGAAACGCGCCTTGCAACCTTATTGCCTCGGCGGTCCATCCGGGCGCCTGCTCGATGCCGAATTCGAGCGCCTTGGTGAGGCCTCGGTCCAGGCGTTTGAGACCGAAGGTCTGATCGGAACGAGCGCTGCGCCGGCCGTGCTGGCGTACCTCTTCCATCGTATTGGTGATCGTCTCGATGGCCGGCCGACGCTCCTCATTGTCGATGAGGGGTGGTTGGCCCTCGACGACGAGGATTTTGCTGGCCAACTCAGGGAATGGCTGAAGACGCTACGGAAAAAGAACGCATCCGTCATCTTCGCCACCCAATCGCTCTCGGACATCGATGGCTCCGCGATCGCGCCGGCGATCATCGAGAGCTGTGCAACACGGTTGTTGCTGCCGAACGAACGGGCAATCGAACCGCAGATCACGGCCATCTACCGCCGCTTCGGCCTCAACGACCGCCAGATCGAGCTTCTGAGCCGTGCAACGCCAAAGCGCGACTACTATTGCCAGTCCCGCCGCGGCAATCGGATGTTCGAACTTGGCCTTGGTGAGGTTGCGCTCGCCTTTACCGCAGCCTCTTCCAAGACCGACCAGGCTGCCATCGCGCAACTCCTCGCCGAATACGGGCCTGACGGCTTTGTGGCGGCCTGGCTCCAGCACCGTGGCGTTGCCTGGGCTCTCGACCTGATCCCCAATCTCGTCAATCTGGAGAAATCGCAATGAAGCGTCTTGGCCTGTTCGCGGCCGCTGGCACTATTGCGCTGGTGCTTGGCGTCGTGGTGCCCGCACGGGCGCTCATCGTCTTTGATCCCAACAACTACGTCCAGAACGTTCTGACGGCCGCGCGGGAACTGCAGCAGATCAACAATCAGATCACCACGTTGCAGAACGAGGCACAGATGCTGATCAATCAGGCCAGGAATCTGGCAAGCCTGCCCTATTCGTCGCTGCAGCAACTGCAATCATCGATTCAGCGGACCCAGCAATTACTGGCCCAGGCCCAGCGCATCGCCTACGATGTCCAGCAGATCGACCGCGCCTTCTCAACCAGCTACGCGCCAGCTAGCGGCAATCAGTCGAACCAGTTGCTGATCTCCAACGCTCAGGCACGTTGGCAGAATTCCTATGCCGCAACGCAAGACGCGCTTCGGGTCCAGGCGGGCATCGTTGGCAACCTCGACACCAATCGTATCCAGACGTCCGCGCTCGTAACGTCTAGCCAAGTTGCGAGCGGCGCTCTGCAGGCAACGCAGGCTGGCAATCAGATTCTTGCGCTAAACGCGCAGCAGCTCGCCGACCTCACCGCGGTTGTAACGGCAGAGGGCAGGGCGCAAAGCCTGGAAGCGGCCCAGCGCGCCTCGGCCCAGGATCAGGGACGAGAACAGCTTCGGCGCTTCCTGACATCGGGGCAGGGCTATCAATCATCCAATGTGCAGATGTTCCACTAATGACCGACATAAGGGCATTCAAGGCGTTGTCGCTTCTTACGACAATCGGCGTGTTGGTCGTCACTGCCTGCACGATTCAGCTTCGCGGTGGTGACGAGCCGCCCGCGTTGCCGAAGGCGGAGCAGACGACAGGTGCAACTAGCTCTGACCTCGCACGCTGCCGCAGCGTCATTGCGGAGGAAACGGCTGGCTATCAGCATTGCAGGCAGGTCTGGGCCGAAAACCGGCGCCGCTTCTTGGCCAAGAAAACTGGTGCTGCGGTTCCTGGCCAAGAAGATCCCGCCGCGGGGTTGGTGCCCGTCCCAAAGGATCAGAGCCGAATCCCGCAAGGATATCCGCAACCGGCGACACCCGAGGCTAGCAAGCCATGACGGGTACGGGGATCATTGACCAGTTCCTGGAAACGTTCACGCGTTACATCGATAACGGTTTTGGGCTACTCGGCAGCGATGTCGGATATCTCGCCACGACCCTTGCCGCGATCGACATTACGCTCGCCGCGTTGTTCTGGAGTTGGGGTCCGGACGAAGACATCATCGCCCGCCTCGTCAAGAAGACGCTCTTCGTGGGGGTCTTCGCCTACCTCATCGGTAACTGGAACAGTCTGGCGCGCATTATCTTCGAGAGCTTTGCCGGTCTTGGACTGAAAGCATCGGGCGCAAGCCTGTTGGCGGCAGATTTCGTGCGACCGGGAAAGATTGCTCAAGTCGGACTCGATGCCGGCCGGCCATTGCTCGACTCGATTTCCAACTTGATGGGCTACATCAGCTTCTTCGAGAATTTCGTCCAGATCGTCGTTCTCCTGTTCGCCTGGGTTGTGGTGCTGCTCGCCTTTTTCATTCTGGCGATCCAGCTCTTTGTCACCCTGATCGAGTTCAAGCTCACAACGTTGGCCGGCTTCGTGCTCATTCCGTTTGGGTTGTTTGGCAAGACCGCCTTCGCGGCCGAGCGGGTCCTGGGCAACGTCATCTCTTCAGGAATCAAGGTCCTGGTCCTGGCCGTCATCGTCGGGATTGGATCGACCCTGTTCTCTCAGTTCACCACTGGCTCTGGTGGCAATCAACCAACCATCGAAGACGCGATGACACTGGTACTTGCGGCGCTCTCCTTGCTGGGCCTCGGTATTTTCGGTCCGGGTATCGCAAACGGCCTGGTGTCGGGCGGACCGCAGCTCGGCGCCGGCGCCGCGATTGGAACAGGCCTTGCTGCCGGAGGTATTGTTGCTGCGGGCGCAGGCCTCGCCACTGGCGGTGTCGGTCTCGCTGGCGGTGCGATTACAGGCGTCGCGCGCGGTGGTGGCGCTGTAATAAGCGGAGCGTCAGCCGCCTATCGAAGCGGCGGCCTTGCTGGCGTCGCGGAGGCGGGCAGTTCGGCTGCCATGAGCCCATTGCGTCGTGCAGCGGCTGCGCTCGGTGGAGGTGGGGAAGCCGGCGCGCAGGCCACGAGCACTTCGGCTGAAGGGCAGCCCGATTGGGCGCGCCGCATGAAGCGTGCCGAGACCATTCGGCAGGGTGCGTCGGCAGCCGGCCACGCGGTCCGCTCAGGCGATTCCGGCGGCAGCAGCTCTTCCGTCGATTTGTCTGAAGGAGAGCGCTGACACCTGACACTGAGTTTTATCGCGGTCGCTCAGCCGCATCTCAAACCCGAATTCCACACCAAGCAAAAGCCGATCACCTGATCCGAGGCAATTATCGATGTTCAAACGACCATCCGTTCATTACGGGCGCATGCCCGAGCCGGTTACGCCGTACCAGAAAGCAGCGCAGGTTTGGGACGAACGTATTGGGTCCGCGCGCGTGCAAGCCAAAAACTGGCGGCTGATGGCCTTTGGCTCCCTGATGCTATCCGCCGGTCTCGCAGGTGGCCTTGTTTGGCAATCGAGCCAAGGATCGATCACGCCCTGGGTGGTGGAGGTCGACCATCTTGGCCAGGCCCAAAGGGTCGCGCCAGCCAACATCGATTATAAACCCACTGATGCGCAGATCGCCTACCATCTGGCGCGCTTCATCGAGGATGTCAGGGGCCTGCCGGCCGACGGCATCGTCCTACGCCAGAATTGGCTGCGGGCCTATGACTTCACCACTGATCGCGGCGCCGCCGCGCTCAACGACTATGCGCGCAACAATGACCCCTTTGCCAAGCTGGGCAAGGCGCAAATCTCCGTCGACGTCTCGAGCGTCATTCGCGCGTCTTCAGAAAGCTTTCGGGTCGCGTGGACCGAGCGTGTCTACGACAACGGTTCGTTGAGTTCGACCGAGCGCTGGACGGCGATTCTCACCATCGTGATTGAAACGCCGCGCGATGCCGAACGCCTGCGCAAGAATCCTCTTGGCGTCTACGTCCGCGCCATCAACTGGTCAAAGGAGTTGAGTCAGTGACTAAGACGCTGCCTGACCTTCATTCGAAACGTTGCCCTCAGCAGAGCAGGCTCAATTCGCCTTCGTCCAAGTTCGTGGCCTCGAAGTGTGCGTTGCTGTCCACTCTGTTGGTTTGCTCGTCGGCGCTCGGTGGGTGCGCGACCTACATTCCGCCGGAGATCAGCTATGACGCTGAAGTTCCTCCATTACCGGCGACGCCAGTGGCTCTCGACGACAGATCGCGACCGCTTCACGTTCCACCCCTCTGGAAGCCCGCTCTTGGCGGCAAGTCGGGAGGGAAGGAAGACGCTGAACCCGTGAGCCGGGTTGAGACGGCAAATAGCGCAGCCCGTGTTGAACCGCGCAAGCGGGGGTATTTCAACGCGGCGCAGATCTATGCCTACAGTCCTGGAGCGCTCTATCAGATTTATGCCGCGCCCGGGCAGATCACGGATATCGCGCTCGAGGAGGGGGAGCAGTTGACGGGGGCAGGGCCCATCGCGGCTGGAGATACCGTCCGCTGGGTCGTAGGCGACACCGAGAGCGGGAGCGGCGACACGCGACGCGTCCATATCCTGGTCAAGCCGACCCGCGCATCGATCGAGACCAACCTGGTCGTAAATACAGATCGGCGCACTTACCTGATCGAGCTCCGCTCCCGCGAGCGGCCATACATGCCGTCTGTTGCCTGGTACTATCCGGAAACAGCGCGCGAACGATCCCGTTCAGTCGCTCTGAAACCCGTTCTTCCGGACCCGGCGCAGCGCATTTCCCGCTATGCCATTGAAGGGGACAACCCTCCCTGGCGGCCGCTCGCCGCTTATGACGATGGCCGCAAGGTCTATGTCGAATTCCCGCAAGGTATCGTGCAGGGCGAGATGCCTCCGCTCTTCGTTATTGGTCCAGATGGTAAGACTGAACTCGTCAACTATCGGGCTTACGGGAACGTTCTGATCGTCGATCGGCTGTTTGCTGCCGCCGAACTGCGGCTTGGGGGCGAGCACCAGCAGAAGGTCCGCATTGTCCGGACCGACGGGAGGCCGTCGTCATGAACACCGGGAATGGAAATGATCAGGAGCAAGCGGCTCCGCCTGAAACACAAGAGAACCAGTCCAGGAGCTTCCGCTTGAGAGCGGAGCACCCGCGCGTGACACGGTTGTCACGCAAAGTACTTGCGGGAGGGAGCGCGGTCGCCCTGCTTGTCATCGGCGGAGCCGTGCTGTGGTCGCTGCAGAACAATCGTCACCGAAACTCGGCGGCCGATGAGCTTTACAGTACCGACCATCACAATGTCGCCGACGGTATTTCGGCGCTGCCGAAGGACTACGCTGGTATTCCACGCCAGCCAATCCCGCAACTGGGTCCGCCGCTTCCCGGGGACCTCGGTCGGCCGATCCTTGCGGCCCAAGGCCAGTCGCCGACGATCGGCGCTGATCCAGAACAGCAGCGCCGGGATCAGGAGACCGAAGCAGCCCGCATCAGCCATCTGTTCGCTTCGACCAATGGGAGAGAAGTGCGTGAGCCCACGGCTCCAGGTGTAGGGGGCGATCGCATCTCGTCACAAAGCCCGGCGAGTGCCAATGACGACGGATTTGCGCAGAACGGTCAGGACCGCAAGCTTGCCTTCGTGAACGCCTCTATTGACCGTCGCACAGTCAGCCCTGATCGCGTCACCAAGCCAGCTTCACCATACATCGTGCAGGCTGGGACGGTTATTCCAGGTGCGCTGATCACCGGAATCCGATCGGACCTGCCAGGCCAAATTACGGCGCAAGTAACCGAGAATGTCTATGACACGCCGACTGGCCGCTTTCTGCTTGTGCCTCAGGGAGCGCGTCTGATCGGGATCTACGATAGCCAGATCACCTTTGGCCAGTCCCGTGTCCTGCTCGTCTGGACCCGGCTGATCATGCCGAATGGACGCTCTATCGTTCTAGAGCGGCAGCCTGGCGCTGACACCGCTGGATATGCGGGCCTTGAAGACCAGGTCGACAATCACTGGGGCGAGCTATTCAAGGCTGCGGCACTTTCGACATTTCTGGCTGTCGGGACCGAACTGGGTGCCGGCTCGGACACCAACAGCAACGACAGCGCGATCATCCAGGCATTGCGACACGGCGCCTCGGACTCACTGAACCAGACCGGACAGCAGGTGGTTCGACGCAGTCTCAACATCCAGCCGACGCTGACCGTGCGGCCTGGTTTCCCGGTTCGCGTCATCGTCAATCGTGATCTCGTGCTTGCGCCTTACGGAGGATAGGGGATGCCGAAGCTTAGAATAGGAGCGCTGCCCGACGACAAGCCGGTCAAGGTCACTACTGAACTTCCGGCATCAGTGCATCGGGATCTCGTCGCCTACGCAGAGGCCATTGCACGCGAAAGCGGGCAGCGGATCGATCCGGCAAAGCTGGTCGCGCCCATGCTGGCGCGCTTCATGGCCACGGACCGCGGATTTGCAAAGGCAAGGCGAACCGGTCATTCACCGGGAGCCGGCGGGGGCGAGGGATAGCGCTCTGCGAGCAGATCGAGGAAACGTTTCAGTGCCGGGTTTTCATTGTCGTCGCGCCAGTGCGCATGAAAATCGACCAGGCTTGGTCCCGATCCGTCCTGCAACTCCCGGTACACGAGACCAGGGCAGCTTGCACCAATATCCGATTCCATTGCGAGACTGAGCCCCATACCCATACTTGTCAGACTCTCGATGATGCCTCGGCTAACATTGTGGCGCTCCACCCTAGGGCGGTCGTCGGGGCGTACGAGCTTCGAGATCAGAAGATCCTCGAACTCTCGTCCGGGGTCATATTCGCTCAGGAGTATCGTTTCGTTACGCAAATCGCTCCAGTAGATGATCTCGCGTGCTGCTAGGCAATGATCCTGGGGCAGCGCGATCAGGATGCGCTCGCTCCATAGCAGTAGTGATCTGGTGTCCTTTGAAGGTAGGCGTCCGGGGCTGATGACAATATCCACGGTGCCGTTACACATTGCAGTCATCAGACGCGAGCGAGAGCGTTCCATCGTTGCCAATTCGAGTTGCGGTAGCAGCTTCTTGAGCTCACCTATCGTCGCTCGCAAATTGCCCGTCGACATGGACGTGTAGAAGCCGACGACAAGATGGCCGGTGTCGCCGCGACCACCGGATCTAGCTGTGTCCACGAGCATGTCGACCTCTTCCAGGATCAGCCTTGCAATTCGCAGAACCGCCCGCCCCGCGAGAGTAGGCTTGACTCCACCGCTTGAGCGCTCAAACAACGAGGCGCCGACCAAATGCTCGAGTTGCCTGATAGAACGGCTGAGGGCGTTATGCTTGATTGAAAGCGCTTCTGCAGCCCGTCGAAAGCTTCCGTAGTCACAAGCGACAACCGCCAGGCGAAGCTGTTGCAGGTCGATAGCTCTCGCAACGTTCCATCGATCGTTCCGGATCCTGGTTTCTCTCATTTTTGAGCTCGGTACCAAACCGCAAGATAGGAAGTCCCCGCACGAGGCGGGGATCTTGATCTCGCTCGGTCGTGTGGATCTTTCTAGGCGGCAGCAAAGAATACTGGCGTCCAGAGAACTGGCATCGAAAGACCACCGGCCTTGCGAAGGTTGGCGAGAATATCGGTCGAGATCTCCAGGTAACCCGCCACGGCCACGGTGTTGCCGATCGTGGCAGGATTGCCAATCCGTCGCAGCGGCCAGCCGGCCCGTCGAAGGATTCGTTCCATTCGGACATCGGTGACGGTAACGATATCAGTGAGCTGTCGCGAAAGCCCGAACTCGACCATTCCGGCGAACAGCTCGTATGCAGCACGAGTTATGCCGTGATCTCCTTTGGGAGCGTCGACTGGCACGTCGACCGCGAATCTGCTGCTTTCCCAAACGAGAGAGCTTGAGGGCGCGGGTTGGCCTTCGAGAAGCGCAGGAAAAGTATCGCAAAGCATGGTCGGACCCAGCGTGGGAAGCAGGCGAACGGAACCTTGTACTTGGCCATTTTCACCTATCTGGATTAGATAGTCGGGATGCAACGCATCGAAATTGTCGATCTCCATGTCGCCACTGGTCTGAACCTCCCATGCCATGCGTTGCTTGAAAACACGATGTCTTAACCGGTGCATCGCAACGAGAGTGTCGGAAAACTCTCCATACGAAGATGCCGTGATCAGCTGAATCATTATCCCTCCAAAGGCTCGCCACCGTCTTGAAGAGGGATTGTTGATCAGAATCATCACCTGTAGTTGTAGGGGACGCGTGTCCTAATTCTGCTTTCTTTTATTTGCAGCGGCAAGGCGCGTCACCGCTTGCGCGATCGTGCGAACACCTAGCTTTTCCTTCGCATTCTCTATGTAATATGCGACGGTATTGCGCGAGATGCCGAGAATGCATCCAATCTCCCAAGCGCTTTTGCCTTGTGAAGCCCATTGCAAGCATTCTAGTTCACGGCGCGACAAACGCACCACACCGATCTCATCCCCGTCGAAGAGCGTTCGGCGAACGTGGGCATGGAAATACAACGCTGTAAGCTGAAGTACTCGTGAATGAGTGTCTACGCACCGCTCAAAGGCAGCTACTCGCTGATCGGTGGCGAACGTCAATGCTGCGATCGCGCCCCGATCATCATGGATGGGGACCGTAAAGCCGAGTCGAAGTCCGTGTTGAGATGCTTCATCGAAAAGTCTTTGCTGGAGCAATGTATATGCTCTCGAATGGGCGCCGACACCCCAGCTGAACGGCTCTGGATTCCGAAGAGCGTCAAGAACGACCGGGTCAATTTCTTGATAGTTGCTTCGCAAATAGTGGGACGTCCACTCGACCGGATACGTTGAGATCAAACGCGGCGTGGCCAAACCTGAGCGCGGAAAGGCCAGATAAGCAAAGGATGAAAGATTTAATGCGTGCGCCATGTCCCCCATAGCTCTCTCGAAGTCGGCGGGGACTTCTGCAGCTGCCAACAAATCAATGAAGTTCTGGAAGACGCGATGCACCGACGTTTGCCTTCCTCTGAAGCCGCGATGAAGCTATAGTTCTAGCTCGGTTGTAGGGAGCGTGTGTTGGGATCTACGTAATCGAGGACGGAAATTCGCGCCGAGTCTCGGATGCGAGCCCCGACAGCGAAAGCAGCTCGATGCATCGGAGCAAGGGCCGATACAAGGGCGGTTACGGGGGCGCGGATCGTTGTCGTTGAAGCTCCTGCGCCAGCGCACGCAATCACCGAGGACAAGCGTGCACATCGGTCAGCTCTGCGCCTTCCTTCGGTTGCAATACACGTAGAAGATTGCAAGCGCTGTTCTAATGATGGATATCTACCGGGCCACTCTAACGACCACTTTGCCCAAGGCTCGACGACCGGCGAGCGTCTTGAATGCGTCATAGAACCTCTCGAATTCGAAAATCCTGCCCACCGCCGGCCTTAATCGCCGGTCGCCCAGCAACCGAAACAAGTCCCTCAAGGTGCGCTGGTAGACTTCCGGCTCGCGCCGCGGAACCTGGGCCAAATCAACGCCGAGCAGCGTACCGCCCTTGAGGAGCGGAAGGTTGAATGGAAGAGCCGGGATGTTGCCTGCCGCAAAGCCGATCACGAGGTGCCGCCCATTCCAGGCAATCGAGCGAAACGCTTCGAGGGAGATCGCGCCGCCAACGGGATCAACGATGACGTCGCAGCCGCGATTTTCCGTCAGATCCTTCAGCTCCTCGCGCCAATTCGGGCGGTTGTAATCGATCGCGGCATCGGCTCCAAGCCCGAGGGCAAATTCACGTTTCTCTTCGGTGGAGGCGGCGGCAATGACGCGGGCGCCGAATATCTTGCCCAGCTGTATCGCGGCCGTCCCAACTCCTCCGGCTGCGCCCAAGACGAGCATCTGTTCGCCTGATTGCAGCTTGGCACGCTCCGTCAGCGCATAATGAGCCGTCAGATAATTGACCCGAAACGAGGCGCCTGCCTCCGGCGAAATGCCGTCCGGGAGGATACGCAACGCTTCCATCGGAACTACGACGTACTCCGCGAGTGCGCCCGACCGGACCATTCCCATCACCTGCATTCCCGCGGAATACTCGCTCACCCCGTCTGCCACGCCATCGACTTCGCCTGCGAATTCCGTCCCGGGAATGAATGGCAGCGGGTCCTTCGTCTGGTAGAGGCCCTGCACCTTCAAGCCATCAACGAAACCGATGCCCACTGCTCGCACCCTGACGCGCACCGAGCCGGGTGTGAGTTCTGGCATGGGGACGTGCGCCAACTGCACATCATCGATAGCTGTATAATTTTGAACGACGACTGCCTTCATCGTACTCTCGAGATAAGGTTTCATCGTGAGAAGCTCTCCTCAGTTCGCCCTGAGGCTTCCGACCTCGCCGTCGATCGGCTCTCCAAAGGGCTGGGTCGCTAAAGGCATCCGAAGTCCGGGTACTTCAAGCTCGCCGCCTGCGACAGCCAGCGAAAACAGCCGAGCCTTCGCGGAGTTCATGTAGTCTCGCCCCCTTTACCGACCGACTTGGACAATGCGGTTTGGAACGCATCTTCATTTTCAGGAGCTGGCAAGCTCGCGCTTGAGAGACACCACCACTTCTTGTGATATTTGATCCAAGGGTGTCGATCGAGGATCGATCAGCCACATCGTGATCAGTGACCGCAAAAGTCCGAGTATCATCACTGCATGACGATGAGGATCGATGTCAGACCTGATCGCTCCTTCCGCCATAGCTCCTCTGATCGAAGCCGCGAGCCTCCGTGTCGAGCGTTTGGTTAGCTCACCAACCGCGGACTGGAGCGCTGGCTCGGTCAATGATTCTATAAATATCGTCTGGAGAGCGGCAGCGCTCTCCCATGCTTTCGATTCTCGATTCAGATAAGCGCCAACGGATTTGAGCAGAACCGTAAGATTCGCTTCCCCGTCAAGAGTGTCAGCGAGTCTGTTGGCAAATCTGTCAACGATGTGATTGGCGACAGCTTCGATGAGTCCAGTCTTGCTGCCAAAATAGTGCGCGGGGAGCCCTCTGCTATAACCTGCGGCACTGCCCACATCGGCGAGCGTCAAGCCATCTGTGCCTTGCTTGGCCAGAATCTCTGAGGCAGCGGCGAGCATCCGCCGCTCAGCTTCGATGCGCCGGGCTTCGTGCTTGGAACCGGCCTTCACTTCCGCCATGTACGTCTCCCTTCCGTTCCCATTTCGGTTTTCGGGGGGGAGCGTGAAGCCTTGCTCGACTCGGATGCAAGTTGAATAGCGAGAGACCCGTGAACGAATTTCAGGAGTTCGGTCTTCATCTTTGAAAGATTGACTTGCTCGGGTGCCAGCAACCAGTGCATCCGAACGCCCCGAATTAGGGCCAAGAGAATGGTCGACTGCAATTTCGTATCGATATCCGGGCGGACTTCGCCGTTCTTTATCGCGATTTCCAATTCGGATCGTATGCGTGCGGTCGCAACGTGGTTGTAGTGCTTGAAGATCTCGTTGATCTCGGGAGAACCGTGAAAAGCCTCCTTCTGCATGATCAACAAGGCCCGGGCCGCATCCGTGGTGGGCGCCCTGCAGGCGAGTTCGATCATTCCCTCGATGGTTGCGAGACCATGTCCGCGCCCCTTGGATGCCAGCGACTGGGCATAGCGTTCATGAATGTACTCAGTGGTGGCCCGCAGCAACCGGTCCTTCGTCCCGAAGTAGTGCGCGGTGATGCCGCTGCTGTAGCCGGCAGCTTCGCCAACCTCGGCGAGGGTGGTTTGTCTGGCTCCTTTTTTTGAAATCAGCGCAATCGCAGCGCGAAGCAGCGCGTCCTCGGCGACTTCTCGTCGTTCTGCGTGAGATTTCCGGGGCTGTCCCTTCTTTGCAGAAACCGTCATTGGAATTGTCGGGACCTCGAGGGATGCACCACCGTCATCAATATCCGACGAGGGCGCACAAAAAAAGAGGGTAAAGCAACCTACTGGCCAGCGTTCGCGATTCGTCGGAGTTTGGCGCGATACTTACCGAATAATATTATTTGTTGACGAATAAGCAAATAGATGATTTGAATGGCTCACGTCTGCTCGATCGCCGTTGATCGCGGCGTGCAGCAGTCAGCAAGCGGCCCATGAACGGAGCTGCATAAGTGGGAAGGACGCTGGTGGAATCGGACGAGCAAACGCGTATGATTGGTGAAACGGTCGCGCGCTTTGTCGACCGGGAGCTCATCCCCTTGGAACTGGAGGCGTTGAAGGGGGGAGGGAGCGCGAGGGGCGGGCTTGCGCCCGATCAATTAGCGCACTTGCGGAGCGTGTCGGACGAACTGGGTCTCTGGGGATTGGATGCCCCCTCCGAACTCGGTGGCCATGATTTGCCTGCGATAACGATGGCCGCGGTCCATGAGGAACTCGGCAGGAGCGCAATCCAATTCACACTGCCGCCGGACTCCCCCAATCTCAGGATGCTGCAGGCGGCGGCAACGCCCGCTCAAAAAGAGCAGTATCTCAAGCCTTACGTCGAGGGAAAGCTATCGTCGGCGATCGCGATCTCCGAGCCCGGAGCGGGTGGCGACCCGGCCGGCATGAAGACGCGCGCGGTTCTCGATGGCGGACAGTGGGTCATCAACGGCCGGAAAATATGGATCAGTTCGGCCAAGACGGCTGACTTCACCATCGTCCTGGCCAGGGTCGGTGACGCCAAGCGGCGGGACGGCATAACCGCTTTTATCGTTCCGCGAGAGACGCCCGGCTACATTGTCGAGCGCGAGATTCCGATGCTCGGGGGCGGTCGAACGTATGAGGTCGTGTTCGAGGACTGTCGCGTGCCGGAGAGTGCCGTTCTCGGTGAGGTCGGAAAGGGCTACGCGCCAATGCAGCTGAGGCTGCAGACGCGGAGGCTGCAGATGGGGCCAACCGCGATCGGTATCGCGCGACGAGCATTGGAGTTCTTGTGCGATCACGCTAAGCAGCGCGAGACCTTCGGCGTTCGGCTCGCAGAACGGCAGGCGATCCAGTGGTGGGTGGCCGACATCGCCTCCCGCATCCATGCGTGCCGTCTCATGGTCCAGGATGCAGCGCGAAAGCTTGACCGAGGCGAGGATGTTCGACTCGAGGCATCCATGATTAAGGTCTATGCGACAGAGCTGGCGTATGAGGCTTGCGATCATGCGATGCAGACGCTGGGCGCACTTGGTATGACGACGGAAATTCCCTTGAATGCGCTGTGGCAGCGCGCGCGTTTGATGCGGATCTACGAGGGACCCAGCGAGGTCCACCGTCAGTCGATCGCAAGACGCGTTCTTGGTATCTAGAAGTTTGCTATTCCAATAGCAAAGAAACCTGAGGTCGGTGAAAGATGGTTAATATCCTCGATGTTTCCGGAAAAGTGGCGGTGGTGACCGGAGCGGGTCAGAACGTGGGACGGCAGATTGCCATCCACCTCGCGAATTACGGCGCGAGCGTTGTCGTGAATGACTTTTTCGCCGAGCGGGCGGAAGCTGTCGCTCAGGAGATCAAAGACCTTGGCGGTAAGGCGGTCGCGATCCAAGCCGACGTGACGAAGCGCGCTTCGGTCAATGACATGGTCGCGCGAGCGACCGAGGTACTCGGCGCACCCCCCACAATTCTGGTCAACAATGCCGGCAATGCCGGTGCCGAGCCAACTGAATCAGCTCGCAAGCCGTTTTGGGAGACGGACGAACGCGATTGGGACTCGTTCATTCGCGTGAATTTCTACGGCGTGCTGAATTGTTGTGCCGCCGTTATCCCCGGGATGATCGCGAGCAACGACGGAAGGATCGTGAATGTGATCTCCGACGCCGGACGGATGGGCGAACTGCGGATGGAGATCTACTCGGGTGCCAAGGCAGGAGCGGCCGGTATCGCGCGAGGCATCGCGCGTACCTTGGCGCGCAACAATATCCGCGCAAACAATGTCGCGATCGCGGCCATGAATACGCCCGCCATTCGAGCGCGGCGACTCTCTGATCCCGAGCGCGCGAAAAAGATTCTTGAGAAATACGTCGTGAGGCGCCTGGGCGAGCCGGAGGACGTGGCGAACATGGTCCTGATGCTGTGCTCCGATGCAAGCGCATGGGTCACAGGGCAGACCATTCCGGTGAACGGGGGCTATTCGTTGGCGCTGTAGCATCTGCGGGTCTTTTCAGAAATTCCTGCGGCGAGTGTTGACCCGGAATTCGATCGCCGGCGGCGCTGACCTCTTGGAATCAGAGGTCTCGAAGCTGAAGAGAGGAGAGAGCGTTGAATTTCGAACTTCCGGAAGAGACGCGGGCGCTGAAGGATTTGGTGCGACGTCTGGTCGAGAAATATCAGATGCCCCTAGAGCAGAAGCTGTTGCGCGGAGAGAAGGTCACTCCCGAGGACCTAAAGCCAGGACGAGCGGCCGCAAAAGAAGCCGGGCTCTGGGGGCTGGAATTGCCGAAGGAATGGGGAGGTGCTGCGCTTTCGACCCTCGACAATGTCGTTGTCACCGAAGAGAACGAGCGTTGCCTTGTGCCGCTATCGTTTGGCGGCCGTGTGCCCAGATTTCTGTTGCGACTGTCTGAAGAACAGAAGCAGAAGTACCTCCACCCGATACTCAGCGAGCAAAAGCACTATGCCTTCGCACAGACCGAGCCAAGCGGTGGGTCTGACCCCGGTGGTCAGATTCGAACGACAGCCGTGCGAAAAGGTGCAGGCTGGGTCATCAACGGTTCCAAAGTCTTCATTAGCGCTGTCGAGCGCGCCGACTTCTTTGTCGTCGTAGCTGTGACCGATCCCGAAAAACGGCAGCACGGCGGCATATCGCTCTTCCTGGTTGATCGGGACATGCCTGGAGTAACAGTCGGGCGTGCGGTCCCTATGATTGGCCGCCGCGTGACACATGAACTGTACTTCAGCGAGGTCGAAGTTCCCGACGAGAACATGATTGGTAAGCAGGGAACAGGTTTTTCTTCCGCTCAAGCCCTACTCTCCGGAGCACGCATGAATATCGGAGCAAAAGCGGTGGGCATCGCTAGTCGCTGTGTCGAGATGATGATCGAGCATGCTAAGACGCGGGTTGCGTTTGGCGAGCCGCTCGCGCGCAAGCAGGCGGTGCAGGCATCTATTGTGGATTCCTGGGTTGACGTTCACCAAACCCGCCTGGTCGTCCATCACGCAGCTTGGAAGAACGATCGCGGCGAGGACACTCGCATTGAAGCCGGGCTCGTCAAATTTCTCGGTAGCGAGATGGTCGGTCGAGTGGTGGATCGCGCTATGCAGCTCCATGGTGCCTCTGGGATGGCGATGGACTCGCCCTTGGCGCACTGGCATTCCGACGTCAGGCCGATGCGCGTGTTTGAAGGGCCAACTGATGTCCAGCGCTACCGAGTGGTGGCGCGTGCCCTTCTTAATGGTGCGACCGAGCCTTCTAGGCGGCCCGGCGCCACCAAATCCTCTCTCATACAGGAGCCCGTGGCATGAGATGTGCGGACGTACAAAGGAAGTGGGTCGCCTGCCACCGCCGGTTCAGGCTAGTCAGATGAATCTCTCTCGCGCGCGGTCGTTCGCAGAACGGGCGAGCCGTTCCAGTCGACCGGGGCCACTCCTTCAAATGTGGAGCCCGACAAGGTCTCCTCAAGATTCCAGGCGGAAGTATTGATGACCCGCAGTGCAGTGATTGTAGACGCAATTCGATCGCCGATGGGCAAGGGAAAGGCCGGCGGCGGCCTCTCCGCCGTGCATCCGGTGGAACTCCTTGCCACTGTCTTGCAGGCGCTGGTGCGGCGAAACGCAATTGATCCCGCGATCATCGACGACGTCATCGTGGGCTGCGTGACCCAGGCCAGCGAACAATCGAGCGTGGGCCGGATGTCGGTCTTGTCCGCAGGTTTCCCCAATCATGTGCCGGCAACCATGATTGATCGGAAATGCGGCTCCAGCCAGCAAGCGATTCACTTTGCCGCCCAGGGGATTGCTGCGGGCGCCTACGACGTTGTGATCGCGGGTGGTGTGGAGTCGATGAGCAGGGTCCCGATGGGATCCAATCGAATGCGCATGGATGACCACGGTCCTGGTGTGCGCGCCCGGTTCTCACCCGGATTGGTATCGCAAGGCATTGCAGCCGAGCTGGTCGCCGCGCGATACGGCCTCTCCCGGGATGAATTGGATGCCTACGCTGCGCGATCGCACCAGCGAGCGGCTTCGACCCGTGCATCTGGTCGGTTCACGAGCGAGATCATTCCTGTCGAATCAAATGGAACATCTCTCAGCCAAGACGAGTCGATCCGCGCTTCGACGACAGTCGAGGGGCTCGCCGACCTGAAGCCGGCGTTCGAAGATGCGGCGCTTCTTGAGCGCTTTCCGGAGCTGCGCTGGAGTGTCACGGCTGGAAATTCCTCTCAGATAACCGACGGCGCGGCCGCGCTGCTGATCATGGAAGAAGAGATGGCAGCCACGCTCAATCTGCGCCCTCGTGCGCGTTTCGTTGCATTCGACGTGATCGCTGACGATCCTGTTATGATGCTGACTGCGCCGATCCCCGCCACGCGTCGTGTGCTGGCGAAGGCTGGCATGACCCGTAACAAGATCGACCATTTCGAAGTCAACGAAGCTTTCGCCAGCGTACCGCTCGCCTGGAATCGAGAGATTGATGTCGATCCTGTTCGCGTCAACCCGCGCGGCGGTGCCATCGCGCTAGGGCATCCACTCGGATGCTCAGGCGCACGGCTGATGACCACGATGCTCAATGCACTTGAGCAAGATAACGGACGTTTCGGTCTGCAGACGATGTGCGAGGCGGGCGGGATGGCGAACGCGACCATCATCGAGCGGCTTTAGTGACACCAAGACGCCGGCTCGATCGCGCGCGAGCTGGGCTGAGAGATGGAATTGAACGATGTTGCAGGATGTTCGGGTTCTGGAAATATCTGCGCCGGAGACAATGCTCGCCGGCCAAATACTCGGCGATCTCGGCGCGGAGGTTGTCACAATCGAGCCTCCGGCCGGGGGTGCTGGCAGACGGATTGAGCCCTTCCTGGATGGGGTACCGGGGCTTGAACGAAGCATGACGTGGCTTGGGCTCAATCGTAACAAGAAGGCCGTCACGCTTGATTTGGACTCCCACGATGGCCGTGAGATCTTTCGTTCGCTGGCCGAGCGCGCCGACATTGTCATCGAGGCGGAAGGTGGCGCATCGGTCAAGCCTCTTCTCCAGGAGAGGGTCATCTATTGCCCGATTGCCGCCTTCTCACGAGGCGGTCCTAAAGCGCACTACCGCGCGACGGACCTGGTTGTGATGGCCGCGAGTGGTGCGGCGACGCTGTCTGGGGATCCCGACCGTGCTCCACAGTTTTTTCCTGTCCCGCAAGCCATGATGGAGGCGGGCGCCGAAACTGCGGTTGCTGCGCTCGCGGCCTTAAGTGCGCGCGATCGCACCGGCGTGTCGCAATCGGCAGAAGTCACGACCAGGATAGCGGCACAGCTGGGCGCCTTAGGACAAGCGGTTGCTGGCAGCTCGGGAGATCGCGTTCCAACGCGGGGCGATCGAGCGACCCGGCGTATTCCAAGCATCTATGAATGCCGCGACGGCTTCATGTTGATTTCGGTCTCTCTCAATCCCTCGCTTTCGCATCTAGCCAAGGGGTTGGCCGATTGGGTTGCCGAACTAGGATTATTCCCTCGCGACCTTGCGGAAATCGAATGGTCGCGTCTCGACGCGTCACTCGAGTCCGGCGCGATCCCGGCCACAGTCCCAGATGATTTGGTGGCGGCCGTTGCGAAAGCTTGCGAGACCAGGACCAAAGCGGAGCTTTTGGAGATTGCTCACGCCCGTAACTTCATGGCCGCTCCCGTCAATACGATGACGGACATCGGTTCGTTCGAGCAATTCCTTGAACGTGGCCTGTTCGCTTTGACGACCATTCAGGGCGATGGACGTGAGATCCTCGTTCCGCTGCGGTTCGCCCAGTTCTCCGATTATTCGATGGATTTGCGCTATCCCGCGCCCCTGTTGTCGCAGCATACGAGCGAAATCTTCAATGAATGGATCGGGCTTTCACAAACAGAAGTACAGGCCCTTTTCGTGCATGGAGTCATTTGATGGCCGCGCCTCTCGAAGGTCTTCGCGTTCTCGATCTTGGCTGGCTGATGGTCGGACCGATCAGCGCAAGGTATCTCACGGATCTGGGGGCCGACACCATCAAGTTAGAGAGTGGTCGGCGGAAGGACCCATTGCGTTCGATGGCTCCGTTCAAGGATGGCAAGCGGGGGCCGGAACGATCTGTCGTGTACCACATGATCAATGCCGGCAAGCGAAGCCTCGCGATGGACATCCGCGGCGCTGCTGGCAAGGAAGTTGTGCACAAGCTTGTCAAATGGGCCGACGTCCTGATCGAGAGCTTCTCGCCGGGGATGATCGATCGGATGGGATATTCGTATCGGGAGCTCAGTGCGATCAACCCGCGCCTGATCATGGTATCGACGGGTATCCTTGGTCGGACCGGGCCCTACGGATTGGGAACGAGCGGGACCGGAATCACGGGCTCTGCATTTTCCGGAGCAACAGCGCTGCTAGGTTGGCCTGACCGAAAGCCGACCGGACCATCCGGACCTTGGACCGATTCCGTTGCGCCCCGTTTCGTCGTGTCTTCCATATTGGCCGCCTTGCACAGGCGAAAAACCACCGGAACGGGCTGCTATATTGACGTGGCGCAGGCCGAATGCGGCCTGCAATTTCTGTTGCCGGCGTTTGCAGCCGGCTCGGCGCATGGTCGGTCGCTGGAGAGGCGGGGGCATGCCGGCAGCACATTGCGATGCCCTTCGGGCGTTTTCCCGTGCAGGGGAACTGACCGCTGGATTGCCATCGACGCATCTGACAATACGTCCTGGCTCGCGCTCAAGAAGGCTGTCGGCGCTTCCTTGTTGAACCCGAACTTCGATTCGCTCGTCGGCCGGCTCCGGTATCGTCAAGATATCGAGACGGCCATCGGCAAGTGGACACAATCGCAGGAACCGCATCAGCTTGAGGGCCGCCTGCAGGCGCTGCAGATTCCGGCGCATGTGGTGTGTAGTGCGACCGACCTCGCTGAGGATCCCGATCTCAAGCACCATCATCACTACAATACTGTCGTTGATCCAGTCATTGGTGAGTTCATCGTGACCGGACCTCAGTTCCGGTTGACGGTGACGCCGCATATGCCGCCGAGACCAGGCCCGTGCATCGGCGATGCCGCCGACGACATTTTAACATCGATTTGCGGCCTGTCGGACGGCGACATAGCCAAGCTGAAGACTGATGGAATCCTGGGTTGATCGAGGCGAGGTGAAACGTGACTGAAGAAGTTCTCCTGGAGAAGCGGCATCAAATTGCTGTTCTGACGCTGAACCGTCCGGATCGCGCGAACACGATCAACGGCGCGCTGATTTCGAAGCTGCAGGCCGGCGCACTTTCGGCTGCGAATGATCCGGAAGTCCGGGTTCTGGTGATAACCGGCGCGGGGAAACATTTCTGCGGCGGCGCCGACCTCAGGGATCCGAGCCGCAAGCCGGGCGCGCCCCGGCCGGTCGCGTTGCCTGGACCCGCGCTTTCGCTCGATTGGGTGCCGAAACCGGTCATTGCGGCAATCAACGGCGCCTGCATGGGCGGCGGATGCGAGATCGCCTTGTCGTGCGATTTTCGCTTCCTCGCGCGATCGGCCAAGATCGGGCTCACGGAAATCAGGTTTGGCGCATTGCCTGCAGGTGGGGGCACGGCGCGGGCACCCAGGCTGATTGGTCTGTCGAATGCGAAGCGGCTGATCATGTTCGGTGAACCCGTGGAATCGGACGAGGCCAAACGTATCGGGCTTGTCGACGAGGTGTTCGACGATGCCGACCTGATGCCCAAGGTGTTCGAGCTTGCCGATGTGCTCTGCTCACGAGCGCCGTACGCCATGAGGACGGCCAAGCAAATCTTGAACCGAACGCTTCAGATCGATCTCGCGAGCGCGCTCGAGCTCGAACGGTCCCTGATCAGCCGCATGGCGACGCCTGAGGAGATGGCGGAGGCGCGTCGGGAAGCTGCCGAGCGCAGCAGCACATATGCCAACATTTTCTCGAAGCAGAACTGAAGGTCCGACTGAATGACCCAGAAATCCTCCCAGCCGCCTACGCATAAGCTTCCGCTGCTCGGAGGGCGTTGCGAATGCGGGTACGTCTTTTTCCCGATGCAGAATTATGGCTGCGAACGCTGCGGTCGCTCTGGTCCAAAATTGAAGCCGTTCGAGCTGTCCGGACGCGGAGAGGTCGTGTCCAAGGCAATTGTCTACATCCACGCGGACCCGAAGCGCCCGCCGCCGTTTGCTGTCGCGGAAGTTATACTCACCGAAGGGCCTACCGTTCGGGCTCTACTGGCCGGAGTGCCGGCGGATACGCCGGACGTGGGTGAGGCCGTTGAGGCCTGCATGTTCAAGCCCGATCCCTCGGATCCAGATGGACGCTTGGATGTCGGGTTTACCAAGGTTGGGGGAGTTTGATATGGCCAAGCGGATCTCAGAGTTGCGACCCGTGTACGTTATCGGTGTTGGTTGGCACCGCTACCAATCGCGTAGCGAGACGTCATACGTCGAACTCGGATTGAAGGCCGTTCGAGACGCTCTCAGCGATGCGAAGATCGAGTGGTCGAGCGTCGAGTCCAGCTATGTCGCCACCGCCCGGCTTGGAATGGCCGCGGGCCGTCCGATGCTGCGGCATCTCGGCGCCCTGGGCCGGCCGCTCATGCACGTCGAAAATGCCTCCGCATCCGGCTCTGCGGCCTTTCGGCAGGCCTGCATCGAAGTGGCCGCAGGGATAAGCGATGTCGTCCTGACCGTCGGCGTCGACAAGCCGCCCGCGGTCCCCGGGCCCCGACCCCAGACCGGCATCCGCGGTTTGGCGGACGATGCAATCGTGCCGTTCACGAGGTTTGCCCTCTTGACCAACGAATACGCGCATCAGAACGGCATCGCTGCCGAGGACATTGCCTTGGTCGCGGTCAAGAATCATCGCAACGGCGCGCTCAATCCAAACGCGCAGCGGCAGCAGGCGAGGACGCTTGCGGAAGTGCTGGATGGCAAGAAAGTCTCGGGAACGCTGACCTCGCTGCAGTGTACGCCGGTCGGTGAGGGCGCGGCGGCGGCGATCGTTGCGTCTGAGGACGCGATCAAGCGGCTTGGGGTCGACGCCTCACGGGTGATCCGTGTGGCGGCATCGGCTGCGGCCAGTGAACGTGCGGGCGCGGCTCGTGCGGACAAGGAATTGACGCAGGTGGTCGTGGCCTCCGTGCTCGAAGAGGCGCGGCTCGCTCCGACCGATCTCGACATCATCGAGTTGCATGATGCCTTTACGATCGAAGAGCTGCACTATGCCGAAGCGACCGGCATTTGTCCGGAAGGCCAGTTTATCCCCCGGCTCAAGGATGGAGAGTTTGACATCGGTGGGCGCTGCGCCGTCAGCCCATCGGGAGGCCTGATATCTTTTGGACATCCGATCGGACCGACCGGTGTCGGACAGATCGGAGAGATCGCCATGCAGCTTCGCGGAGAAGCAGGCGCGCGGCAGCACAAGAATGCAAAGGTTGGTCTCGCTCACATGGTTGGCGTGGGTGCCGTTTGCTACGGCCACATCCTGGCACGTCCCTGATTGGATAAGGAACATGTTGCACACATCCTTGCAGTATCGTCGTCTGGACACCCGATTGACCGACAGGTTGCGGCTGCCAATTATCTCCGCTCCCATGATGCGCGTGTCGGGTCCGGAGCTGGTATCAGCTGCATGCAGGGCCGGCATCGTCGGGGCTTTCCCAACGGCAAACGCCGGCTCTCCGGAAGCCCTCGACGAGTGGTTGAGACGCATCAAGGCAAGTTTGGGCGACAATCCGAAAGCCTTCGCCCCCTATTGTCCCAACTTGATCATTCGCCGCGCAAACTTGAAGAACGACCTCGCCGTTCTCGTCCGTCACGGCGTCGAGATGGTGATCACAAGCGTTGGATCGCCGGAGCCAGTCTTGGGACCTCTTCACGATATTGGCTGCCTCGTACTTTCCGACGTGGCATCGATCCGTCACGCCGAAAAGGCTGTTAAGGCAGGCGCGGATGGTCTTGTGCTGCTCACAGCGGGCGCGGGCGGTAACACCGGCTGGGCAAATCCGTTCGCCTTCGTGCAGGCTGTCCGACAGTTCTTCGATGGACCGATCGTCTTGGCGGGCGGCATCTCGGACGCGCGAACCTTGCATGCCGCTCGCGTCCTCGGATGCGATCTCGCCTATATGGGAACGAGGTTCATCGCCAGTGAGGAGAGCATGGCCAAGCCCGCCTACAAGGACATGGTGGTCCAATCCACGCTGGACGATGTCCTGCTGACACGCGCGCTGACCGGGCCGGGTCTGCAAGTCAGTATGCTGCGGCCCTCACTCGTGGCCGCAGGGCTCGATCCAGAGCGGCTCGATGAGCAGGTCAGTGAGGAGAAGGCCAAGGCGGAGTATGGCGGCGGCGCCGGCCTATCCGACAGTGGGCGGCCGAAGCGTTGGGTCGATCTCTGGAGTGCGGGCCATTCGGTTTCCGGCGTGGACCGCGTGATGCCGGTCGCCCAAATCGTCGAGCGGATTGCTGACGACTATGCCCGTGTCGTGAGCGAGACCAACGAATTGTTCAAGCAGCCAGTGTCACACTGAACAGGACGGTCCCGGTCATGACAACAGGTCTCGCGAGCAACCTATTACAAGGCAAACGTGTTCTGATAACGGGCGGTGGCACCGGGCTCGGCAAGAGCATGGGGCAGCGTTTCATGGAGCTCGGCGCCGATCTCGTGATCTGCGGTCGGCGAATGCGGGTGCTGGAGGATACGGCGTCTGAATTTGAGAAACAATTCGGCCGTTCGGTCCAGATTTTGTCCTGTGACGTGCGCTCGAGCGAACAAGTGGAGGAAATGTTCGACTCCATCTGGAGCCGCGGGCCGATCGACGTGCTTGTTAACAATGCGGCGGGGAATTTCGTCGCGCAAACCCATCGATTGTCTGCACGGGCGATCGACTCAATCCTTGGGATCTGTCTGCATGGGGGTGCCTACTGCACCGTCGCTGCGGGACGCCGATGGATCGAGGCCGAAAAGCCCGGTGTGGTCCTCAGCATTCTGACACTCTCGGCCCTGATGGGTGCGCCCTTCACCGTTCCGTCGGCCATGGCCAAAGCGGGTGTGGAAGCGATGACCAAGAGCCTCGCCGTGGAATGGGGCCCTAAAAACATCCGGCTGGTTGCAGTCGCTCCGGGCAGTTTCCCGACAGAAGGCGCGACGTCACGACTTCGGCCGGCGACGAGCACTGCGCCAGACCATAGCGGGATTCCACTGCGAAGGCCCGGTAAACATAGCGAGCTTGCCAACCTCTGTGCTTTCCTGGTCTCCGATCTTGCGTCCTATATCACTGGCGAGACGATCATCATCGATGGCGGTTCTCGATATCTCGGCGGATCGAGAGGCGGCGCGATGCAAATGCTACAATGGAGCGACGACGATTGGGATCGGCAGCGTGCAGCCATGCCTGATCAGAAGAAGAGCGGCTAGGTTGGGCGTCGCAAATGCCCGCTTCCCAATTTCCAGGTCGTATTGGCCGGACCAGGCCTTCGTTGCATTGAGAGCCTCCGCATGAGTACGTACGAACAGATCCTGTTTGATATTCAGGAGTCGCTCGCGATCATAAGCTTCAATCGTCCCGATCGATTGAATGCCTGGACGCCGGTGATGGAGAAGGAAGTGGCGGATGCCGTCGCGCGCGCAGAGCGGGATCCTTCCGTCAGGGCGATCGCCTTCACCGGCGTTGGGCGGGGGTTTTGCTCGGGCGCTGACTTGCAGGCACCTCGGCCAGCAGATGCTCCGCCGCGACCTGGACCGGATCGGTTTATATTCCTCTGGCGTGCAACCAAGCCATTGGTCGCCGCGATAAATGGACCCGCGGCCGGAGTAGGCCTGTCTCTCACGTTGTATTGCGATCTGCGCTACATCGCGAGCGACGGGAGCATCAGTACCGCATTTGCTCAGCGCGGCCTCATTGCGGAGCACGGCTCGGCGTGGCTGCTGCCACGGCTGATCGGCCAGCAAAACGCCGCTGATCTCCTGTATTCCGGACGCAAGGTCGCTGCGGATGAGGCTGCAGCCATGGGACTGGCGCGGATGCTGCCGGCGGACGGCTTTATTGACCAGGTGAAGCATCTAGTCGGCGAACTCGTGAAGCGCAGCTCTCCTCGCTCGCTCCGGGTGATGCGCCGTCAGCTGCATGCAGCAATGAGCAGTGACTTCGAGGAGGCCCTCAGCGATGCCCATCGGGAACAACTTGAAAGCCTGCAATGTGCCGATTTTCGCGAAGGTATCGCCGCCTTTCGCGAGCGACGCGCGGCGATCTTCACGGGTCAGTAGCGCGCGCTAAAGGCAATCGTCTGACGAAGAACGACAAAGTGGAAGAAACGGGAGCCCGAAATGGGAACGCTTACTCGAAGGAAGATGATCGCCGGCTCAGCAGGAGCGAGCCTTGCTGCCGCGTTGCCACGCTTCGCGAGAGCCGCCTCCTATGATCCCGGGGCGAGCGATAGCGAAATCCGTGTCGGACAGTTCGGGCCGCTCAGCGGGCCCGTGTCCTCGTTTGGCGTGCTGGCGACGGCGATGGCAGCCTATTTCAAGATGCTAAACGAAAGCGGCGGGATCAACGGTCGAAAAGTCACGTTTATCAACTACGACGATGCCTATAGTCCGCCTAAATCGGTCGAGGCGGCGCGAAAGCTGGTGGAAAGCGATGAAGTGCTGCTGATTGCCGGCTCGATGGGAACGCCAGGGAATCTTGCTATCCAGAAATACATGAACGCGAAGAAGGTCCCACAGCTGTTTCTGGCGGCGGGAGCGAGCAAGTTGGCCGATCCAGCGCATTATCCGTGGACGATGATTTACGCATCGACCTTTGAACGTGAGGGCGCGGTCGCCGGAAAATATCTCGCGAGCTCGATGCCGCAGGCCAAGATTGCGGTGCTCTACCAGGATGACGATGCAGGAAGAGCGACGCTCGGAACGCTCCGAGCGAGCTTGGGGGCTTCAGGTCCGAAAATCGTGTCAGAGATGACATACAACGTGACGGATCCTACCATCGACTCGCAACTCGTACAGATGAAGGTCTCGGGCGCGGACGTGGTCGTCCTGAATACGATCCCTCGGATGGCAAGCCAGGCGTTGCAGAAATTCTACGTGATGGATTGGCATCCGCAGATATTTCTCGGCGCAGGCAATGCGTCGGTGACGGCAACGTTGAAGCCGGCCGGCTTCGAGAAGGCACAGGGAGCACTGGCTTTCGCGACGTCGCAGGATCCAGGAAACCCGATCTGGGACGATCAGCCGGGGATGAAACAATATCGGGCCTTTCTCAGTCGCTATGCTCCGACTGCTGATGCTGCCAGCGGCATGTTCGCTGCCGGCTATTCCATAGCCTATACGGTAGCACATGTTCTGCGCCAATGCGGCAACGACCTGACGCGCGCGAACGTGCTCAAGGAAGCGACGAGCCTGAAGGATTTCGCGACGCCCCTTCTTATCCCCGGTATTACGATGAACACGAGCCCCACCGACTATGTGCCGATCAAGCGCTATCAACTGATGCGCTTCAAGGGAGAGCAGTACGAACGGGTGGGGGATCCGGTGGCCTCTGATTGATTGCTGCAAATTAACTTGTCTTCCAGTCAGCAAACTATATGCAGGGTGCGAAATTGAATGATGGTAGTGATGGGGGCTGTCGAGGCTACAGGATTTTTGGACCTGACGTGCGCGATCTTGGAGCCGCTATCGACGCGAATCCTGGGTGACTTCGGGGCCGATGCCATCACGGCAGAGCCTCGTGACAGGCCTCTGGAGGGGGCAGGGGCGCTCGCGCGAAGCGCGAGCGGGGTGGGTGGTCTCTCCACTCGGGCAATATACAAGACAGAGAGACCCTCACCCCACCCCAGGATCATACCCCTCGACTCGCTGCGAGCCGACCGCCGGCTTTAAGGGGAGGGTAAGGCAGCAGGGTATTGCTCACACCGTCCAGCGGCTACCGGCTGCGGTCATTGAGATGCGAAAGGACGATCGATGAAATCCCGCCTTCCTCAGGCTCTTGCCTTGCTCCTGATTGGGCTCGGCAGCGCCACTGCGCATGCGGCCGTCGACGAAAAAATAAAAGCAGCAGCCGAGCAAGAGAAGGCTCCGCTGATCGAGACGCTCCACGACATGGTGTTGATCGAGAGTGGTAGCGGCGACGTCGAGGGCCTGAAGCAAATGGCCGATTTCACGGAAGCACGATTGAGGGCGTTGGGGGCGGACACGCGGCGGCAGAAGACAACCGCCGGCGCCGGCGCCGATATCGTGGTGGGCACGTTCACAGGCATCGGCACGCGCAAGCTGATGCTGATAGCGCACTTGGACACGGTCTATCAGCGCGGCATTCTTTCGAGCCAGCCCTACCATGTCGATGGTGCCAAGATTTTCGGGCCAGGCATTGCCGACGACAAAGGCGGCATAGCCGTCATCATGCACGCGCTCAAGATCCTGAAGGACGCGGGTTGGCGCGACTACGCCACGCTGACGGTCTCATTTAATCCAGACGAGGAGGTGGGCTCGATCGGCTCGGGTGAATTCATCTCAGAGCTTGCCGGACAGCATGACGTGGTGCTCTCCTGCGAGCCGACACTATCGTCGCCGCCGGCGCAGAACGAATCACTGCTGCTGGGTGCGAGCGGCACCGCGACCGGAACGATGAAGGTGAAGGGACGCGCCGCGCATGCCGGCGCGGCGCCGGACCGCGGCCGAAACGCGCTGATCGAGCTTTCGCACCAGTTGCTGCAAACGCGCGATCTCGCGAAATCCATCCCGGGCACCCAGCTCAACTGGACGACGTCAAAGGTCGGGACCGTGCGTAACCAGATTCCGGAGGATGCCGAGGCCGGCGCCGATATCCGCATCACGGTTCCCGACGGCCTCGCCAGGCTCCAGGCTGCGCTCGATGAAACAATCAAGACCAAGCTCGTGCCAGACACCGAGACAACGGTGACGATCGTGCCGGGACGTCCGCCATTCGTTGCCGGCGAGCGTGGCCGCGCGCTCGCAAAGGAGGGGCAGACAATCTACGCGGAGCTCGGCCGCAAGCTCCACATCGCCGAGATGGCGGGCGGTGCGACAGACGCCGGCTACGCCAATCGCAGTGGTAAGGCCGTCGTTGTCGAGAGCTTCGGCCTCGCCGGCTTTGGTTATCATGCCCGTGATGAATTCATCGACACCGACTCGATCGTGCCGCGGCTCTATCTGATGACGCGTGTGCTGATTGAGGAAGGAAGAAAGCGGTAGATGCCGCAACTTCACCTATTCGCTGCTCGCAGTGGGTCTATCGCATATCGCGTGGCGCATGGGTTCGGGCTTCGCGGACCGAGACGCACCGTGAGGCGGCTGCTCCTCACCATGAGTCTCCAGGATTTTTTGCGAAGAATGGTCTCACGAAGTTAGCGAGGATATTTTGATGGGCGCTCTTAGCGGCTTCCGGGTTTTGGATCTGACAAGCGTCATAATGGGCCCGCTGTCGACGCAAATCCTGGGCGATTTTGGGGCCGATGTCATCACGATCGAACCCCCCGAAGGCGGCGGAAACCGGGGGATGGGTGCGGGCCCGCACCCGGAGCTTTCGGGAATTGCACTGAACCTTCTTCGCAACAAGCGCAGTGTTTGCCTCGACTTGAAGAAAGCGGAAGGGCGACGCGCCGCTCTCGAGATCGCCCGAACCTGCGACGCAATGGTCACCAATCTGCGGCCCTCGCCCCTACGCAGGTTGGGCTTGTCGTATGACGACGTCATCAGCGTGCGTCCTGACATCGTGTTCTGCCAGGTGCACGGTTTCCCCTCGGAAAGCCCGCGGGCCGATGATCCGGCCTACGATGATATTATTCAAACCGAGAGCGGGTTAGCAGACCTGAGCCGAAGAGCCGGTCGTGCCCCTGAACTGGCGCCGACGATATTGGCGGACAAGATATGCGGCATGGCAATCGTCAATGCCGTTCTCGCCGGGTTGCTCCACCGTGAAAAGTCTAGAGAAGGGCAGCGCCTCGAGATTGCGATGATCGATGTCATGTCCGCTTTCATGCTCGTTGAGCACGGAGCGGGTGGCATTGCCAGGCCTCCAGCGGGCCCGGTGGGTTGGGAGCGTGTGCTCAGTTCGGAGCGCGGACCGCAGCAGACAGCGGATGGCTGGATACACGTCCTGCCTTATACGGCCGAGGCCTTCGATGCGCTGTTCGTGACCGGCGGTCGAGTAGAGTTGGTCAATCCGAACCGAACGAAGCGGGAGATCGCAGCCAATGCGACGTTGCTCTACGGAGAATTGAGGAAGGTCATCCGCACACAGACAACCAGCTACTGGCTGGATTTTTGCCGGACCCGTCATATTCCCGTTGGCGAGATGACGACTCTCGACGAGATGGTGGAGCGGCTTCCAACGTTGGTTCACCCCGTGGTCGGTAGCTACAAATCCATCCCGTCGCCGATTCGCTTTTCAAAGACGCCAGCCGCGGTGAGCCGTCCGGCGCCGTGCCTCGGGCAGGACGGAGGTGCCATCTTGCTGGAAGTAGGTTATTCCGCGCCTGAGGTTGAACGCCTCACCCGTGACGGCGTTCTTGGCCGCGCTACGGCCTGACATCAATTCCGAACGGGAAAACGATTGTCACAAGGTAGGAAGATGCAATGCTCGCCGTGAACATGCTCAGGAGCTCTGCAAGCTTGATCAAGGCTAGACCATACCGCTCCGCAGCGCTCGCGCTCTCGGCAGGGGCGCTTGTCGGCTCTATCGTCTGCGTCTGGACCGAAATTGTTCAATCACCCAATCGGTTCATCTTCTTCCATCTGACGCGTGCGGACAAGCCGGTCATTTTCGGCATCGAACGGGATGAGCTTTTGAAATTCAAAGGCAAGGGCTCCGGCCGCATCCGCTCGGCGCTGGCCGAGCGGTCCCGCCTCACAGTTCAGCAATTCGGCATGAGCAAGCAAGGCGACGGGCAAATCCGGATCGCGCCCGGACAGCCGATCGAACTGACCCCTGCCGACGCGAGCACAGTCAGATATGGCGCAACGTTTATAGTCCCTTGAAAATAGCCGCCAAGGAGCGCGCTTCACTTCGAGTGTTTTGAACCCGAAGGCGCCGGCGAACTTCGATGTCGGGCATGAGATGAAGCGGGCTATTGATTGGAAGGACTGACATGATCCAGCCGCTCGACTACACCGTTGTTCCAGATATTTATGAACCTCTCCGGGCCGACGTCCGGTCTTTTCTTGACGACACGGTCAACTGCATGACGATGGAAGCCCGGGCCCATAGCTGGCAGGGCTTCGATGGCGAGTTCAGCCGCAAGCTTGCCAAGCGCGGTTGGGTTGGCCTTACTCTGCCGAAGTCGTATGGGGGCGCCGAGCTGGACGCCTTTGCTCGATTTGTCGTTGTTGAGGAGTTGCTATGTGCCGGCGCGCCAGTAGCGGCACATTGGATCGCCGACCGGCAGAGCGGGCCGCTGATACTGCGCTATGGCTCAGACGAGCAGAAGCGAGACTATCTTCCACGGATATGTCGGGCGGAGGCATTCTTTTGCATCGGGATGAGCGAGCCGGGTTCGGGTTCTGACCTGGCGAGCGTACGTACGCGGGCCGAAGCTGTCAAAGACGGCTGGGTGCTGAACGGCCAGAAAATATGGACTACCTACGCACACCGGTGTCATTACATGATTGCGCTGGTAAGGACATCGGGTGCGCCGGGCGACCGTCATCGAGGGCTCTCACAGGTCATTATCGACCTCAAGGCGCCAGGTGTTCAAGTTCGTCCCATCAAAGATCTGACTGGTGCGGAGCACTTTTCTGAGGTGTTCTTTACTGACGTAATGCTTCCGTCGGACGCCCTGATCGGCAAGGAGGGAGAGGGATGGGCACAGGTAACGGCTGAGCTTGCCTTTGAGCGATCGGGGCCCGAGCGAATTTATTCGAGTATAGCTCTCTTGGATGGATGGATCGCGTGGTTGCGGGAGAATGCCACGGCAGAAGATATGCCTCGGCTGGGAAGAATGGTGGCAGATCTATCCACCCTGCGCGCATTGTCGATTGCAGTGACGGCCAGGCTTGCGGCTGGACAAAGCCCCGTCATCGAAGCAGCTCTCGTCAAGGATCTCGGCACATCGTTTGAGCAGGCCATCCCCGTGCTTATCGCGGAGGCTCTCGGCTCGGATCGACCCGCCGCGCCGGCTGCTTTGAAGCGCACGTTGGCCTACCTCTCGCAAATGTCGCCAGCGTTCTCTTTGCGGGGCGGCACCCGAGAAATTCTTCGTGGAATGATCGCACGTGGTCTGGGGCTTCGTTAGGGGGAGGCGATGGAGATCGACACGCTTATCACTGGCACTTTTGACGATTGGCTTTCGAGCGAGTTGTCGACTGTGGCTGTCCGGACGATCGAGGCCGGAAAATCGTCGTCCTTCACGTGGAAGAAAATTGAAGAGAGCGGGTTTGCCGATGCTCTAGTTCCGGAGAGTGAGGGCGGCGCCGGGGTGAGCCTCCTAACTGCAGGCGAACTCATCTATATCTGCGGCAAGCATGCGCTACCATTTCCGTTAGGGACGACGATCTTCGCGCGCGGCGCAATGGCGGCGGGTGGGGGTGCCATTCCGTCCGGCTCGATCACGATGGCTCGTGCCACGAAGCTTGAGTCCGGGGCTCTCATATGCCGTGACGTGCCGTTCGCTCTCGTCTCTGAATGGGTACTTGCGATCCATGATGACGGGGCGATCCTGTTACCCCGCCAGCACGGCCGGACCACAGGTTCGGGGATTCACGGCAGTATGTTAGCAGACGTCGAGTGGGCGATGGTTCCGATCGAGGCCGTGCCGTTGCCGAAGTACGACTGGCTATCTGTTGGAGCAGCAATCTATGCCGCCCTGATCGCCGGCGCTGCTCGAAGAATCATGGAGTTGTCGTTGCAGTATGCCCATGATCGGACTCAATTTGCTAAGCCGATAGCGGCATTCCAGGCCGTCCAGCAACAACTCGCTGTACTTGCAGAACAGGTTTTCGCTGTAAGAATTTCCGCTCAGCAAGCATTCTCCGGCCATGCCATCGATCCGATACGCTCGGCGGTGGCCAAATCACGCGCGGGTCGCGCGGTACCCGAGATCAACGCAATTGGACACATGGTGTTCGGTGCGATCGGCATTACTGAAGAATGCGAGCTGCAGCTCCATACCCGGCGCCTCACTGAGTGGCGGATGAACTTCGACGGAGAGCGTCATTGGGATGAGAAAATCGCACGGAAGCTCCTCTCGACCGATCAAAGTGCGCTGCAGTTTCTGTTGGCCACCGTGAGGACAACTTGACGGGGAAGGGCGCTGGTTACGTTGGATCGCCCGATCAAACGGTGCAGCGGGCGATCGTCTAAAACTAGTCTCTCCCGACCAGGGCCGAGGTGAGCAAGCCGCCCGCACGAGCCAACTCTGACAGAGAACGGACGCCCTTAGATGCGCAAGGTGATTGAGGTCGAAACTGGGAAACTGGTCGGCGAGACGTCGGCCGACGCGACCAGCTTCAAGGGGATCCCCTATGCGCGGCCGCCTCTCGGAGAGTATCGCTGGCGCGCACCTCAACCTTGCGCGGCCTGGTCTGGGCAGCTCGATGCCACTCGCTTTGGACCTGCGTGCCATCAGATGGCGGTACCCAAACGCCTCGTGATCGGTCCTGATCTGGGTCCGCAAAGTGAGGATTGCCTATACCTGAATATCTGGGCGCCAGCGCATGGCGACGGCAAATCTCCGGTCATGGTTTGGATTCACGGAGGCGGCTTCGTGTGGGGCAGCGCGTCCGATCCGTTCTATGATGGAGCCGCGTTCGCTCGGCGCGGTATCGTTCTGGTAAGCATTAACTATCGTCTTGCGCGGTTTGGCTTCTTTGCGCACCCGGCAATTCTAACGACCTCACCTGACGGTCAGATCGCGAATTTTGGGTTGCTTGACCAGATTGCTGCGCTCAAATGGGTAAGACGGAATATTCACGCCTTTGGCGGGGATCCCAGCAATGTCACAATTTTCGGGGAATCCGCGGGGGGCGCGTTCGTCAATCTGTTGATGACGGCGCCCGTGGCTGCCGGCCTCTTCGAGAAAGCCATCTCGATGTCGGGCTTCGCGCGGTCTCCCCTGCGTCGGGTGGGTGGCGACGGCCAGGGCACAGCCCAAGCCGCATCGCAACGCTTTGCGGTTGCCCAAGGCATAGAAGGGGCCGATGACGAAGCTGCGGCATCGCTTCGAGCCCTGCCTGCGGCCCAAATCGTGTCAAGCTTCGGAGGTTTGAGTGATCCAGATCGGCCGGGTGTCTGCATCGATGGAATCACTGTCCGAGAGTCCCCGTTCAGCGCGTTTGCCGCGGGGAGGCAGATGAAGGTGCCCTACATTGCGGGCGGGACCGATTGGGAAGCCATCATACTTCCCGAGGTGAGAGCGAGGCCCGACGAACTGCTCAAGCTGTTTGAGAGCGACAGGAGCAAAGTCGCGCGCGCGTATGGCAACATATCGAGTTCTGACGCAGATGTTGCCGAGCGACTTGCGACCGATGTTCGCGTCACCGAGCCAAATCGGGCGTTGGCTCGCTTCCATGCGCGTACCGGAGAGGCGGTGTTCCTATACTATTTTTCGTACGTGCCCCCGTCGCTGCGTGGCTCTGTCCCTGGTGCGGCGCATGCGAGCGAACTGCCCTATCTCTTCAACACACTGCCGGGGCCGTCCGAGGAGGACCGACACCTCAGCGACGCAATGATCTCGTACTGGACATCATTCGCCAAAGAGTCCCGCCCGGGCATTGCCAATGGCGTACATTGGCCGGAATTTCTGCCGAGCGAAACCGTCATGGAATTTGGCGGGGCTGAGGCATTCGCGCACGAGCGGTTCCTGGTCGACAGGCTCGACTTGATCGAGAGTGTAGAACCGTGACGAACGTCGGCGCGTCACGAGCTTTCTGGCGGCGACCGGGTGCTCCAAGGAGGATGAGATCATGGCTCCCGGTCGTCGCTGATCTAGGCGGAGATCCCGGACGACTGCTTGACGGCGCAGGAGGTCGCGAAGCGCCTACCAGGTGGATCTGCTCTTCTTTGCGTGGACAAAGCGAAGTGCTCAAAGGAACCTTGGACAACTGAGCAGACAAAATAAAAGTTTGCTAGTCAATCAGCAAATATTGAGGTAGCGTTTGTCTGCCTGGGGCGCTCATTTCGAGCGCTTCCTCCTCCCGGATGGCCAGGTGTCAACTGCGGTCTCGCCGACAAGCGAGACCGCATTTTTGGGCGATATTTTGCCCTGGCGTCGTCGGGCAAAAATGCCAGTTAGCAAGTCGAGCATTCGCAGTGAAATCGCGTTCCTATGCTGTGAGACAAATCCGAACATCTGACCAAGGACGACACAATCGTCAACGCTGTCAGCGTAGCGGTCGCAGCAAGAGCAGCTCGAGAAACTGCCGATGAATTTGCCGATCAAACACCCAGACACTTTTCGAGTGACTTGAACGTCAGCAGGGAACCATCACATGACCACGACCAGCGATATCGCTGTTGAAATTACCGGCCTCGTTGCCACCATTGAGATCCGCCGGCCGCCGCTGAACTTCTTCGATATCCTGCTGATCCGTCAGATCGCGGACACCCTCGATGAAATCGACAACGATCCGAACCTGCGCGCGGTTGTGCTTGCTGCCCAGGGCAAGGCGTTCTGCGCTGGCGCTAACTTCAACAATTCCGCGCCTAAGGAAGGGCACGATAAGGCCAAGAGCGACCCGGCGAAGAGCCTCGGGCCGATCAATCATCTCTACCACGAGGCAGCGCGGATCTTCGGCAACAAGAAGCCGATCGTTGCCGCCGTCCATGGCGCGGCTATCGGCGGCGGGCTCGGGCTGGCGCTGTCGGCAGACTTCCGCGTTACCTGCCCCGAAGCGCGCTTCGCGGCGAATTTCACTCGGCTCGGCTTTCACCCGGGCTTCGGCCTGACCGTCACGCTCCCTGAGGCGGTCGGCAAGACCAACGCGGCGCTGATGTTCTACACGAGCCGCCGCGTCACTGGCGAGGACGCCTTCAAGATGGGGCTTGCCAGCGCGCTCGTACCGCAGGATCAGGTGCGCGCGGAAGCGCTGAAGCTCGCCACCGAAATCGCTGAATGCTCGCCGCTCGGCAATATCGCGACCCGCGCGACAATGCGCCAGGGTCTCACCGATCGCGTCAAGGCCGCGACCGATCACGAGCTTGCGGTGCAGACGCGGCTGCGCGCCACCGAGGATTTCGCCGAAGGCGTCAAGGCGACCGAAGAGCGTCGTGTGCCGAACTTCAAAGGTCGCTGAAGCCCTGGAACGGCGCCGCGGAGCTTTAGGGCGCCCTGGAACTTGTGGAGTGCTTCCTCTTCCAGGTGGCCGGGCGTCAACTGCGGTCTCGCTGGCGGGCGAGACCGCTTTTTTGACGAACTTTCACCCAGTGTCCAAGCAGAGCCGGCACATGCTCGGTCGAGCATATGCGGTGACATCAAGTCCCTCTGCCGCGAGCTTGACCCCGATGGCTGACCAGGGACATTTACGAGAAGCGCTTCAGTGGTCGCGCAGCACAAGAATTAACGCTGTCAGCGTCGCGGTCTCAGCAGTTTGTATTGGCGCGCCGCTTTTGGTCGCAGCTAAGGTTGGGCACGCAAACGCTGGATATGCGGTTGCACTGGGCGCAATGTTGGCTGACAGGGGCACTCCTCTCCTTGGTAGCTTGCGTGAACAGCTCAAGAGCAGCGCAAAGTCGTTGGCGCCGCTTCTGCTGTCGTCGATTATCGCGATCGCGATCGCCGGGCACGGGATCGCGACGGAAATCGCACTCGTCGGCTTGATAAGTCTCTCAGCTGCGATCGGCAGCGCAAGCAAGACGGCGGCTACGACAGCAGCTCGATTCAATCCGCTGTTGTTGATAATTGCGGGTCTCGTGGAAAACACCTCATCAAGGACCGGCACTCTGGTACTTGTGCTAGGCGGCGCGCTTTTGCCGACCTTCGCACAACTACTTGCGAGGCCACTGCTGCTGCGCGCGCTTCGCAGTGACCCGACACCGTTAGAGATTGATGCCGCGGCTGCTCCGATCCCTGCAACGATCCGACTATCCCAGAAACTAAGAAGCCTCTCTGCTTGGGATTATCCCATTCGCTTGGCTGCTTGCTTGAGCGCGGGCATTGTTCTCATTCGGGTATGGCCTGGCCACCGTATGGATTGGGTGCTGCTCACGGTGATCCTTACAATCCGCCGCCAGACTGAAGTATTGCCGGTCAGAGTGACGCAGCGCGCGTTGGGAACAGTAGCCGGCGTTCTTATCGCCGAACTAATAATGACCTTCGCAAGAGTCGGACTTGTTGTACTCGTGATAATCGTCGCGCTGGGGGCTTTGCGGCCGATCACCAAGAACCGGAACTACCTGCTGTATTCCGCAGTGATGACCCCCCTTATTCTATTGATAGTTGATAGAGGAGGTCATTCAGACAGCAGCGTCCTTGCGGATAGGCTGATAGCTACCTTGATCGGAGCCGCTCTGGTTATTGCAGCAAATCTTATCTCACCTAAGCTTATGCGATCCAGCGCATAGGCATGGTGGATATGGAGCTATCGCTAAGTTAGGAAGCACGCTTTGGGTCGGGCAGGATGATCCGAGAATTGGACTTGGATCAGGCCAAGGTGAACCCGAATGGATCCGGTATCTCGTTGGGGCATCCGGTCGGCGCAACGGGGGCGATAATCACCGTCAAGGCGATCCATGAACTTCACCGTATCGGGGGACGCTACGCACTGGTCACGATGTGTAAGAACGGCCGCAAGCGTGCGACGTCACGCGCAGCTATGCGATGGAACGCAGGCTGTTCGCCAAGCCCCTTGCTGAGCAGCAGAATACCCGGTCAGGTGGCCGAAAGGGATGCCGAAGTCGATCTTGCGCGGGTCTATAAGTGATGGGGCACTATGGCCGCGACGTTTTCTTCAAGCACTACAAAGCATTCCCGAATGACTGGTCGCTTGGCGCGCTCGAGAACGCGCAAGCGCCTGCATATCGGGCGAATGGAAATTACGCCGCAGCAGAGAAAATCTCGGACGCAACGCGTCCGCGTCCTCCGCGCTTAGCATCGTAGAGACGATCGTCGGCGCGTCGTTTGAGAGCGCGCACGTCGTCTCCATCAATTGCGGCAGCCATGCCGATGCTTGCACCGATCGTGACGTTTTTGCCCGCGATCGCGAACGGAACTTGCAGGGCGCCCACGATCCGCTCGGCATCCCTGGTCGCGTCTCCGGCTCCGAGCTTTGCATCGAACAGAATGGCGAATTCGTCGCCGCCGAGCCGTGCCACAACGTGCCGATGGTCAAGCTCAGTCACGATCCGGGTTGCCACGGATTTCAGCAACTCGTCCCCGGCGTCATGACCGTATGTGTCATTGACCGGCTTGAACCGGTCGAGATCGATTATCGCGATGATCGCAGGCGCGGATGCCAGGCGCTCAGCGAGGGAGTGGTCGAATGCGACGCGATTCGCGAGACCGGTTAGCCCGTCGGTGAGAGCCGCACGAGCGATATGCTCCTGCGCGAGTAGCTTGGAACGGATGCGGTCATGCCTCACCTGAACCAGGTAAAGAGCTCCGATCCAATGGCACGTCAACATGATTGCGATGGCCCAATGTTCCGACCCCTGCATCACTGCTGCAGCAACGACGAGCGGCGCGAAGAGCACGGAAACTTCCGCGATCGCGAGGATCGGAATTCCCGCAGCCTTGAAGGAGAGGGTCGACAAGTATGCTGACGCTGAAAGTACGGCGGACGCTATGGCAATAGAGTCGCCTCCTGATAATGCTCGTATCACGAGGAGCGTAAACAAGGACGCAAAGACGACGCCTTGGGCCAGCAGGACTGGCAGAAACGACGGAGACGACGCGTATAGTCGGACGTAGCCGATCCGCAATATGCTCAAGATGAAGAGGGCCGCTGCGACTGATGTCACTCCGACGTCGCCCGTGCGCAGCCAGATTGCCGCTGCCATTGCGCCGAGACCGACCGCGTATATGACGTGAGACAGCTGCTCCGCGTGCAGCATCGATTCGAGCCGCCGTGTTACGCTATCCGGCAATGTCGGATCAATGAACCTCAACTTTGGCAACATCGCATGGCCTCTCCATCCGGCCACCCTTGCACGTTTCGCTTATTGCCCGGTTTATGGGTTCGGTAAATGCGCAAGATTTCGATGCTTAAATTGTGCCCGGGTCGGTCGGGACGGTTAACCATGTCTAAAAAGGGCGCAGGGAAGCCGAATCACTTGTAAAGCAGCAAGCAAGTTTATAAACGAGGTCCGTCCGTGAATTTGCCGGAGCGCCATAGAGAAGCGCGTCGTCAGGGGGGCCCAAGATGTCAGTGCCGTTGGTGGCCGAATACGTCGGCGTGGTGTCGTACCGCCGCAACCATGACCGGCCCGACACCTTCGTTGCCACCTGGTATTCAACCCGTACCAACGAGCCGCGCCTGGGATCTGGCCTCGCGCAAGGCGACACCACCTCCAAGGGGTTCTGCGGCGTCCATGAGATCCGCTACTACGAGCCCAATGGCGAGCCTGCCGGCGTCCCGTTCGAACTTACCGTTGAGCCTAACGGGGAGATTCGCGATCTGACTTGGCGTTACCAGGGGCGGGTTATCTTCAAAGGGATTGGGATCGAGACGAGCGATCAACTGATCGCCAGCTATTGGCGGCTGACCACACCGTTGCCGGCCGGGTGACGGCCGCAGCAGAATCCTTCGTCGCTGACCGGCCTCCGAACCCCGTGACGACTCCGAACGCCGGCCAAGCCGGCGTCCTCTGGCCGACAGTCCTCTGGAGCCCATTGCATGCTGATCAAGCTGCAGCGCGCCAGAATCGGCAGGAGGGCCGGCGCGGACCGACAGATGGTCAGGCGCAATGCTCTGCGAGGCGCTGCCGCGTTGAATATTACTTGTTTACTGAATAACAAATATATTGCGCGTGTCCCGCTATTATGCAGATTAATACGAGCTGTCACGGGAGGATCCGATGAGCGAGGCGAAAGCGGCGCCACCGAAATTATTCACGGCGGAAGGGACGCCTGCAGCGCCCGATCACCCTGCCCTGCTCGGCGGCCAATGCAAATCCTGCGGGCGGAAGTTCTTCCCGATGCAGACCTATGGCTGCGAGAAGTGCGGCTCGACTGATCTAGAGCCCATCGCGCTCACCGGCCGCGGCAAGCTGATCGCCTCGGCTAAGGTGATCATGTCGGCCAATCCCAACCGGCCAGCCCCCTTCGTGGTGGGCTCGGTGGTCACCGAGGACGGTGTCTTCGTACGCTCGCTCCTGGAGGTGCCCGCCGACACTCAGCTGGCCAAGGGCACGGCCATGGTCACCACCCTGGTGCCGGAGACCCGTCCGGACCATGGCGAGACGGACCTGCGATTCAAGCTCGCGGAAGGAGCCTGACCATGGCGAAACTCATCGGCGACCTGCGCCCGGTCTATGTGGTGGGCATCGGGCTGCACCCGTACCAGTACCCGACCGAAACCCCCTATATCGAGCTGGGCCTGACGGCGATCCGCCGCGCTCTGGCCGACGCCAACATTCCCTGGGAGGCGGTGGAATCCTCCTATATAGCCCACGCCCTGCTGGGCATGGCGGCCGGCCGTCAGATGTTGAAATATTTGGGCGCCTTGGGCAAACCGCTGGCCCATGTGGAGAACGCCTCGGCGTCCGGCTCCACCGCGGTGCGCCACGCCGCCGTCGAAGTCGCCGCTGGCATCAGCGATGTCGCGCTGGCCGTTGGCCTCGACAAATTCCCCACCCGGCCGATCGGCAGACGGGCCTCCTCGGGTCTTCCGAACCTCGCTGAGGACGCGATCGTCCCGTTCACCCACTTCGCTCTGCTGGCCGATGAATATTCGCAGAAGTATGGCGTCAAGCAGGAGGACATCGCGCAGGTGGCGGTCAAGAATCACGCCAACGGCGCGTTGAACCCAAACGCCCAGCGCCAGAGAGAACGGACCTTAGAGGAGGTGCTGGCGCGCCCAATCTCTGGCTTCCTGACCGCGCTACAGTGCACGCCCCGAGGCGAAGGAGCTGCGGCGGTCATCATCGCCTCGGAGGAGGGAATCAAGCGTCTGGGCATCGACGCCACCCGCGCGGTACGCATCGCCTCCTCGGCGGCGGGCAGCGAGGAGGCCGGCAACGACCTCAACCCCGACACCGCGCTGTCAGCGGCGACAATGTCGCGCGCCATGCGCGAGGCTGGCGTGGCGCCGCGCGAGATCGACGTGATCGAGGTGCATGACGCCTTTACGGTTGAGGAACTGCTATATGCGGAGGCGACCGGGATCTGCGATCCGGGCCAGTATATCCCGCTGTTGAAAGAAGGCGCCTGGAACATTGGCGGCAAGTGCGCGATCAGCCCCTCGGGCGGCCTGATCGCCATGGGGCACCCGATCGGTCCGACGGGAGTCGGCCAGGTCGCGGAGATCGCCGCGCAGCTGCGCGGCGAGGCGGGGCCGCGCCAGCATAGGAACGCCAAGGTGGGTCTGGCCCACATGGTGGGGGTGGGCGCCGTCTGCTACGTCCACGTCCTGAAGAAGTGACGTCCGTTATCCGCGGGCCGCGTCGAGTCCGGAAACAACGCGCAGTTGCTTGGCTTTGAACAGCTTCTACACGAAAAAAGGCGCCGACTCGGTGATCTGCAGGTCTGTTGGCTTCACGCCACACGACTGCGCGCTATTGTGAACGCGGCGTCATCGTGGCACGGAGGATGAGGTTTCCTGAATCTCATGGATCGGTCACAACGGCATGGAAGCTGTAAACACACCGGCGCATAAGAAGCCAGCGCGCAAACAAGCCGATCGACGCGACGAGGCCGAGCACAAGATTCTCACCGCGGCCATCCGGCTCTTGGTCGAGAAGGGCTATGATCGCTTCTCCCTGGCCGAAGTTGGATACGCGGCCGGCTACAGCCGCGCTCTGCCGGCGCACTATTTCGGGAAGAAGGAAGACCTGCTCTCGCAGGTCGCCACCTATTTGGTCGCCACTTATCGCGAATCGATAGCTACCAGTCCGCCCCTGAAGCCGGGGTTCGAGCGGATCGCCGACCGCATCCGACGCTACAGCCAGGCCTACGGTTCGCGGCCGAATCGGGCGATGAGCGTCCTGATCGCCGAGGCGCGCTTCCGCCCGACGCTGCGGCGGACTATCACCGAACTGAACCAGCAGGCCCGCGAGGGCTGGGGCCGAGAGGTGCGCGCCGCGATCGAGGGAGGCGGCCTCCGGCCGGGGCTCAACGCCGAAGCTGTTGGCGCATCGATCTTCGGGTTCCTTAGGGGCCAGTCGAGCTTCGTCGACCTCGATCCGGGCTACGACATGAAGGCCGCTACCGAGGCCTTCATCGACAATCTCAAGCAGGGCGTGATGCTCGCGCCGGCCAGCCGCACGAGCCCCGTTAAGGCCGTCAAGGCGGCGGCCACGCCTTCGAAACCCTACAAGGCGGTAAAGGCCAAGCTGCCCCGTTAGCCGCCGGCGCGGTCGCGGACGCCCGGATCGGATGCCCAATCCGCTTCAGACCATCCGTTCGCGGCCTTCCCAATAGCGGGCGCGAAGGTCCTTCTTCAGAAGCTTGCCGGCCTCGTTGCGCGGCAGTTCGGCGACGATCTCGATCGATTTCGGCCGCTTATAAGAGGCGAGCGACTCCTTGGAGAACTCCAGCAGTTCATTCGGTGTAACCGAACGACCGGGCTTGACCTCGACGAAGGCCTTCACCTGCTCGCCGAACTCGTCGTCCGGGATGCCGATGACCGCCACGTCCTGAACCGCCGGATGCAGCAGCAGGCCCGCTTCGATCTCGGCCGGATAGAGGTTCACCCCGCCGGAGATGATCATGTCCTTGGCCCGGTCGGTGATGAAAATGTAGCCGTCCTCGTCGACATAGCCGACGTCGCCGACCCGGAAGAAACCATCGGCATCCAAGGTCTTCTCGTCGAGCGGATCGGCGTTCAGATAGTTCTTGATCACCAGCGGGGTGCGGATCCAGAGTTCGCCGGCTTTGCCGCGCGGCAATTCCTTGCCGTCGGAGTCGCGGACGCTGACGTCCACATGCTTGTAGGGCAGGCCCGACGAGCCCGGCTTCTTTCGCTGCATCGACGGCGGCATGTGCGAGATCATGCTGGTCTCAGTTGAGCCATAGGCCTCGTGCAGGCTGTCCTCGCCGAAATACTCCATGATCCAGAGCTTGAGCGAGAAGGGCACCGGGGCGGCGCCGACCGAGATGTGCTTTAGCGAGGACACGTCGTAGCTCTTGAGCACGGCCTCGGGCAGCCCTGCTACCCGCTTTATCATGGTGGGCACGCCAGTCCAGCTGGTGATCTTGTGCTCCTGGATCAGTTTCAGGGCGCCTTCCGGGTCAAACCGGCGCTGCATGACCATCGGACAGCCGCGAGCGATGCCGCCGCGGACGATGCTGGGACCCGCGCCATGGGAGAAGGGCATTGTGCAGAGAATCACCTCGTTTTCGCGCCGCCCGGCGGCCTCAGCCATGCTGGCACGGTATTCAAGAAACTTCTGCATCATGTGAGGCTCCGGGTTGCGCGGGGGCACGCCCTTGGGCAGGCCGGTAGTCCCGGAGGTGTAGATGACTAGGCCCGCCTCGGCGGCCGAAAACCGCTCCGGCGACGCCGTGGCCAGCAACTTGCCCCATTTCGGATAGCCGTCGAGTTCGGTGTCGATGCTGACCGTGAATTTCAGGTTCATCGGCTTGGCGGCCTCGAACATCGGCCGCGGATCCGGATCGTCCGCCATCAGGCCGACGGCGCCGCTATTGCCCAGCACATAGGCCACTTCGGAGGGGGTGAGGCGCCAGTTCAGGCCTAGCACCGAGCCGCCGAGCTTGGCGATCGCGCAGTTGATGATCCCCCACTCGATACGGATCTGGGTGCGCACGGCGATGATGTCGTCCCGCCCGACGCCGGCCCGAGCCATGGACTCGGCCAGGTGGTCGGAGAGGCGGTTCCACTCACTCCAGGTCAGGCTCCGCTCGCCCTCGACTAGCGCGACCTGGTCGGGCTTGGTCTGCGCCCAGAACTCCAGCGAATTCGATCGCGCGTCCTTGGTTGTCGTCTCGGTCATGCCTCGCTCCTTCCCTTCGGGCGCCCTGGCCTCATGTTTCGCGACATCTGAGCGCACCACTGGTATCAAAGTTATTTGTCTATTGATCAACAAATAATTGGTTGCGCGCAAGGCGGCACGTTCGCTTGTCACGAGAGAACAAGAAGCCGCGCATGCGCCGCGAGCATCCTGCGGGGGCGGCCGCTGTTGGCCAGCGCGCTGCGGCCGAGTTGGGCGGTGGACCCGCCATCGGGAAGGCAACGGCGCCAGGATCGCGACGGCGGCCCGGAGGGACAACTTGTGGGTCTGAGAGATCAGGATCGCCGCGGCGTTGTTAATCGGCACGTCGAGCGGTCTCTCGCCCCACCGCTGCCACCGCCGAGAAGAACTAAGAACCAGCAACTTTCGGGCGTAGATCAGGTTTCGCGCGGCTGTCCAGACAGGCCCGCAGGCGCACTTTCCACCCGGCGGGTCAGATCACTTGGATGTCGGCCTGGAGGTCGCCAAGATCGCCGCTGGCGGGCGTCTGCGGAAGGTTGCGCCGGAAGAGCGCGAAGAGCCGCTCCCATGCGCGAACGGCGGACGGCGCGTGATAGGCGTCTCGGCCGGGGATAGTGAAGCCGTGGTGCGCCTGCGAATAGACCTCGATCCGCCGCCGCACCCCAGCGGCCCCCAAGGCCTTCTCGAAGATCTGCAAGCTCTCCACGGGCACGTATTTGTCGGTGCCCGCGTGGGCGATATAGACCTCGGCCTTGATGCGGTCGGCGATCTTGTGGAGAGAGAGGGGCGTGTCGGTAACGAAGCCGCCGCCGTGGAAGGATCCCGCCGCGGCCACCCGGTCGGGGACAAAGGCCGCCGCCCAAAGCGACAGCCGCCCGCCCAGGCAATAGCCGAATGCGCCGACTGGGCCACGCAGGGTGTGCGAGTAGGCGTCCAGCCAGGCGATCACTGCACGAGTGTCGGCCTCGCAATTTTGCGGCGTGATGCTGCGGTTGAGCTGCCACATCTGGGCCCGCTGGTCGTCATAGACCGGATCGTCGGAATCGATCTCGTCCGGATTGAGGTTTACCTCCCGCGCCTTGCGGTAATACATGTTGGGTGTGGCCACGCAGTACCCGGTCGCCGCCAGGCGGCGCGGCATTTCCAGAAAATCAGGGCGGATTCCGCAGGAATCGAAGAAGCAGATCGCGACCGGAAACGGTCCCCCATGCTCCGGATGCATAACGACAGTGTTCATCACCCCATCGGGCGTCTCGATATCAACCTCGACTTCGGTCATCTTCGCACCTGCCGCTGGCACCGGGGTCCCGGGACCTGCGGCCAGGGACGGAATGGATCCGCAGAACCGGGGAGAGATCGCGCAGGGGCGCGAAGGTTCGGACGATCCGTCCAAAGATCGAGGTGGTGAGCGCGAGGCCTCGGCGCAAACCAACGTCCTCGGCCCGCGGACCCGGAAGGACCTCGCCTGAAGTACTTTCCCAAGTTCCGTTGTCGTCAGGACGGGAGGCCACCCTGACGGGATTGAGGGTGAAGATGTCATCCTGCACAAATTTGTCAATCAGACAGCAAAGATTTAGCGGTAAAGCCGGACGATTCTTGTTGAGATACCGAACGCGACCGAAATTCGGTTAAGTCCCGATTGACGATCAAGCGGTGCGATTGTCGTCATGTGATTGAACGCACAAACCCGTAGCCGTTAGCGCAGAATTTGGGAACTCCCGGCCCCCACGGCGTCGTTGCTCCAAGATTTGCTATATGATAAGCAAAACAAAAAAGTAGCGACGCGGGTGACCGAGGAAATGGCTCTGCAATCGAGGGACGATGCCGTCAGGAGGGGGTTGGGAGCTCGCGTCCGCTCTGCAGCACGTCGTTTCGCTATTGCAGGTTCAGGCGTGCTCGCGACCATGTTCGCGATCTCTATCGTGAGCTTTCTCCTCGTCGCTCTTTTACCAGGTGACCTACCAACGCTAATCCTTGGAGACGCAGCGACGCCGGGACGTGTAGCCGTGCTGCGTGAAAGTCTCGGCCTCGATCAACCGCTGATCGTCCGCTATTTTCGTTGGCTGGGCAATGTTCTGTCTGGGGATCTCGGTCGCGCGGTCCATTCTGGCGAGCCAACGCTTGACACCATTCTGTCGCGGCTGCCAGTCACCCTCGAGCTCATTGTCATGACGCAGATCGTGGCCTTGGCCATTTCAGTCCCGCTCGGAGTCCTCAGTGCCCATCGGCGCGGGTCGACCTTTGATTCCGTGACCCTGGGGTGTTGCCTCATGCTCCTCTCCATCCCGGCATTCGTTGTGGGCCTCTGTCTGATCTACGGTTTCGCGCTACATCTGCAGTGGCTGCCGGCGACCGGGTATGTCGCGCTTCATGAAGGTGTTCTGGAGAATCTGAGGAGCATGATCCTCCCAGTTCTCTCCTTGGCGCTCATCGAAGTTCCCATATACCTCCGCTTGCTCCGAACGGAGATGATTGGAACGCTGCAGCAAAACTATATTGCTCTCGCGCGAGGAATGGGTCTCCGGACGACCCGAATTCTATTCGAGAATGCATTGCGTCCTTCGTCGCTGAACCTGATCACCGCGGTCGGTATCAACATGGGGCGTCTCATGGGCGGAGCGATCATCATTGAGCAGATGTTTGCTCTGCCTGGCATCGGTCAGTTGTTGGTTCAATCGATCTATCAGCAAGAGTATCTCATGACGCAGGGAATTGTCCTATTTGTGGGCGTCATGTTCATCATGATCAACCTATTGACGGACATCGTTTACGCCATCGTCGACCCCCGCTTGTTGCACGATGGCGGATAGTGATGCGGCGCCTCGGTGTTGGATTCTTGCTTTCACTCAGTTGGCTCCTTGTCGTAGCGATTGCCACGCTCGGCGCAAGCTGGCTGCCGATCGACGATCCTGCGCGTCAGAGTCTGGTTCGTATGTTAAGTCCACCCAATGGGCAGAATTGGTTCGGCACAGATTCGCTCGGCCGGGATATTCTGTCGCGCGTGATCTACGGCTTCCGCATTACGTTCGTAGTCAGCATTGGATCGGTCATGCTGGCACTTGCGGCCGGCGGGGCGCTTGGCATGGTGGCGGGCTATTTCCGAGGATGGGCTGAGCGGATCATACTGGCGGCCTGCAACGTGGTCCTTGCCTTTCCGCCGCTGGTGCTCATCATCGCGATGGTCGCATACCCTGGCCACGCACTGATAAAGGTCATCGTCGCTCTGAGCGTTGTGTTCACGCCGGCGGTGATTCGCATTGTCAGAGCCAATACGCTTGCATACAGCGAGCGCGAGTTTGTAACTGCGGCGCGGGCTGCTGGCATGGGGAACATACGGCTGTTGGTTCGCGAAATTCTCCCGAACTTGGTCCCGACGCTACTGTCCTATGGTTTGTTGCTCATCGCCATTGGCGCGCTAGCCGAAGCGGGGCTGAGTTATCTTGGTCTGAGTGTGCCGCCGCCCGCGCCTACACTTGGGTCCATGATGGCATCCGAGCAGTCGAACGTACTGGAAGCCCCGCACGCCGTTTTTTTCCCGGCCATGGCGTTGTTTCTGACCATCTTCGCGCTCAACATGGTCGCGGAAGCGATTCAACGTCATATCGCACGTCGTGAGAGGCCTGCATGAGCGTACCGCTTCTGCGTGTCGATAATCTGAAAACCTACTTCGACCTTTCACACGGGAGGCTGTACGCTGTCGACGATGTTTCGTTCCAAGTCGGCCAAGGCGAGACGTTCGGTATTGTGGGAGAGTCAGGCTCTGGCAAGTCCATACTTGCGAGGAGCATCATCGGCTTACTCCCGATCAGTATCGCAAAACGGGCAGGTGGCAAGATCGAGTTTGACGGCCAGGACCTGATGGAGCTCAGCGAAGCTGGGATGCGAAAAGTGCGCGGTCGCGACATCGCGATAATTTTCCAGGATCCTCTAACTTCCTTGAACCCTGTGCTGCCCATTGGGCGGCAACTGGTCCAGGTGCTGCGCAACCATACCGATCTATCACGGCGAGCTGCTAAAGAGCGCGCGGTTGAGCTACTCGCTGAAGTTGGCATTCCGGGAGCGCGTCAGCGGGCGGAGGAGTACGCTCACCGCATGTCGGGCGGTATGCGGCAACGCATAGTCATTGCCATTGCTCTCGCCTGCAATCCTCGACTGCTTATCGCCGACGAACCAACGACCGCGCTGGATGTGACGGTGCAAGCGCAGATACTCGAATTGCTCCGCCGCTTGCAGGAGAGTAACGGCATGTCGCTCATCATGATCACACACAATTTCGGCGTGGTCGCCGAAATGTGTGATCGCGTGGGGGTAATGTACGCGGGACGAATGGTGGAACAAGGGAACGTCGCGGCGCTCTTGACGAAACCACGAATGCGCTACACGCGGGCCTTGTTAGACTCCATTCCAAGGAAGGAGCTGCCGCGGCATGCGCGGTTACAGGTGATCGCGGGCCACCCGCCCGACCTGACGCGGCGACTGGCGGGCTGTGCTTTTGCGCCGCGCTGCCCCGACAGACTCGATATCTGCGGCTCGGAGCTGCCGAGCATGATCTCGATGACGGATCATCAGTTTCAATGCTGGAATCCCTCGGGGGTGGAGTCGTAAAATGGCCGGCAGCGGACAAGCTCATTTGCGCAGCCAGGTGCTGCTTTCGGCCATTGGCCTCGTGAAGACGTATCGCACCCGTAGCTCCAAGCGTGTTCAAGCCCTTTCTGATGTCAGCATCGATGTCGCGCGTGGCGAGACGTTGGGCGTAGTCGGGGAATCGGGCAGCGGCAAGTCAACGCTGGCCAGAGCGATAATGGCGTTGCCGGCGCCCGACGCGGGCGTGGTATCATTCGACGGCGCGAGTGTGCTCTCGATCTCGGGGCAACGCCTGCGAGCAATCCGGCACAAGATGCAGATGGTCTTCCAAGACCCTCAATCGTCGCTTAACCCGAGCCATAGCGTACTCGATATTGTCGAGATGCCCCTGCTCGTGGCTGCACGTGGTTCCAGGACGGAGAGACACGTGCGCGTCATGGAGGCGCTACGTAGCGTTGGTCTAGACGGCGATCTGATCGGCAGTCGGCGACCGCATGAATTGTCAGGTGGTCAATGCCAGCGCGTTTCGCTCGCGCGCGCGCTGGTACTGCGTCCGAGACTTCTCATTTGCGACGAGCCGGTTTCTGCATTGGACGTATCCGTGCAGGCTCAGGTGCTCAATTTGCTGGAAGATGCAAAGGTTGAATACAACCTGACGATGCTCTTCATCTCGCACGATCTTGCTGTCGTGCGCAGCATAAGTGATCGGGTGATGGTCATGTACTTGGGCAAGATCTGCGAGATTGCTCCGACCGACGAGCTCTACTCGGCTCCAGCGCACCCCTACACCGCAGTCTTGCTCGCGTCGGTGCCGTCGCTCGATCCGACGCGGCGCCGTCGATCGGTAGCTCCGGCGGGCGAGACTCCCTCGCCCTTGGATATGCCCGTCGGTTGCCGGTTTCACAATCGTTGTCCGCGCGCGACGTCGCGCTGCCTTAACGAAGAACCGGTCGTCAAATCACTCGGAACGAAAAGGGGGCATTTTGTCGCCTGTCACAATCCGCTGGTACCCGCTGAGTCCCATTTGTGAACTCAATCCGATCCACCGTCTCGCGGGTCTCAATGTGTAATGGAGAGCATTATGGCTGGTGCGGCTGATCGCAAGTTTGCCTTCATTTCGAAGACTGCGTTGATCCTGCTCGCTTTGGCTGCCTCCCCGGTGCGCTTGAGTGCTGAGGAGCCAATTTCCGGCGGAACACTTACAGTCGGGCTCGCTCAAGAGCCACTCATCGTCGATCCGATCCGAAGCGGAACTTTCACTGAACGGCAGTACGCTGCGCCGGTCTACGAGGCGTTGTTCGACATTAACGAGGAGGGACAAACGGTTCCGTTCTTGGCTGAAAGCTATGAAGCTAGCAGCGATGCGAAGACTTATACTGTCAAGTTGCGCCGCGGGATCAAGTTTCACGACGGCACGCCGTTGGATAGCGCAGCTGTCGCGGCAAACTTTGAACGAACCCGAAATCCGGCGAACGCTTGCCGATGTCTATCGTCTTTATTGGAGCTGGAGAGTGTTGATGTGCTGGACGACTACACGGTGCAGTTCAAACTTTCGACCGGCAACTCGGCCTTCCCAACGGTTCTCGCCGACGCTCCGGGGATGATGGTGTCGCCGTCGGCCTTCAAGGCCAATCCATCGGAAATCGGCTTGAAGCCGGTCGGAACGGGTCCCTTTAAGTTTTCGGAATGGATTCGCAACAGCCGATTGGTGTTCGTGAAGAATCGCGACTATTGGCGGCTAGGGAAGCCCTATCTGGACTCGATCGTGCTTCGAGGAATTCAGAATCCGGAGACGATGCAGGCGGCGTTCCTATCCGGGCAATCGGACATGGTATTACAGGCGTCGACGCGGTTCGTGGCGCAGGCGAAGCGAGAAGGCAAATACAACGTGCTGCAGCCGGGCGGCTTTGGCTACGATGGCGTCTATATGAATCTTACGGAGCCGCCATTCGATGATGTTCGTGTTCGACGAGCTGTTGCGCACGCCATTGATCGTGAGCTGTTGCGCAAAACACTGCTGAACGGCATTCCCAGGCTTGCATTTAGCCCCTACGGACCAGGCATGTGGGCAAATCAGCCGGTCCCAAACTATCCAGTGCACGACAAAGCCAAAGCGAAGGAGCTTATTGCAGCCTACGGCAAGCCGGTCGCCTTTACATTGACACATAATAACTCGCCGCAGTCGCAGCAGTTAGCACAATCGCTTCAGGAAATGCTGGGGGACGTCGGAGCCAAGGTCGATCTCTTCCCAGTCGACCAGAACCGGATTGTGCAAAACATGAACTCCAAGCAATTCGTCGCGTCGCTCTACCGCTTTACGGGGCGAGCTGATCCCCACATAAACACGTACACCTTCTATCATTCCAGGTTTGCCGACGTGACCCCGTCTGCGAACTACTGGCATTACAAGAATCCGAAAGTCGATGAACTTCTGGAAAGAGGAATGACTTCACTCGACCAGGCAGAACGCAAAAAGATTTACGGTGATATTGCCGCGCTACTCGCCCAGGATCTGCCAGTCGCCTATCTCTTCTATCCGGCGGATTCCATCGTCACGAGCAGAAAGATCCACGGCGTTCGCGAAATCCCGGATGGTTTGGTGCGGTTTGGCGAGATCTGGAAAAACTGACTGCACAGGTGGTATTGGTCGCGCTGGTCAGCGCGCCTTGAAGCCGTCCCGCGCCGCTTGGACTTCGCATCGTTTCCGTTTGCTCTCCGCAGTTGGGAGAACGCAAGCGTGTAATTTGCGTTGGACATCCGTCGCGGAACGAATGGTGACGGGGACGGAGGCATCGCGAGACCAGCCAGCTGGCCTGTTGGGCTGGGAGCGGGTGCTTAGGCCCAAGCACAGCATTCTTGATGTCGCGCTCGAGGGCACATTCCAGCAGCGACTTGTGCTGGTTGATGGACTCGTTGCCGCGATAGCGTAGCACTCGCGGTTGCACTTAGAGGGACGGTTGCGGACAGCAGATTCTGGCACCGCAAAAGATAACACGATGTTAAGTTCGTGTAATAAATGGATAATTGTGCTGCGTCAGCTACGCGCTATCGTCGAGCAAGTCGGGCATCCGCATCTGCGTTCTCCCGAAGGGGCAACGAACCGCCGATGAGTCACAGCACCCGACCGTTTTTCCTCGGCGACGGCCGCTTCCCGACTGGCCTCATCGGCGCGCCTGTCGTGCAGTTCGGCGTCGCCCGCGTTGGATGAACGATGAAGGGCTCGTCTACATGTCATTTTTGAGATCGTCGTATCACTTACTGGCGCCGCCGATGTCGTCGTCGGGCTCGCCGCGCAGACCCGCGAGTCGCGGCCATTGAAGATGCTGGGTATGAATTAGAGGCGGCCCCAAGGCTGCCAACAGAAAACAACAAGCAAGGGGAGTGAACCGATGTTGATCACCAGAAAGAATCTTTGGGCGTTGTGGCTGCTGGCTGGGTCCTGGCTGGTCACACCAGCGTCCGCCGAGCCGATGGCTTGTGACGACGGCATCAAAGCTGCCTTCCATCCCGACGAGATCACGACCGTGATCGCGGTTCGCCAGGTCAAGAAGGGTGAGGAGCTGTTGGCGCCCGATGCGCAGAAGCCGATCGCGGCGGCAGCCGATCTTTGCCTCGTGAAGCTGCTGGTCGGTCCCGGCGTCACGGCCGAGAAAGACAAGACCGCGCCGTCCTATTCAGAAGGTATCGGCATCGAGGTCTGGCTGCCAACGCAGGCCAACTGGAACGAGCGCATCCGCAATTATGGCGGCGGCGGCTGGGTCGGCGGCGGCCATCGCTATCCCGACAAGATCGGCAGCAAGGTGCCGGCGATCGTCAATGCCAATATCGGCTATGCTTCCGGGACAACGGATGCCGGCCAGCCTTGGTATCAGGACGGCTCGTTCGCCTTCCTCTCCGACGGCAAGCTCAACGTCGAGGGCTTCCGCGACTTCTCCGTGCGGGCGATGGTCGAGCAGGCGGTCAAAACCAAAGCGCTGGTCAATCTCTACTATGGCAAGGCGCCGAAATTCGTCTATTACGACGGACACTCGCAGGGCGGCCGCCAGGGCCTGAAGATCGTGCAGGAATATCCCGAGCTCTATGACGGCTACATGATCGCGCAGCCTGCGCTAAACATCCCGAAGTTCGGCACCACCAGCCTCTATCCGCAGATCGTGATGAAGACCGAGCTCGGCTTCACGGCAATCAACAAGCCGGAGGCCGCCGCTTTCGCCGCCAAGGTCGAGGCCGCCAACAAGCGCGCTGTCGCGGCGTGCGACAAGGCCGGCCTCGGCTTCCTGCTTGATCCCTTCGCCTGCGACTACAATCCCGCTGGTGACGCGATGCTGCTCTGTGCGGGCGAAGCGGGCGATGGCGTCACGGGCAGCAATGCCGACAAGGCGGCTTGCATGAGCGCGAAGGAAGCGGGAGCGCTCAACAAGATCTGGTATGGCGCGACCCGCGATGGCAGCGTCGAGTCGGCTCAGACGGCGGAAGCCCGTAGCGGCAAGGCGCTCGGGGTGAAGCAGCTGTGGTGGACATTTACCAGGGGTACGTCGATCTCGATGCAGATCACGAGCGCGTCGACTGACAATTTTGCGCTCGGCATGCAGGACGTCAGCTACGCCGCCGATGCCAGCGCGACCTCAGGCATTCCGATCGCCAACACCTCCACCGCCAAGCGCAACCGCTGGGTCGAGCTCGACTATGTCGGCTTCGCTGATGGCGTCGACAAGAACGTCGCGCTGCAGCCCGCACTGTTCAGCAATCTGATCACCGACAAGGCGGATCTCTCCAAGCTGCGCGATCTTGGTGGCAAGGTGATCGTTTGGAGCGGACTTGCGGATGATGCGATCCCGCCGGCCGGCAACGTCAACTATCACGAGCGCGTGTTTGCTGCGATGGGCGGCGATGCCGAGGTCTCAAAATTCATGCGGATGTATCTGGTGCCGGGGGTCGCGCATTCCTCGCAGGGCCGCTCATACACCGTCACCGGCAAGAACGACGCCGTGCCACTGCCGAAACTGCCGGGCAACGCCAACCAAACGCCGACGCGCGACAAGGACCAGTTCTTCTCCGCATTGACAGATTGGGTGGAGAAGGGAGTGGCGCCCGGCGAGATCACATTGACCTCGCGCGATGGCAGTGTGACCTATCCGGTCTGCGTCTATCCCCAGCGGACGACGTGGGATGGCCACGGCCCGGCGACGCAGGCTTCGAGCTTCAGCTGCCGCTAGTCCCTGAAGCGTTGCCGGCACCGAACCTGATTGTTGCGATATCCGGCCGAGGCGACCCGGAGGGTCGCTCTCTTGGGGGCCCTTTTTACAACAGGGTTATTGTCCCCCTCGCGAATTGAACCTGACCTGGGTCGGTCATGGGGCGCTAAGCGTCATTAGTCGGGCAGCCGTTTGAAGTTTGGTGCAAATCGCGTCGTTCGAATCGGGACAACGAATTCGGTGAGCAGGTCAAAGCATTTTGCGAGCAGAAGCCGGAGTCGTTCTTCCTCTGCGCAGGCAATTTGGATTTCTGTCGAGATCATCTGGCTTCTTGCTAGCGTCTGAACAGCATTTAGATCGGTGTAGAATTGTCTCGAAACGCGATGGGCAAGTTACTGAAGAGCGAGCTACGTCCGTTTGGTCGGGGTCTGTGCGCGATCCCAGGGCGGCTCCGGCCGCCAAGCTTCGAGCAACGCATCGATGAACGTACGCACCTTCGGCGACAAGTGCCTGCTCGAAGGATAGACGGCACGTATGGGTGCACCATCGGCGTCGACATCTTCGAGGATCGGCACAAGCCGACCCGCACGCAGATCGTCGCTGACCAGGAATGTGGCAAGCCTTGCGATGCCGAAACCCGCAATCGTCGCGTCACGCAAAGCTTCTGCGTTGGTCGCAACGAAACGTCCATTGATGGCGATCACGCGGGCTTGTCCGTTCTCGTTGAATCGCCAATCGACGGAGCGCCCGCCGTGCACGAAGGCGAGACAGCTATGCTGCGCCAGCGCGTCGATGTTTCCCGGCGTACCTCGCTCTGCAAGATACGCCGGCGATGCACAGGTCACCAGGCGATGAGGCGCCAGAAACCTATTCATCAGCCGGGAATCATCGCTGCTGCCAATCCTGATGGCGAGATCGACGCCCTCGTCGATGAGATCGACGTAGCGATCGCCGAAGGAAGCGCTGACGGAGATCTCCGGCCATTTGCGAATGAACTCGTTGAGAACCGGAAGAACATGCAGCCGTCCGAACGACACGGGCAGATCGAGCCGCAGCCGACCGCGCGGCGCCTGCGAGTGACTGAGCATCGCCATCTCCGCTTCGTCGAGATCGGCGAGCAGCCTCACACACCGCTCGTGGAAGGCCGCTCCCTCTCCGGTCAGCGAGACGCTTCGCGTCGTGCGCTGGATCAACCTGACCCCGAGCCGATCTTCGAGCCGAACGATGCTCTTGCCGACCGCCGATCGCGAAAGCCCGATGCGTTCGGCCGCCGCCGTGAAGCTCTTGGCTTCGGCGACATGGACGAACACGCTGATGTCCTTCATCCGATCGATGGCCATTGCGCCCTCCCGAGCTTGTTCCAGATCGTCACCGATTCCCTAAGCCGATGCGGAGATTAGGGCCTTCCATTCCCCAGTGAAGGGAAATCACCGGATATTGTGGCTCCAACGCGTCTATTCTAACCTTTTGGAACCGGCTGCTCCAGAGTGGGGAGCAAAATTCCCCATCCTCATCAATCAATTGACGGCCGGTAATAAAATAAGGCGGGGACCATTACCTGCCTCAGAAGAGGAAGTGCACCGTGAAGGCTGTTCGTTATTACGGACGGAAGGACATCCGTGTCGAAACCGTCGATGAGCCCAACGAGTTCGGCGCCAATCAGCTTCTGGTTCGGCCGCTATGGACCGGCATTTGCGGCACCGATCTCCACGAATACATCGCAGGGCCAATCGTCACGCCCGCCTCGCCGCACGTGTTCACCGCAGCGACACTGCCGCAGATCCTCGGACATGAATTCTCGGCAGAAGTGTTGGAGGTCGGCCGCGAGGTTACCAATGTCCGACGCGGCGACCGCATCTCAGTGCAGCCGCTGGTGATGCCGATGAACGACTACTATAGCCGGCGCGGCCTCAATCATCTGAGCGAGAAAATGGGGTGCGTCGGCCTGAGCTGGGCATGGGGCGGCATGTCCGACCTTGCCGTCATCAACGACTACAACGCGATCAGAGTGCCCGAGGCCGTCAGTGACGAGGAAGCCGCGATGATCGAGCCCGCAGCCGTTGCGCTCTATGCGGTCGATCGCGGCGGCGTCCGGGCCGGCAGCACGGTGCTGATCGCGGGCGCGGGCCCGATCGGCGCGCTGACGATCCTGTGCGCGCATGCGGCCGGTGCCGCGCGAATCTACGTGTCGGAGCCCAACGCATCACGACGGCAAACGATCGAGAGCTGGGGCATCTGCGCCGGCGTCTACGATCCCAAAACCACCGACGTCGTCGCGCGCGTCAAGGAGCAGACCGAAGAGAATGTCGGCGTCGACGTCGCCATCGAGTGCGTCGGCAATGAAAGCGCATTGAACACCTGCGTCGAGGCCGTGCGCCGGCGCGGCGTCGTGGTTCAGGCCGGCCTGCATGTCGGCAAGGCTTCCACCGACCCGATGCTGTGGGCGCTGAAGGACATCACCATCGAGGCAACCTGGTGTTACCCCATCACGATGTGGCCGCGCATCATCGGGCTCGTCGAGTCCGGCAAGCTGCCGATTTCGAAGATCATCGACGGCCGTATCCGTGCCGAGGACGTCGTGTCGAAGGGCTTTGATGTCCTCACGGCTCCAAGCAACGACAAGCTGAAAATACTCGTGTCTACGCAGCTTGCGGCGCCGTCATGAGACGACGCCACTGGGGTTGATCCAGAGCGACGCTCAAGTCGCCACGGTCATTAAAATCAAAGGGGAGGAATATCAATGAGAGCTACCATCGCGAGTTGCCTGTCACTTGCCTGCCTTGCCGTGGCGACACCAAACGCCGCGCACGCGCAATATTCCGGTGCGCCGCGCACGTTCCTGTTCAACCCGGCGCTCGACGTCTGCATTCGCGACACCGCGAAGTTCAAGAAGGCGCCGCCCTACACCATCGGCTTCTCCAATGCCGGCCTCGGCGACAGTTGGCGCGTGGTTGGCCTGCACTCACTGCAAAAGGCTGCGCACGACCATTCCGACGTCGTGAAGAAGCTGCTCGTCACCGATGCCGGCCACGACGATGCCAAGCAGGTGGCCGACATCCAGGACCTGGTGTCCCGCGGCGTCGATCTCTTGATCGTCAGCGCCAATACCTCGCAGGCACTTGATCCCGCCGTCACGCAAGCGACCGAACGCGGCATCCCGGTCGTGATGGTGGACCGCCGGGTCGACTCCGACAACTTCGTCACCTTCGTCACCGCCTCCGACGCGATGATGGGCCGCCTGTTCGCACAGTGGATCGTCGAGAAGCTGAACGGCAAGGGCAACGTGATCATCCTCGGCGGGCAAGCCGGCTCCAGCCCGAACGAGAACCGCGTCAAGCCAGCGATGCAGGTGTTCTCCGCCTACCCCGGGATCAAGATCCTGGAGACAGTCTATTCCGACTGGAGCCCGGTGAAGGGCAAGCAGGTGATGCAGGCGATGATCGCCAAATACGGCCACAGCATCAACGCGGTGTTCTCGCCGCACGGATTGCAAGTGCCCGGAGCGATCGAGGCCTTCCTCGATGCCGGCTGGAAGGGCAGCGAGATTCCGCCGATCACCTCGGCCGACATGAACGGGCCGATGAAGATGGCGGTCAAGAACAAGTTTCCGCTCCTCGACATCGACTATCCGCCGGCGATGATGGGCACGGCGCTCGAGGTCGCTTTGAAAGTTCTCTCAGGCGCTTCGGTGCCCTGCACCTACACCATCAACAGCAACATCGTGCTGACCCATGGCGACGAAACGCCCTCGATCCCGAAGCCGGACATGTATGCGGAGCAGCACATCGTACCCGACGGCCCGGACGACATGCTGGTGTCCGGCGGCATGGGCCCCACCTACAATCCCAGCACGTTCAAGATCGATTATCCGCACTGAACCCGAACAATTGGCGTACCGGTCACGCCGGTACGCCAACAGGGCAAGACGGCCGCATGCTCACACTCAAAGGCATTTCCAAGAGCTTTCCCGGCGTACGCGCCCTCAGCGGCGTAAACCTCGACGTCAAGCCGGGGGAGATCCACGGCCTGCTCGGCGAGAACGGCGCCGGTAAATCCACCCTGATCAAGATCATCGCCGGCGCGCTTGCGCCCGACGAGGGCGAAATCATCTTTGCAGCCGAGCCCGTCAACTGGTCGTCGCCGCGCGAGGCGAAACTCGCCGGAGTTCACGTCGTCTATCAGGAGTTCGCCCTGTTCCCACAATTGTCCATTGCCGAGAACATCTTCCTCGGCAATGAGCGGCGCAACGCGCTCGGTCTGGTCGACCACCGGCGGACCAGGACGGAGGCGGTCGAACTGATGGGTAAGCTCGGCGTTTCCCTCGACCCGCGCGCGACGGTGGCCTCGCTTTCGGTCGCCGATCAGCAGATGGTCGAGATCGCACGCGCCATGACGCACAATGTCCGCCTGCTGATCCTCGACGAGCCCACCGCCGTCATTGCCGGGCGCGAGGTCGCGCTGCTGTTCGACCTCTTGCGCCGGCTGCGCGAAACCGGCGTTTCCGTTCTGTTCATTTCGCACCGTCTCGACGAAGTCTTCGCGCTGTGCGATCGCGCCACGATCCTGAAGGACGGCCGTCTCGTCGGCACGCAGGATACCGCCGAGGTCACACGCGAGCGGCTGATCTCGATGATGGTCGGCCGCGATCTCGGCGACCTGTTTCCGCCGCGCGCCAGCACGACAAGAGCCGATCAACCGGTGCTGCGCACGGACACCATCTCGGTCGGCGAACGGGTCCGCGACGTCTCGATCGCATTGCATGCCGGCGAGATCGTCGCGCTCGCCGGCATGGTCGGCGCAGGACGGACCGACCTGGCGCTAGCTCTGTTCGGCGCAATCCCGATCACGAACGGCGCGCTCCACATCTCGGGCGAGCGCTTCACGGCGATGTCGCCCGCCAAGGCGATCGGGCTCGGCATGGGCCTCGTCACCGAGGATCGCAAATCGCAAGGGCTCGCGATGCTGCTTGATATCGCCGCCAACATCAGCGGTCCCGCACTTAGCGAGGTCACGCAGCGCGGACTGATCGACCGCGAGCGTGAAATGGCGATCGCTGCCCGCGAAATCGAACGATACCGCATCGCCTGTCGCGGGCCTGCAACGCCGGTCGCGACGATGTCCGGCGGCAATCAGCAGAAGGTGATCATTGCACGCTGGGCGCGTCTGTGCAGATCGGTGCTGATCCTCGATGAGCCGACACGCGGCGTCGACGTCGGCGCCAAGGCCGATATCTACCGGATCATGCGCGAGCTTGCCGATTCCGGCCTCGCCATCCTGATGATCAGCTCGGAGCTGACCGAGGTCATCGGCATGGCTGACCGCGTCATCGTGATGCGGGAGGGATGGATCACCGGTGAATTGCCGGGGTGCGACGCCACGGAGGAAAGCATCATGCATCTGGCCACCAGCGAGCGCGCCGCATGAGCGCGATCGCCGCCCGTCTCACGATGCCCTGGTGGCTGCGCAGCAATGCCGGACTTGCCGGCGTGCTCGTGCTGACCTGCGCCGTATATCTCGTCGGCGCGACAGTATCCGACCGATTCCTGACGCTGGGCAATCTGCTCAATGTCTATGAGCAGACCACCGACCTTGCGCTCGTCAGTATCGGCCAAACCCTGACAATCCTCAGCGGCGGCATCGACCTCTCGGTCGGATCGCTGATCAGTCTCACCTCCTGCTTGACGTCAGGCCTCATCAACGGCGACCCGGATCGGGTCATTCCGGTCGTCATCGGCGTGCTCGCACTCGGGACATTCGTCGGCGTGCTCAATGCCGGCCTGGTCGTCACCTTGCGTGTCCATCCGCTGATTGTGACGCTCGGCATGGGCGCGGTCCTGCAAGGCGTAACCTTGCTCTACGCACTTGGACCGATTGGCCGCGTCCCGCGCAGCTTCACCGTCCTCGCCTATGGGCGCATCTGGGGCATTCCCATCGGAGCAACGCTGGCGGTGATCCTCTGCATCCTGATCGCGCTGCTGCTGCGCTATTTGCCGCTCGGCCGTCAGATCTACGCGCTCGGAGACGATGCAAATTCCGCGCGCCTCGTCGGGCTGCGGCGGACGCGCATCCTGATGCTCGTCTATGGCATTTCCGGTTTCTGCTGCGCGGCGACCGGGCTTTACCTCGCCGCACGGTTCGGCGTCGGACAACCCTATAGCGGGGTCAACTACACGTTGGCCTCGATCACGCCGGTGGTGCTCGGCGGCACATTGCTGAGCGGCGGCAAAGGCGGCGTGATCGGCACGCTGTTCGGCGCCTTCCTGATTGCGCTGCTGAACAATTTGCTCAACTTCATGGACGTGTCAAAGCACTATCAACTGGTGGCGCAGGCGGTCATCATCATTCTCGCCGTCTCCGTCTATGTCGAACGCCGCAGGATGGGGTGACCAGAGGATGTCAGGCTCCGTCGAAATCGCAGGCCCCGTCGCGCCGTCCTGGTCGGTCCGCACCGTCATCGCACGCTATGGCGTAGGGCTCGCGCTGCCGCTGCTGCTCGTGCTCGGCGGCGTGATGTCGCCGGCCTTCATCAGCCCCGGCAATCTGTCGAATCTGCTGCTGCAAGTCGCTCCGCTCGCGATCGTCGCAATGGGTCAAAGCCTGGTGATGGTCGTTCGCGGCCTCGATCTCTCGGTCGCTTCGATGATGGCGACGGCTGCGGTGATCGCGACCGGCTTCTCGGGGGCGGACCAGAATGTTCCTGCCATCATCGCGACGGCGATGCTGGTCGGTATCGCCGTCGGACTGCTCAACGGTTTCCTCGTCACCAAGCGTCAGGTATCCCCATTCCTGGCGACGCTCGCGACGATGATCCTGCTTCAGGGATTCAGGTTTGCCTATACGCAAGGTGCGCCGTCCGGAAACGTGCCGCCGTTCCTGCGTCTCCTCGGCTCCGGTAAATTCCACGGCGTGCCCTACAACGCGCTTGTCCTGCTGGTGCTGGCAGCGGTGCTCGCCGTCGTGCTGCATCGTTCCGCATTCGGACGCAGAATTTACATCGTCGGCGGCAATCCGGTGACGGGGCGCCTGTTCGGAATTCACTCCGACGCGGTCACGACGGCCTGTTACCTGATCTCGAGCTGCCTTGCGGCGCTCGCTGGGCTGATCCTGAGCGGCTACGTCGGGCTCGTCGATAATTGGGTCGGGCAGGGGTACGAGCTCGACTCGATCGTCGCCTGTGTCGTTGGGCGGGTGTCGCTGCGCGGCGGCCGTGGCTCGATCCTCGGCGCCCTCACTGGAGCCGCCATCATCGTCATTCTCGCCAATGAAGTGGTGCTGCTCGGTGTGCCGGTCCAGGCTCAATTGATCATCAAGGGCGTCGTCATTGTGCTCGCCGCTGCGATCTACACCCGAAAAGATGGACCGTAGGTTTGTCTAGTCTGGTTCATCCTTCATTTGATTGCTGCGACCGACGCACGGGCGAGCGCAGCATCATTTGATCGGGATATTTGACGGCCCCAACGATACGTGATGAGCGGGCCGTCCGAGAGGTCGTCAAGCCAGGGGCGCAAGGTGGTCGGAATCGGCAACACGGGCCGGCCGTTATTGGTGGACTCGTGTCCGTGCGGATTGAGATCGAACAGGTTCTCCTTGAGATTGATCTGCGTCTTGACGGCGTCCAAAATCGCTCCGACTCAAGCTCCCAAGTGAATGAGCAGGATCATCAGCAACAGCAAATGCCGGTCGTTGATCTCGTCGATTATCGCCGCGATCTCCTGGCAAGTCAGTAGCGGCCCCTCTTCTTCAGATTCTTCTTTTTGCTGCGTGGCTGATATTCGGGCACCTTGAGTTTCACCATGCTTCGCTTGTTCTGAAAAGCGCGTTTATTCGAAGCCTCGTGGCGAACCTCGTATGCAAAATTTGAACGGCGAGATCCTCGGCTTCGTCCCGCCGCTGGTCATGACCCGCGAGATCGACGAGATCGTCGCCATCGCCGAGAAGCCGGTGCGGCAGGTGATGGACGAACTCGCCCGCGACAAGGTCGTGCTCGCCGAGATGGTACGCTCACGCTTTCAGGCCGCCGAAAAAGAGCCCGCCGATTGGGCGGGCTCTGTGAGGCTAGGAAGTTGCCCGGCCCTTCTGCGTCAAGCGTCCGCCAGTTCCCCCTTCATCTCTTCCATGTCCTGGAAGCGATCCGCGAGGCGGGGATGGGCGCGGCTGTTGTCGGCGGCGCCGATCGCGACCAGCAACTCGTCGGCGGCCGGCGCGTCCGGGATCAGGAACTGGGCGGTGAGGAAGTGGGAGCGCTTGCCAGTCTCGGTCTTGTGAATCATCGGTAGCGAGAGCAGCGCGCCCGGGGCGTTGCGAGTATTGGTGAAGCTCAGATAGGCCGTGCCCTTCACCGCATCACGGAACGTGTTGCCGAAACGCAGCGTGTGAATCAGCGCCGAGGCGTGCTCGATCTCACCATTGGTGCCGACGGCGGCCGCCTTGCCAAAGGCCTCGACCTGCTCGGCCGGCATCACCGCGACGAGACGCTTGGTCAATTCCTTGCCGAGTTCCGGCGCGACACGCAGGATCTCGGGGCGCAAATCCTCGACGAAGCCCCGGCCCGCCCAGGGATTGCGGACCACGGCGGCCACGACGACGAAGCGCACCGGCTTGTCGGCGGCCTTGCCGCCTTCGATGAAGGTTTCCTCGACGAAGGTCGAAATCTTGCGAAGGCCGTAGTCCATGGCGCGTCCACCTATTGCGATTGTGAATGGGGAGAAACCTAGCGAGGCCGTTCCATCACCGTCTTCCGTCGGAACGCGGGAAGAAACTGATGGATCGACCTGCGATGCGGGGTAAGATCGCAGCGGTCGGTAGGGGAAAGACACATGGCGGATCAGGCGTCGCAGATGCGTTCGTTGCGCGATGTCGCAAGCCGGATCAATTCGGGCGGCGATTTCGACACGGTGCTCCGCGATCTCATCCGCGCGGCCTGCGAGCATGGCGCCTGGGCGCTGGGCTCGATCATGGCGATAGATTCACCCCATGGTGAGGCTCACGTCGTGGTCCGGCACGATCCGACGCTGCTGCGCCGACGCCTCGAGAACCGCTGGGAACTGGCGACCAGCCCGGCGCTGATCGCGCTCCAGCGCAACGAACCCGTCTATATCCGCGATGCGCGCGTCTCGGAGGAATTTCCCGGCTATCGCCAGGAAGCCTTCGAACGCGACTACCGCACCGTTCTGGTGCTGCCGATGAGCTGCTCCGACGAGCAAGGCCGGCCCATGGTGCTGAACGTCATCTCCCGCGACATCCAGGACGTCTCGGCCGACGACCTCGCCTTCATGGGCATGATCGTCCATCTCGGCGGCATCGCCGTTGAGCGCGAGCATCGCCTGCGCGCGCAACGTCAGGCGGCAGAGCAGTTGCAGAATGCGCTGCAAGCCCAGACCATGTTGCTGCACGAGGTTCTTTCGGGCGGTTCGACTGCGGCTCTCTCGGCAATGCTCGCCGAATTGCTGCCGGAGGCGATCCTGGTCGTGGATTTCGCTGGCAACGCGCTCGTGGCCAGCCGCTCGCCCACGCCGCTGCGCTTCGATGATGCCGCCTGGCAACGGGCTCTCGACGGCGCGATCGGCGCCCAGATCACAGTCGCCGCACGCGATGCCGTAGCGGCGGGCCGTGCCGAGCCCATGGGTCTGAGCCTTGATGACGGGGCACAGCGGCTTCAGATCACGGCGAGGATCGAGGCGCTCGATGTCGACGGGCAGGCGGTCGGCGCACTAGTGATCTTTCCGGAAGCCGGGAAGGGCGGAGGCGATCTCCAGCGACTGCTGCTCGACAGCGTGAAATTCGCCCTGAGCGTGCAGATGATGCGCAGCGTCATCCGGTTCCGCTTCGAGACTCGCACCCTAACCGAACTCTTCTTCGAGATCGTCGAGCGGCGCTGGCGGGATGCTGACGACGTCGTCCAGCGCGGTCGCCGGCTCGGCCTTGCGCTCGGCGCGCCGGCTCGGATGATCGTGGTGGATTTTCCTGACGGTCCGTCCTCGCCGGCCGATATGAGCATCGACTGCCATCATGCCGTGACGCGGCTCGCGCGTCAGATGAATTTGCCGATCAACGTCATCGCGGTCGGCGGCGGGCTCGTCTGCCTCGTTCCGGAGGAGAAGAGCGCGGAAACGGAGCGCGCCGGACGGTTGCCGCGGCGCATCGTTGAGGTGCTCCGCCACAGCTTCAGCCGCGAGCCGATCGTCGTGCTCGGCGACATCTGTGACGGGCTCGAGAGTTATCCCAAGGAATGGGAGCGCTGCTGGCGGATGATCCGCATCGCGCGTTCCTTCGGGCGCAGCGGAACCCTGTCGGCCTTCGATTTCGGTCCGATGCCCATGCTGATCGGTGCCGCCGAGTCGGCAGATGTGCGCAGCTTCGTCGACGGCGCGATCGGCGCGGTGGTCGCGCATGACCGCCAGCACGACACTCCCTATCTGGAGACGCTCGCCGCCTATCTCCGCGAGGGCTGCCGGACCCAGGCCTGCGCCGATGCGATGGGGCTGCATGTCACGACGCTGCGCTATAGGCTCTCTCGTATCCAGGATCTTTTCGGTATAGGTCTGGAGACGGCCGAGAAGCGCTTCGCCATCGAGCTTGCCATCCGGCTGCACGGCGTTATCGAGGGCAGCGAAGTGACGGTGGCCTGAGACGACACTATCCTCCGTTGATCCAGCGAAACATTTCCTGAATTAATCCGACTGTTCCTAGGAAGCGAAGTATATTTCCGGCGCCTAGCCTCTCACCACGATCCCGTATTGATCGAGGTGAGGCGGATGCTCGCTCCGACGGAAAAGACAGCAACAGCGATCGATCCGGTCGCCCTGCGACGCGCTTTCGGCACTTTTTTGACCGGGGTGACGGTTATCACCACGCGCGATACCGACGGCGCGCCGCGCGGCATGACCGCGAACTCCTTCACCTCGGTCTCGCTTGACCCGCCGCTGCTTTTGGTCTGCGTCGGCAAGAGCGCCCATAGCTATGACGCCTTCAACAGCTCGGATTCCTTCGCGGTCAACCTGCTGCACGAGGCGCAGACCGACGTCTCGAACCTGTTCGCCTCCAAGGCAGCGAACAAGTTCGACACGGTCAATCATGATCGCATCCATACCGGCGCGCCCGTCCTCACCGATTGCCTGACATGGTTTGACTGCAGCGTGCACAGCCGCGTCGACGCCGGCGATCACCTGGTGCTGATCGGCGAGGTCCAGGCCTTCGGTACCAGCCCCTCCGCGCCGCTCGGCTTCTGCCGCGGCCGCTACGCCAATGTGAAGGACCCGCTGCCGCCGGGCTGGCTCGAGTCGCATGGCATGATCGTCGGCTACCTGATTGAAGCGGATGGAAATCTGCTGCTGCGGTCCGACGGCAAGGGCGGCTGGGTTCTGCCGAGCGCGAAGCGCCGAATTGCCGACAAGGAGCTCAAACTCGATGGCGGCGATGCGCTGACGCTCGTACCCGACGACACCTTCCTCTATTCCGTCTTCGACGTCAGCGACCGCGACCCGGGTTACCTGATCTACCGCGCCCGCCTTGCGCAGGAAGCGGCCTCGCAGCCGCTTTCCGCCGGGCTGCGCTTCTTCCCGATCGACCAGCTTCCCTACGACCAGATTCCGACCCGGGAAATCTCCTCGATGCTGCGGCGCTACGCCCGCGAGAGCGCCAGCAAGCGCTTCGGAATCTACATGGATTCCGATGATGGCGGCCGCCTCGCCATGGTCGGCGACGCGCAGCCCTGGGCCAACCTTCCGCAAATCTGAGCCGATAGAGTGATCATGAAGACGACCGTCAAATCCCTCGAAGGTTCGCGTCAGGGCCTGTTCATTGACGGCGCGTTCGTCGCCCCCAGCAGTGGCCTCTACGTCCCGTCCTACGATCCCACCACGGCCGAACCCTGGTACGAATTCGCCCAAGGCGACGCCGCTGATGTCGACTCCGCCGTGCGCTCGGCGAAGGCCGCCTTCGTCAACCCCGCATGGCGCCGCATGACCCAGACCGAGCGCGGCAAGCTGGTGCGCCGCCTCGGCGAGCTCGTGCTCGAGAATGCCGACGAGTTGGCGATGATCGAGTGTCGCGACAACGGCAAGCTGCTCAAGGAGATGCGGGCCCAGATGCGGGCGATCCCGGATTCCTATCTCTACTTCGCCGGCATGGCGGACAAGTTGCTCGGTGAGACTATTCCCGTCAACAAGCTCGACTCGCTGAACTTCAACCTGCGCGAGCCGCTCGGTGTGATCGGCATGATCATCCCGTGGAACTCGCCGATGATGATGCTGACCGGCACGCTCGCCCCCTGCCTCGCCATCGGCAACACCATCGTCGTCAAGCCCTCCGAGCACGCCACGGCGTCGAGTCTCGCACTGGCGGAGCTCGCGATCGAGGCCGGCATTCCGCCGGGCGTGATCAATGTCGTCAGCGGCGATGGCGCCACTACCGGCGAGGCGCTGACACGCCATCCCGGCATCACGAAATACGTCTTCACCGGCTCGACCTTCACCGGGCGCAAGATCGCCGGCAATGCCGCACATAACCTTGTGCCTTGCCAGATGGAGTTGGGGGGCAAGTCGCCTCACGTCATCTTCTCCGATGTCGACATCGACCGGGCGGTGAACGGCGTCGTCTCCGGCGTCTTTGCCGCGGCCGGCCAGACCTGCGTCGCGGGCTCCCGCTGCTTCGTCGAGCAGCCGATCTACAATCGCTTTGTCGAGGCTCTGGTCGAGCGCACGCGCCGCATCAAGGTTGGCCATCCGCAGGTCGAGGTTACCGATATCGGCCCGATTGCGCTCGCTTCCCAACTTGCCAAGGTCGAGGACTATGTCGGCTCCGGCGTACGCGAGGGCGCCAAGGTCGCGATCGGCGGGCGCAAGCCGCAGAACGGCGAGCTGGCCCGCGGTTGGTATTTCGAGCCGACCGTGCTGGTCGAGGCCCGCAACGACATGCGCTTCATGCGCGAGGAGATCTTCGGGCCGGTCGTCGGCATCGTGCCGTTCAAGACCGAGGAGGAGATGATCGAGCTCGCCAACGACACCGAATACGGTCTCGCCTCCGGCATCTGGACCAAGGATATCGACCGGGCGATGCGTTTTGCCCGCAACATCGATGCCGGCACTGTCTGGATCAACACCTACCGTTCCGCCGCCTACATGTCCGCCAATGGCGGCATGAAGAACAGCGGCTATGGCCGCCGCGGCGGCTTCGAGGTCATGCGCGAGTTCTCGCGCCTGAAGAACGTTCTCATCGACTACTCGGGCGCCATGCAGGACCCGTTCGTCATTCGCCTGCGCTGAGCAGTCCACGACAGAAGCCAGATCGGAGGAACATCATGAAATTTGCTGTCTCGCTCTCCATGGAGCGGTTCTCGCCGCAGGATTCCATGCGGGACGCGGTTCGCAACTTCCGCGCCTTGGCGAAGATCGCCGACGAGGGCGGCTTCGAGACGCTGTGGACCGCCGAGCACCACACCATCGAGTGCACGATCTCGCCGAACCCCTTCCAGACCTTGACCTGGCTCGCCCAGCATACCGACCGCATCCGGCTCGGCACCGCGACCCTCGTCGCGCCCTACTGGTCGCCCATCCGGCTGGCTGGGGAGGCGGCGCTTTGCGACCACCTGACGGGCGGGCGCCTCGAATTGGGCATCGCCCGCGGCGCCTACCAGTATGAGTTCGACCGCATGGCCGGTGGCATACCGCAGCAGGAAGGCGTCGCCTTCATGAAGGAGCTGGTACCGGCGGTGCAGAAGCTCTGGGCCGGGGATTACGAGCACAACGGCCATTACTGGCAGTTTCCGCTGGCCACCTCGGTGCCCAAGCCCTTGCAGCAGCCGCATCCGGCGATCTGGGTCGCGGCGCGCGATCCCGGCACTTTCGACTGGGCGGTCGGCCTCGGCGCCAACATCCTCTCCACGCCGCTCTCGGCGCCGCCGGCCGAAGTTGGCGTGCTCGGCGACAAGTTCCGCAAGGCGGTGGCCGATCATCCGGAGCGCCCGCGTCCGCGCCTGATGATGCAGCGGCGCACCTGCGTCTATGACCGCAAAGAGGATTGGGAGCTCGCAGTGCGGCACTCGGTCGACTACGGCGGTTATTTCGAGAACCTAATGCAGAACAGCGGCACGGTGACCAACGGCTTCCCCGAGGCCATTCCCTTCGAGACCATCGCCAATCGCGACAACTACAACCCCCAGGCGGTGCGCGATAATTTGATGTTCGGCACACCGGATGAGATCATCCGCAAGCTGCAGGTCTACGAGGACGCGGGGGTCGATCAATTCGCGCTAGGCCTCTCCTTCAACCTGCCCTTCGAATTGCAGATGAAGACGCTGCGTCTCTTCATCGACGAGGTAATACCGCACTTCGCCGCTCGTGAGCGGGACAAGGCCGAGCGGCCGCGCGTGGCCGCCATGGGAGCTTGAGCCATGGCTGAGGGAACATCGGCTGCCCTGTGCACCGAGCCGGCGGAGAGGGCTCAGAGCCTGACGGTCGGTGGCGTGACGCTGAACTATCGGATCGAAGGGCAGGGCGAGCCGCTGATCTGCATCCACGGTGTCGGCTCCTATCTCGAAGCCTGGGAGGGCGTAGTCGAACGCCTCTGCGACCGCTTCCGGATTCTCACCTTCGATCTGCGTGGCCATGGCTTCTCCAGCAAGGTGCGGGGCCGCTACGAGATCGACGATTTCGTCGGCGACGTGTTGGCGCTGGCGGATCACGCAGGCTTCGGGAGCTTCAATCTCGCCGGCTTCTCCCTCGGCGGGTTGATCGCGCAGCGCCTGGCGCTGTCGCACCAGCACCGCATCCGCCGCCTCGTGCTGCTGGCGACCGTCGCCGGCCGCACCGAGGACGAACGCGAGCGCGTCGCGGCCCGGCTCGCGGCGTTGCAGGCCGGCGACCGCGGCTCGCATTACGACGCCTCGCTCTCCCGCTGGCTGACCGAGGGCTTCCAGGCAGGGAATCCGGAGCTCATCGCCAAGCTGCGGCAGCGCAACGCAGAGAACGATCCAGAGTGCTACGCTGCGGCCTATCGCGTGCTGGCGCAGACGGACTTCGGCGGGCTGCTCGACCGGATCCGCGTCCCGGTCCTGATCGCGACCGGCGAGGAGGATGCCGGTTCCAATCCGCGCATGGCGCTGTACATGCACGAGCGCATTTCGGGCTCGAAGCTGCACATCTTACCGGGCCTGCGCCACTCGATCCTGACCGAGGGGCCCGAGCTAGTTGCCGGGTTGATGCGCGATTTCCTCGGCGACGGCGGGGAAAGGCAGTCGGCATGATCGTCGAGGAGCGCATCTATCGCATCCGCAACGGCCGCATGGGCCGCTATCTCCAGCTTGTGCGCGAGGAGGGGCTGGCGATCCAGCAGCCGATCCTCGGCCAGCTGATCGGCTACTTCACCATCGAGATTGGGCCGCTCAGCCACGTGACCCATCTGTGGGCTTATGCCAATTTCGAGGACAGGATGCGCCGGCGCCAGCAGCTCGCGGACGATCCACGCTGGCAGGCCTTCTTGCCCAAGCTGTCGGAGAACATCGAGCAGGCCGAGAACAGGATCCTGCTGCCGACGGATTTTTCACCGCTGCGCTAGTGGCGGTCGCACGTATTTTCCTTCGGAGGGACGAGGCAGCAGCTCGTTCCTCCATCGATCCAATCGGGTGCCGAGAGGAGGGGTCCAGACATGACCGAGCGACTGCAGATCCAGAATCTGTACAAGATATTCTCGAAGACGCCGCGCGCGGCGCTCGAGATGCTGGCGAAGGGCGGCAACAAGAACGAGGTCTTCGAGAAACTCGGCGAGGTGGTCGGGCTCAATAACGTCTCGCTGAGCGTGCCGCAGGGCGCCATGTACATGGTTATGGGCCTGTCGGGGTCCGGCAAGTCCACGCTGGCACGCTGCATCAACCGGCTGAACGAACCGAGCGCCGGCAAGATCCTGCTTGATGGGCGCGACATCGTCCAGCTCGGCGAGGAGGAGCTGCGCGAGGTGCGCCGCACGCGCATCTCGATGGTCTTCCAGCACTTCGCGCTGCTCCCGAACAAGCGCGTCCTCGAGAATGTCGAGTTCGGCCTGAAGCTGCGCGGCATCGCTCCGGCCGAGCGCCGCCGCCGCGCCGAGGAGGTGCTCACAGCCGTCGGCCTCGGCCGCTGGGGCTACCACTTCCCGCATGAGTTGTCCGGCGGCATGCGCCAGCGTGTCGGCCTTGCCCGCGCGCTCGCCACCGATGCCGACATCCTGATTATGGACGAGGCCTTCAGCGCGCTCGATCCGCTGATCCGCACCGAGATGCAGGACGAGCTGCTGCGACTGCAGCGGACACTGAACAAGACGATCCTGTTCATCACACACGACTTCCAGGAGGCGCTGAAGCTCGGCACCCGCATCGCGATCATGTCCGAGGGCGAGCTGGTGCGCGAAGGCACGCCGCAGTCGATCGTGCTGGAGCCGGGCAGCGACTATGTCGCGGCCTTCACGCGCGAGGTCGACCGCGCGCGGCTGTTCGACGCGCGCTCGGTGATGCGGGCAGGCGAGCCGATCCTGCAGTCGGATCGCGGCACGCTGGTCGGCGAGGCCGGCGGCACCGGCTTCGTGCTCGATCGCGACGGCAAGGTGCTCGGCATGCTCGACGCCGAAGCCTGCGGGCGCGCCCGCGCAAGCGGCGAGATCGCTGCGCCGAGCAGCGACTACGTCAGCGTCCCGCCCGGCGCGAAGCTTCTCGAGGTGGCCCGCAGCTATCGCGACGGGTTCCCAATCGCGGTGGTCGACGACCATGGCAAGTTCATGGGTTCGCTCGGCGCCGACGACATTCTGGGCCGCATCTCCTCCGCCACTCCCAAGACCGTTTCCGCCGGAGAGCCTCATGTTTAAGGCCGACGATCTTGCCGTCTTCCCGATCGACGCCTGGATCCAGCAGGGCGTCAGCTGGTTCGCCCTCAACCTGCGTCCGATCTTCCTCGCCATCAAATGGCCGGTCGAGAACCTGCTCTGGCTGAACGACCAGATACTCCACGCCATTCCATTCCCGGTCTTCGTGGTCGGATTCTTCCTGCTGGCCTGGCGGTTCTCCACGCTCGGCATCGCGGCGTTCAGCGCCGTCTCGCTGATCGTCATCGCCGTGCTGGGCGTCTGGAACGAGGCGATGACGACGCTCTCGCTGATCTCGACCGCGGTCGTCTTCTGCGCCGTCATCGGCATTCCGATCGGCATCTGGTGTGCGCGCAGCGACCGGATCTGGAACGTCACGCGGCCCATGCTCGACATCATGCAGACGACGCCGAGCTTCGTTTATCTCGTTCCGGTGGTGATGCTGTTCGGCGTCGGCACGGTGCCGGGCGAGGTCGCGGTCGTGACGGCGGCCGTGCCGCCGCTGATCCGCTTCACCAATCTCGGCATCCGCATGGTCGAGCACGAGATCGTCGAGGCCGGCCTCGCCTTCGGCGCCGACAAGCGCCAGCTCCTGTTCGAGATCCAGCTGCCACTCGCGATCCCGACTATCCTCGGCGGCCTGAACCAGACCGTCCTGACGGCGATGGTGCTGTCGGTTGTCGTCGCCATGATCGGCGCGGAGGGCCTCGGTCTCGTCGTTCTGCAGGGTCTCGGCCGCCTGGATGTCGGCCGTGCGGCCGTGGGCGGCATCGCCATCGTGCTGCTCGCCATGGTGCTCGACCGGATCACCCAGAAGCTCGCCGCTCCGAAAGGTGGCCGGGCCGCTGCACGCGACTCGCTGCTTGGCACGGTCGCGCGGCTGTTCAAGGGCGGTCGGCCGGACGAGACCGCCCAGGCTGTGACACCGGCAAAACATGCGCTCTGAGCGCCTCGCGGAGCCCCACGTATCGCGGAGGTTCCGCATTCGACGACTAGCCGGAGCAGCGCAGCGATCCGGCCTTTGAAGACCCGTCGCGAGGCGGGGAAAGCAACAGCACGACCGGCACGGTCGACGACGAGGAGAAACGGCTGATGACGATGACCCGATTGAAGATGCTGGCGGCGGTGACCGCTGGCGCGCTCGCCTTCGCGGCAGCGCCCTCGCAGGGGCAGGAACTGCCCGGCAAGGGAAAGACCGTGCGCTACGCCCAGAGCGATAGCCTTGGGGCCAACTACGTCACCGCGCAGATCGTGATGAAGGCGCTGAAGGAGCTCGGTTACGACGTCAAGCTCAGCACCGTGAACACGACTCTGTTCTTCCAAGCGGCGGCGCAGGGCGATCTCGACCTCGCGACCGACGTCAACTTCCCGCAGCGCGAGCCGGGCTTCCGCGCGGTGGAGAAGGATGCGGAAATCGTCGGAGGCGGCCTGATCGTAGGCGGCGGTATCAACGGCTATCTGATCGACAAGAAGACGGCCGACGCCCACAACATCACCTCGCTGCTGCAGATGAAGGATCCCAAGATCGCGGCGCTGTTCGGCAAGGACGGCAAGGCCGACCTGATCAACTGCGATCCCGGCTGGAGCTGCGGCGATGTCGTCGACTTTCAACTGGACAAGTTCGGCTTAAAGGACAACGTGAAGTCGATCCGCGGTAAGTACGAGCCGTTGATGGTCGAGGCCGTGGCCCGCGTGAAGCGCGGCGAACCGGCCTTCTTCTACGCCTGGAGCCCGTCCTGGGTGAACAATGCGCTCGTTCCTGGCAAGGACGTCGTCTGGCTGCCCACACCGGAAGACGCGCTGCCGCCCTCCGTCCCGAACAAGGGTTCGGCGCTGGTCACTGGCGTGAAGGGCTGCGCCGGCGGCGCCGATCCCTGCCGTATGGCCATGGCCTCCTGGAATTGGGGCGCCGTCGCGAACAAGAAGTTCGTCGCCGCCAACCCTGCCCTGAAGGCGCTCGTCGAGAACGTCAAATTCCCGCTCGAGGACTGGTCGCACTGGGAGTTCAACATCAACAAGAACGGCGGCAGCAACGCCAACATCACCAAGATGGCCGATGAATGGGTCGGTGCGCACAAGACACAATTCGACAGCTGGGTCTCGGCCGGGCGCGCGGCAAAGTAAGCAGAGACGACAACCCATCGCTCTGGAAGGTGCGGTCGGTTCTGGCCTCGCCTTTTTCTTTGCGGTACGGGGCGCCGGGCGCCGTAGCGGCTGCCCGCATACACGGGCCACCACTGGCCGCGCAGTCTTTGGTTCAGTGAGCGTAAGCTCCTCTGGCCTCAAGCCTCGCGAACTGCCTATGCACAAGATAGGATCAAAATATCCTGGATTTGGCTGGTGGGGAAAAGCGGTTCGCTCCAGTGCCTCGAACCCCCGATGCTCCGAATATGTTGATCCGCCGACCACGACGAACCTTGCAGTTGGATTTCTCATTGTAAGCCATTGATATCTAATGATCGGATTTTGGCTCAGTTGGAAAAATTTTCCTGTAAAATCAGTGGTCGTATCGTGTCTCTTAATCAGCGGGTCCCAGGTTCGAGCCCTGGTGCGCCCACCAAATCAACGACTTAGCCAGAACAACCGTTTGAGCATCTGATTTTCAAACGGTCTTTTTGAACAGCGCCAAAGTAGTCGGTCAGGGATGAGAAGCGCGCGCATGAGCCGCGTCCATGCATCTCGGATTCTCCGGGGCACTTATTGGCTACAGCTCGATGCAGCTTGCTTCGGGGGACAAGGCTTGCTGCCATAGGAACAAAACACGCAGCAATCGCCCGGCTTGGGTTTCAGTTTCGCGCCACACCGTCTGCATTCGTAGAAATACTGACAGGCGTCTGTTGGCATTTGCTCAGCGGACTCAAAGCCGCAGCTCGGACAGCGAATGACCGATTCTAGAATCATTTTGGAGATCTTGATTTCCGGAGACATGGCTGACGATACTTGGTGACGAAGACAAAGCGGACTCTCGTTAGATCCTCTCGGCAGACGCGACTTGGCGAATTCGGACGGAAGCCGCGTCATAGGTGCTGACGGCGTATGGTACGAAGTAGGTCAAAGTGATCTTGAACCAGTTGACAGCCATCGTGCCGAACAGTGCGTCGCCCTGGTTGATAAGGTTCAATACCGTCCCAACAACAAGTGCAGCAAAAAACGAGCGGCGGGGTATGCCGTCCGACATGGCGCATTGCCAAGCGAACTTCAGTCTTCCGGCTTCGGACCCGTTGTGCATCCCGTTAATCCGCTCCGATCAGGCTAGGGAGGGCCGCAAGCCGTCGAGGGTCTTGAGATAGGTCCGGCAGATCGGGCAGTGCTTTCCCTGTAAGCGACGACCACTTGCCAGCCACTCGGCTGTCCTACCTCCACCATCCCTCCGCCGGCACGTGGCAGGAAAATTTTCGGTATCTCCGATCCGGCTGCGATTTTGCTCGACATAATGATGGCCTCTTCATCAGTGGCTTAGCGTCGTCGTCGATATGGTCTGATTGCCGATGGCGGGAGTTGCCTTCGGGAAGCTTCCTTTTTGGATGCGTCCCGGCGCAGCTCGTGGTTGACCGTGACGGATGGGTCTCCGAACTGTTCGACGGCGAAAGCACGAAGGTTACCTCGGGACAGGATTTGGCCGATTTTATTTCGCTGCCGATCAGCTAGCGCCCGGTAACCTTTCCCAGCGAGGAACGAACGAACAAGCAAGGCGATTGCCAGGCCGGAACGCAGGGCCCGGATCGGCTTACGGCATTTTCAGCCCCATCTTGTCGGAGCGGGAAGACCGACTATGCAACTCAAGAGCTCAGGTATCATCCGGATCACACATCGATGGAGCGGCGAACTTATCGCTGAGGGACCGCTCGGTTTCTGGGGGATCACTCCCTTCGAAGGAAACTACTACATCAGCCGGAAATGCCTGAAGACGACGGGGCTTAAGCCCAACTGGGTCCCGGGGCTCTGCGTCTACAAGTTTCTCTATGTTTGGCTTGACCTTCGGCTTCCGGACGGGACGCGCGAACCTTTCGTCGGATGGATGTATTGGCTGCCAAACCCGCTGTTTCCGTTCATCGCCTTTCGGCCTGCCGTTCGTCAATCATCGCCGGCTCTCCTGGTTCAGGAGATGGCCGCCTGACGACAACAAAGAATACCATGCTGCACGGCTTCAGAGGATCTGGGATATGCACACGCCGGGACATCCTTCGATCGGCTATGGCTGGAATGGCGGTCGTGTTCGGCGGGTCCGCAGTGGCGGCAGAACCCAACGTTCCGGTTTTCGAATCGGGGAGATATCAGTTCACGCTCATGCGGCCACAGTTGCAGATACCACCGATCAGGCTGTTCCGGCTTGAGGGAGGGACTGTTGAGCTGACCGCGCTTCGCGGCAAGCCGATCCTCCTGAACTTCTGGGCGTCGTGGTGCGCCGCGTGCAAAACGGAATTGCCCATTCTCGAAACCCGATACCGCAGCGTATGGCGCGATAGCCTGCACCTGGCCGCGGTATCGGAAGACAGGAGCGATCGCGCGACCGTCGCCCGCTTCGCGAAGGCGCTCGATCTGCACACGCTTCCCATCTATCTCGATCCCAGCGGATACGTGGCTTATTCGGACAGCGGAAGCAGTAAGGGCGCGCCCTTCGCCCTCTATGGAATGCCGATCACCTATCTCATTGCAAGCTCGGGAGCGGTCGTAGGCTACATGCCCGGCGCGGCCGACTGGTCGACCCCTGAGGCCGACGAACTGATCAGATACCTTCGCGACCACTAGCCTGCTTCAAGCGCCGTACCGGGTCGAAACTTTTTCCGGCGGCCAGGTAACCTTGTTCTCCGCCTGAGCGAACCGCTCCTCGATACGCAGTTTCAGCATCCCGGGAGAGAGGCGCTCATGTTCTCGAATCTTCACAAGGCCGTCCTGGTCGCCGCGATCGTCGCACTACCGTCCATGGTGTTGGCCTCCGAGCCGTTCGATGCAAAGTCCTTCGAGGCCTCGCAGGCTGCCGGAAAATCCATTCTTATTGACGTCACGGCGCCGTGGTGTCCGACCTGCAAGCAGCAGCGGCCGATCGTTCAGGAGATCGAGAAGCAGCATCCGGAGCTGGTCGTCTACGAGGTCGATTTTGACTCGGCCAAGGATGTGCTGAAGAAATTCCGCGTGCAGTATCAGAGCACGCTGATCGTCTTCAAGGGAGCGAAGGAGCTCGCGCGATCAACCGGCGAGACCGATGCGGTTCCGATCCGCTCGCTGATCGAGAAGGCCCTCTGACGTGTCGGCCAGTCTCGCGCTTGGCTACGCGGCGGGCGCGCTTTCGACGCTGTCACCCTGCGTCCTCCCTATTCTGCCGATCGTGCTCTTCGGCGCGCTCGAACGGCACGCCTGGGGACCGGCGGCGCTGGCCGCTGGACTCGCTGCATCGTTTGCGGGCGTCGGCATCGTGCTGGCCTCGGTCGGCTTCAGTATCGGAATCGATCCGTCCTTCCTGCGCCTTGCCATGGCGGCCCTGCTCGGCGCGGCTGGCGTCGTGCTTCTGGTACCGGCATTGCAGGACAGGTTGGGATCGCTCGCTTCGCCCGTTGCCGGCCGGGGGCAGGCGTTGTTCGACCGCCTGCAGCCGTCGGGCATCATGGGCCAGTTCGCCCTCGGCGGCGTGCTCGGTGTGATCTGGTCGCCCTGCTCGGGGCCTACACTTGGGGCTGCCGTTGGCCTCGCGGCGCAGGGCGACAGCATCGGCTCAGCGGCGGCGACCATGGCGGCATTCGCGCTCGGTGCGGCGACACCAATTCTTGCGCTCGCTTATGGCTCGCGACAGGCAATTCTGACGCGGCGCGATCGGATGGCGGGCCTATCGCGTATCGCGAAACCCCTGATGGGCGCAGCCTTCGTCGGCATCGGAATTTTTGTGCTTACCGGCCTCGACAAGATCGTCGAGGCCTCCCTGACGCGCGCCATGCCGGACTGGCTGGTGACCGTGACGACGCGCCTGTGAAGCCGTCGATGTTTCAACCCAAGGAGATGATGAATGGCTACGTTGAAGAAATCGCTGCAGGCTCTCGGAGCAATCGCTGCGGTCAGCGGCATGATCGCGGGAGCGCCAGTCCCGGCCGCCGCTCAAGGCTCGAACCCCTGTGCGCCGAAGAGCAAATCGTCCAATCCCTGCGCGCCGAAGGGCCACAAAGCCGCCAACCCCTGCGCGCCCAAGGGCAATCCTTGCGCACCGAAGAAGTAACCGCGGGCGTTTTGAACGTAGTTCGGTCGGCGCTCCGGCGCGGCCGGATGGAGAAGACGGCGGGCATGAGACATGACGCCGTCTTCGGCCGTTTGTAGTTGCCGCGCCACGCTTGATTGAAGAAGCAGAACTCAGAAGGAAAGATTATGAAACTGTCCGCCAGAAAATTTACCCTCGTCGCCGGCTTGCTCGCTGTGGCCGTGTCTGCCGCGCAAGCGGAAACCGTCAAGTTCGAGGCGCCGGTCGCGCAAAAGGAAGCGATCAAGCTCGACTTCGCCGATGGCTCCAAGCACTTCTTCCTGCTTGTCCGCCGCGAGGGTAGGTCCGAAGGGCAAGGACCTCTCGCCGATGCGAGCGTCGTGGAGTATGGCGCGCACGACATCGTTCCGGGCGTTGGCGGCGAACCGCGCGGCTATCTCGAATTCACCAGGGCCGATGGCGACAAGGCGTATATCAAATGGGTCATCCAGGCGGTCTTCGTCCCCGGACCTGATGGCAAGCCGAAGCTCCTCGACAACGGTGTCTGGCAGGTGGTCAGCGGCACCGGCAAGCTCGCCAAGCTGAAGGGCGCGGGGACGTTCCATCTGGTGCCGGCCGGGCCGACCGATCGCCGCTTTGTTCTCGAAGGCGAACTGATCCAATAGGAGCAAACTCTATGGCTCCCGACGCAACTGCAGCGTTCGTTCTGCCTGCACCGTTGGCTCCCTCGAAGGAAATGCTGTCGCGCATGGCGGTAGCGGCGGAGACGGCGGTTGATTGCATCCGCGAGCTGCATGAGGCTGGGAGCAATCTCGTGGTCGAAGCGTTGCGCGGTGCCGAAGGATTCGTCGAGTGGGAGCACTACCCGCACGACGATGTCCGCGATCCGGAGAGCCACGCGCAGTATTTCTTCCACGCCCACGCGCCGGACGGTCGCGACCGTCCGGACTACGCCCACTTCCATACCTTCATGCGGGCGAGGGGCATGCCGGCGGGGATCCGACCAGCAGACGTTGGTGGCGATGCGTCGAGCACGGGTGCGGACGAGGCGATGTCGCATCTCGTTGCGATCTCGATGACGCCGTCTGGCATGCCGGAGCGGCTGTTCACGACCAATCGTTGGGTGACAGCTGAGACCTGGTACAGGGCGCCCGACGTCATCGCGATGCTTGACCGGTTTGTTCTGGGGCAGACAGGCCCTTCGCCGCTGCTCAACCGCTGGCTCACCACGATGATGTTGCTGTTCAGGCCGCAGATCGAGCGACTGCTCATTGAACGGGACGCCGCGGTCGAGCATTGGCGTTCGGCGCATCCCGGTAACGACGTCTTCGAGGACCGTCACCTCGAAATCACATCGTCCCTGGATATCTCGCTTGAACGGCAGATCGCCTGGCTCGACCGGCTTATCGAATCGAGCGGCTAACGGCGGAATCGCGAGACGAAGCTGTCAGAGACTCCTTTCGGACTGAAATTAACGGGAGGCATACATGCTGCGCACGATTTTGGCCGTTCTGATCTCGCTGGCGACCCTGACCGCGGCGATGGCCGGCACCGTCGGCAAACGGGAAGGATGGGTCGTCATCGATACCAAACAAAGCTACCCTGCGCTTCAGGAGCGGCTTGAGGCCGCCGTCAAGGCCGAGCATATGGGGCTTGTCACGTCAGCCAGCGCCTCGCAGGGCGCGAAGGCCGCCGGGGTCGATATTCCCGGCAACAAGGTCTTTGGCGTTTTTCGCAATGATTTTGCGCGACGGATGCTTGCCGCCAGCGTCGCCGCCGGCATTGAGGCTCCCATCCGCTTCTACGTGACGGAGAATCCGGACGGTACTGCCACCCTGTCCTACAAGACGCCAGGCGCGGTGTTTGCGCCCTATGCCGATGAAGGCAAGGACGCCCTCAGGACGCTTGCCGGGGAGCTGGATGCCATCTTCGCGAAAATCGCGGAGACGGCGACCCCGGCAAACTAAGGCGGAGATCTCAGCCCGTCGTGGACGAGCGGCAGGTCTTGATGCCGAGCATCGCGTAGGGCGGGCACCAGCCAATAGCCGCAGTCGCAAGCGGAATGAGCCCGAGCAGCCCCCAGAGGGATTTCGGGCCGATGAATACGAGGCTCAGGGCCGCCAAGCCGACCACCACACGGATGATGCGATCGATTGTGCCGATATTGCGCGTCATTTGGGCTCTCCATTGTTAAAGAGCATGCTAGGTCGCCGCAAGGACTGCGTACGTGACTAAGTCACCGAGCGGTGGCTAAGTGCCGCGCTGACCAGAGGGGCGCTTTTCGACGTCAACCTTCGGCGAGCTGCCTGAGCGCTGCCTTGTCGGTCAATTCGATCTCTCCGCGCGAGGCCTTGATCCATCCCCGGCGCTGGAATTCCTGAAGCTGCCGGCTGATGACCTCCCGCGCGCTGCCAAGTTCGCTCGCGAGTTCCTGGTGCGTTGCCGACAGATGGTTATCGGTGTCGGCCAGTTGCAGCAGCCGCTGCGCCAGCCGCAGGTCGATGCGCGCGAAGGCGACCTCCTCGATCAGACGGAAGAGGTTCGTCACCCGCCGGCTGAAAGCGGTAAACACGAACTGCCGGAAGGCACGCGAGGAGGCGATCAACTCGTCGAACAGCGTGCGCGGTATGGCTGCCGCCCGCACCGGTGTCTCCGCGATTCCCTCGGCAAGATAGTCTTCATGGCCCAGGAGACATGCCGTCGTCAGCGCGCAGCTCTCGCCCGCCGCGACCCTATAGAGAACGATCTCCCGGCCGCTCTCCGAGACCTGCTGGACGCGGATCGTCCCCTCGATCAGCAGCAGGAATTTTTCCGGAGCCTGCCCGGGACCGAAAATGCGGCTTCCTTCCGGGAGGACGACGACCACGCTGGCGCTGCGCAAGCGCGCGCCATCGGAAGGCGGCAGCTCTTTGAGCGGCGGAAAGGCATCCGTCCAATCGTCCCTGTTCGTCATCTCTCATCCCACCCTCTGGCCGACCATCACTACGCGCGTCCGACCCATGTGCCAAATCGCGGCCGCTGGCGAGGTATTTCCGCAGGTGCCTGAATACGCCGAGTACCGGAACCCGGGGATCTCGCGGATCGCTCCCCGCAAGTCATGTAACCTTTCGCAGGCTGCAGCGAACTGATCTGCAGGCGGGATGAAGAGCCCGCCGGACGCAACTGCGTTTCGCAAAGTCCAGCCCCCGGAGGAAATCGAATGTCCAACAATCCCGCACTGTCCGCCATGGTTGCCGGCGCCTTTGCCGTTGCGATCGGAGCCCTTGCCGTTACGTCCGCCTCGGCGCAGATGAACAAGGCCGACATGGACAAGATGATCAAGGAGAAGCAGGCCCAGACCATGAAGGCAATGGAGGGCGGCAAGATGGAGAAGTGTTTCGGCGTCGCTCTGAAGGGCCAGAATGACTGCTACGCGGGTGCCGGCACGACCTGCGCCGGAACGAGCACCGTCGACTACCAGGGCAATGCGTTCAAGCTCGAGCCCAAGGGTACCTGCACGACGATGAACACGCCGAAGGGCGCGGGAAGCCTGACGCCGAAGGCCTGAGTCATCGGGGCGGGCCGCTGCGGCCCGCCCCCTGTTCCTGGAGGCTGCCTTGTTGTTTCCTTCGTCACTACCGGAAGATCGCGTACCGACGCGCGGCGGCGTCGGCCTCAAGGCCGAGCATTGCCGCACGATCATCGACACGCGGCCCGATGTCGGGTTTTTCGAAGTGCATGCGGAGAACTACATGGGGGCGGGAGGGCCGCCACATCGCTATCTCTCCGCCATCCGGGAACGCTATCCACTGTCGCTGCACGGTGTCGGCCTGTCGATCGGCGCCGACCGGCCGCTCGACAGGGATCATTTGACGCGGCTGAAGCGACTGATCGAGCGCTACAGGCCGGGCCTGTTCTCCGAGCATCTGGCATGGTCGTCCCACGACACCGGCTTCTTCAACGATCTGCTGCCGGTGCCGTACACCACCGAGACGCTCGAGCGGGTGGTCGAACATGTCGACGAGGTCCAGACGGCACTCGGCTGCCAGATGCTTCTCGAAAATCCTTCGACCTACATCGCCTTTGCCGAGAGTTCCTATGCCGAGACCGACTTCATCGCCGAAGTGGCGCGGCGGACCGGCTGTGGCCTGCTGCTCGACGTCAACAATGTCTTCGTCGCCTCGAGCAATCAGGCGTGGGATCCTGTCGCTTACATCGAGGGCTATCCGCTTGCGCATGTCCGCGAGATCCATCTCGCAGGCAACTCAAGGGAGGCGGACGAGGAGGCGCGGCCCCTTCTGATCGACACCCATGATCGTCCAGTCGAGGAGGCCGTCTGGGATCTGTTTGCGCTGGCTGCGCGGCTCATAGGCTCGGTCCCCACATTGATCGAGTGGGACGCCAATGTCCCGGAATGGCCGGTGCTTGCACGGCAAGCCGGCCGAGCGGAGATGGTCCTTCTTACCGTTGAGTCAGAAAGGTCGCGCTATGCGGTCGCTTGCTGAGAGACAACGCGACTTCGCGGCGGCGCTGCTCGATCCCGGGCTTGCGACGCCAGACGGTGTCGTCGGACCGGATGGAAAGCCAAGCGCGCGGCGCTTCGGTGTCTATCGCAACAACGTCGTTGTCGGCCTTGTCCGGACCCTGCAGGATGCCTTTCCCGCAGCGTATCGTATCGTCGGAGCCGCATTCTTTCAGGCGATGGCGCGCGCCTACGTCGTTACCGATCCGCCGCGCTCTCCGATGCTATTCGACTACGGGGCTGGGTTTCCTGAATTCATCGGGCGCTTCGAGCCGGCAACAGTGCTGCCATATCTGGCGGATGTCGCACGGCTCGAGCGTGCTTGGGTGGAGGCCTATCACGAAGCGGAAGGCACGCCGATCGACCTTTCGGTCTTTTCGGTGCTCAAGCCCGAGCAACTGTCCGCGATGCGTCTGGTGCTGCATCCCTCTGTCCGCATCGTCCGTTCGCGCTTTCCGATCGTGACGATCTGGCAGATGAATATCGAGGGCGGCATTCCAGCACCGGTGGACCTCGAAGCAGGCGGCGAGGACACACTCATCGTCCGTCCGGGGGCCGAAGTCGAGGTGCGGTCGATTCCGCCGGGCTGTGCGGTGTTCATCGAGGCGCTCGGTTTCGGCCGAAGCGTGCTGGCTGCCTTCGAGGAAGCTTTAGTCGTCAATCCGCGGTTCGATTTGTCGGCGAGCCTCGCGGATTTGATCGGAGCTGGCGCGCTGGTAGGCTACAGGGTTGCTTCGGAGCCGGAGAAGACATGACGTCATTCGTAGCAATGGTGAACGCCGACATGATTGTGCGTGAAGCCACGGAACGGCTCGCGCGGATTGCCCGCATCGTGGCGCCACCGGTGCTGCGCGTCGCGCTCGCGATCCCCTTCTTCAAGTCAGGGCTGCTGAAATGGGACGGCTTCCTGTCCCTGTCGGCATCGGCTTCGTACCTCTTTGAAGACGAGTTCAAGCTGCACCTCTTCGGACAGGCTTACGATTTTCCGTTTCCTGCGGCTATCGCCTATCTCGACGGGCTCGCCGAAATCGTCCTGCCGCTCCTCCTGATCGCGGGCTTGGCGACCCGCTTCAGTGCGCTCCTGCTGCTCGTCATGACCGGGGTCATTCAGCTCGTAGTGCCGGAGGGCTGGGCGAATTTCCATCTGCCCTGGGCGGCGCTCGCCATTGCCATCATCGCACTCGGTCCCGGCGCGCTTTCGTTCGATCACCTTGTCGCCAACTTCTGTCGGCCCCTCCAGCTTGAAAGAGGGCGTTCATGACCGACCGAAGTGGCCGCCCGCCACTGCTCAGGCTTGTCGGAGCGGCAGGAGAGGCCGCCTCGGGCAGCGTCGAGCCCACGATCCGTGATACCGACTGGTCGATCCTTATGGCGCGCGCCCAGGACGGTGATCGGAACGCCTATCAGCGTCTTCTGCAGGAGATGACGCCTTATCTACGCGTTCTGGCGGCGCGGCGGCACCGCGAACCCGGCGACATCGAAGACGCGGTGCAGGACATCCTTCTCACCGTTCACGCGATCCGTCAGACCTATGACCCGAACCGGCCCTTCGGCCCATGGCTGGTGACGATTGCGAACCGTCGCCTGATCGACCGGTTGCGCCGGCAAGGCCGGCGGCGTAGCCGGGAAACGCCACTGACGCCCGAGCACGAAACCTTTACCGAGCCTCAGGCGAATCTCTATGAAAGGCCGGACCACCACGAGCTGGAGAAGGCGATCGGCGCGCTTCCTCCGATGCAGCGGCAGGCAGTCGAACTCCTGAAGCTCAAGGAGATGTCCCTGAAGGAGGCCTCGACAGCAAGCGGGATGTCCGTTGCTTCGCTCAAGGTCAATGTTCATCGTGCCGTGAAAAACCTTCGCAAGATCTTCGTCGATCGGAGCCAATCATGATTACGACCCCCGATCTCATCTCATCGCTCGCCGCCAATATGAAGCCCGTGCGGCGTTTGCGGCCGCCGCTGACACGCGCGCTCTGCTGGCTCCTGCTCGCCGCCATCGTTCTGGTGCTTCTGGCTGTCAATCAGGGAATCCGACCGGACCTCGCGCAGCGGCTGCATGATCCAGCCTTTGCCGCCGCCCTTGCCGGCGCCGCCCTGACAGGGGTGCTGGCGGCGGTTGCCGCGTTCCTGGTGAGCCTGCCGGACCGTTCGCGGTTGTGGCTGCTGCTGCCCGCGCCGGCTGTCGTGATCTGGCTGTCGAACATCGGCTACCAGTGTTTCGCGCAGTGGATTTCGATCGGTCCGGACGGGATCAGTCTCGGAGAGGCGACCCGCTGTTTCGCAACCCTGGTGCTCACCAGCCTGCCGCTGTCGCTCGCGATGCTGGTGATGCTGCGCTACGCGGCGCCGCTGCGTCCGACCGCCGTGACCTTCATGGGAAGTCTCGCGGTTGCCGCAGTCACGGCAGCGGCGCTGTCGCTCTTCCACAGCGTCGACGCAACGGTCATGATCCTGATGTGGAATGTCGGAACGGCGGTCGTCTTCGTCGGCTTTGGCGGCCTGTTCGGCCGCCGCATGTTCCAGTGGGTCGCGCCGCGCGCCGATATGGCGGACTAAGTCAGGGATCTTTGAGGATCAGGAATGGCTCACCTTCCATCGCTGCCCAGAGACGCCACCTTGCTCGACGTCTTCCGGAAATTTCCGGAGACCTGCACGCCGCTGCTCGAATTTCACGAAGTGCTGCTGCGGGGTCCGTCGCCCTTCACGGAAGGTGAACGCGAGCTGATCGCCGCCTATGTCTCTGGCCTGAACGGATGCCGCTACTGCCATGGCGTCCATACGGGAACGGCCGAACGTCTGGGCATCGCGTCCGGAGCGATAGCATCCCTGCTGGCCGGCGATACCGAAGCCGACATTCCACCGAAGATGCGCCCGGTCCTTGAAGTTGCCGCCAAGCTGACCGAGCGCGCCGATGGGGTCACGGAATCCGACGCCCAGGCGATATTCGCGGCAGGATGGAATGAGGCGGCTTACTATCATCTGGTCGGCGTGGTGGCCTTGTTCAACTTCATGAACAGGCTGGTCGAGGGCCTCGGGATCGAGCTGAATCCGGCCTACGCGGAGGCGGCGGCTCAGCGCCTTGCCGATCGCGGTTACCGTCTCCTTATCGACATGCTGCGAACGACCAGCCCAAGCCGGTAGTAACGTCAGACCCAGGTAACCTGATTGCGATTGTCAGCGAACCATTGGAGGTGCCTCAATACATGGAGCCTCGTTGTGCCGAAAGCCATCTGGAACGATACGGTGATTGCCGAAGCAAGCCAGACCGAAATGGTCGAAGGCAACCACTACTTCCCGCCGGAGGCCCTCGTCCGGCAATATTTCCGCGAGAGCAAGACCGCCAGCCGTTGTTCGTGGAAGGGGGAGGCCTGCTATTTCACGGTCGTCGTGGGAGATCGCGAGAACGCCGACGCTGCCTGGTACTACCCGAACCCGAAATCGGCCGCCGCCAACATCGCCGGAAAGGTGGCTTTCTGGAAGGGCGTCAAGATTGTGCCTTGACCCGGTCGCCGAGCGGTCCGCTCGACGGGCCGCGGTGCTTCACGGCCGTTACGATTGCGTAGCCGAGCTTGCCCGTCTTTGCGGCAGTCAGCGCCTGCCTTGCGATGGTCCTTGCCAGCGCAAGGTCGATCCCCGGCAATTCAATCTTTTTCAGCCCGATCATGATTTCAGCTCCGAGTAGCCGCGACCGGACACCTTCAATGAACTCAATCAGCGCCCGATCATGCTCTTCGGTGACGTCGGTCTCGAGCCCGGCGCCAGCGAGCAGCTTGCGGTACTCTTCTATCGGCCGCGCGTCGGCAATGCAGGCGATCCAGGCCTCGAGGCCCTCCAGTTCGCGCGGTAGGCTGCCGCGGCGCGTCAGGTCGCTCACGCCGACCCGGCCGCCCGGTCGCAGCACCCGGGCGAATTCCGCGGTCGCAGCTTCCTTGTCCGGAAACGTGCAGAGCGCGCACTCGCAGATGATCGCATCGAAAGCGTCGTCCTCAAAAGGCAGCCTTTCGGCATCGCCGCAATAAAACGCGACTTTGTCGCCGAGGCCGTGCCTTGCTGCCTCATGCGTCGCCATTTCCACATTCTTTCGGCTGTAGTCGAGACCAACCACCTCGCACCCGAAGCGTGTTGCGAGTATCAGCGCGCTGGCGCCGCGGCCCGCCGCAACGTCGAGCACACGGGTGTGTGGTCCTAGCTCCAGGACCTGGCCCAGCCGCTGGGTCAGCCGAGCGCCGCCGGGATGCAGCGTGTCACCAGCCAGCAGCCGAAGGATATCGCTATCGTAGGCTGCTGCGCAGCACTGTTTGAGTGCCGTGGATGAATATCCAACCGCCCTGTCCGCCGCGCGGCCCTCGGGGGCGCTCATCGGGGGCTTCGATCGCTGAAGTCGAAGGTGACAGGCTTGGGCTGGTAGGGACGTCCTTCTTTCCGGGCCCGCCGCCGCTCCGGCTCCATGGCGTTCAGTTGCTCGCGTGCCTGCTCGCGATAGCCGACCGAGTTGTAGGCGCAGAACGGGATCTGCCTGCCGCCCGGCAGGAGAAACTCCTTGCAGCACTTCATGACGTTCTTCTGATTGAACGTCCAGGGGTCCATGAAGTCTTGAAGCATGATCATGATCATGTTCTTGGCGATGCTGTTGATCGCAAGACCGTCGGGAAGTTCGCAGGCCTGACAGGAGATCGCGATCTGGCGCTGCGATGCTCCCGAGCCGGCGACCGAGGACGAAGACCAGAGACCTTCCAGGGCCGTCCTGACTTCGCGGCTGAAGTCCGGCACGATGCGGTTCGTGATGTAGTCGAGATAGTCGCTGACATCGATGATGCGCGGCAACGGCGTCACTTTGCCGTCTTCGACGAAGGCGTAGGTCACGGAATTGCAGGTCGGAAAGCAGCACGGCACCGGCACGAAATCGGACGCCACGAATGTGCCATTGGTCTGCGCCTCGATCAGCCGGACGATCTCGGGAATCGTCATGCGTTTCAGCGGGTCGTGAGGCGCATGCCGGCCGGCGTGAAAGGCCGGCTGGAAAGTAATGCCGCGAATGGCCGGATGCTCGATCGCGAATTCGACGATCCGGCCGATCTCATGCTCGTTGACGCCGCGCTCGATCGCCGGGACTATGGTCACGTCGAGGCCGATCTCGGCGAGGCGATCCAGGGCACGGAGCTTCTCTTCCAGGATATCGGGTTCGCCGCGGATGATTTGATAGGTCTCGCGCTCGAAGCCGTCGAACTGGAAATAGAGCGAGGGTCTCACCTCCTCTAGCTCCTTCAGGAACCGGTCGTCGCGGGCAATGCGCTTGCCGTTAGTGTTGATCATGACGAAGCGAATGTTGCGAGCGTAGGCAGCCCGGACGAAATCGATGATGCGCGGATGCATTGTCGGCTCGCCGCCCGAAAACTGCACGACCTCAGGCTGCCCCTCGGTGCGCACATAATCGTCGAGCATATGCTCGACCTCCTCCATGGTCAGGCTGAAGCCGGGCGCCGCATCCGCAAAACAGAGCGTGCAATCCATGTCGCACGCGCTGTTCACCTCGATGATGCCGAGGCAGGCGTGCTGCTCATGATCTGGACAGAGCCCGCAATCATGCGGGCAACCGCGATCCAGCTCGGTCGCGTAGGCCAGCGGTATCGTACCCGGCTTGTTGTAGCGCGCAAAGGACAGATAGGCTTCCGCGTCGTCATAGACCAGCGCAAGAAACGGTCCGCAGTCAGGACAGCGCTTGCTCATATAGACTTTGTTGTCGCGCAACAGGATCTTGGCATCGATAATGGCCTTGCATCGCGGACAGATGCTACGCGTCAGTTCGTGGAACACGTAGTCGGAATCGACGCGCCGGCGATTGGCGGCGTCGCTTTCCCCTTGCTCAGACCCGGCGGGAGATCGGGAATCCATTCGTCAACTCCTCTAATGTCATCCGAGCTTCCAGACCGACCACAGCAGCACCGGGGATAGCAGCGCGGTCGTCAGGCAATAGAAGCAGTAGCCTCCGAAGGTCATCATGTCGCGAAGACCGAGAATGTTGGCCAAGGTAGCCGCTCCGGCGAGCACGAGCAGCGCGATCCAGCTCCAGCGGGCGTCTGGCAAGATCAACAGACCGAGGATCACGACATAGAGCACAGCGCCAATATAGCCGTCGGGAATGCCGAAGGGGCGCGCGAACGCGGCGTCGGCAACACCCTCGCAATCTTGGCCGAAAAACGGGCAGATCAGGCGACCGACAAGGCGGCTCTGGTACAGGCCGACATAGAGCATCGCTGCGGCACTCGCTGCTGCAACAGCAAACGCAGTATAGCGATACATGCTCATTCGTCTGGCCCAGCCCCCTTCGTCGCGCGAAATACGTCCGCGAGCGGCGCCCAATGACCCTTGGCCGACCTCGGCAACGGCGCTCAACGAAGGTTCGGTCGACCTCCGAAAAGGTTACCAGCAAAGGAGGATTTTGCTGCCAGAGGGGCACCGCAGATCATGGCCGGAGCATTTCCCCCTCAACCGCAACAGTCGGGTGTCACCCCGGCTGTCCACTTGCCCAGCAACCATGGCTCCTTGTCATATCGGCGAAGACGGCCCAGGACGGCGTCTTTCGCGCTTTGGAACCATCTCAGATCGGGGTTTGCCCCCCGACCTGACCCCATCAGGGCGGTATCTTACACGTCGATAAATCGCGGACGATTCACTGTCACCGTTTCGAAGCGCAACCAACGCGCTGAGCATCAGACTGATCCTTGTTCAATTTGAACGGCCGGTCGAACCGCACCCCATTTTCCAACGGAAGCGACACTTTGGGTCGCGCGCCGGCTCGCGCCGCTTCCGAGCCAGTCCTGCAGCGTGTGATCTTGGGCAATTGATGCGCCTAACACGGCAAATACGGCGCTGCTGATCGCCTGCTGCTGGCTGCGCAGATGATTTTCGAGAAGCTTGTGCCGCGTGATGTAGCCTGCGTTCACTCCTGGAATGGCATGGTTCATCAGGAGCTTGGCGTCGACTTCCGAGACGCCGGCCGCCGTTGCAATCGTGCGGAAGGTTTGACGGAGATCGTTGCCCCACTTTGACAGAATTTCCCGGTCCTCCTTTGTTTCCGACATATGTCCAGACACGCTATCGGCCGGAAATACCCACTCTTGAGCCTGCAGAGGATACATCTGTCTGCCGAAACGGATTGCGCGGACCAGGCAAAGGATCATCTGACGCGACAACGCAATATCGAAGGCCTTCTTCTTCCCGCCCTTTGGTTTCGCGATGTGAAGTGTGCGGCGCCGAAAATCGATGTGCTCCGGCTTGGCTTCTTGGAGCGCAGTAGGCCGAGACCCGCAAAGGAGAGTGAAGAGGTGGAACTCTCTGCGGACCGGGTTGTCGAGGGCGGCGAGCTGGGCAAACCAACCCTTCAGGTCGGCCGATCCCATCCCGGTGTTGCGGCGCTCCTCCTCATTCCAGTCGACCGCATCGGCTGGATTATCTGACGGCAGTGACCTGTTCGTCTTCCGAGCATGATTGTAGATGGCCCGCAGGGTCCTCATGCTGCCATTGGCCATGTATGGCCCGTTCTTTCTTGTGACTTCGTCGTGCTTTTTTGCCACCCGAGCTGGATCGGTTGCAAGCTCATGAAGGGTGGTGTCTAGCCACCCCGCAAAAACTCGTTCGACGTGATCGCGGTAGCCCTCGATGGTTTTTTCGCTGCGGTTCTTCCGGATCAGATGCGCATCGAGGTAACGCTCCCAGGCCTGCCTGAGAGTGATGCTCGTGACCGCCGCACCAATTGCCATCGCCGGAGCGGGACTCATCCGTTCGGTTTGCCTCTCATCTTTCGGATGCCGGCCCCGGCTAATCTGGGCTAGGTACTCCTTGGCAGTCGCGCGCGCAGCTCGGGTCGACATCTCACTAGCGTCGCCGATGGAAACCCTAATGGATGAAGCCCGCTTGCCACCCTGCCTGAGGTCACCTTGGACGGTAAAGGTCCTCCGTCGCTTTCCGATGACCACGAAAAAGCCCTTCAATTCTGTATCACGCGCGAGGTACCAGCCGTCCTTCGGAGCCGGCAATTGAGCGATAGTCTTGTCGGTGAGAGAAATTCGAATATCGGTCATGACGAGAGTCCACGGCCGCCAAAACGGTTTTCAAACGGTGTTGGCGGATTGAGTAGTTGGGAGGTTTGAGTTCGACGGAGCGCGAGACTATGCGAGAAACACCTATGAAAAAAGGGCTTCGCGAAGACTCGTCGTAGCGCGGCGTGCGTTTAGAAACTGCAGAGAAGGGATGTTGTTGAACTCTTAATCAGCGGGTCCCAGGTTCGAGCCCTGGTGCGCCCACCATTTCAATGACTTAGCCAGCACGAACGTTTGAGCATCTAATTTTTCAAACGGCTTTTTTTTCCAAACGAACAACCGTCATATGCCATAGCGGAACGTTGTCTTATGGTGAGCGCGTTCGGACTTGTAGCTACTGGCGGGAGGAGGACATTCGGCTGGATGCGCAAGCCTGAAAAAATCCAACGCGAGTTGGGACCCGCTCGGCCCAGCAAAACCTAGAATAATTCTGGACTCCGCCGGTCGAGCCTGGCTTCCCATGTAAGAAGGTTGGCAATCACAATCATGAAGGCGATGCCAAGTGCGCTGACTGCCGCCTGCATTGGCAGCCCGTCGGAGACCTGGTTCAGTAGAACGAACGCAATAAACGAAGCGACCACGCTAAAGCAAAAGATAGGTAGCGAGTTTTCGCCACAACGGATCAGCGCCTTCGTCCAGGGGCCGGTTGGACGGTGACCGGCCGGCGGCACGAAACGCATCAACAAAACAACGATGGCTAAGAAGTGGATGAGCCGAGCCGAATCCAAATGACTCTTATAGATTGGATAGAGCCAGTCTTCGATCATTTGCGGGATCAGCCACTTGAAAGCATCCACACGCCAACTCAAGACGACAATGAGGCTGAACAGAACGTAAGCGGCGGCGAGCGGTATCGCGGCTCGGTGTCGCACGAAGCCAGCGAACTGCGGGGCGCATGGGCCGGCGGAGCAAGCGCCGACGACAAACAAGATCTGCCAAGCGAATGGATTGAAATAGAGTTCACCAGTCGGCCAGGCAGGCATGTGCCAGCTATACAGCTGCACCATCAAGTAGAGCATGAATGATGCAGCGAGTGCGACTACTGCATTACGGGCAATAAGCCACAGCACGAGCGGAAATGCGAGATGCAGTATGACGAACGTGGGCAGGATATCAGTGTTGACGGGCGCGTACTGGAGAGCCAGGAGGTGGACCAGGGCTGTCCCTGGATCTTCGAAAAAGTGCCTTGTGTTCGTTTCGTCGAGATAAGAGCCGCTTTGCCAGACCAAGGTGAGATAGATGATGACCAGCAGTAGAAACGCAACATAAATTTCGAAGCTGCGTCGCAAGCTGCTTGAGATGACGGTTGGCCAACCACGACTTCGCAGCGTGCCGCCATATGAGACCATGCACGTATAGCCCGACACGAAAACAAATACTTCGGAGGCGTCGCTAAATCCGTAGTTGCGGATGGTCAACCAGTCGAAGACGTTGCCAGGGATGTGGTCGATGAAAACAAACCAGAGCGCCAGCCCGCGACAAGCGTCGAGCCGCAAGTCACGATCATCGCCAGATATCTCTGACCTCCCCGGAGCTTTTGTCAAAGCAATCTTAAAAATTTGAAGCCGCCGCGCCTCGTGAGCCGTAGAGGGCATCGGTCTGCGATATGGAACGGAACCATTATTGCAGACTGCGGCTCTATAGCCGGACGAGTCTTGATCTAGAGCAAAGTGGCGGCCGCTCTAGGTCGGGCAGGATGTCACATACTGGGTTTGCATTGTCCCTCCTCGGATGGATCATTTAAGCAGGCTGCGTTTTTAAGGATGTGCCGATTGGTGAGGCCTGCGCTCGACCTGCTTGATTCACGTCAACGACTTGAACTGCGTTTTTGGAAAAATGTGGTCAAGAGGCTCCGAGATGCAGCTACTCAATTCAGACAAGAACTATGGCGCTATTGCGCAGACCCTGCACTGGCTGACGGTCATTCTTGTCACTGTTGCTTGGGCGCTTGGCATTTTTGGCGATGACTTGCCGAAGGGCGAGCCCCGTCAGATCGGCCTTGCCGTTCATGTTGCGGCCGGACTCGCGGTTCTCGTCCTGCTTGTGGCTCGCTTGGCGTGGCGATCGGTCAATCCACCGCCTGTATCGGAAGCGACCGAATTTGGGGTCTGGCTCGGAAAGTGGGGCGATCCTGCCGCCGCGATCGCGCACTATACTCTTTACGCTTTGCTCGTCGCGGTGCCCGTCGCTGGGATCGTGCTGCAGTTCGCCCGTGGTGATGCGTTGCCATTGTTCGGTCTTGCCACCATTCCGTCGCCGTGGCTCAAGGATGCGGCCTTTTCCCACAATGTGAAGGAAGTGCACGAAATTATGGCGCATGCGCTGGTGGTCATCGCAGCGTTCCACGCGATCGCCGCGCTCATTCATCATTGGGTATTTCAGGACCGTACGCTCGTCCGAATGTTGCCTCACTCCAAAGATTGAGGCGTAGATCCGCAGACGTGTCTGCTTGCTCATACCTCGGTACTGTCCGCGAGATGCTTGATGGCCGCGATGCCAATTTTCTATTCAATTGTTCTGCTGACGCTCGCGAACGGGTCGCCTGTCGTGGCCAAGAAGCTCTTCGGCTCTCGCTTCGCGTTCGCCCTGGATGGAGGGCTTCTGTTCTTCGACGGCCGGCCGGTATTCGGAGCCTCGAAGACCGTCCGCGGCATCTTCGCGTCAATCGTCGTGACCGCGGCTGGCGGGATCCTTCTTGGACTGGGTTACGAGTTGGGAGCTCTCATGGCCATCGTCGCGATGGCGGGGGACTTGTTTTCCAGCTTCCTGAAGCGGCGCATGAACATGCCGCCAAGCAGCCAGGCGTTGGGTTTGGACCAGGTTCCGGAATCGCTGTTCCCACTTCTTGCTTGCCAGGAAAGCCTCGGGCTGAGTTACGCCGACATTTTGGTCGTTGTCTTGATGTTCTTTGTCGGCGAGCTCGCGATCTCGCGCGTGCTCTACATATTGCGTATCAGGGATCAGCCGTATTGAAGCGGTCCATCGGCCGGCACAATCGATGCAGCGTAATTTCCGGCGGACAGTTGAAGCGCACGGCCACAACGCTCGATCCTGCGCCGACCGACGTGTAGCCGACCATATCGTGATAGCGCCAGGCTCCGGCTCCCATCCGACGCGGCAGGACTGAGTCAAGGGTGATGGGGACCGAGCCCGGAAGACAGATCTGTCCTCCGTGCGTGTGTCCGCTCAGGAGTACATCAAAGCCCGCATGCGCCGCTTGCCGGTAGATTTCGGGTGTGTGGGACAGCAGGATCGAGAATGCTCTGTCCGGGATCTCCGACCCAACCTTCTCGATGTTGTCGACCCTGAAATAGTGCGCATCGTCGATCCCTGCGATGAATATCTCCTGATCGCCGCGCGTGATCGTCGTGCATTCGTTCTGGAGCATGCGTATGCCCATCGCCTCCAGACCGGGCAGCATCCTGATGGTGTCGTGATTGCCGAGCACGCCGAGAATGGGCTGCTTGAGGGTGCCGGTCAGCCGTGCCATGCCTTCCAGCGCAGCATCGAACGTTCCGAAAGTCTTGCCACGATAGTCGCCGGTCAGGACACATAAGTCATAGCTCAGGCCTGAGACCAATTCGGCCAGGCGCCGCATGGCGCGCTGGCTCATATCTACGTGCGTATCGCTGATGTGAAGAATCGTGAAGCCTTCGAACAAGGCCGGCAGATTTGCGCATTGGATACTGTTGTATTTCAGGGCGACGCGCTCGGCGTTTCGGCGTCCGCGCCAGTAAAGCCCGGACAGCTTCAGAACATTTCGTATCAACGAATGAACGGAATACCAATTCTCGATATGAAAGAAGTTGAGGCCTTGGCCGAAGATCTGGGCTTCATGATCGGTTTCGATTCCAAGCCGCTGCCGGGCGTAGATGCGCCCTAGGCGCTGCTCCAAGATCGAAAGCAATTCGTCGTCCACTGGGTGCGCCTTTCGGTTCGTGGCAATCAACTGCGTATCCACACTGGTTGGTGTCTTCTGCGGTTAGATCGAGCTTGTCCAAGGCAAGAAGAAGTGACGCCACGCGGTTGGCCGAGGCGGCCCACTCCGCCAACCGCGGATAGTTGTTGGTAAACTAGCTGCTCGCGTCGGATTTGCAGCAAGGTAAAGGTGAGGGCGAGCAGCTATGGATCGAGCACCACGCCCGGTGTTCCCGTGAGGACCAATCCGCTGACGACGGCGATGAAAGACAGCATCATGATCGGGCGATCTTAGGTACGGCCGCTTGATTTGGGTCAACTCGGCGGCCCCAGGTCATGGCCTGGGCGGCGATTGGAAATTCGACGAGCAGTGCTCGGACCGGAGGTGCTCTGACCTAGATCAATAGACCGGGACCCGCCGCTGATACCATATCAAAATCGCAATTTCGGAGACACGCGATGGCCATCAGGGACGTTCTGCTCACCTTGACTAGCTATCCCGAACCGACGCCGGCTTCGGTCATCGACCGCGCCGTATCGTTGATCTCACCATTTGCCGCGCACATCGCGGCGATCTCTTGTGAAGTCCATGTGCAGGTACCCGGGACTTTCCTGTCCGGGGTCGGCAATGTCGGATCAATCGTGGCCAGCGAAGCTCACAAGAGTAGGAAAAATGCGCAGGACCTGCTGGCGACTTTTGAAGCGGCCACCACGAAATCGGGGCTGCTAAACGAGATCATTCTCGAGCGTTGCCTGACGTCCGAGGTCCCGGACCTCCTGGTAGACTATGCCCGGCTGCGTGATCTCACCATCGTGCCGGTGCCGGAATCATATGACCAATGGTATGCTGAAGCGATCATCTTCGGTTCGGGAAGACCGACGCTGGTGCTGCCGGAGGCTACCGCCTCCGGGGAAGCCGAGCTTAACAGGGTGATTGTTGCGTGGGACTTCAGCCGCGCGGCGGCACGTGCCGTCTCTGATGCGATCCCGATCCTGGAGAAGGCGCGAGAGGTGTTCATTCTCACGGTGACCAATGAGAAGGTGATTTCGAGCCGGCGCTCGTCGTCCGAACTTGCGAAGAATCTCTCGCGTCATGGCATCGAGGTGGTCGTCGAGGAAGTCGACGCTGCAGCACGAGCCATCGGCGATGTTCTCGCGGCTCAGATAGCTTCCCGCAGGGCGGATCTGCTCGTCATGGGAGCGTATGGTCATTCCCGCTTACGAGAGTTCATATTGGGGGGCGCGACCCGTAGCATACTGACGAGGCCACCAATCCCCGTGCTGTTGTCGCACTGATCCGATCAGCAACCGGCCGGCGGTCTAGATAGCCCGATGTCCGGCGAGGCTCCTCTCCGTCTTGGCGGAGTCGTCGCCGCTCGCAGCTTGAAATCCGTGGCAAGCCGCGCGTGCTATTGGGCCTCGAAGATTGCGCCAGCCCAAGCTGCGGCGACAACGAGAATGAGCCCGGGGATGAGGCGAATTGCGAAGGAGCTCCCGCCGCTGACCCAGCCAACTACGATCTTGCTGAGAGTATTTGTCGACAGCGCCGCCAGAACCGGAGCGACAGCGTCGGAGGGGGTGATCTTGCCCGAGGCAGCGAGGGTGGCTGCGGCCACGGCAGGAGAATGCGTATCCGCGAGCCCAGCTACGGCCGCGCTGACAACCAGGCCGATTTCTCCGAACGCCTCCTGTAAGCTGGCGGAGAGCAGGAGCACTCCAGAGAGCGTCAAAGCCAGCATCAACGCGGACGGTAAGCTGAAGGCACGTCCGTGCTCGAGTTCGGCTGTGCCGGTCTCCCTCATGCCTTTGAGCGTGAAGATTGCGCCATAGATCGTCGCCTCCGCGCCGGCGCAAAGAAGCGGAACCAGCAGGCTTTGCAGCGTAGGCAGATTCGTCGCTGCGAGCACCGCGACGAGTTGAACGATGGTCGCGATGGTCGAAAGCGTTGCGCCGGCGGCGGCCGCCCCAAGCAACTCTGGCGCCTTGCGAGCCCGCGCTCCCATCGCCCCGATGGTAGCTGTACTAGAGACGAAGCCCGAGGCGAAGCCTGCGATCGCGAGCCCGCCTCTTGCGCCAAGCAGGCGAATTGAAATGTGTCCGACGGCGCCGATCGCCATGACGAGGACGACAATGATCCAGATTGCTCGCAGGTTGAGCGCGCCAAGGGGCCCGATCGGTCGGTCGGGCAGCAGTGGTAAGACGACGAGCGTAGCCGCTGCAAAGATTAATCCGTCTTTGACCTCGTCGTCGCTGAGTACCGAGCGGACGAAATGATGCGTCGCAGCGCGCGAGGCGAGCAGAATGGCCACAGCGACGGCAACGCCCGCGGCCAAAATGGGATGCTGCGTGGCGAGTCCGCCAAGCAGCACTGTCAGTATAAGTGCGATCTCCGACGTCAATCCCGGATCGTCGCTGGTGGATCGCAGGTAGGCTATTGCGGTCAGGACAGCGATCCCCGCCGTCACCAGGCCCAGCAGTTCCTTGCCGCCGACCATAACGCTGACGGAGCCGGCGAGCGATGCGACGGCAAAGGTGCGCAGCCCGGCGGGCGAACGCCTCGGCCCCTCGCCCTTGCGGCGTTCTCGTTCAAGCCCGATCAGTAGTCCGATGCCAAGTGCAACAGCGACGGCAATGATCTCTGAGTTCAGGTTCAGTTTGAAAAAATCGATCATGGAAGCGATGCTGTATCACCCGGTTGTGGCGGTGCGTTGATCGGGGCCGCTGCCCGCCGCGCTACATTGGCAGCAGCTTTTAGCGATCGCGAGCGCCAGAGAAAAGGCATCCGCTCGTTCGGCGAGTTGCCTGCGCCTCAAGCGAATTTCTCACCCGGCGCCTGCGGAAAGTTGATTTGCGTCAACTGGGAATGCCGATTCGCTGACTTGTTATTGGCGAAGGGGGCGATCCCCTGAGATGTAGCAGGGGGCCTGCCGTGTTGCACGAACAGTCGGACGAGATTTACTGGCGGCGCTTCCCCCGCAGGCTCCTGCTCGTCTGCCTCGCTGGCGCGGCAGCGCTCGGCATCTGGAAGCTATCGGACGTTCTAGTACTTGCTTTCGGCGCCGCTCTTCTGGCGCTGATGTTGCGCGGCCTGGCGCATGAGGTGAGCCGCAGAACCGGATTGCCGGAGGCCTGGGCGTTATTGCCTGTCGTCATCGCAATGGTCGGATCCGTCGTTGCCGTTGGTTGGCTGTTCGGGGCACAAATTGCGGCGCAATTTACTGTTCTAGCAAAGGACTTGCCGCAAAGCATCGCGCAGGTTGCCAGCGAATTTCGGTCAAGCTCGTGGGGCACCTGGCTCGTTGGACGAGCGAAGGATATGAACCTTGGTAGCGCGACAGGCCAGGCGGCAGGCTACGTTGCTGTTCTGTTTGGATCGGTCTTTCGAGCAGGTGCTTATCTCGCCATTTTGGCGTTCGCGGCTGTGTATCTGGCCATCCAGCCGGCGCGATATGTGGACGGTCTACTGCGGTTGGTGCCCAAGACTCGTCGGGAATCGGCGAGGAATATGTTCGATCTTCTTGGGATAACGTTGAGGCGTTGGCTGATCGGGCAATCGGTCACGATGGCCGTCGTTGGCATCTTGACTGCGATCGGGCTCTTGCTTCTCGGAGTTGCAGCGCCGCTCGCGCTTGGACTGATTTCCGGCATGTTTGCCTTCGTGCCCTATGTTGGTCCGATCCTAGCATCGACTTCAGGGATTCTTATGGCCGCGATGCAGGGGCCAATGCAAACGGTCTACGTCATTGCACTCTACGCGGGGATCCATTTTGTAGAGAGCAATCTCGTCACGCCGCTCGTCCAGGCAGAAGCTGTCGAATTGCCTCCCGTGCTCACGCTATTTTCTGCCCTCGTCTTTGGATTATTGTTGGGGCCCATCGGCGTCCTGCTTGCAGCGCCGCTCAGTGTCGTGCTGCTTGTAGCACTGAATGTTCTGTACATTGAGGGTGTGCTAGGCGAACGCCGAGTGTGGCCGTCGGATCGAGTGAATTCTTGAACGCGAGGCTCCGCGGCCGCTTTCTAGTGTCCACGCCTATCCGGGTTCTTCGCGCTTGAGTGAGCATATGCGCATAAAAGAAGACCAAAGCACAGACAACATCATCGAAATGCGCGTCGGCGCGGTCGAACAGCTCTTTCACACGCTTGATCCGTATCCCTTTCGCGACAAAGACCTCGACCGAGAAGTCGAAGATTACATCGTTGGATGGGCGAGAGAATTGCCACGTAATCGTCCTTTCAGGATCATCGTCCACTTCCCGGGTGATCAAGCACAGACGCGACTGGCACAGGAGCTTCCGGAAGCCTTCAGCCGGTATTTCGCGGGCCGGGCTGGCGCCATCCAAGGCGACCTGAACGAACTATTCCGGGTCGGCCGGAGGTCTCTCGCAATCGGCGTTACGATCTTGATCGCGTGTCTTTTCTCGGCACATTTTGCCGCTGGATATCTTATTGAAGCCCCTTTCCGAAGGTTGGTTGAGGAAAGCTTCCTGATCCTAGGGTGGGTCGCAAACTGGCGTCCGCTCGAGATATTTCTTTACGACTGGTGGCCTCTTGCGAGACGCCGAGATCTTTACACGCGGCTTTCCACTGCGATTGTCGAGCGAAAGCAGTCTATCCCCGGCAGCACTGAGTTTGCGCGGTGATTACATCCTTACCAAAACTAGCGCCGATCAGACCACGCGATTGCTTTCTCGCCTGCCGTGCGCGAGCGTTGTGAATATGGACGCTCAGTGGCTTGGATTCTTGTCGTCCCGCAACTGCCACTCGCGGCCAGCTTTGCGGTGATCCCAGTCCCGCTGGTCCATCATACGCTGCGGCCGATAAGTGGCGTTTCGGGTTTGGTCCGTCGCTTCCGGCTGATGTTCCCCAGCGCGCTGTGATGACTCGGACGGAGAGTAACCCTCGGTCGTTCCGAGCTGACCGGCAGAGCAGGGCATGCCGAGCGATAACACGGAAAAGATCGTGAGAACGGGAGCTAGTGTGCGCATGACAACCCCGCCAGAAAAGTATCGGACAGACGATCGGCCAAATGTTGATTCAGGTCATGGTCGCATGAGGCTTCCGGATCCAATTGTTATGGTACCGCAATTGTTTGCTCGAACGGCGAAGCTGGTTTCGGATCAAATTTCATCGCAAGATATGGAACGGAGCTATGTTGTTGGAGCGAGTGCTTCGATGGACGCTGGTGGCAATCGCGATTGCAGGATTGATCGCGGGTATACTTGCGCGAGCCGCTGGCCGGCCTGATGTGGCCGATGTTGCGTGGGAGCTTGGAACGGCTCCCGTCATCGGAGGGCTGGCGATCTCGATGATCCGAGATCTCCTAAGCGGCCGCCTCGGAGTGGACGCGATTGCGCTGCTATCGATGAGCGCTGCGTTGGCGCTGGGACAACCACTTGCTGGCGTCGTGGTAGCGCTGATGTATTCCGGCGGCAATGTTCTGGAGGATATCGCCATCGCGCGGGCAGAGCGCGACCTCCGCTCGCTGGTGGATCGTGCGCCCCGGCGGGCCCATCGCAAGACCGGCGAGCGGATCGAGGAGGTTCCGGTCGAAGCAGTCGCAGTCGGCGACGTTCTGCTGGTGCGAGCCGGAGAGATCGTGCCGGCGGATGGTATCGTCCGCTCGGCCTTGGCGACCATCGACGAGTCCGCCGTCACCGGCGAGCCTATCCCGGTCGAGAAGACACGCGGCACGGCTGTTCTTTCGGGCTCGTTGAATGCCGGCGAGACCTTCGAATTGGCGGTGACCGCGCCGGCCGGCGAGAGCACCTACGCGGGGATCGTGCGCATGGTGACGGCCGCTCAGACGGCGAAAGCTCCATTCGTGCGGATGGCCGACCGTTTTGCGCTGATACTGCTGCCGTTGACACTCGCCTTGGCTTTCCTGGCTTGGCGAATCTCGGGCGATCTCACGCGCAGTCTTGCTGTGCTCGTTGCGGCGACGCCTTGTCCGCTGATTTTGGCTGCACCCGTGGCCTTTATCGCAGGCGTGGCGCGAGCGGCCCGACGCGGCATCCTCGCCAAAGGTGGAGGGGCACTAGAAGCGCTGGCTCGCGCGCACACGGTGCTGTTTGACAAAACCGGTACCTTAACCGTCGGAGGCGCTCGGTTGCTTTCTGTCGAGGTCGCCCCCGGCGAGGATCCGGACGAAGTACTGCGGCTTGGGGCATCGCTTGAGCAGGCCTCGCACCACGTGCTGGCAAAGACCGTGGTCGCTGCGGCCGTCGATCGCGGTCTCAAGCTAGGCGCGCCCGAGCAAGTCAAGGAGATCATGGGTTCCGGGCTGAGCGGCTCGATAAACGGTCGCCGAATAACCGCGGGCTCCAGAGATATGGTTCTCTCAAGCGTCGAGCCTTCGCCTTGGGAGCAGCGTGCGATACGGCGCGCCTCATGGCGTTCAGCGCTAATCGTCTTCATCGCTGTGGACGGCCGTCCGATCGGCGCGCTGCTGCTGGCCGACGAGTTGCGGCCCGACACTCCGCGGGCGATCCGGATGCTGCGCGATGCGGGCATCGCGCGAATGGTGATGGTCACCGGCGATCGCGCAGCCGCAGCGCAGGCCATTGGTGCAGCGCTTGATTTGGACGCAGTGCTGGCCGACCGTGTCCCTTCGGACAAGGTCGAGGCGGTGCGCAGCGAGCAGCGGTTGCATCCGACCATCATGGTCGGCGATGGCATCAATGATGCCCCGGCGCTGGCCGTCGCCGACATCGGGGTTGCGCTCGGCGCCCGCGGTGCAAGCGCCTCGTCTGAGGCGGCCGACGTGGTGATTCTGGCCGACCGGCTCGATCGCGTCGGCGAAGCGATCATCATCGCTCAGCGTGCACGAGGCATCGCTCTGCAAAGCATTGTTGTCGGCATGGGTCTATCCTTGGTGGCAATGGTAGCTGCCACCGTGGGCTGGCTAGATCCGGTGCCAGCAGCCATCGTTCAAGAGGTGATCGACGTTGCGGTTATTTTGAATGCACTACGGGCACTCACTCCTGGGTTCACCGGGGGCGGTGCGCGCATCAGCGCGGAGCAGGGGGTGGCACTGCATCATGATCATCAGACCTTGTTGAAGGACCTCGACCGCTTGCGAAAGATTGTCGATGCATTGGACGATACGGCGCCCGAATCCGCCTCAGCGCTGATTGCCGAAGCTCATCGCCTTGTTCAGAATGGCGTGGTGAGGCACGAGCGCGAGGATGAGGACAGCGTCTATCCGAGGCTTGCCGAGGTGCTGCGCGAACGCCACGGCCTCTCTGCCATGAGCCGAGCGCACCGGGAGATACTGCATCTTGCTCGCCTGCTCGATCGGATCGTGGAGGATCTGCCGTCGGAAAACGTTGATCGCTATCTCGTCCGAGACGCCCAGCGAGTGATCGAGGCAATTGAAACGCTGGTCCGCATGCATACGGCCCAGGAAGAGGATATCTACGAAGCCGTGGCGGCCCAAGCGGCGGCGTAGCCAATTCCGAGAGCAACCGCCGGGCATTCAAAGAAGGCTACTTCAATCAACAGGCAGATTGCGAATAAGTAGAGCAGGTGCGGCTTTCGTTTGCGCATTGCAGCACTGCAACGCCATCGAGATCGATGAATCCTGTCAGAAAGCCGCGGCCTTGCGTGAACAAAGATCAGAACTGCGCGTGCAAGCGCGTGGCGACGATCGAGACCGGTCCGCGATCGCGATTGTAGGCGGGATTGTCGATGAACTGATAGTCGAAGGTGAGCATCCAGGTCGCGATGGGAAGCGTGTAATATACTTCCACGATTTTCTCTGCGCCCGGATGCGGAAGCTGCCCGTCGCCGATCAGCGCGCTGTAACCACCCGCCGCGAAATAGGCTTGGTGCGTCGTGGAAATCATGTTGCGAATGCCTGCTATTCCGAGCGTGTCGTTCGGCCTGTTCCAGAATTTTCCCGAAATCGAGGCGCCGCCTGCGAGTGTCGCATCTGCATCGGTAAATGCGTACGCTTCCAGCCTGCCGGGCGTGTAACCAGCACGTGCAAAGAGGCCGACACCGGGCATGATCTGCTGCTCGATGTTGCCGGCAATTCCGAGCTTGCTCGTGTAGGTACGCACGAGCGAGAGGTCCGGCGCGGCGCCGGTCAGATTGGCGAGGTCGACGGCGTCCTGGAAATTTCCCATCCGTGCGCGCGTCAGATAGCCGGTTACGGCAATCTTGCCGGGCTGCGCCAAGAGTTCGTAGCGTCGCTCGACCTCGCCAACCATCTGGAATTGACCAAAGGCCGGGTCCAGATTCGTGCTGTTCGGCACAAGCGGGCCGTCGAACACGCCGGCGCGGAAGGTCCACGGTCCCGTGTACCACTCGGCTGCGGCGCCATAGGTGAAGGCCCATGCATCGGCCGCATAGTCGAATGCGCCGGTGTTGACCAAAGTCCAGTTGAGGAAGTCGCCGCGCGGGTCGTGCGCATATTTATTGGAGTCGAAGATGTCGACGACGCTGAATTTGCCGACGGTGAGCACGAGGCGATCGCTGGTCTGAGAGCCCGCGAACTGCATAAGCCCGGATTCCGTCTTCTGCACGTCGCCGCCGAGGTCGATCGTTTGCCGGAGAAACGCGCGCGGAATCCGCGCATAGGGATAGGTGGCGCCGACCTTGTAAGCTTCCGCGCTCGGGAAGCCCGCGATACCGAACGTGCCGTTCAGACCGAAGCCCTGGTCGATCTCAGGATTGATCCAGATCTCGCCGCCGTCCCATGGACGGAAGCCGACGAAGAGGTCGGCATCGAAGGTCTCCCGGACCTGATTGGGCGAGAGGCTGTTCTGGCCGGCATAAGGCGCGCGAAATGGCAGCGCATATTGGGTGACGATCGTCGTCTGCCCGTGCACGGCAAAATTGTCGGTCTCCGCAGGTGCGATGCCTTTGGCGGCGAAGTCAGTGTGCGCGGGATCGGGACCAAGCTGATAGTTGAGCCCGACCTGAACGCGTTGGACCGAGAGATTGGAGTTCAGCTCCTCCGCCGAGGCGGCGAGGCTCTTGCGATGATCGCCGAACTCCGTCGCCAGGAATTCGGCCTTGGCCGTCCAGTGCGGTGCGATCGGCACTTCTGCCCCGATGCCGGCGACCCAGCCAAGACGCCATGTCAACGCTGTGTCGACCGTGCCGATGGCCGCGTTGCGAACCAGCGGCGTGCCCGCAAGCTGCGTGCGCTCCAGCCTGTCATGGGACCAGGCAAAGCCCGCCGTTCCATAGAGCAGCCAGTGATCGAAGGCATAGCCGAGCCTGCCGCGTGCTGTCCCCATCCCGAGGACGGTGTCGCGATAGCTAGCGGTGCCGCCGGAGACGGATGCTACGGTCTGTTCTCCCGCGATCGTGTTGGGGGCGGAAAAGTCAGCCTCGAATCCCATCACGAGGCGTGACGGCAGCATCAGATTGTAGCCGCCCTGCAGGCCGAACAGGTAGCTGCCGGTGCCTTTGAAGGCGTCGTAGGAATTGAACAGGCCGGCCGACCCGCTCACAGCGGACAAGCCGTCGTTCGCGGTCCAGTTAGACCAGCCGCTAGCGTACCCGAAATGACCGCCAAGATAGAAGCCTGTCCATTCCGCCGCGTCTGGCTTTGCAGCTTTGATCGGGTAAGACTCGACCGCGCTCGCTGCGCTCGACCCGGCAAGGGCCAGGCTAACGACTGCGCTTGTGAGACGTATCCGCTTCATTTTCGTGTACCTGCCCTATTCAAGACCGCCATTGAAGCAGCGGTCGATGGATTGTGCAGCTTGGTGCGGCAGGTTCAGTTTCCAGATGTGGAGAAAGAGACGGGCTAGGCGGCGCGACGCGAGGTAGCGCCGCAACTGACGTCCTCGTCAGTTGCGGCTCGTTCTACCACCCAGCGGCATTCCGGGCGCTTGCTCACCGGGTTGGTGTGCCAGACCATGATCGGCACGACACGATTTGTCGTCCGCGGCGCATCGGCGCGGCGGCGATGTTCAAGCAGGCGATCCTGCATGACAAAACTCGCCCGACCCCTGGAGAGGGCGGGCGCGGCTACATTGCTGCGAAGAAAGACGATGTTGTTGATGCTCATGGCTCACCTCCGGACCGGCCCGACGGTCCCGGAAGGCGAGCAGACAGGACGCTAGGCCCGGCGCGTGCTCGCCCGGCGGGTAACGCCGGGAGCAGTCCCAGTTGATTGGGTTGGTGTCCGACGAAGCCGGCTCGGCTTCACCGGACAGCGACTAGGGTAGCTGTCCATTTCTCGTTTCGGTCGGTTTGAAATGAGCTCGGAACTCCGAGGTCATGTGGTCCGAATGCTCCCGCTCCACGCGACTGTCAAGCAGAAATCGCCGACGGGATCTCAAATCGGAGTGCGTCCTTTTGGAGATGAACAATCTACCGCAATCGAATTGAACGATGCCCCGTCTCATTCTGAATGCCTGCAGATACGCGCTTACCCAAAAAGGTGCGCGAGCCAGTACGCGGCTCCGGCGGCCAATCCGCCAACCAGCAGAGTTTGCAACGCCGACTTGAGCTTGTTGACTCCGGTGAAGTGGCCTTTGACCGCTCCGAAGCAGAGTAGGGCCACGCCGGTCGCAGCCACCGAGATCTGTAAGGCTGTCCCGATGTTCTGGGTGAACATGTAGGGCACGAGCGGAATCAGACCGCCCACTACATAGGACCCTCCGATCGTGGCGGCGCTGATCGGCGCGCGCTTCGGATCGGGTCGCTCCAGCCCAAGTTCGAAGCGCATCATGAAGTCGACCCATCGCTGCCGGTTTGAGGCGACCGCACCGACGACGGACTTCAGTGCATCTCCTTGGAGGCCATACTCGCGGAAAATCTGTTCCACCTCTTCGATCTCCCGCTCGCGAAGTTGATCGATTTCATGGTGCTCGCGCTGCTCCTCGGCAGCATAGTGTTCTGCGTCGGTGCGCGCAGCGAGATACCCGCCGAGGCCCATCGCGATGGCGCCGGCGACAACCTCGGCCAAGCCGGCGGTGACAATCACGCCCGTGCTGGTGACGGCGGCCGAGAGACCGGCCGCCAGCGCGAACGGCACCGTCAAGCCGTCGGCCATCCCAATCACGACGTCGCGGACGCTTTCGGAGGCGGTGAAGTGCTTTTCTACGTGAGGGGTGGCTGGCACAGGGACGCTCCTGATTGCGGTTGGATTTGAAGAGAGCCGCCTAATCAGCAGATCTCTTGCGGCCGGAGATCATGGAGGCCACCAGGTTCTCGCGATGCTCGAAGCTCGCGATGAGCACGCCGAGGACATGCGCCACGACCAGGCCGACGGTCAGGTTGGCCATGAATTCGTGGACGTGTTCGATCAGCTTGGAGCCCCAGTAGGCATCCGTCGTCATCATGTACCCCGTCGCGCACGTGCCGACCAGCGCGACGAGGAGTGCGACGATCATGGCACCGCCCGCCGGGTTGTGCCCTAGGTATCGGCGAGCTCTGAGCATCGCGACATCACGAAGATATGCGAGCACCTCGCGCGGGGGACGAACGAAGTTCGAAAAGCGCGCATGTCGCGGGCCGACGAAGCCCCAGACGATGCGGATAGCGAGGAGGCCGGCGATGGCGTAGCCGGCTGCGACATGCACCCGCTCGATCTCATCGCCGGTGGCGTAGGCCAGAACGAACAGGCTCGCCAGCGACCAGTGGAAGATCCGGACGAACGGATCCCAGACCTTGACCGTGGCCGGCGGCATCGCGCCGCCGGCTCCGATCGTGTTGCTCATGGTTCTCATGTGCGAGCCCTTACATCTGGCCGATGATCTGGCCGTTGGTCGGGTCCACGAAGAGCTCGACACGGTTGCCGTTCTTGTCGAGCGTATAGAGTTCGCCGCAGGCGTTTTTGAGCTTGGCTTTCTGGACCTTGTAGCCTTGGGCCTCGACCTTGGCCTGCAACTGGGCCATCGGCAGCCACTGGGCTTCGGGGGCGGACGTGCACGGTTTGCCGAGGCTGCCGGCCTGTGCGGACGCCGCCCCGAAGGTCACTGCGGCGACGGCAAAAATGGCGATCTTGCGCATAATCATCTCCTGACGGTCGCCAGCGGCACCATGCGCCGACGTTGCGGGCAACCTGCCAGAAGTGGCCTGACCGACGCCTGTTGAGCCAAGTCAGCGATTTGTCATGTGATATCTGCCATCCATATCCTTCGGATGACGAGTTGCTCCATGGATTTTGGCCGGGCTCGAGCTTGTACCTTGATCCTCGCGGTCGCACTTTTGAGCGCGGGCGGGCTGTCGGCGTTCGCGCGCGACCACGATGACGCGCGACGAGCAGTCGCGGCTGGCGAGATTCGCACGCTCGTCGAAATTCTGAATGTGGTGAAAGGGAAGCTTCCCGGCGAGGTCGTCGGCGTGAAGCTGGAACGTGAAGCCGGAGCTTGGATGTACGAATTCCGCTTGGTTGACGAAAACGGGCGGTTGTTCGTCATCCACGTTGATGCCCGCACCGGCGAGGTCGAACGAATTAAGGAGAAGTGATGCGCGTGCTTGTCGTCGAAGATGACTCGCGGATCGCGTCCGATGTCGCGAGAACGCTCGAAGGGTCTTATGTGGTCGAAACCGTTGCGAACGGCGAGGAAGCCTGGTTCCTCGGCGATACGGAGGACTACGGAGCCATCATACTCGATCTAGGTCTGCCAGGCATGGACGGTCTCGCGGTTTTGAAACGCTGGCGCGCCAACGGCCGCCACATGCCGGTCCTCATCCTTACCGCGCGGGGAAGTTGGGCCGAGCGGGTGGATGGCATAGACGCCGGCGCCGATGACTACTTGCCGAAGCCGTTCCGGATGGAGGAGTTGCTGGCGCGGCTGCGGTCTATTGTACGGCGATCGGCGGGGCACGGTTCGTCAGTCATGACCGCGGGCGAGATTACGCTGGATGAGAGGCAAATGAAGGTGACCCGCCGTGGCGTGCCGATCGCGCTTTCGCCGCTCGAGTACAGGTTGGTCGCTCATCTTCTCCGGAATCGCGGGCGGGTCGTCTCGCAGCAGGAGATCGACGAGAATGTCTATGGTCACGGTGAAGACCACGACTCAAATACGCTCGAGGTGCTGGTCGGCCGCGTGCGCAAGAAGCTCGGCGCCGATGCAATCGAGACGCGGCGCGGGTTCGGCTATCTGATGCCGGAGGCCCCCGCATGAATCGGCATTCGCTCAGGCTGCGACTTGTGGCGGGTGGGATCGTCGCGATCCTGATCGCGCTTGCGGTGTCCGGCGCTGCGCTCATCGTCCTCTTCGAACGCCATGTCTCGCGCACTCTGGCTTTGGAGTTGGACGTCCATCTGAAGCAGCTTCTCTCGAACATCGATGTCGATCCTCAGGGGAAGCTGGTGTTGATGCAGCCACCTGTCGATCCGCGATTCGGCGATCCTCTTTCAGGGCTCTACTGGCAGGTCGGCGACGATCATGGGCAGTTGCTTCGTTCGCGCTCGCTGTGGGAGTCCGCCGTTGAACTTCCGGCCGATCGGCTCTCACCCGGCGAAACCCACCAGCACGAAGCGGCAGGGCCTGGCGGGCAACGGGTGCTAGTAGCCGAGCGCGCCATCACGCTCTCCGCAGACGGGACGCCGGTGACCGTCCGGCTTGCCGTCGCCGAGGATCTAGCAAGAGTATCGGTGGCGACCTCGGCGTTCACCCAGGATCTTTCGATCGCGCTTGCCCTGCTTGGCTGCGTGCTGGTAGTTGCAACGTGGGTCCAGGTCGGCGTCGGCCTGCATCCACTTGTTGCGTTGCGGCGCGGAATTGCAGAAATCCGAGCTGGTCGGGTCAGGCATTTGCCGTCCTCGGTCCCGACGGAGGTCCTTCCTCTCGTCGAGGAAGTCAACGCACTAATCGATGCGCAGGAGCACGAAATCGAACGGTCCCGCGGTCGTGCCGCGGACTTGGCGCATGGGCTGAAGACGCCTCTTGCTGCTCTTGCAGCAGACGCCTCGCGTCTGCGGGAACGGGGCGAGCGCGTCATCGCGAGCGACATTGAGGCAGTGGGCGAAACCATGGGTCGCCATGTCGACCGCGAACTCGCACGTGCAAGGGCTCGCGGACGCACCAGGGGCGGCGCAGCAACGTCCGCGGTCGTGAAACCGCTCGTGGAGTCTATCGTGGCGACGCTGGCGCGAACTCCCGAAGGCGGGCGCGTGAAATTCGAGAACCTCGTCGTACAAGATCTTTGTCTTCCGATCGATAGGACCGACCTCGCCGAGGTACTTGGCAATCTCATCGAGAATGGTGCTCGACATGCTGCCGGATTTGTCCGCATCTCCGCCAACAACGACCGGTCATCACTCGTCATCGAAGACGACGGCGAGGGGATCGCGCCGATCTACCTATCGCGCGTGATCGAGCGTGGTGCCCGCCTCGATGAGCGAGGAGGAGCCGCAGGCCTCGGTCTTGCGATCGTCCAAGACGTCCTCGACGCGTACGAGTGGGGATTGGAACTCTCGCGATCGGACCTCGGTGGGTTGAAGGCGACGATCGCTCCGCAGTATCCGGGCGTGAGCGCGATGCCCTTGAGGTTCCAAGGGTAGCACCAGCTGACCATGCGCTCGATCAGCTCCCGGACAGCCACTCGGATAGTCCTCGCTTGGATCCAATCACCCGTTTTGGCTTGACGGGATTGATTGTCCCAGCGGAAATGCGAAGTGCGCGATCCAGGATCATCCGCGCAAATGCCTTCGCGTCAGCTTCACTGGGAAAAGTCCTGGTTTCGCGCCGATAGATGCGGTCCCTTTCGCGGATGGCCGGCTCGAAAGAGATGTACCATTTCGGCTCCATAACCGCTCTCACAAAGCGCGAATGCTGGACGTATCGCTCACTGTCCGGGCTTGGGCCACGAAGCGAGACCCGTTCCAGCGGAGAATTCGCGGTGCGCTGCCTGAGCGGTCCTGTATCTCCAGAAGAGCTGCGTCTGATTCACGCACTAATCGGACGTCGGGAGCCCGCAAGGCCAGTACTTTCCGATATCGCCCTCGGACCGCCACGTACACCTCGTGCAAGCACCCAGATACATCGCAGACAGCCTCTCTGTTGCGGCATTGGAAATCGTCGAAGTGAAGAGCGACGAAGTGAGTGCTGGGCGTTGTGAGGTAAAGGGCAAATCCTCGTGCCGCAGCGATCGGGGCTCCACACATACCCTCCCACTTTCGCACCTGAAGTCGTATCTCCGGCGGTAGGTTAGCTAGGTGCGCTGGATTCCATGGATCTTGCGCTGTACTCCCTCGTGCCGAGGCAGATGGGGGTAAACCTATCAGGCAAGGTGCGAACACTGTGGCCGCGAGAACGAGGCTCTTCAGCAGCATGGTGGGTCTCCTACGCATCTGACCACCACCGCGCAGGCGCGATTGGCAAAATCATAATTGCCGATCCAACCTTACAATTTGCTGACATGGATCAACAGCTTCCGGTCAGTGAGGGCGCAGCATAGTTCAGCCGCGCGGAAGCGCTCCACTCTGTGAACCCGTTATATCGGACGGGCGGGACTGATGGGATTCCGCCTCTGATCGACAGAGCGGCAATAATTGATCACCACACCCGAATTGCCCGCTTCGGTGTTGGAATGGAATCTTCGCAATGTATCTGAGTTCACCGGCGTCAAAATGGCTGAACCCGACGCGCGTCATGATTGCGGTCGCGCTACTTGCTCTGCCATCTAAATCTTGGGCTGAAGATCAATTGAAACTCAGCGCAGAGCAGGCCACCAGCCTTGGCATTCGCGTGGCTCATCCCGTTGCGAGTCCGACCGACAAGACGCTGCCTTATCCGGCTCAGATCGTCATTCCTACTCCACAATTGTGGATGGTTAGCGCCCCTGTGGCCGGCATGTTGACCAACCTTTCAGTGGCACGGGGCGACCGCGTTATTGCGAGACAGGCGCTCGCGACTATGGAGAGCCCGAGTTTCGTGTCGCAGCAGCGAGACTATTTGCACGCCGTCGCCCAGGAGGTCCTGGCTACTCAGCAACTCAACCGCAATACTCAGCTGTTTCAAGGCAATGCGGTCGCACAACGAGTCCTGGAGTCCAGCCAAGCGGAAGCTCGACAGGCAAGCATTGCAGTCGCGGAGCGTCGGCAGGTGCTTCGCCTCAGCGGCCTTTCGGACGAGTCAATCTCGAGACTGACCAGCGAGGCAGCGATCAGCGCGACCCTTTCGGTCGCCGCGCCGCGGCCGGCGACAGTCATCGATATCGCCGTGTCACCCGGCCAGCGGTTGGAGCAATCCGCACCGCTGATTAAGCTTGCACAGCTTTCTCCACTTTGGGTCGAGATCGCCGTTCCCGCGTCAAACATCAAAGCCATTCGACAAGGCGCGACGGTTGAGGTTGACGGCTACGATACTCCAGGCCAGGTGGTGCTGGTTTCTGAAACGACCGATCCGGCCACGCAAACCGTGCTCGTCCGCGCAGAGGTGCCGAATTCAGGCGATTTGCGACCAGGACAAACTGCTGCTGCTCGAATCTCCTTCGCTTCCAGACGGGAAAGCGCTTGGGAACTTCCTTATAGCGCGCTGATCCGGCGCGGCGAGCAGGCGTCGGTCTTCGTGGCAACGCAAGCCGGTTTCCGTCTGCTGCCGGTCACTCTGCTCGAGGAGGATCAGGACCATGTCGTGGTCTCCGGTGCTATCACCGACAAGGACGAAGTGGCGACCAGCGGAATTTCGGCGCTGCGGGGAATATTGCTGAAGTTGGGGGCGGGTTAGTCGTGCTCGAGCGTCTTGTCGCATTTGCGCTTTCGCAGCGGCTGTTCGTTGCTCTTGGCGTACTTCTGCTGATCGGCGCTGGTCTGGTCTTGTTGCCTAGTCTTCCAATCGACGCTTTCCCGGATGTGTCGCCGGTCCAGGTCAAAGTGATCATGAAGGCACCGGGTCTCACGCCGGAGGAAGTGGAACAGAGAGTCACGGTTCCGATCGAGCTCGAATTGCTCGGGCTGCCAAACAAGAAAATTCTGCGCTCGACCACAAAATACGCACTTGCAGACGTCACAGTCGATTTCGAGGATGGGACTGACATCTACTGGGCGCGGAACCAAGTGTCCGAGCGCCTGGCCAATATCAGTCGCGATTTTCCAGAGGGGGTGACCGGCGGACTCGCTCCGATTACCAGTCCACTCGGTGAAATGTTCATGTTCACCATCGAAAGTGCGGAGCTCTCGCTGGCCGAGCGGCGAAGTCTGCTCGATTGGGTAATCCGTCCGGCGCTGCGGACAGTGCCCGGAGTGGCCGACGTCAATGCGCTCGGTGGCCATGTCCGGGCTTTTGAAATTGTCCCGCTCAGCGACGCGCTTGCGGCTCGCGGCATTTCCTACGAGATGTTTCGGCGCGCGATCGAGATGAACAGCCGCAATGACGGCGCGGGCCGTGTCAATCAGGGCGAAGACAGCGCTCTTGTGCGTATAGAAGGCAGCATTCGGACCATTGACGACATCAGGCAAATCGTCGTCGATACCAAAGATGGGGTTCCGATCCGGGTCAAGGATATTGCCCGCGTCCAGTTAGGGGCGCTGACACGGTACGGCGCTGTCACGGCCGATGGTCACGGCGAAACGGTCGAAGGCCTCGTGCTTGGTCTGCGAGGCGCCAACGCGCGTCAACTCGTGGCAGACGTGCAGGCGCGCCTCGACGAGATTAAGCAATCACTCCCTCAAAGTGTCAGTATCCAGGTCTTCTACGACCGTGGCCGGCTGGTTGACCGCGCGGTTGGCACGGTTATCCGTGCGCTTGGCGAAGCAACCGTCCTTGTCGTCGTTCTCCTCCTGCTATTTCTCGGCAACTGGCGAGCCTCTCTGGTGATCGCCCTATGCCTGCCGCTCGCGATCGTGATCGCCCTTATTGTCATGCGCATAGTCGGCATGTCTGCAAACCTGATGAGCTTGGGCGGCCTTGCCATCGCTATCGGCATGCTGATCGACGCGCTGGTGGTGGTTGTCGAGAACGTCGTGGGAAATCTTAGCAAGGAACCGCAGGGCAAGGCTACCCCGCTAGTCCATATCATCTACCGCTCTGTCTCCGAGGTGCTTCAGCCGGTCGCCTCGGGCGTGCTGATTATCATGATCGTATTCGTGCCGCTGCTGACGCTGGAGGGGCTCGAAGGGAAGTTATTCATCCCTGTTGCGCTCGCGATTATCTTTGCGCTCGGCGGCTCGCTGCTCTTGGCGCTCACGGTCATCCCCGTGGCTACTTCGTTTCTCCTCAAGAGCACGTCGCACCACGAACCGTGGCTGATCCGGATCGCGTCGCGGCTTTATGCGCCTGCACTTGCTTGGGCTCTGAACAATGAGCGCAAGGTAATCATCGCGGCGATAGCGGCCCTCATTGCTGCCGGCTATGCCTACACCTTGCTCGGCAAGACGTTTATGCCGACGATGGACGAGGGCGACATCATCGTCAGCGTCGAGGCTCTGCCATCGATCAATCTCGATGAAATGATTGCGATCAATGCCAAACTTCAGTCGGCTATCCTCGCGAAAGTCCCTGACGTCAAGAGCATCGTGGCCCGAACCGGGTCCGACGAGCTCGGGCTTGACCCGATGGGACCTAACCAGACCGACACATTCTTGGTGCTGAAGCCCGCAGAAGAGCGGAAGACAATCGACAAATCTGCCCTGATTGAAGAGTTGCGGCAAGTGCTCGGCAATTTCCCGGGGCTGTCGCTCAGCTTTACACAGCCGATCGACATGCGCGTGCAGGAAATGATCAGCGGCGTCCGCGGCGATGTCGCGGTGAAAATCTTTGGAGCTGATATCGGCAAGCTCAATGAGATCGCGAGTAAGCTATCCGTCATTTTGTCCAGCATCGACGGCGCTGAGGATGTCTACACCACACTCAACGAGGGTGCCCAATATTACACGGTCGCTGTGAATCGGATGGAGGCGGGGCGGCTCGGCCTGACGGTGGACGCCATCTCGAATTCTCTGCGCACCCAGATCGAAGGACGTACGATCGGAACGGTGCTGGAAGAAGGACGCCGCACCCCCATCCTCGTGCGTGGCAGCGAAACCACACGTGAAGCACCCACGCTCCTCGCAAGCCTGCCGCTAACCCTTGCCTCGGGTCAGCATGTGGCCCTCTCGCAAGTGGCCCGGATTCAACGGGTGGACGGTCCCGTCCTGGTCAATCGCGAGAACGGGAACCGAATGAGCGTAGTGCGGGCCAACGTTCGCGGCCGCGACATGGTCGGGTTTGTCGAAGCGGCCCGGCAGAAGGTCGCCACGGAGCTGCCCTTGCCGCAGGGTTACAGACTTACCTGGGGCGGTCAGTTCGAGAATCAGCAACGTGCGGCCGCGCGCCTCTCGATCGTGGTGCCGGTGGCGATCGGGCTGATCTTTGTGCTGCTGTTCACGACCTTCGGTTCGATCCGACAAGCGTTGTTGGTCCTGGTCAATATCCCGTTTGCTGTGATTGGCGGCGTCTTTGCGCTGGTATTTACCGGCGAATACCTTTCGGTCCCGGCGTCCGTCGGGTTCATTGCATTGCTTGGAATTGCGGTGCTCAACGGCGTCGTGCTGGTCTCCTATTTCAACCAGCTACGCGCTCATGGTGTGCCGGAGGGGCGCATTGTCATCGACGGCGCCCAGCGCAGGCTCAGGCCGGTCCTGATGACGGCGAGCATCACGGCTTTGGGCTTGATCCCTTTGTTGTTTGCGACCGGTCCGGGATCAGAGATCCAGCGGCCTCTCGCGATCGTGGTGATCGGCGGCCTGTTGTCGTCCACGGCTTTGACGCTCATTCTTCTGCCAATCCTCTATCGCCGGTTTGGTGGCATTGTGAAGGGTACCAAATGAGTGCCGAATTTGTCTGCCTCACGCTGATCGCCGGCCGATCACTCCGGGACGAGTTGTTCGACTACCTTAGCGAACAACGCGATCTTGTTTCCGGTTTCACCGCATCGGACGCTGCGGGACACGGTCCCGATGTTCGATTGCAGACATCAGCCGAGCGGGTCAAAGGACATGCAGACGAGTTGATCGTGCGGACGATCCTTGAGGCACAAGCCGCGGCTGAGTTGCTCGAACGACTGAAGGCGGCCTTCGTGGGATCCAGGATCGTCTATTGGATCGTGCCGGTTTCGGAATTTGGCGTGATCGACGTCCCCTATCGGTGAAGTTTCCCGATCCCTCGACCTTTCGTATCAAACCGGGGGCGTTGTCATTTCGGGCGGACTGGAGCCGTACTGCCGGAGACAAGGGCCTCTGCTCGACGAAAATCCGCTTCCGCACCGACCCCGTCGCCGATTTTTGCCTTCATCGTTCCGCGCTCGCGGATGAGAACCTGATTTTTCGGATCTGCTTTGATGACAACGTCGAGGTCGGCGATAGCGCGGTCGAACAGGCCTTTGCGGCTATAAGCCGCTGCTCGAGCACCAAACGCTGCGAGGTAGTCCGATTTCAGTCGAATTGCCTGATCAAAATCCGTGATAGCGCGGTCTAACTCGCCCTTGGCCATCAACGCCACGCCGCGATTGTTGATGGCGACATAGTGGTCGGGCATGAGGCTGATGGCCTTATCATAGTCCTCTACGGCGCGGTCCAGATCCCCTCTCGCCCTGAACGCAAGGCCACGATTATTGTAAGCTGCGACCAATTGGGCGAGAATCCGCTCCCCTGCGGTAATCACCGCCGTGCATCCCCGGATAGGGCGATCAGACAATAGCTCAGCGGAACGCGCGCAAGAATCCCAGTCTTCTTCGCTCAGGGCTGAAGCTGGCGAGGTGCAATACGCGACCAGCATTGCAGTCATCGCTGCGCCTGTCAGGCCTGCTCTGAGCGTTGCGCCGGCCGCAACTCTTGCGAGCGGTTCTGTCATTGCCTGCACTCTAGCCACTTTACGACGGGGACCTTTGGTAGAACCAGACGGCAAATCGGGTCCTGTCTCGTTGATTTTGGTGTTGGTCAATATATGGGCTTTGATGGCTGACATTTTACTGACATGGATCAACTGGATTTTGTCAGTCAACATCGGGCATCACCATCCGCCTGCACTGTTAGAAGCGACCAACGAATTTCGGACGCGCACATGGCAGGCCTAGCGCAGTCCACCTCGGCGCAGGCGTCTAAACGTGAAGCGCGACGTGCGAGGGCCGTTGGCCGGCGCAAGGACTCAGGCCGACATCGGCACTTCCCATAGCGCGCGCAAGGCGCGGATCGCTTGAGATCGTAGCGGAGGCGGGAATGCTCAGTGGGCTCATGGGATAGGGGCTCTGGATGAACCTCGATCTGATTGGCTCCAGTCGGACATAGATTGCTGGGCCTAGCTGAAACTTCCCCATGACGGATTGGAGCGAGAGTTCAGGTGTTTCAAATGGTTAGAAGGCGTCGCGTGCACAACGTGTGCACCGGGAGATCAAGAAAAATCTCGCCACAGCCAATGTGAGCAGGGCAGGCGGGATGGTTGGACAGACCGACACTGGCGAGAGCAGCGAGTTTATTGTCTGCCGCAGAGGGAGAAGAGCTCAAGTGTCGGAGGTGGAGTCCCGCGGGGCCTTCTTCGCGCATCGACAGAATGCTGCCGGCGCAATTTGAGAACAAAGAGAATCCTAGCAGCGGGGGTCGGTAGCGCTCCAGCGGCTCGAACCCTCGATACTTTACGCATCTCTCCGAGAGGATAGCGACCAGCCATTCCGACAAAGTGTAAAGCTGTTGCGGCTTCAATGCCGGTATGTGGGTGGGCTTGTCGGAATAGCCATTGATTGTTCGTCGAAATCATACGCCTCTTAATCAGCGGGTCCCAGGTTCGAGCCCTGGTGCGCCCACCAAGCCGCGGTCGGACATCGCTCGCCGCAGAACGAGAAACCGAATTGTGGGAGGCGTCCTAGACGCTCTCGACTACGATGGCAAATCGCATGGCCTTCGCTTCCTCGGCCGACTGGAACGATGTAGACCTCGCACTTCCTGCTGTTGAAAAAGCTCCGCGCATACATCACGCAACCATTGGCTTGCCGGATCGTGGTGGAAACGGGCGTGCCAATATTGCTTTACCGTGAAGCCGGAGATCGCCAGCGGACAGTTGAGCACGTTGAGTCCGTAGTAGTGAGCCAGCGTTTCGCCAATGTGCCTTGGAAGGGTGGCGATCAGGTCGGTCGTCCCGACGATTGCGGGTAGCCCCAAAAAGCCCGGTAGCTCGAGCGCAACGTCAAGGACCATCTGCTGCTCCCGCAGCGCGTCCGCGAGCAACTGATGTCCTGTGCCGGAGCGAATGAGGACGTGCGCCTCACGCCTGAAATCCTTTGCTGTGATGCGGTCGCGGATCCGGGCATGTCTTGCGTTCGCCAGGCAGACCCAATCCTGCGGAAAAAGTGCCTGTTGAAAGTGCCCAGCGTCGAGGTCCGAGATGTAGCCGAGCGCCAGATCGGCCTCGCCAGACTGCAGCATCCGGGGGGTGTCGGCACCGATCTGTGCTGCTTCGATGCGGATGCCGGGACCGACGCGACGAACATGCGCGAGGATGGCGGGCAGGAGCGTGATGTGGCTCGCATCGGTCATGCAGATGACGAAGCGGCGCTTGGCGCTCGCGGGATCAAACTCGGAGCGAAGCTCCGCCAGACGACGCAGCATCTCCAATGCCTGTCTGGCCGTACCGATGAGAGCCTCGGCGCGCGGGGTCGGCAGCATTCCTTCCGCCGACCGGATGAAGAGCGGATCGTCCAATTCCTTTCGCAAGCGCGCCAGCCAGATGGAAATCGTCGGCTGGCTTTGACCGAGCTTCTCGGCGGCCTTGGTGACGCTGCCGGTGGAGAACAGCGCGTCAAACAGCCGGAGCAGGCGCGGCTCCAAAAGGTTCGTCTCGGACGGATCCCGTTGCTTCATTGCGATCTGCAATAATGGTTATAAGTGTCATAGCATATCCAAATACTACGCATCCTGCTAGCACGCTTCCAACGCCAAAATCGGCGAGGGAGAAGCGTTCGGATGAGGATCTGCTTTGTCGGAGCGGGAGCCTTGGGCTCGACCATCGGCGGCACGCTGGCGCGCGGCGGGACCGAGGTTTGGTTGATCGATCCGTTTCAGGCTCATGTCGACGCGATCAATGCCCGTGGTCTGCGGATGCTCGAAGGCGATGCCGAGACGGTCGTGAAGATCTCGGCCTGTACCTCCGCGAGCCAGGTCGGCATCGTGGCGGACCTCGTCATCGTCCTCGTCAAATCCTATCACACGCGAGATGCGATCCGGGCGGCAGCGCCGGTCATCGGGCCGCAGACGGTTGTGATGTCGCTGCAAAACGGCCTTGGCCACGAAGACATCCTTTCGGAGGAAGTCGGTCGTCACAGGGTCATTGCAGGCAAGACCTATGTTGGCGGCGTACTGCTCGGACCCGGTCATGTTCGCTCCGGGGTCGTCGGCAAGGAAACCATCATCGGCGAGCTCGATGGACGCTTGACCGAACGCGCACAGCGAATTTCCGAGACGTTCAATCGCGCCGGCGTCCTCACACTGCTCAGCGACAACATCATGGGCACGATGTGGGACAAGTTGTTCATCAACGTCGCCGGTGGCGGAATCACCGCCGTTACCGGCCTGACTTATGGCGGTCTCTATTCGCTGCCGATCCTGGAAGATTGCGCGCTGGCCGCAATCTCGGAGGGCATCGCGGTGGCGCAAGCTGCCGGCGTTAAGATCTCGATTGCCGATCCGCGCCTTGCCTGGACGATGGCGTCTGCCGGCTTACCGCCCGAGTTCAAGACGTCGATGTTGCAGAGCTTGCAGTCCGGCAATCTCACCGAGGTCGATTACATTCACGGCTCGGTCGTGCGTTGGGGCGCCAAGCTCAACGTGCCGACCCCCGTCAACGCCACCCTCGTCGCGCTGGTCAAAGGGATTGAGTACGCCCGCAGCGATTATCCGGGAAAGGCCTGAGACGATGTCGTTGCCCCGCGCTTACGTCGAACACGTCGCGATCCGCGTGCCGGACGTCGATCGTCACGTCGGCTTCTTTCGAGAGGTGCTCGGTCTTGCCGTTCGCGACGAGCAGCCCGCCGATGGCGCGCGCGCGCGGCAGGTCTGGGTGCTCGGAAGCGTGCAACTCATCGAGGATCCGCATTTTGCCGGGCCGGAGGGGCGCCTCGCCCATCTCGGCATCATGGTCGACGATTACGAAGGTGTGCTCGCCCGTGCCGCCGCCTGGGGCGCCAAGGCGTTACCCGCGGGGCCAAACTGGCTCGAGCTGCCGGGCGGGCTGAACGTCGAAATCTTGCAAGCCAGTGCGGGCGCCGTGGAAGCTGCGCTGGCGATCAATCCACGGGCCTAAGGAACACGCGACATGAGCGATGAGCGCTACTGGGACGATGCCAAGGTCGGCGACGAATGCGTCACCCCTGCCGTGACGGTCACCGAAGCGATGGTGAATGCCTATGCCGAACTGACCGGCGATTTCACGCCTGTTCATGTCGACGAGGAATACGCCAAGACCACACCGTTCGGCACGCGAGTCGCGCACGGGCTGTTTGGCCTGTCGCTGGCCGATGGTTTGAAGACGCGTGCCGACTACCGATTCCTTCCGGGAATGTCGCTGGGCTGGACGTGGGATTTCAAGCTGCCGATCAAGCTCGGCGATACCGTGCACGTGAAGTTCCGCGTTGGTTCAATGCGCACCACGAAGCGGGAAGGGTGGGGCATCGTGGTGCTACCCTCAGAGCTGATCAATCAACGCGGCGAAGTGGTGCAGCTCGGCGAGCACCGGCTGATGATTCCGATGCGCCCGAAGACCAACGCCGCAGGAGAGCAGGCATGACCGCGCAAGATCTGCCGCTCCAGAACCTGCCGCTCAAAGGCATTCGCGTCATCGACTACAGCCATTTCCTTGCAGGCCCGTTCATGGGCCGTTGCCTCGCCGCGATGGGCGCAGAGGTCATCAAGGTGGAACGTCCGAAGCAAGGCGATGCGGGCCGCGCCCATGGCTATTTTAAGGACGGACAATCTGGTTACTTCCTGCAGCAGAACATGGGCAAGCAGGGATTGTGCATCGACCTGCGCGACAAGCGCGGTCTCGACATGATGATGAAGCTCATCGACACGGCCGACGTCTTCATCGAGAACTACCGCCCCGGCGCGCTCGAGCGCCTCGGGCTTGGCTACAAGGCGCTCTCGGCGCGGAATCCCAAACTGATCTACTGCTCGGTTTCCGCCTATGGCCACACCGGTCCCTATGCCGACCGCCCGGGCTTCGGCCTGATCGCAGAGGCGATGTCGGGCGCTCTGGCGCAACTGGGCAATCCCGGTGAAGCGCCGCCGCTGCTGCGGATGCCATTGGCCGATATGTACACCGGCATTCACGGCGTGGCTGCCATCAACGCCGCGCTGGTCGGCCGCGCGTCGTCCGGACGCGGCCAACACATCGATCTGGCGCTGTACGACTGCATGGTCTCGATGCACGACTATGCGGTTCAGCGCTACTTCCTCTCCGGCGGTATCGACCTGCCGAAGCAGACTGGAAGCGGACAGCCGGACTCGACCGTCTACGGCGTCTTTCCGGCAAAGGACGGCAATCTTGTCATCGCCGCGCAGGTCGATGATGCGTGGCGACGATTGGCGAGCCTGATCGGGGGAGATACGTTGGCATCCGACGAGCGCTTCACCACGCCCGCTGCCCGTAACGCCCATTATGCCGAGGCGATGGAGATCGTGCGCAAGTGGACGCTGTCGCAGCCGTCTCGGGATGCATGCCTCGCGGCACTCGACGAAGCCGGTGTGCCGTCCGCCCCCGTGCAGACCATCGCGGAAGTCGTGAAGGATCCGCAGATCCATGCGCGCGGCATGTTGGTCGAGCAGGAGCATCCTGTGCTCGGCAAGGTCACGCTGCCCAACCTGCCGTTTCATTTCTCCGATTGCGACACGACGGTGCGCACGCCCGCGCCGTTACTCGGCCAGGATAACCGCCGCATCGCAGCCTCGCTGGGGTTCTCTGCTGAACAGGTCGACGAAATGGTGCACGACGGCGTTCTCTTTAGCGAAGCCGCGGTGTAGGAGTGAGCCATGAGCGATCGTTATGCGGTGATCGGCAATCCGATCGGTTTTAGCAAATCACCTCTCATCCATGGCACTTTCGCCAGAATGACAGGACAGGACCTCGTCTATGAGGCGATCGAGGCACCCCTCGGTGGCTTCAGCGAACGCGTCGATCAATTCCGCACCGAGGGCGCCAAGGGGCTGAACATCACCGCCCCATTCAAGCTTGATGCCTTCGCCTACGCAAACGAGCTTTCAGAGAGCGCCGACCGCGCCGGCGCCGTAAACTGCCTGAAGTTCGATGGCGATCGGATCATTGGCGAGAATTTCGATGGGATCGGCCTAGTGCGCGACATCACCGTGAATCTCGGGGTAAAAATGGCCGGCCAGCGCGTCCTGATGCTCGGCGCCGGGGGCGCGGCGCGTGGCGCGCTGCTGCCGTTCCTGCGCCAGGAGCCATCCGAGCTGGTCCTCGTCAATCGTACCTTATCGAAGGCTGTGGCATTGGCCGAAGAGTTTGCCGGTTGTGGTCCCCTGATCGTCAGCGGCTATGCTGAGCTGGCCGATCTTGCCGAGGGTTATGACGTCGTGGTCAACGCGACATCGGCCAGCCTGCGAGGTGAGATGCCGCCGCTTCCCGGCAATGTCTTCCGCGGTGCGAAGTTGGCGTACGAACTTGCCTATGGCAAGGGACTAACTCCCTTTCTGCAGGCGGCCCGCGCCGAAGGCGTCGCCAAGCTGGCCGACGGCGTCGGCATGCTGGTCGAGCAGGCGGCGGAAGCTTTTGCCTGGTGGCGCGGCGTTCGACCGAGCACGGCTCAGGTCATCGCCGAGCTGACTGTTCCTTTGAGCTGACGGGGCGATGCCGAGCATGCTTCAGAAGTCCAGCTTTCTCGTCGGTCTGATTGGGAGCGGCATCGCCGCGTCCCGCACTCCGCCTATGCATGAAGCTGCCGCCGACGCTGCGGGCATCCGCTATCTCTACAAGAAGATTGACCTGACTGAGTTGAAACTTGGTGCCGAAGCGCTGCCGGAATTGCTGACGGCGGCAAAGCGGATGGGCTTTGACGGGCTGAACGTGACCCATCCCTGCAAGCAGGCGATTCTTCCGCTGCTGGACGCGCTTTCGCCCGACGCGGAGGCGCTGGGCGCCGTGAACACCGTGGTCATCAGGAACGGCCGAATGACCGGCCACAACACCGACTGGTTCGGCTTCGCCGAGAACTTTCGCCGCAATATGCAGGGTGCGCCGCTCGGTCGGGTCGTCCAATTCGGCGCGGGCGGCGCAGGCGCAGCGGTCGCTTTCGCGCTCATGAAGCTCGGCGTGCAGGAACTGAGCATTATCGATGTCGACTTGGCCAAAGCGCAGAGTTTGGTAAACAGCATGTCTCCCCGATTTGTGGAGGGGCGCATGAGGGCTGGTCAGGATGTCGCCGCGGAAGTCGCTGCCGCTGACGGAATCGTCAACGCGACGCCGATCGGCATGGACAAATATCCCGGCACGCCGCTGCCGACGGCTCTGCTGCGTCCCGATCTGTGGGTCGCCGAGATCGTCTACTTCCCGCTGGAAACCGCGCTGCTCAGGGCGGCGCGTGCTCTGGGCTGCCGTACCGTCGATGGCGGAGGCATGGCGATCTTCCAGGGGACCGAAGCATTTCGCCTGTTCACGGACATCTCACCTGATCCAGACGTTTTCTTCGCCACTTTTGCCTCCCTGGGAGGGTGACGTCAGGCCGATGGGCGAGCGGCACGCACAACGCCCGAGAGGAAACGCAAGATGGGCTACACGCTCGATTTCTCGGTGGTTTGGCACGCGATGCCAGCCCTGCTGTGGGGGTGCGTGGGCACGTTGGGCCTGGCGCTTGCCGGCATGACGCTCGCGATGGTGATCGGTGTCGCCGGCGTCGCGGCACGCGATGCGAGGGCAGCCTGGTTGCGCGCCATCGTGATCGGATTCGTCGAAATCGTGCGCAACACGCCTTTCCTGGTGCAGATTTTCTTTCTGTTCTTCGCCCTGCCGCTCATCGGGTTGAAGCTCAATCCAACCGCGACCGCCGTTATCGCCCTCGGTGTCAATGGGGGCGCCTATGCCATCGAGATCATCCGCGGCGGCGTCCAGTCTATACACAAGGGACAAATAGAGGCGGGCTACGCGCTCGGACTGCACAAAGGGCAGGTGTTCCGGTTCATTGTGCTCAAGCCCGCGCTTCGCGCGATTTACCCCTCGCTCACCGGTCAGTTCATCATGCTGACGCTGACCTCGTCGATCTGTTCGGCGGTATCGGCTTACGAATTGACGTCGGTTGCGCAGCGTATCGAAAGCGATACGTTCCGCAGTTTCGAGGTCTATTTTTCCGTCACCTTCCTCTATCTCGCGATCTCCTGGCTGCTGATGCTCGGCTTTGCGGTCATCTCTCACCGCTTCTTCTCTTATCCGACACGCTGAGGGGGCGATCATGACACCGCATTTTGGTCTTCCCGAGTTCGGCTTCCTGCTGCGTGGGCTGCAATGGACGGTGCTGCTGACGCTGGTCGCATTCGCAGGCGGCTGCACGGCAGGGCTCGCCGTCGCATTGCTGCGCACCTGCGGTCACAAGGGCGTGGAATGGATCACCCGCATCTACATCGGGGTATTCCAGGGCACGCCGCTGCTGCTGCAGCTCTTCGTCGTGTATTACGGATTGGCGCTGACCGGGCTGAAGCTCGACGCGTTCGTCGCGGTGGCGATCGGTTTCACCGTGAACGCCTCGGCCTTCCTTGGCGAGATCTGGCGCGGAGCGATCCAGGCGGTGCCGCGCGGGCAGACCGAGGCGGCGATGGCGCTTGGACTGCACTACTCGTCCCGCATGCGCGACATCGTGCTGCCGCAGGCGATCCGCATCTCGCTGCCGGCGACGATCGGCTATCTCGTGCAGCTCATCAAGGGCACGTCGCTCGCCGCCATCGTCGGTTTCATCGAACTTGCCCGCGCCGGTCAGATCGTATCGAACCAGACCTTCCAGCCGTTGCTCGTCTTCGGCGTGGTCGGCGCGATGTATTTCATCCTCTGCTGGCCACTGTCGTGGTGGGGCAGCCGGATGGAGGCCAGGCTCGCCCTGGCCAGTCAAAGGTAGGAACGGCGCACCTGCTCAATCATAAACAGCCATCATCAGGAGGAGATACTCATGTTGTTTTCACTCAATCGTCGCCAGTTCGGGGTCGCGCTAATGGCATTGGCGGCCGTCGCCGTCGCAGGCAAATCGCAGGCCGGCACGTTGGACGACGTGAAGAAGAAGGGTGTCGTCGTCATCGGCATTCAGGGCGACAATCCCCCGTGGGGCTATGTCGATAGCTCGGGAAAGCAGGATGGCATCGATGCCGATATGGGGCGCGCCTTCGCCGAGTATCTCGGCGTGAAGGCCGAGTTCGTTCCGCTGGCGGTGGCCAATCGCATTCCGGCGCTGACCACGGGCCGCGTCGACATTCTGTTCGCTACAATGGCCATGCTGCCCGAGCGCGCCAAGGCGGTGCAGTATTCCAAGCCGTATGTTGCCAACGAGATTACGCTGGTCGCGGCCCAGGCCACCCCGATCAACAGCAATGCCGACATGAGCAAGTTCGTTATCGGCGTTCCGAGGTCCTCCACGCAGGACACCCAGGTCACCAATAACGCGCCAGCAGGCACCGAAATCCGCAGGTTTGACGATGATGCGGCCACGATTCAGGCGCTGATCTCCGGCCAGGTACAGGCCGTCGGCGCAAACAGCTTCTACCCGCAGCGTCTGAACGCCGCAAAGCCCGAACTTGGGTTCGAACCCAAGCTTCACTTCATGGCTCTGTACAATGGAGCGTGTACGCGCCTCGGAGACAAGGAGTGGAACGAGACGGCCAACAAGTTCATCGACCAAATCAAGTCGAACGGCAAGTTGGCGAGCTTCTACGCCAAGTGGATGAAGGCCCCCGTGCCGATCTTCCCGGAGACGGTCCCCGGCGTTCCCTTCACAGTTCAGTAGCCATTGCGAGCGGCCGACGCGCGATCCGCGTTGGCCGCCGTCCGATAGCGGAGCCGAATCCATGCAGGACAACATCCTGATCGAAATGAAGGGCGTGCAGAAGTGGTACGGTGGGTACCAAGCTCTCCGCGACGTCGATCTCACCGTGCGCAAGGGCGAGAAGATCGTGCTCTGCGGTCCGTCCGGGTCGGGCAAATCGACGCTGATCCGTTGTATCAACCGCCTCGAGCCGATCCAGCAGGGCAGCATCGTGGTGAACGGTCATCGGCTTGACGACAGCATCAAGGCTATCGATGTCGTGCGTCAGGACGTCGGCATGGTCTTTCAGAGCTTCAATCTCTTTCCGCATATGACAGTCTTGCAGAACTGCATGCTCGCACCCATCCGCGCGCGCCGCATCGGCAAGAGCGAGGCAGAAGCGACCGCACGAAAATACCTCGAACGCGTGCGCATCGGTGACCAGGCCGAGAAGTATCCGGCGCAGCTTTCGGGCGGTCAGCAACAGCGCGTCGCGATCGCGCGCGCGCTCTGCATGCAGCCCAAGGTGATGCTGTTTGACGAACCGACCTCGGCTCTCGACCCCGAAATGGTCAAGGAGGTGCTCGACACGATGATCGGCCTCGCCAACGATGGCATGACCATGATTTGCGTCACCCACGAGATGGGCTTTGCCCGCCAGGTCGCCGATCGGGTCATCTTCATGGCCGAAGGGCAGATCATCGAAGAAGGCGAGCCCGAGGCGTTCTTCCGCAATCCCCAACACGCCCGCACCAGGCAGTTCCTCGGCGAGATCCTTGCCCATCACTGAACGGAGTTCTCTCATGAGTCGTCTTGTTTACGTCCTCAACGGCCCAAATCTCAATTTGCTCGGCAAACGCCAGCCCCACATCTACGGTCACGAGACGCTTGCGGATGTGGAGCGGGATTGCCTGGCGCTGGCCCGGGAGCTTGGCCTGGAGATTCGCTTCCATCAATCCAACCGGGAATACGAGCTGATCGACTGGGTCCACGAGGCGCGCGAGACGGCTGCCGGGATCGTGATGAATCCCGCCGCTTTCACCCACACGTCGGTCGCCATCCTGGATGCCTTGAATACGTTCGAAGGGACTGTGATCGAGGTGCATATTTCCAACGTACATAAGCGCGAGGAATTCCGTCACCATTCGTTTGTGTCCAAACGGGCTGATGGGGTCATCGCGGGCTTCGGCACCCAGGGGTATCTGCTCGGCTTGCGTCGTGTGGCCAGGCTGCTTGACGAGAAGAAGGGATAGCATCGCATGAGCGCACCCGTCCGCCTCTCGGTGATGGGAGCGGGTCTCATCGGCAAGCGACATATCGAGCACATTCTCGCGCGGCCGGAGGCGATGCTGTCGTCGATCGTCGATCCGGCGCCGGCGGCACGAGAGTTGGCGGTTTCGCTGAAGGTGGATTGGTATCCGTCCTTTCAGGACATGCTTTCCGGAAATCGGCCGGAAGGCGTGGTTGTCGCCACTCCCAACCAGATGCACGTCGCCAACGGAATGGATTGTATCGCGGCTCGCATCCCGGCGCTGATCGAGAAGCCGTTAGCGGATGACGTCGCTGCTGCCCAGGGCCTGGTCGAGGCCTCCGAGCGCGCGGGCGTGCCGCTGCTCACCGGCCATCATCGTCGTCACAATCCGATGATCCAGCGCGCCAAGGCAGAGATCGACAGCGGCCGGCTCGGCCCGATCGTGTCGGTGCATGGCATGTTCTGGCTGATCAAGCCGGACGATTATTTCGATGCGGCCTGGCGCCGCGAGAAAGGGGCGGGGCCCGTTTTCCTGAATCTCATCCACGATGTCGACCTGCTGCGATGCCTGTGCGGGGATATCGTCGCGGTCCAGGCTGCCCAATCCAACCGGCTGCGGGGCAACGCGGTTGAAGAGACCGCGGCGATCCTCCTGCACTTCGCCTCGGGCGCGCTGGGCACGGTCAATGTCTCCGACACCATCCAGTCGCCTTGGAGCTGGGAATTCACGGCCGGTGAGAACCCTGCCTATAGTCACACGCAGGAGGCCTGTTACCAGATCGGCGGCACCAGAGCATCGCTCGCAATTCCGCAGCTGGATCTATGGCATCACCCGAGCAAGGCCAGCTGGTGGGCGCCGATTGAGCGCGAGCGGCTGAACTACGAGAAGGCAGACCCGCTTGGCCTGCAGATCGCAAACTTCTGTGGGGTGATCCGCGGCACGACCGAACCTGTGGTGAGCGGGCGCGAGGGACTGAAGACCCTCAGAGTGATCGACGCGGTCAAACGCGCAGCGGAAACCGGGGATATCGTATCGGTTTGATTGTAGGAAAGCATTTTGGCGGACAACGCTTTACTCCAATCGCGAGTGTAACAGACAGTTAAGCAGAAACACAAATGACATCCCGAGGGCAAAGCGCTTCGCGCCTCAGTTAATGATCGACGCGCGAGGAAGGACGCAGAAGTTTGCGGCGGTCTTCGCAAAGATCATGCACGACAACGAGATCTCATGCGCCTGGAACGCTGACTGGTCCACGCGCAGGAGCCGCGATCTTTTCTCACAGAGCAACTTCCAGCCAGGCTGTCCTATAAGAAACGCAGTTCAGATCTTCGCACCCGGGCCTTTCAACGCATTCCAAGCCGCCTGGTTCGCTTGATCGAATGCCTTCCTGGATTCCGCCAGCGCAGCGCTCAGCACTGACCATGACTCGCTGCCCGCCTGCTTCAGTTTTTGTAGACGCGCCTCCGCCTCGGAAGCATCGGATTTCAACTGCTTGAGCGCGGCATCGAAGTCGCCGGTGTGAGTTGCTGCGACCTTGCCGGCCGCATCGCGGAACTTGTCCGCCGCGTCACGCCAGGCGTTGGCTTGCGCGGAGGCAATCTCCTTGAAGGTGGCCTGCTGCTGTTCGAGCTGCTTGCCGGCGCTTTCGAAGTAGGTCTTCATCTGCGCCTCGAAACCGCTCCATTGCTTCTCAAGCTCCATTCTGCCGCGAGCCCAGGCGCTTTCGCCGGCTTCCCGTTGGGTCTTGAGCTGTGCCTGGAATTCGTCGCGTCGCTTCTTCAGATCGTCGATGATTTGACTGGCCTTGACCTCGGACCCGGCCTTGGCTTCGCCAGCCTTGACCTCGAACGAGGCGAGCGCGGCATCCATCTCGTCGATGCGCTCCTTGGCCCAATTCAGGTAAAAATGCACGCTGCTCTGCTCTGACATGACCATCTCCATTGACTAGTCGCGCTGCAATAATTGTCGAACTCGGCCTTGCTCGTGTTGACCTGAGTCAACGGTCATCTCTTCCTGCGTCGCATCCCCTCAAGCCGCGAGATGAGAAGGGAATACTGACCGTTCGGTGGTTCATCCGCGGCCGTTCTGTATCTCGCGATCGGCTCGCGCCGAGGAGACGGAATGCCTCAGAAGACCAAAGCTTGCTCAGCGGCCATGCGCGTACGCCCGGCCGGCTGTTGCAGATAGTCGTGGACCACCTTGCCAAGACCAAGCGTGAGGTCTCTAGTTCAGGCGAAAGAGCGTGAAGGTGTCGCTGCGATCATTGCGACAGGCTGCGCCGCACCAGCCGAGCCTGCGATCAGGCGTCGAATGCCGCGCGAATTGCGGTCTCTTCCCGCGTCTTGCGCGAGAAGGCTCGTGCCTCGGCCGCGAGCCGGCGTCGCCATGGCTCAATCCCGGACCTTGACCGGGTGGCGACTGCGCCAGGCTGTCACGCACCTGCGCGGTCATTGATGTCAATGGACGACTCTCGCCGTCATCGACCGGCATCGGCGAGTTGGTGCTTTGCGCGGCATTGGTCTCATCCAGGCTGCCGGGCTGCGACGCAACCGTGCTGATCTCCTTGTCCGAAGGCTTGGGCAGGAGCTGATTGGTATCGATGACGATCCGTTCCGGCTGCTTCACGGCAGAGTGGATGCGGATTGGCGGCATCGCGGGTTCTGACTGCGCAAATCGGTTGGGCAGCGGCGCCGGCAACACCCAATCGGCTGCCAGGAGGAGGAGGAGCAACGCGCCGCCGACTGACAGCAGATAGCCGCGCAGCGGAAGGATGGGATCGATCGATCCGCTTGCGCGCATCCTTGGAACGGATCGCCTGCTCACGACGGCCGGCTCTCGATCGACCAACGAGTCTCGCTCATTGTCAGATGCCCCACGGCCGGGGATGCTGGCGCGCGAGCTCGGCGTCGAGATAGCCGCGCTCGTCGAGCCACTCTTTGGGGCACAAGGCGCCCGCCTTCGGGTCGACCATGAACCCGTCGCGCTGAAGCGCCGACCGGGAGCCCGTAAGTCCGCTCCAAACCGCGTGCCCGGTGTCCGGATCGACATTCATCACGTTGAAGACCTCTATGAAATTCAGCATGTCGGAACTATCGGTCATCAGGCTCAGGCCGCCCGGAGCGCCTTGTCGTCGGCGAGTTCGAGAGCCATTCCTCGGCGCTCGAGCTCCGATTCGATCAAGTCGAACGCGCATTCAATCGGCGCGATCCAGACGTTGACCCAGTAGATGATGCAGTGGCGCGACAGCAGCAGCATCGGCGTCATGCGAAGGTCCTCCGCGTGGGCCTATGTGCCGCCGGCGCCGGTTCGCGGTCGGCGAGCGTATGCACCCAGGCGATCAGCGAAATCGCAATTCCGAGCGCGAGGCTCACGCCGACGAGCGACAGCGCCACGATCAGGTTGAGCGAGGCGACGGCGAGCCCCGGCAGCGGATTCTCTCTCATGAGCGACAAAAGCAGGGTTGACATTCTCGGTCTCCTTAATAAAATACACCGTATAGTTTATATAAACCACGAGCGGCGCAGGGTGTCAAGGCGAGGGGCTCACAAGCGCGTGTTCGTGATTTTCGGACGGCGACACCGTGTCGTCTTCCGTCGAACGAGATGTCTCAACCGGAGAAAGGATCCGACATGATCAGGTACAGGCTGGCGCTCGTCGCCACGATGGCGTCGCTCGTCGGTGCGACGGCATTCGCACAAGAGAATCGCGGCACGCCGGAACAGAGAGCGGCGTGCACGCCCGACGCTTTCCGTTTGTGTAGCGCCTACATTCCCGATCCCACGGGTGTTGAGGCCTGCCTGAGGCTGAAGAAATCCGATTTGAGCGAAGCCTGCAGAGCGGTGTTCGATCATGCCACGACGGGATCTGCACGGAACAGATAGGACCGCTGGCCGGCGGGGCGGCAGGCTCTCGGCGATGACGCTGGGGATGCGCTGATGTCCGTCCGCGCCGCTCGCCGGAACTGGGAGTGATCAGATGAGCACGGCGTATATCCCCGCTCTTGCCGCGTTCGGAGGTTCGGCCTTCGGTGCGGTCTCGACAATCTTGACTGGATGGTTCGGCCGCCGCCGCAGGCAGCGCGACCGCCATCACGCTCGCTCCTTCACCAAGCGCGAGCGGCTGTACAGGAGCTTCATCGAGGAGGCCTCCCGCCTGTATGCCGACGCGCTCGTCAGCGACAAAGCGGAAATCCCGCAACTCGTCAGTCTCTATACCCTCGTCGGCCGCATGCGGATCCTGTCGAGCGACGAGGTCGTTCATGCGGCCGAGCGGGCCGGCCGCATGATCATCGAGACTTACCTATTGCCAAACCGCACATTCGTGGACCTGCCCGACTTCATCGAGGAAATGGATCCATTGCGGGATTTCGGCGAAGCCTGCCGGTGCGAATTGCTGAATCTTCCGCTGCCCTGAGGAGCAAACAATGCGAGAGCCGATCGAAGACAGGTCCAGATCCGAGAGCACACGACGCAGCATCGTGCAGGCCGCGATCCATCTTTATCGCGAGATCGGCCACAGGAAGACCACGGTGGCCGACATCGCGCGGAGCTCGTCGATGTCCTCGGCCAACGTCTATCGCTTCTTTCCGTCGAAGCGGGCCGTCGAGGAAGCCGTGGTCGCTGAGTTCCTTGATGAATTCACCAAGGCAGCGGCGGAGGCTGCGAACAGCGAAGGATCGCCTTTGCTGCGCCTGGCCGCAAGCTTGACGGCAATGGTCGAGCTCAATGAACAAAGGCGTACGAGGGATCGCAGGCTGCACGAGCTGCTGGCCTTGGCTACCCGTGAAGGCTGGCCGATAGTTCTGTCTCACGCAGATCGGATTCGCGGGATTCTGAGGCCGATCATCGCCGCGGGGCAAGCTAGCGGCGAACTGAACGGAGGCAGTCCGATGGCATTGACCTGTTGCCTCCTGGAAGCGATGGAGGCGTATCTCAGTCCATCGCGGATTTGTCTGGGCACCCTTCGTCCGAGCTTCGACGAGATGATGAGTTTTTGCGTGGCTGCGCTACGCCGCGCGCCACCAGCGCGATCCATCGACATAGCTGCAGAGCGACGGCTGAGGACGGTCGGACAGAGATAAGCTCCGCAGCCCGCCGGACTATCGGGGCCGCATGAGAGGCGGCGTTCGCTAGTGCGGCCAATCGGTCTCGCAAGCTGCCAGGAAGAAACCGACCCGTTCGCGCATGAATGCCGGCAGTTCCTTCTTCAGATCTTTCGAGGTGTCGCCGAGCAGAGATCGAAACAGCATCGGGAGCAGGATCAGATCCAGAAAGATCTGCGCGGTGGCAAGGCCACGTTTGGGGCTGAACGGGCCCTTGGGGGTTCGCGCGAGCTTTTGCGTTGCCTCCTCCAAAAGCCGGGATACGGCCTTCATCGAGCGCTCTCTCGCGGCCTCGTGCACGTTGCGGCTCAGTTCGGGAAAATGCCGTGCCTCGGCGATCGTGACACGCACCACGTCCACCGACTCCTCGATGAACTTCTCGATGATTGCCGTTCCCAGACTCGTCAGCTTGTCCTGGATCGTGCGGCCGTCCGGCGTGAAGCCGTCGAAATCCGTCAATTCGTCGATGGTGCGCGCAACCACGGCTGCGAATAATGCCTCCTTGCCGGCGAAGTGAGCATAGATCGTCGGCTTGCTCGCGGGAGCCATCTCGGAAATGTCGTCGATGCTCGCGCTTCGATAGCCTTTCTCGAGAAACAGCTGTTGGGCCGCATCGATGATGCGGGCCTGGACGTTACCGGCAAGATCTTTGGACGGTCGGCCCCGCTTCGGGCTGCTGGTCTTCTTCATTCTTCGAACTCCCAATCACGACTCTGTGCGCGTCTTCTTCTCGCTTGACACGGGCTGCGGGAAAAGGCAAGAAAAAGAAAATATACGGTATAGTTTAATAATGCGCCGATGCCGCTTCCCGGATCGGCTTCGGCGGCTACACCGGATGATCGGGCGCCCGCAAAGGTCGGGCGTTGGGCTCCCGATCATCCGAACCCACGAAGGAGAGTGTCGTGACTCTGTCCAACCTGGACCCGTTGACTCGGCAGGAGGGCATCCTGCTGCGCGAGCTGCATCACAGGGTCGCCAATGGCGTTGCCTCGGCCATCGATCTGGTCGCGGCCGCGGCCGTCCGTGTTGAAGGGACGGAGGCCAAGCGCGCCTTGAGCGATGTCGTCGATCAGCTGCATGGCTACGCCGACGTGCACCGGGCGCTGACGATGCCCGCAGGCGACGCCCTGATCCACGCCGCGACCTATCTCCGCAAATTGGGTTGCGGCATGCGCCGGGCGCTGCTCGACCGAATGAACATCCAGCTGGCGTTCGCGACCCAATCCCTGGCACTGCAGCCGGAACGCTGCTGGCGGCTCGGCCTGATCGTCCACGAGCTCGTGACCCATGCGGCGAGGCACTCGTGTTTCGATGCGCGCGCCGGCCAGGTCAAGATCAAGCTGGCCCGTATCGGCTCGGTGGCGAACTGTGTGATTGCGGACAACGGCTCGCGGTCGGCGCGCCACGCCTCCGAGCGCGAATTTCGAATCATCAGGGAGCTCGCAAGGGCTCTCGGCGGCCGGATCGAGCAGGGGTTCGGCACCGAGTTCACCTCGGTCGTGCTGTCGTTTCCGCTGACCGAGCGGGAGCGGGCAGCGAACTGGACGATCGCGACGCGTCAGATGAAGTTGCCGCGGCGAAAGCAAGGGCTTGTTTCCGATCAGATGAAGCTGACGCGAAGCGGCCCTGGTCCGGGTCACGACAGCGGCCCCGTTGCAAGACCGCTTAATTCAAACCTGTTTTGCCAGCAGCAGGGCGACCTGGCTGTTTCCCGTCAGGTAGCGGATGCGCTCGGCGGGCTCTTGTCACCCAGCAATCACACGGATGCGCGATGAGGTCACAGTCTTCATTTCCAACCCGATCTGCCCGAGTTCAGGGCAGGCCGAAGGCTCTCCTGCTGTTCGTCGCGCTCGTCGCGACTGCGCTCGGCGGCTGCAAGGACCAGGTCGCTCCCGTGGGCGCCAGTGCAGCGATCGTCCGAACCGCCGTCGTGCAGCCACGCGACCGGCAGAGTCCCATGACGCTGACGGGTGAGGTCCAGGCGCGTTTCCGCGCCGATCTCTCGTTTCGCGTCAGCGGGCGCGTGATTGCGCGCATGGTGGATGTCGGTGCGCATGTCAATGCGGGCCAGGTCCTGGCGCTGCTCGATCCCGCCGAACAGCAGGCTGATGTCGATGCAGCGACGGCGGCTGTGGCCTCTGCGGAAGCTCAACTGCGTGTGGCGAAGGCCACCTTCGAGCGGCAGAAGGCCCTGATCACAAGCGGCTTTACCACTCGCACGGTCTACGATCAGGCGCAGGAAGGGCTCCGAACAGCGGAAGGTGTACTGGACGCAGCGAGAGCGCAACTCGGCACGTCCAAGGACGCGCTTGGCTACACCGTCCTGCGCGCCGAAGCGGACGGCGTCATCACTGCGCGAAATCTCGAGGTCGGCCAGGTCGTGCCGGCCGCACAACCCGTGTTCTCGCTGGCACAGGACGGCGAGCGGGATGCCGTGTTCGACGTCTACGAGTCCGTTTTCCTTGGCCAAACCGACAGCCGCCGCGTTGCGTTGGCGCTGGTTTCGGATTCAGCCGTGACGGCCTCCGGATTGGTGCGGGAAGTTTCCCCGGCCATCGACGCGAAGAGCTCGACGATCCGTGTCAAGGTATCGATCCAGGATCCACCGGCCGCGATGACGCTCGGCAGCGCCATCGCAGGAACCGTCCGGACGAAGGCACAAAAGCAGATCGCGTTGCCCTGGACCGCGCTGATGGCGCTCGGCAAGAGGCCGGCGGTCTGGACCGTCGATCCGGCGACGCGGACGGCGTCGCTGAAACCGGTCACGGTCGGCGGCTACGAGGCCGGCGAGGTGCTGATCAAGGCGGGGCTCGAGCCCGGCGAGCGCGTCGTCGTCGATGGCGGCAAGCTGCTGAGCGTCGGCCAGCCCGTGACCTATGAAGGAGACCGATCATGAAGATCCAGGTCGCGATGATCACGGCGGTGCTGGCGTCGACATTGCTGCTCGCCGGCTGTCAGCAGGAGACGAAGGCACCGGAGCCCGTGCGGCCTGTGCTGTCGATGCTGCTCGAGCCTAACCGCACGGACAGCGCCGTTGCCATCGGCGTGGTCGAGCCCCGCTACAAGACCAATCTCGGCTTCCGTGTGCTGGGGCGGCTCACCTCGCGTCCCGTCTACGTCGGCGATCTCGTCAGCGAAGGACAGATCGTCGGCACCATCGACCCCACGGCGCTCGATCTCGCCGTGCGGGCGGCCAAGGCGCAGCTTGCCAAGGCACAGGCGCAGCTTGCGACGACAAGAGCCGCGGAAGAGCGCCAGCGCACCCTCATTACCAGCGATGCGACGACCAGGCAGATGCTGGACAATGCCGAACAGGCCCGCGCCGGCGCCGAAGCGACCGTCGCGCAGGAGCAAGCCAACCTGACGAAGGCGATCGAGCAACTCGGCTACGCCCAGATCAAGGCCGGCTTCGGCGGGGTCGTCACTGCCGTCGGCGCTGAAGTCGGCCAGGTGGTCTCGCCCGGTCAAAGCGTGGTCACGGTCGCAAGGCCCGACATTCGCGAGGCAGTCGTTGACATCGGAGAGGATTTCCCGGCGCCGCTCGAAGTCGGATTGCCGTTCACGGTCAGCCTGCAACTTCTTCCGGCCGTGCAAGTCGAAGGCCGGATTCGCGAGATCGCGCCGCAGGCAGACGCGCTGACGCGCCTGCGCCGGGTTCGGATTGCGCTGGACACCCCCCCTGAGAGCTTCCGTCTCGGCGCGACCATCACGGCAAAGCTCGGCAAGGATCAAAGCCCGATCTTGCGTCTGCCGGCCTCAGCCGTGCTTGCCGAGGACGGCGCCATTTTCGTCTGGGTGGTCGACCAGCCGGCCAACACCGTATCGCGGCACAGGATCGACGTTGCCGTCGATCAGACCGGGTTCCGCGTCACCGGCGGGCTTGCGCCCGGCGCCCGCGTGGTCACGGCCGGAGTCCACAGCCTCAAGTCGGGACAGCATGTCCGCATCGAACAGGATCAAGAACCATGAAGTCGTTCAACCTTTCCGACTGGGCGCTCGGCCATCGCTCGCTCGTCTGGTATTTCATGATCGCCTTCATGGCGGCCGGCCTCTTTGCCTATCTCCAACTGGGGCGGCAGGAAGATCCTGACTTCACCATCAAGACCATGGTCATCCAGGCCCAGTGGCCGGGCGCCTCGCCCGAGGAGATGACGCGCCAGGTCACCGACCGGATCGAGAAGAAGCTCGAAGAGCTGGAGTCGCTCGACTACACCAAGAGCGTGACCGTCTCCGGTCAGACCACGGTCTTCGTCTATTTGCGGGATTCGACCAAGGCGGCTGACGTGAAGCCGACCTGGGTGCGCGTCCGCAACATGATCGCGGATATCAAGGGCGATTTTCCGCAAGGCGTGATCGGACCCGGATTCAACGACCGCTTCGGCGACGTGTTCGGGAACATCTATGCTTTCACCAGCGACGGCCTGAGCCAGCGCCAGCTCCGAGACGAGGTCGAGGACATCCGCGCCAAGGTGCTGACGGTCCCGGATGTCGGCAAGGTGGACATTCTCGGAGCACAGGACGAGGTGATCTACCTCGAATTCTCCACCCGCAAGATCGCGGCGCTGGGTCTCGACGTCCACTCGATCATGAACTCGCTGCAAGGGCAGAATGCGGTTGCGCCTTCCGGGGTGTTCCAGGAAGGGCCGGAGCGGATCAGCGTTCGCGTGAACGGCCAGTTCACGTCCGAGGCGAGCCTGAAGGCGGTCAATCTTCGCATCAACGACCGCTTCTTCCCGCTGACGGATGTCGCGACGATCACGCGCGGCTATGTCGATCCGGCCAGGACACTCTTCAGGTACAACGGCCAGCCGGCGATCGCGCTCGCGATTGGCATGAAGTCCGGCGCCAACCTTCTCGAGTTCGGCGAGAAGCTGAAGGAGCAGATGACCAAGGTGATCGCCGACCTCCCGATCGGGGTCGGCGTGCATCTCGTTGCCGACCAGCCTGTCGTGGTCGAGCACGCGGTGTCCGGCTTCACCGAGGCTCTGTTCGAGGCGGTCATCATCGTGCTCGGCATCAGCTTCCTGAGCCTTGGCATGCGCGCCGGCCTCGTGGTTGCGATCGCCATTCCGCTCGTGCTGGCCATCACCTTCGTGGTGATGGCCTATGCCGGCATCTCGCTGCAGCGCATCTCGCTGGGGGCACTCATCATCGCGCTCGGGCTGCTCGTCGACGACGCCATGATCGCCGTGGAGATGATGGTGGCGCGGCTCGAGATCGGCGATCCGATCGAAAAGGCTGCAACCCACGTCTATACCTCGACCGCGTTCCCGATGCTGACGGGCACGCTGGTCACGGTGGCCGGGTTCATCCCGATCGGCCTGAACAGCAGCAATGCCGGTGAGTTCACCTTCACCTTGTTCGTCGTGATCGCGGTCTCGCTGCTCGTATCGTGGATCGTCGCCGTGCTGTTCACGCCGCTTCTCGGCGTCACCATCCTGCCGGCCAGGATGAAGGGGCATCACGAAAAGAAGGGGCGACTGGCGCAGATGTTCGCGCGCCTGCTTCTCTTCTGCATGCATCATCGCTGGAGCACCATCGCGGTGACTGTCGGAGCCTTCCTGCTCGCCATGTTCGGGCTGCAGTTCGTGCAGCAGCAGTTCTTCCCGTCGTCGGACCGCGCCGAACTCGTGATCGACTGGAACCTGCCTCAGAACGCCTCGATTGCCGACACCAACGCGCAGATGGCGCGCTTCGAGCGCGAGCAGCTCCAGACCAACACGTCCGTCGAGCACTGGTCGACCTATGTCGGTACCGGCGCGCCGCGCTTCGTGCTGTCGTTCGATCTTCAGACCGCCAATAGCTGGTTCGGTCAGCAGGTGATTGTGACCAAGGGAGGCATTGCCGCGCGCGACCGTCTCAAGGCGCAGTTCGAGGACTATCTGAGGACTACATTTCCGGGCACCGACACCTATGTGAAGCTGCTCGAGGTCGGCCCCCCTGTCGGGCGCCCGGTGCAGTATCGTCTGAGCGGACCTGATATCGCCAAGGTCCGCGACCTCTCCCAGAAGCTTGCCGGGATCGTACGCACCAGCCCCGATCTCGGCAACGTGGTGTTCGACTGGATGGAGCCTGCGCGCGTCGTCAAGGTCGACGTGCTCCAGGACAAGGCGCGCCAGCTCGGCGTCACTTCGGAAGACATTGCCACCACCTTGAACTCCGTGCTCGAGGGCACGCCGGTCACCCAGGTGCGCGACAGCATCTATCTTATCAATGTCACGGGGCGGGCGACCGCGCCGGAGCGTGCCTCGATCGATACGCTGCGCGATCTGCAACTGACCGGGCTTGGCGGCCAGTCCGTGCCGCTCGGCGCCGTCGCCAATCTGCGCTACGAACTCGAGCAGCCGACGATCTGGCGCCGCGCGCGGATTCCGACCATCACGCTCAAGGCGGCCGTCGTCGGCAGCGTTCAGCCGAAGACGATCGTCGACCGGCTTGCGCCGAAGGTGGCCGAGTTCACGCGGGAGCTGCCGGCGGGGTATTCAGTGAAAATCGGTGGCTCCGTTGAGGAAAGTGCCAAGAGCCAGTCTCCGATCGTCGCCGTCGTTCCGCTCATGCTGTTCGTCATGGCCACCGTGCTGATGGTGCAGCTGCAGAGCTTCGCGCGTCTCTTCCTGGTCTTTGCAGTCGCGCCGCTCGCGCTGATCGGTGTGGTCATGGCCATGCTTCCAAGCGGGGCGCCGCTGGGCTTCGTGGCGATCCTGGGCGTGCTCGCGCTCATCGGCATCCTGGTCCGCAATTCCGTGATCCTGATTGTGCAGATCGAGGACCTCAAGAAAGAGGGGTGGCCAGCCTGGGAAGCCGTGGTCGAAGCCACCGAGCACCGTATGCGGCCGATCCTGCTGACCGCAGCTGCCGCGAGCCTCGCGCTGATTCCGATAGCCCGCGAGATTTTCTGGGGGCCCATGGCCTACGCCATGATGGGCGGAATCATCGTCGGCACGTTGCTGACGCTCCTGTTTCTGCCGGCCCTCTACGTGGCGTGGTTCAGAATCCATCCCGATTGCAGCGATGACCACGCCGCGCAGGAGACCAGGGCTCCGGAGCCGGATCCGTCTTCGATGGAATGGACGCCAACGCACGATGTGCCGGAGGCCGCTCTCGAACCGCATGGTTGACAGGGTGATGCGATTGCGAGCCGCGGCATGGACATCGTAAGCTCGCTTGCCGCCCTGGTGCGGGTCACGGAAACCGGTTCGTTCTCGGCCGTCGCGCGTGAGCGGGACGTCAGCAAGGCGGCCGTCGCGCGCCAGATCGCCGCCCTGGAGCAGCATTTCGGCGTACGTCTTCTTCATCGGACGACACGCAAGCTCAGTCTCACCGATGACGGGCAGGTGCTGCTCGGTCTCGCCAGGCCCGTACTTGAGGGTATTGACACCATCGAGGCCGCGCTTGGGCGGCAGAGCGCTTCGCCTATCGGCTTGGTGCGTGTGGGAATGATGGTTGCAGCGAGCCACTTCCTTGCGCCGCGTCTGCCGACCCTGCTCAAAAGCAACCCCGGACTGAAAGTCGAACTGGTCGTCAGTGACCGGTTTGGCGATATGATCGAGGATCGGCTCGATCTGGCGATGCGGATAGGCGAGGTCACCGACGCATCGGTCGTTTCGCGGCGGATCGGAATTGCGGCACGTGTCGTGGTTGCTGCGCCGGGCTACGTGAAAGATCAGGGGTGTCCATCAAGTCCGGCCGAGCTCGGCGAGCACACCTGCATCGTGCACGACGTCGGGCCCGATTCGGATCTGTGGACGTTCTCGTGTCCCGATGGTGTTCGAGACGTTCGGGTCTCAGGCGGCATTCTCGCAAATGATGGAAGCGCGGTGCATCTCGCCGCACGTGCCGGCTACGGCATTGCCTTTCTTCCTCTGGTTCAAGTTGTCGACGATCTTCGCCGGGGCGAACTGGTTCGGCTTCTGCGCGACTATCCCTCTCCCGGAATGCCGTTCAGCCTGGTCTATTCGTCTCGCCGGCACCTGGCGCAACGCACACGCACGGTCATGGATTTCATCATCGGCCAAGTACGGCATATTCGCAACGATCTATCCATATCGCCCGGGGAAAGCGTCGTATGACTCCGAACGGATGGCGCGATGTTGACGCGGGTCGATGCCAACGCGCTCAAGAACCCATACGTCCCCGCACGCCGTCACATGCTGGCTCAGTCGGATCGATTGGCTCAATTCGCGCGACAGTCTTTTGCGTCCCGTCTGCTTTTTTTGAAGCTGCGCGCCGGCTAGCTATGGGCCGGTTTCAGTCGAAACGACGGAGAGCAGACATGACCAAGACCATCACATTCAGTTCCATCGCAGCGGCGGTACTGGCCGCCGCAACCTTCTGGGGCACTGCGGAGCCGGCAAGCGCAAAGGACTATGAGTACTGCCGCGTGGATTACGCGCTGGGACCTACGCGCATCTGCAACTTCGACACCATGGAGCAGTGTCTTGCCACGATTTCCGGCCGAGGTGGAAGTTGCACGCGCGATCCATTCTTCAGTGCCGGATCTTCCTATGCGTATGCGCCGAAGAGCCACGGCCATCGGCATCAGTAAGGTGTGCGGAAGCGGGCATGGCAAGGCTCTGGCGGGATTTCGCGCCAGAGCCTGTCAGTGTTTCGTTCCTCCAAGGTGTTTTCCTCCAGAAGGATTCATTCGGAACCAATGCCGTTTCGCGTCCGCAGGATAGCCCTCTTCATCGATGGACCATCCATGGTCGCGGACGAGTTGCGTCGACAGGCAGACGCCTTCGTCGATTTGCAGCAGATGGAATTCAAGATCGGGCGAGAGGCAGCCGACATGCGCATGAGCACCTCACCCGGATAGGCTTGCGCTTGCCTTCCATGCTGGACAATGCTGTGAACTCGACTAACTTGGAGCGCTGGCGGAGATAAGAGCAAGAATATGTTTGACCTCTTGAGAGGGGGCACTGAAGAGACCGTCGCAGTGATCGAGCGCGAACTGCGGTGTGGTGTCTGGAGCTGGAATCTTCGTACGCACGAAATGCGATGGTCGCGAGGGTACTATGATCTTCTCGGAATCGAGCCGGGAAAGGTAGAACCGTCCTTTTCCGCCATTCTCCAGGTGACGCATCCCGACGACCGTGGGCCGCAAGCGGAGGTCGAGCGCATCATACAAAAGGCCTCTACAATCAGGCGAAAATTCCGTGTCATCCGCCGGGGCGGCAGTGTTGCGTGGATTTATTGCCAGATCATCATCTTCGTCGATGCCGAAGGCACCTCGGACAGGGCGATCGGCATCTGCACGGATGTAACGGCTCGCGAGGATCAGCTCAGCCGACTGCGGGTGTCCGATGAACGGTACCGAGCCTTGGTCAAGGCCTCCGGGGCCGTCGTTTGGATCGCCAAATCGGACGGCCAGATTCATGAGGTCATCAATTGCGATCATGGCGGCGAGGTCCGCGCCGACGCGCTGCGTTCCGGCTGGCTGCAGCTGGTCCATCCGGAAGACCGTGAGAAAATCATCAGCATTCGCGAGACAGCGAGCCGCGAAAAGCGGGGCTGGGACGTGGTGCACAGGGTTCGCCAAGCTGACGGCGGCTTTAAATGGAAGCGTTCAACCGGCCAGCCTGTCCTCGACGACGCCGGAAACATCAAAGAGTGGCTCGGGATCAGCGTTGACCTCGAGCCCGATACGCCGTCTGCTGCCGGCCATCGGATCACAGGAGCCCAGATTAGGGCCGCTCGTGGGTTACTGCGGTGGTCCGTACTGGATCTCGCGCACGCCGCCGGTACAACCCGCGCGACCATACGGCGCCTGGAGGAGCTGGACGGCGCATCGCCGCAAGCGGACCCGATGCTTCCCTCTATCCAGACTGCCTTGTCAAAAGCCGGTGTTGATTTCTTCTTTCCGCCAGCTGGCAAACCAGGCGTACGCCCGCGCTAGATTGGCGGTTGGCCGCGGGCAAGCCAGCAAAATTGGTTTGTACCCGCGTGGTCGCTCAACAATCTCGTCCAATCTGGTGCTGAGTTCGCAAGGCATGGTCTCCGTTGCGGCATTGCAGTCATCCGCGACTGCCGTAAGCAACCAGTTTTGCCTAACAGAAGGTTAGTCGGCGCGCATTATCGTTCCGCATGTCGGCGTCAGCCATTGCGGGCGGGACCATGAGAGACATCGTTCGATACCTTGGAATCGACACCCGCGCTCAGCTCCTTGCGGAGCGGCTGTGGCAGTATCTCGACGAGCCGAGCAGCGGGATTATCGCGGCATTCCTTCGACACACGCGACAGTCAGCGGTCGGCGGTCTCCTGGATGATCCGATTATCGAACGCCTGATGGCCGAGCAGAAAGAGCATTGGTGCTCTCTGTTCAATAGCGGCTTTGACGAGGCCTACCAGCGAAGGGCGACGCTGATCGGAATCAGGCATCGTGAACTGGGCCTCGACTCGAAGTGGTACATCGCAGCTCATGCGTCAATAAAGGCCCGCTTTGCGGAGGAGCTCCTTCTGCGGACGAAATTTCCCCTGCCGCTCAAGTCGGCGCTGCTGGTTACCCTCGAAAAGTACGCAGCCGTCGACTTGGCGATCGTCTTGTCGAGCTATTCGTCCTGGCTCGCCGACTAACCGTTGCCGATTTACCCGTCCCACCCGGTTTTCCCTGCAAATTCAAAGGAATTTTCGAATGACGACATCTTTAGCGACATGCGACGGCGTAGATCAGGAGCGAACGTCCAGGATGCGCTTCATGGGGATCACTGCCCGAACCGGCGAGTTGTTGCGGGAGTTCTGGAAGATTGCGGAGCCGGCGGTGCCCGAAATATTGGACGGATTCTACCGACATGTTGCAAGCGAGCCCCGGCTGGCCAAATTGATCGGCAAGGACATTCCCCGATTGAAAGGTGCGCAGGGCACGCACTGGGCGCGCTTGTTCAACGGGCGGTTTGATGACGAATATCTGAAGGGTGTTCGCGCCATCGGTATGGTCCATAACAAGATCGGCCTGGAGCCGCGCTGGTATATCGGCGGATACAATCTCGTCTTGAATCAGCTCGTTTCGCTTGCGGTCCGGCGATATCGCTGGAGGCCCGCGCATCTCAGTGAGCTCCTGAGCGCCGTCAATTGCGCCGTGATGCTCGACATGGAGATCGCGATTTCGGTCTACCAGGAGGCGATGCTGGCCGAGCGCGAAAAGCGTCAAGAGAAGGTCCATGCCGCGATCCACGACTTCGACGCACGGATGACCGCCGTACTGGACGCCGTCGGTGGATCGGCCGGCAATCTCCAGGGCGCTGCCAACACCCTGGCTGCGCGTGCTTCACAGTCCACCCAACAGTCGAGCGCAGTGGCTGCAGCCTCAGAGGAGGCGTCCACCAATGTGCAGGCCGTGGCTGCGTCGACAGAACAGCTCACCTCATCAATTCGGGAGATCGGACGCCAGGTTTCCGAATCCACGCGAATTGCACGGACGGCGGCGGAGCAGGCCGCCCGATCCGGCGAAACCGTTCAGGGACTTGCGAAGGCGGCCCAGCGCATCGGAGATGTGGTGGATTTGATCAACAACATCGCCGGGCAGACCAATCTGCTCGCGCTCAATGCGACGATCGAGGCAGCACGGGCCGGCGAAACGGGCCGAGGCTTCGCTGTGGTCGCTTCCGAGGTTAAGGCGCTGGCGGAACAGACGGCCAAGGCAACCGGAGAGATTGGCGAGCAGATTCTCTCGATCCAGGGAGCAACCAAGGAATCGGTCGGCGCGATTCAGGAAATCGGCGGCACGATCCGATCCGTCAACGAGATCGCCACGGCGATAGCCGCGGCCGTCGAAGAGCAGGGAATGGCCACGGCCGAGATTTCGCGCAACGTCCAGCAGGCCGCACGCGGTACTCAGGAAGTATCGAGCAACATTGCCGGTGTGAGCCAGGTCGCGACCGAAACCGGACAGACGGCAGGGACGCTGCTGAGCGCGTCCGAACAGCTTTCGAGTCAGGCCGCCTCCCTTCGTTCGGAAGTGGAAGCGTTCTTTTCCCAGATCAGGGCCGCCTGACATAGCAGCGAAGCCGGCGATCGGTCTGTTCGGTCGCGGTCAAACCAATGGGCGATCTCGCGATCGCGAATCAGTGATGGTCAGCGTGCTTTCAAATAGAAACGAACCCGGCTGCGAGTTTGATCCGTCGAGCGATTCGATCAATGTCGAGCTGAAGCCCGAGGTCGACTGGAAAAAGCTGATCCACACGGCCATTCAAAGCAGCACGCATGGCTTGTGCGTCTTTGATAGACACGAAAGACTGGTGATCGCGAACGAGCAGCATCGCGCAATGTATGCGCTGACACCTGCCCAGAACGTACCCGGTCTCTCGGTGCGGAGCATCCTGGAGAATCGGTATGCGCGCGCGGGGAGTGCGAGCATTGGAGCGCAGCAGGTCGAATATCTCGCTGCGATAAGTCGCAGGGAGGAATTCCAGGCGACGTGGGAACTAAGGGACGGATCTTTCATCGAGATCGATATGCGACCGATGTCTGACGGCGGCTTTGTCGAAAGACATCGTGACATTACCGAACTTCGGCTTGCGGAGATCAGTGCCCAGGCTGCGACCCAGGAGCTGATCGAGAAGCAATATGCGCTCGACCAGGCGGTCATCGTCGCGATCACGGACGTCAGTGGCAGGATAATTTACGCCAACGACAAATTTTGCCAGATCAGCGGCTATTCTCGCGAGGAGTTGCTCGGAAACAATCACCGCATCCTGAAGTCCGGCGTCCACGCACGGGAGGTCTTCCGGCAGATGTACAGGTGTCTTGCGTCGGGCGAGGTATGGCGCGGTGAGCTCTGCAACAAGGCCAAGAGCGGTGAGCTCTATTGGGTCGACACGGTTATCACGCCGCAGCTCGGCCCAGAGGGAAAGCCGGTCGCCTATATGGCCATCCGGATCGACATCACGGCTCGCAAGAAGGCCGAGGCGCAAGTCTACCACGCGGCCCGGCACGATGCGTTGACCGGTCTTCCGAACAGGGCAGCTCTGCTGGACAATCTCTCGGAATGGCTCGACAGAGTGCCGGCACGGCAAAATCTCGTCGTCTACCTGCTCGATCTGGACGGGTTCAAATGCGTGAATGATACGCTCGGACATGCCGCAGGGGACTCCTTGCTCCAGCAACTGAGCGTTCGGCTGAGATCAACTGTCGGAGACGATGATCTGGTTGCACGCTTGGGGGGCGATGAGTTCGCGATCGTACAGGTCGGCTCCCAGGAGGAGCGCGAGCAGGCGATCAGGTTGTCGGTGGCCCTGCTCGAAGTCGTGGCAAGACCCTTCATGGTGGAGAGCCAGGAAGTTTCTGTTGGAGTGAGCATCGGGATATCGCTCTCACCGGCCCATGGTCTCACCGCCTCCGAGTTGCTGTACAAGGCCGATTTGGCTTTGTATCGAGTCAAGTCGGAGGGCCGGAACGGGTTCAGGTTCTTCGAAGACGAGATGCATCGCCGCGCGCAATCCCGCAATCAACTGGTCAACGAGCTCCGTGCTTCGCTGGTTCGCGGCGAATTCGAGCTTCATTATCAGCCGATCTTCGAGGCCGCAACGTTGCGACCGCGTGGCGTGGAAGCACTCGTGCGATGGCGCCATCCGACCCACGGGCTGCTTTATCCTGATCGTTTCATTGGTGTTGCCGAAGAAGCCGGCCTCATGGAGGCGCTGGGACAATGGATCCTTCAAAAGGCGTGCGCAGACGCGGCGTCTTGGCCTGAGGAGATCAAGGTCGCCGTCAATCTGTCGCCGGCGCAGTTTCGGGGGGCAACGCTGTTCGATGTCGTACTCTGCGTGCTGGTCGAAACCGGGCTTTCGCCCCAAAGGCTGGAGCTAGAGGTGACGGAGTCGATGCTGCTGCAGGACATCGAAGAGAATTTGCTTTTGTTTCGCCAGCTCAAGAATATCGGAATATCCATTGCACTGGACGACTTCGGTGTTGGCTACGCATCGCTTGGTTCGGTGGTGTCGTTTCCGTTCGACAAGTTGAAGATAGACCGGTCGTTCACGAGGGAGCTGTTGAGCAGGCCTGCGAACAAGGCGGTGGTCGCGTCGATCATGACGCTGGCACGCGGCCTGAATGTGCAGGTGACGGCAGAGGGCGTAGAGCAAAAAGAACAGCTGGAGTACTTGCGCGATCAGGGAGTCGATCTCATCCAGGGGTACTTGCTCGGCAGACCCGCGCCATGGGCTGAACTGAAACTGGTTTCGGGGTGGCCTGATCAGCTCCGCGCAACCTGTGCCTGAAACCAGACATACTGCACATGGCATGACAACCTCCATTTCCTTGTCTCTCGAGCTTGAAGACGCCATCGCGAGCAGCGATGTTCGGCGTCGTGCAACCATACTGAGGCGAGTAGCCGATCTTTTCGTTGGATCCGGAAGTCTGCCACCGCAGGAGGCTTCCTTGCTCGATGACGTGATGAACCGCCTTGTGTCGGAGGTCGAGGCCTCCGCGCGAGTTCAGCTCTCCGAATACCTGGCTGAATGTCCGCTCCAGGCCCCGAAGACCATGAGAAAACTTGCGATGGACGATCTTATCGAGGTCGCCCGGCCGATACTGGCGAGTTCGGAACACGTCGACGCGCAAGCTCTCGAAGAGTGGGCAACCACCGGGAGCCAGGCGCATCTGATGGCCATCTCAAGCCGCGCAAGGGTACCGGAGCCTGTGACCGAAATCCTGATGGACCGAGGCAACCGCGAAGTGGTGCTATGTGTTGCGGCAAATGCCGGAGCTCGCTTTTCAGCATTCGGGTTCGCTTCCCTCGTGCTCCGCTCGTACGGCGACGAGGATCTCACCGTCGCGACCTGGATCAGGAGTGACGTTCCCAGGCGACATCTGTTGAAGCTCTTCGCGGACGCATCCTCGGCCGTGAAGGCCAGGCTCTGCAAGGAAGATCCCACGAAGGGAAAGGCGATCGAAGATGCTATTGTTCATGCGGTGGATCGTCTCCAATCGCAGACACGGCGTTTTTCCCCGGAATGCTCGAATGCGTCAACCGTTGTGCGGCTCCTCGAGCAATCTGGCAAACTTGACGAGGTCGCGTTGCGCGGATTCGCCAATTCAAAGCGCTTCTCGGAGGCGGCGATGTCGCTGGCCTCGATGTGCGAGCTGCCGGCAGGTCTTATCGAGAGAGCCCTGATCGATGACAGAGCAGAACAGATATTGGTTCTCGCCAGAGCTGCAGGGTTGAGTTGGGAGACCGCCAGGGCGCTCCTGGTTCTCAAGAGCCGCCCCCACGAAGCCAGGGACGATCTGGAGCGGTTGCTCGAAGTCTTCCTGCGGCTCAGGCCGCAGACTGCGCGCAAGGCCGTGCAATTCTATAGACTTCGTGAGCGCGCTCTCGGTCAGGGCGGCTCGCCCGGCGGGGACGGGCCGAATCGTTAACCAGCGTCCTTCCCGGCCGAAAAAATTTTTCGCCCGGGTCTTGAAACTTTCGCCGGCATGCCAAATTCTTTCGGCGTCGTCCTAGGACGATCGGGACGCCATCTGGGTCCCGCCAAGGAGACGGGCACCGGTCGTGTCCGGTGCCGCTCGTAACCATTTTGCTCTCAGGAGGATCTGGCTATGCGCACTGTTGATTTTTCGCCCCTGTTCCGGTCGGCCATCGGTTTCGACCGTCTTTTTGATCTCGCCGAAGCCGCCCAGCGCGTGGGCGACGAAACCTATCCCCCCTACAACATCGAACGTCTCGACGAGAACCGCTTCCAGATCTCGGTGGCGCTCGCCGGCTTCACGCCGAATGAGGTCGCGCTGACGGTCGAGCAGAACGTCCTGACGCTCGAAGGTCACAAGAGCGAGAAGGAAGGTAAGACTTACCTTCATCGCGGCATCTCGGCACGCGACTTCAGGCGCCAGTTCACGCTCGCCGACCATGTCGAGGTCAGGGGTGCCAGCTTCGAGAATGGCTTGCTCATCATCGACCTGCAGCGGGAGATTCCCGAGGCGATGAAGCCGCGGCGTATCGCGATCAACGGCACCGTCCCCAGCAACGTGACGCAGATCGAATCCAAGGCCGCCTGAGGCCGTCTTGCAGATCAGCGACCGGGCCGCGCGGATATCCCGCGCGGCTGTCCTCAACTCGTCTCAGAAACGGAGGCAACCATGCGGCCGACGACCGCCCTTGACGACAACGTTGTCGATCTCAACGCTTTTCTTCATCCCGGCACCGCGTTCGCACACCCCCGGGACGTGGTTTCCGATCCCACCCTCAGCCTTTCCGAGAAGCGCGCCATCCTGGCTTCATGGGCGTCCGACGCTTCCGCGATTGCATCGTGCCCCTCGCTGCGGGCGCCAGAAGGACTGAAGGCGCCGGTCACCATCGACGAGATCCTGGAAGCGCTTTGCGCGCTGGATGACGGCCCCAGAAATCCTCCAACGAATCCTCCAAGGAATCCTCCAAGAAATCCCCCCGGCGGCAAGCCGATGCGCCTCAGATCGGTCGAGCGCGCTGCAGCCTAAGAGAGGAGCCATGGACATCATGGGTCCGCTCAGGCGACACGCAGTCGGTGGCGTGCGGGTCGAGCGGCGGCTCAGACGACGACGCGACGCGTCGGCGATCCTCGCACGCAAGTTCGATTCGGTGGTCGCTTGATATCTCTCAAAATCGAAAAAGGACATCGTCAGGAGCGACGAGCATGTTTGATGAAGATCTGGCCCGCATCCGTGCGCACCGCAACAACATTCACCGCTATCGGCGGCTCCAAAGAACGAAATTGTCGGACCTCGAGCGCCGGTTCGTCGAACGGCGCCTATCGGAGGAGCAGGCCGCTCTCGAGGCGCTGACGTCCAGGACGTTCCCGGTCGCGTTGACCATGCCGAGAGGATCAATCGGGCGGTCGAACGTGGAGGCCGCCTCATGACCGAGGTTCAAGCCCATCTCATCCGCGGCAGCGAGAAGGTCATCAGTCACTATCGCCAGCTGCTGGCTGGCGCAAAGACCGCCGAGGAGCGCGAACTCTATCTGAGCCGCATCGAGCGGGAGCATCGCGTTCTCGCCCGGCTTCAGCATGGTCTTTCGGAGCGGTCCGCAGCATGATCTCTCGAAAGGACGGGGACCAATTTGCCACTTTCGACCTCTTGCTGAAGCGCCGCGGGCGCGGCAGATGGAAGTGGTCCGTGTGCGCGGCTGGCGGCCAGGCCGTCATGTCCGGCTCGGAATGCACGCGCGCGGGAGCGAGGTACAAGGCGGAACGCGCGTTGTTTCTCCTGCTGTGCGCGGGAGCCTCGCGCGTTTCGCAGATGTCTGGACAGGCATGGCCGGATCGACCGGCTGCAAGAAGCCGCCCGATCACCATGTGATCAACGGAGCACGATTCAGCCAGGCATCGCTGCGCAGTTGATCAAGAACGAATGTCGCGACGTCTTGCCGCGAGATGCTTCCGCCGTGAAAGCCGGAGAGATCGGTCAACGCTTGGACCTCTCCGCGGCCAGGCTTGTCGTTCAGAACGGAGGGACGAACGAGCACCCAGTCGAGCCCGCTGTCCCTGACGATGGCTTCCTGCCGGTCTTTGTCGGCATAGACCTTCTTCAGGAGAAGCGGGAAGATCACGCGATCGAAGAGAAAGCCGCCGTGCCCGCGGCTGTCGCCGGCGCCCATCCCCGTGATGGCGACGAGGCGAGAGACATGCTCGGCCTTCATCGCCTGGACGAGCGCACGCGTCGCAATCGAGAGCAGCGTCACTTCGCGGAAGGGACTGGCGGGCGTGCCGAGCGCGCTGACGACGGCGTCCTGTCCTGTGACGGCTTCGCGAAGCGCCTTCTCGTCGCTGACGTCGCCGACAACGAGGCGTGCGCCGTTCAGATCGCCGGCCTTTTCCGGTGACCGCACCAGGGCGGTGACCTGATGGCCGCGCGCCAGCGCCTGCTTGACGATCTGGCGTCCGGTGCCGCCGGTTCCTCCAAGAACCAGTATCTTCGTTGAGGATGTTTTCGCGCTGTTGTCCGTGAGGGTATTCATTGTTGTCTCCATGAATGGGAATGCCTTCCAGGGGCGATCCCGCTGTGTCAGTGTTCGGTATGGGATTAAGTGGTGCGCGTGGAAGGCTTGCTCCCACGCGCGCGGTGATCACGCCTGATCGGTGAAGGGATAGTCGGTGTAACCTTCCGCGCCGCCCCCGGCGTAGAACAGGGCAGTCCGCACCTCGTTGAAGGGCGCGCCGGTCTTGAGGCGATGGACGAGGTCCGGGTTGGCCAGCGCCATGACGCCGAGCGCCTCGATGTCGGCAAGTCCCGCGGCCACGTCCGAACCGATCTGCTCGCGCGCGCGGCCCGGGCGATTGACGATCAACGCGCCGCCAAACGTCTTGCGGATGTCTGCCAGAAGCGGATCGCTGCGAACATAAAGGACGTGCACATAGGCAAGGCTCATCTTGTCGAACTCCTGCGCCAGATGGCGGTAGAGATCGTCGTTGTCCTGTCCTTCCGCGATGCCGTTGGTGGGAATGCCCGGCGAGAGACGGATCGCGGTCTTCTCCGGACCGATGGCATCGGCGATGGCGCGAACCACTTCGATGGCGAACCGGGCCCGATTTTCCATCGAACCGCCATACGCATCGGTCCGGTGGTTGGCGTTCGGCGCGAGAAATTGATGGACCAGATAGCCGTTGGCACCATGCACTTCGACGCCATCGGCGCCGGCTTCGACGGCACGTCGGGCCGCGTGCGCGAAGTCGGCAACGGTCTGCCTGACTTCGTCGGTGGTCAACTCGCGCGGCTGCGGGATGGGCTGCATCCCCTTCAGCGTGAACATGTCTACGCCGGGCGCGATCGCCGACGGGGCGACGGGCTGGCGATGATGTGGCGTGTTGTCGGGGTGCGCCATGCGGCCGACATGCATCAGCTGGACGAACAGGCGTCCTCCCGCGGCGTGAACGGCATTCGTGACCTTGCGCCAGCCGGCGACGTGTTCGTCGGTGTAGACGCCCGGCGTCGCCAGATAGCCTTGCCCGTCTTCGGACGGCTGCGTGCCCTCGGTGATCAGAAGGCCCATCGTGGCCCGCTGGGCGTAATAATCCGGTGCCAGGTCGCCCGGCGTGCCGTCGAGCTTCGCCCGGCTGCGGGTCATTGGTGCCATGGCCAGCCGATGCGGCAATTGCATGTTGCCCAGTTTGATGGGGGACCAGATAGTGGTCATGCGACTTCTCCTTTGATGCTGTGTTCGGTTAGAGGGGAATTGGTCAGAGCGTGCCGTCGACGAGCAGCTCGCGGGTGCGCTTGAGCGTCGACAGGAGCGCGGCCCTGTAGCCCTTGTCGCTGTCGAACTGCGCCTGCTCGGCCTGCTCCTCGGGACCATCAGGCCGCTTTCCGCGCAGGCCGAGGTAGCAGTAGAATCTGAGCAGCAGCTCGCCTTCGTCGTTCTCGACGATCTCGTTGATGATGGCGCCTTCGCGCGGACCGGTGGCCTGGAAGAACGTGACCTTGCTCTGCGGCTCGAGCGTGATGATCTCGCGCAGATCCGCGCCGGCGATGGTGGCTTCGCGCACCAGGTGCGTTGCGCTCTCCTCGACGATGTCGCAGCGCGTGCAGAGGCCGGGCGGCAGAAACAGACGGGCGTCGCGCGCCTTGAGCTCCAGTCCTTTCCAGACCTGCTCGCGGCTCAGCCTGGTTTCTCCCTGCGGGTTCACCGGGACGGTGGCGGTCGAATAGATCATGACGATGGTCCTTGTCTCTGTGTTTGTTTTCGACCGCGACAGCTGCGCCGGCCGGTTGGTAGCCACGAAACTAGTGATCCAAATAAATTGCGATAGCCGCTGATTCTGGACACATCGTCTCACTTGTGGAACAGCGGTTCGAGCGCGGACACCGCGATCAAGTCGTCGCGTGCGCATGCGCGGCCTTGCACCGGCCCGCCGCAGGGCCGGACGCGAGGCGTGAGTTGTCGTTGTTCGAGACGGAGTGCCGAGCCTGAAGGCCATAACGCTCCGCCGATCGTGCGAAACGCAAGGTTTCTCCAGTTCGAGACGTGACGACGCGAATGGCTGAGATCAGCAGCCGCCGTCGTTCAACGTATTGCCTGGGCCAGCACAAGCAGGCCGACGAACAGGCCGATCGGCGGCAGATGGGAAAATTCCCTGTTGCGCACGACGGTCCAGGCCGCCGCGGCGATGACGAGCGCGCCGCAGATCAGGCCGAACGGGAAAGTGCCGGGGAAGGCCATCAGAGCGGCAATGGCTATCTCGAGCGCGCCGGTCACGCGGCACCACCACGGCGGAAAGCCCCAGCGCGCGAAGCTGCTCTGCGTCGCTGCGGTGCCGATCGCATTGTACAGGCCCGCGCCGAAGAACGCCGCGGCAAGTGTCCAGGTGGCGAGAATGGACAGCATCTCAGGATACTCCGGCGATCAAAGGGATCGCCGCCAGGATCATCAGCGCTGCGGTGACGCCATGGACGCCCAGCGCGCGACCGGTCGAGCCCCTTGCCGCGAGAATGAGCGACATGTCGCCGACGGGAATGATCGCTTCGATCAACAGAACCAAACCGACCATGCGTGGCCCGCCCCACGCCATCAAGGCGAGCACGACCAGTCCCGAGACGACGTCGCGCACGCCCTTGAGGCGAAGCCACCAGGCCACGTTCGGCCCCTGCTCGGGAAGCGGCAGGCCGAAGCTCTGCGTCGCGGCCCGCGGGTTGGTCAGATACATGACCCCGATGGCGATGATCCCGAGAGCCGCCAGCCACGCCACAGCGATTGAAAACCAGTACATCGACGCCTCCTTATTTGATCGCTACATAATTTAGCATTGCTAGATCATCAAGTGATGATACGCTGAGACGTCATCACGGTTTGGAGAGCAGGTCTTGGGTGTCGCCGAGAGGAAAAGCAGGGAGCGGGCCGATCGGGAGCGGCGCATCACCTCGGCTGCACGGCTGATCGCCGAACGCGAGGGATGGAGTGCCGTCACGATCCGCCGCCTCGCCGACGAGATCGAATACAGCCAGCCTGTCCTCTATTCCCACTTCGCGAACAGGGACGCGATCGTGACAGCGGTCGCGCTCGACGGGTTTGGCGAACTCGCCAAGGCACTTCGGAAGGCCGCCCTCCGATCGGGCGATCGTGGCAAAGCGATCGAGAGCGTCGCAATGGCGTATCTCGCCTTTGCCCGCCAGCACCCGGCTCTTTACGAAGCGATGTTCACGCTGCCGACCAGCCTCCGCTTCGCGGAAGCTAACACCAGGCCTGAGTTGAAGGACGGTTTCGCGGCGCTGGCGTCCGTGGTCGCGCCGTCCAGGAACGACGTCGAGGTCGCGACCGAGACATTCTGGGCGGCTCTGCACGGATTGGCGGAGCTCGAGCGCTCCGGTCGGATCAGGAAGAGCGCGCGCGATCAGCGGATAGCGCTGGTGGTCCGCGGACTTCTTGATGTCTGAGCGGGACGTCTACAGCCGCATGCCGCCCGAGACTTCGATCCGCTGGGCGTTGACCCAGTGATTTGCGTCCGACAGCAGGGATGCAATCATCTGGCCGAGATCTTCAGGAACGCCCGGTCGGCCGAGCGCGGTCATTTTCGAGACCAGCTCGTTAACGACTGGGTTGTCGCGCACCACACCGCCGCTGAAATCGGTCTGGACCGCGCCCGGCGCCACCGTATTGACGTTGATGTTTCGCGGCCCGAGGTCGTGCGCCAGATAGCGGGTGAACACCTCGACGGCGCCCTTGAGCGTCGCGTAGGCGATGCTGTCCGGATTGACGAAGCGCGTCACGCCGGAGGAGATATTCACGATCTGGCCGCCGTCGGCGATCAGCGGCAGCAGCTTTTGCGTGAGGAAGAATGGGCCCTTGAAGTTGACCTTGAAGAGCTCGTCGAGCTCCGCTTCGGTGACCTTCGCAAAGGCCGTATGGTTCGAGATGCCGGCGTTGTTGACGAGATAATCGAAGCGTTCGGCCTCCATCTTGCTCAGCGCGTCCCGTACGTCCGCGACGAAGGCCTCAAAGCTGTCGATCGCGCCGACGTCCAGCCTGAGCGGAATGGCCTTCGCCCCGACATCATCAGCTTGTGTCGCAACAGCCTGGGCTTCGGTGTAGCTGAAGTTGTAAGTGAAGATCGAGTTCACGCCGCGCTTGGCGAGATTGACGACGGTGCTCCGGCCGAGCCCGCGGCTGCCGCCGGTGACGATGGCTATTCTTTTTCGGTCTGCGAGGATGGTCATGAAGGGCACTCCGAGGTCGGGTTGGTCGGCTGCCAGCAAAATGGTGATCCGCTTTTTTCACTGTAGTCGTTATATTTAGACAGACCGTTTCATGGGTGGAACACATGGACTTGCTTGCCCTCGCAGATTTCAACCTCGTTGCGCGATACGGGGGCTTCGGGAAAGCCGCCAGGGCTTCCGGTCGGCCGAAGGCAACTCTCTCGCGCCGGGTTGCGGAATTGGAAAGCAGCCTCGATCTACGCCTGTTCGAGCGCGGTACGCGGACCGTGAAGCTCACACAGGAAGGACGCGCCCTTCACGAACGCACGGCGGCCTTGCTCACTGATCTCGAACAGACAGCGGCAACGATCGCGTCGGGCGCCGACAAGCCGCGCGGCCGGTTGCGGGTCAGCGCGCCGTTGCTGTTTTCGCAAACAGCGATGGGAAAGCTGGCGGCTCGCTTCGCATTGAAATATCCGGAGGTCCTGCTCGAGATCACGACGGAGGACCGCTCCGTCGATATGATCGAGGAAGGCTATGATCTGGTGATCAGGGTCAATCCGGATCCGGATGAAACTCTCGTCGGGCGAATCCTGATGCGCGACCGGCTGGTGGTGGTAGCAAGTCCTGACCTGAAGCGTCCCAAGGATGATCGCAAGGATGATCGCGCAGTTCCGACCGTCGTCCGGGGAGCGAACGATCTGGGCCCTGTCTGGGACATGACTGCACGAAGCCGGAAACTGCAGATCAAGGCCAACCCGATACTTCGCCTGTCTTCATTGATCATGGTTCGCGATGCGGTTCGTGCAGGTGTCGGCGCGGCCCGTCTTCCCGTGTCGCTTGTCAGTCACGACCTGCGCGCCGGCAAGCTCATCCATTGGGGCGATGTCGACGGGCCGCCAATCGTGCTCTGGGCGCTTTACCCCTCGCGCAGATTACTGAGCGCCCGGGTATCGGCGTTCCTCGACTTTCTCAAGGAAGCCTTTCCTTCGGGTACGCCCGAGGAACTCGCGGCCTTCATCGATTAGGAATTCGGGCCGAGAAACGAAAGATCTCCGTGAGATCGCAACCGTGCGACGCTTTCTGTGTCGGACATCGCACAGGCACACGGATCGCGAGTTTTGAACGCTCACCTTGTAACGCCACTCTCGAGATGCGGAACCCTGCTTGGATTCCGACCGCAAATTCCTGGCCGGTCCGGTTATGCGATCGGAGCAGGACCAGGCCGGTACGAACTCGCGCCTCGGGACACCGGCGCACCTTCGAGCACCTCACGGATTTTCCGCGACAGATCGGATTTCCGGTACGGCTTCCTGACAAGCACTATATCAGGATCGATTTGCCCACCGCCTGCGATTGCGCTCTCAATGTAGCCAGAGGTGTATAGGACATGCACACCCGGGCGCCGCTGCCGAACGGCTTCGGCCAATTGCCGGCCATTCATTCCTCCCCGCATGATCACGTCGGTAAACAGGAGATCGAAAGCCACGCCCTGATCGACCAGCGCGAGGGCCGCCGGCCCGTCGGCGACGGAAATGGTCCTATATCCCATGCTGCCAAGCTGGGCGATCACGTAACCAATCACAAGCGGATCGTCCTCGACGACCAGGATCGTCTCGTGAGCAGGCGCAAGCGCATCTGCATGCGCCGGCGCCGCCTTTACCGGCGCGGCTCCTTGAGCGCGCGGTAGATACAGTCTGATCGCGGTGCCGCGACCTTGCTCACTGTCGATCCTGACGATGCCTCCGCTCTGCTTGGCGAAGCCGTAGACCATGCTCAGTCCGAGGCCCGTGCCGCGGCCAATGCCCTTGGTCGTAAAGAACGGCTCGAACACACGCTCGCGGATATCAGACGGGATACCCTCTCCCGTGTCACTGACCGAAATCATCACGAAGTCTCCGGAATCCACCCCCCAGCCATTTGACGACTTCGCCTCATCGATGGTGACATTGGCGGTCTCGAGCGTGACCGTGCCGCCGCCGGGCATGGCATCTCGCGCATTTACGGCGAGATTGATCACAGCCGCCGAAAGCTGCGATTCATCGGCGAGTGCCAACCACCCATCCAGCGCCAGCGCCAGATCGAGCTCGATGTGCTCCCCTAGCGTGGGCCTGAGCAACCGCGCTGTTTCGATCAGGAGACTATTGACGTCGATCTTGCGCGGCTCCAGCGACTGCCGGCGCGCGAAAGTGAGAAGCTGGGATGTGATCTCGGCGCCGCGCGTCGCCGCATCGTCGATAAGCTGGCCGATGGCGGCGAGTTGTGGCCTATCCGCGACGCCTTCCTTGAGAATCTCGATCGTTCCGATAATCACAGTGAGTACGTTGTTGAAGTCGTGCGCCACACCACCTGTAAGCTGCCCGATGGCGTCCATCTTCTGCGATTGGCGCAACCGTTCTTCGGCCTCGTGCCGCCTGGTGAGGTCGGAGGTCGTTCCACGATAACCCATGAAGCCGCCGTCGGAGGCAAAGACGGGCCGGCCGTTGACCCTGACATAGCGCTGATGCCCGGCCACGTCGCGGCATGTATACTCGAAATTCCGAAAAGGCTCCTGTCGCTCCAGCGTCGCCATATGCTCACGCCATTTCTGCGACTGAGCCTCCTTGTCGGACGCTATGTCTAAACGGCGCCTTCCCATCAGCCTCGCCGGATCGATCCCGAAGTCACTCAACTGCTCCGATACATGGGTGAAAACGTGGTCCGGCCCGGTCTCCCAAAGCCAGTCGGAGGCGGTCTCGGCATAGTCCCGGAAACGCTGCTCGCTTTGCCGCAGAGCCTGCTCCGCCCGCTTGCGCTGGCCATTCTCCCGCAGCAGATCGGCGTGGAGCCGCGCGTTCTCCAACGCGATCGCCGCCTGCGCGGCAAAAAGCTTGAGCACCGGAATCCGCGCGGTCGCGAAAACGTGCGATGTCAACCTATTCTCGAGATAGAGTGCGCCAATGATCCTGGCGTGGTTGATCAGGGGCAAGCAGAGAATGGAACGAGCGCGCCCCTGACTGACATATGGGTCCGCGGCAAATGGAGCCTGGACCGCGGCATCGTCAATGATGGTGCACTCCCGGATTCGCATGACGTGTTGGAGCACCGATTCGGGCAGCTCCGCGGCCGATAATGCCAGGTCTCGCAGCGACACGCTCACCGCGTCGCCGCGGGCAGTGGCTTCCGCCCGGATGCGCGGCTCGGTGCCGCGCGATAGAACCAGCAGAGCTCGCTCGGCTCCTGGCTGCTCCATGGCCGTGCGCATCAGTGCGTCGATGAGTTCGTCCAGCACCTGATGCGAGCCTGTGAGTCGTCGAGATGGGACTGAACCAAGACCGGGCCCGCGCGACATCGCCTTCGATAGCGAAACCGAGCTGCCACTCGTCATGTCCGCACCTGTATCTATTTTGGAGTCCATACAATATTATATTGCATCCATACATTCAAAGGATGAGAGCCGAAATTGCATGGATTTGACTCCTGCAATTTCGGAGCCCTCAGGACCCCGCCATCGGTGCATCGTCCATGGAGGCCGACATCACGGCATGCAGTTCAATCGCCACCGAGGCGGGCCCGGCGCGCCAGCGCCTGATATTCGCTTGGGGTGACGCCGTAAGCTGCTTTGAATTTTCGCCCGAAGTGAGTGAGATCGGAGAATCCCCATCCGTATGCTATCTCGCTCACGGTGCGATGAGCCTGATCGGGATCCTCAAGCGCGTATCGGCACCGCGCCAGACGCCGGGTGAGCGCGAGTTGTTTTATCGACGTGTCTTGCGCCGACAAAAGTTCATTCGCATAGCGAACGCTGATGCCTACCGCGTCAGCCACGTCCTGTACGTGCAATTTCGAGTCGGTGAGCCTCGCCTCTATCGCCGCACGAATGCGAGCAAGCAAAATCGCCTTTGACGACGAAACACAAACAGTCCCGTCAAGAGTTCGAGCGATAGACAACGCAATCAGGTCCACCGCATGATTGCCCACCATTTCCTCCGTGACGGGCGCCATCTTCGCGGCGAGCGAAGGCAGCATTGCAGTGAGAGTCAGGGTCAAGCTGTCATCGACCCGGACCGGACGCACGAGGCGGGCGACAAGTTCCCGATTTCGACCGAAGCGGGCCCGCAACTCGAGCCGCGGCACCTTCACGACGAGCGTCTTTGAACCATCAAGGAATCTGCATTCATAGGGAAGCAATGGATCAATCAGCGTGAGGGTTCCCGCGCTCAGAGTCACTTCGCTCGCATTCTGTGCCATGAAGACGGAGCCAGAGACCTGATAGCAAACGAACAATTCGTCGGAACGCGTTCGAGCCGAGTGTGCCGGTGTGTGGCGCACCCTCATCGGGGAATTTTGAAACTGGACAAGCTCCAGATTACCCAGACCGCCCACCTCAATCGATGCGCCAAAGTTCAACCGATCCGCCGGGACCGTATCGTGCTCCACGATCCTCTTGCAAGCTACGCTATGCCAATAGTCAAACCGTTCGCGAGCGTGCACCTGATCGGTCGAGAAGACTGTCTGCACGTAGCAAATCCTTTACCGTGGTCTAGCCGATCAATGGCGCCGATTCGACCGAACGCTGATGTGGAGATCGGCTTATGCTCGGCCTATTAAAGTTTTGACATCAGGGCACTACCGAAGAAATACCGACAGAAAGTACCCACCGCAGCCCCGCAAAAATACGTGCACCGTGCAACGATGATGATGAACAGCTCAGATCTCGAAGGCACTCAGCAACAGCTGAAGGAAGAGCCGCATTCGATGGCTCCAGGGCAATCGACCAAAGCGGATCGCAAGAAGCGCAGAGCTCACACTTTCGGTTTTCCCCCGCTTCGCACTGAACCCAAAAGGGTCACGTTCAGTCATCCGCTCGAGGCGCAGTGCATCGCTCTTGATGAGTCATGGTCGACTGGTTGCCAAGTCTTAAGTGTCTGGGATGGTGGAGCGCGGCTGGCCACTGAGAATCCGAAAGACCTGACCAGTTTCTTTCTCATTTTCGTGTCCAGCCCGAAGCCGGTATTTCGACGATGTAAGCGGGTCTGGGTCCGCGGAAACCAACTTGAAGTCAGCTATGAACGGCAGCCGCCTTGCTTCGCACTGGAAAGGAATCCGCTCGATGAGGCACCCGCACGACTTCTCGATCAATGAAATCCTAGCCTCGAACTGGGATAAGCGACTCGCGGACGACATTGCGGCCGAATTGGAGCTGGCCTCGGGTGAGCCACGCACCAGCATTCCAGAGATCCGGCGCTTCTTCGCGATCAAGTCGTGCCGGAATTTGTTGGGTCGGCTCGAAAGCGCGCGGAACGGAAAATTGTCGTTTTCGGCACTCAGGGCAGTCGCCACTGAAATGCGCCGGTTTGCGGTCGAACACCCTGGACTCGCCGCAGCAACTTTTCGTGCACCTGTAACCGAATGCCCGGAATGGCGTCGGGCTTATCAAGAGCTCCAGGAGTTCATGGTCGCGGTGTTCGCTGATTGCAACCTCTATGGTCAAACAGGCGATGATGCTCTGCACATTCTCCGATGCCTGGCTCGCGGGTTTGCCCTGCACGAGTTCATGGGCTCATTCTCTCATACATATCCCTACGATGAAGCGTATGAGCTGGCACTGGATGTCTTTATCGCGGGTCTGCGTGTCGAGTACAAATGTTAGAGGCCCGTCGGCAGAATGCGATATTTCGCTCGCCATGCCCAATTGCTCGTCTGTTGCCCTAATCGGCCGAGCGAGCTGAAAATGGATGATGGCATCAGCGAAAACTCAATACGCCATTGATGGGCCACCAATGAGTCTCGACCGAAAGCTAGTCGTTATACGTTCGATTTCGACGCTTTCGAAGAACTGTCGGCTATGTGCATAGCTAACTTTATCTTATCGAATGCTCGTTGCTCTATTTGGCGGACACGCTCGCGGGACACTGCATATTCCGCCGCGAGTGTCTCCAGTGTTGGAGGCTCATCCGTCAACTGGCGCGCAGTGAAGATATGCTTGTGACGAGCCGATAGGCCGCGTCGCGATCACCCAGTTGGCGCCAGCGTCTCGCGAATTTGCGGGATTGCGCGAGCTGTAGGATCGGTTGGCCTGCAGCTTCAGCCCCATCGTTGCGGGACGCCCCCTTGCTTGGCGCTTTCCTCGGCAAGGATGGCGATGCGTGTGGCGCGCAGGGCGTCCTTCGTTGAAATTTGCAGGGGCGTTCCGCGAGCAAGATGATCGAAAACGAAGCCGGCAGGCGAGCCGCCGGAGGGAAGGTCGACCTCACGTTTCGGTCGTGTTGCTGTTTCGACGAGAAGCCTGTTCTCGGCGAAGAGAACGTCGGCTCGTCCGCGGGTACCCGATATCCGCATGGCATAGTCGCCATGGCGGGGAGAAGCTTCGGGCTGGATCCAGTCGACTTCGATCGAAAATTGCGGGCCGTTGTCGCAGGCGAGGATGGCGCGTCCCAGAGCGGGGAAGTTCGTCGTGCCGGCCGCCGGGGTGGGCGAGATCCAGCCGTTGATCGTCCCGCTGGTATATCCCGTCAGCCAAAGCGACAGGTCAATGTCGTGGACCGTCAGGTCGGCGAGAATGCCGCCATAGGTGGACGGTTCGAACATCCACGCCGGACGACGGCTCGGAACCAGTTTGTGCGGCCCGGTCGAGCTGATCGAGACGATGTCGCCCAGCTCGCCGCTGTCGAGAACCGAGCGCAGCGCGAGCGTCACGGGATAAAAGCGCTTCTCGAGCAGAAGCGTCAGCAACTCGCGCCCAGCCAGGGCGTCCTCGATCAGCGCGAGCTGCGGAAGCGTCACCGCCATCGGCTTGTCGACGATCGCAAAAATATCCCGGCGCAGCAGTTCGGCGACAACAGGAGCTCTGAGACCGAACTCGTTGAAAACAGCCACGGCCTCGACCTTGTGCGCGTCCAAAAGTGCGATCGGGTCGACGTAGCCGGGCGCCTGCGTGCGTCGCTCGAGCTCGGCAAGGCGCGCGGCGTCGTGATCGGCGACCGCCGCGATCCTGACATCGGACCTGACGGCGATCTCCGAGAGCACGTATTCGACGTGCGGATGGGCCGCACCTATGATCGCGATATCGAGCGTTGAAGAGGCTTTGCCGGCCATCGGGCTACACCAGCGGCGAGATGTCGTTGGGGGTGACGGCCCGGCCTTCCGCGGCCGAGCGATAGATGGCGGTGACCACGCGCGTCGCCTCGAACCCATCCCTGAACGGAACGGCGGGCGCCCGTCGGTCCCGGACCGCCGCGGCAAAGTCACGCCATTGCGCGATATGCCCCTCGATGCCGATGGCCTTGGGATCGTTGGCGGCGCTTCCCGGTCCCGTCGCGCTCTCCGGCTGCGCGACACCAGGGAAATCCCAACGCACGATGTTGTCGTGCGCGAGCTCGCAGCTGCCGCGATCCGTGAACAGGCGCAGCATGGCGGGTCGTCCCGGCGGAAGCGCCGTGCTCGTCACGATCACGCCCAGGGTGCCGGATGCGAAGGAAAGCAAGGCCGCCGTCGTGTCCTCGATCGCGTGTGCGTGTCCGAGTGTCGCCGTCTTGCCTTGAACGCTCGCCACCGGTCCGAACAGCCAAAGCATCAGGTCTAGATTGTGGACGCCCTGGTTGAAGAGCGAGCCGCCGCCGTGACCGGCTTCAACGCGCCATGGCTTCTCCGCATAATAGGCGTCGGAGCGATACCAGTGGATCGCCGCTTCGATCAGGCGCGGCTGTCCGAGGCGACCCTCGTCGAGCAGCTTCTTGATCGCCTGGTGTTGTGGTTCAAGCCGGCGCTGCGAGACCACGCCGCAAGTCAGCCGCGAGCTTTCGGCAGCACGGACCAGCGATGCGGCTTCAGTCGGATCGACGCAAAGCGGCTTCTCGACGAGCACATGTCGCCCGGACTTGATGGCCGCGAGGGCAGCGTCGTGATGCGCCCCGCTGGGGGTGCAGATCACGACCGCGTCGATCTCTGCACCGGCGAGCATGGCATCGGTGGTCGCAAATGTCGGAACAGGTTCGCCGTCGATGCACGCGGCGATCTGATCGGGCGTGCCGCCAGCGACGGCGGCCAGGACAGTCTCGTCGAGTGCCCTGATTGCGCGGGCGTGGATTTCTCCGATAGCGCCTGGACCGACCAACCCGATGCGTAGTTGGCTCATCTCAATTCCTCAAGGCTTGTTAGGAAAAGGCTTGTTAGGAAAAGGCTTGGCCGGAAAGGGTTGACCGGCAACAAAGGTGGTCTCGGGGATGATGGACCCATCATCGCCGAGACGAAATCGAAGCAGATCGGCGGGTGCTCCCACGGTCAGAGCTGGCAGGCCGAATGGTGCGCGGGGATTGATCGTCGCCAGCCGCAATGCCTCGGCCAGCGTCAATCCAGCCATTCGTTTCGCCGTCGCGATCCCGAACGCCAGGCTGGCCGCCGCTCCCGCCAGAAACGGTGTGCCCATCACTTCCAGCCGGCCGTTCGCCTTCAGCTCCACGCGTCCTCCCACAGGCATGTCGTAGATCGCCGGCGGACATCCTGCGAGCGCGACGGCGTCCGAAACGAGCATGGATCGCTCAAGGCCCTTTGCGCGCAGCATGGCCTTGAAGGTCTCGGACGGAAGATGGTGGCCATCGGCGATAAAGCTCGCCCGGAGCCTGCTTTCCGCCAATTGCGTCCAGATCGGGTTCGGATGCCGCGGCAGCTGCGCTGCGATGCCGTTGCCGAGATGCGTCGACAAGATGGCACCGGCCTCGGCTGCGGCGGAGATCTCGGCCGGCGTGGCGTTGGTGTGGCCAAGCGCAACATGAACGTTGCGCGAGCGAAGCCCCCGCACATAGTCTGATGTCTCCGGCCAGTGCGGTGACAAGGTCACGAGGCCAACGAGGTTTCCGCAGGCCGCTTGCCAGGCGTCGAACTCATCGAGATCGGGCGGCCTGACATGTTCGGCGGGATGCGCGCCGCGCGGACCATCCTCGGCCGCGATATGGGGTCCTTCAACATGGACGAAGGGGATCGCGTGCCTGACCAGCGGATCGCTGTCGCGCGCCTGCGCGATCGCCTTCAAGGCATCGATGAGCGCAGCGCGCGAAGCCGTGATCAGCGTCGGCGCAAAGCGCGATACGCCGCTGCCATGGACGGCCAAAGCGAGATCGCGAACCGTCTGCGGATCGGTGCCGCCGTTGAGGTCGTGGCCGCCAAAGCCGTTCAGTTGCAAATCGAACAGTCCGAGCGACAACCAATGCCCGTCGTCCCGACCGCCGGGAGCGATGCCCGAAATACGGCCATTCGCAACGGTGATCGTATGAGGTTTCCCGGTCTCGGGGTCGCGGCCCGAGACTGATGTCGTCACGCTGCTCATGCGCGTGCCGGCGCTTGCAGCCGTGGCGGTGCGGAATCGCGGTCGAGATACAGCGTGCATCGCGGATGCGTCCGCAATGCGCTGGCAGGACAGGCCGCGCCGATCGGACCGTACAGGGATTGTTCGACCGCGGCTCGCTTGGTCGCACCGGGCACCACACAAAAGAGCTGACGAGCATCCAGCAGCCGGGGGATCGTCAACGTAATCGCGTGGGTCGGGACGTCGTCCAGCGTCGCAAAGCACTTGTCGTCGACCTGCTGCCGACGGCAGATCGCATCGAGCTCGACGACCTTGACCTGCTTCGCGTCATGCAGATCCGCGACGGGTGGATCGTTGAACGCCAGATGCCCGTTGACGCCGATGCCGAGGCACACGATGTCGATGGGGGCCTCGGCCAGAAGCGCCGCATAGCGCGCCGTTTCGCGGTCCGCATCCGGCTCTTGTCCGATCACGTGGACGGCGCCCAAGGGAATGCGCGAGAAGAAATGACGGGTCAGCCAGGCGCCGAAGCGCTCTGGCGCGTGCGAGGGAAGCCCGAGATATTCGTCCATGTGGAAGGCGGTGACGCCTCGCCAATCGATATCGCGCTCGCTGGCAAGCGCATCCAGCATCTCTGCCTGGCTTGGAGCGGCGGCGAACACCATCCTCACGCGATGTTGCCGCGCGAGGCGGTCGCGCAACGCGGCAGCGATATCGTGCGCGGCAGCCCGGCCCATCGCGTCCCGCGTCTCTGATGTCGCGATCCTTGTTACCGCGATTTCCGGAGCGCCCGAAGCCGTCATGTTGATCCGTGGTTCTCGTCGGGGCCTGTCAGTCCGTGGGATCAAGGATGTAATGCAATCGGTTGCATGTCAAGCTTGCGCCCCGACGGCGATTCAAGGCATGTGTAGCTTCCGAGACCCCGCACAGGAGACGCCCCGGGTGAAACGCGATGGCAGGGAGCAGCGCTCGGGGATCGCGCCGACCATAAGCCAGGTCGCGAAAGTCTCCGGGGTCTCGCGCGCGACCGTATCGCGCGCCTTCACGCGACCGGGCATGCTGAGCGAGGAGACCGTCCGGCGCGTCAAGGCGGTCGCTGACAAGCTCGGCTATGTCCCCAACCAGGTGGCTCGCGCACTCTCGACCGGTCGGCACGGCAACGTCGCGCTCATCGTCTCCGACGTTGCGAACCCGTTCTTTCCGCCGATGATCAGGGCCGCCCAGCTTCATGCCGACAAGGCTGGACTCTGTGTTTTTCTCGGTAATTCGGACGAGGATCCCGCCCGCGAGGAATTGCTGCTCGGTCGTTTCATCGGGCAGGTCGAGGGCCTCGTTCTCGCCTCTTCGCGGTTGGACGAAGCGCAAATTCGGATCTATGCGGCGCGCCGGCCACTGGTGCTGATCAATCGCGATATCGAGGGAATTACGCGGGTCTTGATCGACACGGCGCCCGGCGTTGAAGCGGCGATCGCGCATCTGGCCGAACTCGGGCATCGGCACATCGCCTATGTCAGCGGCCCCACCACGTCATGGTCCAACCAGCAACGGCGCAATGCGGTCCGGAAGGAGGCGGCGAAACGCGGGCTCAAGGTGATCGCCATTCCGGCGCGTCCGCCATCCTACGGCACCGGCCGTCTCGCAGCCGCGCCCATTGTCGCAAGCGGAGTGACCGCAGCGATTGCGTTCGACGACCTCGTTGCCCAGGGCCTGCTGGCGGGGCTAGCGGCCCTCGACGTCGATGTGCCCAGATCATTCAGCGTGGTCGGCTGCGATGATGTGCTCGGTGAGACCACTTACCCGCCGCTCACCACAGTCTCGGCGCGCTGCGCCGACGCAGGCGACGTTGCGGTCGGCCTCCTGCTGAGCCAGATGAATGGCGGCGCATCGGGCGAGATCCGCCACAAGCTCAACTCTCATCTCGTCGTTCGCGCGAGCACGGGTCCGGCGCCCGCAAGGCGGAAAAGCCGCTGAGGATTTGGTCACAAGCCTTCCAAAGCGGCAACGGATCGCAATTGACACGCAACCGGTTGCATGACAGCTTTTGGCTGGAATTTAGAAAGTTCTGGGAGCGGGGACATGGCCTTCATTGCGAAATCCGTCTGGCTGTCAGCGGCCAGGTTGCTGGCGGTGGCTGTCGCCGTGCCAATGCTGGCCTCGTCGGCGTCGGCGGAGAAGCTGACCATCTGGAGCGGCTGGCCTGACCTCGCGCCGTTCTACAAGCGTGTCGGAGATCAGCTGAAGGCGAAGTATCCCGATCTCGAAATCAGCGTCGAAGCCATCGCCTTGCGTGAGCATGAGAAGCGGCTGGCGCTATCGCTTCCTTCAGGCGCGGCAGGTGACGTGATCGAGATGGAGGTCGAGGCGGCGCGCTATCTGGAGGCGGGCCTCATTCCGGAGCCGCCGGCCTCGATCGTCGATTTCGTCAAAGCCAATTACGACATGACGCGCGTGAAGACCGCCTCCTACGACGGCAAGATCTACGGCGTTCCGTTGTTCCAGGGGCAGGGCGCGCTGTTCTACAACACCGACATGTTTGCCAAGGCCGGGCTCACGGCGCCGCCCAAGACGATGGCAGAGTACACGGCCTATGCGCAGAAGCTGGTGCAGCGCGATGCCTCCGGCGCGCCGACGGTCAGCGGCTGGAGTCTTCGCCTCAGCGGCGGCGGCTCCGGGATCGCCGAGAAGTACTGGACGATCCTCTATAATTTCGGCGGAACGCTGCTTGAGGAAAAGGGCGGGAAGTGGCGCGCGGCCTATGCAAGCGAAGCCGGCCGCAATGCGCTCAAGCTATATCTCGACAACGTCGTGGCCTATCGGACGGTGTCGCCCGAGATGAAGGCAGATGCCGAGGCCTTCGAGCTCGGTCAGACCGCGATGTTCATCCGCGAGTCCTGGGTGATCGGCGACGTTGCCAAGAAGGCGCCTGGCCTCAAATATGCGACGGCCCCGTTGCCGAAGGGAACACTGATGGTCCCCGTCGACCTTTACGTCCCCAACAAGGGACCGAAGAGCCAGATCGCCTGGGATTTCGTTCAGAAGGCCAACGCGCCGGAGAATCTGCTGTGGCTGGTCGAGAACATGGCGTGGGTACCCAATCGCAAGGGGCTCGACTACTCCGCCGTCATCAGCAAGATCCCTCAGCTCGGCGCGTTCGTGAACACCCCCGCCGACTACGTCTTCTTCACAGTTCCCGCGATCAGTCCGGCCAGCGAAATTCTCACGCGGCTGGCGGCGCGGCTCGAGAAGGCCTTCACCGATAAATCGCTGGTTGGAAACGATGCCGCCATCGACGCTTTCCTGAAATCGGCGGCGGAGGAGAGCGACAAGATCCTTGCCCGGGAAGATCTGCTGGCCAAGTAAGATCGCATTTGCAGGCCAGCCGGCGGCCGCCTCCGGGAGAGTCCATGCGTAGCACGCCGAAATGGCTGTTTCCGGTTCTGGCGCTGCTCCCGGTTCTCGGCCTCTATGCTTGCCTGCGCGTCTATCCGATCGCCGAGACGCTGCGTCTCAGCCTGTTCAAATGGAACATCATCTCGCGGCGCAAGCCGTTCGTCGGGCTCGACAACTTTGTCGAGCTGGCGAGCGATCCGCTGTTTCTTGAAGCGATCTTCAATACCACCGTGGTCGCCTTCGGCGTTCTGCTCATCACCATTCCTGTCGGGCTCGGGCTCGCAGCCCTGATCAACAGCCGGCAGGGACTGCGGCGCAGCGGCTTCTACGAGACCTCGATCTTCCTGCCGCATGTCGTGTCGCTGGTGCCAGCGGCGATGGCCTGGAAATGGATTTTCGATGCGCGGCTTGGGCCACTCAACGCCTTCATCGGGTGGTTTGGAATCCCGGCCCAGTCCTGGTTGTTTGATCCCGTCCTGTCGGTGGTGTGCTTGATCGTTCTCTGCTCCTGGCAGGCGATCGGCTACGCCGTGCTGATCTTTCTCGTCGGATTGAAGAACGTTCCGGGGGCGCTCTACGAGGCCGCGCGCCTCGACGGCGCATCCTCGTTCCAGGCCTTCCGCTACGTTGCGATCCCGCTGTTGAAGCCGGTGATGCTGTACGTATCGGTGATCACGCTGATCTCGTCTTACAACATCTATGCGCAGGCCTTCGTCCTGGCCTCGGACGTTCAGGGGGCGCCGGGACATCTGGTTCGCGTGCTCGTCCTCGACATGCTCGAAAACAGCTTTCGAAACTACCGGGTCGGCTATGCCGCAGCCGAAGCCGTGGTCCTTCTCGTGATCGTGCTTGTCCTGACGGGGGCGCAATTCAGGCTTTTTCGGGACCGGAGCCGCGCATGAGCGATCCAGACCATCCCTCCAGCGATGTTGACCGCAACACGCCTGCCGGCCTCACCACCGACGTTGTTCTGTTCGCCGTCGGCTTCATGATGCTGCTGCCGCTGGTCTTCCTGGTCAGCAACGCATTCAAGACGCCGCCGGAACTGCTGGCCTGGCCGCCGACGATCATTCCAGACCGGCCGACGCTGGAGAACATTCTCGGCGTGCTGCATGAAACGCCGCTGCTGCGCTGGATTGGCAATACGCTGATCTTTGCCGGGATTTCGACGGTCAGCATCGTCGCCACCTCTGCGATCGCCGGCTACGTGCTCGGCAAGTTCGATCTGAAGTGGTTCCCGGCCGTCTTCGGTGTCATTATCGCGACATCGGTCGTGCCCTTCGAAGTCTACATGATCCCGCTCTACCTGAACGTTCAGGCTGCAGGGATGCTGAACACGCTGCCCGGACTCCTTGTCGGCTATCTCGTCATGAGCTTCGGCATCTTCCTGGTGCGGCAATATGTGACGACATCGATCCCCGACGAACTGCTGGAGGCCGCGCGGGTGGACGGGGCAGGCGAGGGCTGGATCTTTCTGCGGATCGTGCTGCCGCTGATGCGGGGGCCTTTGGGGGCGCTGGCCGTGTTGGCGTTCTTCCAGGCCTGGACTGCGTTCGCATGGCCGCTCGTCGTGACGACCAACAAGGATACGTATACGCTCGAAGTCGGGCTGGCGCTGTTTCAGACCGGCTTCACCGTGGATATCGGTCATCTCAGCGCGGCCGCGGCGCTCGCCCTCGTGCCCAGCGCGCTGTTCTTCTCGCTGATGCGCCGAAATTTCGTGCGTGGCGTGGCCGGGACCGGTCTGAAGGAATGATCGCCGCGTTCGATTGAGCGATCGAAGGAGCGCAGAGGACGTGATTGAACAGGAATACGACACCATCATCATCGGCGGAGGTTCCGCCGGAGCGACGCTGGCCGCGCGCCTGAGCGAAGACCCGTCGCATCGCGTTTTGCTGCTCGAAGCAGGGCAAGACCTCCGCACCGCGACCACACCGGAGCATATTCGCATTCCCAACCCGATGCGCGCCATCGGTGACGACGACTTCCGCTGGCCGAAGCTGCTGGCGCGACGCACCGAGCGGCAGCAGCCGCTGCTGCTCTGGCGTGGCCGCGCCATGGGCGGCAGCTCGACCATCAATGGCCAGATCGCGATCCGCGCCGTCCCTGACGACATCGACCGCTGGGCGGCCGCGGGCTGCACGGGCTGGTCGTGGGACGAGTTGCTGCCGTATTTTTGCAAGCTCGAGACGGACAAGAATTTCCCAGACGCACCCTATCACGGCGATCACGGTCCGATTCCGGTGTATCGCGCGCCAATCCCGGACTGGGGCAATGTCGACCGGGCGCTACGTGCGTCGGCACTCGGCCTCGGCTATGGCTGGTGCGAGGATCACAACGCCCCCGTAGGTACCGGCGTCTCGCCCTACGCCATCAACAGCGAGGGTGGCTTACGCATCTCCACCAATGACGGCTATCTTGAGCCGGCGCGCGGTCGCGCCAATCTTGACATCGTCGGTCACGCCCTGGTCGACACCATCACCTTCGAGGGCAATCGGCTGCACGCCAGCGGCGTGCTGGTTCGCGTGAACGGCCGATCCTACACGCCTCGTGCGACGCGTGATGTTATCCTCTGCGCCGGTGCCATCCATTCGCCGGCCATCCTGCAGCGCTCCGGCATCGGGCCTGCCGCGCTGCTGGAGAGGCTCGGCATTCCCATCCGTGCGGACTTGCCGGCCGGCGAGAATTTGCTGGACCATCCGATCGTCAACGCACTGCTGCATTTGCGCGAAGGCAGCCAGGTCAGCACGCTGATGCATCGGCACACCAATTGCTGCCTGCGCTACTCGTCCGGTCTCGCCGACGCCGGTGACAACGACATGATCATGATCGCCGGCAATCTTGCCCGATCTCGGCAATCGATGACGGAAGTGACGCTCGGGCGGATCGCCGTTTCCGTCTATCAGTCCTTCAGCCAGGGCCACGTCCGGATCGTCTCGACCGACCCCGAGGTCGATCCTGAAGTCGAGGAGCGCATGCTCTCCGACCCCCGCGATCTCGTGCGCATGCGCGACGGCGTCCGCCGGCTGCGCGATATATGTTTGCAGCCTGCGGTCACCGATATCGCTGACCGCGTCGACTATGGCGCCAGCGGACGTTCGATGGACGAGCCGCTCAGCAATGCGGAGCTGGATGACTGGCTGTTCGCCGAATGCAGCGACGCCCAGCACGCGAGCGGCACCTGCAGAATGGGCGTCCCGGACGACCCGCATTCGGTCGTTGATCCCGAATGCCGGGTGATCGGATGCACGGGCTTGCGCGTGATCGATGCCTCGGTCATGCCGGAAGTCCCACGCGCCAACACGCATCTGACCACCGTTGCCATCGCCGAGCGCATGGCAGACCGCTTGACGTGTGCGAGGTAAGAGTAGGAAGTGCAGCGTCGCATGACGCTTTCGGCCGTTTCTCGGCGTCACCACCGCGGCACCGCCAGGATGGGCGCCGTGGATGATCCCATGGCCGTCGTGTCGGAGGATCTGCGGGTCCGCGGCATCGATGGTCTCCGCGTCGCCGACGCATCGATCATGCCGCGCCTCGTCTCGGGCAACACCATTGCGCTAACCATGATGATCGGCGAGCGTGCGGCCCGCCTTATTCTGGGGAAGGAAGCCGCTGCCTAGCAGGCCTCGGCATTCCTCAAAGAATATTTTCCTCGCACCGATGAGTTCCGCCCGGATCGTCGGTCATTGTCGTGTGGGAGACCGGCATGGCTCCCCGAACCCGAGGCATACACCAAATGCACGACGCAGACTTAGCGAAACGTGACAATCTGAAGGCGATCGAGCAAACCATTCTGGACTACATTGAAGGCTTCTATGAGGGCGATGCCGCGCGCATGGACAGCGCGCTCCATCCTGAACTGGCCAAGCGCATCGCCCGTCGCGATCCTGAATCGGGTCGCAGCTACCTCGCCGAAATGAGCGCGCTCGCCCTCACGCAGCTGACCCGGCAGAAAGCCGATCGTCCGACACCCCCAGCCGAGCGTCAGCGGGAGATCGTCGTGTTCGACATCTTCGAGAATTCCGCCAGCGCCAGAATGACCGCATCGACATGGATGGATTATCTGCACCTGTCGCGCCTCAACGGCCGCTGGGTGATCGTCAACGTGTTGTGGGAAATGAAGGCTGGCCGGCCGTTCAAACCGTTTTGGTAACGGCGCAGGCGGAGCCGGAACCCGTAAAAAATCCATGAAGCACCGATGAGTCTTCCCTGGGTCGCTGGTCTTAGGTGTCAGAAGGGCACGCAGCCGACCATCAGGACAGGGACTCATGAAGCTCACCGGACGTACCATTCTCATCACCGGAGGCTCCGCCGGCATCGGCCTTGCCTTCGCCTTGGAATTCATGGAATTGGGCAATCAGGTTATTATTACGGGGCGACGTCAGGGCATCCTCGACCAGGTCAAGTTGAGATATCCAAAGCTTCACACGATCCAGAGCGATGTGGCGAACCCGGTCGAGATCTCGACCCTTGCAGCGCGAGTGAGGGCAGAGTTTCCAAAGCTCGACGTGCTGATGAACAATGCGGGGATCAGTCACTACAAGAATCTCAAGGCGACCGCCTCAGATCTTGCCGGCCTGACGACTGAATTGAACGTCAATGTCGGCGGCGTCATTCGCATGACTTCCGCGTTCATTGATATCCTCAAGGCCAACAAGGGCTCGCTGATTAATGTGTCATCGGCCCTGGCGTTCGTGCCGCTGCCCTGCATCCCGATCTACTGCGCGACCAAGGCGGCCATTCACTCCTACACCCTGTCGCTTCGCTTTCAGCTTCAGGAAACGGGCGTAGACGTTATCGAGCTGATGCCTCCTGCCGTGAAGACCGACATGACCGCGGACCTTCCGGAGGGCGACGGCATCATCTTGATCACGACCCAGGAGCTGGTGAAACAATCCTTCAAGGCGCTCAAGGCCGGCTCGCTCGAAATTCGGCCGGGGCAGTCCAGCCAATTGGCCTTGATGAGTCGGCTGGCTCCGAACTTCATCAACGGGCAGTTGTGGAAAGCCGCCAGGAAGCTTGTGCCCGTCGGGGCAGGCTAGCTCGTGCTCGCGGTCTTAACGCGCAATAGACGTCGGATATGGGAGAAGACACATGGAATCCCTGACAGGCAAGAACGTCGTCGTGATCGGCGGTAGCCGCGGGGTTGGACGAAAAATCGCGGAAGCCGCATTCAGTCGCGGGGCCAATGTGCTCGCGGTGGCGCGCCAGATGGAGGCGCTCCGGCGATTGGCCGAGGAGATCGCTGGTATCGACATCTTGTCGCTTGATGCGACGGAGCTTGATGCGCCTGCCAAGGTGTTCGCAACCATGCAGCCAGATGTTCTGGTCGTGTGTGGTGGCTTGTTGCCGATTGCCCGGCCACTCCAGAAGCAGAGCTGGGAAGAATTCTCGGGCAACTGGGAGGTTGACGTCAAAATCGCGTTCAACTTCTTCAAGGCGTCGCTCTCCGGTCCACTGGCGCCCGGTACAACCATCGTGCTGGTCTCCAGCGGCGCCGCCCTGGCCGGATCACCGCTTACAGGGGGCTATGCGGGCGCCAAGCGGACCCAGCTGTTCATGGCAAACTACAGCCAGAAGGAATCCGATCGCCTGGGTCTGGGCTTGCGATTTGTATCGGTCGCGCCGCGCATCATCGTGGATACCGAGCTTGGGCAACGCGCTGTTTCGGCGTACGCCAGCCATCTCGGGGTGACGGAGGCCGACTTCGTTCGAAGCATGGCGGCGCCGCCGAAATCGTCAGACGCCGCCAACGCGGTGATCGATCTTGTGACGAAGCCTGACCAGTTCAAGGAGCATGTCTTCATTGTCTCGGGGAGGGGGCTCGAGGCCGTGCTTTCATGAGGAGGGCGACCCTTGAAGCAAGCGCTCTGACGGTTACATGGTGGCAATGACCGCGACCGAAACGCATCATCCGTTTGATAGTCTGGATCGATCGAGCAAGACGTTTGAGCGAATGGCGGAGCCGTTCCGCAGCGAGCTCAAACTGCATTGCTACCGGATGATGGGATCGCTGCACGAAGCGGAAGATCTGGTGCAGGATACGTTTCTTCGGGCCTGGCGGAGTTTTGCCAGCTTCGAAGGTCGCGGGTCGTTTCGTGGGTGGCTCTATCAGATCGCGACGAACGCCTGTCTCAATGCCATCGCCAGCCGAAAGTACAGGCAGCGCTTCCTGCCGGACTTGCGCTTTCCAGCTTCGGCTCAGCTGCCGGATGGAACGCCGGCGAATGACGTGGAATGGCTTGAGCCCTATCCGGATTCTGATATGGCCGGAATTCTCGACGAGACCCAGAATCCGGAAGCCCACTACGCCGCGCGCGAGGCCGTGCAACTGGCCTTCGTTGCCGCCATCCAGCAGCTGCCGCCGCGGCAGCGCGCGGCGCTCTTGTTGTGCGATGTGCTCGGTTGGGGCGTGGCGGAGGCCGCAACCCTGCTCGGAGGCTCCACGGCGTCGATCAACAGCGTCCTGCAGCGAGCACGCGCGACGATGGCAAAGAGCCATCGTGACGACGGATCATCGACAGTTTCAACGCCGGGGCCTGCGCAGCAAGAGCTGCTCAAGCGTTACCTCAATGCGTGGGAGGAGCTTGATATCGACAAGTTTGTCGCCCTCTTGAAGGAGGATGCGACCTACACCATGCCGCCGCTGGGTCAGTGGTACGTCGGGCGCGACTCCATTCGAACCTTTTTCGAATGGGCCTGGAAAGACTATGGCGGCTATCGATTGTTACCGGTGGCTGCGAACGGTCAGCCCGCGTTCGCTGCCTATTTTCGCTCGCGCGCAGAGCTGGATGCGCCCTTGGCCGCGCACTCGATCCATGTGCTCACGCTCGCTGAAAGCGGCGTTTCGGCCTTGACCCTGTTCGTGCGACCCGACGCGCCACGAATATTCCGGGCCTTCGGACTTCCGCTCACGATTGCCGATGACATCAGCCACTAGAGCTCTGAAATCCACTTCAATCCCACGACCCAAAGCTCGTGGCCGCGGTGAAGCAGGCTCTCGTTGGTCGCCCGGAAGCCGGCCGGGCCAGCGCCGATCCCGACCTCCTCGGTCACGACCCGGCAATTGCCGGCCTCGGGCTTCAGCAGCCAGGTATGATAGAATTCCGGCGCTTTCCCCGGCACGTTCCCGAACCAGCCCAGCCGTTCGTTGACCACGAATTCGCGGACCGAACTCTCGACCTCGATCCCGAATGTTCGCCAGCGAAACTTGCCCTGGCTCGTGATGAGCTTGGCGTCATCAGTGAGCGTGACCTCCTTCGAGTTGGGGTACCAGTCGGGCCATTGGCGGACATCGACGATCTTGCTCCAGACCTTCTCGCACGCCGCGTTGATGACGGTTTCGTTGTGGGCGAACAGGTCGGCCTTAACAGGCGTGAATCCGTCCGGCCAATGAATATCGCCTGACCGTGCGGCGAAATCCTTTTCCATGGTGCGAATCGCCGATGCCTCTTCCGCTCCTGCCGGCCAAGACATCGCAAGGACGGCCGTCGACAGCGCCAGCGCCATCATGCGAGGGCGTGCGAAGGCATTTGCGGTGAGCGTCCACATTGTTGGTCGTCCTTTCGTTGATGGCGTCATGCGCGGAGTGTCCGCGCCGTACCCATCGAACGATAGGCGGTCCCTGATTGCTGCGTACAGCGCATTTGTTGTATGATGCTCATTCACAAAAATCAGGAATGAGCGGACATGGATGGACGTCTTTTGCCGGGCGCGACGGTCCTCGTGAGCGTCGTTGAGGCCGGTACGATCGTCAGGGCCGCCGGCAGTCTCAATCTGACCGCATCGGCCGTGAGCCGCGCTGTTGCACGACTGGAGGAGCGCGTCGGTGTAAGGCTGCTGGACAGGACGACACGATCACTTTCGCTGACGGATGAAGGACGCAACTTCTATGAAGCGGTCAAGCCGCATCTTGCCGCCATCGAGGAAGCCGCGCTGACCGCATCGGGGACGACGAGCGCGGTCCGGGGACGGCTTCGCGTCAATATCGAGCCGTTCCTGGCGAGAGTCATTCTCGCCAGGCGCATGCCGGAGTTTCTCGAGAAATATCCAAAAGTGAACCTCGAACTTCTGATGCGCGAGTCGCTCGGGGACCTCGTGACGGACGGATTCGACCTGGCTCTCAAATGCGGTGATCCGCCCCCGACGACATTCATCGCCCGGAAGATCTTGGAGACGCGCGTCATCACCGTAGCATCTCCGAAATACATTGCGAGGTTCGGGAAGCCCCGGAGCCCCGCCGATCTGCAGAAGCACACCTGCATTACGCTTTGGGACTGGGCCAGCCGAAGGCCGTATCGATGGGAGCTTCGCAAGGGACGTCGCGTCGTGGAAGCGACACCCTCGACGCGGTTTCTGGTCTCCGATGTCGGCGCGATGATCGAAGCCTGTGTCGCGGGCACCGGGATCGCGCAGATCCTCGCGCTCGGCAACCGCAACCTGATCAAGAGCGGCGCTCTGGTCGAGTTGTTCCCGGAATGGTCGGACGAGCGGTTTCCCGTGTACGTCGTGCATCCGTCGCGCCGGCATCAGCCGGCCAAGGTCAAGGCATTCATCGATTTTGCGACGAAGAGCATCAGGCAAGCTGCGAAGTAGCGATGGAGGCGGTCCAGCCGCGCGTTGCCTGCCCCCGCGGCCCGTAAACACGCCTTGTTTTGCTTAATGTTGCTGGTTTCCTCGCGCATACGCCGTGCGCGCGGCGTTATGTGCCTTGCCGGCTCAATCAAACTCAATCCACGGAAACAGTACAGCAATCTCAAGGCCACACCGTGGCCACAGCTTTCCCGTTTCAGAGCAGTTCAGGTGCTCTTGAGGTGTGGAATGTCGTTTTTGCGGGCCTGGCTTATCGCGGTAGTGGTGTGCGGCGTGTCGATGGCAGGTTCAGTTTCGTTGCTGTTGCCGCAGCCGGCCGCGGCGCAGGCCACGGATGCGATCGTGGTCGAGGGCAATCGCCGGGTCGAGGCCGAGACGGTCCGCTCCTACTTCAAGGCCGACGCGAGCGGCTATTTCGACCAAGGGGCGATCGATGACGGCCTCAAGGCGCTGATCGAGACCGGCTTGTTTCAGGATGTGAAAGTCAGCAGGGCCGGCGGCCGCATCATCGTGTCGGTGGTGGAAAACGCCGTGATCGGCCGCATTGCCTTCGAAGGCAACAAGAAGATCAAGGACGAGCAGCTTTCGGCTGAAATCCAGTCCAAGTCGCGCGGAACGTTCTCGCGGGCGATGGTGCAGTCCGACACGCTGCGGATCGCGGAGATCTACCGCCGCTCGGGCCGCTACGACGTGCGCGTCACGCCCGAGGTGATCGAGCAGCCGAACAACCGCGTCGATCTCGTCTTCACGATCGAGGAGGGTGCCAAGACCGGCGTCAAGTCGATCGAGTTCATTGGCAACAGCGCCTTTTCGGCTGCCCGCCTGCGCGATGTCATCAAGACGCATGAATCCAACCTGCTGAGCTTTCTCAGCAGCGGCGACGTCTACGATCCGGATCGTGTCGAATCCGACCGCGACCTGATCCGCCGCTTCTACCTGAAGAACGGCTTTGCCGATGCGCAGGTCGTGGCTGCACTGACCGAATATGATCCGGACAAGAAGGGTTTTCTCGTCAGCTTCAAGATCGAGGAAGGGCAGCAATACCGGGTCGGGACCGTCGATTTCCGCTCCAGCATCGCCAATTTCGACGCGAGATCGCTGCGCAGCTTGTCGCGGGTCAATATCGGCTCGCTCTATAATGTCGAACTGGTCGAGAAGTCTGTCGAGGAGATGCAGATCGAGGCCTCACGCCGCGGCTATGCCTTCGCCGTCGTGCGGCCGAGCGGGGATCGCAATTTCGAAGCGCACACCGTCTCGGTCATCTTCAACGTCGACGAAGGTCCGCGCACCTATATCGAGCGCATCACCCTGCACGGCAATACGCGCACGCGCGACTATGTCATCCGGCGCGAATTCGACATCGCCGAGGGCGATGCCTATAACCGTGCACTGGTCGACCGCGCCGAGCGGCGGCTGAAGAATCTCGACTACTTCAAGACCGTGAAGATCACGACGGAGCCGGGCTCGTCCAGCGACCGCGTGATCCTGATCGTCGACATGGAGGAAAAGTCGACCGGCGATTTCTCGGTCTCGGGCGGCTACTCCACGACGGACGGCGCGCTGGCCGAAGTCTCGGTCTCCGAGCGCAACCTGCTTGGCAAAGGTCTCTTTGCCAAGGCATCGGTCACCTACGGCCAATACTCGCGCGGGGTCTCGCTGTCCTTCGTCGAGCCCTATTTGCTCGACTACCGGATTGCGCTCGGATTCGACACCTACTATCGCCAGCAATTGTCGAACAGCTATACGAGTTATGGCGTGACGACGCTCGGCTTCTCGCCGCGCCTGGGCTTCGCGTTGCGCGAGGACCTGTCGCTCCAGCTCCGCTACTCGCTCTATCAGCAGAGCATCTCGCTCGCGAGCGCCTACAACAATTGCAACAACAACGCAGCCAACACGTCGCTGGCGTTCAACCCGACGCCGGCCTACATCCAGAGCGTTCTGGGCGGGGTCGATCCGACCAACTCGGCGAGTTCAAGTTACTACGGTTATGGCTGCTACGCTGACGGCGAATCGAGCTTGCCGGTCCGCAAGGAACTGGCGAACGGCCGGACCTTGACCTCGGCGGTGGGTTACACGCTGACCTACAACACGCTCGACAATACCAAGAACCCGACCGGCGGCCTGCTGGTCGACTTCAAGCAGGATTTCGCCGGGGTCGGCGGCGACGTCACCTATCTGAAGACGGCGCTGGACACCAAATACTACACGCCGCTGGTGTCCGAGATCATCAGTGTGATCCATCTGCAGGGTGGCGTTCTCAACAAGATCGGCAACAACGATCTGCGCATGCTGGATCATTTCCAGATGGGCCCGAATCTCGTGCGCGGCTTCGCCTCCAACGGCATCGGCCCGCGCGACATCACCTATGCAGGCTACGGCGCGACCGGCGATGCGCTGGGCGGCACCAACTATTGGGGCGCGTCCATGGAGCTGCAGATGCCGTTCTGGTTCCTGCCCAAGGAGGTCGGCCTGAAAGGCGCCGTCTATGCCGATGCGGGTTCCCTCTGGGATTACCAGGGGCCGACCTCGTGGGCGGCGACGGGCGAGGTCAACACCAAGGCCTGCCCGACCTGCGGCCTGCAATATGACGACAGCAGAGTGGTGCGCTCGTCGGTCGGTGTCGGCCTGATCTGGGCGTCGCCATTCGGACCGCTGCGCTTCGACTACGCGGTGCCGCTGACAAAGGGCAAATACGACGTCGTCCAGCAGTTCAGGTTCGGCGGCGGCACGTCGTTCTAGGGCATGATCCGGAAAAGCGTGCAGCGGTTTTCCGAAGAGATCATGCTCAAGAAAACAGGCGTTGGCCTTCTAGAATCCGCCGGCAGGATTCGACGAACACCTGCGCGCCGGTGACGATGTCGGCATCCGCGGTGTTCTCGGTCCAGTGGTGGCTGATGCCGCCGATCGAGGGCACGAACAGCATGCCCGCGGGCATGATGGTCGCGAGCATCTGCGCGTCGTGGCCGGCGCCGCTCGGCATGCGCAGCGATCGTCCGTCGGCAAGCGCCTTGCTCGCGGCGTCGATCGCGTCCTGAAAGCCTGTATTCATCATGGCGGGCGCGCCGGTGCGGATCTTCTCCACCGCGACGCTGCAGGGGCCCTTCGCGGTGGTCTCGGCCGCCATGGTTCGTAGCAGCTCTTCCAGCCGCGCGATCACGGCGGGATTGTCGTCCCGGATCTGGAACAGCATTTCCGCGCCGCCCGGAATGATGCTCGGCGCGCCCGGATCGAGCGTGATGCGGCCGGTGGTCCAGACCGTGCGCGGCCCGCAGGCCGCCGGGAAACGCTCGTCGATGGCGACGCAGAACCGCGCCAGCGCCAGGCCCGCATCCTTGCGCACCGCCATGCGCGTGGTGCCCGCGTGATTCTGCTCGCCGATGAACGTGATGCGGTACTGCCAGATGCCGACGATGGAGGTGACGACGCCGATCGCAAGCTTGCCGCTTTCGAGCGTGTGACCCTGCTCGATATGCGCCTCGAGATAGCCGATGTGCCGCCCCGGCTCGGCGGCGACGCGCGCTCGCCCGGCGAGTCCCATGTCGGCCAGCGCGTCGCGCATAGGGCGGCCGTTGGTGCGGTCGCGCGCGGCGTCGATCTCGGCTTCGGTGACCTGGCCGACATAGGAGCGCGAGCCGAGGAAGCTGCCGAAATGACCTTCCTCGTCAACCCACGCGGCGACTTCGACCGCGCCCTTCACGGAGGGATCTGTGTTGAGCACGCGGGCGGCTTCCAGCGCATAGACGACGCCGAGCGGGCCATCGAGCCAGCCGGCATAGTTCTGGCTTTCCAGATGCGATCCGGCGAGCAGCTTCGGCCCGGGCTTGGCGCAGGTAGCGACGATATTGCCGATGCCGTCGATCGCGCCGGTGAGGCCGGCGTCCGGCAGCTTTCGCACCAGCCAGTCCAGCGATTGCTTGTGCGGCTCGGAGAAGGTCGGCTTGTGCACGCCGGTCTTGTAGGTGCCCAGCGCACGGAGCGCGTTGAGATCGGCGAGGACGCGCTCGCCATCGGCGCGCGGGAGAGTATCAGGCATGTTCGACCACCTTCAGCGCCTCGGTGCGGATCTCCTCGACCAGTCTTTCTTTGAGCTGGACGAATTCCGGCGTGGTCTTGACCTTGTAGGAGCGCGGGTGCGGCAGGTCTATCGTGATCTCGGCCTTGATGTGGCCGGGGCGCGCGCTCATGACGATGACCCGGCTGCCGAGGAAGATTGCTTCCTCGATGTCATGGGTCACGAACAGCACGGTCTTCTGGTCGCGCTCCCAGATGCCCAGCAGCATTTCCTGCATCAGGGCGCGGGTCTGGTTGTCCAGCGCGCCGAAGGGCTCGTCCAGCAGCAGGATCTTTGGGTCATTGGCGAGCGCCCGCGCAATGGCCGTGCGCTGCTGCATGCCGCCGGAGAGCTGTTTCGGCCAATGGTTCTCGAAACCGGACAGGCCCACCTGACGGATGAGGGCGTCGGCGACCTTGTTGCGCTCGCCTTCCGGAACCCCGCGTTCGCGCAGGCCAAAGGCGATGTTCTCGCGCACGGTCAGCCAGGGAAACAGCGTGTAGGACTGGAACACCATGCCGCGATCGGCGCCGGGGCCGGTGACTTCGCGCCCGTCGAGCGTGACACGCCCGCTGGTCGGCCGATCGAGGCCGGCGACGATCCGCAGCAGCGTGGACTTGCCGCAGCCGGAAGGCCCAAGGATGGTGACGAAGTCGTTGTTGCCGATGACGAGGTCGGTCGGCTCCAGCGCCCTTGTCGGCGCGTTGCCGTGACGCGCCGGGAAGGTGCGCGAGATCTGCTCGACCTTGAGGATCGTCATGCGAGCCTCCACGGAAACAGCCAGGCGTTGAACGCCTTGAACATGAAGTCCGAGAGCAGACCGATCAATCCGATCACGATGATGCCGAAGATGATCTGCCCGGTGTTGAGCAGCGCCTGGCTGTCGGTGATCATGTGGCCGATACCGGAGGAGGAACCGATCAGCTCGGCGACGATGACGTAAGTCCAGGCCCAGCCCAGCACCAGCCGCAGGATTTCCGCGATCTCCGGTGCAGAGGAGGGCAGCAGCACGCGGCGGATGATGCCGCGGTCGCTCGCGCCCAGCGTATAGGCGGCCTCCACCAGATCACGCCGCGTCGCGCCGACGGTGACGGCGACCATCAGGATGACCTGGAACACCGAGCCGATGAAGATGACCAGCAGCTTCTGCAACTCGCCGATCCCGGCCCACAGGATCAGCAGCGGGATGAAGGCGGAGGCGGGCAGATAGCGCGCAAAGGAAACGAACGGTTCGAGGAAGGCTTCGACCGGTTTGTAGGCCCCCATCAGCACGCCCAGCGGCACCGCGATGATTGCGGCGAGCGCAAAGCCGCCGACGACGCGCCAGATCGTCATGCCGATGTCGAACACGAAGCCTTGCTTGACCAGGAGATCATAGCCCTCTTGCACCATGGTCAGCGGGTTGGCGAGGAAGGTTTTTGACACATGGCCGCCGAAGGTCGCCCAGGACCAGAGAGCGACGAACAGCGCGAAGAACGCAAGGCCATAGGCCACGCGCTGCCTCGATGTCACGGAATCCAGGGGACGCATCGTAAGTCTATCCGGGTGTCGTCGATCATGCAGCCGGTCCCACCGCGAAGCGGGACCAGCTGCATGTCGGGGCTTACTTGATGAAGCTCGCGTCGAAGAGATCCTCGACCTTCGGCGCCGATTTGATGATGCCGATTTCGAGCAGCAGATCGGCGGCATCCTTGTTGAAGGCGAGGAAGTCGCCGGCGAAGAACTTCTGGTTCGCGGCCTTGTCCTGCCAGCGCAGATACTTTGCCGAGTTGCCGAACTGCTCGCCGGTCTGCTTCACATCGGCGCCCATGATCTCATAGGACTTGGCCTGGTCCTTGGCGATCATCTCGAGCGATTCGAAATAGCTGTCGGCCAGCGCCTGCGCGGCCTTCGGGTTCTCGCTGAGGAATTTCGGCGTGCAGCCGAACGTGTCCATCACGATCGGATAGTCGAGCGTGGTCGCGATGATCTTGCCCTTGTCGGGCGCGGCGCGCACGGTCGACAGATAAGGCTCGTAGGTCATCGCGGCATCGTTCTGGCCGGAAACGAAAGCCTGCGCGGCGGCGGCGGGCTCGAGGTTGACGACGGTGACGTCCTTCACCGTGAGGCCGTTCTTCTTCAGCATCCAGGCCAGCGCGAAATAGGGCGAGGTGCCGGGGGCCGAGGCGGCCACGGTCTTGCCTTTCAGCTCCTTGATTCAGGAGACGTCATTGCGCACGGCCATGCCGTCGGCGCCATAGCTCTTGTCGAGCTGGAAGATCTGCTTGGTGGCGACGCCGTTCGCGTTCCAGGAGATCCAGGTCTCGACCGTTGTCGCCGCGCACTGGACGTCGCCGGAGGCGATGGCGAGGTGGCGATCCTTTTGCGGGATCTTCTTGATGGTGACGTCGAGGCCGTTCTTCTTGAAGACGCCGGCTTCCTTCGCCAGCGTCAGCGGCGCAAAGCCGGTCCATCCGGATATGCCGACGCCGACCTTGACGTCGTCGGCGAGCGCGGGAGTGGCGGCCGCCAGAGCAATGATTGTCGCGAAAACTGTCGAACTACGCATGATTGTCGTCCTCTTGCCCAGATGGTTTGACGTCCTGTTGATCTCTATTGGTCTGTGCAGACCATTTGCAGAAAGCGTTGCACGATTTGTGCCGACATCGTTCTCTCAGCCTCCCTTGAATCGCGCGACAAGGCGGTGAGAGTCACCGGGATAGAGCAGGCGCACCGCGGTGATCGTGCGTGCGCTGCGCCAGGTATAGCGATCGATCACGAGGCAGGGCGCACCGATTGCGATGTCGAGCGCTTCCGCCGTGCGATCATCCGCAACGATGGCGCTGATCGTGTGCTCGGCCTCGGTCCATGGGACGTGATGAAGCAGCCACGAGCCGGGCGGCTCGCGCGAGAAATCCGCGGTCGCCGCTGACGGCACGGATGAAAGATCGATCAGCCTGTCCTCGACGGCGAACGGCACGTTGTCGGCGCTGTGCCTGCAGGAGATCGCGATCACCTTGCCGGCCTTCTTGACGCCGAGACGCTCGCGGTCGGCTGCAGTCGCGGCGCGCAGCTTTCGGCTGATCAGCTCATAACCGTAGCCGCGGCCGAGCGCCGTGATTTCGGCACGGATGTCGGCGATCTTCAGAACGGCCGATTGATGCTGCGGCCGTCGCACGAAGGAGCCGGCGCGGCGCCGCCGCTCGATCAGGTCAGCCTGCGCGAGTTCCGACAGCGCCTTGTTCACCGTCATGCGAGAGCAGCCGTAGCGCGCAACCAACTCGTGCTCGAAGGGAATGCGATGGCCAGGCGGCCATTCGCCGGTCAGGATGCGCTTCTCGATGTCGGCGCGAATGCGCTTGTAGAGCGTCGGCTTGTCGGACGCATCGGCAGTCAGGCTCATGCGACGAGCCTCCGCACCGCCGTGTTGAAACGTTCGCGCGCGGTTCGGCGCGATCTGTGCTGGCCGCCTTCGACGACTTTGGTCCCGCCAGTCCAGACGCAATCGATTGCGCTGCCGCCTGCGGCGAAGATCCAGCCGTCGATCACCGCGTCACGCGCGCGTCCCGCCAGCGACGGATGCGCGGTGTCCAGCGTGACGATATCGGCACGTGCGCCCGGCGTGAGGCCGACTGTCGGCTGTGCCAGCGCCTGCGCGCCACCCGCAAGCGCATCATCGAACAACGTGCGTCCCGTCGAACGACCGGCGCCGCCTGACAGCACGTTGCGGGCGCGATGCTTGAGCCGCTGGCCGTATTCAAGTTGGCGAAGCTCATCGGCCACGCCGACCAGCACGTTGGAATCGGTGCCGACACCGAACATGCCGCCGGCGTCGAGAAACTCGCGCGCCGGGAATATGCCGTCGCCGAGGCTGGCCTCGGTCACAGGGCAGAGCCCCGCGACCGCGCCGGTCTTCGCGAATGCGCCGACTTCCTGGTCCGTCATGTGCGTCGCGTGGATCAGGCACCAGCGCTGATCGACCGGCGCGTGGTCCAGCAGCCATTGTACCGGCCGCCGCCCTGACCAGGCGAGACAGTCCTCGACTTCTTTCACTTGCTCGGCCGCGTGAATATGCACCGGCCCGCTCTCGGCAAGTGGAATGATCGCCGCGAGTTCGTCCGGTGCCACCGCGCGCAGGCTATGCGGTGCAATGCCGATATTGGCGCCCGGCAAGTTTGCGATCGCCTTGCGCGAGGCAGCCATCAGCGTGGCGAACTGATCGACAGAGTTGATGAAGCGGCGTTGCCCGTCATGCGGTGCTGCGCCGCCGAAAGAGCCATGCGCATAAAAACTCGGCAGCAGTGTCAGCGCGATGCCGGACTGTTCGGCAGCCTGCGCGATACGCGCCGCCATTTCGGCCGGGTCGGCGTAATGCGAGCCGTCGCGGTCGTGATGTAGGTAATGGAACTCGCCGACGCGGGTAAAACCCTGCTCCAGCATCTCGACATAAAGAAGCGTGGCGACGGCGGTGACGTCATCAGGCGTCATTGCCAGCGCAAAACGATACATCGTCTCGCGCCAGGTCCAGAACGTGTCGGTGGAATCGCCGCGCAATTCGGCAAGTCCGGCCATGCCGCGCTGGAAGGCGTGGCTGTGTAGGCTCGCAAGGCCCGGAAGCGCGATGGCGTGGCGCTCGTCGCCTGCGGCTGGCGCGACGCCTGCCGTCACCTCCGCGATCGCGCCGGCGGCGATGACCACCTGCACGTCATTGGCCCAGCCCGAGGGCAGGAGCGCGGAGGCAAAATGCAGTCGGGACATGATGACACGCCGGCTGGACAGAACCGCCTTACGATGATATGTCTAGACATATAAGTCAAGCATCCCACCCCCGGGAATAGTGGCAAGGGACAGTGGCATGGCAGAGCGCTTCGACCGGATCTGGCACAATGCCCGGCTCGCCACGATGCGGGCCGATCGTCCCGATCTCGGCGAGATCGAGCGCGGCGTGATCGCCACGCGCGATGGTCGCATTCTCTACGCGGGTGCGGCGTCGGACTTCCCGGCGGATGCGGAGTCCATCCAGTGGATCGATTGCGAGGGGCGCTGGATCACGCCCGGTCTGGTCGACTGTCACACCCATCTCGTCTATGGCGGCAACCGCGCGCATGAGTTCGAGCTGCGCCTGAAGGGCGCGAGCTACGAGGAGATCGCGTGCGCCGGCGGCGGCATAGTCTCGACGGTGGCCGCGACACGCAAGGCAAGCGAGGCGGAGCTTGTCGCAAGCGCGTTGCCGCGGCTGGATGCGTTGATCGGCGAGGGCGCGACCACAATCGAGATCAAGTCCGGCTATGGTCTCGATACCGAGACTGAGATGCGCCAGCTTTCCGCCGCGCGCAGCATCAGTCGTCAGCGGAAAGTTGCGATCCGCACGTCTTTCCTGGGTGCGCACGCGCTGCCGGCGGAGGCCGATGGCGACAAGGACCGCTATATCGATCTCGTCTGCAAAGAAATGCTGCCGGCGGTCGCAAAGGCGGGTCTCGCTGATGCCGTTGATGCCTTCATGGAGGGCATTGCGTTCTCGGCCGAGCAGACGGCACGCGTGTTCGAGGCCGCGAGGGCGCTCGGGCTGCCAGTGAAGCTGCACGCCGATCAGCTCTCGAACCTCGGAGGCGCGGCGCTCGCCGCAAAATTCTCCGCGCTCTCGGCCGATCACCTCGAACACACTGACGCGGCCGGCGCGGCCGCGATGGCCAAGGCCGGGACGGTCGCCGTGCTGCTGCCCGGCGCCTATTACTTCATCCGTGAAACGCAAGAACCGCCGGTCGAGACGTTCCGCAAACACGGCGTGCACTTGGCGCTCGCAACCGACTGCAATCCTGGCAGCTCACCGCTGACGTCTCTCCTGCTCGCCATGAACATGGGCGCGACGCTGTTCCGGATGACAGTCGCCGAGTGCCTCACTGGGGTCACCCGCGAAGGCGCCCGCGCGCTCGGCGTGCTCGATGAAACCGGCACGCTGGAACCAGGCAAATGGTGTGACCTCGCGATCTGGGACATCGAGCGTCCCGCCGAGCTGGTCTATCGCATCGGCTTCAATCCGCTGCATCGCCGTGTCTGGAGGGGCCAGTGACCGAGCCGGGCGCAACGATTGTCGTCAAGCCCGGCGAGGTCAGCCTCGGCGATCTCGCGCGCGTGCTGGCGGGCGCTTCCGTCGAGCTGGATCCGTCGTTCTGGCCGCGCGTCGAGGCGGCCGCGGAGATCGTCGCGAAGGCTGCGCAGGCTGCAGCACCGGTCTATGGCATCAACACCGGCTTCGGCAAGCTGGCCTCGAAGCGGATACCGCCGGATCAGACCGCTCTGCTCCAGCGCAATCTCATCGTCTCGCATTGCTGCGGCGTTGGTCCTGCCACGCCCGAGCCGATCGTGCGGTTGATGATGGCGCTGAAAATCGTCTCGCTCGGGCGCGGCGCCTCCGGCGTGCGCCGCGCGGTGATCGAGCAATTGCAGGCCATGCTGGCGCGGCGCGTCTATCCGCTGGTGCCGCAGCAGGGCTCGGTCGGCGCCTCCGGCGACCTCGCGCCACTTGCACATATGACCGCGGTGATGATCGGCGAGGGACAGGCGATCGTCGACGGCAAGACCGTGTCTGGCGCCGAGGCGCTGTCCGCGGCCGGCCTGGCGCCGCTGACGCTCGGCCCCAAGGAGGGGCTCGCGCTGATCAACGGCACGCAATTCTCGACGGCCTACGCCATCTCCGGCGTGCTGCGCGCCTTTCGTCTCGCCCGTGCTGCGCTCGTGACCGGAGCGTTGTCGGTCGATGCGGCCATGGCCTCGACGGCGCCGTTCCGCCCAGAAATTCAGGCGCTGCGTGGTCATCCCGGCCAGATCGCTGCGGCCGCCGCGCTGACTGCGCTACTCGACGGCAGCGATATTCGCCTGTCGCATCTCGAAGGCGACGAACGCGTGCAGGATCCTTATTGCCTGCGCTGCCAGCCGCAGGTCGCGGGCGCCGCGCTTGACGTGATCACGCAGGCGGCGCGTACCTTGATCATTGAAGCCAATGCCGTCACCGATAATCCGCTGGTGCTGGTCGAGACCAGCGAGATCGTCTCCGGCGGCAATTTCCACGCCGAACCGGTCGCCTTCGCCGCCGATACGATCGCGCTGGCGCTGTCGGAGATCGGCGCGATCAGCGAGCGCCGTATCGCCACGCTGGTCGATCCCGCGCTTAATTTCGGCCTGCCGCCGTTCCTCACCCCCGATCCCGGCATCAATTCGGGCTTCATGATCGCCGAGGTGACGGCGGCCGCGCTCTACGCGGAGAACAAGCAGCGGGCGGCCGCCTGCTCGATCGATTCGACCCCGACCAGCGCCAACCAGGAAGATCACGTCTCGATGGCCGCTCACGCGGCGCGACGCCTGTCCGACATGGCCGACAATCTCGCGTCCATCCTCGGCATCGAGCTTCTGGTCGCCGCGCAAGGCATCACGCTGCGTGCGCCGCATACGACCAGCCCGTCGCTTGTTGCCGTCATCGCGAAGCTTCGCGAGCAGGTGCCTGCGCTCGGCGCCGACCGCTACATGGCCGGCGATCTCGCCAGGGCCGCCGCGCTGATCGAAGCCGATGCGCTGCCGTCTGCGGCGATCGCCGAGCTTTCATTCGATCCGTTTCCAAAATTCGACTGAACAAGACTGAGCTGAAGAGGTGTCCGCATGAACCGCCGACTGGACAATGACCGCACCATCCGCGCTCCCCGCGGCAGCGACATCAGCGCCAAGAGCTGGCTGACGGAAGCGCCGCTCCGCATGCTCATGAACAACCTCGATCCTGATGTCGCCGAGCGCCCGAGCGAGCTCGTCGTTTACGGCGGCATCGGCCGCGCCGCGCGCGACTGGGAGAGCTTTGACCGGATCACGCATGCATTGCGCAAGCTCGAGAATGACCAGACGCTGCTGGTACAATCAGGCAAGCCGGTCGGCATCTTCCGTACCCATGCCGATGCGCCGCGCGTGCTGATCGCGAACTCCAACATCGTGCCGCATTGGGCGACGCTCGATCATTTCAACGAGCTCGATCGCCAGGGCCTGATGATGTACGGCCAGATGACCGCGGGCTCGTGGATCTATATCGGCAGCCAGGGCATCGTGCAGGGCACATACGAGACTTTCGTCGAGGTCGGCCGTCGCCATTATGGCGGCAGCCTCGCCGGCAAATGGATCCTCACCGCCGGCCTCGGCGGCATGGGCGGCGCGCAGCCGTTGGCGGCGACCATGGCGGGAGCCTCGATGCTCGCCGTCGAATGCCAGCCGAGCCGCATCGAGATGCGCCTGCGCACCGGCTATCTCGATCGTCAGGCCGCCACGCTCGACGAAGCGCTCGCCATCATGGCGGAGTCTGCAAAGACCAAGAAAGCAGTCTCGGTGGGCCTGCTCGGCAATGCCGCCGAGATCTTCCCGGAGCTGGTCCGCCGTGGCGTCAGGCCCGACATCGTCACCGACCAGACCAGCGCGCACGATCCGATCAACGGCTATTTGCCGAAGGGCTGGACGCTCGCCGATTGGGAGGCCAAGCGCGCCTCCGATCCGAAGGCGGTCGAGCGCGCCTCGAAGACCTCGATGGTTGAGCACGTCCAGGCGATGCTGGATTTCCACGCGCAGGGCATTCCGACGCTCGACTACGGCAACAACATCCGCCAGATGGCGAAAGACATGGGCCTGACAAACGCCTTCGATTTTCCGGGCTTCGTGCCCGCCTATATCCGCCCGCTGTTCTGCCGCGGCGTCGGGCCGTTCCGCTGGGCCGCGCTGTCGGGCGATCCCGAGGACATCTTCAAGACCGACGCCAAGGTCAAGGAGCTGATGCCCGACGACAAGCATCTGCATAATTGGCTCGACATGGCCAGGGAGCGCATCAAGTTTCAGGGCCTGCCGGCGCGGATCTGCTGGGTTGGCCTCGGCGATCGCCATCGTCTCGGTCTTGCCTTCAACGAGATGGTCGCGCGCGGGGAATTGAAGGCGCCTGTCGTGATCGGTCGCGATCATCTCGACAGCGGCTCGGTGGCAAGCCCCAACCGCGAGACCGAGGCGATGAAGGACGGATCGGATGCGGTATCCGACTGGCCTTTGCTCAACGCGCTCCTGAATTGCGCCAGCGGCGCGACCTGGGTGTCGCTGCATCATGGCGGCGGCGTCGGCATCGGCTATTCGCAACACGCCGGCATGGTGATCGTCGCCGACGGTACGCCCGAGGCGGCGAAGCGCATCGAGCGCGTGCTCTGGAACGATCCGGCCTCCGGCGTCATGCGCCATGCCGATGCGGGCTACGACATCGCGATCGACTGCGCTCGGGACAAGGGGCTCGATCTGCCGAGCCTTTCGAAGTAACGCTGCTGCCTCAGGCCACGACCTTTGCTTCGCCGCGGTCGAGGCGCTGAATTTCCTTCGCCAGATACTCGCTAATCGCCGTGCCCGGCATCGGCTTTGCGAAATAATAACCCTGGATGAAGTCGCATCCGAGGCGCCGCAGGGCGTCGAGCTGGGCGCGCGTCTCGACGCCTTCGACCACGCAAGCGATCTCCATGTCGTCGCAGAGGCCCGTGAGCGACTTGATGATCTTGTGGCTGACGGGATTCTCGTTGATGTCGGCAACGAAACTGCGGTCGACCTTGATCTTGTCGAGCGGCAGGCGGTGCACGTGGCTCAGCGAGGAATAGCCGGTGCCGAAATCGTCCAGCGAAATGCCGCAGCCCATGGCTTTCAATGTCGCGATCGACTGCTGCGCGCGCACGAAATCGAACGTGACCGCGGTCTCGGTGATTTCGAAATCGATCCGGTGCGGCGGCAAACCGCTCTTCTCGATGATCGTGATCAGCGGCAAGATGCCCTCGGCGGCGCAGACGTCGTGGGCGGAGAGATTGAACGACAGGCGGATGTGGTCGGGCCAGGTCCTGGCCGTCGCGAGCGCGCGCGCCAGCAGCACCTGGGTCAGCGGCCTGATCAGGCCGATGCGCTCGGCCGCGGGAATGAAGTCGGCGGGCGAGACCCAGCCGAGGCGAGGGCTGTTCCAGCGCGCGAGCGTCTCGAAGCCAGCGGTGTGCTCGCTCTTGGCATCGACGATCGGCTGGAACACCAGTTCCAGCTCGGTCTCGAAATCGGCGATCCGTAACAGGTTCTCGATGACGCCGCGGCTGCGGATCTCGGCTTCGAGCTCGCCCGAGAAGATCACGGTGCGGCCGCGCTTTTGTCGCTTGGCGTGGTAGAGCGAATAATCGGCGCACTCGTAGAGCGCCTCCGAAGTCGTTGCGGAGCCCGGATAGAGCGCGAAGCCGATCGAGCAGGACAGGCCGGTGTGGGCCGTGTCGAGCTGGTAGGGCAGCTTGACTTGCTCCCCGATGCGCTCGCCGAGCCGCGCCAGATCCGCCTCCTCGGGATCGCCGCACACGACGAGACCGAACTCGTCACCGCCGAGGCGCGCGAACTCCACCCGCTGCGGTCCGAAGCCTTCGCAGACGTCGCGGATGCGGCGGCCGGCTTCGATCAGGACGCGGTCGCCGACCGAGTGGCCGTAATTGTCGTTGATCGGCTTGAAGCCGTCGAGGTCGATGATGCCGACTGCGACGCGAACGTGTCGGCGCTCGGCGTCGGTGAAGGCGTTGGTCAGCTCGGCGAAGAAGCGGCGGCGGTTCGGCAGTTCGGTGAGAGTGTCGAGGTTGGCGAGGCGGAAGTTCTCGTCGGACAGCGCCAGCGTCGCCGCCTGCTGGGTCAGTAGCGATTTGCGGCTCGCGATGAGATCGGCGAAGTCGCGATAGTAGATGAAAAGGACTGTCACCATCGCGCCGGAGACCAGCAGATCGTTGACTGCGATCGCCTTCAGCGTCGGTTCGCCCGTGGCCCAGAAGAACAGCACATAAGGCACGTCGACGACCAGCGTCACGATCAGCGCCGCCGAACGCAGATGCATCAGCGAGAAGATGCAGCCGATCACGGTCACGGCCATGTAGAACGCGACCTGGCTCTTGGCGAAGGGATCGCCATAGGGGTAGAGCGCGAACGACCAGGCGGTGAAGCCGGCGCCGATCGGCAGCGTCAACCAGTTGGTGGCGCGCAGATTGCGCAGGATGTCGGCATCGCTGCGGACGAGACGACGCTGGCGCAGCCACCAGAACGTGCGAAACGCCGCGAGTAGCGTCAGCACGCCCGGGATAATCATCGTCAGCCAGTCCGGTGCGACGTTCACATAGGTGTAGGCGACCGCGATCGTGTTGCTGATCAGGATGAAGTAGAGCAGCGGGATCTGCTTGGAGAAGGCGTCGAATTGCGCCCGCGACAGATCCGGGTCCTCGGGCACGCGAAACAGCCGCATCGCGGCGGCGAGGTAGACTTTCAAATCGACGGCAGGCATTGCAATACGCGCCCCAAATCCCTTCAAAACGAAGGCAGTCTTGCACAGAGGGGGTAAAGACCGAGTTAGATGAATGTGACGGAGACGTGCCGTTGCAGGTTGCGCGCTACCGCTGGGTTTTTCATCCGCGTGCAATGGTGATGCGGCGTTAACGATGTGCGGCGGAAGCAGGCAGTGTCGCGCGCGGCATATCGGCCGTAAAGGCCGCAGCTACGTTCCGCTAACCATAGGCGTCCTCGAGAGCAGGGTGCAGCACGATGTCGCGGCGGCCGCCTGGACGACCGCCGCGCCATGCACGATGCCGCTACTTCGCGCCCTGGAGCGCAGCGGTCTGCTTCGCGAGCGCCTTGTCGAAATCTTCCGAAAGTCCCGTAGCGTAAGTCGCAAGCTCGCCCGGCTTGACGAACGGGTTCGGCGCCTCGCTCTTGATCTGCTGCGCGCGCTTGTCCTGCATGCCATAGACTTCCGGATGCGGCCCGAGCAGCACGTCGATCTTCATCGCCTTGGCCTTCGCAAAGGTTGCGCGGTAGTCGTCGACGATACCGGGATAGGTCGGCTGTCCCGCCAGCCGGTTCAGCGCCACGGTGCCGCTACAGAAGAACAGCACCTGGCGGTCCTGTCCAGCGTCCTTCACCGTCGTCTCCCAGCTGGTGCAGCCCGGCGAGTGGCCGGGAGTTTCATGCGCCGTCAGTGTGGTATCGCCGAGCGTCACCTTGTCGCCTTCCTTCACGGTTCGATCGACCTTGACAGGAGGAAAGCCGAGATCGGCATTCTTCTCGTCGCCCGGATAATAGCCGCCTTCGAGCAACGGCTTGTCGCGCTCGCCGGCGACGAGCTGCGCGCCGCTCTCCTGCTTGATCTCGGCGAAGCCACCGGTGTGGTCGAGATGGGCGTGGCTGTTGAGGATGTATTTGATGTCGGTAACCTTGAAGCCGAGCTTGGAGATGTTGTCCTTGATCATCCCGGTCGACTGCGGCATCGCGGTGTCCACCAGGATCAGGCCCTGCGACGTCTTGATGATGTAGACGGCGATGCCGTCGGTGCCGACATAATAGATGTTGTCGATCAGCTGGAATGGGTCGAACGGCGCGGTCCATTTCTTCATCGCCACCGCCAGGAAGTCTTTGATGGTTTGCGCTTGCGCAGCCGGTGCGAAGAGCGCGAGCGCACACAGCGCGGCCGTGATCTTTTTCATGGATTGTCCTCCCGATGTGCTGTTGTCGTTGCGACCGCGGGGTGAGGCCCGTTGATCGACCCGCCGCACGCTAGATGCTGCGCGCGGAGGCAGCAACGGCCTCGCGTTCGAAAAATTCGACGTCATGCGCGGAATAGCGATCGTCCTCTGTTTTAAGCATGGCGACGATTGCTGCACTGCGCTCATCGGGTTTGACCGCGCGCGAGCTGGTCGCCATACTTTGCTTCAGGACGAGCGAGCAAGTCTCGTCGCTATCGGGAGCTGAAATGACCCATTCATTGTCCGTCCTTGGAGGGACGCTGATTTCCGTCGTCTCCTTCGCTTCGATTGCTTTTGCACAGCCAGCCTGCGTGACCCAGAACATGGCCGTGCCGCCGGGCGCCAACACCGCAGACAAAGGAGCGCCATTCTTCATCGACACGACCGGCCTCGACTTCAAGACGGCCCCGCCGACGCGTGATCCCTCCAATCCCAATTATCCGGGCGCGACCGAACTGCCTGACGGCACGCTGCCGCCGCCAGGCGCCGAGGGTAATTTCATCATCGGTCCGACCCACAATCCCGCGCCCGAAACGATTGCGAAGGAAGGCGTGCCGCGCGGCACGACGAAATCTTTCACGCTCTCTTCGAAGGACAGCACGATCTACAATCCCGGCATGATCCGGGATGATGTCGCAGGCTGCTCCAATTCCTCGATCATGACGACTGTAACTGCGCCGGGCGACAAGTCGAACATGATCGTGACCACCAGCCATCCCGGAATCTGGTCGCGCAGCATCGACGTCTACGTGCCGGCGCAATATGTGCCCGGCACCGAGGCGCCGTTCATCGTGGTCGGCGACGGCGGTTCCAACGCCTACAAGGATCTCGCGACCACCCTGGACAATCTGATCGCGCAGCGCCGCGTGCCGCCGATGATCGCGATCCAGGTCGGCAATGGCGGACAGGATGCGCAAGGAAGCCAACGCGGCCGGGAATATGATGCGGTGTCGGGGATCTACACGGACTTCATCGAGCGCGAGGTGCTGCCGCTGGTCGAGAAGAATGCAGCAGTCAGGCTGACGAGAAATCCCGAGGGCCGTGCCACCATGGGCCTGAGCTCGAGCGGAGCCGCGGCCTTCACCATGGCCTGGTTCTATCCCGACCTCTATCACCGCGTGCTGGCGTTCTCGCCGACCATGGTCAACCAGCAATGGCCGCACGATCCGTCACTGCGCGGCGGTGCCTGGGAATATCACAGCGCGTGGACAGGGCCAGCCACGCCCAACCTCATTTCGAAAGCGGGGGTGCTGACGCCGGCCGACCCGCCCGGCGTGCCGCTGATCGTCGCCGCGCCGACCAAGCCGATCCGCTTCTGGTACTTTGGTGGCGACCAGGATCTGTACTATCCCAATCCCACCATCCCAGATGGCATGCACGACTGGACCTTATCGAACGAACTGATGGCGAAGGTGCTGGCGCAGAAAGGCTATCACTACCAGTTCCTGTTTGTTCGCAATGCCAAGCACGTCGATCGCCCCACCATCGCGCAAACGCTGCCGGCAGCGCTGGAATGGCTCTGGAAGGGCTATCCAATCCCCTGAGCTCGCCGAGCATTCGGCGGCGCGTCGCGCTCGCGTCGTAAGACACGCTGTGTTCAGACGGAAGGATTCAGGCGAGCGCGGCCTGGCGTTCCCGAACCGGCTCGCGGGTTCGCTCGGTGCCACGCGGCTCGGCGAGCCGCGTGAAGTTGCGCTGGCCGGCATGCACCGGTGCTTCGACGATGACGCCTTCGCAGACGATCTGGCCGCCGAGCAGTTTGAACTCGAGCTTGTCGTAGCGCGGCATCGTCTCGCCAGGCTCGGGCGGCAGCAGCCCGATGCGCCCCTGAATGTTCAGCGTCGCATCGCCGGTGCCGTGCAGCCGCGGATTCCACATCCTGATCCCGGTCTCGGCCCAGCGTTGCCGGATCAGCGCGGCGCGATCGGTGGGTTCGACGGGCTTCGCTCGCAGTTTCGGCGGGCTCTTCGGAGCTGGCTTTGCAGGAGCAGGCGCGACATGCGCGGCGGCGTCCGGCGCGGCGATCTCGGTGTCGACCGCGACGGCCGGCGTCTCGGCGGCGGCGACCGGTTCGGTCTCCCCGGATACGACGGCTGCGGGTTCGTCCTCAATGACGGGCTCTGCAGCAATGATCGCTTCGACCTCGATGGACGAAACGGGAGCCTCTTCCATGACCTCGGGTGCAACATCCGTCAGAGGTCCTGCGCGTACATCGCTGCCGACCCGCTCGGGCGCATCAACCGGTTCGCTCTCGACCTCATCAGCAGAAAGCGAAACCTCTTCCACGATGACGGTCTCGATCTCTGCCGGTGTCTCCGGAGATGAATTGTCGCCGACACCGAGATCGATTGGCGTTGCTGACGGGTTCTCTGCGACCACCGCGGCTTCGGTGTCGTCCTCGATCGTCGGAGCTGCGACTTCGATGTCACCGCCGCACTGCAATGGTTCTGCGCTGATATCGGCATCGACAGCCGGAGTGGCTTCCGCGATGACCTCGGGCTGTTCATCCGTGGCGATCTGCGCCACGTCGATGCCGCCGCTGTGCGGCAGAGGCCGAAGCCGGTTGAACGCCCATTTCACCGCAGGAATGCGGCTCAGCAACGATATCAGTCTCGAAAGCACTGGGAGTTGTCCAAGAGGTACTCAGGGCCGTGGGCAGCAGCTGATTCGCCAGCAATGTGAAAAACTGCCCCGGCCGTCACACCCCTGTCAATTGATGCGGGACCAATTGCAGAACATCTGCACAGCCTCGCGCGCCCCAGCGTTCATTCGAAATGCATCGATGCGAGCGGATCTTCGTCGCGATCGGGCAGGTGCGAAGGTGCACGCGGGATGGCCGCATGCTCCGCCTTGCGACCATGCGGATGCACCGGAGCATGCTTGTGGCCCAGCGCCATGGTGAGCGTTTGGCATTCGGTTGGTTCACCGCCCCGCGCGCAGCCGATGCTTGCCGATTGTCCGGGCCAGGCCTGCGCGGGACCTGCGATGGCAAGCGACAAAATGATCCGCAAGGCGGCAATGATGTTCGTCTTCGTCATGGGACATTCCAAGTTGCTCTATGCCCAGGGATCGGTTTGAACGCGCGATATTCCGCCCCGCCGCACGATCGCGGGACGGATCACGCGAGGTTCAACGGCCGTGAGGCAGGCGTGAAGCGCCCAGCACGCCCAATGTCGGGCTTTCCTGCGTCCTCCTCTCCGCCTAATTTGAATCATCTGGGAATGAGGACGATGCCGTGAAGAAACTTGCCGCCATCGCTGCGGTCCTGGTCTGGTCGACATGCGCCGGCGCGCAGGACCGCAGCATCACCGTGGCCTCGACGACGTCGACGGAGCAGTCCGGCCTGTTCGGCTATCTGCTGCCGCTGTTCTCGAAGGCCGAGGGCGTCGAGGTGAAGGTCGTCGCGGTCGGCACGGGCCAGGCGCTGGATATCGGGCGGCGCGGCGATGCGGACGTGGTGTTCGTCCATGACAGGCCGGCCGAGGACAAGTTCATGTCCGAAGGGCAGGGCCTGAAGCGCTTCGACGTCATGTACAACGATTTCGTCATTGTCGGCCCGAAGAGCGATCCGGCCAAAATCGCCGGCGATCGGGACGTCGCAGATGCCTTGCGCAAGATCGCTGCGGCAAAGGCGCCGTTCATCTCGCGCGGCGACAAGTCAGGTACGCATGCCGCCGAGCTGCGATTGTGGAAGGACGCGGGCATTGATCCCGCGACCGGCAAGGACAGCTGGTATCGCGAGATCGGTCAGGGCATGGGGCCGGCGCTGAACATGGCGTCGTCTTCGAACGCGTATCTGTTATCCGACCGCGGCACCTGGCTGTCGTTCAAGAACCGCGGCGAGCTTGCGATCCTCACCGAGGGCGACAAGCGGCTGTTCAATCAATACGGCGTCATGCTGGTCAATCCGGACAAGCATCCGAACGTGAAGGCGAAGGACGGGCAGGCTTTCGTCGATTGGCTGGTCTCTCCGAAGGGACAGGATGCGATCGCCGGCTACAAGGTCGGCGGTGAGCAGCTATTTTTCCCCAACGCGTCCCACTAGCAGGAAGGCGACGGTCGAGACCGCGACGCTGAGCGCGAGCAGGATCAGCCCGAGCCCGAGCGCCAGCGGCAAATCGCCCTTGCTGGTCTCCAGTGCGATCGCCGTCGTCATCGTCCGGGTGAACCCGCGGATGTTGCCGCCGACGATGATGATGGCGCCGACCTCCGCGATCGCGCGCCCGAAGGCGGCAAGGAAGGCCGTCAGCAGCGAGGTCCGGCCGAGCGCGAACAACAGGCCGATGCTGCGCAGCGTCGACAGTCCGTCGATCCTTGCGAGGTCGCCATATTCGGCCCACAGCAGGCTCGCGGGCCGGTGCACCAGCGCAACCACGATCGGCGTCGCCAGCAGCGTTTGCGCGATCACCATGGCCGTCGGCGTGAACAGCAGGCCGGCGGCGCCGAACGGGCCGGAGCGCGAGAGCAAGATATAAAGCGCGAGCCCGACCACGACAGGCGGCAGCCCCAGCAGCGCGTTGGTCAGCACGATGATGACCTGCCGCCCGCGAAATCGCGTGATCGCGAGCAGGGCACCGAACGGCGCGCCGATCAGCAGTGCAATGATGCCGGCCGTGAGGCTGACGCGCACCGACAGCGCCACGATGCCGAGCAGCTCGGGATCGGCCTCGCCGATCAGCGCGAACGCGGCGACGATGGAGCGTGCGAAGTCGTTCATCCGGGCCGATGCTGACGTTCGATCACGCGCGGCTCGATCCCGGCATTGCCGATCGCCGCAAGCGTGGTGCGCGACGCGCCGCATTCGGGATTGTGGGTGATGATCGCGTCCATCGGCGGCACCTTCGGTTCTCAGGGATCATCGATCGCCTCTGGTGCCTGACGCGTCAACCCCCATCTTGGCTGTCCGGCGGGCAAAACACCTCGCCAGCCGCGCCGGCCGCCGGAGTCAAGCCCAACGTCCAAAAATATTCCACTTTACCGAAATTCGGAAATGGCGTATGTGTCTGACCATCTCACCCGGCACGAGGGACGGATCGCGAGTCGTCCGATACGTGGGTGAGTTGCGGTGGACGCGGGCTTGCGTCGGCACGCAAGGGGCGGGAGCAGGGGAGCGGAGGATTGAGCCGAAGCTCGTGAGCACCCGGCCGCGTGCGACGAACGGTGCAAGCTGCGTACGGCAAAACCGTGTGGTCCCGACTGTCGTCGCTACAGTCAAGCCTTGCGGAAGGCGGCCCTGGGCCAACCGGCCCTCGCCGCCAACTTTTCGCAGGGCGACGGAGGCCAAAGGAATTCGGCTCCGGGGAGGGCACGGCATAAGCCGTCAAACCATCCGCGCAGGGAAGGTCGGGATGTCCTGGCTGCCCTGTACGTCGCTGTGCAGCTTCTTATTTGCGCTACACACGCACAGCGAACCGCGGGTGCCAGCCGGCGCCCGGCCTTCCCTGCGCCCTCGGCATTTTCCAGGGCGATACCTGCCGCTGAACTCGGGCCGATCAGGCCGCGAGATCGCGAAATCATGCCCTTTGGGATGCGGAAAGGCGACTTTATTCTCCCCACGGATGCGCTAATGAAGAGCTTGGATGCGGTGCAGCACTTGAAGCGCCGCGGATCGGAATTCAGGTCAAACCGGGTACGCCGCAAGACGCCGGACCCGCTCAACGAGAAGGACTTCAGGCTATGATCAATACCGTTGGCATCATCGGAGCCGGGACCATGGGCAACGGCATCGCCCAGGTCAGCGCCGCGGCCGGGCTTTCGGTCGTGATGGTCGATATTTCCGATGCGGCCGTGAACCGCGGCATCTCGACCGTCGGCGGCAGCCTCGAGCGCCTGGTCAAGAAGGAGAAGATGTCGGCGGCGGATCGCGACGCCACGCTCAAGCGCATCACCGGCACGACCGACCGCGCCAGGCTCGCCGATTGCGATCTCGTCATCGAGGCTGCGACCGAGAACGAGGAGCTGAAGGTCAAGATCCTGAAGGACCTCTGCGCGACGCTGTCGCCGCGTACGCTGCTCGCGACCAACACCTCGTCGATCTCGATCACCAAGCTTGCGGCCGCGACCGATCGCCCGGATCGCTTCATCGGCATGCACTTCTTCAACCCGGTTCCGGTGATGCAGCTGCTGGAGCTCATCCGCGGCCTGCAGACCTCCGACGACACCCACGCCAAGGCGCTCGATTTCGCCCAGCGCGTCGGCAAGGTGGCGATCACGGCCAAGAACAGCCCTGGCTTCGCCGTCAACCGCATCCTGTGCCCGATGATCAACGAGGCGGTCTTCGCGCTCCAGGAAGGCATCGCCACCGCCGAGGAGATTGACGCCGGCATGAAGCTCGGCTGCAACCATCCGATCGGGCCGCTGGCGCTGGCCGATCTGGTCGGCCTCGACACCATGCTGTCGGTGATGGAGGTCTTCTATAAGGGCTTCAACGACCCCAAATACCGTCCGGCCCCCTTGCTCAAGGAAATGGTCGATGCCGGCCATCTCGGCCGCAAGACCGGGCAGGGCTTTTACAGCTACGGCGCGTGATCACGAGTTTGCGCTGCGACAAACAGGTCTCGCGCAATTGCATCTACCCTTTTTTCCTTCTCCCCTTGCGGGAGAAGGTGGCGCGACCCGTCTCGCCGCTTTGCGGCGAGCCACCCTCTCCCGCAAGGGGAGAGGGGACAACGAAGACGGACAACGAACGACATGTCGGATCGACTGAAGGCCGAGCGCGAGGCGGCGGCCACGCGGCGGAACCTCTTGACCCAGGATGCGATCGAGCGCACCGGGATCACCGAGGAGATGATCGGGGAACTCGTCACCCGCTTCTACGGGCGCGTTCGCGAGGATGCGCTGCTCGGGCCGGTGTTCGCGATCGTGCAGAATTGGGACGAGCATCTCGCCAAGCTCAAGGATTTCTGGTCGTCGGTCGTTCTGATGAGCGGCCGCTATCACGGCTCGCCGATGCGGGCGCATATGCCGCTCAGTCTGGTCGGCGATCATTTCGACCGCTGGCTCGACCTGTTCGAACAGACCGCGCGCGAGGTTTGTCCTCCAGCGGCGGCCGCACTCTTCATCGACAAGGCGCGTCGCATCGCCGACAGCTTTGAGATGGCCTCGGCCACGATTGCCGGTCGCATCGCCGCGCCGCGTCACGTGCTCAGGTCCTGAACGCACGAAGCTGCCTGCAAAACGTGCAGTTGAATCGCTTTGCGGTTGTGCCGCGTGGCTGATAACGCGCCGCACCAATTCCTGCATCATCGGTCTGATCTGCAAAATCATCATGCCGATCGCGCGGCATGACGTTGAAACGGCAAAAACGCGTTTGAATACGTGCAATCGTGTTCAATCAAAGCGAGTAAAGCCATATTGATGCACTGCGGCGCCAAGTCTTCGCCTTCATTTCGGCAGAGTTCCAGCGCCTGCTAGCATGCATGTCGCGCACATCATTCAATCTCACATCATCCTTCGACAACACTGCGGAACCCGATGCCGATGTGGGCGCGGAGCAAACGCGACGAACGTTGCTGCTCGGTGCGCTCGTCGCCACCGCCTGTCTCGGCTGTTCCGCGCCAGCGCGTGCGGGCGAAGGTCCGCCCGGTTCCGACGAGCGGCCGCAGAAAGGCGATCTGCTTGTCCTCTCCGAGGGCGACGATGAAGGTCAGCTCATCAAGCCGGACGGCCTCAAGCTGGGCGGCCCTCCGGTTCGCGCCTGGCCGAAGGATCCAAAAACCTCTGTCGTTCGCAGCGGCTCACGCCTGAACGAGATTCTTGTCGTGAAGCTCGATCCGAATGAGCTCGATGAGACCACGCGTGCGCGCGCAGCCGATGGAATCGTTGCCTATTCGGCGGTCTGCGCTCATGCCGCCTGTCCGGTTTCGGAATGGGTGAAGGCGGATCAGGGAGGCGGCATGACCGTCTTCAAGTGTCCCTGCCACAACTCCGAATATGATCCACGCCAGGGCGCACAGGTGGTGTTCGGGCCGGCGCCGCGGCGGCTTGCCGCGCTGCCGCTGGCGCTTGCTGGCGGCGCGCTCAGTGTCGCGGGTGGATTCATCGGAAAGGTAGGTGGCGCGCAGCCGGGATGATGGAGGTTGCGGGATGTGCCCGCCTCACGAGAGGCCGCATCCGCCGCGGGGCGGATTTCGGGACGAACGGCAAGAATTCAAAACAAGAATTCAATCGGATGAAAAGGGGAACGTCCATGAAAACGTACATGACCACAAAGCAATTACTGCTGTCCGGCGCCGTCGCCTTCACATGTGTCGTCTCGACCGCCGCAATCGCCGGCCCGATCGAGAATTATGCGCCCGTCACCCAGCAGCGCCTGGAGAATCCGGAGCCCGGCAATTGGATGCTCTATCGCCGTACCTATGACGGGCAAGGCTATAGCCCGCTCGACCAGATCAACACCTCCAACGTCAAGGACCTGACGCCGGTCTGGACGTTCGCTACCGGCGTGGTTGAAGGCCACGAGGCGCCGCCGATCGTCAACAACGGCGTGATGTTCGTGGCAACGCCGATGGGGCAGGTGATCGCGCTGAACGCGAAGACCGGCGATGAATATTGGCGTTACAAGCGGCAGCTCCCGGACGATCTGTTCCAGCTGCATCCGACCAGCCGCGGCGTCGGCCTGTGGGAGGACAAGCTCTATCTCGCCACCACCGACGACTATGTCGTCGCGCTCGACGCCAAGACCGGCAAGGTGGCGTGGGAGACGAAGGTCCAGGACTACAAGAAGGGCCAGTACATGACCCTGATGCCGCTGATCGTCGACGGCAAGGTCATCGTCGGTGGCTCCGGCGGCGAGCTTGGCGTGCGCGGCTATGTCGCCGCCTTCGACGCCAAGGACGGCAAGGAGCTGTGGCGGACCTACACCATTCCGGGTGAGGGCGAGCCCGGCCACGACACCTGGCAGGGCGACGACTGGAAGAACGGCGGCGGTTCAGCCTGGATGACCGGCAACTACGACAAGGACACCAAGACGATCTATTGGGGCGTCGGCAATGCTGCACCCTGGCCCGGCGACGCGCATCCCGGCGACAATCTCTACACCTCGTCCGTGCTGGCGCTCGATCCCAACACCGGCAAGATCAAGACCTATCACCAGTATCACCAGAACGATTCCTGGGACTGGGACGAGGTCGAAGCGCCGATCCTGGTCGACCTTCAGCGCGACGGCCGCACCATCAAGAGCCTTATTCATCCCGGCCGCGATGCGATCTTCTCGGTGCTCGAGCGCACCCCGACGAAGATCAACTACGTCGCCGGTTGGCCCTTCGTCTCCAACGATGTCTGGAAGGGCATCGATGCCGAGAGCGGGCGGCCGATCGTCGATCCCGCACACAAGCCGGTCATCGGCAAGCGCGTCGAGTTCTGCCCCTCGCTGTGGGGCGGCAAGGACTGGCCGTCGGCGGCCTATAGCGAGCGGACCAAGCTCGTCTATGTTCCCGCCAACGAAAACTTCTGCGGCGGTTTTACCGGCGAGAAGGTGGCACTGAAGCCCGGCGAGCTCTGGCTCGGCACCAAGCCGGAAGACATCGGCCTGAAGGCCAAGCCCGGCGCCGATCATTTCGGCGAGCTCCAGGCCTGGGATCCCGCGACCGGCAAGAAGGTGTGGCAGCACGACTTCCCGAAGTCGCAGCTGTTCGGCTCGGTCACGGCCACCGCGGGCGATCTCGTCTTCGCCGGGGGCACCAACGACCGCAACTTCCGCGCCTTCAACGCCAAGACCGGCGAGCTGTTGTGGCAGCAGAAGACCAACTCCGGCATCATGGGCATGCCGATGTCGTATGAGGTCGACGGCACGCAGTACATCGCCGTGCAGTCGGGCTGGGGCGTCGACGCGCAGCGCATCCAGGACGCGCTCGCGACCAACAATATCGGCATCGAGTCCAACGTGCCGCAAGGCGGCGTGATCTGGGTGTTCGCGCTGAAGAAGTAAGCTCCGCGGCGGATCGAAATAGGCGGAGCAGCAGGGGGGTGGCGAGTGCGGCGGACGGCAACGTCCGCCGCATTTTGCGTGCGATGGGATCGTTGCTCTCACCAAGAACTCGTCATGCCCGGGCTTGTCCCGGGCATCCACGTTTCTCAGTGCCGCGGCAAAGGTCGTGGATGGCCGGGACAAGCCCGGCCATGACGGCGTGGAGTGCGCCGAGTCTATTTCCCCTCGCGCTCCACCTTGTCCTTCTCCGCCTGATTCATCTCGCGGACCTTCGGATCAGTGCTGCTCTGCCCGGTCGTCTGCGTGGTCGAGGCGGGCGGCGCGCTTGTGTTGGGGAGCGAGCTCTGGTCCGGCGCGGTGGGGCGCGTCGCCGTGGTTGGTGGTGTGGTGTTGCTGCTCTGGGCGAAGGCGGCCGCACCGCTCAAAAGAAAGGCGCTCGACAGCAGCGAGACTGCGAGCGCCCTTGGAATGTTGGTCATCGATCTGCTCCTGTCAGATCGAAGAGAAACGGCGCGAAGCCGCTGATGTTCCCGCTACGCCTCCAATTGCTTGCCGATCGGCAACGCGCGGATGCGCTTGCCGGTTGCGGCGAAGATCGCGTTCATCAGCGCCGGTGCGAACGGCGGCACGCCGGGCTCGCCGACGCCGCTCGGCGGCGTATCCGATGCAGGTGGAACGATATGGACGTTGGTCACCAGCGGAGCCTCGTCCATCCTGATGACCTGGAAGTCGTCAAAGTTTTTCTGCTCGACCCTGCCGTCCTTGAAGGTCACCGCGCCGTATTTGGCGAGGCTCAGGCCCATGATCGCGGCACCCTCGATCTGCGAGGCGATGCGCTCGGGGTTGACATAGGTGCCGCAGTCGATCGCGGTGTCGACGCGTGGCACCGTCAGCTTGCCCTTCTCGTCGACGGCGACCTCGACGATGGTGGCGATATAGCTGACGAAGCTGCGGTGCACGGCGATGCCGAGGCCGTGCCCCTTCGGGACCTGACGGCCCCATTCGCCCTTCTCAGCGACCAGCTCGACGACCTTGCGGAGGCGCGCGGTGTCGATCGGGTAGCTGTCATAAGGCTCGCCGTAGTTCCAGAGGTCCTTGACGTTGGGCTTGACGATGCGAGGAGTACCGATCAAGGCAAGGAGCGTCTCCTTCTGGTCGCGGCCGGTCGCAGCGGCGATTTCGCCGACCATCGACTGCACCGCGAAGGCGCGCGGGATGTTCGAGACCGAGCGGAACCAGCCGATGCGGGTGAACGCCGCGGCTTCCGGGTTCTCGCAGGAGATGTTGGCGATCTCGAACGGCATGTCGACGAGCCCCATGCCGAGCTCGAACGACGCCGCATGGTTGGCACCGGCCGCGAAGGTCGAGGCGATGGTCGGCGCCACGCTGCGGTGACGCCAGGCGATCACCTTGCCGTCCTTGTCGAGGCCCGCCTCGATCCGTTCCACCGAGACCGTGTGCAGGAAGTCGTGATGGAGATCGTCCTCGCGCGTCCACTGCACCTTCACGGGTGCGCCGAGCTCCTTCGACAGAAGTGCGGCCTCGAGCGCAAAGTCGCATTTCGACTTGCGGCCGAATCCGCCGCCGAGCAGCGTGACATTGACGGTGACGTTGCCCTCGGGAATGCCGAGCGTCTTGGCGACGTCCTCGCGGGTGCCGCCCGGGCTCTGCACCGGCGCCCAGATCTCGGCCTTGTCGCCCTTGACGTCGGCGACCGCAACCGGCGGCTCCATGCTGACGTGGGCGAGGTGCGGCAGATAATATTCGCCGGTTACGACCTTGTCGGCCGACTTCAGCGCGGCGTCCGCATCGCCCTCCCGGCGCACCACGAGGCCCGGCTTGCGCGAAGCCTCCTCGAGGTCCTTGCGGTAGGCGACCGAGTCATACTTGCCGTTGGCGCCGTCATCCCAGACGAGCTTTAACGCGTCGCGGCCCTTGATCGCAGCGCCGGTGTTGCGTGCGATCACCGCCACACCGCCGAGCGGCTGGAATTTCGATGGCCACGGCCAGCCTTGAACCTTGATCACCTTCTCGACGCCCGGCACTTTCAGCGCCGCGTCCGGATCGAACGAGGTGAGCTTGCCGCCGGTGACCGGCGGACGCGCGATCACGGCGTATTTCATGCCGGGCAGGCGGACATCGGCGCCGTAACGGGCCTTGCCGGTGGTGATGTCGTGGAGATCGACGATGCTGACCTGGCCCTTGCCGAGATAGCGGAAATCCTTGGGGTCTTTCAGCTTGAGGCCTTCGATGCTGGGGACCGATTGCTTGGCGGCATCGGCTGCGAGTTCGCCGAAGCCGAGCTTGCGTCCGCTCGCGCTATGGACGACCTCGTGATTGACCGCCTTGACCTCCGTCGCCGGCACGTTCCAGCGCTTGGCCGCGGCCTGCTCCAGCATGGTGCGGGCGGAGGCGCCGATCTGGCGCATCGGGATCAGATAGTGCCGCGTGCTGCGCGAGCCGTCGGTGTCCTGGTTGCCGAACTTGACCTCGTCGCCGTGAGCCTGCTGCACCTTGACCTTGGACCAGTCCGCCTCCATCTCCTCCGCGACGATCAGCGGCAGGCTGGTGCGCACGCCTGTGCCCATTTCGGAGCGGTGGGCGAGGATGGTGACGGTGCCGTCGGGCGCGACCGCGACGAACACGCGCGGATCGACCACGACGCCATGCGGCATCTTGCCGGCGCCGGTCTCATAGGCAAAGGCCTGGCGCGACATCACGGGGGCGGCGAGCACGAAGCCGCCGGTGATGCCGAGCCCCTTCAGGATGCTGCGGCGAGAGACCTTCTCGACCTTGATGTTCTTTTCGAAGCCACGGAGCTTGCGGGGATTGTCGATGAAATTCATGTCACACTCCCGTCGATGCGAGGTGGACGGCGTTCTCGATGCGCTGATAGCAGCCGCAGCGGCAAATGTTGCCGGACATCGCCTCGCGGATCTGGTCATGCGACGGCTTGGGGTTGTCCATCAGCAGTGCGGCGGCCTGCATGATCTGGCCGGCCTGGCAGAAGCCGCATTGGGGGACATTGACCTGGCGCCAGGCCTTCTGCACGGGATGATCGCCATCCGGATGCAGCCCCTCGATCGTGGTGACTTCGCGCCCCGCCACGTCGTTGAGCGATGTGATGCAGGAGCGCACCGCCTCCTTGTCGACGATGACGGTGCAGGCGCCGCACAGGGCCTGGCCACAGCCGAACTTGGTGCCGGTCAGCCCGGCTTCGTCGCGCAGGAACCAGAGTAGCGGGAGATCCGGGTCGCCGTCCCAGCTCTGTTCCTGGCCGTTGATCTTCACCTTGATCATGATCGTCCCTCGCTCTTCATAAGCTTGCTGATTCCGACATTGCCGAGTTCAGTCGGCGCAATGTCCGTTGCGTGGTGTGATTGCATTCCGGCCCTTCGTCCCACGCGGGCAGGTCCCGGCAGGAGGCTGGAATACAAATCGGGATGTCCTGAAGTGCTCGATACCTCCCGTCTTGTTCTTGATTGATTGAACTGGTGCGGCATCGTGACGACGCGACCGTAGCAGGAAACGCGCCGGACCGGTGTTCACAGCCAAGTGTTCACAGCCAGGTGTTCTCAATTGGCCGTACTCGACGCGAACAGATTGCATCCGCCGTTTGTCGAAAGCAGGGCGTGGCAAGACGTCGCGCGACAGGCGATCGCGAAATCGAAGACGCAGTGAAAAAAGCTTCGTCCGCAAGCGGAACCGGGCGGACGAAGCAGTATTCCTCAGTCGAGGGAGGGAGAATCGCAGGACGCGCTGACTTCACGACGGAAGAGGGCGGCACTGCGCAGTCATTCAGAGACCAGGACTGAGGGAGCGAAACGCGCTCGCATACCCAAAGTGCACAAGCGGCAGAGCAGCCGCGATCATTCGAGGGTCGCACCCGTCCGTCCCGCCGGCGAGCAGCGGGCGGACGGGCAATCGTCTTGCGGCCTTGCTCAGGCAGCCCTCTCAGGCAGCCTTGGCCTTCGCGACATGAGTCGCGATCGCATCCATCAGCGCCGGCGACAGGCAGTCATAGGGCTCGAGGCCGATTTCCTTCAGCCGCGACCGGATGCCCGCCATCTGCTCCGGCTTCACGCCGGATTCGATCACCGAGGAGACGAAGGCGGCGAATTGCGGCGCCTGCGAGCCCTGTTCCTGGAACAGTTCCGGATGGATGAAATCGAGACCGTAGAACGGATGGTTCTTGTTCTCGATGCGGCCGAACATGTGGGTGCCACAGGCCTTGCAGGCATGCCGCTGGATCACGGCCGAGGCGTCGACGATCTGGAGCTTGTCGCCGTTCTCGAGCACGGTGACGTTCTGGCGCGGCACCACGGCCACGACCGAGAAGGTCGCGCCCTGCGGCTTCCAGCACTTGGTGCAGCCGCAGGCGTGGTTGTGCGCCACGTCGCCCTTGATGCCGACCTTGACCTGATGATCCTTGCATTTGCAGGCGAGCGTGCCGCCGGCAAAATGGCCGGTGCCTTGTTTGAGGCCGTTATCGATCGATGGATGGAGTGCAACAGTCATGGGTCGATCCTCCTTGGGGGTGACGCTTTCGAGCTAGAACACGACAACTGAACGGATAGATTTGCCCTCATGCATCAGGTCGAAGCCCTTGTTGATCTCTTCGAGCTTGAGCGTGTGGGTGATCATCGGGTCGATCTGGATCTTTCCGTTCATGTACCAATCGACGATCTTCGGCACGTCGGTGCGGCCGCGGGCGCCGCCGAAGGCGGTGCCGCGCCAGTTGCGGCCGGTGACGAGCTGGAACGGACGGGTGGCGATTTCCTTGCCGGCTTCGGCAACGCCGATGATGATCGAGGTGCCCCAGCCGCGATGGCAGGCCTCCAGCGCCTGGCGCATCACGGTTGTGTTGCCGGTGCAGTCGAACGTGTAGTCGGCGCCGCCGTCGGTCAGGGTGACGAGGTGGGGGACGATGTCGCCGGTGAGCTTCTTCGGGTTGACGAAGTCAGTCATGCCGAACCGGCGGCCCCATTCTTCCTTGGAGTCGTTGACGTCGACGCCGATGATCTTGTCGGCGCCGGCCATCTTGGCGCCCTGGATGACGTTGAGCCCGATACCGCCGAGGCCGAACACGACGACATTGGCACCCGGCTCGACCTTCGCGGTGTTGACGACGGCGCCAACGCCGGTGGTGACACCGCAGCCGATGTAGCAGCTCTTGTCGAAGGGAGCGTCCTCGCGAATCTTCGCCACCGCGATCTCGGGCAGTACCGTGAAGTTCGAGAAGGTCGAGCAGCCCATATAATGATAGATCGGCTTGCCCTTATAGGAGAAGCGGCTGGTGCCGTCAGGCATCACGCCCTTGCCCTGCGTGGCGCGGATCGCGGTGCAGAGATTGGTCTTCCGGCTGAGGCAGCTTTTGCACTGCCGGCATTCCGGCGTGTAGAGCGGAATGACATGATCGCCCGGCTTCACCGAGGTCACGCCTGCGCCGATCTCGCGGATGATACCTGCGCCCTCGTGGCCGAGGATCGATGGGAAGATGCCTTCGCTGTCGAAACCGTCGAGCGTGTAGGCGTCGGTATGGCAGATGCCCGTCGCCTTGATCTCGACCAGCACTTCGCCGGCCTTCGGCCCTTCCAGATCGACTTCGACGATTTCGAGCGGTTTCTTGGCTTCGAAAGCGACGGCGGCACGTGTCTTCATCGGTAACTCCTAAATTCTCGCAGGATGCCAAGACTTAAGTCTCAGCCGGGCTGCAAACGTTCACTTCTTGCCCATGCACGAGTCTTCATTCTTGGTATAGGCGTCGTTCTTGTCCTCGTGTTGACCCGGACGGGCGCGGCCCCAGGCTTCGTTGGAGCGGGCACGCAGATAGACGTACAGATCGTCCATATAGCAGGCGACGTTCGGGTTATCGCCGAAGGCCGGCATCACGTTCTCCGAGGCCGTCGAGATGTTCTTGCGACCGGAGGCGACGACGCCCAGAAAGTCGGCATAGTTCATCGTCTTGAGCGAATCCTTCAATGCGGGCGCATAGGTCGAGCCCATGCCATCCGGGCCATGACACACATGGCAGTCCGAGTGATAGCGGCGGTATCCGGAATAGGTGTACCAGTCGACGGATTGGCCGTTGATCTTGTAGGTCGGGTTACCGTCCTTATCGAGCCATTCGCCAGTTTCGTTCTGCTTGACGGCAGTCGGATCGCCCGAGCCGTCCGCGACAGCAATTCCTCCGGACGCAACGAAGATCATCGCAGCAATGACAGAGCAAATCTTACGCAAGAGCTGTTCCTCGAAGCATCAAGTGGAGACGAGCCGGCGCGTGGAGTTGATCCACGCGCCGGAGCGACATTGAACAGAGGCTAGTTGGGCAGCGAGAACACGGTCAGCGTGCCGCCGAGCGCCGTGTAGTTGCTGAGGGCCGCGTAGCCACCGACCGCGCCGAGGCCTGCGGTCGGATCAGTCAGACCCGCTGCCAGACCGATACCAGCCCAGCCGCCGACACCGGAGAGCACTGCGACATACTGCTTGCCGCCGTTCTCATAAGTGGTGACGTTGCCGATGATGCCGGAGGGAGTCTTGAACTTGTAGAGCTCCTTGCCGGTCTTGGCATCGACCGCCTTCAGGTAGCCTTCGAGCGTGCCGTAGAACACCACGCCGCCGGCGGTTGCGAGCGCACCCGACCAGACCGAGAACTGCTCCTTGTTCGACCAGACGATCTTGCCGGTCTTGCCGTCCCAGGCGATGAAGTTACCCATGTGGGTATCGCCCTGCGGCGGATACATCGAGAGCGTCGCGCCCACATAGGGCTGGCCCGCGGTGTAGCTCACCTTGAACGGCTCGTAGTCCATGCAGACGTGGTTGGTCGGGACGTAGAACAGCTGCGTATCGGGCGAGTAGGCTGCCGGCTGCTCGTCCTTGGTGCCGAGCGCGGCCGGGCAGATGCCCTTCACGTTGTGGTCTTCGCCGGCCTTGTCGGTCGAAGCTGCGTCGAGCACCTTCGGACGGCCATAGGTGGCGGAGTTCTTGTCCATGTCGACGCCGGAGGTCCAGTTGACCTTCGGATCATACTTCTCGGCGACCAGAAGCTCGCCGGTGACGCGATCGAGCGTATAACCGAGGCCGTTACGATCGAAATGCGTCAGCAGCTTGCGCGCCGCGCCGTTGATCGACTGATCGGAGAGGATCATCTCGTTGACGCCGTCATAGTCCCATTCGTCATGGGGCGTCATCTGATAGACCCACTTGGCGACACCGGTGTCGGGGTTACGGGCCCAGATCGTCATCGACCATTTGTTGTCGCCGGGGCGCTGCTTCGGATTCCAGGTCGAGGGGTTGCCCGATCCGTAGTAGATCAGGTTCAGCTCGGGATCGTAGGAGATCCAGCCCCAGGTGGCGCCGCCGCCGATCTTCCACTGATCGCCTTGCCAGGTCTTCAGGCTGGAGTCCTTACCAATCGGCTTGCCGAGTGCGGTGGTCTTGTCGTCGACCAGGATCTGGTCATCCGGCCCTTCCGAAAAGCCGCGCCAGGCCAGTTTGCCGGTCTTGATGTCGTAAGCGGTCATGTGGGCCTGAACGCCGAACTCACCGCCGGAGATGCCGATCAGCACCTTGTCCTTGACGACCATCGGCGCCGAGGTGCCGGTCTCGCCCTTGCTCGGATCGCCGTTCTTGGCGGTCCACGCAACCTGACCGGACTTGGCGTCGAGCGCGACGAGAGTCGTGTCGGCCTGATGCAGGAAGATCTTGCCGTCGCCGAAGGCGAGGCCGCGGTTGACGGTATCGCAGCACATCACCGGGATGACGTTCGGATCCTGCTTGGGCTCGTACTTCCAGACGATCTTGTTCTCGTTTGAAAGGTCAATGGCGTAGACCTTGTTCGGGAACGGCGTATGGACATACATCATGTTACCGATGATCAGCGGGCCGCCTTCGTGGCCGCGCAGCACGCCGGTCGAGAAGGTCCAGGCAACCTGGAGCTTGCCGACATTTTGTGCGTTGATCTGATTGAGCTTGGAGTAGCGGGTATTGGCATAGTCGCCGGTCGGCATCACCCAGTCTTTCGGGTTCTGCGACATCTTGTTCAGCTCGTCATTGGCCGACGCGGTCCCGACGGCGAGAGCCGCCGCGGAGCCGAGAAAGGTCGCCAGTAGCACCTTGCGCATAGTCATTCCTCCGTTGGTCTCGTTTATTGTTTCCGAAGCATTGCTCAATAGCCGGGCTTCTCGTCCGGCGTCTGCTCGTGCAGGGCGGTCACGTTGGGGACCAGAAACGATGCTGTGCTGTTTCCTCCTCCGGATGAGAGCTACGGGTCCGCGTGCAGGAGCAGCCCGTTCTTTTTGTTCCTGCTGCAATCCCTAACGACTTCGCCAGCGGGAAACTTGCCCAAGAGTGAAGGCGCTTTGCTCGACAGCGCACGGGGGCAAACATTTTGATTTTGCAGTAGCGAATTCAGCGGCTTCCGCGCGGGGCGCCGCGCTGCTCAGCGCTCAGGTTCCCCTTGACGGCGCTGCAACTAAGGCGGAGGATTAACTTGCAAGGGTGGCAATGGGACGATGGCGCTCGTTTCAAAAGACCGCTCAAATTCGAGGTAAACGTCACGCAATCATGGCCGAGGGCTCCAGCAGGCACTGGCTGCGATTCGCGTCGAATCCCCTGCAACACCAGTGGCTGGATTAATGTCCGACACAATTCACACGCTCTCGACGACGGGACTGACGCCGAAGCGACAGATCCAGAGCTGGGTCGACGGACTGACGAGCCTGTGTGGTCACTTTGACGTCGATCCGCTCGAGGCGTCTTCGCTCGAAGGGCGCATCGACTACACGACGGTCTCGCGTCTGAAGCTTTGTCAGATCGAAGTCAGCCAGCATCGGATCGCGCACACGCTGGCGCGCGCCAAGGCCAATGAACACCCGTACATCAAGATTCACTTCCAGACCTATGGCGTGTCCTACTTCGAGCAGGAAGGCCGCCACATCGAACTGAACCCGGGCGACATCATCGCCTATGACGTCTCCTGTCCGCATTTGATCGTCAGCCCCGCCTTCACGCGCCACGACGTGGTGATCGTACCCAAGGCGCTCTTGCGCGATCGCGGCTTCCCGTCACAGCGCATGCCGGCCTGCAAGCTGACGGCGAAGACGGGCACGGGGCGGATCGCCCATGATTTCGTCCATGCCACGTTCGACGAGGCGGCGAAGTTGTCGGCCAACAGCGCCGTCGGCGTTGCCGATTCGCTGATCGACCTGCTGCTGCTGCCATTGCGCGAAGCCGACACGATGTTCGATCGGGTCGGGCCGGAAGCGATGTATGTGCGCGCGCAGTTCTTCATCCGCGAGCATCTGCGCGATCCGGATCTGTGCATCGACCAGATCTCCGCCGAGCTCGGCTGCTCCAAGCGCTATCTGCACATGCTGTTCTCCGAGCGCGGCACCACGGTGAGCGATTACATCTGGCAGGCGCGCCTGCAGAACTGCCGTCAGGAGCTCGAGGCCCACGGCGGCAAGACCATCACCGACGTCGCCTTCTCCTGGGGCTTCTCCAGCTCATCGCATTTCAGCCGCGTGTTCCGGAAATATTTCGGCGTGGTGCCGTCCTCGATCCACAAGGCGCAGCAGAGCGCCATCGCTGACGAAGCCTAGGTCGCGCGATCCTCTCACGACGACGTGGCGACGTAGGGAATGCTGGCGACGACGGCGGCGACCAGCACAGCGTTGCACAGCATTCCGCCCCAGTGCAGCCGCCGCAGCTGGCGCACCGCATTCGCATCGCCCGCATCTCTGGCGCTGAGCTGGTCATCGATCTGCCGCATGAATCGCGGGCGTCCCCAGATCGCGAGGGCGGTCAGCAGGCCGACGCCGAGCGCGAACAGCGGTCGCCCGGCGAAGATGAAAGCCATTGTCCCGATGATGCCGGCCACGCTCACCATTCTGAATTGAATGTTGAACATCCCGCGCAACAGCTGCGTGACCGGCGGGATGTCGAGCTTCACCAGCAGGAATGCCGGCGATGCCAGCAGGAAATAGCCCATCGGAAAAAGCAGGATGACCAGGGCGGTCAGGGCGAGTGCATCAGGTCTCATGCGAGCGGCCTTTCTCGTTCGAGGCGGTCTTTTTGCAAGGCGGTTGCAAGATCATAGCCGCCGCATGCATTTCCGACACTAGGCTTTGGTCGGACGCGAAGGGCGCGCCACGCGCTTCCACACGATGTCCGTCAGGGCGACCGCGGCGAGGCCGAATACGCCGCCAATGATCACATTGGCGACGCGTTCCTCCGCAATGCCGCTGGCGCCGCCGGCAAAGGATGCGGCGAGGGCGATGAAGAAGCAGCGCAGGCTGAAGCCGACGATGTAACGCGAGAACGAGATCAGCGTCAGCGTGGCCGCGAGAACCGCAAGCGCGTAGCCAACGCGGCTTTGCGTCAGCGCAAGGCCGGCAAGGAAGCCCAGCGGCACGCCGACGAGTGCGCCGATGGCGCGTTGCTTCAGCTTGTCGGTGGAGGCGGTGAGATCGCCGACCACGACGCTCGCCGCCGACCACATCACCCACTGCCCCTGTGCGAGACCCAGGATCTCGACCAGTGCCGCTGCTGCGAAGACCGCCATGGCGGTGGCCGAGGCCGGCAGCAGCCACTCGCTCGCAGGTGGCCCGAACGACGTCGCCGCCTTGGCGCTCTGCCGCTGGTCGTAGATTTGAATCGCGCAGACCAGGGCCAGCGCAACCGGCGAGGAGACAATGATGATGCCCGCGTGCCGCAGCGCTTCCGACTCACTCACGCCCTCGCGAACCTCGCAGGCGAGGTAGACGGCGGGGATGAACACCCAGTTGCCCAGCGTCCGCAAATGTTCGCCGTAGCGCGTTCCCGCCACCGCGAGGAAGCCGGCCAGCGCCGTCAGCACCACGAACAGCGGTTTGACGGGAGCAGCGAGGAAGAGTGCGGCAAATGCCACGAGGATCGCAAGATAATGCCAGGCGATCACTTTTGGCGGAGAATGCAGGCGCAGTGCGGGAATGAGCAGCGATACCGCGATCAGCCCCAGATTCAGCAGTGCCGTCTCGCCGGAGATGAAATAAGCCGCAACGAACGAGCCCACAACGATCAGCGCGCGCAAGAGCTCGCGGGTCTTGATCTCGCTGGAGATGAGATCGCGCAGATTCGTCGAGGGCGGAAGGGCCGGGGCGTTCACGGGGCACCGAAGCGGGCGGATGGAATACTGCTATGATATCGGCGCGGCTGCCGTGGAGCCAGAGTGTGCCGCCGCCGCCAGCCACATCCCGTGTCATTCCGGGATGCGTGCGAAGCACGCAGGCCCGGAATCCATCGGGCCGCATGCTCCCAGGCAAGATGGATTCCGGGCTCGCTCTGCAGGCGCCCCGGAATGGGATCACCGCTGGATGATCTTCGTCCAGACGTCGCCGAGGATCGCGGGCTCGCGTGGCGGCAGATAGGTGAGGCCGGCCTGCTTGCCGAGCTCCGCGATCTTGCCCTCGGTGGCGAGATCCGTCAGCGCCCTGTTGACGGCCTCGATCAAGGCCGGATCGCTGGCAAGCCCGACATAGCCGCGATTGGCACCGATCGGATAGTAATAGCCCGAGGCGGTGATGGCCGTGTCGGGATGTGCGGCGCGATGGGCGTCGAAGCGGGCGAGGTCGAGCAGGGTCGCGTCATAATCGCCGCGATTGAGTGCGCCGAGGAGATCGTCGCGGCCGGGGACCAGATGGGTGATGTTGTCGATCAGCCGCCCCTTGTCGAACGTCATCAGAATGGCGTCGCCGAGCGAGCCGCTTTCGATCGCGAGGCGAAGGCCGGCGAGATCGCCGATGCCGTTGATTTTGCGATCACGCGCCTTCGGGCCAAGGACGACCGTCATCGGCGAATAGACGTAAGGCCTGCTTGGCGCGAGCACGCCGAGCGTGACACGGCGGCGCCGGTCGTCACGCGTGGCGCCGGCAAAATCCGGCAGGCGCGCTGTCGGCACGCCCGGCTTGACCAGCGAATCCGTTGTCAGCGCGTAGCCGCCGACCAGCGAGCAGCGCCCGTCGGAGAGCAGCGCATTGGCCTCGAGCTGCGGGCTGGAATCCTCGTCCAGCTTGCTCTCGAACCATTGGATTTTGAGCGGACGCCCCATCCGGTCCGCGAGCGCCTGTGCCAGCAGCACGTCGAAGCCGGAATCCGGTTTGCCTTTGTGGTGCACCGAAAGCGGCGGGCGGTCCTCATCGAGACAGATGCCGAGGGGATCGGCTGCCCAGGCCGCCGTTGCCGGAGCCGCGAGCATCATGGCGAGACCGAGCGCTGCGAGCCGGTCTCTCATGGCTTCCTCCGGCTCGAGATGAAAGCCCAGAGGCTGCCGATCTCGTCGTCGCTCAGGATGTCGCCCCAGGGCGGCATCTTGTTGTTCTTGCCGTTCTTCACCGTGGTGACGAACCGCGTCATGTCATCGGGGAAGACGCGCAGGTCCGGCGTGATGGTGCCGGAATTCATCAGATTGGGGCCGTGGCAGTGCGAGCACTTTTCGGCATAGGTCGACTTGCCGTGGTCGATCTGCGCCTGCAGCGGATTGCCGTTCGAATCGTCCGCGGCACGGACGGTCGCCGCAAGCGCGACCGTCAGCACCGCGACGGTGGCGAGGATCGCCACCGTCTTGTGAGATGTGTCTCTCAACGTGTCTTGCAACGTCTCTTGCCGCTACTGCTTCACCGCAAAGACCCACAGCGAGCCGCCGGGCGGCACTTTCGCCAGCCGTTCGTCGCCGGAGAACAGCGAGTAGACGCCGCCATAGCCGCTCGTCACAGCGACATATTGCACGCCATCCTGCTGCCAGGTCACCGGCTGGCCCTCGATGCCGGAGCCGGTCTGGAACTGCCAGAGCTTCTTGCCGGAATCTGCGTCGAAGGCCTCGAACTCGCCGGTCAGCGCACCCGTGAACACGACACCGCCCGCGGTCGACAGCACGCCGGAGAAGCGCGGGATATCGCTGGCTGCTTCCCACTTCGCCTTGCCGGTCATCGGGTCGATCGCCTTCAGATGGCCGCGTGCGCCGTCACCCCATTCCCAGGGATCGGTCAGGTCCATGCCGAGATACCATTCACCCTGCTTGAAGGTGGCCGGCTCCGACTTGTACTTGCCGCCGAAGGCGAGCGTGTTGGCGTAGGCAAGGCCGGTCTGCGGGTTGAACGACATCGGCTCCCAGTTCTTGCCGCCGAGGATCGACGGATAGACGGTGACCTTCTTGCCGTCGCGCGCATCCTTGACGACGTCGGTCTCGATCGGGCGCCCGGTCTTCAGATCGACGCCGGAGGCCCAATTCACCTTCACGTAAGGATTGGCGGCCAGCACCTTTCCGTTGGTGCGGTCGAGCACGTAGAAGAAGCCGTTACGGTTGGCATCCATCAGCACCTTGGTCGGCTTGCCCTCGACGTTCATGTCGGCGAGGACCATCTCGGCCACCGAATCATAGTCGAACGGATTGTTCGGCGAGAACTGGTAGTGCCACTTGATCTTGCCGGTCTTGGGATCCATCGCCAGCACGGAGCAGGTGTAGAGATTGTCGCCGGGGCGCACGGCCGCGTTGAACGGGCCGGGATTGCCGATGCCCCAATAGACCGTGTTCAGCTCGGGGTCATAGGAACCGGTGATCCAGGTCGAGCCGCCGCCGAGCTTCCAGGTGTCGCCCTTCCAGGTGTCGCCGCCGGGCTCGTCCGGGGAGGGGACCGAATGGGTGCGCCAGAGATGCTTGCCCGTCGCCGGATCCCAGCCGTCGAGGAAGCCGCGGGTGCCGAACTCGGCGCCGGAGATGCCGGTGATGACGACGCCGTCAGCGACCAGAGGCGCCACCGTCATCGAATAGCCTTCCTTGATGTCGGCCGCCTTCTGCCGCCACAGCTCCTTGCCGTCCTTGATGTCGATCGCGATCACGTTGGCATCGAGCGTGGTGCGGAACAGCTTGCCGTCAAACAGCGCGCCGCCGCGATTGATGATGCCGCAGCAGACGATTCGCGGTGTCTCGGCCGGATATTCGATCTTGGATTTCCAGATCTGCTTGCCGGTCTTGGCGTCGACCGCCATGGTCGCATTGTGCGAGGTCACGTAGATCACGCCCTGGTAGACCAGCGGCTGCGATTCCTCGCTGCGATCGTCGTTGAAGGAGTAGTTCCAGACCGGGACGAGGTTCTTGACGGTGTCCTTGTTGATCTGGTTCAGCGTCGAGAAGCGCTGGAGATTGTAGCCCATCCCGTAATTGAGAACGTTCGACGTATCGGTTGCGCCCTTGACCAGCTGATCGGTCGTTTGTGCGCTCGCAACCGAGCATGCGGATATGACGAGGCTCGCGGCCATCGCAAGGCGTTTCATCCGTTCCTCCCAATATGCGCGTCTTTTGACGCTGCGATTGCAACACTCCGCCCGAAAGCAAAACCCGTCAATACGAAAGTCGAAAGCGCGCTGCCGATATGTTGGACGCCAGATGCCAAACCTTTCGCGGTAATCCCCGAGGTTTTTTATTCGTCTTGCGCGAATGCGCTGCATCAATTTCCACAGTGCGAAGATTGATGCAGCGCGAGAGTTTGTCCGCGGCCCGGTTCAGTCGTGCGGGAGCGGCGACATTCAACTTGAACCGGGGCCGGCTTGAGGACTTATGCTGTCGTCACCCCGCGCGAATCGGGGCTTACGGTTCAGGGAGGTCACGATGATATCGCGTCGCTCGATTGCGTTTGCGTTCATGCTCGCCGTGTTATCCGGTCCGGCCTGGTCAGCCTCCGGCGGCGCCGTCAAAATGTTCGACACCGACAATGACGGCACCCTCGATCTCGCCGAGGTGAAGAAGGCGGCCGCGGCGCTGTTCGCAAAGCTCGATCCCGACCATGACGGGACGCTCGATGTGCGCGAACTGCGCGGACGGTTAACGGCAAAAGAACTCGCCGCTGCCGATCCCGATCACGACGGCACACTGACGCTCGACGAATATCTTGCCGTGGTGGAGCAGCGTTTCAACGCTGCGAATCCCGACAAGGACGGCACGCTCGACGCCAAGGAGTTGAACTCGCGCGCCGGTCGCGCCTTGCTGCGATTGTTGCGCTGAGGTCGTCAGCGCTTGACTGGGAGCGAAAACGGCTTGTCCGAGAGCGAAATTTGCGCGTGTTATTCGAGACTCCGCCGTGGCTGCGGTTCGATTCCAGACTTGCATGGCGCCGGACGCAGCCCTAGGTTTTGCCGGCGCGATGTCGCGCTCAATACCTGGGGAGACCCCGAATGGCCTGGAAAGCTCCGAAGATCGTGGAAGTGCCGGTCGGCATGGAAATCAACATGTACGCCTGCGCTGCGCGCAAGTAAGACTGACGACCTATCGCGGCTTCGATGGCGGATGCCGTCGAAGCCGTGGTAGTGTCCGGAATGCGCTTGGGGGCCGCCACATTCCGGACTGCAATAGCGTGCATCGTCGCGCTCGCGCCAGTGAGCGTGAATGCGGAAGAGGGGTTCGATACCGAGCACATCTTCGGCTTCATGATCGGCAGCGACGTCGGCAATCATGGCGAGCGCGAATTCCAGACCGAGACGACCGGACGCTTCGGCAAGGGTAGCGGTACCTACCGCGCGCTCAGCCACCAGGTCGAGATAGAAGTCGTCCCGGTGCCGAATTTTCGCGTCGAGGTCGGCGGCGTGGCGACGATGCATGACATCTCCGGCGTCCCCGACATCGATGACCGCCGTCAGCTCAATTTCCAGGGCCTCTCGCTCGATCTCCGCTATCGTCTGCTCGACCGCGACAACGCGCCGTTCGGGATGACGGTCGCCGCCGAAATTCATGGCAATCGCATCGACGAGATCAGTGGCGCGAAGGGGCGAATGTACGGCAGCGACTTCACGCTCGCCTTTGACCGCGAGCTGGTCCCGAATTTCGTCATCGGTGCGCTCAATCTGATCTATCAGCCGGAATGGGCACGCTTCGAGGTGAGTGGGCTGTCCGAGAAGAGCTCAATCATCGGCGCAGCCTTCGCCGGCATGGTACGCGTGCGGCCGGATTTTCTGCTCGGTGGCGAAATGCGCTACTTCCGTCAATATGAGGGCATCGGCCTTGGCGAATTCTCCGGGCAAGCCCTGTTCGTCGGACCGACCGCCTATTTCCAGCTCACCGAGAAGTCGCGGCTCACCTTGAGCTGGAGCATGCAGGCCTGGGGCCGTCCGGCAGGGTCGAGCGCCAATCTCGACCTCGTCAATTTCGAGCGCCATCAGGCGCGACTGGTGTTCGGCGTTAACTTCTAGCCAAGCGGTTCCCTCACGCGCGTTTGAAACTTCCAGCTCCTCGGGGCGTATCCCTTTGTGCTAATCTCAACGCTCCCGTGCGAGGATGCCGGCATGAATCCGATCGACCTGGTGGTCACTGTGTGTGCGCTGCTCTCGCCTGCGACCTGCGAGGAGCAGCATCTGGTGTTCAATTTCGGCGGCTCGCCGGCGCAATGCTCCATGGCTGCGCCGCCCTATATCGCGCAATGGATCGGCGATCACCCGAAATGGCAGGCGGTGCGCTGGCGCTGCGAATATCCGCACCCCAACGACAAGGCGTGACGCTTAGCCGAACGGGGAGCAATCTAACCCCTCATCCTTGTAAGTCACGACACGCTGGATCGGCTAGATTGGCCGATATGGTGACGGACGGGAGACCGCTTCATCCTAGGGCTTTGAAGCCCGC
>NZ_JARXWB010000012.1 GCF_029892425.1 Bradyrhizobium sp. BR13661 | reverse complement strand
CGGAAATTGACGCTTCTTTCCTCGTCCTGCCACAGGTCATCCTCGAAATGCCTGTCACTGTAATTATCGTGTCTCACTTCAGGGGTGCAGTCCAGCACTGTCACCGTAACTCGAGGTCAACGGCAAGGCCTTCGCGGATCTCAATGACGCCCGTCGCCGCATCAACAGCTTCATCGCGGAGGTCTACAAGGAGCGCCTGCACTCGGCGCTCGGATACCAATCGCCCCTTGAGTTCGAAACCGCCTTCGCGCAAAACAATGCGCGGTAACGCATCGTGACAACCCCGCTGTCACTGTAATTATCGTGTCTCACTTCAGGGGTGCAGTCCAGTGCACTAAACTCGACGCATCATCGCGTGTGGTCGCCTAACAGATCGAGTGAACTGAGTGCACTGTCACCGTAACTCCGTCTTTCACTCTGCGACTGAGCCGCTGCGGACATGCGGGGAATTTCGTATGGGCAGAATTTCCGTTAGGCGAGCGACTTCTTGCACTGGAAGGTTATCCGATACAGGTCTACGAGTGGAGCGCGTCACCTCCGTTATCGATTGAGTGAGGTCAGGAATCGATCAGCAATCGACCGCCACCTATCGGGATAAAGCCTCAAGAGGTGGCCGTCGCCAGGAACGCCGTGGAGCAGCTCGAAGCGCGCGCTGCCGCCGGCGGCCGCGAAGGCTTGATAGTACTCGCGGATCAGGGCCTCACTATAGAGCTTGTCATTGTCCGCATAGAGCCAAAGCTGCGGCACCTTCTTCGCCGCGCCATGGCCTGCGCCAGCGTAATATGGCGTGGTCACCGGTCCATACGGGTACCAACCGCCGGAGAAATTGACGACGGCCATGACCTCGCCGGGCTTTAAACCCGCATAATGCATGGAGAGAAACCCGCCGCGCGATTGCCCTGCGAGCAGCACGGGTCCCGGCCGCACGTTGGGCAACTTGCCGGCATAAGCAATCGCCGAGGAGAGATCCTCGACCGCTTCGGTGATCCCGGCCGACACATCAATGAGAGAACCGTCGTGATCACGCCCAAAATTCTCCTCGCCATTAATCCCCTCGGACCTGCCGCGTCCTCGGCGCATCAGCGCCAGCACGGCAAATCCGTTGTCCCGAAGCCAATGCGCCTCGGTTGAGAACGACCAGCTCCTGAGCTGGTTGCGGCCGACGTCGGATCCATGCGTCATGATCGCGAGCGGCGCTGGATCAGAGCCAGCCGGCGGGTAGAAGGTCGCTTCGAGCATGATCGGCCGGGCACCATCGGGCGTTCGAACCGTGAGGTGCGGAATCCACATCCGCTCGCCGGGCCACGGCCATTCCGACGGTCGATCGCCGGCGGCAAGCCGGGCCGCGTCAGCGCGGACCAGTGCCCCGGAGGTGACGTTGCCGGACGCGCCGCCGGACGCGATGGTTGCGGTCAGGTACAACCGGTCGGGACCATCAAAAGCGTATCGGAAAGTGCGAAAGCCCGTCATCGTCAGCACGCCGTCGACGATCGTCGCCTCGCCTCGCCACCATTCGCGATTCATACCGTAGAGCGCCGAATCCGACTGAGCGAAAACCACGTTCGCATGCCCGTCGGGCCTGACGCGCTCAACCACGAGAATGTGTCTGTCGTCGTGCCAGGTTCCGATCCACGCGCCCTGAAAGCGGGCAATCTCGGGCGGAACGTCAGGCGCCGGCATCTCCATGTCGAACTTGTCCGGCAACGGGACGATCGTTTCTGGATCGACGGTGAGCGGCTGGGCCTGAGCGTTGTGAATCAACATCAAAAGCACTATCAAAACCGAAGGTCGGCGCATATTTAGCTCGAAGCCCTGTCGAATCCTGCTGCGCAACGGCGCCGTGGTATGGGGGCGCATCTGGATAGAACTAGTGCATCTCGCCGCGTAGGCCAATGCGCGACGTGGTGCTCTCTCTCGAGTTTGTCACAACTTCTAGCTGTTGATGAAGCTCTTGTGTGCTGTCGAACTTCTGAGGCTACGTGAGGTTGAAACCCGTCGTCTTCAGTGGGGGAGCCGGCTGAACTCGAAGTGCTTCGCAGGCGTTCAGCTCGGTTTCCCGCGTGGCCAAGGTCACGTCCGCTGTTGGCCCCAAAGCCGCTGCGTCCACGTGTCCCAACAGGCGCGGAACAGCCCGCGCGCGAGGCGCAAAGCTTGAGGACATGGATACGGAATGGCAGAGAGGGCCGTGCCCAACATTGCCCGATGATGCCATCCTACACCTGTTTTGCCCGACGCCTCAAGTAATTTTCGGTTTTTATGAAATTTTCGCGCGGACGACCCGCTCCGGCGCGATAACGCCACCACTCGACCTCGTTGCGCTTCAAGCCGGGCATGGCCGTCAATCTGGCAGCTTGTGTATAGTGGTGAAGGTCTTCCCGGCCCGTAGAACGATTAGCAGCGAAACGAGCGCGACAAGAACGACGGCAAGAACCTGTAATGAAAGAGGCCGCCAACTGAGGCGGCTTCCTGGGAGATCGCAATGAGGGAAGCGATAGGGGTTTGTCTCATGGCGGTTTTCGTCACCTCATTGGTCGCTGGCCTCTACTTCTCGATTCGTGCTAGTAACAATCGCCGCCGACCGTCGAAGCGATGGTATGTGCGCACGAACCCTCTCAATGCGTTGCTTTTTGAAGATGAGCTGACGCCGGGGGCGCTGCCATATCGAACAAAAGCATTCCGGGCGTTCCTCATAGCAATCGTTTCATGGATCGCCGCGGCGCTCGTCACCTGGTCAAATTAGGACCTCCCAAAATCAACTTAGGGCACGTCGTGAGTGGGCGCCTGCCACACATGGCGATGATGCCATCCTACATCTGTTTTGCCCGACGCCTCAAGCGATTTTCGGTTTTACGGAAATTATTAGGTAAACAACCTGCTCCGGCGCGATAACGCTGCCACTGTGCCTTGTTGCGCTCCAAGCCCTTGATTTTGCTATCGCTGCCTACTGTGCATGGGGTTGTTTTTTGGTTCGAGGGTGCAAAACTATCGGCCCGAACCCGACCTGGTCCGGTGCTCGCGTTTCATCAATCCATTTTTCAGGAGACGCATCATGCAAGTTCTAGCAGGCGCGTCGCACCCGCTACTTCATCACCCGCAGACCCTTGGTCGTGAACTTCTGCGTCTTGCCGCCTGATCGAACGGGACGCCTGGTGCCGGCGGCCTTGCCGGTGCCGGGCGGCTGGTGAGCGGGCACGAGCTGATGCGGCTGTGAGCCGATCAGGTCGCGGCGGCCCATCTCGATCAGGGCCTCGCGGAGAACAGGCCAATTGTCAGGGTCGTGATAACGCAAAAACGCCTTGTGCAGGCGGCGCTGGCGCAGGCCCTTGATCGCCTCGACCTTGTCGCTGCCGCCGTGGCGCACGCCGCGCAAGGGATTGACGCCGGTGTGGTACATCGCCGTTGCGGTCGCCATCGGCGACGGAAGGAAGGTCTGCACTTGATCCGCGCGATAGCGGTTCTTCTTGAGCCACAGCGCGAGGTTCATCATGTCCTCGTCGGTCGTGCCCGGATGCGCCGCGATGAAGTAGGGGATCAGGTAGTATTTCTTGCCGGCCTTTTCTGCCGCTTCGTCGAACATCCGCTTGAACTTGTTGTAGGCGCCGATGCCCGGCTTCATCATCTTGTCGAGCGGACCGCGCTCGGTATGCTCAGGGGCGATCTTCAGGTAGCCGCCGACGTGATGGGTGACGAGCTCCTTGATGTATTCGGGGCTCTCGACCGCGAGGTCGTAGCGCACGCCCGAGGCGACCATCACCTTCTTGATGCCCTTCGTCTCGCGCACCTTGCGATAGAGCCGGATCAGATCGTCATGCGAGGTATTGAGGTTCGGGCAGATCTCGGGGAAGACGCAGGATGGCCGCCGGCACGCGGCCTCGACCTTCGGGTCCTTGCACGCCATCCGGTACATGTTGGCGGTCGGGCCGCCGATGTCGGAGATCACGCCGGTGAAGCCCGGCGTCTTGTCCCGGATCTTTTCGATCTCGCGCAGAATAGACCCCTCGGAGCGGTTCTGGATGATGCGGCCCTCGTGCTCGGTGATCGAGCAGAAGGTGCAGCCGCCGAAGCAGCCGCGCATGATCGTGACCGAGAATTTGATCATGTCCCAGGCGGGAATCTTTGCCTCGCCGTAGGACGGATGCGGCGCGCGCGCGTAGGGCAGGTCGTAGACCGCGTCCATCTCCTCTGATGTCAGCGGGATGGGCGGCGGGTTGAGCCAGAGGTCGCGATCGCCATGACGCTGCACCAGCGGCCGCGCATTGCCGGGATTGCTCTCACGATGCAGCACGCGTGAGGCGCGGGCGTAGGCTTCCTTGTCCTGCTCGACCTGCTCCAGCGCCGGCAGGCGGATCACGGTCAAGCCCTTCTGGCGCGTTGCGCCCTCGTCGGCGGAATCGAGATCGTCGGCGTGCAGCTCACTGTAGTCCTCGGGCACGCGCCGAAACAGCGCGACGCCCCTGATGTCGTCGAGCTCGCGCGGTGCTTCGCCTGCGGCGAGCCGCTGCGCGACTTCGACGACGGCGCGTTCGGCATTGCCATAGAGCAAGAGATCCGCTTTGGCGTCGGCCAGCACCGAGCGGCGTACTTTGTCGGACCAGTAATCGTAATGCGCGATCCGGCGCAGCGAGGCCTCGATGCCGCCGAGCACTACGGCTACGTCCTTGAAGGCCTCGCGGCAGCGCTGCGCATAGACGATGGTGCAGCGGTCCGGCCGCTTGCCGCCTTCGCCGCCGGCCGTGTAGGCGTCGTCGCTGCGGATGCGGCGGTCCGCGGTGTAGCGGTTCACCATGGAGTCCATGTTGCCGCCGGTGACGCCGAAGAACACCTTCGGCTTGCCGAGTGCCCTGAACGGCTCGGCCGAGTGCCAGTCCGGCTGCGCGATGATGCCGACGCGAAAACCCTGCGCCTCCAGCAGCCGGCCGATGATCGCCATGCCGAAGCTCGGATGGTCGACATAGGCATCGCCTGTCACCAGCACGATGTCGCACGCATCCCAGCCGAGCGCGTCCATCTCAGTGCGGCTCATGGGAAGGAACGGTGCCGGCTTGCGCGGGCGCGCCTGGGCCATCAGGGGCTTTGCGGCGGGGATGATCTGGATGTCCATGGGGCCAAGGCATAGGACTCCGGCCTCTCGAATACAACCGACGGACGCGTGAAAGATTAAAGTTCCGTGAGGCTATTGGGGCCGCAAGGGCCGTCTGGAGACGGCTGCCCGTTGGGGGTCGCGGTCAGCGGTCAGCCCGGGCCGAACTGTGATGCCGCCCACATACGGGTGCCCCGCGCTGGCAGCATGCTCCCTTCCACTTTCGAGGGAGAGATCCATGGTTCTGGTCGACGCGCTGCTGATCCTGGTGATGATGTTTTTCCTGTTCCTGCCGATCACCGATCGCAGGACGGTGCGGATGAGGCTCTGCATGATGTGCACCTTGCTGGCGGTCCTCTCGGTCTCCGTCTCCCGTACGCATGTCGCGCCGGGGCAGCATGCCGGTCTCGTCGCGACGCGCTGAGCGTCATGCGCGGCGGTTCATTCACAGGAACCATCTGCCGTCGTGAACATTGATGGGAGGGTTTGCGGAGAGCACTGCTCGCGTGCGCCCCTGTCCGGGATCCGGATGACCTCGATATTCGCCTCGGGCGATGGGGGAGCTGTGAGTACTGTCATCGAGAATTTGCTGCTGCGAAAGCAGAAGCTCGTGGAAGAGCTCGAGACGGCGCAGTCGGTCGAGGACCGCGACAAGATCGAGCACCAGCTCGAACAGATCAACACCGCGCTGGATTTTCTCGACAGGCCGGGACCGGGGGATGGGCGGTAGCGCTGCTCAGTCCACCTTCAAGGCCTTGGCGTAGACCACGCCCGAATTGGTGATGTGTGTCGTCATTGCGGCTTCGAACCCCGCAAACTCGCCGCGCGCGAACAGATCGAGCAGCTTGCGATGCTCGTCGAAGGACGTGCGGGTGCGCACGTCGATCGGCGAGGTCAGGTTGGTGCGGAGCGCGGCGACGCGGCCCGAGACGAGCTGATAGGATTCGGCGAGATAGCGATTGCCGCAATGCGCGAACAGGCCCTCGTGGAAGGTAGCGTCGGCGCGGCCATAGGCAATGTTGTCCCTGGCCTCGACAGCCGGCTCCATCGCCGCGATCGCGCCGTTCATCGTCGCGATCGCACCATCGCGGTCGTGACGGAACGCGAGCTCGGCGGCCTTCGGTTCGAGCGCGATTCTGAAAGTGCAGAGCGCAGTAATGTCCTCGGCGCTCGGCGTGAACACGAAACTGCCGACCTGTGGCCGGATCACCACCAGCCCCTGCGCCTGCAACTGACCCATGGCCTCGCGCACCGGCGTGCGGCTGACGCCGAAGGAATTGGCCACCATCTCCTCGGAGATCGCGGCACCGAGCGCGAATTCGCCGTCGATGATGGCCTGCCGCAGCCGCAGCATCACCCGCTGCGACAGCGATTTCGGCGCATCGAGCTTCAGCGATCGCATCGGGCCCCTCAGATGACCTTGCCGGGGTTGAGCAGATGATCGGGATCGAGCGCGGCCTTCAACGTCCGCATCAGCGCAATCTCGGGTTCGCTCCGGGCGTGGCCGAGCCATTTCTTCTTCAGCGTGCCGATGCCGTGCTCGGCCGAGACGCTGCCGCCCAGCTCGCGCACGAGACCATAGATGATCGTGTCCATCTCCTCCTTCGGCTGCTGCTCGACGGCAAGGCCGGTGACCCAGGAGACCAGATGCAGATTGCCGTCGCCGATATGTCCGTAATAGACGCTCTCGCAGCCCTTGATGCCGTCCGCGAGCGCCGCCTTGCAGCGTGTGGCGAACTCGTCCATTCGCGCCACGGCAAGGCCGATGTCGTAGGAGATATGCGGCCCCAGCACCTGGCCGAATTCGGCGCAGATGTCCCGCACGCGCCAGAACGCCTGTGTCTGCGCCAGCGATTGCGCCACGGCAGCGTCTGCCAGTAGCCCGCGCTCCATCAGCTCCTCGAGCCAGGCCTGGAACCGCGGCGCATCGATGCTCTCATCGGTGCCCTGCGCCTCGACCAGCACATAGAGACCCTGACCTGCAGCGACCGGCGGCTTCACGCCGGCGCGATTCGTGATCACGTCCCAATAGTCCGGCCACATGACTTCGAAGGCCGACAGCAGCGGGCCAAGTCCGCTGCGTGCGGCGCCGAGCAAATCGATTACCGCCGCATAGTCGTTCAGCGCGCAGAGCGCAGCCATGGTCGAGCGCGGCTTCGGAAACAGTTTCAGCACCACGCGGGTGATGATGCCGAGCGTGCCTTCCGAGCCGATGAAAAGGTGCTTCAGATCATAGCCGGCGTTGTTCTTCATCAGCTTGTTGAGGCTGGTGATGATGGTGCCGTCCGGCAACACCACCTCCAGGCCGAGCACCAGCTCGCGCGTCATGCCATAGCGGATCACGCGGTTGCCGCCGGCATTGGTCGAGAGATTGCCGCCGATGGCGCAAGAACCGCGCGAGCCGAGATCGAGCGGAAAGAAGAAGCCGGCTTCGTCCGCAGCTTTCTGGATCGTCTCGAGCGGCGTGCCTGCCTTGACCGTCATCGTCATCGAGGCGCGGTCGATTTCCTCGATGCCAGTCATGCGCTCCAGAGAGATTGCGACCCATCCTGCTTCAGGTGCGGCGCCGCGGCAGAGCCCGGTCAAGCCGCCCTGCGGCACGAAGGCCAGGCGCGCCTGCCGGCAGGTCAGGATCGCATCGGCAACGCCTTGCGCATCGAGCGGGCGGATCACTGCCAGCGGCGTTTGCGGCAGGCTCGCGCTCCAGTCGTTGCAATTGCGCGCGGGGACATCATTGCCGGTCAGCACGGCCGGTGCGCCGAGCTTGTCGCGCAAGGCGGCGAGCAATGGTTCAGGATGTCCGACGGGGGTCACCATGTTCATGTGAGACCTCCTCCAATTTCGGCTGCGCCTCATGCGCGCCGTGAGGATTGAAAGGATTTGCGTCCGTCTTGTATGTAAGGTACAAGATCAAAAGTAAAGCGAAAACAAGGTTCGATAAGCCCCCTGGGATCCTTGGCGGATCAGGTCTTATTCGGGGGCGGCAACAATGGGTGGTGCTATGACGGAGGCAATTCGCGGGTACTGGGTGGCTTCGGCAACGCCGATCGCGTCGGACGGTAGCGTGGACCCCGTCAAGCTTGCCGCTCACGCCAAGCAGCTGTTCAGCAAAGGCGTCAACGGCGTCGTGCTGTTCGGCACGACCGGCGAGGGCACCTCTTTCAATGTCGGAGAACGCGTCGCGACCATCGAGGCCGTGCTCAAGGCCGGTGTGCCGGCGGAGCGCATCGGCATCGGTGGCGGCTTCCCTGCCATCAGCGACAGCATCGCGCTGACGCGCGCCGTGCTCGGTCTCGGCCTCCGCCACGTGCTGTACCTGCCGCCCTATTTCGATCGAAGCGTCACCGCTGAAGGCATCGAGGATGCGTTCGGTGCGATCTTCGACGGTGTCGCCGACGATCGTCTGCGCGCCTATCTCTATCACATCCCGCAGGTCTCCGGCGTCGCGATCCCGACCACGGTGGCTGCGAATTTGCGCAAGCGCTACGGCAAGGTGGTTGCGGGCCTGAAAGACTCGAGTGGCGATTTCAAGCAGTTCCAGGCGTTCCGCGCAGCGGCGCCCGAGCTCGCCATCACGGTCGGCAACGAAACCGATATCGCCCGTGCGATCGCCGGCGGCGGCGCCGGCACCATCTGCGGCATGGCCAACATCGCGCCTGAGCTGGTCAAGGCGATGATCGATGGCAAGGATGTCGAAGCCCGCATGCAGGCCGCGGTTGACGTGGTGGTGAAGTCGCCGTCGTTCCTGACGACGCTCAAGGCCATCCTTGCCGCGCAGACCGGGGATGCCGGCTGGTTGCGTGTACGGCCGCCGCTGCGCGCGTTGTCGGACGGTGTCGCGCTGAAGGCGAAGCTGGAGGAGCTGACCAGCCCTGCCATTGCATAAGAGCGCGCTCTATCCGCTGTAATCCTTTGCAGCGCGTGCCGACATGGCGCGGGCCGCGACGAGCGCGGCGGCGAAGCCGGCCGCCGCACCGACGCCGAGCGCCCAGCGCGGACCCAGATTGTCCGCGACCCATCCGACGATCGGTGCACCGATCGGCGTGCCGCCCAGCGCGACGCCGAGGCGCAATGCCATCACGCGTCCCCTCATTCGCGGTTCGGTGGAGAGCTGCATCATGGCGTTCGAGGTATTGGTGACCGTCAGGGCGGCGACGCCGATCAGGACAAGGCTGCCTGCGAACAGCCAATAGCTGGGTGCGAGTGCGGCGAGCGTGCATCCCGCACCGAACGTTGCCGCGCCGAGCAGCAGCGAGACGAACCGCGGTTGGGCGCGCCCTGCGGCCAGCAGTGCGCCCGAGATCGTGCCGACCGCCATTGTCGACGACAAAAGGCCAAAGCCGCGCGCGTCGGTGTGGAAAACGCTGACCGCCATGGTCGAGATGAAAATCGGGAAGTTCAGCCCGAACGTGCCGATCAGGAACAGCATGATCATGATCGCCCTCAGATCCCTGCGCGACCAGACGTAGCGAAATCCCTCGGTCATGCCGCCCGGCGCCCGGTGTGCCCGCGCATTCGGGCGAAGCTCCGAGGTGCGCAGCAAGGCGAGCGAGCAGAGCACCGCCATGAAGGACGCGGCATTCAGCAGGAAAGCCCAGCCGGTGCCGATTGAGGCGATGACGATGCCTGCAACCGCCGGGCCGATCATCCGCGCCGCATTGAAGGACGTTGAGTTCAGCGCGATTGCATTGGAGAGCTCGCCGTCGCCGACGAGCTCGGCCACGAATGTCTGGCGCACCGGGGCATCGAATGCTGCGGCGCAGCCGAACAGGAAGGCGAACGCGTAGACGTGCCAGAGCTGTACCAGGCCGGTGACCGTGAGAACGCCGAGGACCAGCGCCAGCGCGCCCATCGTCGCCTGGGTCGCGACCAGCAGCCGTCGCTGGTTGAAATGGTCGGCAGCGAAGCCGGTCCACGGCATCAGCAGGAGCTGTGGTCCGAACTGCAGCGCCATCACCATGCCCACGGCCGACGCATTGTGCCGTGTGAGCTCAGTGAGAACGAGCCAGTCCTGCGCTGCACGCTGCATCCACGTTCCGGTATTGGACACCAGGGCGCCTGCGGCCCAGACGCGATAATTGTAGTTCCGCAGGGAACGAAATGTGCCCGCGGCCGCCACGCTCACGAACCTCCTGGCGTGTTGCCGCCGTGAAACCGGCCGAAGTGTCGCGCGCAAAACAGGCCGAGAAGCAGGGCACCGAGTCCGAGCGCGGCGACATCGCGCGTTTCCAGCAGAGCGAACTCTCCGACGCGACAGACGAGAAGATACCCGACGATCACGTTGAAGAAGCCCCAGAGCACGTTGACCGTCGACGAGGACAACCCCTCTCCTCGCGGCTGCGCGAACGGGCTCTGGAACGGCTCTCCGCGCAGGCCGCTGACGAGATGCGGAATGGCGTTCGCCAGAAAAGCCCCGCCAAAGAAATAGGAAACCAAGTGAAGCCAGTTCATGCCTGCACGCTCCGTGTTGCCAGCAATTCAATGATCGCTTGCGTCGAGCCGCTCTCACCGAGCCGCGGAAAGACGTTTGCAATGCTGTAGTCGTGAGCCTCGGGACGCGGATCGGTCATCGCATCGGTGGCAAGAGTGACATTGAAGCCCGCCTCGTAAGCCTGCCGCGCGGTGGATTCGACGCCGGTGCCGGTTGCGACACCGGCGATGACGATCTGCGTGACGCCACGCTGCCGCAGCTGGTTCTCGATGTTGGTGCTGGCGAATGCGCCCCATGTCCGCTTGGTCACGGTGATATCGTCGGGCTGTCGGTCGAGCTCGGGAATGAGGTCGGTCCATCCGTCGGGGAAGGGACCGCCAGGGCGTGGCCGCTCGGTGCGACCCGGCGCGCCGCCGGCGACATTGACCAGCACGACCGGCAGGTGGTGCTGCCGAAACGCCGCAGCAAGTGCGCACGAGCGCCCTACGATGCCGTCCATCGGATGAGCGCAAGGCAGCCCGACGATGCCGCGCTGCAGGTCGACGACAATGAGAGCCGTGATCGGGTCAAGCGTCGTGAGAGCCATGATCGTGTCCTTTCGGCAGCCGCAAGTTCCGCGAGGCGGGCGTGGCGGCGCTGTGTCAATCGTTCACAAGCCGCTTGAGCAGGGAGACGGCGGAGGCGAGTTCGTCCTGCTCTCGCTGTGATAGCCGTGCCGAAATGGTGCGCGAGAGCCAATCCTGCCGGGCGGCACGGCCGACCCGGATCCTCTCGCGGCACGCTTTGGTCAGCGACAGAATGGTTTGACGGCCGTCGTCGGGATCGGGCGCGCCGCTGACGAGGCCAGCGGTGAGCAGAGCAGAGACTGCCGTGCTCATTGATTGCGGACGCATCTTTTCCGACCGCGCCAGGCTCGACACCGTGGCAGGGCCGTCCTTCTCCAGGCGCAGCAGGATCGACACCTGGGACGGCGTCAAATCCTCCGGGCCGGTCTGCTCGCGCAGCCGGCGCTTGAGCTTGCCGACCAGGGAACGGAGGTCTTCGGCAAGCGCGCCAGCGCGCGCGGACGGGCGCTGATCCGATGTATTGATCATGGCGGAGTGAATGACATATATGAAGATAAACTGTAAAGATAGACTGTGCAGTGCAGCTGAACAAAAATACGTGAGCGGAAGCCATCGCGCCATCGATGGCGGGGAGGTCAGCATCGACAATGGGCGCGCGTGGCCATTTCGTGCATTTTCCAATTGTGTCGCGCCCGTTCCTGCTCACGAAAGGGTCGCGCATGATCGTGCGATCGCGCTGTCTTAGAACGATTCAACACTAGAGCTATTCAAGCTCACTTACGGTTCTCTTCATTCGCCGCCGCTGCTAGATGCGCCTGTGTGAATGCAGTGACCTGGAAGTGAATTGAAAGTGCGTGCCCTTGTGGATGGCCCTCGCGTCAGAGGTCATCGAAATCGCGCCGGCAAGAGCCGCGCAAGCCTTCTCATCGGTGCGGCTGTGCTGCTCGCCGAATGTCCCTCCAATACCGGCTTCGCGCAGACGCAAACGGCGCTGCCGCCGGTGAATGTGGATGCACCGACACAGCGGCCGAAACCGTCGCGAGCTTCGGAGCAGTCCCAACGACGGACTCAGGCAGCCGCGCGCCGTAGCCCAGCTACAGCTCCGCCCGCGGCGCCGACGCTGTCGGAGCGCGCCGCGGCTGACGCTGCCGCACAACAGGCCGCAAAGCTCGGCTATCGGGCGATGCCGAGCGCGAGCACGCTGCGCTCCGGCGCGTCGCCGCTCGACACCTCGCAATCCGTCAATGTCGTTCCTGCTCAAGTCATCAAAGACCAGCTGCCGCGCAACATCGACGATGCGCTGGTCAACATCAGCGGCATCACCCAGACCAACACGCTCGCCGGGACTCAAGACGCGGTGATCCGCCGCGGCTTCGGCGACAATCGTGACGGCTCGATCATGCGCAACGGCATGCCGCTGGTGCAGGGGCGCAGCCTGAATGCCGCAGTCGACAGCGTCGAGGTGCTGAAAGGCCCGGCCTCCCTGCTCTACGGCATCATGGACCCTGGCGGTATCGTCAACACGATCAGCAAGCGTCCGGAACTCTATCAGCACGGTTCGGTTACGCTGCTCGGGTCCACCTACGCGAACAATCGCAACGGTGCCGACGGCACGCTCGACATCACCGGTCCGATCGGCGACGGCGGGCTCGCCTATCGCTTCATCGGTTACGGCGTCAGCGAGGACTATTGGCGCAATTTCGGCCGCCATCGTGAAATGCTGGTGAACCCGTCGCTCGCCTGGTACGGCGAGAGCACGACGGTCCAGCTCACCTATGAGCATCGCGAGTTCATCTATCCATTCGACCGCGGCACCGCCTTCGTTAAAGGCGCCCCGCTGGCGATCCCGGCGACGCGGCGGCTCGATGAGCCCTTCAACAACATGTGGGGTACGTCCGACCTGGTGCAGGGCTCGGTCGAGCAGAAGCTCAACGATACCTGGAAAGTCACGGCGGCTTACAGCTACAACACCGAGACCTACAGCGCCAACCAGCTTCGCATTACCGGCGTCAACGCCACGACTGGCGTCGAGACGCGAAGCAACGATGGCACCCAGAACTCTCTGAGTAACGCCAGTTACGGCACCTCCTATATGCAGGGTGACGTCTGGGCCGGTGGTTTCCGCAACGAGATCCTGTTCGGCGGCGAGGCGCTGTATCGCACCATCGACCGCCGGGATCTGATCCGACAGGCGACGCCGAGCTTCAACTTCTACAACCCGGTCTACGGACTGGTCACACCGGGCACGACCGTTTCGGCAACCGATAGCGAGCAGACTGATAAGCTCGGCACCCGCGGTTTCTTCGCCCAGGACACCTTCCACCTGACGAACTGGCTATCTTTCGTCGGCGGCGTGCGTTGGATGCAATACGAGCAGCTCGCCGGGAAGGGCCGGCCTGCCTTCGTCACCAACACCAATCTGGCCGGCGACAAGGTGCTGCCGCTCGGCGGCGTTATCGTCAAGCTGAGCGAAGAGCTCTCCTACTATGTGAGCTACACCCAGTCGTTGAAGCCGACCTCGACCATCGCGGCGTTCACCAGTGGATTCGTCGTCGACTCCACCATCGCGCCTGAAGAGGGAACGCAGTGGGAGACCGGCCTCAAGTTCGACGTCAACAAGCGGCTATCGGGCACTTTGGCGGTCTACGACATCCAGAAGAAGAACGTGCTGGTGCTGGATGACATCGGCGGCGGCAAGTCGACGGGGCGTGCCTCCGGCGCCGCCCGGTCGCGCGGTGTCGAACTGGACGTGACCGGCAAGCTGACGGACGAGTGGGCCATGATCGGCAGCTACGGCTATACAGACGCGCGCCTGATCAATGATCCTGTCGTCGGCAACGCAAAGCTGCTGAACGCCGCGATGAACACGACTTCACTCTATCTCGTCTACGATTTCGGTGATCGGTTGCCCGGACGTCTGCGGCTCGGCGGTGGCGCGCATTATGTCGGCGACCGCCCGGGCGACACGGCCAACACGTTCTTCCTGCCGGCCTATACCGTCGCAGACATCTTTGCGACCTACGACACCAAAGTGGACAAAGTGCCTGTGACCTATCAGTTCAACGTCAAGAACCTGTTCGACAAGGTCTACTACACGTCCACCACCGGCAGCGCCTTGAACGTCGCGATGGGCGATGGCCGGCGCATCTCCCTGTCGGCGACGGTGAAGTTCTAGCGATGTCGGCGTGGCACGAAGGCGGGGATGCCTCGGTCAGGTCGGCTCGTAGGGGCTGCGCCAATGCTTAGGCTGGGGCACAGGATCAAGACGGTGCTGCTCCAGGTCCACTCAATTGCCGGGCTCGTGCTCGCTGTGCTGCTCTGTCTGATCGCGCTGACCGGCACGATCATGAGCTTTGAGGACGAGATCGTCGATCATCTGAATGCCGGCATCCTGCAGGTCGTGCCACGGACGGCGCCGGCGCTGCTGCCGGACGAACTGGTGGCGCGCCTGAAGGGCGTGCCGGATGCCGGCAAGGTTGCGGCCATCACGCTGTCGAGCGATCCCTCGGCGGCGGTGCACGTGCGCTTTGCCCGTGACGAGCAGGGCGCGCGGCCGTCCTCGCTCTATGTCGACCCCTACGACGGCAGCGTGCTTGGTGTTCCGCGCGGCGAGGACTTCTTTGCGACCGTGCGCAGGCTGCACCGCTGGCTGCTGATCCCTGGCGACGCCAAGGGCTGGGGCCGCCAGATCACCGGTGTTGCCGCGCTGGGGCTTATGGTGATGCTGGTTTCGGGTCTCGTGCTGCGCTGGCCGCGTCGCGCCAGCAGCGTTAAGATGTGGCTGAAGCCGAATCTCGGGCTCAGCGGCCGCGGCCTGCATCGCTCGCTGCACGCCGTCATCGGCACCTGGGTGCTGCCGATCTATCTCGTGATGACCTTGACCGGGCTCTGGTACTCGTTCGACTGGTACAAGGACGGTGTCGTCTGGCTGCTGTCGCGCCCGCATGTGGCGGCGGCGAAGATGCAGCCGAAGCAGGCACGTGCTGCTGGCCGTGCCGAGCCGGCTCCGGCCGTCGGCTTCGACCGCGCCTGGGCGACCCTCCGGCAGGAGGAGAGCGGCGGTTTTGCCAGGGTCCAGCTGACGCTCCCTGTCGGTCCGGGTACGGTGATGCGGATCCGGTCGTGGCCGAAGGACTCGACGCTTGAGTCCATGCGCGATGAATTTCGCATCGATGCCTTCAGCGGCCAGGTCATCTCTGCAGAGCGCTATGCGGACAAGACGCTTGGCGAGAAGGCGATTGCGAGCGTGCTCGACATCCATCGCGGCGCGGTGCTGGGCTGGCCGGGCAAGCTCGCCTTCATGATCGCCGCGGCGCTGATGCCGCTGTTTGCGGTCACCGGCGTGCTCTTGTACCTGTCGCGCCGCAAGCTGCGGCCGTCACGCCAGCGCGCAACGCTTGGCGATGATGTTGCCGATCGCGCGGGCGACCGGCAGGTTGCAACCTTGGGCGACACCAAGGGTCAGCTCGACGGCATTGAGCTGCGGAAGGTCCACCAGATCGGCCGCGTGCCGTAGCGATTTGCGCTCGCCAAGTCTGATCGGCAATGCCGCATAGCCAAGGCCGGCCTTGACGGCTCCGACCAGCGCGGAGAGGCTGCGCGCTTCGCAGGCGATGGTCCATTCTCGTCCGACCAGGCGCAGGCTGCGCAGCGCTTCGCCGCGATAGGCGCAACCATCGGCAAAGGCGACCAGCGGGAGGGCATCGCCCGGCCGGGTTGAGGCCGCAGCCCTGCCGAACCAGGCCATTGGCTCGAACGCGATCGCCGCGTCGGCTTCGTTCGAAGGCGCGCGCTTGTAGAAGGCGAGATCGAGCCGGCCGTGATCGATGTCCTCGGCGAGCCGTGCCGACACATCGGAGCGCACCGAGAGCCGAACCATGGGGAAGCGTGAGCGGATGTCACCCACGGTCGACGCGAAACCGCGCTCGAGAAAATCTGCTGGCATGCCGAGCTTGATCCGCTGATCTGACCTCGATCGACGCATCGCAGCAACTGCGCGCTCGTTGAGCGCAATCATCTCCCGGGCGTGAGCGACGAGTTCTTCACCCTTCGCGGTTGGTCCGAGCACGCGGCCGCGTGCCCGCTCCAGCAGCGGATGGCCGACCACGGCTTCGAGCCGGGCGATCTGCAGGCTGATCGCCGATTGCGACCGCCCCAATTGCTCCGCCGCGCGCGAAAAGCTGTTCGACTCGACGATGACGAGCAGCGCGCGGAGCGTATCGATATCGAGGGTGGTCGGCATGGGAAAGCTCAGAACTGAGGGACGGGACGCCAGAATGAGATTTATCAATCAACCCATTGCAGAAATCAATTTCTCCCGCACTGGGCCCACGCGCTATCAGGCATGCAGCGCCAGCCGTATTAGAAGGCGCGGGGGAAACACATGCAACGCCGCAATGTCCTGAAAGGCCTCGGTCTGACCGCCACCGCTGCCATGACCGCCAAGCCGGCCCTCGCGCAAGGCGCCGGCAGCGCTGCGAGCGCACCGTTATCTCCCTGGCCATCACCGCAACTGGCGACCCGCAACCGGCTCGGCCATTGTCGCATCGGCAACGGCCCCACGGTGTGTGTCGTGCTGCACGAATGGCTTGGTGATCACGTCAACTGGGAGCCGGTGCTGCCCTATCTCGATCCCGCGCGTTACACCATCGTGTTCATGGATCTGCGCGGCTATGGCTGGTCGCGCGACGTGAGTGGCAGCTACACGCTGGACGAAGCTGTGGCCGACGTGCTGCACACCGCCGATGAGCTTGCGATCTCCCGCTTCCATCTCGTCGGACATTCGATGTCCGGCCTGGTGGCACAGAAGATCGCGCTCCAAGCCGGGCCCCGGCTTCAGAGCGTGACGCTGTTCTCGCCGGTGCCGCCCACCGGCTTCCGCGCCGATGAGGCCGCGATGAAGGCGCTCAACGCCGTCATCGACGACGACGGGGCGGCCGGACGCGCGATCACGGCACGCACGTCGAGCCGCTACGGCGCAGGTTGGCTCCGCCGCAAGCTCGCCATCGCGCGGGAGGCCTCGACGGTCGAGGCCAAGCGTGGGTACCTGGCCATGTTCACGACCTCTGCCATATCAGGCGAGACCCGAGGGCTGGCGGCGTCCCTGCATGTCGTGACCGGCGCGCTGGACATTCCGTTCTATCGCGGCGAGCCGCTACGGAATGCCTTTGCGCTCGCTTATCCCCGCGTCACCTTCGAGACCGTCGATGACGCCGGCCATTATTCCATGCTGGAAACTCCGGTGCGGGTCGCCAGCATCATCGAGAAGCAACTGGCGGGCTGACGCCGCCATGCGTCGGCGTGGCTAGCCAAGCCCGCCACAATCGGTCAAAAGCCCATGGCTTGTCCGCACCAGGGTTCATGCCATGAAGCTATCGACCGTCACTCCCGCCGATATCCGCCGCGCGCTGCTGCTGCGTGAGGAGATTGCGCTGCTCGATCTCAGGTTTGAGGCGGCCTTCGCCACCGGCCATCCGCTGTTCGCCGCGAACATGGCCGTGGACCGGATCGCGATCGAGGCTGCGGTGAGGCTGCCGCGCAAGGACGTGCCGGTCGTGCTCTTCGACGACGGCGAGGGGCTGGTCGCGGCGGGCGCTGAGCGCCTCGCCGCGCTCGGCTACACCAACGTCAGCGCGCTCGATGGCGGGCTGAGAGCCTGGCGCGCGGCGGGCTACGAGGTGTTCGAGGACGTCAATTCCTACTCGAAGGCCTTTGGCGAGCTGGTCGAGGCGCGCCGCCACACGCCGTCGTTCAGCGCCGACGAGGTCGCAAAGCTGATCGCTGACAAGGCGAACATCGCGATCCTCGATGTTCGCCGCTTCGACGAATATGCAACCATGAACATTCCGGGCTCGGTCAGCGTGCCCGGCGCGGAGCTGGTGCTGCGCGCCGGCCAGGCCGCGCCCGATCCCGACACCACGATCATCGTCAACTGCGCCGGCCGCACCCGCTCGATCATCGGCACCCAGTCGCTGATCAACGCCGGCGTGCCGAATAAAGTGCGGGCGCTGCGCAACGGCACGATCGGCTGGACATTGGCGCGGCACACGCTTGCGCACGGCGCCGACCGGCGCGGCGCCATCGGCTCGTTCGAGGGTGGGCCGGCCAACGCCCGTGAGGTCGCCTATCGCGCCGGCGTCCGCCATATCGGCGCGAACGAGATGGCGGCGCTGATTGCGGAGACCGGTCGCACGCTCTATCGCTTCGATGTGCGTGATGCCGAGGAGTATACGGCCGGTCACCTCCCGGGCTTCCGCCATTATCCCGGTGGGCAGCTCGTGCAGGAAACCGATATGGCGGCACCCGTGCGCGGTGCGCGCATTCTGCTGACCGATGACAAGGGCGTCCGCGCCGACATGACGGCATCCTGGCTCGCGCAGATGGGCTGGGAAGTCTATGTGCTCGAAGGTGGCTATGCCGGCACGCTGGAGGTCGGCCCGCCGCTGGTCCTGCCGAAGCCCGACCCGGCGCATCGCTACCGTCGCCCCTATGAGGGAACCGACATCGCCGAGCAGGCGATGCAGGCCTATCTGGACTGGGAATACGGCCTTGTCGACCAACTCCGGCGCGACGGCACGCACGGGTTCTATGTGATCTGAGCGCGGCCCTCGTTGATCCACCGGAGTTGTACGGAGCGGCCGGGCCGGGCCTTGCCACGCCGCACGAATGATGGTCGATTTTAACCCGAATCAGTTTTGCGTTCTGCCCAGACGTCCCGGTCCCCGGGATCCCGCCGCAACGGACGCAAATGGCTCACGACGCCGATACGATCGAACGACCAACCTTGGCCCAGGCGTTGGCACAGGGTGCCGCGTTCCTGCGCAACCTGCCGGCGCCGGAGCCGTCGATGGGGGTGGCCGCCTATGCCGCCCAGCGCGAACGTGCCCTGGCCTTCGATCCGCGCCGACGCGCGAATTACGGAAAATATCTGCGTGCGCGGACCGATCGCACGATCATCGACTATCTCCCGATCAAGCTCGACATCGAGAATGTCAGCCGCTGCAACTTTCGCTGCACCATGTGCCAGGTCAGCGACTGGCATAAGGGCCAGCGCGCCGGCGACATGCCGCTCGAGAGCTTCAAGGCATTGCTCGACCAGCAATACGGCCTGGTCGAGATCAAACTCCAGGGCATGGGCGAGCCGCTGATGCAGGGCGACGCCTATTTCGCCATGCTCCGTCATGCGCGCGAGCGCGAGATCTGGGTGCGCACCACCACGAATGCCTCGCTGCTGCATTTGCGCGACAATTACCGCAAGCTGATCGACGCCGATCCGAACGAGGTTCAGATCTCGATCGACGGCGCCGACGAGGCCACGTTCGAGAGCATCCGCCGCGGCTCGGTGTTTTCGCGCGTCATCGCCAATTGCAAGCTGATCAATGCCTATTCGCGCGAGATCGGCGTCGATCGCACCAAGATGTGGGTGGTGGTGCAGCAGTCCAACCGGCATCAGTTGCCGGCTTTTGTCGAGCTCGCGGCGGAAGCCGGCTTCACCAGCCTCGCCTTCTCGCTCGATCTTACCAATTGGGGGCAGGACAAATGGGGGGAGGCGCTACGCGACATCGTCGCGGAGGACGCCTTCACCGAGGAGCTCTGTAACAGGCTGATGGCGCGCGGCCGCGAGCTTGGCGTGCGTGTGGCATTCTGGAACGTCACCGACAAATATAGCTGGCGCAAGACCGACAAGCTCTGTCCGTGGCCGTTCGAGCGGCTCTATGTCTCCTCCGACATGCGCACTGTTCCCTGCTGCACCATCGCCAACCCTGAGGTCGTCGATCTCGGCAATGCCGAGGATCTCGTCGCGATCTGGCATGGCGAGGCCTATGAGACCTTTCGCAGAGATCACCGCGAGGGGCGCATACCCGAGGTGTGCAAGGGGTGCTATCGCGAGGGCGATCGCGCCTAGCCGGCGATCTCGCGGCCGTAACGATCGATCAGCGCGCCGATCTCCATCGGTTGATAGCCGTAGCGTGCGATGGCGTGAGCACTCGACAGTGTGAACGAGTTGTTGGTCGGGCTGATCTCTTCGATTTTGGCCGATACGCCCAGCGCCAGTGCAAGGCGTTCAATGATTTCGCGCACCGTCAGCGATCCCGCGGCGCCCAGCACTGCTGCGTCGAAGCCGCTCCAGGGCTCGCGGGCCAGCACGCCCCCGACCAGTGCGGCGACGTCGTCGATATGGGCTGCGTTGTTGTAGGGACGGTCGAGATGGAAGGCGCGTATCGTCTCGCCGGTCCGCAGCCGCGACGCGACGCCTGAGAGCCAATTCCGATGCGCGCCCGGGCCAATGATTCCCGGCAGGCGCAGCGCCAGCGTGGAAAACGTGCCGCCGAGTTCGGCGAGCCGCTGCTCGGCGATGAGTTTCGATGCGCCATAGGCGTCGGGATCGCGCACCGGCGTGGCTTCGTCGACGACATCTAGCGCGATCCTGCCATAGTAGGAGAGCGACGAGAAGAAGATGAAACGGCTGACACCCCAACGCCGGCCGGCCTCGATCAGCGCGAAACTCGCATCGATGTTGTCGCGAACGAGCTTTGCGACATCGACGCCCGGGCTCGGGGAGGTCGCCGCGGTATGGACGATGGCGTCGAATGGACCGGCGAGCTTCCCGGCGTCGGTCAGATCGGCTCGGATCGGATCAACGCGCACGACGTCGCGCAGAGACGTGAGAAAGTCCGTGTCGCGGCGATAAGTGCCGACGACATCGTGGCCATCGCTCGCGAGTCGCCGCGCCACGGTGCTGCCCGAGAAGCCGGAGACGCCGGTCACGAGCACGCGCATGGTCCGCCCTCAGCCGATCGTGGCCAGGATCCGTTCGGGCGACAGGCCGTGCGCCGCGAGCAGATCACTGGTCGAGCCGTAATTGTGGATGAAGGCGTCCTGCAGCGTGAATGTATCGAGCCGGCACGTGGCGCGGACGTCCCACGCGATCTGCTTCACCTGTGAGGCGAGCCCGCCTTGCGGCGCGTGCTCCTCGATCACGACGACGTGGCGGTGCTGTTGCAGCGCGGCCGTGATGCCCTCGCGGTCCAGCGGCTTCAGCGTGTGCGCCGAGACCAGCGAAACCGAACGTCCCTGAGCGGCGAGCTTGTCGGCGATGTCAGTCGCCATCGCCGTGATCACGCCATAGGTGAGAATGCAGATGTCGCTGCCGCGTCGCAGATAGCGCAGCTTGCCGAACTGCCAGGGCTCGGCGTTCGCGGTCAGCACGGGCTCGCCCGCCTTGCCGATGCGCAAATACACCGGACCATTCTTCTGCCGTGCGCACCAGCGCGTGGCCTCGATGCATTCGAGGGGATCGCAGGGGGCCAGCACCTGCATGTTGGGCAGCGCGGAGGCAATCGCGATGTCCTCCTGGGTGTGGTGCGTGCCGCCCAGCGTCGAATAGATCACGCCGGCGCCCATGCCGACCACAGTGACCGGCAGATTCTGATAACAGAGATCGTCGCGGATCATCTCGAAGGGACGATAGAGGCTGAAGGTCGCAATCGTGTAGGCGAAGGGCTGGCAGCCTTTCAGCGCAAGACCGGCGGCGATGCCGATCATGGACTGCTCCGCGACGCCGACATTGATGAAGCGCTCGGGGTATTCGCTGGAGAACCTTCCCATGCTGCCGGCCGGCGAGATGTCGGCGACGACGATATAGACATCAGGGTTGGCGGTCGCTTCCTGATACAGCGTCTCGGAAAAGGTGTTTCTCACGCCTGTGTCTCCAGCTCGCGAAGCGCCTGGGCATACTCTTCCTTGTTCGGCGCGCGGTAATGCCAGATCGGCGCGTTCTCCATGTAGCTGACGCCCTTGCCCTTGGTGGTGCGTGCCACCACCATCAACGGCCGGTCGCCCTTCCGTGTCGTCACCGCGCGGAAGATCGCCGCGGAATCGTGGCCGTCGATCTCGGCGGTCTCCCAGCCGAAGGCGTCGAACTTGGCAGCCATCGGATAAAGTGAGGGGTGGGTCTCCGAGGTTCGCCCGAGGCTTTGGAAGTCGTTGTTGTCGATGAAGGCAACGATGTTGGTCAGCTTCAGCGAGGACGCCATCAGCACCGCCTCCCAGGTCGATCCCTCCTGGGTCTCGCCGTCGCTGAGCACGGTGTAGATCATGCCGTCGCGGCGCTTGCCGCGCTCGGCGAGCGCCATGCCCACCACCATCGACAGGCCGTGGCCGAGCGATCCGGTCGAGGCCTCGATGCCGGGATTGCCGTAGTCCGGATGCACGCCGAGGCGGCCGTGCGGCGTGCAATACGCGTCGAGATCGGCCCGTGTCAGCACGCCGAGCGATTCCAGCACGACATACTGGATCATGCAGCCATGGCCCTTCGACATCAGGAAGGTGTCGGGCGAGGACAGGCCGGGCTTGCGCATCAGATCATTATAGATGCAGTCCACGATCTCGGTGCAGGAGAAGGCGCCGCCGATGTGCAGGGCCGAGACGCGCTGCGAGATGTCGAGGATGCGCCGGCGATAGCGCTGGCAGCGTGTTCGCGCCGCTTTTGCGTCGAAGCTGGCTTGGGTCATGACAGCGTCCTCGTCCTACTCGATGATCGTCCAGAAATAATCGCCGGTATAGCCGGCTTCGCCAAACAGCGCGATCCAGCCTTCCGGATAATCGTGGAAGCGGGCGGTCAGCACCCACTCCTCGAACACAGCCTTCTGCTCCGGCGTGCGATAGGAATCGACCTGCACGAAGGCGCGTCCGCCCGAAACGCGCTGGATTTCCTTCAGCGCCTGAATGCAGCCGGCGCGGTCGAGATTGTGGATCGTGTTGAGCGAGATGGCGGCTTTGAAGCTGTTGTCGGGGAACGGCAGCTCAAGCGCGTTGCCGAGGTGAAGGCGGCCGATCGTCTCGGGCTCGCAATGCATCAGCGCGTAGCGGGAGATATCGAGGCCGAACGCTTCCAGCCCGGGGCAGGCGATCATGAAATCCTTGACCAGAAAACCCTTGGCGCAACCGATATCGAGCACGCGGTCGCCGGGCTTGAGCGAGAAGTGTTCGATGAAATCTCGCGCCACCGGCACCCAGCGCCCGTCATAGCGATAGCCGCCATAGCCATATTCGCGCGGGCCGTCGAAATAGGTCTCGCCATATTCGCGCGAGATGCGGATGTGCTCTTCGGTCTTGGCGGTCGCGCGCGCGGAGAGATTGCGTTTGCCGCGCGGCAGTTTGGAGAGGAGGTTTACCTCGGTCATCGGCATCATCCAGTTCGTGTCACGACGCCCGCGCGCCGAGCGTGCGATGATCGAGACCGGCCGCGCGCGCGGCGGCGGCATCGAGCACGCGGTAGGGGTCAAGGACCAGCCGCCCGCGCATGAGGCGTGCAAGATCGGCGGGCGCGAGTTCGCGGAATTCCGGCCAGGGTGTCATGATCGCGAGCGCATCGACGTCGTGTGCGGCTTCGAGGGCGCTGGATGCGGCTGTCAGGTCCGGATGCTGCGCGGCGGAGGCAGGCACGGCCGGATCGAACGCGCGCACCGGCCATGCCGCGAGCTGCGCGATCAACGCCAGTGCCGCGGAGTTCTTCACCGAATGCGTGTTCTCCTTGTAGGCAAGGCCGAGCACGCCGATCCGGGCTTGCGGTGTCTTCGCCAGCAGCGCCTCGTGCAGCTCGCGCAACGCCCAATCCTTGCGATGAGCGCTGTTTGCGACGATGGCGCGGATCATGCCGGCATCGGTGCCAAGCTCGTCCGACAGTCGCATCACAGTGGCGAGGTCGCGCTCGATATTGCCGCCGGCGAGCCCAAGTCCCGGTGCCAGATAGGCATGGGGGCCAATGCGGGCATCGAGCTTCAACGCCGGAGCGATCTCCGCCCAGTCGGCGCCGACGCGCTCGCAGAGCTCTGCGAGCGTGTTGGCGATGGTCACGGACGCCGCCAGCGCGCAGTTGATGGAGATCTTGGCAAGCTCGGCGCTCTCAAGCCGCATCGGCAGCAGCGGGCAGCCGAACGATTCGAGGAAGCTTTGCCAGGCGGCGGGCAATTGCGCATCCGGATCGAGGCAGCCGAGGATGAAGCGCTCAGGCTTCGTCGCACGCTCGACGGCGCGGGCGAATACGAGGGTCTCGACCTGATAGAGAATGATGCGCCCGGGGCGCTGCCGTGCCCGGGTGAAGCCTGGCGGCACCTGGCTCAGGATAACGATCACCGCGTCGTCGCGCGTGTTGGCGAGCACGACGTCGAGCAGGGTGCTGATACCGCTAAGATCGCTAACGCCGTTACCATCGGTAGGTACATCAGGCGCGACATAGACGAGATCGCACGCGCGCAGCGCCGTGGCGTCAGCGGAGAAGTCGATGTGATCGCGGTGTTTGCGCAGGAGATCGTCGAGCCCGGGCTCGCGCACCGGCAGATCGGCTGCAGCGATGCGGCCAATCATGCGCGCATCGGTATCGAAGCCGAGCGTTACAAAACCCTGAGCGGCTGCGGCGATCGCCGAGCAGAGGCCGAGATGAGTCATTCCGGCATAAGCAATGCGGGGGCGGGTCATGCGGCGCTCCCCGCCTGCGCGTCGTGGCCGAGCCGCGTCAGCGCGCGATGCAGCCAAATGTCATTTGAGAGATCGGTCTCCGCGCCTGCTTCGCAGAGCTGCTTGAAGTGGGAATATTCGAGCGCCCAAGTCGGATCGTCCTGCACCAGGACCTGGGTCTCCTCCGGCGGACGGCCGCTCGGCAGCACGCGGGTGCGGTGAATAAAGCTGCTCGGGCCCCACTTGCAGAGCGATTCGATATGCGCGGAGCCGTGCTCCGCGAAGACGTCGCAGGTGAAATGGTTGCGCCAGGACAGCAGTGTCATTTCCAGTTCGATTTGTGGGCGCCCCTCGGCGGCGATCACCACGTGATCCGGCGCGCGGTTCTCGAACCGCTCCGCTGAGACGATGCGGAAGGTGTCGGCGACATCGCCGAACCAGAAGCGCACGGTGTCGAGCAGGTGCGAGCCGAGATCGCCGAGCACACCGTCGCCGGTGTCCCGCCAGGCCGAGTTGCGTACCAGCCGCGCGGTGCCATTGCCGTAGAACATGCGGCAGCGATAGAGGGCGCCGAGCCGGCCAGACCGCAGCAGGTCGCGCATCCGCACGAAATGCGGCTCGAAGCGATGGTTGTAGGCGGTGACGCACAGCGCGCGACTGCGGCGGCCGAGCGCCTGCAGCGCGTGTAGATCGTCGCCGCTTGCGGCAAACAGCGGCTTCTCCACCAGCACGTGCTTACCGCGTTCGAGCAAATGGCGCAGCAACTCGATCTTGGGAGCATCCGGCGTGCAGATGATGGCTGCGTCGAAGCGATCGACGGGAACCTCTTCGAGGCGGCGCCAGTTGGCTCCCGGCGCAACGGGATCGACGATCCCGACCGCATCATCGCCCGCGACCCTGAAGCGTTTGTGGCCCTGAACTCCGTACCCGACGACGATGACTTTCATCGCGTCCTCAGCGGTACTGCGCTAGGCGCTCGAGACGGTCAATCTTGTCGAGGATATCGTTCGGTTCGGTCGGCACGTTGCCCTGATGTTCGCAGGCGACCGCGGCAGAGAGCGAGCCGAGCACGGCTGCGACGACGGCGTTGCCTGTGAGATACATGGCCGGCGCGGCATAGGCGAGCAGCGCATCGCCGGAGCCGACGGCGTCGACCACGTTGTCGGCAAAGCTGTCGACCACGAAGAAGGAGCGGACGTCCTCGTCGCTCTTCGGTTCGCCGCGGAAGGCCATCAGGCCGCGCGGCCCGAGCTTGAGCAGCAGCGTCTTGCAATGCGCCTGCCGGTACAGCTCGGTGCCGAGCGGGCGTACCACCGAATCCTGGTCGCCGAGCGCGAACCGCGCCTCGCGCTCGTTCGGCGTGATGAGATCGAACCCCTGGAATTCGAGGATGTTGCCCCAACGGCTCGCGACCTGCGAATCGGCGACCCGGAAGGCCGTCTTCGGAATGGCCTTGACCAGATGCGGAATCGTGTCGCGGTTGAAGATGCCGTGGCGGAAATCCGTGAACACGACGATGTCGGCGGGCACTGACGCGATGCGATCGACCAGCGTGCGGAGGATGCGCTCGGCGATCGGCCGGTTGTCGACGCGGTCGACCTTGAGCAAATGGTGGCCCGCTGCGACGATGACGTCCTTGTTGGTCGTCGGTCGGTTCGGATCCACGATTGCGTGGAAGTCGATGTTGGTGGCGCCGAGGTCTCGCTTGACGAATTCGCCGGTCGCATCGTCGCCGAGCACGGTCGAAAAGGTCACGCGCGTGCCGGCGCTGGCGAGGTGCTTGGCGACGATGCCGGCGCCGCCGACGAAGTCCTGCTTCTCCTCGAAACGCACGCTCATGGTCGGCGTCTTGGTGCCGCCGCCAATCACGGCGCAACGGGTATAAGTGTCGACGATGGTGTCGCCGATCACATGGACGCGCAGGTCGTGAAAGCGGTCGAGAACGCCGCGCAGGCTGTCGAAATCGAGGTGCTCGGCATAGAGCAGGGTCAGGAGCTTCTCGGTCGCGATCGAGGGCGGCGCGGTCTCGATGATATGCGAGGACGAGAACACGATATCGCCGGGCGTGAAAATCAGCTCGCCACCATAGGCCTCGACTGCTTCCTTCTCCTCGGCAGTCCGCGGATGCAGCCCGGCTGCGGTGTATTCGTAGCCCTTGGCAAAGATATCGGGCTCGATCAGGCGGATGTTGTCGATCGGCGTCGGCTTCGGGTCGATCATCACGTAATCGACGGCTTCGAGCGCAGCGAGGTTGAACGCGCGGAGCTCCTGCGGCACGAACGGCCGAAAATTGGCTTTCAGGATATGCGCGTCCGCCGTCAGGCTCGCGATCAGGATGTCGCCCTTGCTCTTGGCGTAAAGCAGATGGCGGACATGGCCGGGATGCACGACATCGAACGTGCCGTGGCACATGATGACCTTGCGGGCACGCGGACGGCGGCCGATCAGCGCGGCGATCTCGGCTGCGCTCTTCAGCTTGTGGCTCACCATGCGATGCGTCGCATCGTCCATCATGCCGGCGCTCCCTTGGCCGCCAAAGCGTTGAACCATGCCGACGTCGCGGCGGCAATGGTCTCCGGGTTCCACAGCGGCGCGTCACGCCAATAGTCGATCTCGGCGAGGATACGGCGGACGCCTTCCTCGAAGCTCACCTTCGGTTCCCAGCCGAGCTCGCGGCGGATTTTTCCGATATCGGCAAAGGTGCAATCCGGTTCGCCCGGCCGCTTCGGGATGTGGATCACGGGGCCGCCGAGCAAGGCGACCAGATGGTTGACCGATTGCGGGTTGCCGGCGCCGAGGTTCCAGATATTGCCGGTCAGCTCCGTCTCGCCAGCACGCAGGAATGCGTCCGCGACGTCGCTGGCATAGACGAAATCGCGCCTCTGGCTGCCGTCGCCGACGACGGTGAAAGGCTTGCCGGCAAGCTTCTGCCGCAGGAATACGCCGAACACGGCACCATAAGCGCCCGAGGTGCGCGAGCGCGTGCCATAGGCATTGAAGATGCGGATGACATTGACCGGGAGCCTATACACGGCGTGCCAGTGCAGCACCGCCTGCTCACCCTGGTATTTGCTGAGCGCATACGGATATTGCGGCGAGATTGGATGGTCCTCGCGGGTCGGTGTCGCAGCCAGCCCGTAGCAGGAGGACGAGGCCGCATAGACGAGCTTGCGCACACGGGCTTGGCGCGCACATTCCAGCACCTGTGCGGTGCCCTGCACGTTCACCGACATGTAGTCGAGCGGAGACTCGATCGAGGGCACGATGTCGCCGATGCCGGCGAAGTGGAAGACGCGGGTGACGTCGCGGAACAGCGCACCGCCCGGCCGTACATCGCGGATGTCGCCGCGTTCGAAGGTGAGATCGGAATTATTGGCATGGGCGGCGAGATTGGCCTCGCGTCCGCCGACGAGATTGTCGATCACCCGCACCCGGTAGCCCCGCGCCAGCAACAGCTCGACCATATGGCTGCCGATGAAGCCGGCGCCACCTGTCACCAGTGCGGTCGGACGCACACTCATCGGGCCCCGAGCTTCTTCATGGTGCGGACGTTGTAATACCAATCGTCGTCAAAGCTGTTCGGCAGGAGATGGTTGACGAAGGCGCGTGTGAGGTCGCGCATCGCGTCCTCGATCGTCCGCGCTGGCGCATAGCCGAGCACGCGACGGATCTTGTCGGAATTGACGTGGTAGGAGCGGTTGTCATCCGACGGCGTGGTGACGATGTCGATCTCGCGGCTGCCCTGCGCCTCGACCACGGACTTCACCATGGTGGCAAGATCGGCGATGGCGTGGTTCTCGAAGCCGATATTGAAGGTCTCGCCGTGGATCTTGTCGTGCGGCGCGGTCAACATCAGCCTGTAAGCGTCGACCATATCCTCGATGTGGAGGTTGGGCCGCATCTGCTTGCCGCCGAACACGGTGATGACGCCCTTGTTCACCGCGTGGTTGGTGAGGATGTTGACGGAGAGATCGAGCCGAGTGCGCGGGCTGTAGCCGCAGATCGTCGCGGGGCGTACCGTCACGCAGGTGAAGTCATCCGCCTTGTGCTGCCACAGCAGCGGCTCGCACATGCCCTTGAACTTGTTGTAGAGCGTCAACGGCACCAAAGGATGGTCTTCAGTCACGTCGGGCGCGTCGCTGACACCGTAGACCGAGCTGGTCGAGCAATAGACGAAGCGCTTCACGCCCGCCTTGCGTGCCGCGACCACCATCGGCTCGAAGCAATCGTAGTTGATGGTCTTGGAGAGGTTTTCGTCGAGCTCGAAGCTTGCATCGTTGGAGATGCACGCAAGATGCAGCACCGCATCCTGTCCTTTGAGACAGGTAGCAAGCCTGGCGGTATCGCGGATGTCGCCCTTGATGACGCGCAAGTTCGGATGGTTCGGCAGCCGCGAGCCGAAGAACAGGAGGTCGTAGACGGTGACGTTGTAGCCGTCCGCAAGCAGGCGCGGGACCAGGACATGGCCGACATAGCCGGCACCGCCGGTAACGAGGACGTTCTTGAGCATTGCAATCCGGTGTCGTTAGCGATCGATACGGCCGACCACGCGCTTCCTGGCCGGCTTGCGCGGTGACAGTTCGTAGCCCGCCGCCAGCGCGTCATTGCGGAACATGGCGACGGTCTCGCGCGAATAGATGTCGAGGTCCTTGCCGATCAGGTCGAACTTCTTCAGCAGGTCGGCGGAGAGCGTGATGATGTGGCAGCCGATGGCGTCGGCCTGGAACAGATTCAGCAGCTCGCGCGGGCTGGCCCAGAGCAGCTGCGCGGCCGGGCGATCCGACAGGATATCGAGCGCTTCCGACATCATCGCGACGGGATCACGGCCGGTGTCGGCGATGCGCCCGGCGAACACCGAGACGATCGCCGGCGTGTTGGCGTCGAGCACGTCGCGGACGTGCTCGACCTGGCTCAGCGTCAGAATGGCAGTGACGTTGACCTTTACGCCTTCGCGCGCCAACTCAGCGATGGCGGGGCCGCAGAACTCGCCGCGGGTGGTCGTCACCGGGAGCTTCACATAGACATTCGGCCCCCAGGAGGCGATCTCGCGGGCTTCGTGGGTGATGGTGGCAAGGTCGTCGCCCAGCACCTCGAAGCAGATCGGCCGGTCGCGCACCATCTTTAGCGCCGCACAACCGAAGGTGCGGTAATCGCCAACGCCCGCCGCACGCATCAGCGAGGGATTGGTGGTGAAACCCTTGATCCGCGGATCAAGTGACGTGCGCTGGATCGTTGCGAGATCCGCCCCGTCACCGAAGATCTTGATGTTGAGCGCGTCGATGCTCGGTGCGTTCATGTTGCGTAAGCCCCTTCAGCCTGTTGCCCGCCGGATCCATCTCACGCGGCCCGGCGCGGCCAAGTCACACCCATCTGCATTTGCGCCAGATGCATTCCGCATCGCGCAAACAAGACGACTCACGCACGACGCAACACTACCCCTCCCGGAGTCCCCAAGCCAGCGCCTCACCATTTGGTGGCGCTGCGCTGCAGCTTCGGATGCGAGACCAGGCAATGCCAAACCACCGCCTGGAACGCTTCGGCATGCGGCGTGACACGCTGCTCTGCCGCAGTGGGAATCACGACGACGACGTCGCCGGCCTGCTTTGCATAGCCGCCGTCGCGCCCGACGATGCCGAGCACGCGCGCGTCTTTCGCCTTCGCCTCCTTCACCGCCGCGACGATGTTGGGGCTGACATTGCGTTCGAGATTGCCGCCGCCGACAGAGAGAACCAGGATGGCGTCACGTGGTCCAAGATGGCTGACCCGCAGCCATTCCACGAACACGCTCGGCCAGCCCTCGTCATTGGTCCGGGCGGAGAGTTCCGAGACGTTGTCGGTCGGTGCGTAGGCTTCGATACCGCAGAGCTTGCGGAAGTCGTTGACGGCGTGGCTCGCATTTGCGGCGCTGCCACCGACCCCGAGGATGAACAACCGGCCGCCGCGCTCGCGCAAGGTCACGAGCTCGTCGCAGAGCGCCTCGATCTCGCCTGCCGGCAGCGCCCGCGCGATGTCGCAGACCTCCCGCAAATATTGTGCGACGTGTTCCACCTTCGCAACCGGCCTCGTTTGTGCTTCGTCGAGCCCGGTGTGCGGGCCAGCTGGCGAATCACCGCTGATCTGGTTATCCCGCTGCGAATCCCGACGCACGTTCAAAACCGCTGCAATTCGCGGCACCGTAGTCTTACTGTGTCCGCGTATTGCCAACTCATGTCTGTGTTCTGAGTCGATTCGGGGCCCCCAAACGATAGGCCGGGGGCAGTTATCAACAGGTCGTGCGCCGGAATGGCCCCGTTCGGCGACAAATGGCTGCTGCGAACGGCCGCTGGCCTTGATCGGCCGCTTGCTTAAGCTATCAGGCGCTGATTCCATCCCGGCCGGCAGAGGCGGGCGCGGGTGGAACGCGAATGACCTCCAGCCGGTGAAGCGCCATGAGCAGCGATCGTGCCGACGATGTTCCCGCAGGTCCCGTGACCGGGATCAGGCCGCTCGCCCGCGAACCCTGGGTCGAAATCGCCGATGGTGCGGCGCTTGGGAACTGGTCCGCGGAAGACGAGATCCGCTACAACCAGCAGGTCAGGCAGAGCGAGAAGCTGAAATTCTTTCGCCAGGTCTTCGATTTCCTGAAGGAGAACGAGATCGCCGGCGACTATCACGAATTCGGCTGCCATCGTGCGCGCACCTTCCGCATGGCGCTGACCGAGGCACGGCGCAAGAATCTCCACGACATGGCGTTCTGGGCTTTCGACAGCTTTGCCGGCCTGCCGGCGCCGGAGACCGAGACCAGCGTCGGCAAATGGACGCAGGGCGCGCTCGCGACCTCAGAGCAGGAGTTTTTGCGCCTGATCGGCGAGCACGGCATCTACGCGGACAAGGTGCGCACGGTGAAGGGCCTCTACGGCGATTCGCTTACGCCTGCGCTGAAGCAGCAATTCGCAAGCAGCGGGCGCAAGATCGCGCTCGCGAATATCGATTGCGATCTCTATGAATCCGCCATCCCCGTGTTCGATTTCATCGAGCCGCTGCTTCAGGCCGGATCGGTGCTTTATATCGACGATCTCTTCGTCGGGAATCGCGGCAATCCCGGCCGCGGGCTGGCGAAGGCCTTCGTCGAATACCGCCAGCGCTCGCACTGGCGCTTCGTGCGCCATCTCGACATCGGCTGGTGGGGGCGGTCCTACATCGCCTCGGAGATCGACTCCGATCTGATCTGATCGGCTCTACGGATCGAACAGGCTCGCGATCCGGCCCGGCCCGTCCGGCGCCGGCGCGCGCAGCGTGTAGACGGGGCCTCCGAATCCCATCGCGGCGATTTTTCGCGCGATCTCGGCATCGTGCAGGTAGGCCGCGATGACGACGGCCGCCATGCCGGCAAGGCGTTCCGCGCTCGGTGGTTCGATGGTGATCTCGCCCGCGGGGCCGTAGACGCAACGTCCCGCATAGGAGGCCGTGTCGTCGAAAACAGCGGCGAACGGTGTGCTCTGCTGATAGAGGCCGAGCAGTGCCTGCGCATAGGCATTGGCCCCGTAGAGTGCGATCGGACCGCTGATCTCAGCGAGACGTTGTGCCGCCCGTGATCGCCGTTTCGCCAGCGCTGCGGCAAATTCCGAGGGCAAGAAACCGGTCGACACGGGGGCCTCATGCGCGAGCGTTTTCGCCGCACGCAGCAGGAAGCCCATATCGTGCCCCTGCTTGATGTCAAAAACCTCCGCGAGCGCGAAGCCGGCGCGCGCGAGCAACAGCTCCATCTCGGTGCGCCGATAATAGTGCACATGCGGATAATGGAAATCGACGATCGAATGGCGGCGCAGGATGTCATCGGCGCTGGGCATTTCGAGATAGGCGATGCCGTCATCGGCTAGGCTTGCGCGCAGCGCGGCCAGGAATGGCGCGGGCTCCGGAACATGCTCGATGACCTGCCGGCACACTACCGCATCGAAGCGGCGCCCCTTGAGCGCCGGGACCGGAAACATCGCGCGGTGCAGTGTCACGCCGGTGCCGGCAAATCGCTCGGGCCGAAGTGCGCGGCTGGGCTCGACCAGATCGACATGCGCCGAGCGTCGTGCCAACGCCAGAGACAGCGCGCCGCCGCCGCCGCCGACTTCGAGCACGGCAGGGACATGTTTGAGATGCCGCATGATCAGCGCCGCGGTCTCGTCCACTGCGGCGATCATGCCCGGGCTTACCGGCTCGTTGGTCAGGACCAGTGCGCCATAGAGCTCATCGGCCGCGTCAGTGTCGAAGGCACGGTTGGAGAGATGTCCGCAACTGCTGCAGGCGACAATGTCCAGTTGGCCGAAGCCACTTGCAATGTCCGCCATGCCGGCCGGACGCACCGCGTGCATCGGCGTGCGCGCCACCGACCAAATCGTCTCTGATTCGCCCGATCCGCAGACGACGCAGCGATGCGGCGTGGCGGCGGCCCCGGTCATCTAGCGCCAGGCCTCGATCGGCACCGGATGGTCGCGGCCGCCTTCGGCGATCTGGCGCGCCATCACCATCGCCTGCTCGAGGCAGTCGTCGATGTCGAGGCCGTAGCGATAGCTGCCGGCGCGGCCGATCGAATAAACGTGGTCCGGCATCAGCGCGTAATATTTGCGCGCGAGCTCCTGCTCGGACTTGAACGGCAGCGGATAGTGCTTGCCGTTGTGCGAGGGGATCTCCATTCCGACGAGGCTGGTCGGCGACTTGTGGTGCGTGAACTTCTTGTACTCGACGAGCCGCGTGAACGCCTCGTCATTGGCGTAATACAGGAAGTAGACGTGCTCGGGGAAGACGTGCTCGGTCGGCAGCACGATCTTGTGGAAGTCGCGGCCGATGAAGGCGAGCTCGCCATGGCAGCGGCCGAACGGCTCGTCCGGCGAGATGGTCGAGATGATGACGTCGTATGTGTGCTTCTCGCCGCCGAACCAGACCGCGCGCGCCGGTAGATCATACTGCTCGATGCGGGTCGACAACAGCACGCGCGCGCCTTCGGTCGCGACGTCGAAATAGCGGTTGTAACCGTCTTCCGCGTGCGGATAGGCCGACCAAGCCGTGTCCCACGCGGCGCGGGAGCCGCTCTTGATGGTGACGCCCTTCGGTGACCAGTTGAACGTGTCGATGCGCTTGTTGTCGTCGACCAGCCACATCTTCTTGTTGTACTTGTCGATCAGCTTGTCATAGAGCGTCTGGCCGACCGACCCGACCCAATATTCCTCGAGGTTTTTTGCCTCGGCAACGCCGCGTGACGACCGGCGTTCGGCCGCGATCTTGTCGCTATCAGGCATCCGCGCGATGTCGTCCTCGTGGATCGGATAATTGTAGAAGGCGTTATCGCGCTCGACATAGGTGATAAACTGATGGTCGGCGCAGGAGCGTAAGGGAACGATCGCGTCCATGTAATCGTACACGGCGCGGTTCTGGGTCAGGAAGTGGCGCGGGCCGAAAGTGTAGGGATGGCCGCCATACCAGAAGGTGCGCACGCCGGCGCCGAGGAACGGCGCGGCCTCGACGATCGTGACGTCCCAGCCGCCCAGCTTCATGAGTTGATGCGTCGCCGCGCAGCCGGCGATGCCGCCGCCGATCACCAGAGCTGTCTTCATCCGTCCGGTCCAGTCCCCATGTGAATCGACAAGATGCGAATCGAGATCATGCCGGTATCGGCGAATGGCCGGACCGCGTCAATCGGGCTGGCCGGCTTGTCCGTGGTTCGCCGGATGAGCCAAGCAGAATGCGACGGCCTCGCCGACGTCGGCAAACATCCGGTCGGGCACCGGCGGCGCGCGATCCGGATAGCGCTCGACATCGCGGCAGGCGTACCCGGTCCGCACGCCGTAGCTCTTCAGGCCCATCGCGCCCCCCGCGCCAATGTCGCGCAGGCTGTCGCCGATCAGCACGGATCGGCTGACATCGATGCCGAAATCGGCGACGGCCCTGCGCAACAGCAATGTTCCGGGCTTGCGACATTCGCAGGCGATCTGAAAGTCCGGGGCGCCGCCGGACGTCCGCTCCGGATGATGCGGGCAAAAATAGATGGCATCGACGATGCCACCATCTTCGGCCAGCAATTCGCGAAGCCGTGCAAAGATCATCTCAAGACCGGCGAGTGTGACAAAGCCCTTCGCCACCTGGGCGCGGTTGGTCACGATGATCGTGAGGTAACCGGCTTCGCGCGCCGTCCGCACGGCCGCGCCCGCACCCGGGATCAGGCGGATGTCGTCAGGCACCAGCACGCCGTGGCCGCCCGGCTCCTGGTTCAGCACGCCGTCGCAGTCGAAGAAAATGGCTGGGCGCATGAGCGTTCCGATAGGTTCGGTATGCTTGTAGTGCGGAGGCCGGATGGAACGAAGCGAAAATCCGGGTTTCATGCCTATTGTGCTGTGCGGCGTCCACGGTCTATGTGCTGCGGCAAAGCCGCCATTCATGGAGATTCTATGCCAGCCGCAGGCCAAAACCCTGAGCGGAGCGCGAAGGCGCTACTGCTTGAAGGTGTCAACGACAGCGCCGTGGATCTGTTCAAGGGCGCAGGCTTCACCAATGTCGAACGCCTGACCAAGGCGCTGGATGGCGAGGCGCTGCGCCAGGCGCTCAAGGGCGTGTCGCTGCTCGGCATTCGCTCGCGCACCCAGATCACCGACGAGGTGTTGGAAGCCGCTGACGGGCTGCTCGCTGTCGGCTGCTTCAGCGTCGGCACCAACCAGGTGGATCTGCTGGCAGCGCGCAGGCGCGGCATCCCGGTGTTCAATGCGCCGTTCTCCAACACGCGCAGCGTCGCCGAACTCGTGATCGGCGAGATCGTGATGCTGCTGCGGCAGATCTTCCCGCGCTCGGTTTCGGCCCACGAGGGCGGCTGGGACAAATCCGCGGCCGGCAGCCGCGAGGTGCGCGGCCGCACGCTGGGCATCATCGGCTATGGCAATATCGGCTCGCAGCTCTCGACGCTCGCCGAAGCCATGGGCATGCGGGTGATCTACTACGATCGCACCGACAAGCTCCGCCACGGCAATACCGAGCCTGTCGAGAAGCTCGAGGAATTGCTGGCGCAGAGCGACATCGTCAGCCTGCACGTGCCCGAGACGCCGGAGACGGCGGGCATGATCGGCGAGAAGGAACTGCGAGCGATGAAATCAGGCTCGTTCCTGATCAACAACAGCCGCGGCACCGTGGTCGATCTCGATGCGCTCGCCGGCGCGCTGCGCGACGGTCACATCGCGGGTGCCGCGATCGACGTCTTCCCGGTCGAGCCGTCGTCGAACTCGGAGCGCTTCAAGAGCCCGGTGCAGGGCCTCAACAACGTGATCCTCACGCCGCATGTGGGCGGTTCCACCGAAGAGGCGCAGGAGCGCATCGGCGGCGAGGTCGCGCGCAAGCTGGTCGATTTTTTCATTACCGGTTCGACCATGGGCGCGGTCAATTTCCCCGAAGTGCAGCTGCATTTGCGTCCCTCCGGCGCGCGCTTCAGCCACGTCCATCGCAACGTGCCGGGCATGCTGCGCCGCCTGAACGAGGTCTTCCTCCAGCGCGACATCAACATCGCCGCGCAATATCTGGAGACCGCGGGTGACCTCGGCTACGTCGTGCTCGACGCCGATCTCGGTGGTGCGGATTCGGGCGCGCTGCTGGCGCAGATCAGCGCACTCGAAGGCACGGTCGGCGCGCGGCTGGTGTTCGAGCACTAGAGACGGTTGGTTACGTCGCAAGGCGGTCGAGCAGGGCCAGCATGACCGGGGCGTCGGGCATCGGCAGCACCGCGTCGATCCGTTCGAGCAGGCGTGATTGCAGCAGCGCGTTGCGCGCCTTGCCGATGGTGCCGAGCGGTCCGCGGAAGCCGTGGTCCTCCCAGGCCATTTCGAGCAAGCTCTCGCTCGTCAGGGCCTCGATGAGATCGTCGGCCTGGCGCTCGATGCTGATGAGCGGATGGGCCGAGAACACCGTCGGCTGCGGATAAAGGATCACGGGTTTGGCTGGTGCGTTTGCCTCCAGCCTCTTCCAGCGATCTGCATCCTGGAGCACCCATTCGACGAGCTGGTTCTCGTAGCCGACGATCAGCGGCTGCGCGCCTGCGCCGCCGGCGACGTAATCGTCAAACAGCTTGCCGGACGACGGCGGCTTGAAACCCATGCGCCGAAACACGGTGCCGACATCGCCGTCGATCTTGCCCAATGTCTCCGGCATCACCACGTCGCCCGAGAGCAGGCTCGCTGCAAGGCCGGCGAACATGAAGCCGGAGTTGGATTTGTTCGGATCGGTCGAGACCACGCGGGCGCGACCGAACAGATCGGAGACGCCGATCGCCGACCAGTTCTCACCGGCGATGATGGCCTTAAGCAGCTTCGACAGATCCACGGTGTAGCGCGGCCCGCCGGCAGGCTGGGCGATGCCGCCCTTCACCAGGCCGTCGGCAATGCGATCCCAGGAATAGAGCACGATCGGCGAGTTGAAGATCACCTGGTCGCGCGAGATCTTGACGCCCGACGACCGCGCCACTTCGACCAGAACGGATGACGACGGCCAGAGGAATTGCGGCTTCTGGTCCAGCAGCGCGCGCTCGCGAACCATTTCGACCGAACCCGCGCGGCGGCCGTCGAGGATCAGTCCGAACCGGCGCTCCAGCGTGCTCTTGACGCGGGCGTTGGCGAGAAAACCTTCCTTCTCGCCGCCGGCAAAGCCGAACAGCCGTTTGGCCTCGCCGAAGCGGCCGGCGATCTCGGGATGTTCGCGCAAATAAACATAGCCGCCGGTCGCCGCCGCGCTGGCTGCGACGAGGCCGATGCCGAAGGCGCGGCGCGAGATAGCCATCAGGATGTTCCTCTCTTGCTCTCGACCGGCGTGGCCGGCGGCGTCGGGCCGATGTCCTCGTCGAGCGAGCTTCTCAGGAGCTTGAGCTCGATATCCAGCTTGTCGAGGTCGGCATCTCTGAGATTGGCGGCATAGCGGGTGAAGGCGCCGTCGAGCCGTTCGATCATGTCGCCCGTGGCGGTCAGCCGCGCGGTGTCGGGCACGGCGCTCTTTTCCAGCGCGCGGTAGGCGTCGGCGATCTCGGCCGCGCGCGGCAGGTAGTAAGTCAGGAACCGGCGCACGCGGTCGAGCCGCAAAGGATCACTCTCGATGGCCACAAAAATGTCGCGGGCGATCTGCACCAGGTGACGGATACGGTCGGCGACCGCACGGGTGCGGATTGCGGAGGCCGTATAATCCATCCGTTCGGCGAGCGGCTCGGCTTCGGCCAGCAGTTCGTTCGCAAATTCGATCTTGCCGCGCGCGATGCCGCTGGCTTCCAGCGCGGCGAACCGGTTTCTCGGCGCCAGCGCCACGCCGATGCCGCCCCCCGCAGCCGCGCTGATCGCGAGTGCGATCCAGAACGGCATGGCGAGCCCGATCGCCAGCGACGGCAACAGCACGGCTGCTGCCGCCCCACCCACGATCCAGCCAAGCCCGGACGGCATTGCGGCCATTCAGTTGTATCCTCGTACGGCGCGGAACGCGTCGGTGAGACTCTTGCTGCCGTCGAACACGCGCCCTCCGGTCAATCTTGCCAGATTGTCGAGCTGGGCGCGATCGACCTCGGCGCCGAATGTCACGCCGAACACCGGCACGCGATGTCCGTCCGCGCGCCATGCGCTCTCGAACGTCGACATCGCTCCCTGGCTCTTGCCATCCGTCATGATGACGATGGCCGGCAAATGCTGGCCGTCCTGGAGCTGCGGCTTCATCAAGGCGAGCGCTTGCGCGCCGCAAGTGTAAAAATCGGTGCCGCCATTGGCACGCAATTCGAGCGCGCGGGCCAGCAGGCCGCTCTGCTCGTTCTCGTCGCCGCTGGCGCGCGCCGTCCACAGGACGTGATCGCTGAACGGCAGGATCAGAATCTGATCGGATTTGGTCCATTGCACCAGCACCTCGCGGGTGCGCGCCGGCGTGAGCAGGAAGCGCATGGCGTCGAGCAGCTGGGATTCGCCAGCGCCCTGCATGCTGCCGGAGACGTCGAGGCAGAGCGCGGTCAGCGACGGCCGGCGCAGCGCTTCCTGGTAGATCAGCAGCGCCTTCTGGATCACTGCGGGCTCCGGGGGACGGATCACGATGACCGGGCGTGATGGATCGATATTGGTCTTTGGATCGGCGGCGAGCGGGGTGGCGCGCCCGATCTCGACCCGCCGGCCGGTCTTGGCGATCCTGGCTTGCGCATCGCCGCTGAGCAGGAAGGCCTGCAGGTCGGTGAAGAAGCCCTCGACATCCTTGCCGCGGCCGCGATCCACGAAGCCGAGCGGCGAGTCGGCAATCGCCACGCCGTCGGCGGGATAGATTGCGTAAAGCGGTTCGTGGTTGTCGGCAATCAGCTTGTCGTTGGTCTCCTTGATGACGGCTTCGTAGTTCCAGATCGCCTGGTAGTGCGCGCCGCTGCGCTCGCCGTCGCGATAGAGATCGGCGAGCCAGCCGCTGGAGCCCGCGCTGCGTTCGACGCCTTTCAGCAATCCGCGCGCCGTTGCCAGCACTTCAGGCTTGTCGAGATCGCCGGCCTCGATCAGATCGGGCTTGCCGATGCCGGCCGCCAGCATCGCAAGATAGGCGGCTGCTCCCGAATTCGATTGTGTCGCCGACGTCATCAGGAATTTCAGCTTGCCGCCCTCGACCGCCGCGAGGATGTCCTTGGCGGTCACCTTGGCGCCGATCCAGCCCAGCTCCTGCGCCTTGGAGTGGCGCACGCCGAGGATAACCGGCATCTGCACGATCGACTTGACCATCTTCACGCGCCGTGTCGTGTCGAACATGTCGATCCAGATCGAGGCGGCCGGCCACACCGCGTCGGCGCTGGGATCGCCGGCCTTGAGCGCGAGCGCGATGTCGAGCGAGCCCTGATAGCGCATGGTGCAGGTCGCGTTGCGCGACTTGCAGAACTCCTGCACCAGCGGTTCGAGAACGTCGTTTTCCGAGCCCGAGAGAATGGTGAATTGTGGTCCGGGTCCGCCGCAGCCCGACAGCAGCGCGGCCATCACCGGCACCGCCGCGAGCAGCGCCAGTCGGCGTACGAAACGGAAAGTCCTCATGCGCGAGCCTTCATGCGACAGCTGTTGTGACGAAGCTTCATGGACGCAGCACGCATCAGGGCGCAGCCTTGGAGATGGCGGTCTTCAGCTCGTCCGTCAGCTCTGCCATCCGGTTCTCGATCTCGGCGCGCTTGTTACGGCCCTGCTCCTGCACCGTGAGCACGCCGGCGATGGTGTCGATCAGGTCCCGGTTGGTCTTTTCCAGGGTCTGGATATCGACGATGCCGCGCTGCGACTGCTTCTCGATCTCGATCGCCTGGGTTTTCATCATTTCCGAGGCCTGGCGCATCATCTCGTTGGTTGCGTCGGTGACGGTCTTCTGCAGCTCCAGGGCCGACTTCTGCCTGCTGAGGCCGAGCAGCAGGATCATCTTCTGCTTCCACACGGGTATCGTCAGCTCGGTCGTGGCCTGCAAATTCTCGATCAGCGTCTCGTCGCCGGACTGGACGATGCGGATTTGAGGCAGCTGCTGGATCCCGATCTGGCGCGCCTGCTGGAGATAGAAGACGCGTTTCTCCAGCCGGTCGAGCGCCTGCAGCGCATCCTGATAGGTCTGGGCGGCGAGCATCGTGTCGCTCCCCGCGCCCTGCGCCTTGGCGTTCCGCTCCATCTCGATGAGTTTGCCGCCGCGGAATTCCTCGGTGAAAGCCTTGCCTGCGACGATGTGCATGTCGAGCTGGCCGAGCGCGCCCCGGGTCTGTTCATAGAGGTCGTCGAGCAGGGCGATGTCGCGGCGCAGGACTTCCTTGTTGCGGTCGAGCTCGACACAGACGCGGTCGATTTGCGAGGCGACGTCGTTGAACTGTTCGGTGAAGCGGCGCAGCCGCGCCTCCGCCGACGAGAACATGCGGGCGAGAAAGCCCTTGTCCTTGAGGTCCGCCGGGTCGAGGCCGCGTGCCTTGCCGAGGATGTCCGTCAGCAACTTTCCGGTCGCTCCGAGTTCGCGGTTCTGAGTCTGGGCAAGGATGCGGTCGGCGAACTCGACCACCGAGCGCTGCGCCCGTTCGCCAAAGGTGACGAGGCGCGAGCGATCCGAAATGTCGATCTCGGACTTGATGCGCGCGACGGCCGAGGCGTCGGTTGGCAGTGCCGGGACATTGATGGTTTCGCTCACCACTCGCTCCTTGGTTCTTGCAACGTTCAGGATTGCTCTCCTGCCGCTCAGGCAGGAAAGCCCGGCTCATCTGACAGACTGATGACAGCCTGTGGACTTGGTCGGCCGACAGCCTGTCCGCGTTCGACGGAGGAAAGAAATTTCACATTGGGTTCAACCGTTTACGAAGGAAATCACGGGGTCTGTCCCGAGCGCCGGCCGCCTTTCGCCAGATGGCGCTATGTGCAGGCTGCGACGATTGACTGCGGGCAGTCAGTTGCATTGAATTGGCCGACCTGTCGGCAGAACGATAATTAAGCAGTGGGGATGGAAACGATGGCGCGCAAGGTCTGGACGCTGTGTGTGTGGCTTGCCGGTGTGACGGCCGCAATGGAAGCCGGGGCCGCTTCGGCCACGACGCTGGCGGAGGACGCGGATACGGTATGCAAAGGACTTGTCGGTGGCGCCAATGCCATCAAGATCGACGCCGCGACGTTGCAGTCACCGTCTCAGCTTGCGGTCGCCGAGCGCGGACCGACGCCATCGGGACGCATCACGCCGGCTAATCCTGCGTTCTGCAAGGTGCTCGGTCATATCGAGCCCGTTGATCCCAAGGCGCCGCCGGTCAAATTCGAGGTCAACCTGCCCGTCGAATGGAACGGGCGCTCGGTGCAATATGGCGGCGGTGGTTTCAATGGCGTGCTGATCACCGGCCTCGGACTGCCGCCGGCCTATCCTTTCGACAGGCCATCACCGCTCGCACGTGGCTTCGTCACCTACGGCACCGATTCCGGTCATGAGTCCAAGCCGGGCGAACCGCCGCAATTGTTTGCACTCAACGACGAGGCTTTCGAGAATTTTGCTCACCGCGCCTACAAGAAGGTGCGCGATGCTGCGGTCGTGCTGATGCAAAGCGCCTATGGCAAGAAGCCTGAAAAAATGTACTTCATGGGTTCGTCCGAAGGCGGCCGCGAAGGCCTCACCATGGCGCAGCGCTATCCCGAGGATTTCGACGGCATCTTTGCGCGCGTGCCCGTCATCAACTGGGTCGGCTTGCAGCATGCCGGCACCCGCTCCGGCCTCGTCACCATGGGCGAGGGCTGGATCAATCCGGCGCAGGTCAAGCTCGTGGGTGATGCCGTGCGCGCGGCCTGCGACAAGGCTGACGGCTCCGACGATGCCCTGGTGCAGGATCCCGTCGGCTGCAAGGCGATGTTCAAGGTCGAGACGTTGCGTTGCGCCGCTGGCAAGAGCGGCGATCAGTGTCTAACCGACGCGCAGATCAAGGCGATCGATACGCTGCACGCGACCTATAAATTCCCGTTCACACTCGCCAACGGCCTCGACGACTATCCGGGCTGGGGCGTGTCGGGCGAGGACACACCGCCGCTCGGGCCGACCGGCGGCTGGATGGCATGGTGGCTCGGCGCGGCGCCGCCGGCGCAGCCGCCCGCGCCCAACAACGGCATCGCCTGGATCTATGGTGCCGGCGGCATTCAATATGTGTTCGCGCGCGATCCCAAGCTCGACGTCACCACCTACAAGGTGGAGGACCACAAGACGCGGCTGCTGGAAGTTTCCAGCCTGATGGATTCGACCGATCCCGATCTCAGCCGCTTCCGCGCCCGTGGCGGCCGGCTGATCATGCTCGAACACATGGCCGACTATGCGCAGAGCCCCTATGCCGGCATCCGCTATTTCGAGAGCGTCGAGCGCAAGCTCGGCAAGGCCGAGACTGCGGAGTTCGCGCGGCTGTACACCGCGCCCGGCGTCGATCACGTCGGCTCCGGCGCACCCGCCAATGTTGACATGCTGAGCGCGCTGGTGGACTGGGTCGAAAAAGGCACGGCGCCCGGTGATCTCGAAGTCACCGAGCAGAAGGTCGAGGCGCCGTCGTTTGCAGTCACGCGCGCGATGCCGCTGTGCCGCTGGCCGGCCTGGCCGCATTACAAGAGCGGCCCGGGGACGGCCGCCGCGAGCTTCGCTTGCGCGCCGTAGAGGCCCAGATCGTCCCACAACGTCATGGCCGGGCGCGTCCCGGCCATCCACGCATGGCCGCGCGGAAAGAAGAACGTGGATGCCCGGGACACGCCCGGGCATGACGACCTGTTGTGGTGACGAGATTAGTGCGCGCCACCACCGCCACCGGCGGCCTTCACCCGCCGCGTCAGCAGCACCGCGATCGCAGCAAGCAGCAGCACCACGCCGATCACCGCAAACGTGTCGGAGAAGCCCATCACCAGCGCCTGGCGCTTCACCGTCTTGCCGAGTGCGATGATGGCCTGCTCGCGTGCAGCGTTGGGATCGGGCACGCCATGGGCGATGAAATAGTCCGTCATCTGCGCGATGCGGGTGCGGACTTCCTCGCGGCCGAGCGTCACGGAATGGCCGATGATGTTGGAGTGGAACTGCTCGCGCTTGGTGACGATGGTCGCCAGCACCGCGGTGCCGATGGCGCCGCCGAGGTTGCGCATCATGTTGGAGATGCCGGAGGCGGCGGGTGCATCCTGCGGCGCGACGCTGCCGAGGCTGAGCGCCGACAGTGGCGCCAGCGTCAGGGCTTGGCCCACGGCGCGTACAACGTTCGGAATGAAGAACTGATCGCCGGAATAGTCGAGCGACATCTGGATATTGAGAAACGAGCTCGCCGCGAACAGCAGCAGGCCGACGGTTGCGACATAGCGGGCATCGAACCGCTGCATCAGCTTCGGCACCAGCGGGATCAGCAGGAGCTGCGGCAGGCCGGTCCAGGCCAGCACGTTGCCGATCTGCTCGGCGTTGTAGCCCTGCACCTGGCCGAGATAGGCCGGCAGCAGATAGACCGAGCCGAACAGCGCGAAGCCGAGGAACACCGCGGCGATCGTGCCGACGCCAAAGTTCCACTGCGTCAGCAGGCGCAGGCGAAGCAGCGGCTTCTCGACCACGAGCTCATTATAGATGAACAGCGACAGGCTGACCGCGGCGATGATCGCGAGCCGCACGATGAAGGGCGAGCCGAACCAGTCGTCCTTGTTGCCTTCTTCGAGCACGGCTTGCAGCGATGCCAGGCCGACCGCCATGGTGGCGATGCCGAACCAGTCGCCTTCACGCAGCAGGCCAAGGTTGATCGGCTGGCGCTCCAGGGTCAGGGAGAGGATGGAGACCATGATCGCGGTGGGCAGCACGTTGACATAGAAGATGGTCTGCCAACCGTAATTCTCGGTGAGATAGCCGCCGATGGTCGGGCCGATCGCCGGCGCGAACGTCACGGCCAGCGAGAACATCGCAAGGCCGATCGGCTGCTGCCCCTTCGGCAGCTTGGTGAAAACAAGCGTGAAGGCCATCGGGATCAGCACGCCACCGAAGAAGCCCTGGAAGCCCCGCATTGCGATCATCGAGGGAAGATCGTGGGTGAACGCACAGGCGACCGAGAACACCGCGAACAGCGTCGCGAAGCTCAGGATGATGTTGCGGAACGAGAACACCCGCGACAGATAGTCGGTCAGCGGGATCACGATGATCTCGCCGATCAGATACGACGTCGAGATCCATGATCCGTTGTCGACACCAGTGCCGATGCCGCCCTCGATATTGAGCAGCGAGGCATTGGTGATCTGGATGTTCAGGATCGCCATGAAGGCGCCGATCATCGCGGCAAAGACGGCGATCCAGACCGTGGCGCTGGCCTTGTTGGGATCGGTTGCGACGCGATCAGGCGTCGCGGCCGGTGTTCCGGGTGCTGGCGTCGAGATTGAGAGGCTGTTTGACATGGCACGACCCTCCGGAAACAAGCTTTGCTTTCGCGTTGGGCGTCGTTGCCGCTTGCGCGGTCGGCGCTGAACGGGTTGCGATCGTCGGGATGACGGACATGCCGGGCCGCAGCTCGATCGCAGGCTGCGTTTCGGCATCCAGCGCGATCTTCACGGGGATGCGCTGCACGATCTTGGTGAAATTGCCGGTGGCGTTATCTGGCGGCAGCAGAGCGAATTCCTGGCCGCTGGCCGGCGCGATGGAATCGACGTGACCGTGCACCACCTGGCCCGGGAACGTATCGACCTCGATCTCGACCCTTTGCCCGGCGCGGACGTGAGTGAGCTGGGTCTCCTTGAAATTGGCCACCACATAGGCGCCCGCGGCGGGCACGATCGACATCAACTGTGTGCCGGCCTGCACGAACTGGCCGACTCGAAGTGTGCGGTTGCCGATGACGCCGTCGATCGGCGCGACGATCGTGGTGTAGCCGAGATTGAGCTCGGCCTGATGCTGAAGCGCAGCGGCGCGGGTGGCCGCGGCGTTGGCCTGCGCGATCTCGGCCTTGAGCAGCTCGACCTGCTTCAGGGCGGAGGCAAGGTTGGCGGTGTCGCGCTGGATCGCGGCCTCTGCACCGGCATTACGAGACTGCGCCTGCTGCGCGTTCTGCACGCTGCCATAACCGGTTGCGGCCAGATCGGAGTAACGCTTGTTCTCCTGCTGCGCGAAGGTCTTCGCAGCGGTGTCGACGTCGATGGTCGCCCTGGCCGCGGCGATCACGGCATCCTGAACGTCGAGCTGGGCCTGTTTGCTGGTGATCGTCGCATTCGCCGCGGCGACGTCGGCCTTGGCCTGATCGAGCGCGACGCGGAAATCGCGGTCGTCGATCCGGGCCAGCACCTGGCCGGCTTTCACATGCTCGTTATCGCCGACCAGAACGCGGTCGAGATAGCCGCTGACCTTCGGCGCGATCGTCGTGTTGTCGGCCTTCACATAGGCGTCATCGGTGGAGACGAGGAACCGGCCGACGGTCCAGTAATCGTAGCCGTACAGGCCGGCGCCGGCGAGGGCTGCGACCGCCACGCCTGCAAGCAACAGCTTGCGAAAGCTGAGCTTTTGACGCGATGCCGACTTCGGCGCGACGGGCAAAGCATCTTGCGGCGCGTTTGTTGGAACCACGGCGGCGTCGGACTTGGTTGGGTTGGTGTGGACGGTCATGGCCGCCTCCCTGAATTAGGAAACTTGACGATTTCCAAAATAGGACTAGCTTTGGGACTGTCAATGGAATGACAGGCATCATCTAAAAACATGGCTCAGGCAAAACCGTCGTCGGCAAAACCGTCATCGGCAAAACTCTCATCTGAATGTCGCCCGCGCGGGCGGCCGCCGGTACGCAGCGACGAAGAGACGAAGCGGATCGTCATCGAGGCCGCGCGGCACGCCTTCGCCGTCGACGGCTACGCTGCGACCAGCACCGAAGAGCTGGCGCGCGGCGCCGGCATCTCCACCAAGACTCTCTATCGGCTGTTTCCGGGCAAGGCGGCCCTCTTCGAGGCGATGTGCGCGGACAGGCTCGAGCGGCTGCTGTCCGACGTCAACCTCCAGGCCAACACTCAGGCCGACATCGAAACGAGCCTGGCCGCCGTGTTGGTCGCTTGCGCTGATCTCGCGCTCGATCCGGAGGTCGTGGCGCTGCAACGAATGGTGCTGCAGCAATCGGCGACGTTCCCGGACCTTGCCGCGAATTTTTACCGGGATGGCATCGCCCGCACCGCGGCGGCGCTCGCGGGCTGGCTGCGCGATCAAGTCAGGAAGAAGCGCCTCGCGCTCGATAACGTCGATGAAGCCGCCGGAATGATGATCGGCATGATGGTCTCGGCGCCGCAGCGCGCGGCGGTCTACGCGCAGCTGACATTGCCTTCGCGCAAGGAGATCGGGCGGCGGGCGCAGGTCTGCGCCGCGATTCTGCTCGACGGCTGCCGCGGGTCGTCGCGCTAGCGGCGGCCGGCTTTGACAATCCGTCCGCGACAGGCTATATATTTCGCATGCGAAGTAAAATGCCGGAGACGAAACATCATCGGCTGATCTACCTGCTGAACGTCGCGCAACGGCGGTTGCAGCGCTGGATGGCGTCGCAGCCGCAGAATGAGGTCACGCCGGCGCAGGCCGGCTTGCTGTTCATTCTCGGCAAGCAGGACGGCGTCCTGATGGGCGAAGCGGGTGCGGCCCTCGATATGGGGCCTGCCGGCATTTCCGGTCTGGTCGATCGCAGCGCCATAGCCAAGCTGGTCGAAAGACGTGCCGATCGCGAGGACGGTCGGGCCTGGCGGGTGTGGCTGACGCCGAAGGGACGCAACGTGCTTGCGCAGGTCAAGACCACGACGGCTGCGGTGAATGCGACACTGGCGGAAGGATTTACCAGCGCTGAGATCGACGTCGTCGCGCGCTGGCTGACGAGCATTCAGGACAAGTTTCCAAGAGACTGCATAAGAGATGCCACAAGAGACCCCGAGGACTAACAGGAGAGAGCCATGATCGAGCATGTCCGGATCGAGAACAACGGCGGAATTCTCACGATCACGCTGGCGCGTCCCGACAAGAAGAATGCGCTGACGGATGCGATGTATCGCAAGCTCGCAGACACTATCGAATCTGCCGAGACCGATCCGTCCGTGCGCGTGCTGCTGATCCGCGGCGAGGGCGACATGTTCACCGCCGGCAACGATGTCGGCGAATTCGCAGCCGTCGCGTCAGGCAAGTCCGAAGGCAGCCGCAATGTCGGACGCTTCATCCAATCGCTGGCGCGTTGCACGCGACCTCTTGTCGCCGCAGTGCAGGGCCGCGCCGTTGGCGTCGGGACCACGATGCTCCTGCATTGCGATCTCGTCGTGCTTGCCGAAAACACCCAGCTATCGACGCCCTTCGTCAGCCTGGCGCTGGTGCCGGAAGCCGCCTCCAGCCTGTTGATGCCGGCGCGCATCGGCTATGCCCGCGCCTATGAGATGTTCGCGCTCGGTGAGACCGTGCCGGCCAAGGCCGCGCTGGAATGGGGCCTCGTCAACCGCGTGGTGCCGCTCGACAAGCTCGATTCCGAGGCGCTCGCGCTCGCCCAGCGTCTGGCCCGGCAGCCGGCCGGCGCGCTCACCGCGACCAAGAAGCTGATGCGCAACGGCGAGGCGCTGGTGGCACAGATGAATGCGGAGGGCGAGCAGTTCGCGCAGCGTCTGCGCACCGCCGAGGCGCGCGAGGCCTTCACGGCATTTGCCGAGCGCCGGCCGCCGGATTTCACGAAGGTTTCGTGACATCCTGTTCCGCCTCAGGCGTTGGCAAATCGGGAACTCCGGGCATTTGACTAAACCTTAACGGAACATTGGCAAAGTGGCCTCTCCTGGAAGTCGGCCCCTTGTGACCCATGGCAATGTTTAAGAAATCGGTAAGCTCGCTGCTCCTGACCTTGATGGCCTTGCTGGCGGCCGGCGCGCTCGCCTCGACGGCGATCCAGATGGTCGGGGCCTTCGGCCGCTACAACGACAGTCTCGAGACAGCGCGGCTTGCCGCCGCCGACAAGGCGATCTTCCACGGCGTATTGTCCCTGCGCAACAACAGGGGCGATGCCCAGAGCGCGATCCTCGGCGAAGACGATCCGCGCGCAAAACTCGCCGAGGCAGAGAAAGCGGAGCAGGGCGGCTATGAAGGCGTCAGCGCCGCCATGGCCAGCGTCGACTTTGCCCGCCGCGACGAGCTCGCTAGCACGCTGAAGCAGCGCTGGAGCGAGGCCGCGCCGCAATTCCAGCTGTTCTATGATGAAGCCAAGCGTCCGCGCGCCGAGCGCAAGATCGAGCGCACCAACTCCTGGTACGATGCTGTCACCAAGGTGATCGACACGGCGAACCTCGCCTCGACAGCGGTGTCGAACCGCGCGTGGATGAACGATCCCTTCATCGCCCGCATGATCCAGGTCCGCCGCCTCGCCTGGCAGGTGCGCGACCGCTACGGCATCCATTGCTCGGTGCTGCGTTCGAACGTCAACAGCAGCAAGCCGCTCGACGACACCCAGAAGCGCTCGCTGGCGCAATGGGACGGAACCATCGCCTCCGGCTGGGCCGGAATGGCCGAACTGCTGGCCGCGCCCGACGTGACTGCGGAACTGGTCACTGCGGCCAAGGAGGCGCAGGCCAAGACCGACGGCGTTCTCAAGCAGATCGGCGATCTCACCAAGAATTTTGACGGCAGCGGCAAGCCGGCGATGACGGCGGCGGATTGGAATGCGCTGTGCCAGTCGCCGTTCCCGCTCATTGTCGGTGTCGCGACAAAGGCGCTCGACCAGTCGATCGCACGAGCAGAGACCGTTCAGGCCAAGGCGCTGACCAATCTGGTCGTGCAGTCGCTTGCGTTCCTGCTGGCGCTCGCCGTGACGCTGGCCGGTGTCTATGTCGTGCGCAATCGCCTCATGCGCCCCGTGCGCGCCATTCTCGACGCCATCGCCCGGATCAGCGCGCGCGACTATGCAACGCCGGTTCCGCAATCCCGTTATCCCGACGAATTCGGCACCATGGCGGCTGCGCTCGAAAGCCTGCGCGAGAGCGCGGCGACCGCCGAGCGCCTCGGCCAGGAACGCGAATCGCAGCAGGCGCTGCAGCTCGCCCGCTCCGGGACCGTCGACGAGGCTTGCCGTCGTTTCGACGATACTGTGCAGGCGGTGATCCAGAGCGTCGCGGCGTCGACCAGAGAGCTCGATGCCACCGCGACCAACGTCCGCACGCTGGTGTCGGAATCGAGCAGCCAGACATCAGCGGTCTCGTCCGCCGCCGAGCAGGCCACCAACAATCTCGAGAGCATTGCGGCTGCGACCGAGGAGCTCTCGGCCTCCGTCGGCGAAATCTCAGCGCAGGTCCAGTCCAGCGCGCGCGATGCACGCGAAGCGGTGTCGCAGGTCGAGCAGACCAACGCCACCGTCGAGATCCTCGACCAGACCGCAGGCCGCATCAGCGACGTCGTGAAGATGATCCACGCCATCGCGGGCCAGACCAATCTGCTCGCCTTGAATGCCACCATCGAGGCGGCTCGCGCCGGCGAAGCCGGCCGCGGCTTCGCGGTCGTCGCCGGCGAGGTCAAGAGCCTTGCTTCGCAGACTGCGACGGCGACGGAAGAGATCTCGCGCCAGGTCGAGGAGATCCAGGGGGCAACCGGTCAGGCGGTTGCCGCCATCCGTTCGATCGGCGGCGCCATCAGCGGCATCGACGAGAAGATGACCGCGATTGCGGCTGCCGTCGAACAGCAGCGCGCGGCCACCACCGAGATCTCGCGCAACTTCCAGCATGCCGCCCAGGGCACTCGCGAGGTCACCGACACCATCGGCAGCGTCGCCAAGCTCAACCAGGAGACCGGCAATGCCGGTACGGTGCTGTCCGGTTCCGTCCAGAAGATGTCGGCCGACGCCGATCGTCTCCGCGTGGCGGTCGAGGGCTTCCTGGGCGCTGTGAAGACCGCCTGACCCTTCATTTCCCGGTTTCATGGCGTGCGGATATGGGCATTGCCGCGCGTCCCTGCGGCCTGTAGATGGTAGCGGTACCATGCTCCAACACAACCCGCAGGCGCAGCAAAACTAGCGGCAGGACGACAGGGAGATCATTTCGATGCCGGTTACCCCACACAAGGCCCAGCGCCCCTATCGCGGCGTGTTTCCGGTCGCACCGACCATCTTCGACGAGCACGGCCAGCTCGATCTCGAGGGCCAGCGCCGCTGCATCGATTTCATGATCGATGCCGGCTCGCACGGCATCTGCATCCTCGCCAATTTCTCCGAGCAGTTCGTGCTCACCGATGCCGAGCGCGAGAGCGTGATGCATGCGGTGCTGGAGCATGTCGCCGGCCGTGTACCCGTCATCGTCACCACCACCCATTTCAGCTCGGCCGTCTGCGCGGCGCGCAGCCAGCAGGCCGAGGCCGCCGGCGCCGCTATGGTGATGGTGATGCCGCCCTATCACGGCGCCACCTTCCGTGTGCCGGAGAAGGGCATTGTCGAATTCTTCAAGGTGCTCTCCGGCGCGATCAACATCCCGATCATGATCCAGGATGCGCCGGTCGCGGGCACGCCACTGTCGGTCGAGCTGCTGGCGCGCCTGGCGCACGAACTCTCCAACATCCGTTATTTCAAGATCGAGGTGCCTGGTGCTGCGTCAAAGCTCCGCAGCCTGATCGAGGCCGGCGGCAAGGATATCGAGGGGCCCTGGGACGGCGAGGAGGCGATCACGCTGATGGCCGATCTCGACGCCGGTGCGACCGGTGCGATGACCGGCGGCGGCTATCCCGACGGCATCCGCCAGATCATTGATCCTTATTTCGCTGGCGATCGGGAGAAGGCGAAGGCCGCCTATGAGCGCTGGCTGCCGCTGATCAATTACGAGAACCGCCAATGCGGCCTGATCGCCTGCAAGGCGATGATGCAGGCCGGCGGCGTGATCAAGTCGGACGCGGTCCGCCATCCGCTGCAGCCGCTGCACCCGGCGACGCGCGCGGGGCTGCTGGAGCTCGCCAAGGAGCGCGATGCGCTGGCACTGCGGTGGGGAAAGTAGGCCCACGCAACGCAATCGTAGGGTGGATTAGCGAAGGCGTAACCCACCCTACGACGCCGGTGCAAGCATCCACTCGCCGGTGATGCGGAAGCGCGCCTTCGCATCATGCTGCTTGAACAGCGTAATGCGATCGATCGCGAGCGTCTCGAGCTTCAACCCCGCAAACCTCGCCCGCAGCATCTCCAAAATCGGCCCGCGCCGTTCCGCATCCAGTCGCCCCGTCAGCGTCATGTGGAAACGAAACTCTTCCATCACGTAAGGATAGCCCCAGCGATCGAGATAATCGCGCTGCCGTTCGGTGAGCTTTTCCGGCTTTCGCCGCGCGCGGTCTTCCGCGGTCAGGGGCGGGCGGAAGCAATCGAAATCGCGGACACAATCGGCAGCCAGTTGTTGGAGCACCTCGACCGGCTCCGCCGGGATGACGGCGATGAAGCCGCTGATGGAATCGACGATTGGGCGGATCACCGGGATCGGGCGCGCCTTCCCGGCAAACGTCGCGCAAGCTGCCGTGAGCTCCGCCTCGGTCCTGCCCAGTGCCAGCGCCATCGGCGCCTTCAGCGTGCCGTGAAAGCCGTATTTGCGAGGATCGGTGGTGATGTCGCGCCAGTCGGCTGCGACATGCAAGGCATCGCCGGGAAAGGGCAGTTCGTCACCCGTGTAGGCATCATAGCCGAGCAGCCCGGCGCCAAACCGCGACAGCGCGTCGTCAGCGCCGGCGGCAAAATAAATCGCGTAGCGGGGAAAACCTGTCATTGCCGGAGCATAGCCAATTTATGCCGCAACGACAGTCTCGCGCGGCGTCGCCGCGATGCCGGCCAGCCGCGTCGCATCGGTGAGATGCACGAGCTTGCCGGCAGCAATCACCGCAACCAGCCGCGGCCGCATCGGCACGCTGTCGTCGACGAGCAGGATGTCGGCGCGATGCCCGGCAGCGAGCGTACCGCGATCGGTCAGACCGGTTGCCTGCGCCGGCGCCGACGAGATCAGCTTCCAGGCTTGTGTCAGCGGCAGCACGCCGTCGGCGGCAAGGCGGAATGCGGCGAGCAGCGGCGCCGGATAATAATAGTCCGAGGCCAGCACCGTGCAGAGCCCCTTGGCGATCATGTCGGAGGCCCTGGTCCAGCCGGTGTGGCTGCCGCCGCGCACGACGTTCGGGGCGCCGTAGACGATGGCATCTCCGTGGCTTGCTGCCTCCCGCGCCGTCTCCTCGTTGACCGGAAACTCGGCGAGCCGCACGCCCATGTCGCGAAAATTCCGGCGCATCGCCGGCGTCTGATCGTCATGTGACAGCATCCGCACCTCGGCCGCGCGGGCCGCAGCCGCGATCCGCGTGACCGACGCCGGAACATCGGCCGCGCGCGAGACGATATGCGCGACGAGCTTGTCGAAATCCTCGCTCGCCAGGCCGGTGCGCTCGACCATGCGGTTGCGCTTGCGTGGATTGGAGATCTCGGCAACGATCCCGTCCATATGGTCGTTGAAGGCGAACAGGTCGACACGGCCCTCGGCGAGCCACTGGCCGATCTCGCTTTCGGCATCCAGATTGTAGGTCTCGTGGCGCAGATGGAAACGGGTATCGGCGGCGAACTGCGGGCGCCGCCGCTCGATCGCCTCGAGCAGGCGCCTCGCATTGTCGCCGCTGCGCAGGCCCGGCTCCCACGACCAGGTCGTGGCATGGAACACGGTGGTGATGCCGTTGCCGATGACCTGGCGGTCGGTGTCATCAAGTGCGACGTCGATCGGGAAGTCGACGCCGGAGCGCGGCATCATCTGCCGTTCGAAGGCATCGCCGTGCAGGTCGATGATGCCGGGCAGGACCAGCAAGCTGCGCGCATCAATCGCCAGCCGCGCGCGGCCGCGAGGCGCATCGATCTGCGCAATTTCGGTTCCGGATATGGCGAGAGATGTTTCGGCAAGCTCGGAGCTAACAAGGGTCCGGCCACCCTCGATGAAAATGTCTGTCACGCGACCGCGCTTCGCTTGCTGGCAAGAGGACCAGTTGGGGAACTTGCCCCTGCTTCGTATGTCGTCAGGAAATCTTCAATCGCGAGCTTGCGGAAATCGGGCAGCGCCGCACGCAATTTGTCGTGATCCCAATCCCACCATGCCAGCCTGGCAAGCCGTCCGGCAACCTCTTCCGAGAACCGCCGCCGCACGACCCGCGCCGGATTGCCGGCGACGATAGTGTAGGCCGGCACATCCTTGGTGACGATGGCGCCGGCCGCAATCACTGCACCGGTGCCGACATTGCGGCCCGGCAGCACGATCGCGCCATGGCCGATCCAGACATCATGGCCGATATGGATGTGATGCTGGCGCCGCCACTCGAAGAAGTCGTCGTCGTCGCTCTCGCCCGGGAAGTAGGCGCTGGAACGGTAGGTGAAATGCGCCTGGGTGGCGCGGTGCATCGGGTGATTGCCGGGATTGACGCGCGTCATCGCCGCGATCGAGCAGAACTTTCCGATGGTGGTGTAGGTGATCTGCGCATCGTTGACGACGTAGGAGTAGTCACCCATCGTCACCTCTTGCAGGATCGTGCGCGCACCGACCTCGGTGTAGGCGCCGAGCTTGACCTCGTGCAGCTTCGCCGAAGGATCGATGGTCGGCTCGACCGATAGCACCCTGGCCATGTTGCATCCGGACGTTCGAGGGCGGGCGCTCCTCTTCGAGTGGCTTGATGACATCATCATGACGATACGATGACAGGGGACGAGGTGTGTTGCATCGCCGCACTGGCGTGGCACTGTCACACAAGTGTCAAGCGCTGGCGCTAGCGGTGGAGCCAGGTACTCTGGAGCCCTACATGCTGGTGGTGGAAGGTCTGACGTGCCGCTTCGGCGCAAAAGCCGCGGTGGACGATGCCTCGTTTCAAATCTCCCCCGGCGGCTTCGTCGGTGTGATCGGGCGCTCAGGCGCCGGCAAGTCGACCCTGCTGCGGACCATCAATCGTCTGGTGACGCCGACGCAGGGCCGCATTTTGTTCGATGGCCTCGACGTCACGGCGCTGCGCGGCAAGGAGCTGCGGCAGTGGCGGGCGCGATCGGCGATGATCTTCCAGCAATTCAACCTGGTCGGCCGGCTCGACGTGCTGACCAACGTGCTGATGGGGCGTCTCGCCACCATGCCGGCTTGGCGCTCGTTGTCGCAGATCTGGCCCGAGCAGGACAAGGCGCTGGCCATGTCGGCGCTCGAGCAATTCGACATTGCCCCGCTCGCCGCCCAGCGCGCCGACCAGCTCTCCGGTGGTCAGCAACAGCGCGTCGCGATCGCCCGCGCACTGGTGCAGCAGCCCGACATCATCCTCGCCGACGAGCCGATCGCCTCGCTGGATCCGCGCAACACCAAGATCGTCATGGATGCGCTGCTGCGCATCAACAAGCATTTTGGCATCACCGTGCTCTGCAATTTGCATTCGCTCGATCTGGCGCGCAGCTATTGCGACCGCCTGATCGGCATGGCGCAGGGCCGCGTGGTGTTCGACGGCGCGCCGGCCGCGCTGACCGATCTCGTCGCGCGTGAGCTCTACGATCTCGAAGCCGCCGACGTCATGGGCGGCACACCGGCCCCGGCGCCCGAGGGCGTCCCGGCCCTCGGTACGGCCGCCGCGGCCTGAGCCGCGTCGCATCCGTCATTGCCAGTTTTTGCGTCAACCGATCCTACCAGATGAGGCCAACATGATCACTCGCAGATTAATTCTCGCCGGCGCAGCCGCGCTGACCTTTGCCGGATCCGCTTCGGCCGAAGACTGGAAGACGAAATATCCGGAGATCACCTTCGCGGCGATTCCGGCCGAGAACGGTTCGGGCGTGACCGAGCGCTACGGCCCCTTCATCAACTATCTGTCGAAGGAACTCGGCGTGAAGGTCACGCTGCGCGTTGCCAACGACTATGCTGCCCTCATCGAAGGCCAGCGTGCCGGCAACATCCACATCGGCTATTACGGCCCGGCCTCGTTCGCGCGCGCCCGTCTCACCGGCGTCAAGACCGATGCCTTCGTCATCGACGTCAACTCGGACGGTTCGAAGGGCTATTACTCGGTGTTCTACGTGCTGGCGAAGTCGCCGTACCAGAAGATCGAGGACCTCAAGGGCAAGAATCTGGGTCTGGTCGATCCGAACTCGACCTCGGGCAACAACATGCCCCGCTTCAAGCTGAACGCGCTGGGCATCGATCCCGATGCCTATTTCTCCAAGGTGGTCTTCACCGGCAGCCACGAGAATGCCGTTCTCGCGCTCGCCCAGGGCACCGTCGACGTCGCCGCCAATTGGTGGAACGCGGACGACGATTCCAACCTGACCCGCATGCTCAACAAGGGCATGGTGAAGTCGTCCGACGGCACCGTGATGAAGAAGGAAGACTTCCGCATCATCGTGAAGTCCGACCTCATCATCAACTCGCCCTACGCTTATCTCGGCGATCTGCCTGAGGACATGAAGGCCGCGATCAAGAAGGCCTTCCTCGAAGCGGCGACGAAGGACCCCGAAGCATTCAAGAAGCTCTCCGACGGCAAGAACAAGCCGTGGGAGCCGATCGCCAACGACGATTACAACAAGACCATCGAGCTGATTAAGTTCGTCGACGGTTTGCGTAAGAAGGCGTCCTGACCTCGTCGGGACGACGCTACTGGAGCCGGGTCGATGGACCCGGCTCTTTTCTTGATGGATCCGTATTTCAATGACGGTTGCGGTTTCAATCCTTCCCGAGCAGCAGCTCGCCGCCCTGAACGCCGCTTATCGCAAGGCGGTGGCGCGCAAACGACTGCGCGTGTTGGGGGGACTCGCCCTGTTCGTCGCCGCGCTGATCGTGGCCTCGATCGGTGCCGAAGTGAACCTGCGCACCTTCTTCACTTATTTCGGCAACTTCATCAGCTATTTCGATCGTATCCTCACGCTCGACAGCGGCCAGCGGGTCTGGACCGATGTCCGCGAATGGTTCTGGGGCTTGCACAAATGGCTGAAGCTGCTCGGCGAGACCCTGCTGATCTCCTATGTCGGCACGCTGTCCGGCGCCGTCCTCGCCTTCGCGCTCAACTTCTTTGCGGCTGAAAATACCTCACCCGCACCCTGGCTGCGCTTCACGGTGCGGCGCCTGCTGGAATTCGCCCGCACTGTGCCCGGCATTGTGTTCGCGCTGATCTTCGTCATCGCCTTCGGCCTCGGGCCGATGGCGGGCGTGCTCGCGATCGCGATCCACTCCACCGGCGCGCTCGGCAAGCTGTTCTCGGAGATCGTCGAGAACGCCGACATGAAGCCGGTCGAGGGCATCCGCTCCACCGGCGCGAGCTGGATCTCCTGCATGCGCTTTGCGATCCTGCCGCAGGTCTCGGCGGGCTATGCCAGCTACGCGCTGCTGCGCTTCGAGATCAACGTGCGCGAGGCCTCGGTGATGGGCTTTGTCGGCGCCGGCGGCATCGGGCAGGAGCTCATCGTCGCGATCCGCAAGTTCTACTACTCCGACGTCAGCGCGATCCTCATCACCATCATCGTCACGGTCTTCCTGATCGACATCACGACCGGCTGGGTGCGTGGCCGCCTGTTCGGCAAGGAGGCGCGGAATTGAGCAAGCCGCAGGACGTCAACACCGCGGAACTCCGCGCGCGCTACCCTGATGTCTTCAACCGCCCGGCATCGGCACAGTTGGCGACGCCGGCGATGCTCGTCGCGGCGCTTGCGATCTTCGTGTTCGGCCTGGTCGATCTCGATTTCTCGCCGTCGCGTTTCATCGCGGGGCTGAGCCAGCTCGGCTGGATCAGCATGATGATGATCCCGCCCGATCCCGGCTCGTCGCTGCCGCTCTATCTGAAGGCGCTGGGCGAGACGCTGTCGATCGCGCTGCTCGGCACCACGCTCGCCGCCCTGCTGGCGCTGCCCGTCAGCTTGTTTGCGGCGCGCAATATCGTGCCCGGCATCGTCCGCTTCCCGGTGCGGCGGTTCCTCGATTCGATCCGCGGCGTTGATACGCTGATCTGGGCGCTGGTGTGGATCAACGTGGTCGGGCTCGGTCCGTTCGCCGGTGTGCTCGCGATTGCCGTGTCGGATTTCGGCGCCTTCGGAAAGCTCTTCTCGGAGGCGATCGAAGGCGCCGACCAGAAGCAGGTCGAGGGCATTCGCGCCTCAGGCGGCAGCGCGCTGCACGAGATTCGCTTCGGCCTGATGCCGCAGGTGCTGCCCGTCATAGCCGGCCAGGTGCTCTATTTCATCGAATCGAACACGCGCTCGGCCACCATCATCGGTATCGTCGGCGCCGGTGGCATCGGCCTCCAGCTCGCCGAGCAGATCCGCGTGCTGGAATGGCAGAGGGTGTCGTTCCTGATCCTGATGATCCTGGTCGCGGTTGCCGCGATCGATTTCATCTCGGGCAAGCTGCGCTTTGCGATCATTGGTAAGCGGGCTGTGGCTTAATCTTTCTTCCCTTCTCCCCCTGCGGGAGAAGGTGGCGCGAAGCGCCGGATGAGGGGCAGGCCTCGGCAAAGTCGAATCGAATGGGGTTCGCGGAGAGAACCCCTCACCCGTCTCGCCGCTACCGCGGCCGAGCCACCCTCTCCCGCAAGGGGAGAGGGAAAAGAGCCTACGGCTCCACCACAAACTCCACCCGCTCCGCCGCAAAGCGCGAATGTTTCGTCACCAGCGGCTTGCCCTCGAGATCGAGGTCGGTGGCGTCGACCACCAGAATCGGCCGCCCCAGCGGCAAATCGAGCCGTGCGGCATCGGTCGCATCGACGATGCCGGCGGTGATGCGCGTCGCGCCGCGGCGATAATCGCTGATACCGTAGTGTTCGAGCATCTTGGTCATCGAGCGCGTGGCTGAAAACACCGTGCCGGCGCCGGGAAACAGCTCGGCCGACAGCCAGGTCGTGGAGACGCAGATCGGTGTGCGATCGGCGAGGCGGATGGCCTCGATCCGGACCAGCGGCGCGCCGGTCTTCAATCCCAATTCCCGCGCGAGCTCGCGGGTCGCGACATCTTCCGATGCTTCGATCAACCGGCCGTGCGGCTCGCGGCCTTCGGCGCCGACGATCTCCGAGAAGCGCGTGCGCGAGCGCAAGGGATAAGCGAGCTTCTGCGCCTCGACATAGGTTCCGCTGCCGCGCTCGGCACGCACGAGACCACGCTCGGCAAGGGCTGCGAGCGCGCGCCGCACGGTGTGCCTGTTGACGCGATAGGTTTCGGCGATCTCCATCTCGCCCGGCAGCTTGTCGCCTGCGGCAAAACGGCCGTCGGCGATGCCGCGCTCGATGCCGTCGGCAACGAGGCGCCACAGCGCGACGCCGGAAGAGGCGGTGTCCTGCATGCTCATGTCGACGGCGAACCTAGCCTGAAAATCACACGTTTGTCACGAAACAGTCATGGCGTTTCCTTATCAAGTTGTCTATTATCATAGACAACTTGAATTCGGCAAGAGTCGAGAGATTCGGTGACCCAGCACAATATGCAGCAAGCCCAGCGCCAGGCCGCAATGGCCGTGCTGGCGCACGCGGAGGCGGGCGAGATCGCCGCCCGCCTCCGCACGATCCCCTTGCCCGGGCATCAGGATCTGCGCGAACCGGAGAACGGTCTGGTGATGCTGCGCGGCCGGGTCGGCGGCGACGGCGCACCGTTCAATCTCGGTGAAGCCACCGTGTCGCGTGCGGCGGTGCGGCTTGCCAGCGGCGAGGTCGGCTTCGGCTACACGCTCGGGCGCGACGGCCAGAAGGCGCGGCTGATCGCCTTGTGCGACGCACTGGCGCAGTCGCGCGAATTTGGTGCCGCCGTCGAGCGCGACGTAATCGCGCCGTTGCGCGAGCAGCTTATGATTCGACGCAAGCAGGCGGCGGAAGAGACCGCTGCGACGAAAGTTGATTTCTACACCATGGTGCGCGGTGAGGGGTGAGGCCATGACCACGATTGCGGAACTGCCGCCGGGGTTCGTCGACAAGGTGTTGTCGGCGCAATCGACCTTTCGCTCGGTCATGGACGCGATGGCGCGGCCAGGTGCGGTCCAGCGCATCGTGCCGATGGCGGGAACGGCCGGACCGATGATGCGCGGCGTGGCCGCGATCGCGCTGACGCTGTTCGACCACGACACACCGCTCTGGCTGGATCCGCGGATGTCGGAGAGCACCGACGTCTTGAAGTGGCTCAAGTTCCACACCGGCGCGCCGGTGATCCAGGACTCCTCGATTGCGGCCTTCGCGCTGATCAGCGACGGCGTGTTGCTGCCTGATCTCCAGCGTTTCGCGCTCGGCACCAACGAATATCCTGACCGTTCGACCACGGTGATCATTCAGGTCGAGAGCCTGGACTTTGGTCGCAGTTTCGAACTGCGCGGTCCCGGCATCGACGGTGTCGCAACGCTCCAGGCCTCCTTCAAGCCCTTCGACCTGTTCGAGCTCCTGCGCATCAACGAGACGCTGTTTCCGCGCGGCATCGACGTGGTTCTGGTCGCCGATGATGCCGTGGTCGCGATCCCGCGCACGATCCGCGTTACGAGCATGGGAGTCTGACGCATGTATGTCGCAGTCAAGGGCGGCGAACGCGCCATCGAGAACGCCCATCGCCTGCTTGCCAACGCACGGCGCGGTGACCAGGGCGTTGCGGAAGTTTCTCTCGACCAGATCTCGGAACAGCTTGGGCTCGCCGTCGATCGCGTCATGAGCGAAGGCTCGCTCTATGACCGCGAACTCGCGGCGCTGGCGATCAAGCAGGCGCGTGGCGATCTGATCGAGGCGATCTTCCTGGTCCGCGCCTTCCGCGCCACCTTGCCGCGCTTCGGCGCCAGCGAGCCCGTCAACACCGGTGCGATGCGCGTGCGGCGGCGGGTGTCTGCGACCTTCAAGGACATTCCGGGCGGCCAGATCCTCGGGCCGACCTTCGACTACACGCATCGCCTGCTCGATCCATCGTTGGCCGAAGGCTTTGTGCCCGAGGCGCCGGCGACATCGGAGGCGTCATCAGCGGCAACCCCGCGCGTGACCGATATTCTCGGCCGCGACGGGTTGATCGAGACCTCGCCGCAAGCCGAGGATGGCGCCAGCGTCGGCGATCTCACCCGTGAGCCGCTGAACTTCCCGGCAGATCGCGACCTGCGCCTGCAAAATCTCGCGCGTGGCGATGAAGGCTTTCTGCTGGCGATGGGCTATTCCACCCAGCGCGGCTATGGCCGCAATCATCCCTTCGTTGGCGAGATCCGCTTCGGCGATGTCGAGGTCGAGTTCGCAGCCGAAGAGGTTGGTTTTGCCGTGCCGCTCGGCTCGATCGAGCTGACGGAGTGCCAGATGGTCAACCAGTTCAAGGGATCGGCGACGGAAGCGCCGTGCTTCACCCGCGGCTATGGCCTTGCCTTCGGCCAGAGCGAGCGCAAGACCATGTCGATGGCGCTGGTCGACCGGGCGCTGCGTGCCCGCGAGCTCGGTGAAGAGGCCGGAGCCCCGGCGCAAGATGAAGAATTCGTGTTGTCGCATTCGGACAACGTCCAGGCGACCGGCTTCGTCGAGCATCTGAAGCTGCCGCATTACGTCGACTTCCAGTCCGAGCTCGGCCTCTTACGCAAGCTCCGGAAGGAATTTGCCGAAGCCTCAGCCGAGGCCAACGCGCCCGATGCCATGAAGGAGGCCGCGGAATGAACGCGCCCGCCTACAACTTCGCCTATCTCGACGAACAGACCAAGCGGATGATCCGCCGCGCGATCCTGAAGGCGATCGCGATCCCCGGTTATCAAGTGCCGTTCGCCAGCCGCGAAATGCCGATGCCTTATGGCTGGGGCACCGGCGGCGTCCAGGTGACCGCCGCGATCCTGGGGCCGCATGACGTGCTGAAGGTGATCGACCAGGGCTCCGACGACACCACCAACGCGATCTCGATCCGCAAATTCTTCGCCAAGACCGCCGGCGTCGCGACCACGACGTCCACGGAGGAGGCGACCGTGATCCAGACCCGCCACCGCATTCCGGAAACGTCGCTGCACGCGAACCAGGTGCTGGTCTATCAGGTGCCGATCCCGGAGCCGCTGCGCTTCCTCGAGCCGCGCGAGACCGAGACGCGTCGCATGCATGCGCTCGCCGAATACGGCCTGATGCATGTGAAGCTATACGAGGACATCGCCCGCTTTGGCCACATCGCCACCGCCTACGCCTATCCGGTGAAGGTGAATGCGCGCTACGTGATGGATCCGTCGCCGACGCCGAAATTCGACAATCCGAAGATGGACAATTGCCCGGCGCTGCAATTGTTCGGCGCCGGCCGGGAGAAGCGCATCTATGCGATTCCGCCCTATACCCAGGTGGTGTCGCTCGATTTCGAGGATCACCCGTTCGAGCCGTATCGTTTCAACGCGCCCTGCGCGCTGTGCGGCGCCGAAAATTCCTACCTCGACGAGATCGTCACCGACGACAAGGGCAGCCGCATGTTCGTCTGCTCCGACACCGACTACTGCGAGGGGCGTCAGGCCGCCGGCCATCACGGGGCCCTGAGTGCTGCGCCTTACAAGGACAAGGCGCAAGGAGAAGCACAAGCAGAAGCACAAGGGAAAGAAAATGGCTGATCTTCCGGAAACCGATCGGCCGCTGTTGATCGCCAACGCGCTCAGCAAATCCTATGGCCGCATCGTCGCCTGCCGGGATGTGTCGTTCGCGCTCTATTCCGGCGAAGTGCTGGCGATCGTCGGCGAATCCGGTTCGGGCAAATCGACCCTGTTGCAGCTGCTGTCGGGCCAGCTCGCCGCCAGCAGCGGGCAGGTGTCCTACCGGATGCGCGACGGCGTGACCCGCGATCTCGCCGCCCTCGGCGAGGCCGAACGGCGCCTCCTGTTCCGCACCGATTGGGGTTTCGTGCATCAGGATCCGGCGCAGGGTCTGCGCATGGCGGTTTCGGCCGGCGCCAATGTCGGCGAGCGGCTCATGGCGGTGGGCTGGAACCATTACGGCCGCATTCGCGAGAGCGCATCCGACTGGCTCACCCGCGTCGAGATCGACGTCGCGCGCATCGACGATGCGCCACGCACCTATTCGGGCGGAATGCGCCAGCGCCTCCAGATCGCGCGCAACCTCGTCACCGAGCCGCGGCTGGTGTTCATGGACGAGCCGACGGGCGGGCTTGATGTGTCCGTGCAGGCCCGCCTGCTCGATCTCCTGCGCAATCTCGTCGCCGAACTGCATCTCGCCGTCGTCATCGTCACCCACGATCTCGCGGTCGCGCGCCTTCTCTCGCATCGCGTGATGGTGATGAAGGGCGGCCGCGTCATCGAAACAGGCCTCACCGACCAGGTGCTCGACGATCCCCGCGAGCCCTATACCCAGCTCCTCGTCTCCTCGATTTTGCCGCCATAAGCTTTTCAACATGAGTGCTCCGATGTCCGCCATGATCGAAGTCGCTGACGCCAACAAGACCTTTACCATGCATCTGCAGGGCGGCATCGAATTGCCTGTCGTGCGCGGCGTGACCTTTCAGGTTCAGGCGGGGGAGTGCGTCGTGCTCTCGGGGCCGTCAGGCGCCGGAAAATCGTCGATCCTCAAGATGATCTTCGGCAATTACCGCTGCGATTCCGGCCGCATCGGCATCCGCCATCGCGGCGAGGTGATTGATCTGGCCACCGCCGAGCCTCGGCAAGTCCTCAATGTCCGCCGCGCGACGATCGGCTATGTCAGCCAGTTCCTTCGCGCCGTGCCGCGTGTTGCAACCATCGACGTCGTTGCGGAGCCGCTGATCGTCAATGGCATGACGCGCGCTGATGCGCATGCGCGTGCCGGCGAGCTCCTGCATCGCCTCAATATCCCCGAACGGCTCTGGCAGCTTCCGCCCGCGACCTTCTCCGGCGGCGAGCAGCAGCGCGTCAACATCGCGCGCGGCTTCATCTCGGATCTGCCGATTCTGCTGCTCGACGAGCCGACTGCCTCGCTCGATGCGGCCAACCGCGCCGTGGTGGTCGAGCTGGTTGCCGAGAAGAAGCGCCAGGGCGTCGCCATGGTCGCAATTGTCCATGACGACGAAATCCGCCATTTGATTGCCGACCGCATCGTCGACGTCACCAGCTTTGCCGCCGCGGCCTGAAGGACAGGGAATATGAAGCCGAAGGATACCGTCATCGCCAACGCCAGAATCGTGCTGGCTGACCGGGTGATCGAACAGGGCTGGCTTGCCCTCACTGACGGACGCATTGCCGAGATCGGCGAGGGCAGGGCCCCCGCGGGCGCAGAGGACGCCGGCGGTGACCTCATCATGCCCGGCCTGATCGAGCTCCACACCGACCATCTCGAAGCGCATTACGTGCCGCGCCCAAAGGTGTTCTGGAATCCGGTCGCCGCGGTGATCTCCTATGATGGCCAGCTTGCGACCTCAGGCATCACCACCGTGTTCGATTCGCTCCGGGTGTGGCGCGAGGACGGTGCCGAGGAGGTCGATGGCCGTGCCGGCGTGCTCGCAGCGGCGATCACCACTGCGCGCGCCGGCAATCTGCTGCGCGCCGACCACTTCCTGCATCTTCGCTGCGAGATCCCGATGCCGAGCGTGGTCGAGGAGGCCAAGGAGCTGATCGATCGGCCCGACGTCAAGCTGATGTCGCTGATGGACCACACGCCCGGCCAGCGCCAGTTCCGCGACGAGGTCAAGCTGCGCGACTATTACCGGGGCAAGGGCGGCGGCATGACCGATGCCGAGCTCGACGTATTGTTCGCGAGGCGCTTCGATTACCAGACGAAGTATGCCGCGGCCAATATGCGCGAGATCGTAGCGCTGGCGCATCAGTACAAAATTCCGCTGGCGAGTCATGACGACACCACCGAGGAGAACGTCGCCGACGCCGTGCGTGACGGTGTCGCGGTGGCGGAATTCCCGACCACGATCGAGGCCGCGCGCGGCCTGCACCAGGCCGGCATCGACATCCTGATGGGGGCGCCCAACGTCGTGCGTGGCGGCTCGCACTCCGGCAACATCGCCGCGATCGATCTCGCGCGCGAAGGCCTGCTCGATATCCTGTCGTCGGACTACATCCCATCCAGCCTGCTGATGGGCGCGCTGCAACTGCCCGAGCATGCGCCGTCGATCAGCCTGCCGGCGGCGGTCCGCACCGTGACCAAGGCGCCCGCCGATGCTGTCGGCCTCACCGATCGCGGCGAGATCGCGGTCGGTAAGCGTGCCGACCTGATCCGCGTGCATGTGGCCGGTAGCGTTCCTGTTGTCCGCAGCGTCTGGCGCGAAGGGAGCCGCGTCGCATGAGCGAGGCGGTCGCGACGGAGGCAGGGCAAGCGGGCGCGATTGGTCCGGGGCGGCTCGTGCTCGTGGTGGGCCCAAGCGGTGCCGGCAAGGACACGCTGCTGCGGTTGGCGCAAGCCGCCTGCGCCGACGATCACGAAATCGTCTTCCCGCGCCGTGTCGTGACGCGCGCGTCCTCGGCCGACGAAGACAATATTGCGGTGAGTCCGGACGAATTCGCCCGTGCTCGCGATCACGGCGATTTCGCCGTGCATTGGGACGCACATGGCCATTCCTATGCGCTACCGCTGCAGATCAACGACGACATCCGCGCGGGGCGCGCCGTGGTGGTCAATGTCTCGCGCACGGTGATCAGCGCCCTGCGCCGGGCCTATGCCAATGTCGTCGTGGTCGCGATCACGGCGCCGCCGGACGTGCTGGCGCAGCGCCTTGCCGCGCGTGCGCGCAACAGCGACGGGAATATCGCCGACCGGCTCACACGCAGTGTCGGAGACGCATCGGCCAGTGCCGATGTGACTATCCTCAACGCCGGCAGCGCGGACTATCACGGCCGCCAGCTCGTGCGTGTGATCCGGAATGAATGCTGGCGCGAATAACCGGCAGAACAAGGAGAGTGGAATGACGGTGATTGAGACGGTCGAACAGCTGGAAGCCATTTACGGCGCCACCAACGATGCCTCGACCGTGAAAGTCGCCGACCACGTCACTCCGCTCTACCGCATCTTCATCGAAAAAGCGCCGTTTGCAGCGCTTGCCACCATCGGCCCTGAAGGCATCGACTGCTCGCCCCGCGGCGATCTTCCTGGCTTCGTCCGTATCCACGATCCCAAGACGCTGATGCTGCCGGATCGCCGCGGCAACAACCGGATCGATTCCCTGCGCAACATCGTGCGCGATCCGCGCGTATCGCTGATGTTCCTGATCCCCGGCTCCGGCAACGCAGTCCGCGCCAACGGCCGCGCGCATCTCTCTGTTGATCCGGACCTGCTTGCCTCGTTCAGGGTCGAGGGCAAGGCGCCGCGTAGCGTCATGGTGATGAACGTGGACGAGATCTATTTCCAATGCGCCCGCGCTATCGTCCGCGCCGACCTCTGGAATCCCGACAAGCGCATCGACCCGAAGACGCTGCCGACGCCCGGCCAGATCCTGGCCGAGATGAGCCAGAACAAGGTCGGCGGCGCGGAGTATGATCGCATCTGGCCGGAGCGCGCTGCGGCGACGATGTGGTGAGTCCGCGCTCTCTCGTCCCCCTCTCCCCGCAAGCGGGGCGAGGTGAAGAGCCCTCTAATTGAACGCCATTCCCCCACTCAACGCGATCGTCTGCCCGGTCATATAGGCATTGTCCACCAACAGCATCACGGCTTTCGCCACCTCCTCCGCCGTGCCGAAGCGGCCGAGCGGGATGCGGCTGACGAGCTGCGGCTGGCCGCTCATCATGTCGGTCTCGATCAGCGACGGTGCCACGGCATTGACGGTGATGCCTTCCTTCACCAGCCGCGCAGCATAGCCCCGCGTGAGGCCCTCCATGCCGGCCTTGGAGGCGTTGTAGTGCGGACCGATCGAGCCGGCACCACGCGCGGCGCCGGAGGAGATGTTGACGATGCGGCCCCACTTCCGCGCTCGCATCGACGGCAGCACCGCCTGCGTGCACAGGAACGCGGATTTCAGATTGACCAGGATGGTGCGGTCGAAATCGTCCTCGGTGAGATCGTCGACGCCGCGCGTGATCGCGATGCCGGCATTGTTGACCAGGATGTCGATCGGCCCGAGCCCGGCCGCGACGCGCTCAACCATGCCGGTGACGGCTTCGCGCTGCGAGACATCGGCCGCGACCACGATGGCGCGGCCGCCCTGCTTGCCGATCTCGCCTGCGAGTTGTTCAGCCGCGCCAATTCTCTCGCGGCAATTGATTGCCACCGCCGCGCCTGCTTCGGCCAAAGCACGACAGACGGCTGCGCCAATCCCGCGCGAGCCGCCGGTGACGAGCGCCACGCGCCCCTTCATGGTATCCGTCATGTCGTCCTCCCGCATTTCTTTGCGCCTCTCAGGGCAACGGTACCACGCTATGGACCCCCAGCGTGTTGACATCATTGCGAGATGATTTCGGCTGTGGCGGCTTGCGCGCAGAGAAGTGCGTGCACGCGACCGCGGCAAATATGGATAGCCATTTCATTGACCGATCGGGGCAATCCCTCGATATTCGAAACATCGAAACTGCATCTTCGAGCCGAAAGCTGCTGCATGAGATCGAATGACCAGCGAGTGAAGAGCGACATGCGCAAGCGCATGATGCGTCGCTGCGTCTCGGCCGCGACCGGCACCTGTTGTTGCTGCTGATCGCCGAGCCAAATCCCGATCGTAATCTCTTGACAGGAGCGCCGACCCGTTCGGCGAACAAGCAGCCATGCCCAAAGCCTATATCATCGAAGTTCACGACCGCACCGCCGGCATCATCGCCAGTGATGAGCGCGGCTTCCGCTTCTTCTCCTCAGAACGCCTGTTCGACAGCCTCGAGGGCCGACAGTTCCGCTCGGCCCGGGACGCCGAACGCGCCGCACGCGCCGTGTTCGCGGAGCGCCGGCACCTTGTGTCAATCTGAGCACCAGCCGACCGAAAGGACTTTGCAAATGATCACGCGACGACACATCATCGCTGGCGCTCTGTTGCTGGCAAGTGCGGCGGGTTCGCCCGTGCGGGCCGAGGACAAGCCGGCCGAGATCCGCATCGGCACCCAGAAGGGCGGCTTCTTCCCCGCCGTTCGCCAGCGCCAGACGCTGGAAAATGCCTTCAAGCCGCTCGGCATCGAGATCAAGTGGATCGACTTCCAGTTCGGTCCGCCGCTGCTGGAGGCTATCAATGTCGGCAGTGTCGATTTCGGCTATGTCGGCGATGCCCCGCCGATCTTCGCGCAGGCCGGCAGTGCGAAGATCCGCTACGTCGCCGCGGTGAAATCGGACGGCAACACCCAGGCGATCATCGTGCCGAAGGATTCGCCGATCAAGACGCTCGCCGACCTCAAGGGCAAGCGCGTTGCCTTTGGTAAGGGATCGAGCGCGCATAATCTCCTGGTCGCCGCGCTCGAGAAGGCGGGCGTCGCCTGGAGCGATATCACGCCGGCTCCGCTTGCGCCGGCGGATGCGACTGCGGCCTTCGTCAAGGGTTCGGTCGACGCCTGGTCGATCTGGGATCCCTATCTCGCGCTCGCCGAGCTGAAGGAGAACGCGCGCGTCCTCGTTTTCGACAAGGACGTGCACAAGCCGAACGCGTTCTACATCGCCAATACCGATTTCGTCGAAAAATATCCGTCGCTGGTCGCGAGGCTCAACACCACCTTCGCGTCCGAAGGCGTCTGGGCCAACGAACACCATGAGGACGTCGCCAAGGCGCAAGCCGACGCGACCGGCGTCGACATCGCGGCCGTCAGGCGTTTCGTGGATCGCTCCAACTTCCGCGTCGTGCCGCTGGATGCCGAGGTGATCGCAACCCAGCAGGCCGTCGCAGACCGCTTTGCCAAGCTCGGCCTGATCCCGAAGCCGGTCAACGTCTCCGACATTGTCTGGAAGTGGACGCCAGGTTCCTGAGCGGGCACCCTTTTGAGGAGTGGTAAAATGAGTTTCTACAGAGACTTCAATGACAAGCTCGCGATCGAACGCTGGAATACGGACCAACGCAAGCCGTTCGAGACGATCAAGGTCACGCAGCTCTCACCGACCGTGGGCGCGGAGATCTCCGGCGTCGACCTCGCCAAGGAGGTGAGCGAGACGCAATTCGCCGAGATCAGGCGGGCGCTCGACGAGAATCTTGCCGTGATCTTCCGCGACCAGAAACTGTCGCCGGAGGACCATAAGCGCTTCGCGCGCCGCTTCGGCAAGTCTTTGCACCGGCATGAGCTCGCCGCCACGCGCTTCAAGGGCGATGGTCCGTTCGATCCGGAATTCCTGTCTTGGAAGACCGGCCGGGATTCACGCTTCACCGCCGGCGACGGCTGGCATCCCGACGTGTCCTGCGATCCCAGCCCGATCGCCTATTCGCTGCTGCGGGTGACGAAGACCCCGCCGCTCGGCGGCGATACCGCCTTTGCCAACATGTATCTAGCCTACGAATTCCTGTCGGATCCGATCAAGCAATTGCTCGACGGGCTGACCGCGATCCACGACGGGGCGCTGGCCTGGACCGCCGGCTATGGCGCAAAGCCTGATCCCGGCAAGACCTATCCGCAAACCGAGCACCCGGTGGTGGCGATCCATCCGCGTACGGGACGCAAGTTCCTCTATGTGAATGCGTCCTTCACCTCGCATATCGTGCAACTAACGCGGCGGGAAAGCGACGCCGTTCTCCAGCTCTTGTTCCGGCATGTCGAAAGCCAGCTTGCACTGCAGACCCGCGTGCACTGGCAGCCGAATTCGCTGCTCGTATGGGATAATTGGGCGAGCCAGCACCACGCGGTCTGGGATTACTATCCCGAGGAACGCTGGGGCGAGCGTGTCTCGGTAGTGACTGGAGAGGCACCGCGAGCGCGGCTCGATCTCAGCGAAGCAGCCGAGTAGCTTCGCCGATGCGGCGCTCCATCTAGCTCCGGCGGCGCGCCCGCGTGCGCGCCGCTTTCTTGGCGGCGGCGGAGCGGGCCTTGGCGCCCTTGGTGCGGCTCGCCTTGCGCGCGGCAGCGGAACGCGAGGCCGAAGATTAACCCTATCAGCCTCTCAGCGCCGCGAGCAGTTCGTCCGGCCGCTCCGCCATGATCATGTGGCCCGCGCCCGGCACCACGACAGTCTTCGCATGCGGGATCGCCGCCGCGAGCGCCTTGCCGGCCTTCACCGGCGTCATCATGTCCCGCTCGCCAAGAATGAGTGTCGTCGGCACCTTCACGCTCGCAGCCGCAGTCAGCGCATTCGCGTAGGCATTGCAGGCGGACAGATCCTTGAACAGCACGCCCGGTTCGCAAGCCTGAAGCACGGCCTGTGCGCCGCCATGCATCCACAGGCCCGGCGCGAGGCTGCCGCCGAGCTCGGCGTTGAAGCCGAGGCCCCAGATCGAGACCATGTCGTTGGCATCCTGCGAGTTGGCCTCGGCCGCTTTCAGCAGATCCGGGCCGACGGTCATGGTCGCAGCCGTGCCGATCAGGCTGAGCGCCGACACCTTGTCGGGGTGACGCGCCGCGGTTTCCAGTGAGATCAGCGATCCCATGGAATGGCCGATGAGGTGCGCCTTCGCAGCGCCGGCCGCATCGAGCAGCGCCGCCGTCCAGTCTGCCATCTCAGCGATACTTCCCAGTGATAGGCCGGCCGAACGGCCGTGGCCGGGCAGATCAGGCGCCAGCACGCCAAAGCCGTGATGGGAAAACCAGCGCGTGTGCAGCGCCCAGGTCGAATGATCGAAGCCGGCGCCATGGAGGAAGACGACCGTGGGCAGGGACTTGTCGAAGTCGCGGCCGCCGGTCGCGACAAACACCTCAGTGCCGTTGACGGAGAGCTTCATCGTCTCAAACCTTTTGCGAGATGCGCAGCGCCTGCGCGAGATCGTCGATGATGTCGCTGGCCGTCTCGATGCCGACCGAGAGCCGCACCAGCTCCTCACCGATGCCGGCGGCCTTCAGCTGCTCGGCATCCATCTGCTGATGCGTGGTCGAGGCGGGGTGGATCACCAGCGTCTTGGCGTCGCCGACATTGGCAAGATGGCTGATCATGCGCAGGGACTCGATGAACTTGCGTCCCGCTGGCCGGCCGCCCTTGATGCCGAAGGAGACGATCGAGCCCGCGCCGCGCGGCAGCAGCGTCTTCGCAAGCTGGTAGTCGGGATGGGTCTCCAGCGAGGGATGCAGCACCCAGTCGACCGCCTTGTTGGACTTCAGCGCCTCCAGCACCAGGTGCGTATTCTGGATGTGCCGGTCCATGCGTACGCCAAGCGTCTCGACGCCCTGCAACAGCTGGAACGCATTGGTCGGTGACAGGCAGGCGCCGAAATCGCGCAGGCCTTCGGTGCGGGCCCGCATGATGAAGGCGGCCGTGCCGAACTGCTCGTCGAAGACGATGCCGTGATAGCCGCCATAGGGCTCGGTCAGCACGCCGAATTTGCCCGATTTGCGCCAGTCGAACCGGCCGCCGTCGACGATGGCGCCGCCGATCGCGATGCCGTGGCCGCCGATCCACTTTGTCGCCGAATGCATGACGATGTCGGCGCCCAGCTCGATCGGTCGGCTGAGATAGGGCGTCGCAAAGGTGTTGTCGATCAGCAGCGGGATCTTTGCCTCATGCGCGATTCCCGCGACCTTCGGGATATCCAGCACCTCGAGCCCGGGATTGCCGATGGTCTCGCCGATCACCAGCTTCGTGTTCGGCTTGATCGCCTTCCGGAACGCGTCATGATCGCGTGGCTTCACGAAACTTGTGGTGATACCGAAGCGCGGCAGCGTGTGCGCCAAGAGATTGATGGTGCCGCCATAGAGCGAGCTCGACGCCACGATGTGGTCGCCGGCGTTGAGCAACGTCGCGATCGCGAGATGCAGCGCGGCCATGCCGCTTGCAGTGCAGATCGCGCCGACGCCGCCTTCCAGCGCCGCGAGCCGCTCTTCCAGCACACCGGTGGTCGGATTGGAGATGCGCGTATAGATGTGGCCGGCGCGCTCGAGATTGAACAGCGCCGCCGCATGGTCGGAATCCTGGAACACGTAGGACGTGGTCTGGTAGATCGGCACCGCACGCGCCCCGGTCGCGGGATCCGGATGCTGGCCCGCATGCAGGCTCAGGGTTTCGAAGGCGGGCGGTTTCGGCGCGGGCATGCGTGGCCTCGTTAACTTCTCGGTAAGATCTTCGACATTTGCCACAGATCGAGGGGGACGTCAGCCGTTGACAGGCCGATTTTGCGTCTTTCTGCCGCGAGCTCCGGCAGGCGTGCGCCGTAACTGAGTTCTTAACGAATTGCCTCTATTTTTCGCGTTCTCGCCAATGTGATCGCCTGCTGCCTGATTCTCCACGGCGCGGCGTCAGCAACCCGAAGAGGCAGAATGCCGGCTCTCAAGAACCTGTTTTCGTTGCGCTCGATCGGCGCCAAGCTCGCCCTCATGACCTTCGTCGGCGCCGTCTGCATGGCGATGGTTGCCTCGACCGTGCTGTGGATCGCGCGCAACCAGCTCGTCACCGAGCGCATCGAGAAGGCGCATGCTGCCGTCGATATCGTCTGGAGCCTGGCCGATGGCTACTACAAGGCCTACAAGGCCGGACAGATGACCGAGGAGGAAGCCAAGAAGCGCTTCCTCGAGGCCAACAATTACGTCTGGTACGAAGACCACGGCAACTACGCCTATATCTATGACTACGAGACCGGGCTGTGCGTCTCCAATCCCGGCATCCCCCAGTTCGTCGGCAAGGACATGCGTCCGAACAAGGATGCCAATGGCATGCCGTTCGCGATCGCGCTGATGGACATCGCCAGGAAGGGGCAGGGCACGCTGCGCTATTCGTTCCGCCGCAGCGGCAATGATGCGACGCCGCTCGACAAGGTCGCCTTCACGCGCGGTTTCGCGCCCTGGAACCTGATGATCGGCTCGGCCGAATACATGTCCGAGGTCGACAATTCGTTCTGGTCGATGGTGCAGACGGCCTCGATCGTCATCGCCGTGCTGATGCTGATTTCGATCATGATCGCCTGGGCCGTCGGCCGCAGCGTGGTCAAGCCGCTCACCGGCTTGAAGGAGCGCATGGCCTCGCTCAGCGAAGGCCAGCTCGAGGCGCCGGTCGCGCATGCGGATCGCCGCGACGAGATCGGCGAGATGGCGCGCACCGTGCAGGTGTTCCGCGACGCCATGATCGAGACCAACCGCCTGCGTGAGGAGCAGGCCGTCACCGAGCAGCGCCAGGGCGAGGCCCGCAAGGTCGACATGAACCGGCTCGCCGATCAGTTCGAGCGCGAGGTCGGCGAGATCATCGAGCTGGTGTCGGTGGCTGCAGGCCAGCTCGAGACGTCGTCGACGACGCTGTCCAAGACCGCCGACACCGTCGCGCAGGTCTCGAACCGCGCCTCTACCGCGTCGGGCGACGCATCCGCCAACGTGCATTCGGTCGCCGCCGCGAGCGAAGAGCTTGCATCCTCCATCGGCGAAATCTCGCGCCAGGTCGAGACCTCGGCGCGGATCGCCAGCGAGGCGGTCAGCCAGGCGCAGAAGACCGACAGCCGCATCAGCGAGCTGTCGCAGGCCGCAAGCCGCATCGGCGACGTCGTCGATCTCATCCAGACCATCGCCGGCCAGACCAACCTCCTGGCGCTCAACGCGACCATCGAGGCCGCGCGCGCGGGCGAAGCCGGCCGCGGCTTTGCCGTGGTGGCGTCGGAAGTGAAGTCGCTCGCCGAGCAGACCGCCAAGGCAACCGACGAGATCAGCCAGCAGATCGCCGACATCCAGTCGGCGACGCGCGATTCAGTCGCGGCGATCAAGGAGATCGGCGCCACGATCGGCAAGATCTCGGAGATTTCGGCCGCGATCACCACCTCGGTCGAGCAGCAGGGCGCGGCCACGCAGGAGATTTCCCGCAACGTGCAGCGCGCCGCCGAAGGCACCTCGCAGGTCGAGACCAGCATCGCCGACGTCCAGCGCGGCGCCTCCGAGACCGGCGGTGCGTCCGCCCAGGTGCAGTCGGCCGCGCAATCGCTCGCGGGCGAAAGCGCCCGCCTCAAGCGCGGCGTCGCCAGCTTCATGAGCTCGATCAGGGCGGCGTAAGCGGCGCTATGTTGTGGCCATCCTTCGAGACGCCCGCTTGCGCGGGCTCCTCAGGATGAGGTCTGGTGTTGCTGTTAGACCCTCATGGTGAGGAGCCCGCCTCTTGGCGGGCGTCTCGAACCATTGAGGCCGAACTGCCTCACGCCCCCACCAATCTCTCCCGCACCTCCGCCGCGATCTCGAACGAGCGCAGCCGCGCGGTGTGATCGTAGATCTGGCCCGTGGTCATCAGCTCATCCGCGGCGGTGTCGGCGATCAACGCCTTCAGCTTCTCTTCGACAACCGCGGGCGAGCCGACGGCGGAAATCGCCAGCGCCTGCGCGACGCCGGCCTTCTCGGCCGGCGACCACAGCGCATCCATGTCGTCGACCGGTGGCGGCAAAGGTCCGGGCGTGCCGCGGCGCAAATTGATGAACTGCTGCTGCAGCGAGGTGAACATCCGCTGCGCCTCCGCATCGCTGTCGGCAGCGAACACATTGACGGCGACCATGGCATAGGGCTTGTCGAGCTGCGCCGACGGCTCGAACCGCGCGCGATATTCGCGCAGCGCCGGCATCAGCATCTGCGGCGCGAAATGCGAGGCAAACGCAAACGGCAGCCCGAGCATCGCCGCGAGCTGCGCGCCGAACATGCTGGAGCCGAGGATCCACAGCGGCACCTTCGTGCCCATGCCGGGCACGGCGCGGATGGTCTGGTTCGGTTTGACATCGCCGAGCAGCGCCTGCAATTCCAGCACGTCATGCGGAAAATTCTCCGCCGCCGTTGCAAGGTCGCGCCGCATCGCCCGCGCGGTGAGCTGGTCGGTGCCGGGCGCGCGGCCAAGGCCGAGATCAATCCGTCCGGGATAGAGCGACTCCAGCGTCCCGAACTGCTCGGCGATCACCAGCGGCGAATGGTTCGGCAGCATCACCCCGCCCGAGCCGACGCGGATCGTCTTGGTCCCGCCCGCGACATGGGCGATCACCACCGACGTCGCCGCGCTCGCGATACCCGTCATGTTGTGATGCTCAGCGAGCCAGAACCGCTTGAAACCCCATCCCTCGGCATGCTGCGCGAGATCGAGCGAATTGCGAAACGCCTGCGCGGCGTCGGAACCTTGCTTGATAGGCGCGAGGTCGAGCACGGAGAAGGGGATCATGGAGGCTACCGGTGTGGAGGGGCTGCGTGTCTGAGGCAAGGACATGTAGTGTCACCGCGCGGGATGGGTAGAGCACCGTTCACAACCCTGTTATGGCGCCGCATGGGGCCCGTCGTCTCAGCTGGGCGTTTCGCGCGTGTTGTAGTACTCTCCGTGCGCGCCACCTTCGCCTGGAGGACAGACATGACCCTTGTCGTACTCAGTCGCCGCAACCTCCTCGTCGTCGGCGGCTCGGTCCTTGCCTCAGGCGTCCTGGCGGCGGGCACTTCCAGCCTCCTGCTGCCTGCACGTGCGGACGGCCTCGCGCCGACGGAATCGATGACCGGCGGAGCCAACAACTACCGCAAGGGCGCGCCGATCGTGGATCGGATCGGCAAGGGCGGCTTCTGGATGAGCGGCACTGTGCGCCGCGCCGGCGACGGCGCACCGCTGGCCGGACAGCGCATCCAGATCTGGGCGCACACGGTCGAAGGGCAGGAGCACGAGCCGCAGAGCCACGGCGCCACGCTCACCGACAAGGACGGTGCGTTCCGGCTCGAAATGCCGCAGATCATTCCGATCTTCGGCCAGCCGCATGGTCATCTCGCTTATGATAGCGGTGAATTCAAAACCGTCTTTCTGCGGCCGATCATGCGGAGCGCAAAGGACGCCAGCCTCGAGGCGCATTTCGTGCTGCAGCCGGCCTGATTGCGTTGCAGATCAAGGGCTGGAAATCCCTGATCTGGGCCGCACTCGCGTTGGCTATCGGTGTGCCGATCGCGCTCGCAGCGACAAGCGAGCAGCTCGCATGGCGCGGCCCGATCTACATCCTCGCCGGCTTCGCTGGAATCATCGCCCTCGGTCTCGTGCTGGTTCAGCCGCTGCTGATCGGCGGATATCTGCCAGGCCTGTCGGCCTATCGTAACAGGCGCGCCCATCACTGGATCGGCGGCGCGCTCGCGGCCGCGGTGGTGATCCATGTCGCCGGCCTCTGGTTCACCAGCCCGCCCGACATGATCGACGCGCTCACCTTCTCATCGCCGACGCCGTTCTCCCCCTTCGGCGTGATCGCCATGTGGGCGATCTTCGCCGTCGCGCTTCTAGCCGCCCTGCGTCGGCGATTGGGACTGCGGCTCCGCGCATGGCGCCTGATTCATATTCCCCTCGCGATCATCATCGTCGCATGCAGCGTGATCCATTGCCTGCTGATCGAAGGGACGATGGAGACGATCTCGAAGGCGGTGCTCTGTGCGCTTGTCCTCGCGGCCACCATCAAGGTCGTGGCCGACCTCGGGCGAAAGCGGATGGTGCGCAGCGAGAGTATCGCGCCGCAATAAATCATGCCGGCTCGCGCTCGGCTTGCCGCTGATGGCGCCGACAACTATCCTCGCATGATGACCGCCAGCACCCCCGATCTGAAAGCGTTCCTGCTCGCGACGCCGTTCTTCGGCGGTCTCACGGATGCAAGTCTCGACCTGCTGGTCTCGATGCTGGTCGAGTGCAGCTTCGATGCCGGCGCGACCGTCGTGGCCGAAGGCGAGCCAGGACGCTCGATGTTCATCGTCAAATCCGGCCGGCTGGTGGTGAGCAAGCGGGCACATTCGGGAAGCGTCATCCCCATCTCCGTTCTGGGGCCCGGTGATTTCTTCGGCGAGATGACGCTGATCGAAATGCAAAATCGCTCCGCCACGGTGGTCGCGGAAAGCCCGACCGTGCTGTACGAGCTGACGGCGCCAAAGCTCTACGCCTGCTATAAGGCCGATATCCACGCCTATGTGATCATTCTGCAAAACATCAATCGTGAGCTCTGCCGCCGGCTGCGCCGTTCCGACGATCGCTTCACGGGATATTTGTCGGGGGATGATGGATAGGGCATTTGCGAAATCCCCCATGTTGGCGGCGACCTCGGCGCGACCGACGTTTTTTGTTATAGGTGAGCCACGACGCGTCCCTGCGCGCGAGGCTGGCGCGCCGGCTGTTGCAGGTCGGCTACGCGGTGAAGCTAGCTGAAAGCCCGCGGCGTGCGCACAATGCGCCCGCGCCAATTGGACCTTCGTTGGGGGAAGAACATCGTGACCGGTGCCCGCCTTGTGATCCTGCTTGTTGCATGCGCCTGCAGTGCCGCGTCACCCGCATGCTCCGATGACTTGCTGGAATCGGCAGCCCCGTTGGCCGTCACTATCGGCAAGGATGTTGTCCGGCTCGACGGGCTCATCATCAGGAAGTCCGACGCCCAGGGCCGGCTGCCGATTGCGATTCTCACCAATGGCGGCGTTGCGACCGCAACGGGCGGAGGCGGGGCGAACATCGCGACCTACGCGCATTACGCGCGGGATTTGGCGCGGCGCGGCTGGCTCGCCGTGGTCGTGATGCGGCGCGGCTTTGGCCAGTCCGAGGGGCAAAAGCCGGTGGCGATCGCCTGTCAGGCCGCATCCCTCGATGCATGGGCAAACGCCGCGGCGGACGATCTGCAGGCAGCCCTCGATATCGTCGCGAAGCGGCCGGATGCCGATGCGAGCAGGGTGATCGTGATCGGATCCGAAATCGCAGGCGTGGCGGCCGTCGCGCTGTCCGCGCGCAATCCGCCCGGATTGGTCGGCGTCGTCTCGGTGTCGGGCAGCCTGCAGTCGGAATCGAACTGCCCGATCAACGACCTCCTGGTCGAGCGGTACAAGAGCTTCGGCACCAGGAACCGCGTCCCCAACCTCTGGATCTATTCCCGGAGCGACAAGGCGTTCGGCCCTGATCTTGCCGAGCGCTTGCACAGCGCGTTTCTCGATGCCGGCGGTGACGTCAAGTTCGTCATGTTCTTCCGCGACGGCGACGTCGGCACCGCCATCTTCGGTCAGGCGACCGGCGCATGGTACGCGCAGATGGATGCCTTCCTGCGCGTCAGAGGCCTGCCGACATGGAGCCCGGCCGACGTCTGGAGTGTCGCCGACCGGCTCAAGATCACCGACAGGATCGAGCGGGAGAATGTCGCGGAGGTCCTGTTCCAGCGCTATTTCGCGGCTCCCGGCGAAAAGGCGATCGCGTTCTCGCCGACCCTGCAGGCCGCGTGGACGCGCCCCCCGAACAAGGTCGTCGCCGAGCCGCATCTGCCGCTGACGTACCAGCTTGGAGCGAAGAGCCTGGATGAGGCGCGCAACGGCGCCCTGGCGAGCTGTCAGAAGATTGCGCAGGACTGCGCCATCGTCATGGAAAATGATCGCTGGGTCGGTGACGTCAGATGATGCGTCCGTTCTGCAGAACCCCAATATGCCGCGCGCATGTCGCTTTCGCGGTCGTTGCCCTCATCGTCTCGTGCGCGACGGCGTTCGCCGGCGATCTCGTCGAGGAGCGTCAATATCTGCGCGTCAAGATCGGCGGCAGGGATGTTCGCCTGGAGGCGCTGTTCGTCAAACGCTCTGATGCCGCGGGACGTTTGCCGATCGCGTTCTTCAATCACGGCCGGCCGCCGGTTCGTGTCATGGCGCTGGATCAAAGTCTCTCTCGCGATCCAGGCATCAATGCCATCGCCGACATCGCGCGCCGGGGTTGGCTCGTGGTGGCGATCAACCGGCGTGGCTATGGTTCGTCCGACGGCCCGAGCCAGTCTGACGGGCCGTGTGCTGCGGATACCTTCATGTCCTGGATGAATGCGGATGCCGATGACATCGAGGCCTCGATCGGCATTGTCACGCAGCGCACTGACGCCGATCCGGCGCGGATGATCGTCATCGGTGAATCCGCAGGCGGCGCGGCTGCGCTCGCACTGGGCGCGCGCAACATTCCGGGCCTTGCGGCGGTGATCGACCTTGCGGGCGGCGAGCACCTGGCGGGATGTGCTGTCATCAACGATGCCATTCCCGCTGATTTCAGGGCGCTTGGCGCGCGCAGCCATGTTCCCAATCTCTGGGTGTTCGCCAGGAACGATCTCAATCATCCCGTCGATCAGATCGAAATGATGCGAGCGGCATTCACGGCATCAGGCGCCGATCTCAAGCTCGTGCTGCTCGAGCCGATCGGCGAAGACGGTCACACCGGACTGGGATCGATTGCCGGTCGCGCGCGCTGGCTGGCCGAGCTCGACATTTTCCTGAGGAGCCGCAATCTCCCGACCTGGCCGCTCTCCAACGTCGAATTCGTGCTGCAGAAACTGCAATGGCCGCCATCCCTGCACAACTATGTGCAGGCCTATCTGACCGCGCCGGGCGAGAAGGCGCTGGCCCGCACACCGGGAACGCAGAATGCGTCCTATCGGACCGCGCCGACCCTCGACGATGCGCGCAAGTTCGCCCTCGATGCCTGTCAGCAGAAGGGCGAGCATTGCACTGTTGTGATGGAGAATGACCGCTGGACCGGGGCGCAATGAATTGTGCGACAGGCGCATGCGATCGTCGGCAAGATGGCTGTGCGGAACGATCCTGAAGCACTAGCTGGACAAAGGACGCCCGCATCCGCCGGCATGACCTGGTTCATCGTCAGGAAGGATGTTGCAGGCGACGGATTGCGCTTGCCGTTGAGGACGACAATCCGTAAGCCATTGTCCAGCGACCGGTTACCTTCGCGGGCTCCAGCCTTTCCGGCGCCGTTCCGCTGAGATGATGGAGGATCACATGCGTCTCGCCCTGTTGGTTGTTGTCATGGTGGCCGGGCTTGCCGGTGCAGCACACGCCGAGCGCGACTATCCCTGGTGCGTCTTTGGCGGATCGCTCGGCTTTTCCGGCGAATGCATGTACTCGACGCGTGAACAGTGCCTGGCCTCGGCATCCGGGCGCTGGAACACCTATTGCGACATCAACCCGCGCGTGAGGTTTCAACAGCAGACGACGCCGCCTCCGCGCCGGACGCATTGATGACCGCAGCGGAAGCGGCCGTCACGCCAGCAGGCGCCGCGCATTTGCAAGCGTGTGTGATGGAAGCTCTCCGATTGTATCGCGATAGAGCTTGGAGAAATCACCCATATGCCAGAAGCCGTGGGCGCAGGCGCTGGCCTTGACGGTCAGGCCCGGGGCTCCGCTGCGGAGCTGGCGCCGGACGGCCCAGAGGCGGCGAAGCTGGCTGTAGCGCAACGGGCTGGTGCCGCAAACGGCGTGGACGGCACTGTGCATCGTGCGCGTCGAAACGCCGAGCTCCTGTGCCAGGGTATCGCAGTAGATGTCAGTGGTCTGGTTTGCGCTGACCACGCGTTCGATATGATCCACGATCGTCTTGTACCGCCCGCGCGCGTGGCCGTGGTCGATGGATCCGGAGCACATCGCCTCGTCGAATGACGAGAACAGCGCAGTCTCGATTGCCTCCGGCGTGCCCTCGGCCTCGATGGCCCCGGGTTCCGCGGCGGCGGTCTCGAGCACGCCGCGAAGGTGCATTTGCAATCGGACCAGGTCGACATCGGTCAATTGCAGCAGCACATGGCTGTCGTCGAAAGCCTGCCAGCTATCGGCCAGTGCATCCCGGCGGATCGCGAGGATAGCGACCAGACGCCCCTCTGGCTCGTAGACCGTGCAGTCGGGGGCGCCCTTGAGGATCAGCAGCGACCGGCCGATATCCTTGCCGTTGACCCGGGTCGAGGCGACATCGTCCATGGGGACGACGAAGACGAGCCGGCCAGAGAAATCGTACCCCCTGATGATGCGCGGAAATGTTCGCACCAGCGAAAGGGAGCACGAGGGCAACGCGACACTGGCCCGCAGCACCGCGAAATCACCTGTTCTCAGCGGGATGCTTTCGGCACCGGCATATCGTTCGCTCTCGCGAAACTGGTCAATGTCCGCGTAGCGCACCAACTCCAGCGACGTCGAGGAATGGAGGTTTCTGAAGAGCATCGGAAATTCGAATCAAAGGCAATAATCGTATGAAGTTCATCATATTAACGCCGGCATGAGTTGGGAAAAAGTGGCATTTTCGTTCATTCAGGCGAAATTTCACGCGGCCTTCTGCCGGAGCAGCTTCGCCAGTACGGGATCTTGCCCGCTGGTCGATGAGAATTTCACCAGCGCGGAGCGGGCGTCGATCCGGGCGACGGTTCCAACAAGATCGGCCGAACTGCCCTCGATCCGCAGGCGAACCTGCGTGTCGATCGGCCAGCTCTCGGGAATGTCGTCGATCCTTGCGCCGCCCTCCGAGATGTCCCGCACGACAACGTCGAAGGATTTTCCCGCCACCAGCAGCGTGCCGGGACGACGGACCTCGAGCCGTGTTGCCGCGCGGCGGTCGACGTCGGAGGTGGAGGTCCTGATGACCCGCACCAGCGTCAGCCGCAATTCGTCGACCTTCTGGGCGATGTCGACCGAGCCATGTCGGATTTCGGCAGCGCGACGACCCGTCTCGACAGCCTCGCGCGAGACGGAGGCGATCTGGGCGGCGACCTCGCGGGCTGCGAGCGAGGTTTCCTCGACGGTGCGCGAGATCTCGATCGTGGTGGTATTCTGCTGCTCGATGGCGTCGGCGATGGTTGTCGACACCGTTTCAACATTGCGAATCACCTCGCCGATCGCGCTGATCGACTGCACCGAGGCGCGGGTCGATTCCTGGATCTCGGCAATCTGCTGCGAGATTTCGCTGGTTGCCTTGGCGGTCTGCTCGGCGAGCGACTTTACCTCGGATGCGACCACGGCAAAGCCACGTCCGGCCTCGCCGGCGCGCGCCGCCTCGATCGTGGCGTTGAGCGCCAGCAGGTTGGTCTGCTCGGCGATCTCGCTGATCAGATTGGTGACGGCGCCGACCTTGCCGGCGGCCTCTTCCAGCCGCGCGATCGTCGATTGCGCATCAGCGGAGGCGGTGACTGCCTGCCGCGTCAGGTCGCGGGAGGTGGAGACCTGCTGGGCGATCGCGGTGATCGATGCCGCCATGTGCGAGGATGCCTTCGCCATCGTCTGGGCATTGATGAGCGCCTCTTCGGCGGCGGCCGCGACGCTGCTCGAATTCTGGCCCAGCGTCCGCGCGGTGTCGTTCATCTGGGTCGCGTTGTCGGCCATCCGGCTGGTGCCGCTCGCGACGTCGGCGACCGCAGCGTTGGTCTCGCGCTCGACTGTTTCGGCCATGTCCTGAAGTGCGGCAGCCTTGGCCTCCTCGGCCCGGAGCCGCCGCTGTTCGTCGGCCGCGGCCTCCTCGCGCATCTTCTCGGCGGCCTTGATCTTGAACTGCTCGATCGAGCGCGCCATGTCGCCGATCTCGTCGCCGCGATTGAGGCCCGGCAGCTTCACGTCGAACTGTCCGGCGCCGAGCGCGATCAGCGCCGACGTCATCGACGACAGCGCGGACGACATCTTGCGGGCGATGACCAGCGTGATCGCGCCGAGAACGATGACGATGCAGAGCCCGGCGATGATCAGCTGTCGCGTGCTCGACCAGACCTGCGCGTCGAGATCGTCGATGTAGACTCCGCTGCCGATGACCCATCCCCACGGCGCGAAGCCCGTGACATAGGACAGCTTCGGCTGCGGCGCGTCCTTGCCGGGCTTCGGCCAGTGATATTCGACCACGCCCGAGCCCTGGCGTTTGACGGTCTCGGCGAACTCCACGAACAGGCGCTTCCCGGTCGGGTCCTTGATGTTGCTGAGATCCTGCCCGTTGAGCTCCGGCTTGATCGGGTGAATGATCATCCGTGGCTCGAGGTCGTTGATCCAGAAATAGTCGCCGTTGCCGTAGCGCAGCTTGCCGATCTCGTCGGCCGCGCGTTGACGGGCGACGTCGTCAGGCGTCTTGTCGCGCTGCGACCTGTCGTATTCGCTCTTGGCGATGCTGAGTGCCGACTGGACCAGATGGCTGAGCTCGTTCTGCCGCTGCTCGCGCAACGAGACGGCGAGATTGTCGACCTGAACGGCGGCGAGGCCCAGCAAGCCGCAGAAGCTCAACCCGATGATGCCGTAGATGCGAAGCTTGATCGAAGCGCGCAGCTTCATTCGACAGATCTCCCCACGTTCGGAATCCTTGCGTCTCGCGGCCCGGCCTGAGCTTCGTAGGCGCGTCGCACGCAGCCTACCGGCGTAGAGTATCGATGCGATTAAACGGCCTATCGAAATTCGGAGGGAGCGGAGTCGGACAGGAATTATCTTGCCGGAAAGGACACGAGTTGCCGAATCTCGATATGGAAATCGTCGGTGCGCAGGACCGGCCTTGCTTCACGCAGCCGCTGATTTCGACCCGTTGCAGACCTCGGCCTATCAGCTAAAGATGAGGGCCTGGTCTCCGACGCGTTCAACAATGGCAATCGCGATCAACCTTCGAGCCGATGATGCCTCCGCGGGCGAGGTCGAACGATTGTGGGACCAGGTCGCGGCGTTCGAGGACGAGCCCTCGATGCGCGCTCTCGGCTACCGGCCGCATCTGACGTTCGCAATCTACGATTCGCCCGAGATCGAGGCGAAAACCGCATGGGAGGCGATGCTGCGCGCGGTGAATAGCGATGCGCAATTGCGCATCGCGTTCAAGCGCATCCGCTGGTTCTCCGGCCCCCCGCTGGTCCTGTGGGCGGAGCCCACGAGTGACCCGGCGCTCGCGCGGTGGCACGCCGCGATCGGCGAAGCCATCGATCCCGCTCACTGTCGACCTCACTATCGCCCCGGCGCCTGGACGCCGCATTGCACCCTGGGGACGCGCATCGCGGATGCGAAGCGCGATGATGCGATCGCATTTGCGCGGTCTTTCGACCAAGACATCACGGTGCTGTTCGACGTGGTGGACTGCGTGACGTTCCCGCCGGTGCGGGTGATTGCAGAACAGAGATTGCCGCCGATTCCGTGAGGGCGTTGGTCGGCTACAGCAGCGCGATCGAGTGCAGCGAATTTTGATGAAGGCCGAAGGCGACCAGGCCGGAGAGAAGCAACGCAGTTCCAGTCACGATCAGGCAAAACGCAAACACTATTGAAGGCTCCGGTTCGTCTCGAATGCCAAGGACGATAATAGATAAAATTTTAGCGACAATCGAAAGGAAGAATTAACCTTACCTGCGCGGCTCATTCGTTCAGTTCGGTTGCCAGGAAGTCGTGCATGTCCTGGATTGAACGCGATGCCGCATTCGCGTCGTATTTGAGCCAGTGGCCGAACAGCCGCATTCCCTCGGCGAGGTTCGGGGCATCAAAGGCATGATAGGCTCCGGGATAGATCGTAAGCTTGACGCGCGCCCCCTTGCCCGCACGCCGTTCCATCAGGAGTTCGCAATCCCTGGCCGGACTCCAGTCGTCGAGGGCGCCGATCAGGATCGTGGTCGGAATGGTCAACTGGTCGGTGGCAAGCGCGCATAGGGGATAGTAGGCGACCGCAGCCCTGAATCTCAGCCCATCCGGAACTGCGAAATAATCGGCCGAATGGGTCGAGGCCAATTGTAGCGCGACGATGCCGCCCTGCGATGACCCAACAACTGCAATTCGCCTCGGATCGACGTAGGGAAGCTTCGCAAGATAGCTCAATGCGCCCAGTGCGTCCCTTTGTCGTGCACGCAGCACGTCCTGCCGGATAACCGTCTCCGCCTCACAAGCGTGTTCGATGCCGCGGGTCGTAAAGCTGTCCACCATGAGCGAGACGTAGCCCCAGCCTGTGAGCAGCTCCGCCATCCGGCTGCGGGTATTGTCCAGCAGCCCGGAGCAGCCGTGGAGATAGACGACCGCGGGGAAAGGGCCGGGTCCGTCAGGCCTGGAGAGATAGCCTTCGATCTCATCGGGATTGTTGGTCGGCGTTTCGCCGCGCTCGCGCGCCCGCTGCTGCTGGAGACGGCCCATGATGACGGGCGCATTGTCGAACTTCACCAGATCGCCCGCCGAAGCGATGGTAATGATCTCGAATGTTGCGAGAACCGTCAGGATGAGACGTGTGATAATCCCGGTCCGCACGTTTCGCTCCCCGATACGTCTCGCCCCGCCTTGCGAGCTACGATCTGGCCATCCTGCCCTACGAAGTTCACCGTACCTCTGCCGCTCGGATCAGTTGCGGTGTTTCCGCATGGGAAAGGCCCCTCGGTCGTCCATTCGCGGTTGGCAGGCCGCGCAACCTGTATTAGGCTCCTCGAATATTGACAACTTTCGAATTTCAATAGGAGGCCCATTATGAATTGGTGGCTACTCCTTACGATACTCGCGGTCGCAGCGTCCGCAGGCTTGGCCGCCGGGAAGACCGATCAATCCATGGGGTGGAAACTTGAGCGCCTTGGCGGGGGTCCTGCGTGGGGGAGCCGTGGGTTCACCCTGGCGATCATCATCCCCTTGCTTGCCGTGCTATACGCATCCGAGCTCAGGGCGGACTCTCCGCGTCCGGAGGGCACGGTTTATGCTTACGTATCGGCCTTGCAGGGAGGAAACATCCCAGCCCTGCAGGCACTGCTGGAACCTCAGCTCTATCAAAACACGTTGGCCCAGACGTCCGGAACGGGGGTCTATCCTGTCGTTCGAAGTCTGGGGGCGATTGCGAATATTCAAGTATCGGCAGTTCAATTGGATCCCGCCCACCAAGCGTACTGGTTTCAAGCGACCGTTTCTCACGAGAGAGGCATTTCTCGTTGGACATTCTTCGTGGCGGTGGCGGATCTACGAATACGGCAGACAAATCTTGAATTCGTTTCGTTGATTCCGATCAACCCGCCGAGCCCGAGCCCGAGCCCGAGCCCGAGCCCGATCCCCGGTCCGGCGGCTCCAAGCAATCCGGTCCACGGGGGCGTCTACGGCGATATCTTCGGCAGCCGGCCCCTTCGTAATCCGGATGCAGGCGGCCAGATTGCCTCTGCGTTTCCGAATTGGGGCGAGCAGCCCACTCCGCGGCCGCCGCCGCCGCCATCCGCCCCGCCGCCCGTGCAATACAGCAACCCGTGCCAAACTACGCCTGGCGCCTGCGGCTCCGGGACTTCAGGCCAACTCAATGATCGCCGGCTTGTTGAATTCCTCTTCGCGACCGATCGCGTGCCGAAGAACGGAACGACTGCCGTCGAGTTTACAGGTGATCGTCAAGCAAACCTCACGTTCGGCGCTGCTGCCATTCACATCCCCGAGCACCACCGAATAGGCCGTACCGAACTGCCCTCTGTATGGAAGTTCTGGGGAATAGAACTTCGGCGAGAGCAGCAAGATGATACGAAGCACTTTGCGCTCCGCAAGCTATCGATCATGCCTCTTGAGAATTGGGAGCAACTCGTGAGAGGGAAAAATGCGAAGAGCGCCTTGGTGTTCGTACATGGCTTCGCCAACACATTCGAGGATGCCATGTTTCGCAATGCGCAGATGGTCTACGATCTCGACTATCAGGGTCTTTCGGTTCTCTACTCGTGGAGTTCGCGCGGAGAAGTCCAGGACTATCGCTATGATCTCGACAGTGCACTTGCCGCGCGGGACGGCTTCATCTTCATTTTGAAGAAACTGAGGGATCTTGGGATCGAGCATGTCGATGTGCTTGCACACAGCATGGGCAACCTTGTCGTGCTTGACGCCCTGAAAAACAATGCAGGATCCGCAAGTCCTCTTCAGCTGGATCAACTCATCATGGCCGCGCCGGATGTGGATCGTGGCACTTTCGAGCGGCAACTCCCAGACGTACAGAAGATTATCCAAGGCGCCACGCTGTACGCGTCGGGAGCCGACAAGGCGCTGATGGCATCCAAGGTTCTCGCGATCTACCCTCGAGCTGGCGACGTACCAACAGGGATAGGTCCGGTCGTCCTTCCCAACCTGGATACGATCGATGTAACGGAGATTGGGGACGAGCTGTTGGGGTTGAACCACGCTGAGTTCGCCACCAATCGCGCGGTCATGGACGACTTGAAGATATTGCTCGACAGCCGCGGCAAGTCACCGCGGTTGGGTGAGATCCGCGGTTTTCCTGAGCCACCTCTTACTCGGGCCTACTGGAGGTACGTTCCCTGATCGTTGAATGCGTAGGATGGTTGAGCACTTGCGAAACCCATCATTTTTCCGCGCGGAAGGAGCGTTGACGGGTTTCGCTGCGCTCAACCCATCTACGAGCTTAATCGGTCAGTAATAGTCATGACGCTTGTGGTCGCCCATGCGGAACCGGACATTTGCTTCATGGTAGGAGACACGCTCCTGAGCCATGAACATTTCACGCTCAAAGGTGATATCGGCCCGGTCAACGGCGAGTTTCATAGCCTAAAAATTCAAATAGTGACCGGCGAGCTTGCTATCGGATTTGCAGGAAATTTCGATGCCGCTTATTCGGCGGTATCAGCTCTGAAATTGGCCATCGCCGCCGAACCCGTACTCGATCCTACGGAATGGATTGCATCTAGAAACATCCTCGACGCGGATTTTCTGGTATTGAAGAACGCGGCGAAGAAGGAATTGTTCGTCATTGAGCGTGGTGAGGTTCGGCAAGCTATCAACGCGCATATCGGTGACACCGACGAGTGGAATCGGTTTCTTCAACTGAAAAAAGAATACAGTGGGGCGGCGGAGCGGTTCTCTGTCGAAGAAGATGGAAGGGTTCTGAGATCCGATCCAGTGACATGCGGCGAGAAGGAGTTTTCGGTTGCATCTGACGCGATGGAGGCCCTTTGCTGGGATTGTGTTGGCCGAAAACAGCCCACGGTAGGAGCAATCAGCGGGTGTGTCGTTCGTGTTGTAGATGCTCGAATTTCAAGGCAGCTCGAATACCTCCAGGCAGTCGAAGACTCTCATTTTCCATGGGAGCCCGCTGGCGGCTTCGCCATTCTGGCGTCGAATGAAATAGAACGCGGGATCGGAATCTATTTTGGAGTTGGACAGAGAGGATTCATTCTCCCGGTGGGGGGCCAGCCGCCTTGTGTAGGTAGTACGGCATCAACTTTAAAAGCGTTCGTCGAAGAAGCCCGCTCCAAGTTCGGAATGAGGCTAACAGGCGGCACCTGGGGCGAAACTTCCTAAAGCGGCCGATCAAACGTACAGATGGGCCGCGCCGCCGCAATCCGTCGGGCAAAACACCCCCCTCCCGCCAAACTCCGTCAATCCCCTCCCGCAAAAATATTCCACTTTACCGAAATTCGGTTTTACGGCATTCTCTGCGCCATCCCGGCCCGTTGGAGAGGGGCGATCGTACGTCGTCACGAACGTGGGTTGGGGAAGCGGTGGACGCGGCAGCGCCGGCGCGGATGTGAGGGCAGGGCGGGCGGAGGATTGAGCCGAACCCCGTGAGCCCGGCACAAGCCGTGTCGTACGAACGGCGCCCATGCGTACGGCAAAACCGTGTGGTCCTGGCCGTCGTCGCTACGGTCAAGCCTTTGCGGAGGCGGCACTGGCGTCAACCGGCGCGGTGCCGGTGAATTCCGCGAGGGCGACGGAGACAACAAGAATTCGTCTCCGGGGAGAGCGCGGCATAAGCCGTCCAACCATCGCGCAGGGAAGGCCGAGTGTTCGGCGTCACCTGTATGCTGCTGTGCGGTTTCCTTGCGCTACATTTTCGCGCAGCGGACCGCGGGTGCCTCGTCGGCACCCGGTCTTCCCTGCGCCCTCTTCACAAGAGGAGGGCAACGAAGACGAGCAAAACTCGGGCGTTCGGTGCCGCGAGAATGCCGATCCATGTTCATTTTCTGAAGATGAATGGTGCTGCCAGACAGGATTGAACTGTCGACCTCTCCATTACCAATGGAGTGCTCTACCACTGAGCTACGGCAGCAATGCTGGGATAAGAATCGGCCGCCACAGGGGCCTACCAAGCGGGCCGATATCTGCCACAGGCCTCCCCGCTGTGCAAGCTTGCAAGGACGGCCAAAACGAGAAAATCGGAGCGATATCGGGGATATTACGGCCGTTTTCGCCCGAAACGACCAACTCTCCGTCGAATTTGGTTCCGATTCCCCGGCCAACTGGCCAGTTGGCCGCCGCAGCGGATTCGACCCATTTTGGATTTCGCACGATCGAGAGCATCAGGGGCTCTTGAGCTGCCGCATTCTCAGGGCATGTTACCCGTCATCTGCTGGATGGACGCTTGATGGCCGACGAGAACGACAAGACCACGAAACAAGCGAAGGGATCGCGGGACGACCGCCTGAAATCGGCGCTGCGGGAAAACCTGAAGCGGCGCAAGGCGCAGGCGCGCGAACGCGCCGCAAGCGGTGATCCCTCGCAAAACGAAGATGGTTCCCTAGATGAGGGAGCCGCCGGCAAGGCCGGGACCTAAAGCGCGTCGCGCTTTAGGTTATTGTTTGAGCATGATCTTTTCGGAAAACCGCTTCACACTTTTCCGGATCACGCTCCTGAACTTTGGAGTGCATGGACGTGGCCATGGGGCAGAACGAGCAGGACCAGACCGATCGGACCGCGATGATGTCGCGTTTCATCCGCCCCGAGCAGACGTTTCCGACGTTGACGCCGGCCGAGATCGAGCGCCTCAGGCATTTCGGCGAGCTTCGCACCTACAAGGACGGCGAGCTGCTGTTCGAAACCGGCAAGCCGGGGCCGGGCATGTTCGTCGTGCTGAAGGGCCACGTCGCGATCACCCAGCGCGACGGCCTCGGCCATGTCTCACCGTTGATCGACCAGGGGCCCGGGCAATTTCTGGCCGAGCTCAGCCAGCTCTCAGGCCGTCCGGCGCTGGTCGATGGCCGCGCCGAGGGCGATGTCGAGACGCTGCTGCTGCCGCCGGAGCGCCTGCGTGCGCTGCTGGTCGCCGAGGCCGAACTCGGCGAGCGCATCATGCGCGCGCTGATCCTGCGCCGCGTCAATCTGCTGCAGGCCGGCGTCGGCGGCATCGTGCTGATCGGTCCATCGCATTCGGCCGGCGTGGTGCGGTTGCTGGGTTTTCTCACCCGCAACGGCCAGCCGCATCATCTGCTTGATCCCGACAGGGATCGCGATGCCGCCGAGCTGATCGCGCGCTATTCGCCCAAACCTGAGGATTGGCCGCTGGTCGTCACGCCCGATGGCGCGGTGCTGCGCAACCCTGGCGAGACCGAGCTTGCGCGCGCGATCGGCATGATCGGCGGTCCGCGCAATGATCGCATCTATGATGTCGCGATCGTCGGCTGCGGCCCGGCGGGGCTTGCGACCGCGGTGTATGCGGCCTCCGAGGGGCTATCGGTCGCGGTGCTCGATACCAGAGCGTTCGGCGGCCAGGCCGGCGCCAGCGCGCGCATCGAAAACTATCTGGGTTTTCCGACCGGCATTTCCGGCCTGGCGCTCACGGCACGCGCGTTCAACCAGGCGCAAAAATTCGGCGCGGACATCATGATCCCCGTCACGGTGCAGTCGCTCGACTGCACCCGCAAGGACGGGGCTTTTTCCGTCGCTCTCGACGGCAGCGATGCCCTGCGCTCGCGTTCGGTGGTGGTCGCAAGCGGCGCGCGCTATCGCAGGCCTGATATCGCCAACCTCGACAAGTTCGAGGGGCGCGGCGTCTGGTACTGGGCGTCCCCTGTCGAGGCGAAGCTGTGTGCCGGCGAGGAGGTCGCGCTTGTCGGCGCCGGCAATTCGGCCGGGCAGGCCGCAGTATTTCTGTCAGGCCACGCCAAGAAGGTGCTGATGATCATCCGCGGCGGCGGCCTAGGCGCCAGCATGTCGCGTTATCTCATCGAGCGCATCGAGGCGACGCCGAACATCGAGCTGCTGTTCAACACCGAGATATCGGCGCTCGAGGGCGACGAGGCCTCGCTGCTGCGGCGGATCCGCTGGAAGAGCCGGCTGTCTACGGATGAGGATTCCGCCGACATCAGGAATCTCTTCTTGTTCGTTGGCGCCGATCCCGCCACCGGCTGGCTCGACGGCTGCGGCGTCACGCTCGATCGCGGCGGCTTCGTCGTGACAGGCGCGCAGTCCGAACAGAACCAGGGTCGGCTGGTCGCGCCGTTGGAAACGTCTGTTCCCGGTGTCTACGCCGTCGGCGACGTCCGCTCCGGCTCGGTCAAACGCGTCGGCGGCGCCATCGGCGAAGGCGCGCAGGTGGTCGCCTCACTGCACGGTTATCTCGGCGACGCCGCAAAACCGGCGCTTTAGTCAAGGACAAGACAAGCAAATGGCAAGTCGAATGTGACTTGCGATTTTGCCGACAACTGCAGACTATCTCCTCATCCTGAGGAGCCGCGAAGCGGCGTCTCGAAGGATGAAGGCCCAGCCGGGCCTGCATGGTTCGAGACGGCGCTTGCGCGCCTCCTCACCATGAGGAGCTACAAACAAAACGCTTAACGGGAGGACTAAATGGCCGAACTCGTCGTGCTCTATAAAACGCCCAAAGACACTGCCGCCTTCGACAAGCATTATGCCGAGACCCACATTCCGCTCGCCAAGAAACTTCCCGGCCTGAAGAAATATGCCGTCAGCACCGGTGCCGTCGGCTCGCCCGCAGGTCCCTCGGGCATTCACCTCGTCGCCATCCTCAGCTTCGACAGCGTGGCCGACATCCAGAAGGCGTTCGGAAGCGAAGAGGGCAAGGCGGCTGCAGGCGACGTGCCGAAATTCGCCAGCGGCGGCGCCGACCTGCTGATCTTCGACACCAAGGAAGTCTGAATCTCCGCTATCGTCGAACGCTGCCATCGTTTGTGACAGCGCTGCAATAAATTCAGTCATGCATTTGTCGATTCGCACGATGATGCATGGCTGCACGCGCATGTGTGATCGTGCGCATGTGGCAATCCGATAAGGACCGTAATATTTCTCCGATCTCAATGCTGAGAACAGGAGATATGTCATGGTACTCGGAATGAGCCTGCAAGCCTTCACACTGGTCCATGTCATCATCAGCCTGATCGCCATCGCCGCCGGCCTCGTCGTGATGTTCGGCCTGCTCGGCTCGAAGCCGATGCCGGGCCTCACCGCGGTCTTCCTGTTCTTCACCATCCTCACCAATGCGACGGGCTTCCTGTTCCCCTTCAAGGAGCTGCTGCCCTCCTACATCATCGCCGGCATCTCGCTGGTGCTGCTCGCGATCGCCTGCTTCGCGCTCTACGGCATGAAGCTCTCGGGCGTGTGGCGGCCGGTCTATGTCGTGACTGCGATGATCTCGCTCTATTTCAACGTCTTCGTGCTGATCATCCAGTCGTTCTTGAAGATTCCGGCGCTCGCCGCGCTTGCACCGGCGGTGCCGCCGGCACCGCCCTCCGGCCCGGTGTTCGCCGCGGTGCAGGGCATCGTGCTGGTGTTCTTCGTGCTGGTGACCATCGGCGCCTGGCGCCGCTACAAGCCGATGGCGTTCGCCTGATCGTTTTTGACTGAAGGAGCCCCCCTATGCCCACTATCACCACCAAAGACGGCGTCGAGATTTTCTACAAGGACTGGGGCTCGGGCCAGCCGATCGTGTTCAGCCATGGCTGGCCGCTGTCGTCAGACGACTGGGACGCGCAGATGATCTTCTTCGTCACCCGCGGCTATCGCGTCATCGCCCATGACCGCCGCGGCCATGGCCGCTCGGCGCAGGTCGCCGACGGTCACGACATGGATCACTATGCCGACGATCTCGCCGCGCTCACCGCGCATCTCGATTTGAAGAATGCGCTTCACGTCGGCCATTCCACTGGCGGCGGCGAGGTGGTGCACTACATCGCCCGTCACGGCGAGTCTCGCGTGGCGAAAGCCGCGATTCTCTCGGCGGTGCCACCGCTGATGGTGAAGACCGAGGCCAATCCCGGCGGTCTGCCGAAGAGCGTGTTCGACGGTCTCCAGGCCGCGCTCGCCGCCAGCCGCACGCAATTCTACCGCGACCTCCCCGCCGGTCCGTTCTACGGCTACAACCGTCCCGGCGCAAAACCCTCGGAAGCGGTGATCCAGAACTGGTGGCGCCAGGGCATGATGGGCGGCGCGAAGGCGCATTACGACGGCATCGTCGCATTCTCGCAGACCGACTTCACCGAGGACCTGAAGAAGATCAACGTGCCGGTGCTGGTGATGCATGGCGACGACGACCAGATCGTTCCCTACGCAGACTCAGCGCCGCTGTCGGCCAAGCTTCTGAAGAACGGCACGCTCAAGACCTACAAGGGATTTCCGCACGGCATGCCGACCACGGAAGCCGAAACCATCAACGCGGACTTGCTGGCGTTCTTCAAGAGCTGAGCGTTGCCTCTGCTCGCAGGAGCGGGTGGGATGTCACAGCGACGCTCACCGGTGTATCTTCGAGCTCGCAGCCGCCGTGTCGGCTGCGAGCTTTTGGATATTTCGGCGGCGGCGCGCGTTGAGCCCCGTCCGCCCCCCCTGGAGAAGTGCCGGCGATGTCTCCCCAGCTCAAACTGATCGCGCTCGATGCCGACGATCTCGCGGTGATCTCGACCCATGTGCAGGATGCGCGCGTCCAGCCGTCCGACATCGTCTGGCGGCAGGGTGAGAGGCGCCTGGTGGTCGGCATGAGCCGGCTGGACTGGGAGCAGACGCTGGAGGGTGAGACCGCGCCGCGCCGGCTGGTCGCCGCACTCCGCTTCGACCGCGTGCTGGCCTGCAAGTCGCGCAACATCGATCTCGCCGCGCCTGAAGCGGTGCTCGACCTCGTCGGCATCGAGTTTCATCCCCAGGGCGGCCGCGACGAGGAGCCCGGCGGCAGCGCTTTGCTGCTGTTTGCCCAGGGCGGGGCCATCCGCCTCGACGTCGAGTGCCTGGAGTGCGAGCTGACCGATCTGGGGCCGGACGAATTGGGGGCGGGACTGCAGATCGAGGGGGAGGGGTGAGGCGGCCTGTATAGGGTTGACGCAGCTTCCCCGCCGCGCCATTGAGCAGGGGGCCGGTGAGCCGGACCATGCTCCTAACCAGCAGAAGCCAAGCCCAAAATGCCCGTTCGTCTCGACCGCAGCAGCGCCGATTTTGACCAGCGATTCCAGGCCTTCCTCGCCGCCAAGCGCGAGGTTTCGGCCGACGTCGAGGCCGCCGCGCGCGCCATCGTCGACGACGTCGCCAAACGCGGTGATGCGGCCCTGCTCGAGGCCACCGCCAAGTTCGACCGCCTGAAGCTGGATGCCTCGGGCCTGCGCATTTCGGCCGCCGAAATTGAAGCTGCGACAAAGGCCTGCGATGCCGCGACGCTGGATGCGCTCAAGCTCGCGCGCGATCGCATCGAGATCTACCATCGTCGCCAGCTGCCGAAAGACGAGCGCTTCATTGATCCGCTCGGCGTCGAGCTCGGCTGGCGCTATTCCGCGATCGAATCCGCCGGCCTCTACGTGCCCGGCGGTACTGCGGCCTATCCGTCTTCGGTGCTGATGAATGCGGTGCCGGCGAAGGTTGCCGGCGTCTCGCGCCTCGTGATGGTGGTGCCCTCGCCCGATGGCAAGCTCAATCCGCTGGTGCTGGCGGCGGCCGCGCTCGGCGGCGTCAGCGAGATCTATCGTGTCGGTGGCGCGCAGGCGGTGGCGGCGCTCGCCCATGGCACCGCGACGATCGCGCCTGTCGCCAAGATCGTCGGCCCAGGCAACGCCTATGTCGCCGCCGCAAAGCGACTGGTGTTCGGCAAGGTCGGCATCGACATGATCGCCGGTCCCTCCGAAGTGCTGGTGATTGCCGACGATACCGGCAACGCCGACTGGATCGCCGCTGATCTGTTGGCGCAGGCCGAGCACGATGCCAGCGCGCAGTCGATCCTGATCACGGACTCCGCGCGCCTTGCCGCCGATGTGGAGAAGGCCGTCGAGGCGCAGCTGAAGACGCTGCCGCGCGCCGCGATTGCCGGCAAGTCCTGGGCTGATTTCGGCGCCATCATCATGGTGAAAACTCTCACCGACGCCATCCCGCTGGCAGACGCGATCGCTGCCGAACATCTCGAGATCATGACCAGCGATCCCGACGCGCTCGCCGCAAAAATCCGCAATGCCGGTGCGGTGTTTCTCGGTGCGCATACGCCGGAGGCGATCGGCGATTATGTCGGCGGCTCCAACCACGTGCTGCCGACGGCGCGCTCGGCGCGATTCTCCTCGGGCCTCGGGGTCGCCGATTTCATGAAGCGCACCTCGATCCTGAAATGCGGCCCGGACCAACTGCGTGCGCTGGGGCCGGCTGCGATGACGCTTGGACAAGCGGAAGGGCTGGACGCTCATTCGCGCTCGATTGGATTGCGCCTCAATCTGTCATGACAAAGCCGCCCGAACAGGACGACTCGACCAATCGCATCGTCGCGGTCACCCTCGACGAGGACTCGATCGGCCGTTCCGGGCCCGACATCGAGCATGAGCGCGCGATCGCGATCTACGATCTGATCGAGCAGAACCTGTTCGCGCCCGACGGCGCGGAGGGCAAGGGACCGTTCACGCTGCATATCGGCATCACTGGCAGCCGGCTGATGTTCGACATCCGCCAAGAGGACGGCACGCCCGTGGTCGCCCATCTCTTGTCGCTGACGCCGTTCCGGCGGATCGTGAAGGACTATTTCATGATCTGCGACAGCTATTACCAGGCGATCCGCACCGCGACGCCCGACAAGATCGAGGCCATCGACATGGGCCGCCGCGGCATCCATGACGAGGGATCGCGTACGCTGCAGGAGCGGCTGAAGGGCAAGGTGCGCGTCGATTTCGAGACCTCGCGCCGGCTGTTCACGCTCATCACTGTCCTGCACTGGAAGGGGTAACCGCGGATGGCTGCGCCCCCACGCGCACGCGATCCGCAATCGGTGCTGTTCGCCTGCGCGATGAACAGCGTGCGCTCGCCGATGGCGGAGAGCCTCCTGCAGCACATGTTTCCGCACGGCCTCTATGTGAAGTCGGCCGGCGCGAGAAAAGGCGAACTCGATCCGTTTGCGGTTGCCGTGATGGCTGAGCTCGGCCAGGACATCTCGACCCACAAGCCGCAGACCTTCGAGGAGCTGGAGGACTGGGAGGGGCTCAATTTCGACCTCATCATCACCCTCTCGCCGGAGGCGCATCACAAGGCGCTGGAGCTGACCCGCACGCTTGCCGCCGACGTCGAATATTGGCCGACGCACGATCCGACCACCATGGAGGGCAGCCGCGACCAGAAGCTCGCCGCCTATCGCGAGGTCTGCGACCAGCTGTTGATGCGCATCCGCCGGCGGTTCGCGAAAGTGGGCGCGGCGAGCGGGTAGTATGGGGCGGCCGTAACACCCGCGTCACAGACTAAGGGCACACGCATGTCGGACACCTCGAATCAGCAAAGTCCGGGTTCCCGGGTTGTGAAATCAGCCCCCTTCCGATAGGTTCCGCGCGCAATTCACCCCCTGCCTGATCCCCCAAATCACCTGATGCTCGGCCGCCCCAAATTCGTTCTTGCCTCCGGTTCGCCGCGGCGCCTGTCGCTGCTCAACCAGGCCGGCATCGAGCCGGACGCGCTCCGGCCGGCCGACGTCGACGAGACGCCGAAGCGGGGCGAGCTGCCGCGCGCCTGCGCCAATCGCCTCGCGCGGGCCAAGGCCGATGCGGCGCTCAAGTCGGTGCAGCTGGACGACGAACTGCGGGGCGCCTTCATCCTCTCCGCCGACACCGTGGTGGCGGTCGGCCGCCGCATCCTGCCGAAGGCCAATCTGGTGGACGAGGCCGCGCAGTGCCTGCGGCTCTTGTCGGGCCGCAACCACCGCGTCTACACCGCGATCTGTCTGGTCACGCCGCGTGAGGCGTTCCGCCAGCGTCTGGTCGAGACCCGGGTCCGCTTCAAGCGCCTCTCGGAAGACGACATCCAGGCCTATATCGGCTCCGGCGAATGGCGCGGCAAAGCGGGCGGCTATGCCGTGCAGGGCATAGCCGGCTCGTTCGTGGTGAAGATGGTGGGGTCCTACACCAACGTGGTCGGCCTGCCGCTGTACGAGACCACGACGCTGCTCGGTGGCGAAGGCTTTCCGATCCGCTTCGGCTGGCTCAACGCCACCGCGGTCTGACAAAACCGCGAAAACAACCCCATGCACAGTAGAACCGGTCGGCGAGGATCCTGCGCCGCGGCCTGAGAAACCTGTTTGCCGACGGGCCCTTGAACGCCCCGACCTCGTGTACAGCTATCCCGATCATGGACGACCAAGTCAAAAAGCCCGCCCCGCCCCTCAAAACCTGCCCGATCTGCGGCAAGCCGCAGGCGCAGGCCACCCGTCCGTTCTGCTCGTCGCGCTGCCGCGACGTCGATCTGAACCGCTGGCTGAAAGGATCCTACGTCATCCCCGGTCGGGATGACGAGGTCGACGACGTATAATAGCAAGTAATATCAATGTCTTATTCGGTCGACCGGAGTGCCGCGGCAAGCCCGCCTTACCTTGTGCACAGCCGGGCCGCGCCCGGCGAAGCCGAAGGCGAAGCGCGGGTGGACAGGCAGCTCTCGGCCCACTATAAACCGCCCGCTCGATGGGCTTTGGCCCCTCTCGTGGAGCACGCCCAGGTAGCTCAGTTGGTAGAGCATGCGACTGAAAATCGCAGTGTCGGTGGTTCGATTCCGCCCCTGGGCACCATCCCCCGTTAAGCATCAGGTCCTGATCAGCCGGCAAGCGCTGTTTGCCGCGACCGCAGGTGGCCGCCAAGCGCAGCGAGGGCGGGGCTAGCTCGAGGAGCGATCCTTGAGGTTACTGATCTCGGCGTTCCATCGCTGTTACGGCTAAACAAACAAGACGTCGTTGGCATGGGCCAACAGCATTCTGACCGAGGTGTGCTGCAGCTCGATCGTGTGCGCGGGGTCTGTTGCGACCACGACATTCGATCCGGATTGCGTCACCTCGGTGCTGGTCAGCAGCGCTTGAACCGTCGCGAATTGGGAAAATAGCGAGTGGTCCAGTTCAAGGATGTCGTGTGGATTGCCACTGGTCGTCGCCACATGGAAGTCGGTGATCGCGGCCCTGCCGAAACCAGCCTTGAACACGAAGGTGTCGCCGCCGCCACGTCCTGTGATGACGTCAGTGCCCGAGCCGGCCTGGAAGATATTCGCGCCGGACGATCCGATCAGTCGCTCGTTGCCGGAGCCGGCTATGATGTTCTCGATCGAGTTCAGCACGCTGAAACCGACCTGACTGCCGACCATGGTGTCTCGCGCAAGGTTGACCGTCACATGGCCGGAAATCTGCGAGAGATCCAGCGTATCGTTGCCCGGACCGCCATTGAGGAAATGGAATTGGAAATTGCTGCCCGGCATCAGCGTGATGGTATCGTTGCCGGCAGCACCGTTGACGACGAAATTGGCGGAGGAGATCGTGATGTGGTCAGCGCCGGCAGTGCCGGCCACAACCGCCTGGTTGGCCGGAGCGACAATCTGATTGTCGAGCGTGAAAGTCGCGACGCCACTGCTGCCGACATTGCCCGCGAGGTCGGTGTCGATGGCCGTGACGAAATGGGTGCCGGTACCGACCAGCGTGATCTGTTCTGACCAGTGGCCGGTTGCATCAACGGTGACGGCGCTCCCTATGTTGTTGGTGTTGTCGGATAGCTGGATCTGGGTCCCAGCCTCTCCAGTGCCGGAAACGGTCAACTGTGGATTGGCAATCTGCGCGTCCGGCGTCGTGATCGCCATGTGCGGGGCGAGCGAGTCGTAGATGAAGGCCAGGCTCGCATGGCCGGCGCCAGCGGTGTTGGTCTCGCTGGCGGTGACGGTGTGCGACCCCTGCGACAGGTTGGCGGGTGTAAAGCTCCAGCTGCCGGAGGCGTCGGCCGTTGTCGTGCCGATCGATGCGCTGCCTTCGGTGAAGGTGACGATCGCAAACGGATCGCCTGTGCCGGCAAGCGTCGGGTCGTCGGTCAACCGGTCGGTCGCACTCGCGCCGGTGTCGTGCGCGAGCGATTCGGTGACTTGAGGTGGCGTGATCGGCGCCACGGTGATCGAGGTACCGGCTTTGCCGTCGCTTGCCGCGGTGAAACGTTCGCCGAGATTGGTGCTATCGAGTTGTAGGGAGCCGATCTCCACGCCGTTGCTGAAGAGGTGCAGCGTGGCAGTCGCATCGAGCGAGGCGCTGGTGACCTTGAGCTGAGTGAGGTCGATCCGATCGCCAACGCTGAAGCCCGAGATGTGAGCCCCGATGGTCGTGTTGTCGATCGTCGCGTCGTCGAGAACGAGGGTTTCGTTCGTGCCTTTAAGGAACTGAATGGCTTGACCGGCGATCGATGTGTTGCTGAGCGTCAGGGTTGCGTTCGCATCGATGAGAAGCCGCCCGCTCGTTCCGAACAATCCTGCATTTGCGAAATCGATATGCGAACCGGCATTGGCCTGGATGGTGCCATTGTTGGTCACAAACGTCTGCGAGAAAACAAGTCCGCCGGTGCCGGAGGCTTCCATCAGGCCATCGTTGACTGCGTCAATCCTGACCGCGTCGAAAAGCGTGGTATTGAATTTGAGCGCGTTTGTCCCGGTGGCGTTGATGATGCCGCTGGCCTCGTTGTGCAGTGTAAAGACTGCATTGAAATTACTACCTCCCCCTGTGATGAAGGAGCCGGCACCAGAGATCGTCTCGAAATTGTCGAGGGTGGTGTTACCGCTCGAGTTGAAAATTGAGTCAGGAGTGACGGAGTTAAGACTCGAGTCGGATAGCCGAACTGTCCCGTCGCCAATCAGCGTGGCGTTACTCGAAATGAGCAGGCTGGCTGAGCTTGTGGACGTTCCGAGAAGATTGATGGTGCCTTCGTTGGCGATGGTACCGTCGATACGCAGGGTGTGGTTGCCGCCGACGTCGACAGTACCGAGATTGGTTAGCGCTCCATTCGAAAGGCCGTCGAGTGTGGGGCCGGGTTCACCCGAATTCGTATCTGCTGTGGCCTCCGACTGAATGACGCCGGTGCCGATCGTTCTCAGAGTTCCACCGAAGATGACGGTACGGTTTTCGAGGTCGACATGTGAGCCATTGTTGGCCTGAATGGTCCCATTATTGGTGACGAACGTCTGCGTGAAGATCAGGCCTCCGGTGCCAGCGGCTTCCATCAGGCCGTCGTTGATCACGTCAACCCTGACCGCATCAAAAAGCGAAGTGTCGAACCTGAGCGCATTTGTTCCGGTGGCGTCGATGACGCCGCTGGCCTCGTTGTGCAGCGTAAAGACTGCGTTGAAATTGCTTCCTCCCCCGGTGATGAAGGAGCCCGCACCAGAGATCGTCTCGAAATTGTCGAGGGTGGTGTTGCCGCCGGAGTTGAAAATTGGGTCGGGGGCGATGGTGTTGAGGTTCGAGTCGGATAGCTGAACTGTTCCGTGTCCAATCAGCGTGGCGTTGCTTGAGATGAGCAGGCTGGCTGAGCTTGTGGAGGTTCCGAGAAGTTCGATGGTGCCGTCGTTGGCGATGGTGCCCTCAATACGCAGGGTATTGCCATTTCCGATCTCAATGAGGCCGAGATTGGAGATCGCGCCGTTCGAAATGCCGTCGAGGGTCGGCCCGGACTGATCAAAAGCCACGTTTGCCGCTGACGCCGACCGGATAACACCCGTGCCTGTCGTCCTCAGTGTCCCGCCGGAGATGACGGTGCCGTTTTCGAGATCGACATGCGAGCCGTTGTTGGCCTCAATGGTGCCGTTGTTGGTGACGTTGACGGCGTCAAGAACCAGGCCACCCCTACCCGAGGCCTCGATCAGGCCGGCATTGGTGAGCGTTCCATGAATGTCGACTCCCGGAGCCCCCTCGATCACGAGCGCGTTGAGGCCGGTGGCGTTGATGATGCCGCTGGTGTCGTTCTGAAGCGTCAGGGATGTGTCGATGGTGGCAGGACCGATCAGATAGAAGGTGCCAGCGCCCTCGATCGTCTGCGCATTTTCGAGGGTGCCGGTGCCGGTATCCTGGATGGAATTGAGCCCTGAGTCCGAAAGCACGACCTTGCCCGTGCCGAACAGCGCCGCGCTGCCGTTCACCACCAACGTCGCTGCCGAAGTCGTATCGCCGAGAACGTTGATCGAGCCGAAGTTGTTTATGGTTCCGCTGATGCGGAGCTGATAGCCGGCATCGATATCGACCGTCCCGAGGTTTGTTACGCCGCTGAGTTGGGCAGCGGCTTCCGGATCGATGCTCTTCGACCGGATCGCTCCGGTGCCGATTGTGCGTAGTGTACCACCAGCGATGGTGGTCCCGTCATAGAGGGCAACATTCGAGCCGTTGTCCGCCTCGATGATGCCGGATGTGTTGGTGATGCCTACTGCAGAGAAAACAATCCCTCCGCCAATGTCGAAGGCCCCTGTCCCAATATCGATATGTGAGCCGTTGTTGGCCTCGATGGTGCCGCTATTGGTGACGTTAACGGTCTCGAGAACCAGGCCACCCGCACCCGATGCCTCGATCAGGCCGGCATTGATGATTGTACCGCTGACGCCGACCCCCGGAGCTCCCGTCATCGCGAGGCCATTGACACCGGTGGCGTTGATGATGCCGCTGGTGTCATTCTGCAACGTCAGAGATGTGTCGATGGTGGCAGGACCGATGAGATAGAAGGTACCGGCTCCCTCGATCGTCTGCGCATTTTCGAGGGTGCCGATGCCGGTATCCTGGATGGAGTTGAGTCCCGAGTCCGACAGCACGACCTTGCCCGTGCCGAACAGCACGGCGCTACTATCCACCAACAATGTCGCTGCCAAAGCCGCATCACCGAGGACGTTGATCGAGCCGAGGTTGCTTATGGTTCCGTTGATGCGGAGTTGATAGCCGGCATCGATATCGACCGTCCCGAGGTTTGTTACGCCGCTGAGTTGGGCAGCGGCTTCGGGATCAATGCTCTTCGACCGGATCACTCCCGTGCCGATTGTGCGTAGTGTGCCGCCGGCGATGATGGTTCCGTCATAGAGGGCAACCTCCGAGCCGTTGTCCGCCTCGATGACGCCGGATGTGTTGGTGATACCTACAGCGGAGAAAACAACACCTCCGCCAATGTCGGAGGCCCCTGTACCAATATCGACATGTGACCCGTTGATGGCCTCGATGGTGCCGATGTTGGTGACGTTGACGGCTTCGAGAACCAGGCCGCCCTTGCCCGATGCCTCGATCAAACCGGCATTGATGATAGCACCGCGGGCGCCGACCCCCGGAGCCCCCGTCATCGCGAGGCCATTGACACCGGTGGCGTTGATGATGCCGCTGGTATCATTCTGAAGCGTCAGGGATGTATCAATGGTCACAGGGCCCAAGAGATCGAAAGTACCGGCTCCCTCGATCGTCTGCGTATTTTCGAGAGTGCCAGTGCCGGAATCCTGGATGGAATTGAGCCCCGAGTCCGACAGTACGACCTTGCCCGTGCCGAACAGCGTTGCATCACCACTCACCAGCAAAGTCGTCGGCGAGGCGCTCGAGCCAAGCGTGATGGTCCCGTTGTTCGTCACCGAGCCACTAATCAGTCCGGTAGCTCCGTCGAAGATGATCGGTTGAGGCCCAGTTCCCGGGATGAAGATGTCCTGGCCCGCAATCGGCGCGCCGGGCGTTGTCCAATTCGCGGCGTTGTTCCAATTGTTCGGGTCGCTGGCGACCGTACTGGTCCAGGTCTTTTCCGTCACCACCGGGATCCTGAACTGACCGGACGCATTTCCGAATCCGTCACCTACTCCGCCGGTGATGAATTCCAGCCCGACGACTGTCCCGGTAATCGTCAGCGATGCCAGCTCCGCATTGACCTGATCCAGGCTGCCGCTCAGCGTCAGGTGGTTGGTCCCGCTGCCGATGACCGGGCTTCCGCCGAAGTTCGCGGACAGCAGCCCGTAGGCGTCAGACAAGACCACCACAAAGACCTCGCCGGTGGTGTTGCCGGTCTCGGCCACCTTCATGAGAGGCACTGGCGTCACAAGTCCCGCAGGAGCCCTGACGACCGAAGGCGTCGTGATCGTCGGCGCTCCGTTGACGCTGACATCGACCGAAACAAACGGCGCGCTCTCGCCGTTGCTGTTGCTGGCCAGCATGAACAGCGAATCGGGTGTCGTCGACGTGTTGGTGTCGGTCAGCGTCGTCAGGTCGGCGTTGACCTGGTCGAGCGTGCCGGTGATGGTCAGCGTGTTGGCGCCGCTGTTGACGATGGTGCCGCCGCCGCCCGGGACCAGGGTGGAGGCTGACAAGGCGCCGTTGACGTCCGAGAGCACGATCGAGAAGGTCTCGCCCGGCGTCGTCGGGGACTCCACGAGGCTGATGCCGCTGATCGAACCGGCTTGATTGACGCCGGTTATCGCCGATGAGGGAGCGATGATCGAGAAAGGCACATTGGTGCCAGGCGTGACCGTGACCGCGATCTTGTGGTCGTCGCTGCCACCGCGCCCGTCGCTGGTGGCGACGTCGATCTGGTCCGGCCCGACGCTGTTGCTGAGGAAGGAGAGCGTGGCAAGCGCGGCATTGACCTGGCCGAGGCCGCCGCTGATGATCAGTTGCTGGGTGCCGCTGCCGGTGATGCTGGCGCCACCGCCGCTGCCGGGCACGAAGGCAGACAAGAGGCCTGTGGTGTCGGTCAGCACCACCGTCATGTTTTCACCGGTGCCGCTTTGGGCATCCGGATCGGCGACGCTGATCTGGTCGGCGCCGGTGAATGACAGCGCAGTGCCCTTGGACACGGTCTCGCTCGCCGGCGCGGTCGTCACCGGCGGCTGGTTCGCCACCACGTTGATTGCGATCTTGTGGTCGTCGCTGCCGCCGCGCCCGTCATTGGTCGCGATGTCGATCTGGTCCGGCCCGACGCTGTTGCTGAGGAAGGAGAGCGTGGCAAGCGCGGCATTGACCTGACCGAGCCCGCCGCTGATCGTCAGTTGCTGGGTGCCGCTGCCGGTGATGCTGGCGCCTCCGCCGCTGCCGGGGGGGAAGGCAGACAAGAGGCCCGTGGTGTCGGTCAGCACCACCGTCATGTTTTCGCCGGCACCGCTTTGGGCATCGGGATCGGCGACACTGATCTGATCAAAACCGGTGAAGACGAGAGGAGTGTTGGTGGATGCGATCTCGCTCGCCGGTACCGTCGTCACCGGCGGCTGGTTCGCCACCACATTGACCGCGATCTTGTGGTCGTCGCTGCCGCCGCGCCCGTCACTGGTTGCAACGTCGATCTGGTCGGGCCCGGCGCTGCTGCCGAGGAAAGTGAGCGTGGCAAGTGCGGCGTTGACCTGGCCGAGGCCACCGCTGATCGTGAGTTGCTGGGTTCCGCTGCCCGTGATGCCGGCGCCGCCGCCGCTGCCGGCAACAAAGGCCGACAACAGCCCGGACGTATCGGTCAGCACGACCGTGATGTTTTCGCCGGTGCCGCTCAGCGCGTCGGGATCAGCGACGCTGATCTGGTTGGCGCCGGTAAAAGCGAGCGGCGTGCCTGTGGAGGCGATCTCGCTCACTGGTACCGTCGTCACGGGCGGCTGGTTCGCCACCACATTGATGGCGATCGTGTGATCGTCGCTGCCGCCGCGCCCATCGCTGGTCGCGACGTCGATCTGGTCGACTCCGAGGCTGTTGCTGAGGAAGGACAGCGTGCCGAGTGCGGCGTTGACCTGACCCAGGCCGCCGCTGATCGTCAATTGCTGGGTGCCGCTACCGGTGATGGAGGCGCCACCGCCGGCGCCGTTGACGAAGGCCGACAACAGGCCGGTGGTGTCGGTCAGCACGACCGTGATGTTCTCACCGGTGCCGCTCAGCGCGTCGGAATCGGTGACGCTGATCTGGTTGGCACCGGTAAAGGCGAACGGCGTGCCCTTGGACGCGATCTCGCTCGCCGGCGCGGTGGTGACCGGCGCCTGGTTGGTGAAAACGCTGAGCAGGCTCCCGGCGGCGCCGTCGCCTGAGACCAGAAATGTCTTGCCGGTATAGTCACCGGTCATCTGCAAGGTGGCTACTGTCGCACCGCTTGCATCCCGCAACACAAGCAGGTCGGAACCATCGATCGTCGCCGATTTCGCCGTCGTGTGGGTGAGATCGATGGTATCCAGTGTCGTGAAGCCTTGCAGCGTGGCTGCAAATCCTGCCGCATTCACCGCGTCGATGATCAGCTTCTCGCCGGTTTCCGGCGCATCGAAGTTGATGGTTTCGCTGCTGGCTACGGCGCCCGCGAATTCGAGCGTCGAGCCGTCGAACAGCCGAGCCGAGCCGGTACCTACCACATCGTTGGCGATCAAGAGTGAACTGGTCCCCTGACTCTCGGACCAGAGTTGACCGTTGTTGGTGATCGATTGCCCGGTGACCGCAATCGAGCCGACGCCGCCCACAATGCTGCTGGCGTCTATGAAAAGCTCGGCGGCCTGGAAGTTATCGTTGACCAGCGAGATCCGGCCGTTGCTGACGACGTTGATCGAGTTCAGAAACGGTGTGTTGTGTGCATTCAGCGACAGCTCGTTGCTGAGCGTGGCTGTGCCGCTCACGTTGAAAAGCGAGGCGGTGATATCGATCAGGTTGACCCCGTTGGAGACCTCGAATTTGGATCCCGCGCTGAGGCTCACATTGGTGAGCAACGTATCGATGGGACTGGCTGCACCGGGAGTGTCGAGATCAATAAATGTCCCGCCGGCCTCGATGACGAAGTTGGCACGTTGCCCGCCTGTCAACAGCCCATTGGAATCGAGATTGGCAATCGCGCCCGCCTGCACCGTTCCTGCCACGTCGAACGACATATCGACTGAGGTCGCGACGACGCTGATTGAGCCGGCGACGTCGAGGGTCGCACCGCTGGCGACAAAAGTGGTTTCATTGACGACGAGACTGTTGACGGTGGCATTGCTGCTCAGCGTTGGGAACGGCAGGTGCGGCCCGCCTCCCATGTCGACGTCATCGGCGTTTCCCGGAATGCGTCCGGCTGGCTGCCCGCCGATGGACCAATTGAGTGGATCGTCCCAGTTGCCGTTGTTCGCCGCGCCGGTCCAGATCAGTAACGCCATGTTACGCCCCCATTGCTGGTTGCATCGCTATTAAGTAGTAAATAGAAAAATAAACACGTATAAATTGAAAAATCGGGCGGTCTTAGGCACGCAAGAATGGAACCCACAGAAGTGGGAGAACCGCAGCAACTCGGCTTTCATTGACCAAACGGTGGCGCCGAATGTGACACGCCAGAGTTTGTAGAGGCGCGTATCAAACGCTGGTTTGATCGCACCCAATTCATGGTGGCCGCCAACGGCGAGCCCTCTCCGCGTATTGTTAGACTATCGTCGAAGACGTCTTGGCCGGTCAATCTGAATAAGTTTTCGTTGCTTGGGAATATTTCGGCAAAAAAATGATAGGGGAGCTCCCGAGGCGGCGACTCCGGTTGGTCGGCGATTGCCAACGAAATTTGAAGTAGTTTCAATAATGTACAAGTTCGCATCTTTGTATTGACTGGGCACCACGCTTCGCTTTTCCACGCTCGGGCACGATCTCGTACGAAGCACTCTCAAGAGCGGCCCATCCAGATGGTTCCGCTCGGACAGTCATCCGCCAGTTGCAACTGTTCGAAGCCCATCTTTGACCAGAACCGAGCAGCTCGCCCGTTCGCGCGGTTGACGCCGACATGCATCGCCTTGATGCCCAGCCGTGATGCGCGGGCCACCCACTCCGAGAAGAGCAAGACTCCAGCTCCGCGTCCCTGAAGCCTCGAGGACAAGTTCAGATGCAAGTGTGCTGGAAAGGCTTCAACGACCTGTTTGGGAGGTTGTTCTGGATGATGAATCGCAAATGCCCGGCGCTGATCGGCCGACCATTGGGCTGACGGTATGGTGCTTGGGTCGTCGTACTCTCGACGAAGCTGCGGCCACCATTCGGCCTCGAGCCTGTCGTGCCATCTTTCGGTGTCGGACGTGCCAACGACGAAACCGGCGACTCCCACATCATCTTCAACAACGAGCGCCAGGCGTGCTTCAAGAGCGGCGTAGGGCGCAGAGTAGATGTGACCGATCAGCTTGCCGTCCTGATAGAGGTGCGAGGCATCGCCGCCGTTGTGGCCGGTAGCAAGAGAAATCGCATAGACAGCTTCAAGATCGACTGACCTGAATTGTCTGATTTTGAGTGCTCGCATTCGATGATCATTCGGGAGCGAATTCAGTGTTCAAACGCTGCAGTGCCGCCGGCAAGCCCCTGGATGGAGGCCGTCAATAAACCGTCTCCGGTTGCACCAAAGGCTCGATATCGAGGTCGATGCGAATTCCCGAGCTGTCGCTGCGCACGACGACGAAATGCACGGGCTGACCGGGGTCGAGATTGATTTCTTGATGGGGCACGTTCGGAGCAAAATAGACAAAATCGCCAGAGCCGACGTCCGCTGTGAACTCCAACTGTTCGCCCCACCGGATCTGGCTCCGGCCCTTGCTGACATAGACCGCGACCTCGTGCGTTCCGTGGTGATGCGCGCCGGTTCGTCCATTTGGCGGCAGGGTTACGGTTCCCATCCAGATCCTTGCACCGCCCCTACCCGCAAACTCAAATGCTGTCGCCCGGCCCTTTCCGGAAGTCGTGGCTGCGCGCACCACCCTCACCCCGTCATGTCGCCAATCTTCGATAGCCATGGTCGACTCCAGTTTTGTCCACGAAAGCGAATGCATGTACTCTATCGTGCACAGCTGGACTGTCCACTATAAAGATTGGAATTCGCAAATTTGTCCTCTATAGATGACAATATTTTGACCCAGATCGCTCAGGCCATTCGCAGACGGCGGGAGGAATTGAGCCTGACGGTGCGCGCGCTTGCGAGCAGGAGCGGGGTTTCCTCTTCGATGATCTCGGATGTGGAGCGCGCCGCCAAATCGCCGACGATTTCGACGCTTGCCGCGCTTTCCGAAGCGCTCGAGATGCCGCTTTCGATGCTGGTCGAGAGCCGGCAGCCGGCCCGACTGCGCGTCGTCAAAGCCGTAGAGCGGCAGTGGCTCGTCGAATCGGGCACCGGCGCAAAGTGCGATCGCTTCATGCCTACCGTTGCCGGCAGCGAAATCGAGTTCTTGCGCTATGTGGTGCCACCAAGAACCTTGGCGGGACCATTTCCTGCTCACGCGCCGGGCACGATAGAGCACGTTTATCTGGTGTCGGGTGCGCTTCGCATAACCCTCGGCAACGATGTCGCAGACCTCCAGGCAGGCGATAGCTGCTCGTGCTACGCCGATTTGCCGCACGGTTTTGACAATCGTGATGGCAAAACGCCGGCCGAACTCATTATCGTCGTCGAACCGCCCCGTGCATCGATGTCGGATCGGGCAAGGCGCCACGAGAGAGGCCAATGACGACGACCTCGTGCGTAGGGCTCCTATTTCCGCGGGTCGCTCGCGTCATTGTGGCGGTTGGCGAAGACGGGCTGCCCTGGATCTCGCTTCGATTGCGCCGCTGGTTTGCTACCGGACGCCCATCCGATTATCCTCCAGGTTGCAACGTCTGCGCTTAAGTTGCCGAACGGCTCTTCGAGCAACATTCCGTCGGCATGTGCAACGTCTTGGCTTTCGCCGGCGGGGATTCGTTCGACACATGGACATCATGTTGGCCACCGCACTTGACCTCGGCCTGCGCGGCGCAGTTGCGGGCCTCTTCCTGATGATCGCGGTCGTTATCTTGAGGCGTGTTCGCCCGCTGGATGCGATCAGATGGCTCAGCGTCGCCATGGCTGTCTCAGGCGCACTCTACGCGATCGTGACGGCACCATTCGTGCCGAAGGCAACGGTCTGGTGGATCATGCCGGTCCTGGCCGCCAACCCGGTCCTCGTATGGTTATGGGCGCGGGCGAGTTTCGATGACGATTTCGTGGTTCGGCGCTGGCATGGCGTGCTGTGGCTGGCTGTCGTCGGCGTCTGGTTCTCGGTGATCTACACATCGACGACATGGCCGATGTTCGCCAAGGCGGGCGTTCGATCGATGTCGGTCCTGGCGATTATCCTGTCACTCTCCGCTGCCCTACAGACGGTCAGGACGTGGAAGACCGACCTCGTCGCCGGCCGGCGCCGGCTGCGGTTCGCAGTCCTGATTCTGTCACTGCTCATTGTGGTCTCGCTGTCCGTCCCGGAACTGATGCCGATCTCGGCCAGGAGCTTCGGCATTTCCGGCAGCTTGGCCACCGCCGTCGGCCTGCTGGCTATCGCGGCACTGGCCGGATGGGCTCTATTCCATCCGCCGCCCCCCGCCGTGGTCGCGATCGCAGCGACCGGGTCTGAAAATATGGGTCATGTGGCTTCGACCAAAGCTACCGAGGGCGGTCGCGCCGTCGCGTCGCTTCTGTTGCGTCGGCTCGACAATTTGATGACGGTCGAACGGATCTATCGGCAGGAAGGCCTCACCATCGGCGGGCTCGCGGCCAAGCTCGATGTGCCGGAATACCGGCTCCGGCAGGCCATCAACGAAGGCCTCGGCTATCGCAACTTCAATGCCTTTCTCAATCGCTACCGCATTGAAGAGGCCAAGGCGGCATTATCCGATCCGAGTCAACGAGATGTCGCGGTGCTGACGATCGCCATGGACTCCGGCTTCCAGTCGATTGGACCGTTCAATCGTGCATTCAAGGCCGAAAGCGGCCTGACGCCGACCGAATTCCGTCGCGAGGCACTTGCCCGGTCGGCAGCCATTGCATTGGAAAACGACGGAAAACTTCAGAATCGGCCAATCCCCGTGAAAATCGGCTAGCCGAATTCTGTATCGGGCGAGAACGAACTCGCGGCGGCCGGTAGATTTCTATGTTGATGGTGGCGTCGGAGCAGGCAAACGTGTGCGCAGGGACGAAATCACCTGGGGTTGTGCCAGCCAATGGCTTTTGTCAGAGACGCAGCATAATATTAGTTACGCCATTCCAGGGGCCTAGAGTCTGATGGATGACAGAACGCGATCGTTACGCTCGCTCGTCATCGAACGGTCCCAACCAGCTGGGCCTTCGTCCCGGCGGCAAAGATGGCGGCTGCCGGCCGTTGCGATACTGGTAGCCTTGCTTGTGCTGGGGGGCGGGGCGGTGCTTTGGCTCGGCGGTTGGTCGCCGTCCGCGCAGGCGCCGGCTGCCGCGATCTCATCCAGCCAGGTCGCACAACAGGAGCATCCGGCCCAACCGGCCGCGCTCAGCGCGGGCAGCCTGATCGCGTCCGGCTACGTCGTAGCGCGTCGCAAGGCCACGGTCGCGGCCGAGGTCACGGGCAAGGTCGTCGAACTCCTGGTCGACGAGGGCATGGTGGTGGAGGCCGGCCAGGTTCTCGCCAGGCTCGACGATGTCCTGGCCGACAAGGACTACGCGCTGGCGCAGGCGCGCGCCGAGGCTTCCGATGCGGCCGTGGCCGCGATTGCGGCCGATTTGGCCGATGCGGAGCGAATCCTCAATCGAACCCAGACGTTGTCGGGGAAGAACTACGCCACTGAGGCCGATCTGACCAAAGCGCAGGCGAGAGCCGGCGTCCTGCGAGCCCAGCTTCGCCAAGCGGAGGCCCAACGCGCGGCGGCCCGACTCGAGGCCCAGCGCTACAGCGAGGTGCTTGGCAAGCATCGGATTCGCGCCCCGTTCACCGGCATCGTGGTCGAGCGCAGCGCGCAACCCGGCGAGATGATCTCGCCGCTGTCGGCCGGCGGCGGTTTCACCCGCACCGGCATCTGCACCATCGTCGACATGGACTCGATCGAGATCGAGGTTGACGTCAACGAAGCCTCGATCGGCCGCCTGCATGCCGGCACCCGCGTCGAAGCCGTTCTCGATGCCTATCCGGACTGGCGCATCCCGGGTGCCGTCATCGCCATCGTGCCGACCGCCAATCGCGAGAAGGCGACCGTCAAGGTCCGTGTCGGCATGGACGTGAAGGACCCGCGCGTTCTGCCGGACATGGCGATCAAGGTGACCTTCCTGGAAGACGCTGCGCCCGCCACCGCGCGGTCCGATCACCCTTAAGCACGCGGGAGCAAGACCGATGTCATCACCAGCCGAGCCGATGATTAGTATCGTCGATCTGTGCAAGCGATTCACCAAGGGGAAGGAAACGATCACCATCTTCGATGGTCTCAACCTCGTCATTCCGCGTGGGGATTTCGTTGCCGTGATGGGACCGTCGGGGTCCGGCAAGACCACCCTGCTCAATCTGCTCGGCGGCATCGATCGGTCCAACGCAGGCGGGATCGAGGTCGCCGGTGAACGCCTCGATCGTCTGTCCGAGACAGAACTTTCGCGCTGGCGGGCATCGCATATCGGCTTCATCTTCCAGTTCTACAACCTGATGCCGATGCTGACCGCGGCGCAGAATGTCGAGCTGCCGCTGTTGCTGACGCGGCTCGGCCGCAACGAGCGGCGCCAGCGGGTCGAGACCGCGCTCGGCGTGGTCGGGCTCGCCGATCGGGTCAAGCACTATCCCAAGGAAATGTCGGGTGGGCAGCAGCAGCGCGTCGCCATCGCGCGCGCGATCGTTTCAGATCCGGCGTTGTTGTTGTGCGACGAGCCGACCGGAGATCTCGATCGCACCACCGCCGACGAGATCCTGTCAATCCTGCAAGTGCTCAACCGCGATCTTGGCAAGACCATCGTGATGGTGACCCACGACCCGGCGGCGGCGCAATACGCCAGGCGATCGCTGCATCTCGACAAGGGCCACTTCATCGAGAAGGAGCTCGCGGCGTGAACGACCTGACCTTGATTCGCAAGAATCTGTTTCGCCGGAAATTGCGGGCCATCCTGATGATGGTGTCGATCCTGATCGCGTTTGCGATTTTCGGCGTGCTGGCGAGCTTCGAGCGCGCCTTCAACGCCGGCCAGGACCGCGCCACGCCCGACCGCCTGGTGGTCACCAACAAGATCAGCTTCACCCAGCCGCTGCCGATTTCCTACTTCAACCGCGTCGCCGCCATCGACGGCGTCGCCCAGATCAATCACTTCAGTTGGTTTGGAGGCTATTATCAGGAGCCAAGGAACTTTCTCGTTGCCTTTGCGGTGGATCCGGAGAACTGGATGAAGCTTCGCGATAGCGACTTCGTGTTCTCGCCCGAGGCACGCGCAGCCTTCATCCGCGAGCGCACCGGCGTTCTGGTCGGGGCGCGCATGATGGAGAAATGGGGCTGGAAGGTCGGCGATCATATTCCGATATCGAGCAACATCTGGTCCCAGAAGAATCGCTCGCATGCCTGGGACTTCATCATCGTTGGCAGCTTCACCGCCCGCATTCCGCAGGCCGACACCAACGTGATGCTGATGGGCTACGATTATTTCAACGAGACACGCTCGTTCGGCAAGGACCTGATCAGCTGGATGTCGCTGCGCACCACCTCGGTGGCCGCGAACGAGCGCGTGAGCAACGCCATCGACGGGATGTTTGCCAATTCTCCCTACGAGACGACGACCGACAGCGAGAAGGCCTTCAACAAGGCGTTCGCCGCCCAGCTCGGCAACATCGCGCTGATCGTCGAACTGGTGGTCGGGGCGGCCTTCGTGACGATCCTGATGATCGTCGGCAACACCATGGTGATGACGGTGCGCGAGCGCACGCGCGAGATCGGCGTGCTGAAGACGCTGGGCTTTTCCGGTGGCCGCATCCTGCGCATGGTGCTCGGCGAATCGATCCTGTTGGCGCTGCTCGGAGGCCTGCCCGGCCTCGGCGTCGCGCTTCTTCTGATCACGAGAGTGCGAGACAGCCTGATGAGCTTCGTTCCGACGCTGTCGCTATACCCCGACATCGGGGCGGCGGCGGTCGGACTGATGGTCGTGTTCGGGATCATCACGGGTCTGGTGCCGGCGCTCAACGCGATGCGCCTCAATATCGTCACCGCGCTGGGACGGAGCTGATCCGATGCGCTCGATTTTCCTGCAGATCCTGGCCGTCACGACCATCAACCTGAAGAGCCTGCCGCAGCGCCTGTGGCTGTCGCTGGCGACGGTGATCGCGGTCGGTCTCGTCGTCACCGTGCTCCTGGCATTCCTCGCCATGGCCAATGGATTCCAGCGCACCATCGCGGACTCCGGCGCGGAGGACATCGCCATTGTGTTGCGCAGCGGCTCGCTGTCGGAAATCAACAGCGTGGTCCTGCGCGACCAGGTTCGGCTGATCGAGGATGGCCCGGGGATCGCCAAGGGCGCGGACGGCAAGCCGCAGACCTCGGGCGAACTCTACCTGACGGTCGATGGGATCAAACGCAGCACCCAGACCAAGGCGAGCCTGCCGCTGCGCGGTCTCGGCCCTCAAGGCCCTGCGCTACGCCGCGGCATCGTCATCACCGCCGGCCGCATGTTCAATCCGGGCAGCAACGAGATCATCGTCGGCAAAGCGCTGGGCAAGGAGTTCGAGGGCTTCGATCTCGGTCAGACGGTGACCTTCAACAGCACGCGATGGATGGTGGTCGGAATCTTCGCCGCCGACGGGAGCGTATTCGAGTCGGAGATCTGGGCCGATCTTCCGGTGGTGCAGAGCCTGTTCAAGCGCACCGGCGCCGTCCAGACCGTACGCGCACGGCTGACCAGCCCAGCGGCGATCGAGGCGCTGCGGGCGTACAGCGACAACGAGCCACGCCTCAAGCTCGACGTAATGTCGGAGGCCGCCTATTTCGCCCAGCAGGCGTCGAATACGTCGGACCTGATTCAGAAGCTCGGCTGGCCGCTGGCGATCGCGATGGCATTTGGCTCGCTGGCGGGCGCGCTCAACACCATGTACTCCTCGGTCGCGGCGCGGGCGACCGAGATCGCGACCTTGCGCGCCATCGGGTTCGGCGGCTTTTCGACCTTCGTCGGCACGCTGGTCGAGTCGTTGATCCTGGCTGCGATCGGCGGCGTGATCGGGGCCGCAGCCACCTATCTGGTCTTTGACGGCTTCACCGCCTCGACCATGGGCGCAAGCTTCAGCCAGGTGGTGTTCAACTTCCAGCTCAGTCCGCGTTTGATCGGCCAGGGCCTGTTGCTCGCGCTCGTGGTCGGCCTGTTCGGCGGACTATTTCCCGCATTCCGAGCCGCGCGCATGCCGATTGTCGCTGGGCTCTACGGCTGATCGTTCCCAACGCTCGAGGCACGCGAACCTGCCCGCGATCATGCAGACGGTCCTTTCGGCGCAAATTGTAGAGCTATTGCAAACATATGCGAGTTCGTAGCTCTAGTCTGAATGGCGCACCATGTTCCCCCCGCTGCAATAAAACTGCAAACATCGGGGCGACAGCCAGCCCACCGGCCCTACAATCCGCTGAACCAGTTGTAGCCATAGGTCTCCCAATAGCCGCCGGTAAAGTCGTTGCCGATCTCGATGCCCGCGACGTGCTTCGGGTTCTTGAAGCCGAGCTTGGTCGGGATCCGCAGTTTCATTGGGTAGCCGTATTGCCGCGGCAGGATCTCGTCGTCGAATTTGAGGGTAAGCTGGGTCTGCGGATGAAGCGCCGTCGGCATGTCAATCGACGTGATATAATTGTCGTTGCAGCGGAAGGTCACGTATTTGGCCGACGTGTCGGCCCCGATGCGCGTGAGGAAATCGCGGAACCGGACGCCAGTCCATTTGCCGATGGCGCTCCAGCCCTCGATGCAGATGTGCCGCGTGATCTGCGTGAATTGCGGCAGTGCATGGAGCCGGTCGAGGCTCCATGGCGTTTTGTCGACCGCCATCCCGGAAATTTCCAGCTTGAAAGTCGATCCGTCGACGTCAGGCGATTTTTCCGGCGAGTTCGGCGTGTAGAACGAGTTGAACGGGAACGGGCGCGTGATTGCGCTTTCCGGATATTCCCTGGCCATGGCGGCGGGATTGAATAGCCAGGCCTGCACGCGATCGTTGAAGTCGGAGACGTTGCCGAGCATGCGCTCGGTCGATAGTCCGTCGACCACGTCGCATCCGGTCAGCAGGGTCAAGCTGCCGAGGCCCGCGATGTTTTTCAGGAATAGCCGGCGGGTCGATAGATCCAGGTGCTTCGAGACGTCCTTGAGGATGTCCCTTCGGTCGGACTCCGACAGTTTTTCGACTTGTCTGCGCTTCATAACGCCTGTCTCCGATCAACGGCCGCGGACCATGGCGAGCAGGCTCGCCGGCACGATCAGCGCCATCGCCACATGAACCACCAGGAAGGCGCTGATCGCCGACATCGCGACGAAGTGGACGACCCGCGCGGCGGCGAAATCGCCGAACAGAGAGGTCAGGACCCCCAATTGCACGGGCTTCCAGATCGCGAGCCCGGACAGTACCGCGACAATTCCGGCAAGGATGACGCCGCCGTAAAGCAGCTTTTGCACCGCGTTGTAGGTCGACAAATCGGCATGTGCGAGCCGGCCCTTCAGTGCGTCGGACAGGTCGGCCAAGAGCGCGCGCGTGCCGATCGGCCACAGCTTGCGGTAAAAGCGGCGCGACAGCACGCCGTAGCCGAGATAGATCAGCCCGTTTAGCATCAGCATCCACATCGCCGCGAAGTGCCATTGGATCGCGCCGCCGAGCCAGCCGCCGAGCGTCAGCGCATCGGGGAAACGAAACGGGAAGATCGGCGAGGCATTGTAGATCTGCCATCCGCTCGTGATCATCGTGATCGTCGCTACGGCGTTGACCCAGTGGGTGATGCGCACGATGCGCGGATGAATGACCTTGCGTCCGGCGTCTTTGAGTTTCGTGTCCGAGGCATATGAAGCGATCAGGCTCATCCCGCACTCCGTTGAATTCAGTCGTCGCCGGCCCGCGCCCGCGGTTGTGTCCCGCGGGCGCGGCTGCGCGTTACGGCATCAGCACGGAATCGACGACGTGGATCACGCCGTTCGACTGGTTGACGTCGGCGATCGTGACGATCGAGGCGCCGCCCTTGGAATCGATGATCTCGATCTTGCCGCCATCGTGCTTCACGGTGAGTTGCTCGCCTTCGACGGTCTTGAGCATCTTGCCGTCGGTGAGGTCGGACGCTTCCAGGCGGCCGGCGACAACGTGGTAGGTCAGGATCTTGGTGAGGGTCGCCTTGTTCTCGGGCTTCACCAGGGTGTCGACGGTACCGGCCGGCAGCTTGCCGAACGCAGTGTTGGTCGGCGCGAATACGGTGAAGGGACCCTTGCCTTCGAGCGTCTCGACGAGACCGGCGGCCTTCACCGCGGCGACCAGCGTGGTGTGATCCTTCGAGTTCACCGCGTTCTGGATGATGTTCTTGGAGGGATACATCGGCGCGCCGCCGACCATCACGGTCTTTTCGTTGGCGTACGCGTTGATCACCGCAATGCTGCTCAGCGAGGTAGCGCCGATCGCGGCCGCAAGAAGAATTTTGCCGAACTTGTTCAAAGTAGTCTCCTGTGTCTGGATTGATGGTTGTAGCGAGATTGGCGTGAGCCGGGTCGGCATCGCGTGTCTCGTGCTTCGAAGTACAGAGCGTCCGAGAGTTTGTTTCAGTGCGATTCAAGAAACGCGCGATAAAAAATTGGGACCGGCAGCTGAAACTTGATGATGGCGAAGGCGTATCGGCGAGCACGCTACGCGCTCCCGATCGACGCGCGCGCGGGCAGGGTCCATCAGGCGGCGGTCTGACGGTTGCCGTGCGGGCGCTCGAGCGTCGCGCGCACGTCCATGAGGGCGCGCCGCAGCCAGGTCTTGATGGTGTTGGCGGGAGCGCCGAAGCGCTGCGCGAGTTGATCGCGGCTTTCGCCACGAACATAGGCCGCGACGATCAGGCGGCGCTGCAACGGCGCAAGCGCCTGCAAGGCCGCGAACGCATGGCCGTTTTCCTGCGAAGACTGAACCTGGTCGAGCGGGCTGCGGTCGTCTCCGGCCACCTCCATGACGACCGATTGATCGCACTCGACCTCGACCGTCGGCCGCCGGACGACATTGATCGCCTGATTGCGGGTAATGGTCGCCATCCACGTAATCGGCGAACCCTTCGCAGGGTCGAAGCGCGCGGCGTTGTGCCAGATGCGGACATAGGCCTCCTGCATCACGTCCTCCGCGAGATCGCGGCGCCTGACGATCGCGAGCGCGACGGCAAACATCTTGCCCTTGGTCAGGCCGTACAGGGCGGCGAATGCCGCCTCGTCGCGATGGCCGACTGCGATCAGAAGCCGCCGCAGCGCGTCGGCACCGTTTTCGACACGAATATCTTCGATCATGGCTCGCCCCAGCCCTCGTCAAGCAGAACCGGCGCCCGGAAAGCCCGGGCGTTTCATTGATTTGTCATTGATTGCGAAATAACGTCACGATCTATGACATCAACTCACACGGGCTGTCAAGGCCCCCGACCGTGCACGCCTCTCGATGGTTTTTTCGAGCTTGCAATTTCGTCCGGTTGAATGTTCGCTGCCGGCGCATTTCGGCGCTCTTGATCATGAATTTCCGGCGGCACAGACCGAGTTGAGCGATGAAGAGACTACTCAGTCCGGTTCTGGTCCTGTTCGGAAGTTCGGTCGTCGCATTTCTCCTGATCCGGCTTGCGCCCGGCGATCCGGCGCTGGCGCGGCTGGGGCTCGAGGCGGACGACGCCTCGATAGCCGCCTTGCGAAGGGATTTCGCGCTGGACCAATCCATCGTCCTGCAATATGTGCGCTGGCTGTCGCATGTTCTGACCGGTGATTTCGGCCGCTCGCTGCAAACCGGAAGGCCGGTGCTTCCACTGCTGCTCGGCGCGCTTGGCCCGACCATGCTGCTGTCACTGGCGGCGCTCGTGCTGTCGACCGCGATCGCAATACCGGCGGGTGTGATGGCCGCGAGCCGCCGCGAGAAATTATCGGACTACGTATTGTCGCTGGTCGCCATTTGCGCGCTGTCGGTGCCGAGCTTCTGGCTCGGAATGCTGCTGGTGATCGCCTTCGCGATCCACCTGCCTGTCCTGCCCGCGTCGGGCTACGTCTCGCTGGCGGTCGATCCGGCCGGCTTCCTGCGGCATCTCGCGCTGCCTACGCTGACGCTCGGCATCGCGCTCGCGGCTTCGAGCCTGCGCATCACCCGCGCCGCCATGCTGGAAATTCTGGGCGCGGACTTCATCCGCACGGCCCGCGCGAAAGGGTTGCGACAAAGCGCGGTGCTGCGCAGGCACGCTCTGCCGAATGCGATGGTCCCGATCGTGACGTTGCTCGGAATCCAAATGGGCCAATTGTTCGGCGGCGTCGTCGTCACCGAAACGCTATTCGCATGGCCCGGCCTGGGCAAATTGACGGTGGATGCGGTATTCGCGCGCGACTATCCGGTGGTGCAGGGCGCGGTGCTGGTGACGGCGACGCTTTTCCTCCTGATCAATCTGCTGACCGATCTGCTGTACACGCAGCTCGATGTCCGGATCGGCTCCGTTGCGGGCGGGGGTGCTTCCTGAAACCGGCGGCGCCCAGGTCTGATAGAGCGGCGGCGCGGACGGCGTTTGGTCCCCGCGCCCGCGTCGGCGGGGTGATCGTCGCGGCATCCATCGCCGCGGCTGCGCTCGCGCCGATGCTGGCGCCGTATCCCCCTGACGCGCTCGAATTCGCATCGATCCTGGTCCCCCCCGGAGCTTCTCATCTCTTTGGCACCGACGACCTCGGTCGGGACGTGTTGTCGAGGGTGTTGTTTGGTGCACGTGCTTCGTTCATGGTCAGCCTCGCCGGCATTTTCGTCGCATTTCTGATCGGCACCGCGGCGGGCGTCTCCGCAGGCTATTATGGAGGATGGATCGATGAAGCGCTCATGGCGATCGCGAACGCAATCCTCGGTTTTCCGGGCATCCTGGTCGGGCTTGCTCTGGCGTCGACGATCGGTCCACGGCTCGAAAATGCGCTGATTGCGATTGCCATCGTCAACATTCCGATCTTTGCCAGGCTCGCGCGGTCGCAGGCGCTCGTGGTCCGCGAACTCGGTTATGTCATGGCCGAGCGCGCCATGGGCCTCGGTCATTTGCATATCCTCACGCGAACGATGGTGCCGAATGTTCTTTCTCCGCTGATCGTCCAGGCCTCGCTTCTGGTGGCCTCCGCCGTCATCATGGAGTCTTATCTCTCGTTTCTGGGCCTTGGCGCACAGCCGCCGACGCCGACGCTGGGGAGCATGCTGCGCCAGGCGATGGGGTTTCTCGACCAGGCGTCGTGGCTCGCATGGTTTCCGGGCTTGGCCATTTTCCTCGGTGTGCTTGGCTTCAACTTGCTCGGCGACGGGCTTCGGGATTATCTGGATCCGCAACAGTGCTGATCTATTCGGAGAACCTTTCCACGTGCGCAGCGTCACGCGACGAACATTCGTAGCCTTGCTGGGCACCGCCCCGCTGCTAGCCACCTCCGGCCACGCTGCGCACGACAACACCCTCACCGTCGGGATCGCATCCGACCCGGTCACGCTCGATCCGGCGCTGATGTCCTCCTATTTCGAGATTTCGGTCCAGTTCAACATTCACGAACCGCTTCTGCATATGACTCCGGATTTCCGGATCGAACCCGGCCTTGCGGACTGGACCTCGCCCGACGCACTGACCTACCATCTGACGTTGCGGCCGGGCCTGACCTTCCATGACGGGACGCCGGTCGACGCGGCGGCCGCGAAGTTCAATTTCGACAGGATGCTCAATCCTGCAACGGGATCGCCGCGTCGACTCGAATTGGCGCCGGTTGTCGCGGTCGACGTCACCGGCCCGCTCACCTTTACGATCAGGCTCAGCAAGCCCTATGTGCCGCTGCTCCAGGTCCTGGCCTTGCGTGCCGGAATGCTGGTGTCGCCGCATGCCGTCCAGGCATTAGGAGCCGACTTCGCGTCGAAGGCTGTCGGCGCTGGGCCTTACCGGGTCGTCCGTTGGACCAAGAATTCCGAACTCGTGCTGGAGCGGTTCGACGCATACTGGCGCGGGCCGGCGCCGGTCGGCCGCATCGTTTTCCAGCCGGTGGTCGACGAAACGGCGCGCATCACCAATCTGAGAGCCGGCACGTTTCAACTCGTGGATGGCGTGCCGCCGCAGATGCAGGGTCTGATCGGGCGAGATCCGGCGCTGACGCTGAAGCAGATGCCAGGGCTTGGCTTCAACGCATTTTCGTTCAATATGACGCGGCCGCCCTTCAGCGATATCCGGCTCCGTCGCGCCATGATCGCGAGCTTCGATCCGGACACGGCGCTGCATGCCGTCTATTTCGGGACGGGCGCCGCGGCCTACGGAGCGATACCGCCGTCGCAGAGCTGGGCCTATGACCCCGACTTTAAGCCGTATCGCTACGATCACGTGCTGGCGAAGTCACTGGTCCGCGAGTCCGGCGCGGCTACACCGGTCGATCTGACGATTACGGTCACCAACACACCATCCCAGGTGCGCATCGCAGAAATTCTCCAGGCGCAGGCCAATCTGGTCGGCTTCAATGCGGTGATCCGGCAGATTGATCCGACCAGCCTGATCACGGTGCTAAGGCAGCGGGATTTCGACATCGCGATTTCGCCCTGGTCGGGCCGCTCCGATCCCGACGGCAACATGTTCGGCTGGTTCACGAAGGATGGACCTTTCAATTTCTCGGGTTACGTCAATGACGAGGTAACCGGATTGCTGGAGGCGGCTCGTGCCGAGCCCGACCAGACCGGCAGAGCGAAGCTTTACCGCGCCGCACAGACGCAGATCGCCGCGGACGCCCCGATGCTGTTTGTCGTATTTCCCGCAACTATCCAGGCGTCGTCGGCCTCGCTCGCATGGAACCAGTTTCCAGATGGAGCCTTTCAGCTGCAATTTGCACGGTATCGTTGAGCTTGGACTGCTGGCATCCTTCGCTTGCGCAAGGTTGACAGTTCATGTTGATGGTGTCATTCATTGTGACATGAAAAAGAAGGCGGCCTCGTCGACCTACAACAGTCCACTGCGCGAACGGCAGAAGGAACAGACACGCGAGATGATCCTGATCGCGGTCGGCAAGATTCTCGCGCAGGCTGACACGACGGCCGTCACCATTGGCGAGGTTGCGCGCGTCGCCGACATCACCATGCGGACGATCTTCCGGCATTTTGCCAGCCGGGAGGAATTGTTAGGCGCTTTCTGGAAATGGCAGTTGGAGAAAAGCGGGGGCGAAACGGTGCTGGCGCCGAATTCGCTCGAACAACTCTCGGAGAATATCAAGACTCTGTTCGCGAGCCTCGATGCCGACGAGGGCGTGATCAGGGCCGTCATTTCCTCGCCGGAAGGTCGCGAAATGCGCACCCTGACCAACAAGCGGCGTTTGGAAGCGATGCTCGATTTCATTGCGCCGCTCGTGCCCGAGCTCTCGAAGCGGGATCGCCACAGCATGGCTTCTGGGATCATTTCCGTTTCGAGCGTTCTGTCCTGGATGTTCATGCGCGACAATTGCGGCTACGACGGAAAGCGCGCGGGCGAGGCGGCGGCTTATGCCGTGCAACTCATCATCGAGGGCGGGCAGCAGCGTTGTTCGGCGCTCCGGGCTCAACGTTCGACTGGGGCCTAGCCTCAGCGAGCGCCGATAAGGCTCCGCCTCGCACGAACGCCGGCACGGCAACCCGCGCGTAGTTAATTCCGGAATCGCTGCTACCCACCTGTCCTGGCACCCCGCTTGCTCAGTCACCTCCAAAACGCGGCCTCAGCAGGGAGGCCGTTTCAGGTTGAGGCAAGTGATGCAGGAAGTGTCCCGTTCTGGTGCGGCTGGAGAACTCCGGCTCGATGGGTTGATCGCCGATTTGTGGTGGCGGGTTCGGCTGCTCAACACCGACATTCTCGAGGAAGAGGCGAAAGCCGGGGTGTTCGACGCGCAGCAGCCGACCTATCCGCCGCTCGCGGCGAACCTCCGCGCGCGACGCGACAATCTGGTCGCGACGATCGGCATGCTCGAGCAGCGTGCGAGATCGGCGTCCGAAGCGGCTTGAGAGCGGTCTTCGCCACTCCTCGATCTAACCCGAATGCCGAAGCGCATCGGCACGCGGTGCGTTCGCGGCGGCCAACTGCTCGCGTCCATGTGCCGCGGTGAAGTCCAGGACCGGACCGAGCGGGACGATCCCGGTTGGATTGATCGAGCGATGGCTTTCGTAATAATGGCGTCGGATATGCTCGAAATTCACCGTCTCGGCGATACCGGGCCATTGATAGATGTCGCGTGTATAGGCCGAGAGATTGGGGTAGTCGATCAGGCGGCGGATATTGCACTTGAAGTGCCCGACATAGACGGCATCGAAGCGGATCAGCGTCGTGAACAGGCGAATATCGGCCTCGGTCAAGACGTCGCCGAGCAGAAAGCGCCGCTCAGTGAGCCGCTGCTCGAGCCAGTCCAGCGTGTCGAACAGCGGCACGACAGCTTCCTCATAGGCCTCCTGCGTCGTGGCGAAGCCCGCCTTGTAGACGCCGTTGTTGACCGTGTCGTAGACGCGCGCGTTGATCGCGTCGATCTCTTCGCGCAGCGCGGCCGGATAATAGTCACCGGGTTTGGCGCCGCTGCCGTCAAAGGCCGCGTTCAGCATCCGGATGATCTCGGACGATTCATTGTTGACGATGCCGCCGGTGTGCTTGTCCCACAGGACGGGAACGGTGACGCGACCCGTGTAGTACGGATCGGCCGCCGTATAGATTTGGTGCAGGAACTGCGCCTGGTAGACGGCGTCCGGGATGACGGCCGGGCCGTCCGCGAAGGTCCAGCCGTGCTCGAGCATCAGCCAATGCACGACGGATACAGAGATCATGTCCTCGAGCCCCTTCAGCGCACGCATGATCAGCGTGCGATGCGCCCAGGGACAGGCGAGGCTGACGTAAAGATGATAGCGGCGGGCCTGCGCCTTGAAGCCGCCAGTTCCGGTCGGGCCGGCGTCGCCGCCGGCCGTGACCCAGTTGCGGAAGGAGCTGTCCTTGCGAATGAAGCGGCCACCGTTCGGCGCCGTCGCATACCAGGCGTCTTGCCACTCACCGTCCACCAGCAATCCCATGTCAGTCTCCTCTTGCGTTGCCGTTGTTGCCGACCGGCTCAGGTGCGGGTGATCGAAAGGCCGCCATCGACCAGCAAGGCCGTTCCGGTGACGAACGATGAATCCTCGGATGCCAAATAGAGCACGGAACGGGCCACTTCTTCAGGCCGTCCCACACGCTTCAGTGCGTGCAGGTTGGTGATGAAGGCCGCCTTGTCCGGCGTATCGTTCATCTCGCGATACATCTCGGTCTCGATCGCGCCTGGGAGCACCGCATTGACCCTGATATTCTGCGGGCCGAACTCGGCGGCGAGCGTCTGCGTCAAGCCGATCAGGCCGGACTTGCTCGCGGCATAGGCGGCGACACCGGGGAATGAGGAGCTGTAGCCGACAAAGGTCGAGGTGAAGATCACCGAGCCGCCGCCATGCCTGGCCATCTCGGCGATCTGGTGCTTGGCGCCGAGGAACGAGCCGGTGAGGTTGATCGCGACGGCATCGTTCCAGCCGGCCTCCGAGACGCCGGTCGAGGCGCCGCCTTCACCGAGCGTGCCGGCATTGTTGAAGGCGATATCCAGCCTGCCGAATGCCTTCACCGCCAATGCAACCAGGGCCTTGGCATAATCTTCCGAGCGCACGTCGCCGGCCAGCGCGACCGCCGTGCCGCCGCTCGCCTTGATCTCGGCGACGAGGCTCGCCAGCTCGCTTTCGCGCCGGGCGCCGACCACCACCTTCGCGCCTTCGGCCGCGAACAGCTTGGCCGTGACCCGGCCGATGCCCGAGCTCGCGCCGGTCACGATGGCAACCTTGTTTGAAAGACGTCCCGCAACTTGTGTCATGTCCGATCTCCCGTTCGGCCGCTCCATCAGCGACCTGATGACAAGCTACGTAGACCCTCAGCGAACTGGAAAGAAGACAAAGAAAATGGTTATATTATTCAGCTTTGCTGAATGATTGAGGATTGCCCGTGGATCGTCTCCGTGCCTTTGAGGTGTTCGCCGCGGTGGTGGGCCAGGGCTCCTTCACCCGCGCCGCCGACAAGCTCGAGACCTCGCCGGCCAATGTCACCCGCTACGTCAACGAGCTGGAGGAGATGCTCGGCGCGCGCCTGCTCAACCGGACGTCGAGGCGGCTTTCACTGACCGAAACCGGCAAGACGCTGTATGACCGCGCGCTCTCGATTCTGGAGGAGGTGGCGGAGACGGAAGCGATCGCGTCCTCCGCGGCCATGCAGCCGCGCGGGCGCCTGCGGATCAATGCGCCGCTGAGCTTCGGCATCCTTCACCTCGCGCCGCTATGGCCTCGTTTCATGACGCGCTATCCTGATATCCAGCTGGACATCAGCCTGGTCGACCGGCTCGTCGATCTCGTCGACGAGGGCTTCGATCTGGCGGTCCGCATCTCGCGCGGCGGATCGCCGAGCCTGATCAGCCGCAAGATCGCGGCCGTTGGTCACTTCGTTTGTGCTTCGCCCGAATACGTCGCCAAACATGGCGCGCCGCAGACCCCGGACGACATCAGACACCATCCCTGCATTGCCTACGCCTATTCCGCCTCGGCCGACGAATGGCGATTGCTCGACAAGGAGGGCAAGGTCCACACGGTGCCTGTCACCAACATCTTTCATACCAACAACGGCGAAACGGCTTGTGCGGCGGCGCTGGCCGGACTCGGACTGTTCCTGCAGCCGACGTTCCTGGTCGGCGAGCTGCTGCGGCAGGGCCGCCTCGTTCGCCTGCTGCCAGACTATCATGCGCCCGAGCTCGACGTGCTGGCCGTCTATCCAAGCCGTCGCTACGTCAGCGCCAAGGTGCGCGTGATGGTGGACTTCCTGGTCGAGGCATTCCAGCACAAGCCGTCGTGGGACTAGCGGGTTGCAGTTTTTGGCGCTGTTCGCTGTCACATTCCGTTCAACCTTGAGATGATAATAACATAGCTATCTTTTGTTATCTTTATCGTTCGGTGGTTGAGCTCTGGAATGTCGTCTGCCTCAGTCGAGAGCGCGGATTCGGGGCTGGCCTGCCTTGTTCTCCTGCTTAGGTCTTTGGGCATCCCCGCGGATGCCGAGCAGTTGCGCCATCACGCAGGCGGCGCGGCCTATGGTGTTGCCGAGATGTTGCGCCGCGCGCGAGAGCTCGGGCTCAAGGCGCGGGTCGTCGGCAGGGACTGGTCGTGGCTCGAGAAGGCTTCGCTGCCGGCGATCGCCGAATACGGCGACGGCACGTTTTCGATCCTGGCCAAGGCCGGTGAAGGCAAGGCGCTGGTGCACGATTCCGTCAGCGGCCGCTCGCAGCTGTTGACCAGGGAGGAGTTCGAGGCGGTCTGGACCGGCCGTCTCGTGCTGATGACGCGCCGCGCTGCGCTCGGCACGCTGACCGGCAAGTTCGACATCGGCTGGTTCCTGCAGGCGATGCACAAATACCGCGGCCTGCTGGCGGAAGTGTTCGTCGCCTCGTTCTTTCTCCAGATCTTTGCGCTGATCGCGCCGCTGTTCTTTCAGGTCGTGATCGACAAGGTGCTGGTGCATCACGGGCTGACCACGCTCGACGTGCTGATTTTCGGCCTGCTTGTGGTGTCGGTCTTCGAGACGCTGCTGAGTGCGTTGCGCACCCACATCTTCGCCCACACCACCAACCGGATCGACGTCGAGCTCGGCGCCCGGCTCTATCGTCATCTGATGGCGCTCCCGTTCGCCTATTTCGCCGTGCGGCGTGTGGGCGATTCAGTGGCGCGGGTGCGCGAGCTCGAGAACATCCGAAATTTCCTCACCGGTTCGGCGCTGACGCTGGTGATCGATCTGCTGTTCACCATCGTGTTCCTTGCGGTGATGTTCTATTACTCGCCGCTGCTGACCTTCATCGTGATCGGATCGTTTCCGTTCTACATCGCGGTCTCCGCCGGGGTGACGCCGCTGTTCCGGTCGCGGCTCGATGAAAAATTCAATCGCGGCGCAGAGAACCAGGCCTTTCTGGTGGAGAGCGTCACCGGCGTGGAAACGCTCAAGGCGATGGCGATCGAGCCGCAGATGCAGCGCCGCTGGGAGGAGCAGCTCGCGGGATATGTCAGCGCGAGCTTCAAGGTGCTCACGCTCGGCAACTGGGCAAGCCACGGCGTGCAACTCGTCAGCAAGGTCGCGACCGCGCTGACATTGTATTTCGGCGCCCGCCTCGTCATCGACGGCAATCTCAGCGTCGGCGAACTGGTCGCTTTCAACATGTTGTCCGGGCGCGTCGCCCAGCCGGTGCTGCGGCTGGCGCAGCTGTGGCAGGATTTTCACCAGGCGCGGCTGTCGATCGCGCGGCTTGGCGACATTCTCAACACCGCGCCGGAGCCCGCCAACCTGCCGGGTCGCGCGGCGCTGCCGGCGATCAGCGGCGCCATCACCTTCGATCAGGTCGCCTTCCGCTATCGCATCGACGGGCCGGAGATATTGCACGGCGTCAACCTGCATGTGCCGGCGGGGCAGATGATCGGCATTGTCGGGCCCTCAGGCTCGGGCAAGTCGACGCTGACCAAACTGGTGCAGCGGCTCTATGTGCCCGAGAGCGGACGCATCCTCATCGACGGCGTCGATCTGTCGATGGTCGATGTGGCCTGGCTGCGGCGCCAGATCGGCGTGGTGTTGCAGGAGAACGTGCTGTTCAACCGCTCGATCCGCGACAACATCGCGCTCGCCGATCCGGCGATGACGATGGAGCGCGTCATCACTGCTGCCGAGCTCGCCGGCGCGCATGAGTTCATCCTCGAGCTGCCGCAGGGCTACGACACCATCGTCGGCGAGCGCGGCGCAAGCCTGTCCGGCGGCCAGCGCCAGCGTATCGCGATTGCGCGCGCGCTGGTCGGCAATCCCCGCATCCTCATTTTCGACGAGGCGACGTCGGCGCTCGATTACGAGAGCGAGCGCATCATCCAGGAGAACATGCGCAGGATCGCGCAGGGCCGCACGGTCCTGGTCATTGCCCACCGCCTGTCGACGGTTCGGCGTGCCGACCGGATCCTGACCCTGGAGCGGGGACGCCTGGTCGAGGACGGCAGCCATGATGAGCTGATGCGCCGCAATGGCCGTTACGCCAGTCTGCACAGGCTGCAAGCAGGTCTCCATGAAGTCGGCTAACTCCAATGTCCTGCCGCTGCGCCGCCAGGCTGCGGCCAGACGCGACCAGCTGGAGTTTCTCCCCGCAGCGCTGGAGATCACCCAGACGCCGGTCTCGCCGCTGCCACGTGCGATCGCGCTTTCTATCTGCGGCTTCCTGGTGATCGCTCTCGGCTGGGCCTGCGTCGGCCATATCGACATCATCGCCACCGCTCAGGGCAAGGTCGTGCCCGCCGGCCGGGTCAAGCTGATCCAGCCGCTGGAGGCCGGCATCGTCACTGCGATCCACGTCAGCGACGGCGACAGGGTCAGCCAGGGCGATGTGCTGATCGAGCTCGATCACACGATCAATTCGGCCGATCGCGACCGTGCGCGTCACGATCTGACGCATGCGCGGCTCGATGCTGCACGATTGGCTGCGTTGCGAGCCGGCATGTCTTCCGGCGCGATGCCGCTCGATTTCGTGCCGCCGCCGGATGCCCCGGCCTACGATGTGGCGCGGACCCGTGCGGCGATGACCGCGCAGGCCGAACAGCAAATCGCCAAGATCAACGCGCTCGACCAGCAGATTGCCCAGAAGGTCGCGGAGGCCGACAGCGTCGGCGCGACCATCGACAAACTGCAGGCCGGGTTGCAGTACCTCACTGACACCGCCGACATTCGCGAAAAGACCATGAAGATGGAGTTCGGCAATCGCATCGCCTATCTCGACGCGAAGCTCAGGCTCAGCGAACAGAGCCACGAGCTGGTCGTGCAACGCCGCCGCGCGGTCGAGGTCGAGGCCGCGCGCAAGGCTCTGGAGGCATCCCGCGACCAGACCCGCGCCGAATATGCCCGCGGCATCGTCACCGACCTTGCCGACGCAGAGCAGAAAATGGCCCAGGCCGAGCAGGATCTGGTGAAGGCCGACAAGAAGATCCAGGACCAGGTGCTGCGCGCGCCGATGGATGGCACGGTGCAGCAGCTCGCCGTTCACACCGTCGGTGGCGTGGTGACGCCGGCGCAGGCGCTGATGGTGGTGGTGCCGGCCGATGCTCAGGTCGAGGTCGAGGCGATGGTGCTCAACAACGACATCGGCTTCGTGCACCAGGGCGATCCGGCCGAGATCAAGGTCGATACGTTCAACTTCACCAAATACGGCCTGCTGCACGGGACCGTCATGAGCGTCTCTCAGGACGCCATTCAGCGTGACAAGCCCGCGGGCCAGGTCGAGGCGCAGCGTCAGGCGGGGCAGACTGCGCGCAGCAGCGAACCGCCGGGACAGGAACTGCTCTATGCCGCGCGCGTCGCGCTCGGCGATCGCCGGATGCAAGTGGAAGACCACATGGTCGATCTCGCGCCGGGCATGGCGGTGACGGTCGAAATCAGGACCGGGCAGCGCAGGATCATCGAATATCTGCTGTCGCCGCTGCTGCACTACCGGCACGATGCGATGCGGGAGCGGTGAAGCCGGGAATGCTGCGGATCACCGCCTTGACGTGGTCCGGCGTGATCAGCCGCGTGCATTCGAACTGCCGCGGCGTGCCCGAATGGCGCGGACACCAGAGGAAGTCCTTGTGGTCGAAACGCTGGCGCACGTCGTTCCAGCAGCTGTTGCAGGCATGCCAGTTGATCACGCGGTACGGGGTGTCGAACTCGTTGTTCGGATGGGTGAAGCCGGAGATCATCACCACCGGCGTGCGCGCGGCCCAGGCGAGCCAGGACAGGCCGCTGGAGAGGCCGACGAAGAACGATGCGTGCTTGAGATAGCGCACCCGTTCGGACAGTGGCTTGTCGCCGGTTTCGTCCTCGGCGCCGTGCGGGATGTGATTCCAGATCAGGCCGTGGCCGTGGACCGGCTTCTGGTCGATGCAGATGACGCGATAACCGGCCTCCCTCAGGAAGGCGACGATGCTGCGCCAGCCGTCGGGATTGTTCCAGTATTTGCTCTGGGTCGTGCTCTGCACCGCGATGCAGACATAGGGCTCCGCGATCGGGCGGCTGTCGTCGGGGATCGTCAGGCGCGGCGGCACCTCGGTGGGATCGACGCCCAGAATGTAGCCGGCCGTGCGGTGCAGGCCGACATGACGGAAGTCGGTCGGCTGGTACAGGAAATCCTTGTCGTCGAAGAACAGACCGATGCCGTAGCTCGCGTAATAGCGCTCCGGCTCGACCTCTTCGGGGGTCACGAAGGTGATATGCGGGTATGAGTCGCGGAGCAGCGCGATCAGCTTCTCGCTCATGGCGCAGGTCAGCTTGCAGCCGTGGCGCTCCTGAAACTTGACGGCATAGGGAAACCAGCCGAGCGGATCGCCGAGCGTGCCGACCGGAAACTGGATCAGCACCTCGCGATCCCTGGCCGAATAGTCGTGTGTCAGGACGTTCTCGTCCTGCTGCCAGACCTCGATGCCGATGCGCACGTAATAGCGCTTGGAACTGCTGATCCGCCCGGCCGGGATCACGGTCTCGAACAGGATGTTGCCGGTGTCGAGATCGCGCAGCCGCACCTTCCAGGGATGCGTGCTCTGGGGCAGCGCGACGCGGCAGCCATGGTTGAAATCGTATCGCAGGCCGTTCGCGCCCTGCTGCGTCGGCAATTCGGCCGGCGCGCGATAGGCGCTCTTGGGCGGGACGGGAGCCGCTGAAGACGCAGGCGCCGGCGCTGCATCTGCAGAGACTTGCACGGGGGTGGCATCATCTCTGCCAGTCTCTGCGGAACCGTTGACGCCGGTGAATTTGCTCGGGTCTGCAGCGATATTCATGTGACACCAATATCAGACGTAACATCGCTTGCTTAAACACGGTGGCGCGAGAGCGAGTCAATCCGTGTTCGGTGTCTCCGCTGCAGAACGTCTCATCGAATGCGAGAAAAAGAATCGGGGCTCGTCATATTCCTATCATGGAAGCACTTTCCGACGTGCTGAAGCACGCGCGCGCCATCGCGCAACCACTGTCAACAGAGATTTCTACCGACGCGCGCGATGACGAAGAAAGTGTCACGTGACTGTATCGGATCATGATTAACGTAGTTAACAGACAATCAAGGATTGCAGTGCGAGGCATTTGATCATGACCACCGTGAGCTCCGGAACGATCTACGTAGTCTCCTCGGGACAATCCGCCGACGGCATCGTCGTACAGCAGGGCGGCAACCTTTTTGTGAGCTCGGGAGGCACGATCACCAACGCGATCGACAACGGCAACGTCGTGCTGTGGGGCGGGACCGCCGTATCGACCACGATCTCTGGCGATGCCTACCATGCCGCGTTCGAGAGCATTGTCGCAGGAGTCGATAGTGGCGCGCATGTCTCCGGCGGCTATCAGTCCGTGGATGCCGGCGGCGTCGCCATCGGCGCTACACTCCAGGGCGGCTCGCAGTTTGTGAGCGGCACGGCGATCGGCACCGTCATCGGCTCAGGTTCTCTCGAACAGGTCTACGGCATCACCAGCGACACGACAGTCGAGAGCGGCGGCATCCTTACGCTTTTTGGCGGTGCGCAGATGACGGGCACCACAACGATCAACGCGGGCGCCACCGTCGATATCGACGGCGGTTATGCGTTGAGCGGATTTACGGTGAACAGCGGTGTGACGCTGAAAGCGTTCAACGGTGCCAGCACCAACAACACCGAGGTCGCGGCCGGTGGGACGCTCGTTCTGAACTTCGCGACAGCAAACGCCACCACCATCGACAGCGGCGCGCAGCTCGATCTGTCGGGCCAGACGTTTGCGATTGCGAGTGGCAATACGCTGCAGCTGGTGAGCGGCGGTCAGCCGGTGGGAACAGTGACCGTCAGTGCCGGCGCCAAAGTGGAACTCGACACTGGCGCGGTGTTGAGCGCCCTCGCGCTGCCTGACGGCGTCACGGTGGAGGTCGCGCAAGGTGGCACCCTCGATCTGATTGGCGGGGCGCAGCTTACCAGCACGACGGTGTTCAGCGCCGGCGGCATTCTGGAGTTCGGCTCCGGAACAACGGTGAGCGGCTTCGTGGTGAGCTCAACCGGCCCGACGCTGGAGGTCGGATCGAGCGGCGCCGCGATTGCTCCGGTGGTGCTGTCCGGTGCGACCCTTGAGGTGGCTTCGGGCGGTACGGTGACGTCGGCGACGATTAACTCTGGCGGTGTGGAGTACGTCAGCGCTGGAGGCATCGACAGTGGCGCGCAGGTGAGCGGCACCCAGCAGCTCGGCGTCTATATCCCTAATTTGCCTGCTGGCGTGCCCAACGCAACTGCGATCAACGCCACTGTTTATGGCGTGCAGGCGATCGGAGCGCCCGGCATGACCTACGGCACGGCGATCGGCACCACGGTCAGCTCCGGCGGCGTCCAGGAATTGTATTCAGGCGTCGCGAGCAACACGACGATCGTAAGCGGCGGTACGGTTGTTCTCGAAGGCGTCTTTGGCGGTCATGGCGCGGCGAGCAACACTGTCGTCGAGAGCGGCGGTGTGCTGCTCGTGCAAATTGCCCGCGTGGCGAGCGATACGACAATCGAGAGCGGTGGCATCGTCCGATTGTCGGGCACCGGCGCACGGCTGGCGGGCACCACGACGGTCAGCTCTGGCGGTCTTATCGAGGTCGATGCTGGCGCCAAATTCCAGGTGTCATCGGGCGCCAGCATTCCTGGCGTCACGGCTCTGGCGGGCGGCGAGCTCGATGTACAGTCGGGCGGCACCGCCACGGGGGCTCTTCTTCTGAGCGGTGGCTACGAAGCGGTCTACAGCGGCGGCACCGACAGCGGCGCCACGGTGTCGAGCGGCGGCTTGCAGGATCTGCAGGGCGTGGTGACGAGCGCCACAGTGCTGAGCGGCGGCATGCAGCATGTCTATGCCGGTGGCCTTGCCAGCGGGACTGTCCTGAGCGGCGGCAATTTGTTGGACGACGGGACCGTGCAGGGCGCGGTGATCGGCAGCGGCGGGTCCGAGGTGGTCAATACCGGCGCGATCGACATCTCCGCGACCATCCTGAACGCCGGCTATCAAAGCGTGCTCGGCACGGCGACAAGTGCGACGGTGTCGAGCGGCGGCACGCAATATGTCTACGCCGGCGGCGTTGCCAGCGCGACGGCGCTCAGTGGCTCGCTGGTCGATTACGGCACGGTCAGCGGCGCCGTTATCAACGATGGCGGCTATGAGGCGGTTTACGCCGGCGCGACCGATATCGGCACCACGCTCTCGGGTGGTGGACACCAGGGCGTTGCGGGCACCGTGATCAGCGCCACGGTGCTGGGCGGCGGCGAGCAGGACGTCTATGCCGGCGGTATCACCAGCGGCACGGTGCTGAACGGCGGGTTCGAGGCGAACTCGGGCGGCACCGCCAGCGGCACCCGCATCGGCAGCGGTGGCCGCGACTATGTCTACAGTGGCGGCCTTGACGTCGGCGCGACAATCTCGAGCGGCGGATACGAGGCGGTGCAGGGCGTGGCGACGAGCGCCACGGTGCTGAGCGGCGGTGTTCAGCTCATCTACGCGAACGGCCTCGCCAGCAACACACTGGTCATGTCCGGCGGCACGTTGGACGTGCTCTCGGGCGGCATTGCCTCGTCGACGACGGTTTCCCAGGGCGGACTGGAGGTCGTCAGCGCCGGCGGGATCGACATCGGGACAAGAGTGAGGTCAGGCGCTGTCTTGGTGAACTCCGGGTCCGTGAGCGGGGCGGTCATCAGCGGTGGTCGGGAAACCGTCTCCGGCGGCCTCGATGTCGGTGCGACCATCCTGGCAAATGGCCAGGTCCGTGTCTTTGGGGGCACCGTGAGCGGTGCGACGATCGCAGCTGGCAGCCAGTACATCAACTATGGCACGGCGGTAGACACCACCATCAGCGGCACCGGCAGCTACCAGTACCTCGGAGTTAGCGGGGGCGTTGGCTCCGCAAGCAACACCACCATTCTGGCGCACGGTGGCCAGGAGGTGGGATACAGCGGCGGCAGCGGCTACGCCACTAGCACTACGATCCAGGGTGGAGGCGAGCAGGATATCGGCGCAAGCGGCGGCACTGGCATTGCGGTCAGCACAACAATTTCAAGCGGTGGCAGCCAGGTCATCTTCAGCGGCACGGCGATCGACACCATCGTCTTCAGCGGAGGTGACCAGGCCGTCTTTGGTGGTACGGCCAGCGGAACCATGGTCGAGGCTGGCGGAACGGTATTTGTGGCTCCACCTGCGACCAACGATCCGGCTGGAGGTACGATCACCGATACGGTGGTTAGCTCCGGCGGCGTCCTATTCGCGGGAGGTGTTGCCAATAATACAACGGTGCTCAGTGGTGGCGCGCTCGTTCTTTTGAGTGGTGCCCAGTTGACCGGCGCGACGACGCTCAGCGCCGGCAGCATCGAGGAAGTCGGTTGGGGGGGAATCCTGAATGTGTCGAGCGGATTCACGCAGGCCGGCGTCACACTCGAAGTGCTGTCGAGCGGCACGCTTGCACTTTACGCCGGCGCACCGCCGGTTAGTGCGACAGTCATGTCGGGCGGCATCGTCGAACTGTTCGCCGGCGCGCAACTCACGAATGCGACGACACTCCTTTCCGGCGCTATCGAGGAAATCGGCTCCGGCGCGACGGTGAGTGGCTCAGTGCTGAGCAGTGGCAGCACGAACCTGTGGATCGCGTCGGGCGGCACGGCGAGCAACATGGTTCTTTCCGGCGGGACCCTGCAGGTGCTAGCTGGCGGCATCGCAGTTGCGACCACGATCGCGAGTGGCACCGAAACCGTCAGTTCCGGTGGCGTCGACAGCGGCGCCACGGTTTCCGGTGGCAATCTCGTCGTCAGTTCCGGTGGCTCGATCGTCAACGCGGTCGCCGGCGGTGGCGAGATCGATCTCTATGGCTCGGCGACCGTCACGATCTTGAGTTCCGGTGGACGCGAAAATGTCTACACGAACGGCGTGACGAGCAACACGACGATTGGAAGCGGCGGGACGCTCCAGGTCACCTCCACTTACGCGTTTGGTGGATATCTGCCTGGTGGTGTCGCAGTCGGGACACTGGTCGAGAGCGGCGGGGTTCTGACCGAAGTGACGGGCGTGACAAGCAACACCACCGTGGCCTCGGGCGGTACGTTCGTGCTCCGCGCTGGGACAGTCATCAACGCCACCATCGACAGCGGCGGCACGGCGGTCGTCTCGGGAGGATCCAGCCTGTTCCTCAGCAACACCGTCATCGAGGGCGGTGGCACGCTCGACCTGGTTGCCGGTGGGTCTTTCGATGATCCGACCCAAGCCAGCCTCAACAATGCCGCGGTCCTGAGCGGCAGTGCATTGGAATCGATAGGAGGCGTTGCTGCGACAGCCACGACAGTCGAGGCAGGGGCTGTCGTGGATGTCGGTTTTGGCTTTACCTTGAGCGCTCTTGCGCTCCCCAGCGATGTGATCATCAAGGTGGAGAAGGGCGCCACGCTTGCACTGGTGGGCGGCATCCTGCCGACCAGCACGACCATCGTCAGCTCCGGCGCCACTTTGGAACTCGCCTCTGGCGTGTTCAGCGGCCTCGCCGTCGGCAGCGGTGTGACGGCGAAGTTGGACGCGGGCGTGACCGCTTCGGCGACGACCGTCCAGGCCGGCGGTGTCGAACTGGTCGGATGGGGAGCCACCGATATCGGTGCCCGGGTCAGCGGCATCCTGGAGCTCGGAGTGGGGTCTGTTCCTGGCGGCAACTCCAGCGGGACGTTGGTGGAGAGTGGTGGCGGGCTCCTTGTGGCAACGGGCCATGTCGATAGCGCGATCATCGAGAGCCACGGCTATGCTGTCGTGTCCAGGGGCGGATCTGCCGCCAACACGACCGTCGATGGCGGCACATTGACCGTGTTCGGATCGGCGACCGGCACGACCGTCGAGTCCGGGGGCAGCCTCAACGTGATGGTCAACTACTTTGATGCAGGCCCGAGCGCGACCGTCGTTTCGACGACGGTAGCGTCCGGCGGTACTGAGACGCTCGGCTCGGGCGGCGTCGATATCGGCGCCACCGTCCTGAGCGGAGGCAACCTCGTCGTCAATTCCGGTGGCACCGCCAGCGGAGCGATGATCAGCGGGGGCACCCTGGAAATCGCCAGCGGCGGCTCCGCACAGGGAACCATCACCTTCGCAACGAGCGCCGGCGGCATGCTGCTGCTCGATGCCGGCAACACCTTCTCCGGCACGGTCGCCGGTTTCGGCGAGCCCGACTACATCGATTTCGGCGGCATCGCCTTCACCTCGGGCACAACGATCAGTTTCACCGAGGCTGTGAACAACACCAGCGGCACGCTCAGTGTCAGCGACGGCACCCACACCGCGCAGCTGACACTGCTCGGCCAGTACGTGGCGACGCAGTTCACCTCGGCCAGCGACGGACACGGCGGCACCCTGATCGGCGATCCCAGCCAGATCAGCACTGCGCAGGCCCCGCTGGTGATGCCGCCCCACGCGTAAGGGGCCTGCATCGCGCCCGGCTTTGGCGCGAGCAGTGAGCAAGACCTCCAACAGATAATCGCAAGACCACAATTCGAGGTATCTTATCATGACCACCGTGAGCTCCGGCACGACCTATGTCATCTCGCCGGGACAATCCGCCGACAGCATTGTCGTGCAGCAGGGCGGCAAGCTCTGGGTCAATAGCTATAGCACGGCCACCAACGTCATCGATTACGGCACGCTCAACGTCGACTTCCGTGGTAGCGTCAGCGGAGTGGTCGTCAGCAGCGGTGGCTCCGAGACACTGTCCGCCGGCGCGAGCACGAGCAATACCGAGGTCGAAGCCGGTGGAACCCTGTTTCTGTGGGGCGGGAGCGCATACAACACCACGATCGACAGCGGTGCCAGGCTCGATCTGGCATTAGAGACTGCCATCGCGAACGGTAACACGCTGCAATTGTTGAGCGGCGGTCAGCCGGTGGGAACGGTCACGGTCAACAGCGACGCCACGGTGACGATCGAACCGAGCGCAGTGTTGAGCGCGCTCGCGCTGCCCGACGGCGTCACGGTGCAGGTGGCACGAAACGGCATCCTCGATCTGGTTGGTGGCACGCCGCTCCCCAGCACGACCGTTTTCAGCTCCGGCGGCATTCTGGAGTTCGGCTCCGGGACGACGGTGAGCGGATTCGTCGTGAGTCCAACCATAACGCTGGAGGTCGGCTCGGGTGGTACAGCGGTCGCGCCAGTGGTGACGTCGGGCGCAACCCTTGAGGTGATCTCGGGCGGCACCGTGGAGTCCGTCACGGTTATCCGTGGCGGCTACGAGTACCTCGACGCGGGAACCGTTGATAGCGGCGCGCAGGTTGCTGGCGCCCAGATCATCTCGTCCAACGCAACCGCGATCAGCGCCACGATCTCCGGGGCCTTCGCAAACCAGACCGTCTTCGGCACGGCGATTGGCACCACCGTCATCGCAGGGGGCGTTGAAAGTGTTGGCGGAGTCATTAGCAACACTGTGGTGGCGAGCGGTGGTTCGGTTGGTCTCGGTGCCGGTGCCGTGGCAAGCAACACCGTCATCGAGAGCGGCGGCAGGCTGGTTGTGGCGGGCGTGGCCAGCAACACCACGATCGAGAGTGGTGGCACTGTCGTCTTGAGCGGGCTTGCCGCTCGCCTGGCCGGCACCATAACCGTCGAGAACGGCGGCCTCCTTCAGGTCGGTGCTGACGCCAAGTTGCCGGTGTCATCGGGCGAGGTCCTGACCTACACCTTCGCCCTCCAGCATGGAGAGCTCGATATTCAGTCCGGCGGTGCTGCTATTCACGCGCTGGTTCTGGGTCTTGAGGTCGTCTCTGCGGGCGGGTCCGACATTGACGCCTCGGTGTTCAGTGGCGGCGGGCAGAAGGTGCTGGCCGGCGGCACCGTCGTTGGAGCCACGATTTCCGGTGGCGGCACGCAATATGTTTATGCGGGCGGGTTTGCCAACGCGACGGCGGTCGGCGGTTCGCTGGTCGACTACGGCACGGTCAGCGGCGCCGTCATCAACAACGGTGGCTATGAGGCGGTAAGCGCCAGCGCGACCGACATCGGCGCCACGCTCTCGAGCGGCGGCCATCAGGGCGTTGCGGGCACGGTGATCAGCGCCACGGTGCTTGGAGGCGGCGAGCAGGACGTCTATGCCGCCGGTGTCACCATCAGCACCGTGCTGAGCGGTGGGTTCGCGGCGAACTCCGGCGGTACGGCCAGCGGCACCCAGGTCGGCAACGGTGCCCGCGACTATGTTTACACCGGCGGCACCGATGTGGGGGCGACGATCACCAGCGGCGGTGTCCAGGCGCTGGTGGGTACGGCGACCAACGCCACCGTGCTGAGCGGCGGCGCGCAATATGTCTACGCTGGCGGCGTTGCCAACGCGACCGTGGTCGGCGGCTCGCTTGTCGATTACGGCACGGTCAGCGGCGCCGTCATCAACGATGGCGGCTATGAGGCGGTTTACGCCGGCGCGACCGATATCGGCACCACACTCTCGAGTGGTGGACACCAGGGCGTGGCGGGCACCGTGATCAGCGCCACAGTGCTGGGCGGCGGCGAGCAGGACGTCTATGTCGGCGGCGTCACCAGCGGCACGGTGTTGAACGGCGGGTTCGAGGCGAATTCCGGCGGCACCGCCAGCGGCACCCGAATCGGCAGCGGCGGTCGCGACTATGTCTATTCCGGCGGCACCGATGTGAGTGCGATCATCGCGAATGGCGGCTACGAGGCGGTGCAGGGCGTGGCGACGAGCGCCACGGTGCTGAGCGGCGGCAGGCAGGAGATCTATGCCGGCGGCCTCGCGAGCGCGACCGTGCTCAGCGGCGGCACGTTGATCGTGCAGTCGGGCGGTGTCGCCAGCGGCGCGGTGATCAATGGCGGCGTGCTTGAAGTGCAGAGCGGTGGGTCGATCGGCGATGCGCCCGTGACCTTCGCCACCAGCGCCGGCGGCATGCTGTGGCTCGATGCTGGCAATACCTTCTCCGGCACGGTCGCCGGCTTCGGCGAGCCCGACTATCTCGATTTCGGCGGCATCGCCTTCACGTCAGGCACCACGATCAGCTTCACCGAGGCCGCGGACAACACCAGCGGCACGCTCAGCGTCAGCGACGGCACCCATACCGCGCAGCTGACGCTGCTCGGCCAGTACGTGGCGACGCAGTTTACCTCGGCCAGCGACGGTCACGGCGGCACCCTGATCGGCGATCCCAGCCAGATCAGCACTGCGCAGGCCCCGCTGGTGATGCCGCCGCATGTGTAGGAGCTGGGTTGGCTTCACCGTTCCATCTTGGTGAGGTGGATCAAATTGTCGTAGGCCGGCGTGGCGCTGCCTCTATTGGCTGCTCCCGTCGGTCCCATTTCCATGGTTTCGTCCCGCCCTTATGCTATGGCTGCCGCGCACAATGATGCGAGGTCCCCATGCTGCCCATTCCTGCCGATATTTTTACCGAGCAAGAGGACGTCTCCCCTGACAGCCTTGCCAATCTCGGGCCGCTGCGCCGGCTCGCCGGCACCTGGCAGGCGGACAAGGGCATCGACATCAATCCGAAGGCGGATGGGCCGGAGCGGCGGACTTTTATCGAGAACATCCGGATGGATCCGATCGACCCGCAGGCCAACGGGCCGCAGCTGCTCTATGGCCTGCGCTATCACATCCACATCAACACGCCCGAGGAAGACATCACCTTCCACGACCAGGTCGGCTATTGGCTGTGGGAGCCTGCGACCGGGCTGATCATGCAGACGCTGGCGATCCCGCGCGGGCAGGTGCTGCTCGCCTCGGGTCATGCCAAGCCGGACGACAGGAAAATCTTCGTCACCGCGACGCGTGGCGACACGGCCTATGGGATCTGCTCGACCGACTTCCTGGAGCAGGCCTTCCGCACCGACTCCTATCGCTGCGACGTCACCTTCAACGACGACGGCAGCTGGAGCTATCTGATCCAGACCGCGTTGTTCGTGCGGGGCGCGCCGTTCAATCATCACGACAGCAACACGCTTGTGCTGGTCGCGCCGCCAAAGCTCAACCCGCTTGCCGTGATCGTGAACGATCGCGCGAAGGAAAGTAAGCCGGCCTGAGAGCGGTTGCGGAGAATTTTCATGAAGCCCTACGTCATCTGTCTGATGCATTCGAGCCTCGACGGCCGCACCCATCCAAGCCGCTGGCGTCCGAAGGGGGCCGGGACCGACTGGTTCGAGAAGATCCATGACGAGGTCGGCGGCGATGCCTGGGTGATCGGCCGCGTCACCGGTTCGGAGTTCGCCAAGGGCAAGCCGTACCCTGAGGTGAGCACGAAGCTGCCGCGCGAAAACTGGTTCGCGCGGCGCGATGCCAAAACCTACGGTGTCGTGCTCGATGCGCTGGGCAAGATCGGCTGGGGCCGCTCGGACATCGGCGGCGATCCCATTGTCGTGGTGCTGACCGAGAGCGTGCCGGATTCGCATCTCGCGGGACTGCGCGGCGAGGGCGTGTCGTACATCTTCGCCGGCAAGTCCGAGATCGATCTCGCCTTGACGGTCGAGATCCTCAACCGCGAGCTCGGCGTGAAGCGCCTGCTGGTGGAAGGCGGCGGCGTCGCCAATGGCGCGTTCCTGCGCGCCGGCCTGATCGACGAATTCAACCTGATCCTCAGCCCCGCGATCGATGGCGCCAGGGGCGCGCCCTTCGTGTTCGATTCGACGGAGGAGGACGGCGACAAGCGCGCGCCGCTCACGGCGATGACATTGGAGAGCACGCGGGACCTTGGCGGCGGCGTCCTGCTGCTCCGCTATCTGATCCAGAACGATTCCTCGCGCCAATAGCAGCATGCCTGATACGCCAGAGCACATCGTCATCATCGGCGCGGGCGCGGCCGGCTTGATGGCGGCCCGTGAGCTTGCGCGCGGCGGCAAACGAGTGACGATCCTGGAGGCGCGTGCGCGCTGCGGCGGCCGCATCGATCCGTTGCCGGCCTCGGAGTTCGGTTATGCCGCCGATGGCGGCGCCGAATTCGTCCATGGCGAGGCGCCGGTCACGCGCGGCCTCGCGCGCGAGGCGGGGCTGACGGTGCGGGCGATCGGCGGAGCGCAATGGAGCTTTGACGGCACGGACTTTTCGCAGGAGAGCCCGCGCGATCCCTATGACGACAGGCTTCACGCCGCGCTGAAGGATTTGACCGAGGATATCACCGTCGCCGATTTCCTGCGTCGTCATTTCGCCGGACCGGAGCACGCGCGCCTGCGGCACGCCGTCGAACGCATGGTCGAGGGCTATGATGCGGCCGACCCCGCGCGCGCCTCGACGCTGGCACTGCGCGACGAATGGATGAACGAGGGACTTGCGGCGCAGGCACGCATCGACGGCGGCTATGGCGGGTTGATCGACTTTCTTGTCGGCGAGTGCCGCAAGTCCGGCGCTGCCATCCACCTCGGTGCCATCGTCGCGGCGATCGAGGAGAGCGGCGGCAAGGTCGCTGTCCGCTGCGCCGGCGGCGCGGTGCATGCCTGCGATCGCGTCATCCTCACCGCGCCGCTGCCTTTGCTGCGCGAGATCGCGCTGCCCGCGGCGACGCGTGAGAAGGCTGCGGCCGCAGACGACATCGGCTTCGGCAGCGTCATCAAGATCCTGCTGCGGTTCGCGCGGCCATGGTGGCGCGAGCGGAAGCCGGAGCTTTCAGACATGCTCTTCCTGCTGTCCGACGAGACGATTCCCGTCTGGTGGACGCGTCATCCGGATCAGCACCCCGCGCTGACGGGGTGGCTCGGCGGCCCGCGAACGGCCGAGCTGGCGCATCTCGATCCGCAAGGGCTGATCGATGCCGGGATCGACTCCCTTGCAGTCATGTTCGGCCTGCATCGCGATGAGATCGCGCGGGACCTCGTGGCAGCGGCAGCGGCCAACTGGGCGAACGATCCCTTCGCCCGCGGCGCCTATTCCTGGGCAACGCCGCGGACGCGCGCCGCGCAACAGCGTCTCGCGCGCGCCGACGGTCCGGTGCTGTTTTCAGGCGAAGCGCTCTATCGCGGCCGCGACATGGGAACGGTCGAGGCCGCGCTTGCGAGCGGGCTGGAGACGGCAGGAATCATCTTGCGCAGCTGAGAAAGAAGGCCCGCATCTCTGCGGGCCTGTCGTCACCAGCGGCCGCCGCCGTAATAACCATAGGGGCCACTGCCGTAATAGCGGTGGTGCCGCGGGTAGTAGCCATAGCTGCGATAATGCGGCCGATAATAGCCGTGGTGGCGCGGACGCCAGTGCTGATGGCGATAGCCATGATGGCCGTGCCTGTGCTGCGCGCTGATGTCGGTCGATTGGGGCGCTTGCGCGTTCGGCCCGGCCTTGCCGCCGCCGGCCGCGTTGGCCGCAGACGCCGTGAGCGCAGCAGCACCGATGGCCATTGCGACAAAGAGATACTTCATGTCGTCACTCCAGTTGAGATGTCTGATGACAACAGATGGGTGGCGATGGCGTTCCGGCGAGAGCGGGCGTCGAAACGACGCAGACGATGACCGCGCGATCGTGCTGAGATTTATTGTCGCAGCACCGAGAGCGAAGCGATCACTTCGTCGGTGGTCACGATGCGGGCAAATTCGCCATTCAGATTCGATAGCGTCATCGCGTGGATGGATTCGGCCGAATGCGTGTCGCCGTCCGGGCCGACACGATCGAATGTCCAGGTCGCATCGCGCACGAGGTGCGCGTCGAAGCCGAGATTGCCGGCCATGCGCGTCGTCGTCTCCACGCAATGATTGGTGGTGGCGCCGCAGATCACGAGCGTGGAGATATCGCTGGCACGCAGGCGCGTCTCGAGATCGGTGCCGATGAAGGCGCTGTTGACGCGCTTGACGATGACAGGCTCGCCGTTCTGCTCGCGCGCCTCGTCCTTGACGGCGTAACCAGTACGCTCGGGGCGAAACGTCGAACCAGGCTTGGTGCCTTCGTGGCGGATGTGAAAGATCGGCGCGCCGCTCGCCCGGAATTCCGCGAGCAGGTCAGCGATCCGCGCCACGGCATCCGGATTGTTGCGCCGCTTGCCCGCCGCTTCCCATTCGTCGAATGCGCGCTGGACGTCGACGACGATGAGGGCTGGGAGGAGATGGGGCATGGAGAGGGATTCCGGGGTTTGGCAAACTATGCGAGGCGATCGCCGGCGCAGGCAATGCCGATTATCCCTCGTTTCGGGACGGCCTCACGGATGCGGCTCGGGAAAGCCGTGGCGCTCCGACAGCGCAGCGATGATGGCATCCTTGTCGTTGATGAAGGCGCGCCCCTGATGGCTGCCGGTCTGGTGCGGCGATGTGGTGCCGTCCGCGAGCACGAGCAACGGCAACCACTGGTTCTCCTCGCCGACCAGCGCGATCACGTCCCGCCGCGGCTTCGGCCAGGCGATGCGCTCGACGTCGAGCTTCTCAGTCAGCGCCGGAAACGAGGCGAGCAGGCCCTCGATCAGCGCACAATGCCAGCAAAAGAAGCGGCGGCCCGGATAGGCCGGATCTTCGAAACCGGGGCGGAGCAGAAACAGGCGGTCGCGAGTCATGGGTTGCTCCGAAGCATGGCCGCCTTGCTGAGGATCAAGGCGCCAAGGACTGGCTGGCCTAGTGTCGAATCCCCAGATTCGATTGGGAATCGAGACCTTGCGAAAGGACACCATGCCGGGGCCGGTCAGTCAATTGCAGACGCTTGCCGAGGTGAGGACGTTGCCGGAGCTCCTGCGCTGGCGCGTCGCCGCGACGCCGGCGGCGGAAGCCTATCGGCATTTCGACGCGTCGGCGGGGCGCTGGATCAGCCAGTCCTGGCAGGAGATCAACGCGGAGTTCGAGATCTGGCGGCGGGCGCTCGCCGCGGAAGGCCTCGCGCCCGGCGAGCGCGTCGCAATCCTGATGCCGAACGGCACGGCGCACATCGCGATGGACCAGGCGACGCTGTCGCGCGGCCTGGTGCCGGTGCCGATGCATGCGGTCGACAACCCCGACAGCATCGCCTACATCCTCGCCGATTCCGGTGCGCAGCTCCTGTTCGTCGATACGCTGGCGCGTTGGCAGGCGATTGTCGCGACCGGTCAGCCGCTCGGCCAGCTCAGGCGCGTGATCTGCGCGGATATGAGCGGACCAGCGGCAACAGATGCGCGTGTCGTCGCGCTCGACCGCTGGCTCGCCGCCGCGCCCGGCGCGGACGCGCCGATGGCGGATGTCGCGGTGAAACCGGATGATCTTGCCGCCATCGTCTACACCTCCGGTACGACCGGGCGACCGAAGGGCGTGATGCTGTCGCATGGCAACGTTGTCGCCAATGTGAAGGCTGTCGCGCAGCGCATCGCGGCCGCGCCGGATGACGTCTTTCTGTCCTTCCTGCCGCTCTCGCACACCTTCGAGCGGACCGGCGGCTACTACTATCCCATCGCGGCCGGCGCCTGCGTCGCCTATGCGCGCTCGGTGCCGCTGTTGTCGGAGGATCTGAAGCATGTTCGGCCGACGGTGCTGGTTTCGGTGCCGCGAATCTATGAGCGTATCTCGGCGCTGATCATGCAGCACCGCGCCGCGGCCGGACCCGTCGAGCGCGCGCTGCTCGATCTCACGCTCGCGGTCGGTGGCCGGCGTTTCGATGCACGGCAGAAGCGCGCGACGCCATCGCTAGCCGATCGCCTGGCTTGGCCGCTGTTGAAGCGCCTCGTCGCCGACAAGGTGCTGGCGCAGCTCGGTGGCTGCCTGCGGGTTGCCGTCTCCGGCGGCGCGCCGATCGCGGAGCCGGTCATTCGCCTGTTTCTGGCGCTTGGGCTCGACATCCTCCAGGGCTACGGCATGACCGAGACGTCGCCGGTGGTCTCCGTCAACACCGTCGAGGACAACGATCCGCGTTCGGTCGGTCAAGTCCTCGACGGCGTCGAGGTCAAGTTGGGCGAGAACGATGAATTGCTCGTGCGCGGGCCGAGCGTGATGCTGGGCTACTGGAACAAGCCTGAAGAGACGCGGCGCGTGAAGGAGGCTGACGGTTGGCTGCACACCGGCGACCAGGCGCGCATCGAGAACGGCCGTATCACCATCACCGGCCGCCTCAAGGACATTCTCGTCACCTCGACGGGCGAGAAGATCGCGCCGGTGGATCTGGAGACCGCAATCGTCGCCGATCCCCTGTTCGAGCAGGCGCTGGTGGTCGGTGAGCAGCGCCCCTTCCTCGCGGCGCTGGTCGTGCTCGACGCAAAATCCTGGGTGCAGGAGAAGGAACGGCTCGCGGCTAGCGGAAAGCAGGGCGGCGCGGCGGAGCGGGCTGCCCTGCTCGCGAGAATCGCGGCAGCTGTGAAGGTCTATCCGTCCTACGCAACGCCACGCGCGGTATGGTGGACGCTGGACCCCTGGACCATCAGCGCGGGGCTGCTCACGCCAACCCTGAAGAACAAGCGCCTGGCGCTCGAACGCCACTTCGCCGACGAGATCGAGCAGATCTATGCGAAGAAGCCGCCGGCAACGCACACGGCGCGTGAATAGGAGGAATGGCTCTCCGGAAGTCGGCCTCAAATCAACGTGATGCCGGCATCGATCGTGCTTGATCCAGCGCAACCTCTCCCATCGCCCGCGTGCAATGTTGCGCCGATCAATCGGACTGCAATCGAGGCAAGGCATGAAGGCATATTTCATCGGCGGCGGCATCGGATCGCTGGCCGGCGCGGCATTCCTGATTCGTGATGCGAAGGTGGCGGGACGGGACATCATGATCTACGAGGCGCAGCCGCTGGTCGGCGGCAGTCTCGACGGTGCGCAGCTCGAGAACGGTGCCTATTCGCTGCGCGGCGGCCGCATGCTCACCACCGATCACTACGAATGCACCTGGGACTTGTTCTCCGGCATTCCTTCGCTCGAACGTCCCGGCCTGAGCGTGCGCGAGGAAACCGTCGCGTTCAACGCGGAGAACCCCGCGCATTCCCGTGCACGCCTGGTCGATCGCAACCGCTTCAAGATCGACGTCTCGCATATGGCCTTCAGCGCGCGCGACCGGCTCGAGCTGTTGCGGCTGACGGAAGCTTCCGAAGAGACGCTCGGCGCCAGCCGCATCACCGACTGGTTGTCGCCGGGATTCTTCGAATCCAATTTCTGGTACATGTGGCAGACCACCTTCGCCTTCCAGCCCTGGCACAGTGCGGTCGAGCTGAAGCGCTATCTGCACCGTTTCATGAACGAATTTCCGCGCATCGAAACGCTCGCGGGCGTCAAGCGCACCGTCTTCAATCAATATGACGCGATGGTGCGGCCGCTGGTCGACTGGCTCAAGCAGCAGGGCGTGCAATTCGCGCGGGGAACGCGCGTCATCGATATGACGTTCGAGCAGGAGGCCGACAAGCTGCGGGTCCGGCAACTCATGCTCGACCGCGATGGCCGAAATGCCAATGTCCGCCTCGAGGATGGCGATCTGGTCTTCTTCCAGAACGGCTCGATGACGGATGCGTCGAGCCTGGGTACCATGACCGAACCCGCGCCGCACCTGACCAAGTCGGACAGCCAGGGCTGGGCACTCTGGGAGACGATCGCGAAGGGGCGCCCCGAATTCGGCAATCCGTCGGCGTTCAACGGCTCGATCCCCGAATCCTATTGGCTGTCCTTCACCGTGACCTGCCGCGACCGGCGCTTCTTCGATCAGATGGAAGCATTCTCCGGCAACAGGGCCGGCACCGGTGGGCTCGTGACGTTCAAGGATTCCAACTGGCTGATGTCGGTCGTGCTCTACCATCAGCCGCATTTCCCCAGTCAGCCCAAGAACGTCCAGGTCTTCTGGGGCTATGCGCTGCATCCCGATCGCATCGGCGATTTCGTCGCCAAGCCGATGTCGGAATGCGGCGGCGTCGACATTCTGACGGAGCTCTGCGGTCATCTGAACTTCGACCGCGCCGTGTTCGAGGACGCGATCTGCATTCCCTGTCGCATGCCCTACATCACCAGCATGTTCATGCCGCGCCATGTGGCCGATCGGCCGCTGCCGGTGCCGAAGAATTCGGTGAACCTCGCTTTCGTCAGCCAGTTCGTCGAGATTCCGGACGACGTGGTCTTCACTGTCGAATATTCGGTGCGTGCGGCGCAGATGGCGGTCTATCAATTGATGAAGATTGATCGCCCGGTGCCGGCCGTGACCCGCCACGACAAGTCGCTCGGGGTGATCTTCGCGACGCTGGAGAAGGCGTTCGCGTGATCGGGATTACTTGAACGGATCCTGCACCGACGGCGACGACTGCCTGATGCGGCGCACATTCACCGGCGTGCCGTCGGAGACGAACAGCAGTTCATACCTGCGGCCTTCGCTGTCGGTCGCAGAGCAGGTGACGTCGTTCACCTTCTTGGCGGCGAAATTGCCGGTCTGACGGCAACTGCCGGTGGAGGTCTGCGCAGCCGGAACCGGCAGGCCGTCGACCTTCGGCCGGTGCTTGGAGTTGAGCAGCATGCGGTCGATCGGCAATTCGTAGGAATTGTCGTCGGCCCGCTTGCCGTTCTCGCCGGAGAACGACACGACGTGATTCTCGTCGCTGGGGTCGTCGACGGCGACCGCGAAATTGACCCGGCCCTTGTCGTCATGGGCGAAGGCCACGGTCTTGCACGCAAAAGGACGCCCGGCGACCTTGAATGTCTTGCAGTGGCCCGACATCAGCGCCAGCATGTCGACGAGGGAGTTCTGCTGCGCCGGCGGATTGTTCACCGCGATCGCGGTGGAAGACTCGGCAAAACAAGGGCTTGCGAGAGCAACGAGAGGTGCAGCCAGGACCAACAGGCGGAGGCGCATCGTCAGGCTCATGTGCCAGGGGGCCACGGACGGGCGAGAGTTCCGCCCACTAACCATCGAATCGCAAATTGGTTGCGATCCCGTTTGTCCCGCCAAAGCCGCCTGGAATACCACCGCGCCACCCCATCGGCGATTCGCCCTGATCGCCCCAACCCGTCCCGACAGGCACATGCCTCCAGACCGATGTTTTTTTCGTGGCAGATGGTCTCGCCTCAAGCGATCGCCGCCTGCCAGCGCGTATCGCGCAGGGACGGGCGGCGGTGCAGGCGGGCATCGAGAAGCTTGCGGGCGCGCGGCAGCTCTCCGCTGCGCATCAGGGCGACAAGGTAAGTGTCCTCGATCAGCTCGCGCTGGGCGTGGCTGCCGCCGATGCGCACGACGTCAGCGAGCGCAGGCGCAAGCTCGCGCACGCAAGCCGCATAGTTCCCATTCGCGAAGGCCGCCAGCGCGCGGCAGATCGCCGGTACCACGGGGCCGGCCGGCAGCTTGCCCTCGGCGAGGCGCTGCTCGATCACGGCAACGCGCGCTGCCAGTGCGTCCTGATTTTGCGTTGCGGCCGCGAACAGCGCCATGTGGACGTCGGCGAAGGGCAGCCCTGACTTCGGGAACAGTTTTTGCGCGTTGGCGTCGGCCTCGACCCAAAGCGCCTTCGGCACGGCGTAGCCGTAAGCCGACAGACGCCACAACAGCGAGGCGCCGTCCGTGATGACGTTGAGCGGCGGTGCCTGCGTGGCGCCGGGCTGCAGCACGTCGGCATAGATCGCGAGCGCACGCGCCGCATTGCCGTGCTCGAGCGCACCAAGCGCCTGATGCCAGAGAATATGGCCGTGCAGGAGTCCGGCGCGGTCATAGGTCGGAAGCCATTCATCGACGAGGCGGTCGGCGTCGTCGATCGAGCCATCCTCGAACATCGCATGCAGCACGGCGTGGGCGGCGTGGGCGTTCGCCCGGCGCAGATTGAAGCCGCGCTCGGTGATCCCGCGGCCGCGGGCGACATCGCCATTCTCCGTCATCGCCCAGCCGGACATGGTAAGGAACCACCAATCCTCGCCATAATGATGCGCGACCGTTTCGCAGAGCTCGTGCCGGGCGCGGTCGTGATCGGCCATGCCGGAGAATGCGAACAGGCCGAACGCGCCGAGCGGCAGCGACAGCACCACGGCATCGCGCGGCCATGCCTCGATGTGCTGGCGCATCGCTGCGATCGCCTCGGGCAACCGTCCCTCGATCGCAAGCGCCAGCGTCTCGACATGCGAGCGCTCTCGCTCGCTGCCGCGTTTGGCGACGAGCTCGCGCGCAGTCGACGCTTTCTGCCGTGCAAGATCGCCTTGCTGGTAGAAGGCGTGCACTCGGGCGCGGGCAATATGAGGGAGCGCGAAATCCGGGTCGGCGGCGATCGCGTGCTCCAGCGTCTCCGCTGTGCCGGTCCAGCCGGCGAGCATGAGGTCGACGCCGCCGCGATAGGCGGATGCCGCCTGATCGGTGGCCGTGGACAGCGGCAGGCCGTAACGGTCTTCAAACGCCATTGTCGTCTCTCCGCTCACGCCGTCCGCGCGCGGCGTCCCTCGATTGGATAGGCGGGATCGTTGTAACCCGGCGTCGAGGGATGGCCCGGCACGACGAGCCGGTCGATCAGTGCCTCGTCCTCAGCCGTGAAGCGATAGTCGAGGGCGCTGATATAGCCATCCCATTGTTCTTCCGTGCGCGGGCCCGCGACGATCGATGAGACGAAGGCGGAATTCAGCACCCAGGCGACCGCGAACTGGCCGGCGGTGATGCCGTTCTTCTCGGCGTGGCTCTTGATCTCCTGCGCGAGCTGCAAAGACTCCGGCCGCCACTCCGTCTGCATCATGCGTGTGTCGTTGCGGCCCGCGCGCGTGTCCTTGTCCGGGGCCGCATCGGGCTTGTACTTTCCAGTGAGCACGCCGCGCGCCAGCGGGCTATAGGGCACGATGCCGAGGCCGTAATAGGAGCAGGCCGGGAAGTGCTCGACTTCGGGCATCCGGTTCATCGCGTTGTAATAGGGCTGGCTCACCACGGGACGGTCGATGCCGAGCCGATCGCAGATGTTGCAGATCTCGGCGACGCGCCAGGCGCGGTAGTTGGAAACGCCGAAATAGCGGATCTTGCCCGCGCGGATCAGGTCGCCCATCGCACGCACCGTCTCCTCCAGGGGCGTCGAATGGTCTTCCTTGTGCAGATAGTAGATGTCGATGTGATCGGTGCCGAGCCGCTTCAGGCTTTCCTCGGCCGCCTGCAACACCCAGCGCCGCGACAGCCCGACGCGGTTGGGATCGTTGCCCGGGCCACTGTTCATGGGATTGGCGAGCTTCGTCGCAAGCACCCAGGCATGCCTGACGTTGCCGATCGCGCGGCCGACGACCTCCTCGGAGCCGCCCTTCGAATAGGCATCGGCAGTATCGATGAAATTGATGCCGGCATCGTGTGCCTTGGCGATGATGCGCTTCGATGCCGCCTCATCCGTCGGCCCGCCGAACATCATGGTGCCCAGGCAAATCGGCGACACTTTCAGGCCGCTGCGGCCGAGTTGGCGGTATTGCATGGGGTGTCCTCGAGGCTTGGGTTGTGAGGCACAATAACGAGCTACGCCCGTCATTGCGAGCGCAGCGAAGCAATCCAGAACTGCATCCGCGGAAAGACGCTGGATTGCTTCGCTGCGCTCGCAATGATGAGGAGACGGCGGTGGGGCCGCCTGACGATAAGCCTACTCCGGCCCCTTCAAAATCTTGAACACGCCATTCGCCATCACCACGCAGCGGTCGTCGACCATCACCTCGGTGCTCATGAAAATCAGGCTGCGGGTGGTGCGCACGACGCGGGGGCGGGAGACCAGGATGTCGCCGATCTTGCCGGCTTCGACGAAATGCGTGTCGAGCTGCACGGTCGCCATGTATTGCTTGCCGGTCTCGTAGCGGGCAGTCATGCCGCAGGTGCGGTCGGCGAAGGTCATCATGACGCCACCCTGGACCATGCCGCGGCGGTTGTGGTGCTTGTCTTCGGTCGCCAGCGCGAATTCAAAGTGGCCGTCGACCTTGCGCTCCCAGAGCGGGCCGATCAGATGGATGAAGCCGCTGGTGTCGACGATGGTCCAGCCGTCCTGTTTGAGCTTTGCGGCGGTCTTGTCGATCATCTCTCCGTCCATCCTTGCGACGCCTGTCTCTCCTCGTTTCATCAGATGCGGTCTTGGTGTAGTCAAGCATCATGAGAAATTTCGGCGATGCCACCAGACGGAATATCGCAGAGGCCTGCGCGTCCTTTGCGCGGCTGCCTGATGCCGCCGAGGCGTCGGCGCTGAAGCGCGCCGCGGTTGTGGTCGCGCTGACCGCATCCCATGACGGCGACGACACGGCGTTTCTGCTGACCAGGCGCGCATCGAGCTTGCGCTCCCATCGCGGCCAATGGGCCTTGCCGGGCGGACGCTGCGACGCCGGCGAAACGCCGGTCGAGGCGGCGCTGCGCGAGCTCGACGAGGAGCTCGCGCTCAAGCTCCCCGCCGACGCGGTGCTCGGCCTGCTCGATGATTATCCGACGCGCTCGGGCTATCTGATCACGCCGGTCGTGGTCTGGGCTGCGGACAGTGCCGCGATCAAGCCGAATCCGGACGAGGTCGCCTCGGTCCATCGCATCGCGCTCGACACGATCGAGCGCGACGATGCCTTCGATTTCACGGATATTCCCGAAAGCACCCGCCGCGTGATCCGCTTCCATCACCAGATGAGCATGATCCACGCGCCGACGGCTGCGCTGATCTACCAGTTCCGCGAGGTGCTGGCGGGGCGGCAGACCCGCGTCACCGACCTGGAACAACCGGTATTCGCCTGGAAGTGATGGTAAACGGTGCGTTAACGTGACGGTTACCGGATGCCTGCTAAGAGGGCAGCATGCATCATTCGATTCGTAGACATCTGGCGTCGGTTCCACTCGCGCTCGTCCTGCTCGTTCCCGCCGCGCGCGGTGGCGAAGCTGACGCGCTGCCGCCTGCCGTCGCCAATGCCAACGCGCAGCTGCTGTCGCAGTTCTTCGCGCAGGGCGGGGGCGCGTCGCCGGCCGTGCTCGAATATCGCCGCAAGCTCGCTGAGTACCAGGCCATCCGCGGCGCCTTTGACCAGGAAGCCGGTGCTTACTGGAGCCAGGTCTCGGAGAAGCGCAAAGGCCGCAACGCCAAGCGTCGCAGCGGACAGCAGATCACGCTTGATGATTACGTGCTGGAGCAGCCGCCTGTTTATACCGGGCCGAAGCGTCCGGTGAATCCGGAGCCCGAGGAAACGCCGGAGCGTCCGGCCCGCAAGCCGCTTCCGGTCGCATCCGACCTCTTGCGTGCCGCGCAGGACCTCTATCAATTCACGCCGCAGCGTCCCACCAATGAGGTCGAGTTCAAGCGCGCCTATGCGCGTTACGCGCTCGCCTCGGGGCTCACGCGCGAGCAGGCGGTGCGGGTTTATTCGTTCGAGACCGGCGGCACCGGCAATTACGACGTGCAGGCCGGCATCGAGCATGGCGGCAAGCGCGCGATCTCGACCGCGATGGGCTACAACCAGCTGCTGACCACCAACAGCGTCGAGCTTCTGGCCGAACAGGGCCATGAGCTCGTCCGTGCGCTGAGCGAGAAGGTCGCGCGCACCTCGGGGCCGGCGCGACAATCGCTCGAGCACAAGCTGACTGTTCTGAAGAAGATGGTGGCGCACGCGAAGTCGGTGCCGGACACCTGGTCGGAGCACGAGAAGATCGCAGACAGCGCGCAGGGCTGGGCCATGCATGCGATGGTGCTCGACATCGACATCGGGCCGATGCTGCAAACCCATAAGCTCTTGACCTCGGTGCTGTTCGCCCGCGCCAAGGGCTACACCCGTCCGCTCACCGCAGCCGAACTCGAGATGATGAACCTCACCGGCGACGGCACCGGCCTCGACATGGTGACGATGCCGCAGGCGATGCGCGAGCAGGTGCCGACCTCAAATTTCTTCCAGCGTAGCGGCTACGAGCGCAATCCGGTCGCGATTCGCCACAACACAGTGGCCAAGCTGCTGGCCGTGACGGATGATAGAATGGACTCCAACAGCAGCAAACCCGGCGCAAGGGAATTGGCTGCGGCGTTTTAGGACGGTGTCGTAGGGTGGGTTAGCCTTGCAGATGCACGAAGTGCAGCTGCTCGGCGTAACCCACCTCTTGACTTCCGCGGAGACGAACAGTGGTGGGTTACGCCTACGGCTAACCCACCCTACGAATTCAACCCTACCGATCCGGCCCGAACTTGAACCGGCCGTCGCCTTCCAGATATTGCCCGCTGCGCATGTAGAGCTGACCGTTCTGGCCGATGAAGAACAGCGTGCCCTTGGGCACCTTCTTGGCGCCCTTCAGCAGCTCGCCGGCATTGCTGGTGCCCATCTTGTATGAGAAAGTCTTGCCGTCCTTGTCGTAGGCATAGCCGGTGTCCGGCTTGAGCTCCCACGGCGTCGCCGCATTTTGCGCGAATGCGGGGGCGGCGAACGCGCCCACCACGGCTGCGATTGCAAAGGTCTTGATTGAAAATGCCATCATCCATCCTCCCCGTTGGCGGGGTGCCCATTTGAACAAATCACGAACGATACGTTCGGGTCAATCTGCGATGACGCCGCAGCGCATCACGTCTTGCCCAGCAGTTTGTGATTTTCCCTTCGTCCCCTCGCGACTATGTTCCGCTTTCAGTCTAGAACGCAACACGACAAAGATATTGGTGGGGATGATTCGAATGCGTCACGTCATAAAATTTTGCGCGATTGCCCTGGTGTCGCTGACGGCGCTCGCGCCGGCCGCTCGGGCCGATGACTATCAGCTCAGCCACAACCAGCGGATTTCGTGCAGCCGCGGCCTTGCCCCGGGCAAGCTCAACACCGCGACCTGCAAGTCCTACACCTATCTCTTCAATACCAAGACCTCGGAATATTTCCGCTGCCAGGTTTCGCTGGCGCTGACCCGCGACAACAAGGAAGTCATCAACGTTCAGACCGACGGTGGCTGCACCAAGAAGCCGCGCATCTTCGAGACCGATGGTCACTATGATTTCGACGCGACCGAGACCGAGCCGCCGAACACCAACTCGTTCTTCGGCCCCGGCGGCTATTCGGTCTGGGCTGCCGACATGAGCGCCCAGAAGATTCGTGGCTGCATCATCATCTCCTCGGGCCTCGGCTCCGACATCTCCAAGTGCCTGGACATGACGTTCCAGTGAGGGCTTGCCAGTAATGGTTTGCCAGTGACGGCAAGGCGCGCGTAGCCCGGATTACGCTTTCGCTCCATCCGGGCTACAAGAATAACAATCAGGGAGACGCGCGATGGACCGGCTCAAGGGCAAGGTCGCGATGGTGGTGGGCGCCGGCTCGATCGGGCCCGGCTGGGGCAACGGCAAGGCGACCGCGGTGACGTTTGCGCGTGAGGGCGCGCAGGTGTTTTGCGTCGACCGCAATGGCGCTGCCGCCGAAGAGACTACCAGGATCATCACGGGCGAAGGTGGCAAGGCGACTGCGTTCACTGCCGATGTATCGAAGCCTACCGAGATCGAGGCCATGGTCGCTGCGTGCCTCAAGGCTTATGGCCGCATCGACGTGCTCGACAACAATGTCGGCATCGCCGAGATGGGCAGTGTGGTCGAGGTGACGGAGGAGAGCTGGGACCGTGTCTTCTCGGTCAATCTCAAGAGCGCCTATTTCGCCATGAAGCACGTCATTCCCGTGATGGTGAAGCAGGGCGGCGGCTCGATCATCAACATCTCCTCGATCGCTTCGATCCGCCACATGGGCATCTCCTACGTCACCTACGGCACCTCGAAGGCCGCGATGAACCAGATGACGCGCACCACCGCGATCGAGTTCGCGCGACATCATGTGCGGGTGAACGCGATCCTGCCCGGCCTCATGAAGACGCCGATGGTGGAGCATTCGGCGGGGCTCGCGAACAGCTACGCCAAGGGTGATGTCGAGGCGATGTGGCGCGCCCGCGACGCGCAGGTGCCGATGGGTCACATGGGCGACGCGTGGGACGTTGCGAACGCCGCGCTGTTCCTGGCGTCGGACGAGTCGAAATATGTGACGGGCATCGAGCTCGTGGTGGACGGCGGGATCACCTGCAAGGCGGGGGCGTAGGTCTATCCCCCCGCACTCAGCTCCGCCCGATCGAGCTCCTCCTCCAGCCGATGAAATGCATCATCCCCGATCACTTCCGTGGTGCGGAGATGAAAGATCGATTTGCGTGCGGCCTCGATGGCGCGGCGGCGCAGCGGATCGGCGGGCAGCTCGCCATTGGCGATGCCGCCGTGCGGATCGTCATCGGCCTGCATCAGGATGGCGCGGTATTCGAGCCTGAGGATCTCGGCCTCTTCCGACGGATCGTCCTCGATCGCATCGAGCGCCGCGCGATAGGCGATGGCGCGGGCGCGCGCGACCTCGATGCCGACAGGGTCGTCATCCCTAAGGTCGAATGCCAGGATCAGCGGCCGCAGGGTCAGGCCCTGGATCACCAGCGAGCCCAGCACCACGGCAAAGGCAATGAAGACGATGAAGTCGCGATAGGGGAAGTTCTCCGGCAGCGCGAAAGCGGTGGCGAGCGTGACGAGGCCGCGCATGCCGCACCAGGAGATGATGAGCCCCCCTTTGGGCGAAGCGATCTGCTTCGGATCCTTCAGGTGATAGATCCCGTGCCCGATCAGCAGGCGTAGCGTCGTGCGGTAGAACGTAATCCAGAGCAGCCGGACCAGGATGACCGTAGCCAGGATCCAGGCCGCAGCCACGTAATATTCCCAGCGCACGTCTGCATCGAGCTTCGTCCAGATCGGCCGCATCTGCATGCCGATCAGCATGAAGGCGAGCACGTTGAGGACGAACACCGTCGTCTCCCATACCGCGTAGGATGGCACCCGCAGCCGCGCCGGCATGCGCGCTGGCGCCGATTGCGCGATGGTGATGGCATAGACCACGATGGTGAGGATGCCGGAAAGGCCGAGATGCTCGGCGCCGATCTAGATCATGAAGGTGGTGGCGAACTGCACGATGATCGCGCTCGGCACCTCCCTCACCCGCTCCATGATCGGCGGGATGATGCGCCCAGCGGCAAGGCCGGCCAGCACGCTGCCGACCAGTGCGAGCGCAATCGTCGGCGCGACTTCGCTCCATTTCAGATGCTCCATGACGACAGCGCCGACAGCGATGCGATAGATCAAGAGTGCGCTCGCGTCGTTGAGCAGGCTCTCGCCTTCCAGCACCTTGACCATGCGATAGGGCAGCTTGACCTGGCTCAGGATCGCGACGGCAGCTGCGGCATCGGGCGGCGCCACGATGGCGCCGAGCGCCACGGCGGCGGCCCAGGGCATGTCGGGGAACAACCGATGCGCGACAAAGGCGACGCCGACGGTGGTCAGGCCAACCGCCGCCACCACCAGGGTCGCGACCGGAACCCAGTTGTTGCGCAGATCGCGCAGCGAGGTGTCGAAGGCGGCATCCAGCAGCACCGGTGCGACAAAAAGTGCCAGCGCGAGGTCCGGTTCCAGCGCCCAGGTCGGGCTATCAGGCACAAAGGCGATCAGCGCGCCGCCGATCGCGAGAAAGGTCGGGTAGGGGACCTTGATCCGCCGCGCCAGCGCCGATAAGGCAACGGCGCCGAGCAGAAGCGCGATGATCCATTCGAATGTCGACACGTTCGTCCCCGAAAACGATGTGAGCGGCACCACAAGCTGGCACCAATCCTGCCGTATGATGGATAGTACGGTCCTGAGGCAAGCCTTTCGACGATAGCGAGCATGCGTTTTCAAAAATTGATTCAGATGTCAGCGGCGGTCTTACTTGCAGCGGTCTTGCCTTGTGCAGCCCATGCCGCAACCGGCGGCGAGCCCGCCGCCGTCGCGCAGATCGACGTCGCGGCATGCCTCACTGCGGCCGCTGCCGACGATATGGACAAGGCCGGTCCGGCCTGTGCTGCCATCATCGACAACGAGAAGGCCGCAAAGCCCGATCTGATCAAGGCGCTGGTCGCGCGCGGCGCGCTTCTTGCGCGGCACGACCAGATCGACCGCGCCATCGCCGACGACAGCCGCGCGTTGCAGCTCGATCCGACGCTCGCCGAATTGTTCAACGCGCGTGGCGAGCTTTGGCTGAAGAAGGGCGACAAGCCGAAGGCAGTGCAGGATTTCGGCGCGGCGTTGCGGATCGATCCGAACCACGAAAAGGCCAAAGCCAATCACAAGGCCATCGCGCGCGAGCTCGAGCGGATTGGTGCCCAGATGGCAGTGGCCGGCAAGCCCAGCTTCAATTGCGCCGGTGCGCGCCGCCCGGTCGAGAAGGCGATCTGTGCCAATCGCGAGCTCGCCGATCTCGACCGCGAAGTCTATGCCGCGAGTGCGCGCGTGATCCGCGAGGCGCGCAACGAGGGCGAGGCGAAGAAGCTCCAGCGCGAGCAGGAGGAATTCATTGCCGGCCGGAATGCCGGGTTCGGCAGGCCGGGGTATGATCTGAAGAAGGCGATGCAGGACCGGCTGCAGCGGCTGAACGGCGCGGACGGGTATTGAGGGTTGCGCCTCGTAAGTGCTCGTCATGCCCGGGCTTGTCCCGGGCATCCACGTTCTTCTTACCGTGCGGCAAGGCGTGGATGGCCGGGACAAGCCCGGCCATGACGGCGTGGACGGCCCAATTTGAACCCATTCTCCCTCCGCCGCGACATCAGGAAACCCAGATGTCACGGAGTTATCCCATGTGCGGCGTGCGTTCTTCCGCGCAAATATCCAAAATCTCGCTTCGCACCTTCCTGCTCGGTGCGGCGCTCGGCCTTGTCCTTGCCGCCCCGGCATCGGCCGCCGATTGCGTGATGGGCAGCAAGGCAGCGCCGGTTGAGATCCTCTCGGCGTGTAGCGCCATCATCGACCAGAGCTCGAATCCGAATTCCGATCGCGTCGCGGCGCTGCTGGTTCGGGCCGACGCCAATGCGCGGACATCAGGCGGTCTCACGCAGGCGCTGCGGGACATCGACCGCGCCATCGCCCTCGACGGCAAGAACGCGCGCGCCTGGCGGCTGCGCGGGGATCTGCTGCGCGAGGCGGGTGGCGATCTCAACCGGGCCACGTCCGATCTCTCCAAGGCAATCGAGCTCGATCCGAGAGATGCCGAAGCCTATGAGCTGCGCGGTGTCGCCTACACCAACCAGCACCGGTTCGATCGCGCGATCGCCGACTACGACCAGGCGATCAAGCTGAAGCCGGATTATGCGCAGGCCTGGTCCGACCGCGGGGCGACCTATTATCTCAATGGTGACAACGACAAGGCGGTCGCTGACCTCAGCGAGGCGCTGCGGCTCGATCCGAACCGGGCGCGCAGCTACACCAATCGCGGCGCCGCCTACAAGAAGCTCGGCCAGCTCGACAAGTCTGTCGCCGACGACAGCGAGGCGATCAGGATCGATCCGAAAGTGCCGGAATATTACGACAATCGCGCGCTCTCCTATGCGGCGATGAAGGACTACGACAAGGCGATCGCGGACTACAATGAGGCACTCCAACTTTCCCCTAGGCCGAACTTCTTCACCAACCGAGGTGATTCCTATCAGTTCAAGGGTGAGCTCGGCGCAGCGCTCAGCGACTACAATGAGGCGCTTAAGCTCGATCCGAACTTCGCGAAGACGTACAACAATCGCGCGGTGCTCTACACCAAGATGGGCGAGCGCAAGAAGGCGCTGGCCGATTACGAGACCGCGTTGCGGCTCGACCCCGGCAACACCAACGCCGCCGACGGCCGCCGCACCATGATGGCGGAGATCGCCAGGTTCGGCGCCGAGTCTCCGCAGCCGCTGGCCGCGAATTCCGGCAGCGGCCCGTCATTCGATTGCGCCCATGCCAAGCGCGAGGTCGAGAAGGTGATCTGCGCCGATCCGCAACTGGGCGTGCTCGATCGCCAGCTCGCCGAGGCCTATGAGCGCGTGCTGAAATCGATGAGCCGGCGCTCGGCCGCCGACTTCCGCAAATCCCAGCAGGATTTCCTCGCCACCCGCGACGCCAGCTTCCGCCGCCCCGGCTACGATTTGAAAAAGGTCATGCAGGACCGGTTGCAGCGGCTGAATGCGATGGAGGGGTGAGTTCGCCTCGCCCGCCTGCGGGGGGAGGCCCGAATGCGCGCTGACTCCCCCCTTTTCGGCTTGAACCGCGGCCCGTTCCCGGAAAATATCCCTCAAACAAGGCGGCACTTGATCCCTGTCATGGCGGGACTGACGTCCTGTCGTCAGGTCAAGGGCGAGACCATCAAAAGGGAACGGGAGCGCCGGGAATGAACGTCCAGGGTAAGAGCCTTTATCATGAGGTCCATGCACACTCGCTGGCTGATCCCCAAGGCTTTTGGGCCGAGGCGGCAAAGGAAATCGACTGGATCGAGCCGCCGAAAAAGATTTTCGATGCGGCGCAGGGCGTCTACGGCCGCTGGTTCACCGGCGGGGTCGTCAACACCTGCTACAACGCGCTCGACCGGCATGTCGAACGCGGCCGAGCCGATCAAGTCGCGCTGATCCATGATTCGCCGCTGACCAATTCCGTCACCAAATTCACCTATGCCGAACTGCTGGCCGAAGTGCAGGTGCTCGCTGCCATCATGCAGGAGTTCGGCGTTGCCAAGGGCGATCGCGTCATTCTCTATATGCCGATGGTGCCGGAGGCCGTGGTCGCGATGCTCGCCTGCGCGCGCATCGGCGCGGTGCACTCCGTGGTGTTCGGCGGCTTCGCCGCCAAGGAGCTCGCAACCCGCATCGACGATGCACAGCCAAAGCTCATTCTCTCCGCGAGCTGCGGCATCGAGCCCGGCCGCATCGTGCAGTACAAGCCGCTGCTAGACGAGGCGATCAAGTTGGCGTCAGCGAAGCCGAAGGCCTGCATCGTGTTGCAGCGCCCGCAGTTGACTTGCGACCTCACGCCAAAGCGCGACTATGATTGGGCGAGCCTGCGCCGCAAGGCGATGAACGACGGCAAGAAGGCACCGTGCGTGCCGGTCGCCGCCACCGATCCACTCTACATTCTCTACACGTCGGGCACGACAGGCATTCCCAAGGGCGTCGTTCGCGACAATGGTGGGCATCTCGTCGCGGTGAAATGGTCGATGTTCAACCTCTATGGCGTCAAGCCGGGCGAGGTCTGGTGGTGCGGCTCGGACATCGGCTGGGTGGTCGGCCACAGCTACATCATCTATGGCCCGCTGCTCCATGGCGCGACCTCGATCATGTATGAGGGCAAGCCGGTCGGCACACCCGATGCGGGCGCGTTCTGGCGCGTGATCTCCGAGCACAAGGCGGTCGCCTTGTTCACGGCGCCGACCGCGTTCCGCGCCATCCGGAAAGAGGATCCGGACGGCAAGTTCATCCGGCAATATGATTTGTCGAAATTCCGCACGCTGTTCCTCGCCGGCGAGCGTGCCGATCCACCGACGGTGGAATGGGCAGAGCAGCAGCTGAAGGTGCCCGTCATCGACCATTGGTGGCAGACCGAGACCGGCTGGTGCATTGCCGGCAATCCGGTTGGCCTCGGGCAGCTGCCCGTGAAGCACGGTTCGCCGACCGTGCCGATGCCCGGCTATCAGGTCGATGTCGTCGATGAGGCGGCCAAGCCGGTTGGTCCCAACACGATGGGCTCGATCGTGATCAAGCTGCCGATGCCGCCGGGCTGTTTGCCAACGTTGTGGAACCAGGACGAGCGCTTCAGGGAAGCTTATTTGAGCGAATTTCCCGGCTACTACAAAACATCGGATGCCGGCTACAAGGACGAGGACGGCTATGTCTTCGTGATGGGTCGTACCGACGACATCATCAATGTCGCTGGCCACCGTCTCTCCACCGGCGGCATGGAAGAGATCCTGGCCTCGCATCCCGATGTCGCCGAATGCGCCGTGCTTGGCGTCAAGGACGCCATCAAGGGCGAGGTGCCGTGCGGTTTCCTGGTGCTGAAGGCCGGCGTCAAGCGCGCTCCCGCCGAGATCGAGAAGGAGATCATCGCATTGGTGCGCGACCGGCTCGGCCCCGTCGCCGCCTTCAAGCTCGCGATCACCGTCGGCCGCCTGCCCAAGACGCGCTCAGGCAAGATCCTGCGCGGCACCATCAAGAAGATCGCCGACGGCGAGGCCTGGACCATGCCGGCCACGATCGAGGACCCCAAGGTGCTGGACGAGATCGGGGATGCGTTGAAGGGGAGGGTGTGACGGGCAGGGACTTACAATCTCCTCATTCCGGGCTAAACAGGGGCGGCCAACAGGAAACTTCCTATGCCACTCCCCACCGCGCCGCGGCTGCTCTTTGCCGTGGGTCTTGCCATCGCTCTCTCCGCCTGCGCCGCGCGTTACCAGACGCCGACCGCGATGGGCGGCGACGATGACGATGCGGTGTGCCAGAGCCGCGGTCTCGCGGTCGGCTCGCCCGAATATGTGGCCTGCCGCAAGGACCGCGATGTCCAGCGCAGCGCGGCGACCGCCCGCGCCGATCGCCGCCAGCGCGATCTCGGCGAATACATGCTGAACCATCCCGAGCGGCCCTGATCCGAGGCGCGGTATCATTCTGCGCATTTGCTCGGGATTCTCGTGACACATCTGCAACGCCGCGGCCAAATCGTGTCGCATCCGTCCTGATTTGATCGGCGTCAAATCCTTCACTGTCCTCTTTCTGCTCTGACCCACATGTCGCGCAACGAAGCGCCGATATGTTTGAGGATTTGGCTGAAGGGGAATGCAATGCAGAGAACAGTAAGAAGCTTGGCGCGGCTTGCGACGCTGGGCGCGATGCTCGCGGGGACTTTTGCCGCAGCGCAGGCCGCCGATTTGCCGGTCTACAAGAAGGCGCCGCCGCCGGCTGAGAGCTTCAATCCGTGGATGGTGCGCCTGCGCGTGCTCGGCGTGTTGCCGGATGCCGGCGGCTCGACCGTCAATGTTGCGGGCACGCCGTCGCTGTCGTCGCCGAACTCCGGCCTCTCGATCAGCAACCAGGCGATACCTGAGCTGGATATCAGCTATTTCTTCACCAAGAACATCGCGGCCGAACTGATCCTGGGTGTGACCAGGCACTCGATCAGCGGTACCGGCTCGCTTGCCAACCTGCCGATCGGCAAGACGACGCTGCTGCCGCCGACGCTGACGCTGCAATATCACTTCGACAATTTCGGCGCGTTCAAGCCCTATGTCGGCGCCGGCGTCAACTACACCGTGTTCTTCAACAATTCGGCGGCCAATTCGCCCGCCGCGATCGTCGGTCCGCCCGCGATCGTCGCCACCACCACGGCCCTCCACGTCAGCAATGCCTGGGGCGGCGCCGTGCAGTTCGGCTTCGACTACATGCTCGACCGGCACTGGGGTCTCAACGTCGACGTGAAGAAGCTCTGGCTGCGGCCGGATTATAGCGCGACCGTCAGCGGGCTGCCGGTCACCGGCACCGCCCATATCGATCCGTGGCTGGTCGGTGGCGGTGTCACCTATAAATTCTGACGACGCCGCAGTCGCCAGACAAACAAGAACGCGGCGGGTTGTCCCGCCGCGTTTTGCGTTTCGATGACGAATAAGAGCGAGGACTACTCCTCCTCTTCCTCGTGCTTCTTGCCGCCGAGGGTCTTGAGCTTGGCGAACACGGCGTCGACGTTGAGATCGTCGCTCGACTTCTCCGACGGCTCGTACTCGTCCTTCTTGGTGGTCTCGGAGGCCGGCAGCAGAGTGGCGCCGCCGTAGTTTGCGTCGATCGGCTTTTCCTTGGCCGCGCGCGCCACTTCGAAATCGAGCTCGATCTGCGAGCAGAGGCCGAGCGTCACCGGATCGATCGGGGCCAGCTGCGAGGTGTTCCAATGGGTGCGGTCGCGGACACTGGCGATCGTGCTCTTGGTGGTGCCGACCAGGCGCATGACCTGCGCGTCCTTGAGCTCGGGATGGCTGCGCAGCAGCCAGAGGATGGCGCTGGGGCGCTCGTGGCGGCGCGACACCGGGGTATAGCGCGGGCCCTTGCGCTTGGGCTGGGGCGGCAGCACGACCTTGCTCTCCTGGAGACGGAGCCGGTAGTCCTGGTTCTTCTCGCCCTTCTCGATCTCCTCGCGGGTCAGCTGGCCGTTGGAAATCGGGTCACTGCCCTTGATGCCTTGCGCGGCGTCACCGTCGGCGATCGCGCGCACCTCAAGGGGGTGCATCTTGGTGAAATCGGCGACCTGGTCGAAGGTCAGCGCGGTGTTGTCGAGCAGCCAGACGGCGGTCGCCTTGGGCATCAGAGGTGCGTTGCTCATGGCAAATCTCCTTTGTGCTTCGCCCACCCCCTCAGGAGGCGAAACCGGTGGTCATCAGCGATGACAGGGAATTCGCGCTATATAAGCCCGGAGGGGGTAGCCACGCAATGGTTCTGCTATAGATAGTGCCTTGACAGCGCCCGAAAGGGGGCCCAATTCCCTCTCAAGTCGCTCTAACGTCCCACGAGACCGTTTTAGGCCCTTTTCCATCCATCGACCGTCCCCCGCCAGAAGGCGAATGGGTGATTCGGTCCCGAGATCGCTCAATGTCAGCCAAACCAGACCTCAGAATCGTGCTTTGTTCTCCCCGCGGCTTCTGCGCCGGGGTGGTCCGGGCGATCGACACCGTGGAACGGGCGCTCGATAAGTATGGCGCCCCCGTCTATGTTCGCCATGAGATTGTGCACAACAAATACGTCGTCGACGGGTTGAAGAAGAAGGGCGCGATCTTCGTGGAGGAGCTCGCCGAGATCCCGGAAAACGCCACCGCGCCCGTCGTGTTCTCGGCCCATGGCGTGCCGAAGTCGGTTCCCGCCGATGCCCAGTCCCGCAATCTGTTCTCGCTGGATGCGACCTGCCCGCTGGTGACCAAGGTCCACCGCGAGGCGGCGATCCACTTCAAGCGCGGCCGCGAGATCTTCCTGATCGGCCACTCTCATCATCCTGAGGTGGTGGGCACGCTCGGCCAGCTTCCGGTCGGCGCGGTCACTCTCATCGAGACCGCCGAAGACGCCAAAACCATCAATCCGAAGGACCCGAACAATCTGGCCTTCGTGACCCAGACCACGCTGTCGATCGACGATACCGCGGAGATCGTGGCGCTGCTCAAGAAGCGCTTCCCCAACATCAACGGGCCGCACAAGGAAGACATCTGCTACGCCACCACGAACCGCCAGCTCGCGGTGAAGAAGGTGGCGCCGGTGGTGGACGCGCTCATTGTTGTCGGCGCCCCCAATTCGTCGAACTCACAGCGCCTGCGCGAGGTCGCCGAGCGTGAGGGCTGCAAGATCGCGGTGCTGGCGCAACGCGCCGCCGACATCGACTGGACCAAGTTCGGCAACATCGCCAGCCTTGGCATCACCGCGGGCGCATCCGCGCCAGAAGTGATCGTCGAGGAGATCATGGACGCGTTCGCCGAGCGCTACACGCTGCATGTCGAGACGGTCTCGGCCGCGGAAGAGAACGAGTTCTTCCCGCTGCCGCGTCAGGTGCGCCCCGAAGCCGCCGCCGAGTAGTCCCGTATGGCGGTCTACACCGACGTTGCCGCCGACGAGCTTGCGGATTTCCTGAAGCAATACGATCTCGGCGAATTGCTCTCCTACAAGGGCATCGCCGAGGGCGTCGAGAACACCAATTTCCTGCTGCATACAAGCAAGGGATCGTTCATCCTCACGCTCTATGAAAAGCGCGTGGCGAAGAACGATCTGCCGTTCTTCCTCGCCCTGATGACGCATCTGGCCGAGCACGGCGTGAGCTGCCCGCTGCCGGTGAAGGCGAGAGACGGCGAGGCGTTGCGCGAGCTGGCGGGACGCCCCGCCGCGATCATCACCTTTCTCGAAGGCATCTGGCCGCGCAAGCCGAACGTGGCGCATTGCGCCGGCGTCGGCGAAGGGCTGGCCACGATGCATCTGGCCGGCGCCAATTTCGCGATCAAGCGTGCGAATGCGCTATCAGTCGCCGGCTGGCGGCCGCTGTTCGATGCTGCGGCTGAGCGCGCCGACGAAGTGCAGCCGGGCCTGCGCGCGTTTCTCGCAGCCGAGCTCGACTACCTCTCCGGCGGCGTCTGGCCGAACAATTTGCCCGAGGGCGTGATCCACGCGGATCTCTTCAACGACAACGTCTTCTTCCTCGGCGACAAGCTCTCGGCAATTATCGACTTCACCTTCGCCTGCAACGATATGCTGGCCTATGACGTTGCGATCTGCCTGAACGCCTGGTGCTTCGAGCCGGATCATTCCTTCAACGTCACCAAGGCGCGGGCCTTCCTCAACGCTTACGGGCGGGTGCGCAAGCTGAGCGAAGCCGAAGATGCCGCGCTGCCGCTGCTCGCGCGCGGGGCTGCAATCCGCTTCCTGCTGACGCGGCTGGTCGACTGGCTCAACGTGCCGCCGGGTGCGCTGGTGAAGCCGAAGGATCCGCTGGAATATTTCCGCAAGCTGCGCTTCCACCAGAACGTTTCCAGCGCGCGCGATTACGGGCTGATGCCGTCAGGACTGGTCGCGTGAGCGAGCTCCCCAACGTCACGATCTATACCGACGGGGCCTGCTCGGGAAATCCCGGGCCCGGCGGCTGGGGCGCGATCCTGAAGTTCGGCGACAAGGAAAAGGAGCTGAACGGCGGCGAGCGCCACACCACCAACAACCAGATGGAATTGATGGCGGCAATCTCCGCGCTGGAAGCGCTGAAGAAGCCGTGCACCGTCGATCTCTTTACCGATAGCCAGTATGTCCGGCAGGGCATCACCGGCTGGATCCATGGCTGGAAGCGCAACGGCTGGCGCACCGCCGACAAGAAGCCGGTGAAGAATGTCGAGCTATGGCAGCGGCTGGATGCAGCGCTGAAGGCGCATCAGGTGCGCTGGCACTGGGTCAAGGGCCACGCCGGCCACCCGGAGAACGAACGCGCGGATCAGCTCGCGCGCGACGGTATTGTAAAGGCGCGGTTGCAGCAGCGGTTGGCGGAGTAGTGTCCCTCCGCCCGTCATGGCCGGGCTTGACCCGGCCATCCACACCTTTCCGCACATAACCAAGAACGTGGAAGCCCGGGCATGACGTCGTGGTTAGAGCGTTGCGAAATTTACAGCTGCCCCAGCAGCGTATCGCCGCCGGAGACCTCGACCTTGCCGGGCATCGCTTCGAGGTTGAGCTTCTTCACCACGCCGTCCTCGACCAGCATCGAATAGCGCTTGGAGCGGATGCCGAGGCCGTTGCCGGAGGCATCGAGCTCCATGCCGATCGCTTTGGCGAAGTCGGCATTGCCGTCGGCGAGGAAGATCGCCTCGTCGCGCTGGTCGGTGTCGCGCTTCCAGGCGTTCATGACGAAAGCGTCGTTGACCGAGACGATCGCGATGGTGTCGACGCCCTTGTCCTTCATGGCGTAGGCGTTGAGGAAGATGCTCGGCAGATGCATCTTGTGGCAGGTGCCGGTGTAGGCGCCGGGCACGGCGAACAGCGCCACTTTCTTGCCCTTGAAGATATCGTCGGTGGTCTTCACCTGCGGGCCTTCCGCCGTCATCACGCGGAATTTCGTCTCGGGCAGCTTGTCGCCAATCTGGATGGTCATCGCGAATTCTCCTTGGAAAGGGCCGGGGTTGTTCTAGAGCATTTTACCGCCGGAGGGAAACGGCTTCACTGCGCTGTGATGAGGCGGCGCCCTGCCGATTTTCTCGTCTTCGCTCGCAACGACGAAGGGCGCGCTGGTGCGCGCCCTTCGGGGCCGGCTCCAGCTTTACGCCGCCTGGGCCTTCTTCTCGTCGCGCAGCTCGCGGCGCAGGATCTTGCCGACATTGGTCTTGGGCAGATCTTTGCGGAATTCGATGTGCTTAGGCACCTTGTAGCCCGTCAACTGCTCGTGACAGAATTTGATCACGTCCTCGGCCGTGAGGTTCGGGTCCTTCTTCACCACAAAGGCCTTCACCGCCTCGCCTGATTTGGAATCGGGAATGCCGATCACCGCGCATTCCAGCACGCCCGGATGGCTCGCGATCACTTCCTCGACTTCGTTCGGATAGACGTTGAAGCCGGAGACCAGGATCATGTCCTTCTTGCGGTCCACGATCTTGGTGTACCCCTTCTCGTCCATGATGCCGATGTCGCCGGTGCGGAAATAGCCGTCCGCTGTCATCACCTTGGCGGTCTCTTCCGGCCTGTTCCAATAGCCCGACATCACCTGCGGACCCTTGGCGCAGATCTCGCCGGCCTGGCCGAGCGGGACTTCGTTGCCGTCGTCGTCGCGGATCGAGATGTAAGTTGACGGCACGGGAATGCCGATCGTGCCGTTGAACTCGGCATTGGTCGCGGTGTTGCAGGTCAGTGTCGGCGCCGTCTCGGACAGGCCGTAACCCTCCGCGATCGAGCATCCGGTGATCGCCTTCCACTGCTCGGCGACCGGGCGCTGCACGGCCATGCCGCCGCCGTTCGAAATCTTCAGCTTGGAGAAGTCGAGCTTCTTGAAGTCAGGATGGTGCATCAGGCCGTTGTAGAGCGTGTTGACGGCCGGGAAGCTGTTGACCTGGTACTTCGCCAGCTCTTTCACGAAGCCAGCGATGTCGCGCGGGTTGGGGATCAACAGATTGCAGCCGCCAGCGCGTACCGCGAGCAGGTAGCAGGCCGTCAGCGCGAAGATGTGATAGAGCGGCAGCGCGCAGACGATCATGAGTTGATCGACATGGGGCGGCGCGGCCATTGCCGGCTGCAGCCAGGCGTCGTTCTGCAGCACGTTGGCGACGATGTTGCGGTGGAGCAGGGTGGCGCCCTTGGAGACGCCGGTGGTGCCGCCGGTATATTGCAGGAAGGCGACGTCGCCCGGCGACAGTTTCGGCTTGTTGAAGGTCTGGCCGCGTCCGGCCGCGAGCGCGTCGTTGAACGACACCGAGCCCGGCAGCGACCAGGCCGGCACCATCTTCTTGACGCGGCGGACGACGAGATTGACGATCACGCCCTTGAAGCCGAGCAGATCGCCCATGCTGGCGACGATGACGTGCTTGACAGGCGTCTTGGCGATCACCTGCTCGACGGTGTGGGCAAAGTTCTCCAGCACGATGACGGCTTCGGCGCCGGAATCCTTGAGCTGATGCTCGAGTTCGCGCGGGGTGTAAAGCGGGTTGACGTTGACCACGGCAAAGCCGGCGCGCAGCACGGCGGCGGTGGCGACCGGATATTGCAGCACGTTCGGCATCATGATGGCGACGCGGGCGCCGCGCTGCAGGCCGCGTCCCTGCAAGTACGCCGCCAGCGCCAGCGACATCTGGTCGAGGTCGCGGTAGGTGATCGCCTTGTCCATGCAGATGAACGCCTTGCGGTCGGCGAACTTCGCAAAACTCTCCTCGAGGAGGTCGACCAGCGATGCGTATTGCGTCGGCTCGATATCAGCGGGCACGCCGGGCGGATATTGCTTGAGCCAGATGCGCTCCATGGAAACTCCCCTCTCTTGACACCAGAGCCCGTTGTGTCTCGGGCTTGCCTCATTACCGCCAGTATTGAGCCTGCCGGATCAGCTGGCAAGCGGTCGAGGGCTTAGGGCAAAGGCCGGCGAGTGGCTACTGGAATCGTCGCAAAACGGCTGCCGCAGGTGCGAAGTGCGGGCGGCAGCCTGACGGGCCAGGCGCATTAACCTGGTCTAGCTGTTGTTGGGTGCAGGCTTCGGCTTCGTAGCCGCCTTGGGCTTGGCGGGCTTGGCAGCCTGATCGCCGCTCGCCGCCGGCTTGTCGCCAGCAGGCTTTGCTGCCGCATCGGGCTTGGCTGCGGCATGCTTGGTACCGGCCGGCTTTGCCGCGGTCTTGGTGTCGCTCTTGGTGTCCGCCGGTTTTGCCGCAGCCGTCTTCGCATCAGTCTTGGCATCAGCGTCGGGCTTCTTGGCGACGCGCGACTTCTTGCCACGCGCCTTTGGCGTCGCCTGCTGGTCGGTGTCGGCTGCGACCGCTGCGACCAGGGCCGCGCCGGTGCGGGTCGGGCCGGTGTAGACCACCACGGGTTCCGCGGCCGCCGGTGCCGAGGCCATCAGCTCGGATGCCTTCATCAGTGGCGGCTGGAGGCCCGCGGTGAAGAATGTCACCGGAGCTGCGCCGCCGGTTAGGGCGCCAGATCCGCCGCTGCTGCCGTTCGTTGCGATTAGCGCATCGTCGTCGTCGCTGGCCGGACGCTTGCGGTGACCGCCGCACATCTCTTCGCGCAGATTTGGCGGCGAGGCATCGACCGGCACCAGATTCTCGACAGTGCCGAGCGAAGGACGCAGCCACGACAAACCGTCCTGGCTGAAGCCGCGCTCGAGCAGCTGCGCGGCCTTGACCGCGCGTGCGGTACCTGAGTTGGCGCCGAGCACCACCGCGATCAGGCGGCGGCCGTTGCGCGTGGCTGACGCCACGAGGTTATAGCCGGAGGCGCAGATGAAGCCGGTCTTGAAGCCGTCGGCGCCGGGATAGCGACCGATCAGCTTGTTGAAATTGCCGGTGACGCGCTTGCCGAAGCGGATCGCGGGGATGTGGACGAAATATTCGTATTCGGGCAGGTCGCGCAGGAACGAGCGCGCGAGAATGCCGAGGTCGCGTGCCGAGGTGATCTGGCCGTCGGCGGGCAGGCCGTTGGGATTGACGTAGCTCGTCTGCGTCATGCCGAGCCGCTTGGCGGTGTCGTTCATCATCACCGAGAAGCCGTCGATCGAGCCGCCGACGCCTTCGGCGAGCACCACGGCCATGTCGTTCGCCGACTTGACCATCATCATCTTCAGCGCGTTATCGACGGTGAGCTGTGTCCCCGGACGGAACCCCATCTTCGACGGTGATTGCGAGGCGGCGGTCGGCGACACTGTGACCAGCGTGTCGAGCGTGATCTTGCCGTCCTTCACCGCCTTCAGCGTCACATAGGCGGTCATGATCTTGGTGACGGAGGCCGGATACCAGGGGATGGTCGCGTTGTCCGCCTGCAGCACCTTGCCGCTGTCGGCTTCGATCAGCAGCAGCGCTTCCGCATTGACGGAGCGCGGTACGAAAAGCGCAGCGACGGCGAGCGTCGCGGCAAACAGGTTGAACAGGGGTTTGCGAAGCAGCGGGCGAAAGGCGTGCACTATCCGATTCCGGTCCTTGGAGATCCGCCTGATACGGTCGGCTCTCGTGATCTGATGTTCGGTTTTGAAATCCAGCGCCGCCGCTCGCGGCAGCGCAAACCTATACCGGCTCGTGCGTCGAGAATAGGGGTTTCGGCCGGGTATTCCGCAACGAAATAGGCCGAATTTCGACGGTGCTGCGGGGACTTGTCAGGGGGATTTGGCGGCAGCCGAAGCGGCCTCCGCGGCACCGATGCCGACCCGCGCATTTGCTTGAGCGGTTTCCTGCACCATGAACTGGGCCTTGGCAAGTTCGGCGAAATGGCCGCCTTTGGCCACGAGTTCATCGAAAGTTCCGGTTTCGATCACCCGTCCGTTCTCGAACACCAGGATCCGCGTGGCATTGCGGATGGTGGAGAGGCGGTGGGCAATCACGAAGGTGGTGCGGCCCTTCATCACTTCATCGAGAGCGGCGTTCACCTTGGCCTCGGTGACGGCATCGAGCGCGGAGGTCGCCTCGTCCAGGATCAGGATCGGCGGGTCCTTCAGCAGCGCACGAGCGATCGACAGCCGCTGCCGCTCGCCGCCTGAAAGCATGCGGCCGCGCTCGCCGGCATTGGTCTCGAAGCCGCCGCTGCGCTCGATGAATTCGAGCGCCTGCGCGCGCTCGGCCGCCTTGCGCATCTCGGCCTCGGTCGCGTCAGGCTTGCCGACGCGCAAATTCTCCGCGATCGAGCGGTTGAACAGCAGCGCCTCCTGGAACACTACGCCGATGTTTCGCCGCAGCGATGTCAGCGTCACGCCGCGCACGTCCATGCCGTCGATCCTGATGAAGCCGGATTGCGGATCGAAGGCGCGATGCAAGAGCGCAATCGCTGTCGACTTGCCGGCGCCGGTCGGCCCGACCAGCGCGATGGTCTGGCCGGGCAGCGCGGTGAAGGAGAGGTCCTCGATCGCCGGCCGCTTGCCGTCATAGGAGAAGGTGACGTCGTTGAATTCGACGAGGCCGGAGAACCGTCCGGCATCGATCGCGTCGGGCCGGTCGTGCACCGCGGGCACGGCGTCGAGCACATTGAAGAATTCGCGGAGGCGCGGCGCTTCCATGAACACGTTGTTGATGAAGCTGACGACCTGCTCCAGTTTCTGGATCAGCAGCGTCGCAAAGCTCACGAACATCACGATCTCGCCGACCGAGCTGAGGCCCTGGTCGTGCAGCGCGATGCCGAGGGTGAAGATCGCGAGCACGGTGATGGTGGTGGAGGCGCGCGTGATCACGGTGACCAGCGCCCACCACGATAGCACTGGCATTTGCGCCGCGAGCAGCTGGTCGGCGACGGAGCGCAGTCCCTTCACCTCGGATTCGACGCGGACGAAACTCTGCACCAGCGCGACATTGCCGAGCGCATCGGAGGCGCGCGCGGAGAGCTCGCTGTAATGCTCCTCGACCGCCATCTGCATGCCGAAGGTCCGGCGCACGACGAAGGTTGTCAGCGCGGTGAAGACGACGCAGAGCACGAACAGCAGGATCGCGAGCCGCCAGTTCAGATAGAGCGACAGCGGCAGCAGCACCACGACGGAGAGGATCGCGGCAAAATGCTCGCGAAAGAAGCCGAGCCAGAGCCGCCACAGCGCGTCGGTGCCGTTGAGCATCACCTTCATCAGCCGGCCCGAATGGGTGCCGGAATGGAAGGTCAGCGGCAGCTGCAGGATGTGCTCGAAATAGCTGGTCAGCACCGCCTGGCGCTGGCGGTGGGACAGCCGGTCGGCCTGCAGCGCCACCAGCGCGCTGCAGGCGATGGTAAACAGTCCGAACGCGACCCACGCCATCAGGAACGGCCAGGCCGAGGTCGCACCTGCGACGGCCTTGCCGGAGAGGACGTCGACGATCCGGCCGAACAGCACGGGTTCTGCGAATTGCGAGCCGGCGAGCAGCAGATTGGCGAATGCCAGCAGCCAGCCGAGCCGCGCCTCCTTGCCGAGCAGTTCGAGAACGCGGGTGTAGAGGCTGAACATGGACATGAGGCAGGCGCTGACCCAGGCAGGCGGCGTGACGACGGGACCACATTTTAAGCAGGGATCGCCAGAGAGATACAGCGGAAGCTTTTGGTCTTTTCGCTCGACGTGCCCGCTGGGCCGGCCCGCGCCGGGTTTGCCAGCATGACCGAACCTGAACCGGGGATGAGCGGCGCTTGCGTCACGATCACGCAAGGCCGTTCAGCTTGTGTTGGGGGTGGGGAACCCAAAATGGGATGCGGGTGTTTGAAGACATGAGCCTGTCTCGAGGCACCAATGAAGGTCCCAAGGAGGGTCCAGATCATGTTTGACCGATTTTCGAAGTTTGCCGGCCGCAAGGCCGTTCTTGCCACCGCTGCGGTGCTGGCGCTGACCAGTGTCGCCCCCACCGCATCGTACGCCGGCGGCCGCCACTGGCATGGCGGCGGCGGTGCAGCCGCGCTCGCGGCTTTTGCCGCCATCGGCACCGGCCTTGCGATCGCCGCGAGCCGCGATTCCTACGCCTATGACGCTCCGGCCTATTACGGCGGCGGCCCGGTCTACTACGATGAAGGCCCTGTCTATTACGGCGGCCCGAGCTATTACCACAGCAACAGCCGCGACTACCCGGGCAATGGCAATGTCGGCCGGGACCCCTTCGCCACTTGCAGCAGAAGCGGCGCCGGGTGTTGGTGAGTCGTTGACCACGAAAGGCCGGCGCGCTTGTCGCGCCGGCCTGTTTTGTCTTTTATTCTCAAGCGTTAACGCGTCGACCATTTGTTTAGAGTAGTTTTGAGTACATGAGTGATTCGCTTGAGCGGCTATATCTGGCTGTGCTCGCGGCCAGAGATCTTGATCCGGCAACATCGCGTACGGCCCGGCTGTTTCAGCGTGGGCCTTCCAAAATGGCGAAGAAGCTGGCCGAAGAGGCGATCGAGGTCGTGATCGATGCGGTCAACGGCGACCGTGAGGCCGTGGTCCGGGAAAGCGCCGATCTGCTCTACAATCTCACCGTGCTCTGGGCGTCCGCCGGCGTGCGCCCCGAGGACGTCTGGCGAGAAATGTCACGCCGCGAAGACTTGCTCGGCATTGCCGAAAAGCTACCTAAATCGTCGATGAAGCTGCCCAAAGTCGCGTCACCGAGCATCTCCAGGCGGCGGCCTATTGTCGCGCTCGAAGGCCGCGCGGCGCGTAAACGGCACTGAAGCGCGATGAAGCGTCATCGCGCTTCAGGTTGTTGTTTGAGCGTGATCTTTTCGGAAAAACGCCCACACTTTGCACTAACGCGGCCCTTCGGGTCCGGATCACGCTAAACCGTCACAAAACTCGCGATGGACAAATCCGCCCCATGGTGCTTCATCGCGGCGCCATGCTAAAACGTATCTACGACTGGTGCATCGACGCCGCCCACAAGCCTCACGCGCTCTGGATCATGGGTGCCGTGGCTTTCGCCGAAAGCTCCTTCTTTCCCGTTCCCCCGGACGTGATGCTGATTCCGATGTCACTGGCGCGCCCGCAGCGCGCGTGGGTCTACGCGGCTATCTGCACTGCGACGTCAGTGTTGGGCGGTCTGCTCGGCTATGCCATCGGCGCGCTGTTGTTCGACTCGGTCGGCCACTGGCTGATCCAGGTCTACGGCCTCGGCGACAAGGTTGACGCTTTCCGCGCCTCCTATGCCGAATGGGGTGCGGTAATCATCCTGCTCAAGGGGCTGACGCCGATCCCCTACAAGCTCGTGACCATCACCTCGGGCTTCGCCGGCTATAATCTCATTTTATTCGTCCTGTGCTCGATCGTCGCGCGCGGCGGACGCTTCTTCATCGTGGCGATCCTGCTCAACCGCTACGGCGACTTGATCCGGCACAAGCTCGAAGAGCATCTCGGCCTGTGGGTCGCGCTCGGCGCCGCCGTGCTGGTGCTCGGATTTGTGGTGGCCATCAAGCTGATCTAGGTTTCTGGCGCTTTGCCGCTGCGTCGCGTTCGGTTACGGTTGCCCTCATGATGGTTCGATCGGGCAATCCGGCGGTGCGGTTCGGGACGCTGATATCGGCAGCGCTTCTGCTCCTGCTCGGTGCCGGCGCGACCGGTTCGGCGCAATCGGCCCCGCCTTCGCTCGGCGTGCAGGAGCAGGGGCCGCAGGCCGTGCCGCCGCCTTCGACACCCCCCGCATCAGGGCCGCCGGCGGCCGATGACAATCCCGGGCTGATCCATGAGATGGGCAAGCTGTTCGACAAGCTGCCCTCGATCCTGCCGCCGATCAAAAGCCCAAGCGAGACCATGAACGACCTGTCGCGACTGGCGACGCCGTCGACCATGGTCTCCGGGCGTACGGCCTGTCCGCTCTCCTCGAACGGTGCGCCCGACTGCAAGCTCGCCGCCAACCAGCTCTGCCAGAGCAAGGGCTACAAGGAAGGCAAAAGCCTCAACACCGATTCCGCCGAGAAGTGCTCGGCCAAGGTTCTGATTCCGGGCCGGCAACGCAAACCTGACGATTGCCGCACCGATACCGTCGTCACCAGCGCGCTGTGCCAGAACTGATGCGATGACGCCGCGCGCGAGCAGCAAGGAGCGCCCATGAGCCGCTACGAGCAGGACTTCCTCGGACAACGTGAGATCGCCGACGACATCTATTACGGCGTTCAGACCATCCGGGGGAAGGAGAACTTCCACATCACCGGCATTCCGATGAACCAGGAGCCTTACTTCGTGAAGGCGCTGGGCTACGTGAAGAAGGCCGCGGCGATGGCCAATCGCGATCTCGGCGCGATCGACGCCAAGGTGGCCGATGCGATCGTCGTCGGCTGCGACCGCGTCATCGCTGGCGACATGATGGATCAGTTCGTCACCGACTTCATCCAGGGCGGCGCCGGCACCTCGACCAACATGAATGCCAACGAGGTCATCGCCAACCTCGCGCTGGAATCGCTCGGCTTCGTCAAGGGTGACTACCAGCACGTCAGTCCGAACGACCACGTCAATTACGGCCAGTCCACCAACGACACCTATCCAACCGCGTTTCGGCTGGCGCTGATCCTGCGTCTCGAAAGCTACATGACGGCGCTGCGCCAGCTCCAGGAGGCGTTCTTTGCCAAGGGCCGCGAGTTCGAACGCGTGCTGAAGATGGGCCGCACGCATCTGCAGGACGCGGTGCCGATGTCGTTAGGAGCCGAATTCCGGGGATGGGGCACCACGATCGGTGAGGAGGTCGACCGCATCTCCGAAGCGCGCGCACTGCTGCGCGAGATCAATCTCGGCGCAACCGCGATCGGCACCTCGGTCACCGCGGCCGTCGGCTATCCCAAGCTCGCGGTCCGGCATCTCAGCGCGCTGACCGGCGTCGATTTCATTCTCGCCGGCGATCTGGTCGAGGCGACCTCGGACACCGGCGCCTATGTGCAGCTCTCCGGCGTGCTGAAACGTACGGCGAGCAAGCTGACCAAGATCTGCAACGACATTCGCCTGCTGGCTTCCGGCCCGCGCGCCGGCTTCAACGAGATCAACCTGCCGCAATTGCAGCCGGGCTCATCGATCATGCCGGGCAAGGTCAATCCCGTGATCCCCGAGGTGGTCAACCAGACCAGCTTCCTCGTCATCGGGCTCGATACGACGGTGACGCTCGCGGCTTCCGCCGGTCAGCTTCAGCTCAACGTGATGGAGCCGGTGATCTCGTTCGCGCTGTTCTTCTCGATCCGCACCATGGAGCGCGCGGTCAACAGCCTGCGCGAGAATTGCGTCGTCGGTATCACCGCGAACGAAGAGCACACCCGCAACATCGTGCTCAATTCGCTCGGCATCGTCACGGTGCTGAAGCCGCTGCTCGGCTACAAGCAATGCGCCGAGATCGCGCGTGAGGGTTACAAGAGCGGCAAGTCGCTGCACCAGATCGTGGTGACCGAACGCAAGCTGCTGACGCAGGAGAAATGGGACGAGATGTTCTCGTTCGAGCGGTTGATCAATCCGGATTTGATTGGCTAGGCACAAGTCTCTCCCACCGTCATTCCGGGGCGACGCGCAGCGTCGAGCCCGGAATCCATCGGGCGTCAGCGCGAATTGCGAAATGGATTCCGGGCTCGCGCAAGAGGCGCGCCCCGGAATGACAGTCCCTGAATTCCGCGGGTTGGAATTGCGGTAACGCCGTCCGCCACGGCGCCAAAACGCAATACTTGACAGTGGAAAGATTGCCTTGTTGGTATGGTCCCAACCCTCTCATGCGTCTTGCAAGCAAAGGATCGCTCCGAAAATGTCCATGCCCGCTCTGTTCAAGGGACGCCTGTCGATCCCCGTGATCGGTTCGCCGCTCTTCATCATCTCGGTGCCCGACCTCGTGATCGCGCAGTGCAAGGCGGGCGTGGTGGGATCATTCCCGTCGCTGAATGCGCGGCCGCCCGAGCTGCTCGACGAATGGCTGGCGCGGATCACGGAAGAGCTCGCGGCCTATGACCGCGCCCATCCCGACAAGCCGTCGGCGCCGTTCGCTGTCAACCAGATCGTGCACAAGTCGAACAACCGGCTCGACCACGACATGCAGCTCTGCGCCAAGTACAAGGTGCCGATGATCATCTCCTCGCTCGGCGCACGCGAGGAGCTGAATCAGGCTGTGCACGGCTGGGGCGGCATCGTCTTCCACGACGTCATCAACCAGAAATTCGCACACAAGGCGATCGAGAAGGGCGCCGACGGCCTGATCCTGGTCGCGGCAGGCGCCGGCGGTCATGCCGGCACCATCTCGCCGCTCGCCTTCGTCGCCGAGACGCGCAAATGGTTCGACGGTCCGATCGCGCTGTCGGGCGCCATCGGCAACGGCAAGGCGATCCGCGCCGCACGCATTCTCGGTGCAGATTTCGCCTATATCGGCTCGGCCTTCATCGCCACCAAGGAAGCCAACGCGGTCGAGAAGTACAAGGAGATGATCGCGGGCTCGACGGCCGATGACATCGTCTACTCCAACCTCTTCACCGGCGTGCACGGCAACTACCTGAAGCCCTCGATCCTCGCCGCCGGCATGGATCCGGAAAACCTGCCGACGTCGGATCCCTCCAAGATGAATTTCGGCACCGACGCCTCCGGCGAGCGAGCCAAGCCGAAAGCGTGGAAGGAGATCTGGGGTTCCGGCCAGGGTATCGGCAGCATCGACAAGGTCTTGCCCGCCGCCGAGCTGATCGCGCGATTCAAGAAGGAATACGACGAGGCGATCGATCCGCCGTTGTAATGGCTCTCGAAATGACCGCCATCTACCGTGTTGACGGCAACAGCGTCATCACCAGCCCCAACGCCGCCGGTCCATGGGACCGGCGCATGCAGCACGGTTCGGCGCCGTCGGCGCTGGTGACGTGGGCGGCGGAGCGGATTCCGACACCCGTGCCGATGAACATCGCGCGCGTCACCATCGATCTGATGCGTCCGGTGCCCGTCGCGCCGCTTACCATCGAGACTGAGGTTTTGCGCGAGGGACGCAAGATCCAGCTCTGCGAGGTCAAGCTCTTCGCCGATGACGTGCAGGTCGTCGGCGCCACCGTGCTCAAGATCAAGCAGCAGTCGCAGCCATTGCCCGATGACATCAAGGATCTGCCGGTGACGCTGCCGTCGCCCGAGGACTCGCTGGTCGAGGACGGCCATGGCGCGACCAGTCCGTTCGCGGGCATGGTCTCGATGCGCGCCGCGCGCGGCCGCTTCGGGCAGGCCGGTGCCGGTGCGATCTGGTTTCGCCTCGACCACCCGCTTGTCGAAGGCGAGGTGGTCTCGCAGGCGATGCGCGCCGTGGTCGCTGCCGATTTCTCCAACGGCACGGCCTCGACGCTCGACTTCCGCACCTGGACCTACATCAACGCTGATCTCTCGGTGAATCTTGCGCGCCAACCGGTCGGCGACTGGATCCTGCTCGACGGCGAATCCTGGATTGGTCCTGATGGTGCCGGGCTCGCGATGTCGCGGCTTGCGGACAGGCAGGGCTATTTTGGCCGCGCGGTGCAGAGTCTGGTGATCGAGAAGCGGTGAGAGCTACGGCAGGTGCCGTGCTTGCTGCGTGGGCCGATTGAACGGCAGGCTTCCGCCGCCGCGGAAGGGATGCCCGGCCGTCTCAGAGGTGGCATCCTGCCAGTTCAAAAACCGTAGAAGATCTTGATCTCCCACAGCACCACGAGGATAGCCATGATCAACGTGACCGCGGCGACTGCACTTTCCAGGGAAGCGACTCTCATGTCCCACTCCACTTCCCAGCCCCATCAGCGGTCTAGTTGATTCCCTGATTCGCGGGCAATCGCGCGGGCCTCACGGATGTGCACTCCGTTGCGCGTTGTGGTGCGGGGGCCACAACGACACCGTAAAATCCCGGGTGAAAATGCTGTCGTTCCGAAAATTTCGCGCGATGCGTGTAGTCCGAACCCGTCGCCGCAATCAGGGGGTTTATCCCACCATCCGGTCCCGGCCACTCCAGAAGCCCGCACGCAGCACCTTCTTGTCGACCTTGCCGACGCCGGTCATCGGCAGCTGCTTGACGAACTGAATCTGCTTCGGCGCATGCGCGGAACCCTTTCGGGTCCGCACCATATTGATCAGTTCGTCCGGATCGGGCTTGGCGCCCTCGCGCGGCACGACGATGGCGGTGACGGCTTCGCCCCATTTCTCGTCGGGAATGCCGACGACCGCGACCATCGCGACGTCAGCATGTTGCGAGAGCACGTCCTCGACCTCGCGCGGAAAGATGTTGAAGCCGCCGGTGACGATCATGTCCTTCTTCCGATCGAGGATGAACATGTAGCCGCGCTCGTCCTGACGCGCGATGTCGCCGGTGTGAACCCAGCCGTTCTTCAACGTCTCCGCAGTGATGTCAGGCCGCTTCCAGTACTCCGCCATCACATGCGGCGCGCGCACGCAGATTTCGCCGGCCTCGCCCGTCTTCACTTCCTGGTCGTTGTCGTCGAGGATCTTCACCTCGCAGGCGGCGATCGGGAAGCCGCACGACAAGAACAGCTCCGGTGTCCTGGGATCGTGATCTTTCTTGCGCAGCACCGAGACCGGATAGCATTCGGTCTGGCCATAGAGCTGCGAGAACACCGGACCGATGCGCTCGATGCCCTCGACCAGCCGGCTCGGCGACATCGCGGACGCGCCGTAGAGCACGAGTTCGAGCGAAGAGAGGTCGGTCTTGTCAAGTGAGGGATGATCGAGCAGCACGTAGATCATGGTCGGCACGAACAGCGTGAAGTTGATGCGCTCGCGCGCGATCGTCGCCAGCACGGCCTCGGGATCGAATCCTTTCAGCATGTGCACGGTGCCTCCGCGCATCAGCGTCGGCAGCACCTTCGTGCCGGCGACGTGGCTGATCGGGGCGACGGTGAGATAGCGTGCGGCGTCGGGGATCTCGAAGTCGGCGAGGATCGCACCGGCGGCTCCGGCGTTCTCGCGGTGATAGCGCAGCGCGCCCTTGGACTTGCCTGTCGTACCGCCGGTGTAGTTCAGCGTGGAGAGATCGTCGAGATTTGCGAGGCACAGCGCGCTGGCATGGCCCGCGCCCTCGACCGCCGCCAGCAGATCGACGCCGTAATCGGCGGGCCCCATCGTGAAGACCGCTTTGAGCAGCGGGGCCTTCGCGGCGAGTTCGCCGCCGCGATCGCGGAAGGCGGCGACATCGACCACCAGCACTTCGGCTTCGGAATCCTCGAGCTGAAACAGCTGGTCGCCCTGCGATCCCAGCGGATGCAGCCAGGTGACGCAGCATCGCGACAGTTGGGCCGCGACGCCGGCGCACCAGGTGTCGGCACGATTGGCGGTGAGGAAAGCGACGCGTGCGCCCGGCTGCAGGCCGAGCCGCATGAACACGCCCTGGAGGCGTCCGATCAGATCGAGCGTGCCCTGATAGCTCAGCGATCCGCCGGGCCATGAGAATGCAGTGCGATCGGGATAGCGCGCCAGCGCCCGCAGCGTCTGCGCGCAAGTTGGGGATGATGCGTGGAGCAGATCGGACATATGTTTCCTCGTTGCTTCTTCATTGGCGTTTCGCGTGCCAATGTTTGTGTGCAACGCTAGCACAGAGAATGCGGGATGGAACGACAAAGCCCGCGCAGGGAGGCATGAGTGGCATCGGTTCGACTGCAACGATTTCACGATCGTCTGAACTTGCCGCTGATTGCCGCGCCAATGTTCCTGGTGTCGGGCGTCGAGCTCATGGTCGCGGCTTGCCGTAACGGCGTGATCGGCAGCTTCCCCACCGTGAATTGCCGCAATACGGAACAGCTCGATGAATGGCTCAACGAGATCGCAACACGGCTGCGGCAGCACGAGGATCAGGCCGGCCGCAAGGCTGCACCGCTCTGTCCGAACCTGATCGTGCACCGTTCGAATGCGCGGCTCGAGCAGGATCTCGCCGTGCTGCTCAAGCACCAGCCCGAGATTGTCATCACCTCGGTTGGCTCGCCCGCTCCGGTGTTGAAGCCACTGCACGATTCCGGTGCGCTGGTGCTGGCTGACGTTGCTTCCATCCGCCACGCCGAGCGCGCGGTCGCAGCGGGCGCTGACGGACTCGTGCTGCTTACCGCGGGCGCCGGCGGGCAGACCGGCTGGCTCAATCCCTTCGCCTTCGTCCGTGCGGTGCGCGCGTTCTACGACGGCATCATCGTGCTTGCCGGTGGCATCAGCGATGGCCGCGCTTTGCACGCAGCTGAAGTGCTCGGGTGCGATCTCGGCTACATGGGCACGAAATTCATCGCGACGCGCGAGAGCATGGCGGACGAGCGGCACAAGCAGATGCTGGTCGAGAGCAGCGCCGACGACATTTTGCTGACGACCGCGTTCACGGGCCTGCAGACCAGCATGCTGAAGCCGTCGATCGTTGCGGCCGGTCTCGATCCCGATGACCTTCCGGCGCGCGGCGCGATTGACATCGGCAAGGACATCGACGTCGGCGCGCGGGAGAACCGGCCCAAGCGCTGGCGCGATATCTGGAGCGGCGGCCATTCGACTTCGGGTGTCACAGGCGTCATGGCAGTCGATGATCTCGTTGCCCGGACGGCCGCGGAATACCGTGAAGCAAGGGGGTGGTAGCGCTACGCGCCGCCCAGCACGGTTAATCCCGCATGGCTGAACAAGCCTGGACTTAACGGCAGATTAACCAAGCCCCGCCAACAATCCCCCTCACGGCCGCCAATCAGGACCGAGAGGGACAGGCGATGGATTTCGATTTTCTCAACAGCAAGACCGCCGCGACGTTGGATGAAATCCGCGTCCGCGTCGCCCATGCGCTGGCCCGCCACCCGCTGTGCCGCAATGTCCGCTTCGACATCGTCAGCGTTCCCCGCACCCGTCGGGGCGGCAATTGGACGGTAACGCTGCAATCGGTCGAGCCGCGCGCGGTCTGGGAGGCCTCCGAGATCGTCGCCGACATCCAGGACGCCTATGATCTGGCGGCAGCTGCCTGATTTCAAATGACTTTTGGCGGTGGTCGCCGTGAGCATGATGATTGTCGCCGCAAAGGCACACTCAAGCCATAATTCGTGCCTTTTTCCCGGGCATCTCTAACAACATCGTGAAGCGGTCCTTCCGGAGAGACGTTTGTCCAGAGCCATCACCATCACCGTGCTGACCTGTATCCTCGTCCTCGGTGCCGCCACCACTGCCATTCTCGGCCGCGACAGCGTGCCCAGCGTCAGTGCCGAGATGATCACCCAGGCTCCGCCCAAGCCGCTCGCCGCCAACCGCGCCGCCAAGGCCGACCGGCTGGTTCCGACCCTGGCGCTGGCCTCTGCCGCCATTAACCCCGTCCAGGTTCCTGCCGATCAGCTTTCGCAGGCTCCCGCCCTGACCGAGCCGCTGCGCCAAGCCTTTGCCGCGGCGACGCCGTCTGATTTTCCGATGCCCAAGGCGAACATCAACGAGGCGCCCGCCGCCGCGGACACCACTGCGGCCATCGAGCCCGCGCCCAAGCCGAAGGCCGTCGCGAAGCCCCAGCCGCAGAAAACCTATTCGCTGCTGTCCGACGTGCAGATCGCCGGGATCAGGGATCGCCTGAAGCTGTCGTCGTCGCAGGAATATTACTGGCCCTCGGTCGAAACCGCGCTGCGTAACGTCGTCAAGAAGATCTCGGCGAACAAGCTCTCCAATCCCAACGGGCCGAACGTGCAGATCGATCCGAATTGCGACGAGGTCCAGCAGTTGAAGTCGGCGGCGATGCCGCTGCTGTTCCAGCTGCGTGACGACCAGAAGGAAGAAGTGCGCAAGCTCGCTCGTGTCATCGGGCTCGAGAAGGTCGCGCAGCAGATCTGAGGCGCTAGATTCAAGGCTTGGGTTCCTCCTGGGAACCGCGCGCTTATCAGGAACATCCGGCAATCGACAGGCGTTGCCCGCTCCAAACAGGAGTGGGTCAATGCGCGCCACGACAGCCTATTTCGTCGGTGCCGGAACGATCGTCGCAGCCATCGCCATTGGTCTCGGCGGCGGCATCGTGGCCGGCAACATCATGAATCCAGTCGCGCCCAAGCAGGGGCCGGACACCAGCAAGATGGCGCAGCGCGCGGAAGCCGCCTCGCCGGCGACGACGAGCGCGCCGTCGGAGCGCGTCCGATATCTCACGGGCTCGCAATCCTTTGGCGCCGTGATCGCGGCGCCCGCGCAGGCGCAGGGCGAAGCCAAGCCCGATGCGCAGGCCACTCAGGCGAGCGCTGAACCTGCGGCGCCGCCGCCTCCGCAGACAACGGCCGCGGTCGAGCCGCCCAAGCCGGGGCTTGCCTCACCTCCGCAAGCGACAAAGCCCGTCGAGCAACGGGCTTCGACCGAATCGGCATCCTCACCTGACAACGCCTATGCCAAGGCCAGGGATTCTGACGTGAAACGCGCCGCGTCCGAACGACGCCGGGCAGAGCGCCGCGAGCGCTGGGCCGAACGACGCCATTATGACCAGCGCGATGCACGCGGCGGGCGCGACCAGACCGATTGGGATGACGTTGCGCGCAACGTTCGCGCAGACTCCGATACTCGTGATGTTGTGATCCGCCGTCCGCGCGGCGGGTTCACATTGTTCGGTCCCGATGACGACTAACGCGTGACACTTTCGCCGCGCACGCGATCGTGAGCGGCGGTTCGTCCTTTGGGGGCGCCTGCCTCAATTTTCAACTTCCGGATGATCGTCCTGCAAGGCATGATCGACGCAGCCAGCCAGAGGCCGCGTCATGGGAGTTGCGCTGCTAGCTTGGGGACGCTTCTTCGGTCCGCACGGCGAGCGCGTGACCGTGCCGGCGCCGGTTGACGGACGCGGGGCGCCCTGGCTGCTCGACTTCCTCGCCGCTCATCTTCGCGCGTTACGCAATGTCGGCTTCACCGCAATCCAGTTGCCGCCGACCTCGAAGGTGCAAGGCGGCGCCGGGCCGGGCTGTGACGGCTACGGCGTGTTCGATCCCCGCGATATCGGCAGCAAGAGCCAGCAAGGCTCGGTGGCCACGCGCTATGGCACCAGAGCGTCGTTGACGCGTCTGGTCGCGGTCGCCCACGCATGCGACATCGACGTCTATCTCGATCTCGTTCTGCATCAGCGCATCGGCGAGAACGGCGGCCCGGGCGTGTTCCGCTATCTCGGGGCGGACGGGCACACGCTCAACGGACGTCACACCACCTCGCCCGGATGGTTTCGCGGCGTGCCGCCGGACGATCTGCCCGACGATGATGTGCCGAGCCCGCCCAACGATTTTCCATTCGGCCGCGAGCTGTCCTATCAGCATTGCCGCCCGCCGCGCGTCACGATCGGGGATGCGCTCGATTTCGGTGAATGGGTGTTTCGGACCACCGGCGCCGATGGCGCGCGCTTCGACGACGTCAAGGGCACCTGGGCGCCGTTCGTGCGCGAGTTCATGACCCACGGCGTGATGGCGTCGAAGTTCTTCTACTCGGAGTATTTCGACGGCAATCGCGCGATCCTCAACGGGTGGGCGACGCAGCCGCCGCTCAGTGGCCGGTCGCTGGTCGCCGACTTTCCGCTGCATTGGGCGCTGCAATCCGCTTGCGATGGCGGCAATGCGCGCGTGCTGGATGGCGCCGGTTATACGAGCTGGCGGCCCGATCTGACCTGCACCTTCGTCGACAATCCCGACACCGATACCTCGCCGGGACAGCAGGTCATCAGCAACAAGCTGCTCGCCTATGCGTTCCTGCTGTCGATCGAAGGCTACCCTTTTGTCTACGGCAAGGACTACTTCCCGGCCAGCGTCTGGCCCGGCGCCTACGGGCTGAAACCGTGGATCGACAATCTCGTCTGGATCCACGAGCACCTCGCCAACGGGCCGACCAGCGGCCGTTTTCACGATGACAAGGTCATCGTGATCGAGAGAACAGGGGCGCCTGGCCTGCTGACGGCGCTGAACTTCGACACCATGAATGCGCGTACGATCAGCTGCCAGACCGCGTTCGGCGCCAACGTTCAATTGCATGACTATAGCGGTCATCATGACGATGTCAGGACAGACGGAAACGGCGTCGTGACCTTCACGATTCCCAGCAACGCCTTCAGCAGGGGCCAGAGCTATCTCTGCTTCTCGCGCGCCGGCCTGAACGTTGCGTCGGTCAGGCCGTCGCGTCCCACCACGCAGACGATTTTTGGCGCGGCGGATCTCGATACGCCGCCCGCGACCAATGTAGAGCACGAGCCCGGGCAAATATGGGTCAGGCAGGGGAGCAAGATTGCCCTTGGCGTCAGTCTCGATCGCCACGGCGTGGCGTCCGATGGATCGCTCAAGGTCTCCATCACCGATGCGCAGGGGCACAGCGTGGTCGAGGCCGTTTGCAGCGGGGACCATGTCAGCGCTGAGGGAACCGCCGGTGCGACTGGCCAACATCACATTCGCGTCGCAGGTCGGCAGTTGCCGGAGCACGGCGCGGCGTTTTCGATCGACGTCACCTACCTTGCTCCGCAAATCATTTGAGAGGACCTCATGTCATTGCATCTGTTGTGGACGTCCGCGGACAGCCTGATCGCCGCGTTTGCATTGTCCTTCGTTGTGCCGGCACGGCACGCTCTCCCGCTCGCCTTGATGTTCGGCCTCTGCGACGGGCTCGGCTCGGCACTCGGCGTCAGTCTGCCGCTTGGGCTTGCCGCGATGCTGCTGCTGGCGTGCGGAGCGGCGCTTCTCGTCGGTCTGCCTGTCGCGCCGCGTCTGTCGAGGGCGCCGGGTTGGCTCTACGTGTTGCCGCCGTTGCTGGCGATCGACAATGTCGTGTCGCGCACGAACGAAGCGCCGGTGCTTGCTGCGCTGTCGAGCGCGATCATGGCCGGGGTCGGCTTTGCCTGCGGCGCTGCCGTCCTCAACTGGTGGGGCGCGGGCCTGCGTGACGCGCGGGCGCTCGCGGCAGCCGTTCTGATCGCAGCCGGCAGCCTGCTCGCCTGGGGAGCCTGATCATGGCCGGCTCCGTCACCACCCGAGGCTATGACCTCGCCAGATCAGGCACGAACAATGCCGAGACAGTGCTGACGGCGACCGCCGTCCGCACCAAGGGAATCGTGAAACTCTTCAGCATTCCCATTCCCGACGATCCCAGGCTCGAGGCACAGCCGCTGGCGGTCGGCGGCGTGCACACGCCCGACGGCAGGACCCGCGACCTGATTTTCCAGGCCACGATGGGCAATTGGGTCTATGCGTTTGATGCTGCGACCGGCGACAAGGTCTGGGCGACAAATCTCGGCCGTCCCATCGTCGGAACACGCGCCATCGACGGCCATCTGACCAACGTCAATTGGGGCATCCTCTCGACCCCCGTGATCGACGAGGCCTCCGGTATTCTTTATGCCTGCGCCTGGATCAGTGACGACGGCAGTGTCGCCAGGGGGCAGCATTTTCTCGCAGGCTTGCGGATCAGCGATGGTTCGCTTGTGCACGGGCTGTTGAACCTCGAGGGTGCGGTCTACGCGCCGCCGGGCGGTCTGCCTGCGCAGAGATTCGTCTCGGCCGAGCGCAAGCAGCGCAGCGCGCTGACGCTGACGCGAGGCCATGTGCTGATTCCCTTTGGCACGATTGCCGAGACGTCGAAGACCGCGCGAGGTTGGCTCATTGCGGTCGATGTTCGCGCCTGGCGTCTTGCCGCCGCGTGGTGCTCGACCGTGACAGGTATTGGCGGCGGACTGTGGCAGAGCGGTGCGGGGCCGGCGGTCGGTCCAGACGGCGCGATCTATGTCATCACCGGCAACGGCGCATTCTCGCCGCAACATGGCGATTTCGGCGAGAGCATCGTGCGGCTCGCCCTGCACACGGGGCCACATGCGCATTTCGAGGTCGTGTCGTGGTGGTCGCCATGGACCGATGCTGTCAGGGTCGGCGCGACAGCTACAGCGCTTGTCGAGGACGATGACGAGCATGCGTTGCCGTCCAACGTCTCGCTGACCACCGTGATCGGCCATGCCAAGCGGATGGGAATGGCTTTGAAGCCGGTCCATGCCCGCGAGATGGCGCATGTTGCCGTCACGTCCGGACCGCATGCCCTCGACGCCCAGCTCGCGCCTGTCGTCGCGCAGCAGATGGACGCGATGAACGAGTCGATGTGGGGCGATCAGGATTTTGGATCGGGCGGCCCGGTCTATGTCGCCTCGGCTCACGTCGTGCTGGCGGCCGGCAAGGACGGCATTCTCTACACCGGCAATGCCGATGCGCTCGGCTCCACGCAACCGGGTGATCTCGCCGCTGGCCATTTTGCCGCGAACTACGCCAAGCTGCGCATGCCGCCGATTCTCTATACGTATTTCGACCCCGCCGTGCCGCCGGCACCGCCTTCGCCGACGCAATTGAACTTGTTTCCCGGCGGCGCAACGCGGCATCTCCACGGCTCGCCGCTGCTGTTCCCGTCCGCCATTCACGGCACGATGCATTTTGTCGGCGGCGAGAACAGTGCCTTGCGCGCCTGGTCGATCGCGGCCGACGGGACCACGGTCTATCTCGCGGGATCCAACGAGATCGCCTCGCCGCAATCGCCGCGGCCGCCGGGCGGCATGCCCGGTTGGAGCATCACACTCGCCGCCAACAACGGCGCTGACGGTATCATCGTGGCGATGGTGCCTTACCAGGACAGCAACATGCTGCTCAGCCCGGGCCGTTTCCTGGTCTATGACGCGCAGAATTTCGCGGCCAATCCGGATGGATCGCAGCGGCTGCAGGTGATCTGGGACAGCGAGAATTGGGGCCCCGAACACGCCTTCATGCATCCGAAGTTCAACCGCCCGATCGTCTGGAAAGGCCGGATCTATCGTCCGACCTATAACGGCCGGCTCGACGTCTATGGGCTGACCGATTAGCCGGTCTGAGCTTGCCCCGGCGTCGCCGGCGGGGGTGGCTGCGTCGGCGGCTGCGGTTGCTGTCTGCTTCTGAAGGCTGCGAGCACCGCGTCTGTATTGATGTGGCCGCGCCCGAGACTAAGGTCGTCGATGGCCTTGTCCATGTTTGCGAAGCCGACGATGCGGTAGGCCTCGACCTGTTCAGGCACGAAGAACTGATCCATGGTCGGCTGGTGCGGGAAATCTGCGTGCTGCGCGCGGTAGCCGAGGGCGTCGAATCCCAGGCCTTGGACCAGCGAAAGCTTCACGTAGATCAGGACGCCGCGGCTGCCGCCGTCATATTTGATTTCAGCGACGAAATACGGGCGGATGACAAAACTCACCCCCTTCGGATAGCCAATGCCCTCCTCCGGAATGAGACCATCCAAGACCTTGTCGAGGTTGATCTCGGCCTTGAAGTCTTCGCGGACGCGCTGCGCCACCGAGTAAAGCGCCGGCAGCGCCATCTTGGAATCCTCCTCGCCGTCGATCGCGAGGATGACCGAACATTTCCGGCGCGCGAGCTCATAGATCCCGGAATTGTCGAAGTGGCCGCCATCGGTGAGCTCGACGAAGTCGCTGTCGGATTTGTAGCCGGTGCGGGTCAGGCCGTAGCGGAAACCGGGCGACCAATGGTTGGGCTCATGCTTCAGCCGGCCGGGGGCATGATCATCAGGACACGTTGCCCACATGCCGAGCCGAAGATTGAGCAGCACCAGAACGATCGAGACCAGCCGATCGCGTGTGACGCCGGCACCGACATAGGCCGCGTTGGCATTGATTGCCGCGCCGGAGGCCGCCATCGCCGAGGGGACCGACACTGGACCGTTCTTGCTGATATAGGAGCGCGTCGGCTCCCATCCCGTCGCAGACGAGCCGACAAACAGCGGACTCACGATGAAATTGTCGCCGCCCCGCCATGACAGCAGGCGATCGGGATCGTTCATCAGGATCACATTGGTATTGACGATGGGGTAGGGAATGTCGCGCAGTTGCGCAAGCCTGTCTGGGTTTGGCGGCGGCGGCCACAGATCGGCCATCGACAGCCGATCGGCCGAAGGTGAGAGGTCGACGACGTTGCCAGCCACAGCTTCAGGCGTAGGCATGAAGGCTTCCATCAGACGGTCGCGATAGAAGCGATGCAGCCCGACATAGTTGATGTTCGTGAAGAATGCCATCGCCAGCGCGATGAAGATCGAAGCGGTGATGACGCCACGGATCAGATTGGATCCAAGCAGATTGTCGTCCGAGCTCAGCAGGAATTCCGGAGCGAACCAGAACTGCGCGATGCTGTAGGCGACGACCGCGATGGAGTAGATGAAGATCGCCGAGGCGACCATCAGGATCCATCTGCTGAGGTCGGTCGGTGCGCTCTGGGAGGCCTGGGCCTGGTGGCCGAAGACACCTGCATAGAGCCCGCTCGCCAGCGAGCCGACAGCGGCTGCTGCCTTCACGGCGAAGCCCGCTTTGTTGATCAGCAAGTAGGGAATGACGGGGACCGTGCCGAGCGCGATCAGGATTGTGATCCACGGCAGCCACAATCCGGCCGTAACCTCGAACTTTCGTCGCCAATCATAATTCGGAGAGGCCTGCTGGTTCGGTTTCTGAAGCCGATAGAGAACCGCCGCCAGATAAGAGAAGGTGAGAAACAGAACGGCGATCGCGAAGGAGACGGGATCCAGAACCGGCAACCCCATTATCTTGAATCCGACGGTCAGCCCAAGAAAGACCAGGCCGCAGAGCAGGGAAAACATGCCGCAAAGCTTGCGCAGCCGAGGGTCCGGGGTCACGTCCTGCTTCGGAGATATGCGTGTATCCAGCGAGAATCCGATCGCCCAAAGTGCAAAACGGAGGATGCACAGGAGACCGGCGACCAGGCAGATCTCGAAAAAGAGATCGAGCTTCCAGAAGCAATCGGGTTGCATTGCCTTGGCAGCAAGGCTGGTCGCTGCCGTGCAGATCTGGGCGCCACCTGGGATATGCGCTGCCGAAGCCGCAGCGGAAGCTGTCTCGGCCGCGCCCTTGCAAATTGCCAGCGCATCGCCCTCGCAGTCATTCCGCCAGCGCGAGGCCATCACGAATGCCAGCAGATTGGGAAGCTTGTCGATGTACGGAATCTTTTCAAGCAGCCGGAACAGCAGCATCATGATGATATAGGCCAGCGCGCCGATCGGCAGCCAGACGGACAGGTTCAAAAACAGGGTGCGGATGACCACGGCGGTCAGCGACCAGATCGACATCTGCTCGTCAGGGATGAGGTATTGTCCGTGCGAGCGCAGATAGGCGAGCCGACTGTCCTTGGTATCGTCGCCGCTGCGATAGCTCCGGGTCGCCCCGAATGGAAAGCCTTCTTCCGATGTTCCAGTCCCGGGATCGGTTCGCCACAGCCATTGCAGTGCGGCCGAGACATAGCCGCCGCCGGACACGCTCGACATGTAGTCGAAGCTCGGCATCACGTTCTTGGCCGCGAGCGCCTGAAGCGCGCCGAGACAAAAGATCGCCGATCGGATGCCGCCGCCGGAGAGCGCGAGCCCATACCAATCGTTTCGCCCATCCTTCGCACGGTGATCCGCGATGAAGGCTTTCTCCTCGTCGATCAGCGTTTGGGCATCGGTCTTGGTGTAGTAGTTCTGCGTGGTGTCGGTCATGCCTCCACCTCCGTGATGTCGTCTCGCCTCCGCGCCGGCTATTTCGGTTGCGATAAAGGGACGTTGCCCTGGTTCCACTTCTCCATCTTGCCGAGGATGCCCCAGAGCGTCATGGCAATGAAGATCGGCACGCCGATCTGCGGAACGAGCGCCAGTCCGCCTGCGCCGGCCGCAGCGCCGGCCCCCAGACCGGCTGCCACGCCGGAGCCACCGAAGAGAGAGCCGATGACCGGCGTAAGCCATGAGGCCAGCGTGCCGAAGATTCCGAGCGCGGTCTTCTTGCCGTTGAGGAGATCACCGATCGTCTGTCCCAGCGCGCCATTCACTTGGCCGAGCTGCGGAATCTGCTTGCTGATCGCCGGAACGATCAGCTTTGCGATCAGGTCAATGATCGCTGCGGTGGGATCGGCAGCAGGGTCCGGCGCCGGTGCAGGTGCCGGGGCCACCGGCCCGGGCGCTGGATTTTGACCGCCGAGAGTCTTGATCAGCTGCTGGAGAAGGGTACTGACGTCGTCGGCTGAAAGCGGCATCTTGATGGCTCCGTCCTTCGCGATTTTTTGCAGCAGTGTGACAATTGCCAGCACAGCGTCCGGGTTCGCTTGCGGGCCTTGCCCGGCGCCGACGAATTCCCAATCGACAACGCCCTTGCCTGGGACGCCGATCGCGCGCGCGGCGCCCGGCGTCAGGTCGATGCCGGCGCCGTTGGTCTTGCGTCCCGTCAGGTCGGTCCCGGACTCGGCCTGCGGCCTTGCGCCCTTCTCCCAATAGGGATCGCGGATGTTCCACGGTCCGACATCGACGATGTTGCAGACCACGGATTTGCCGTTCGCCCTGTTCGTGACCCGAACCTGAGGACGCGGCCCGGAGAAGCGAGCCGGCAGGGCGACGCCAAGCTCGACATCATCGATGCGATGGCCGTCATAGGCGCCCTTCTGGTCCTTGTCGGCGCTGCCGCCGAACACCGTCGCCGTGATGTTGGTGCAACGGCTGGTGCTGCCAGCTACGGCTTCGGGCACGATCTTCGCGCGCCGCATGAGGTTGGGATCGATCTGCCAGGCTGTCGTATCGTCATAGAGGCTCGGCGTGTCCATGACGGAGACATGAACATGATGCTCGTGAGCATTTGCGCCGTCGTAGGTACGCCATTGCCAGGGCGAGACGAGGCTCGAGGCGATCCGGCGGTTGGAGATGATGTACTTGATGCGCTTGTCCTGCGACTGGCGGAGCGTTTCCGCGAGATCGCCCGCATCGACGCCATGAGCCGGATCGTGGCTGATGTCGATCGCGGTCACCACGCCGTTGGCATCGGGGTTGTGATCGGATTTGCGCATTTGGTGGGACTGGTCGCCGAGCATTCCGTCGCTCGATTTGTCGCGACCGGGCGCCATCTCGTTGACCTGCCTCAGCAGGACTTCAAGGCTCCTGGCGGGCCTCCAATCGATGCTCATACGCGCGCTCCAAATATCTCAAGTGAGCACAGCTAGCCGTCGGCCAGGGTCGGCATGTCCGAGCGTGACCGGGTCGATCAAAAAATTCTGCGATTGCCACGAATAAAATGTCGGGTGGCAATGCCTATGCGTATCGCGTGATCAGACTGCCTCGCAATCTTTCGTTGTGCAAGATGGAATGTCACAAAATCTCGAATTTGCGCGCACGATTGCGACAACGGAGTGCACAGTCAATCGTGTCGTTGTTCCAAAAGCGGACAAGCGCCGGCTTGTGACCGGCGCGCCGCGGTGTAGCGAGCGCGGCAATGATGGGGGGCTTGCGAGGGGCGAGAGAGGGGCTCAATACACCTTTGGATTGACGGTGCCGGTGGTTGCATCTACGGTCCGAAAACAGATGTGGCGATCGTTTCGATCGCGCGATTTGCTCTCGCAGCGTCGGCATCCATTCTTTGAGCCGTAACGATTTCAGGCATAATCATTTTGGGGTATCGCGATGAAATACTGGATTAGTTTGCGGAAGATTGCGAGTGGCGCCTTTACCGACAACCTCGGCCCCGTTCGCTACCTCGCCGTTCCCGACGGCCAACCACCTGCGCCCGGGCATGAGATTCCGCAAATGCAATGGCTGCGGCAAATCATGGCGCTGTTTCAGCCCGACCCGAAATTTCCGAATGACGGGCCGAGTGGCGACATTCTCTTCTTCGTCCACGGCTACAACAGCACCGTCGACAACGTCGACGATCGTCACAGAAAAATCCAGGCTGGTCTTACGGCAAACGGATTTGCCTGCCCGGTGATCAGCTTCGACTGGCCTTCGGGGGATCTGCCGCTTGCCTACCTTCCGGATCGTGACAAAGCGCGCGCGGCATCCGTTCTCCTCGTCAGCTCCGGCATCAAGCTGTTCGTGCGAGCGCAGGCGGAGAAGTGCGACATCAACGTCCATGTCCTCGGTCATTCAACCGGGGCGTTTCTCATCCGCGAGGCGTTCGATCATGCCGACGACGGCCAGGCGACTGCCACGGCCTGGACGGCCGGCCAACTCGTGCTCATCGCAGGTGACGTATCCGCGGCATCATTCTCGGCCGACGATCCCGAGACGGAAAGCACCTATCGGCATTGCTATCGCCTGACCAATTTCTTCAACGGCTATGACGAGGTCTTGCAGATCTCCAACGTCAAGCGCGTCGGGCTTTCGCCGCGCGTCGGCCGTGTAGGGCTGCCCTCTGACGCGCCGTCAAAAGCCGTCAACGTCAATTGCTCCGACCATTTCCATGCGACCTATCCGGCGGCGGACATGGCCACCTCGCACTCCTGGTATTTCGGCGACGCGAAGTTTCTGCGCGATCTCACGATCACGCTCAAGGGCTCGGTCGACTGGACGTTGATTCCGACGCGCACGACGCCGTCACTGACGGGCACGCAGTCCTTGGTAATCTAGCAGAGGCGCGGGAGCTGCGGCGACGCCGCGTCCGACATCCGCGGCGCGGCTGGCAAGCGAAATGCCCGGGCGAGCCCGGGCATCCCCGTGTTGCGCAGCAGCAGTGAACTCTTATTTGCCGTTGCCGCGGCAGGCGCCGCCGGGCCCGATATGGTAGCCGCGCGGGCAGGCATGCGCGGCGGGGTTGGCGTAGTTTCTCAGGCAGCCGCCGTAGGGACCGCGGTGCCAGCCGGCGCCGCAGCCGCCGGCGACAGCGATGACATCGCCACGGCCCTGCGCGCCGTACGGCGCCAGCGGCATGGCCTGGGCAGAGCTGACGATCGCGCCGAGCGCAAGCGCTGCGGCAAAGAGGGGTCGCATCATGATGTGTGGTCCGTGCCGTGTCAGTGGGTGGCTGCGAACGCGATGCCGGCGCGGACCTCGGCGATGGCCTGGTCGATCAGCCCGAGCGCCCGTTCGCGATGACCGCCCTTGTTGGGCTCGGCCTTGGCGAGCTCGGCGCGGGCCGATTGCAGGATCGCCACCGCCTCGTCCATGTGCGGTTGCGCGCCGAGCGAGTAGCCGATGCAAAGGCTGGTTGCGATGGCGCCACCGAGCACGAGGCTGCGGGTGAGAGAGGTTCGCATGTCGTTGTCTCCTCCAGCGGGCGTCAGGCCGGGGCCGCCCGGTTGCCCGGACGCGATTCGCATTTGGCGGGATCTCGCATCCACCGATTGAATAGGATGAGGGCGTCCGGCCCGTCTTGGACTGTCCGGCGCCGGTTGGCCTGCCGCTTGGACTGACCGGCGCGACTTGATTCATGTCAGCGTGCTGATAGCTTGGCGCGCCGGTTTCGGTGGGCGTTCATTTCCGGCCCGCAAGGCTTGGCGTGTGCTCAGTTTCTTTTTTGAAGAAACTTGGAAAAGTCATTCTCGAAAAGCCGTTCGCGATGTCTGTCATCAGGAAGTCGCTGTCGACCGAGATGCTGCCGTCGGACCTGTCGGACCGGCAGCGCTTCATCCGCTTCGCCGAGCTGTTCGAGCATTTTTCCAACACCGGCGAGCTCGATCCGGCCTCCGACGTGCCGTTTCGCGCGACGATGAACTCGATCCATATCGGCACCACCATGCTCGGCCGCTGCAACGGCAGCTTCGTCACGGTGCGGCGCGAAAAGCGCCAGGTGATCGAGACCGGCGACGACCGCTATTGCCTCGCGCGCAATACCGGCGATCGTCCCTCACAGGTGATCCATCGTGGCCGCGAATTCACCATGCGGCCGGGATCGATCGTGCTGCTCAAGCTCGACGAGCCGTTTTTCGCCGCCGACGGCGCGAGCCAGAAGCGCTTCACCAACGTGCATCTGCCGGTCGACTCGCTGCGTGCGATGGTTGCTGATCTGGACGACCTCGTCGGACGCGAGCTCGAGCCCGGCGGCGCGCTGTCGCTGGCGATGGATTACAGCGATCTCTTGCTGCGCCATCCCGCCGCCGCTGACGAGGCCGGCATGGCGATCGCATCTCATTTGATCGATCTCGCCGCGATCGGCTTGGGGGCCCGCAGCGACGTGGCCGTTGCGGCGCGGCGCCGGGGCCTGCGCGCGGTGCGGCTGAAAGCCGTGCTGTCGGTGCTGGAGGCGCGCTTCCACGAGCCGGACTTTTCTGCGCAGAAGCTCGCCATCGCGGCCGGTCTTTCCGAACGTTACGTCAACGAGCTGTTGTTCGAGGCCGGCGCCGGCTTCACCACGCGCCTGACCGAATTGCGGCTGCGCAAGGCCGCCGATTTGCTCGTCCATCGCGATGGACGCATCAGCGACATTGCCTTTGCCTGCGGCTTCAATGATCTCTCTTATTTCAACCGCTGCTTTCGCCGCAGGTTCGGCCTGACGCCGACGGCGGCGCGGGGCAGGTGAGGCCGCGCCTACAACGACTCCACCCGCGGCGGCGGATAGCGCCGCGCCAGCATCGACAGCGGCAGGCGCCGCTCGTCCGCGGGCAGTTCCAGCCAGGCGAGCACGAGCGGACGCTTCCAGTCGCCGATACCGAACTCCATGTCGACCCATTTCTGCGGCTCGGGCCCCTCGAGGCCCCGGACCCAGACGAAATAGCGGGGCAGGTCGTTGGCGTCCGTCTCGGTCGCGGGTCTCCTGGCCATCACTTGCTCGCTGCATCGACACGCATTCGTCCACGATATAGGTACTGGCCCGGCAAAGTCGAACGCGCAGTCCCGGCGCAGCGCTGTTGGGTTGAGAAGGACATGAACGAAGCGGCGATCGATGGTTGGGGCGAGGCCTCCGAGGTGATGGCGCGGCTGGCCGGCTCGTGGTCGTTCGCGCGGGGCATCGAAGGCCAGGGGTGCATGCAGGGCCTTGCGACCTTCACGCCGTTGGACGCCAAGAGCCTGGCCTATCGCGAACAGGGACTCCTCAGGCTCCAGAACGGCACAGAGCTGGAGGCGTCTCGCGAGTACGTCTTCCGCAGAACCGACCGGGGATTCGAGGTTCTCTTCAAGGAGACCCCGTTGCGGCAGTTCCACGCCATCTCGCTGTCGGCATCCGAAGCCGGCGCGTTGAGCGGCAGCGCGAGCCATCTGTGCAATCTCGACCATTATCGGTCGACCTACACGTTCCGCTCAAACGGCAGCTTTGTCATTCGCCACGTCGTGTCGGGCCCGCGCAAGGACTACACGATGGTCACAGCCTACACGCGGATCATGTGAAGGCACGGAGCTATCTTTCCCTGAAGGATTCCGAGGCCGTCTCGACGAGAGGCGAGAACAGGTATTCGAGAATGCGCCTGCTTCCCGTCGCGATTTCGATGTTGATCGTCATGCCCGGTATCAGCGGCACGGTCTGGCCATCGATCGCCATCGTCGTCTTGTCCGGCGTGAGCTTCACCGGAAAAACCAGGTTTTGAACACGCTGGGCGCCGGCGAAAGTCTTCACCGAGCGGTTGGCCTTGGTTGAATCGCTTTCCGCCGCCTGGGCGTCGGGTTCGGGAATGGCATTGAGCGCCACGTGGTCGACCGTCGCCGAAATCGTGCCGTAGCGGAGGAAGGGGAACGATTCGAGCTTGATGACGGCCTTCTGCCCCTGCTTGACGAAGCCGACATCCTTGTTGGCGAGATAGGCTTCGATTTCGAGCTTGGCGTCTCGCGGCACGATGCGCATGACGTTCTCGCCGCCGCCGACGACCTGTCCGATCGTGGTGACCGAAAGCTCCATGACGACACCGTCGATCGGGCTGATCAACGCCAGGCGCCCCGATTTCAGGCGTGTCTTGACGAGACGCTGCTCGTAATCGTCGACCTGGCGCTTGGCGTCGGCCAATTTCTGGCTGTTCTCGGCGATGAAGGCGGAAATCGCTTTCTGCTTCTCCTGGTCCAGCACCGAGAGGTTGGCATCTGCCTGGTCGCGCTGGCCGATCTGGGTGCTCAGCGTCGTCTTCTCGGTCTGAACCCGCTCGAGCGCGTCGATCAGCGCCACCTTCGATCCTGCGCCCTTTTCAACCAAGGTCCCACGAATTTCGACCCGCAGCTGCAGCGTATCGATCAATTCGCGTTGCGCCGCGATCGTCGAATCGAGCCGGTCACGTTCAATCTTCTTCTGGCTGGTTTGCGCGTCGATGCCGGCGAGTGTCGCCAGCAAATGGCTGACATCGTCGAACAGGACCTGTTCTTCACGAACGCGGTTGCTCGCGGGAACATCGTCCGGCCAGGTGATCCTTGGGAGTGTCAGAGGTGCTGGCGTTCGCGCAACGTCGATGGCCGTTCGCCGCCGGACCGTCTCCGCCTTCCAGGCCGCGAGTGTACCGGCCATGTCGAGTTCGTCCGCCCTGGCATCGCCGGTGTCCATCTCGATCAGGACATCGCCCGCTTTGACCTTCTGCCCGTTCTCGACATGAATGGCTGCGACCTTGCCGGTCTCGAGCGGCTGGATGACTTTGACATCCCCCTTCGGCTTGATCTTGCCTTGGGCGACGGCGACGATGTCGACGCGTCCGACCCAGGACCAGACGAGCGCGGTGCTGACGAAGGCGCAGATCGTCAGGATCAATCGTCTGCGAATCGGGGATGGCGGCGTCTCGATGATTTCGAGGTCAGCCGCCAGAAACTCCATGTCGTCAGGATGGGTCGGATATTGCCGAACCGACGATGTCGCGACCGGCTTGGACGAAGAACCAAGAGACTTTGCGAGAGACACGAACGCGTTCATGCCGGCGTCCTTTCGCCCTGCATGGCCCAAAGATGCGCATAAAGGCCCTTTGGTCTTGCCAGCAATTCGTCGTGCGTCCCGGCTTCGACGATCTGTCCCTCATACATGCCGATGATCGTGTCGCAATCGCGAACGGCGGCCAGCCGATGAGCGATGATGAAGACGGTGCGGCCCTTGACGATGTGGCGCATGTTGCGCTGGATCACCCGCTCGCTGTCGTAATCGAGCGCCGAGGTCGCCTCGTCGAAGATCAGGATCGGCGGATTGGTCGCGAGCGCCCGGGCGATGGCAATCCGCTGGCGCTGGCCGCCTGACAAATTGGCCCCGCGCTCCTCCAGCATGGTGTCATAACCCTGCGGCAGCTTGCCGATGAACTCTTCTGCTCCCGCAAGACGGGCGACGTCGATCACCTGCGCCCGCGTCATGGCGGGATTGGCGAAGGCGATGTTGTCGTGAACCGAGCGGTTGAACAACAGATTGTCCTGCAGGACGACGCCGATGTGGCGGCGCAGCCAGGCAGGATCGAGATGACTGAGATCCGCGCCATCGAGCAGGATCTGTCCCTGTTCGGGAACATAGAAGCGTTGGATCAGTTTGGTCAGCGTGGATTTTCCGGATCCGGATGGACCGACGATTCCCACGACCTTTCCCGGTGATATTCCAAACGAGATGTCCTTGAGAATGCTGGGCGCACCGGGCTTGTAGCGGAACGTGACGTTCTTGAACTCGATCTGTCCGCGAGGCGGCGCCAGCGACGTATTGCCGGTCGGCGTGTGCTCGGGCGGCGTGTTCAGGATGTCGCCGATCCGTTCGACCGAGATCTGCACCTGCTGAAAGTCCTGCCAGAGCTGGGACAGGCGCAGGATCGGCTGGGCGACCTGCCCGGCGATCATGTTGAAGGCGACCAGTTCGCCGACGGTCAGTTCGCCGTCGATGACCGCCTTGGCGCCGAACAGCAGCAATGCGGCGCTCGATATCTTGCTGACGAATTGAACGGCGTTCTGCGCCTTGGCGCCAAGCATCGTCGCCGAGAAGGCCGAGCGGACATAGGCCGCGAGCCGCTCTTCCCATTGGGTCGCGACAACAGGCTCGACGGCCGCCGCCTTGATCGTCTGCATGCCGACGACGGCTTCGACGAGAAGCTGCTGGCTCTCGGCGCCGCGATTGAATTTCTCGTTGAGGCGGTCGCTCAGGAACGGCCGCGCCAGCGCCGCGATGACGAGATAGAGCGGGATCGTCGCGAGAACGATCAGCGTCAGCTTCCAGGAATAGGCGAACAGGACTGCGATGAAGACGAAGACGAAGAGGAAATCCAGTGCGGAGAAAAGCCCCTGGCCGGTCAGGAAGGAGCGAATGCTCTCGAGCTCACGCACGCGCGCTACGGTCTGTCCGGTCGCACGCGTCTCGAAATAGGAAACCGGCAAACGCGTCAGGTGACGGAACAGGCGCTTTCCGAGCTCGACATCGATACGGTTCGTCGTGTGAGCCAGCGCGTAGGTGCGCAAATATTGCAGGGTGATGTCGAACAGTCCGATCAGCACCAGGCCCGCGACCAGCACGAACAGGGTGGAATAGCCGCGATGGCTGAGAACCTTGTCGACCACGACCTGGAAGAACAGCGGCGAGACCAGCGCGAAGATCTGGACGAAGAACGTCGCCAGCAGCACATGGCCGATCGGCTTGCGATAGCGCCAGATCGAGGGGAGAAACCAGCGGAAGCCGAACGTCTTGGGATCAATGCCGTTGCCGAGCCGGCGCGTGACCAGAAGCACTTCAGGCTCGATGGCCGCGACCAGCTCGTCCAGGCCCCATTCGCGCGCCACATGAGAGATGGGGTCGACCGTCCGCCAGGTTTCGGCACCGGCGCGGCCGGCCAGAATGGCGAAGCCGGCGCCTTTCAGGCGCACGATCGCGGGCACTGGCATTCCGGCGAGCCGTTCCGGCTTGCCGAAGGCAACAAGACGGGCCTTCAGGCCGACGAGCTTGGCGGCCAGCACCAGATCCCTGGCTGTGGCCGGGCGGTCGTGCAGCGCGAGCTCCCGCAGCAGCTGTGCAGGGTCGGCGGCGATGCGGTAGTACCCGGCCAGTGCTGCAATGGCATAAAGGCCCGAGGCTTCCGGTGCGTCGACCAATTGTTCAGGGGAAATACGCGAGGTCATACAAACGCAACATCTCGGGAGCGGAGCCGCCGCAGAATTTAGGTCAATTGGGTATGCCCGTGGTTAATAGACACGAGGAAGGATGGTGACAGACATCAGGCTCGCGGCCGTGCCTACGGCGCACTTGGCCAGCGCTCGACACCTTCCAACTGCACGGTAGTACCGCTGCGCTGAGTGCGTCTGCGACGCCTTGGACGCGAATGATGCGAGTCTCGCAGCGACCCGGTCAGGCTCGAGCAAGAGCCGGTTCTTCGATGCCGCTTCCGGACGAACTCGTTAAGAAAGTCTTGCCGACCTCGTTCGACTCGTCATCTGGGTTTTCACGTGACGCGAAACGGCGTCTGCCATCGTAAGCGGGCAGAATTCACTTTGATAGGTTCATTTGAGATGTCGACGAACTACACGCCTGCCCAGCTCTCTGCCATGACGGTCGCGCAATTGAACGCGTTGGCAGCCTCTCAATTTGCCTCTTTCACGTCAGCCCAGATTCAGGCGCTGTCGCCTTTGCAATTGAACGGTCTGTCCAAGGCCAATTTCGCTGCCGTGAATGTCTCCTATTTCACGAAGGCCCAGGTGAACGGCCTGTCGACGACCGCCGTCAGCTATCTCACAACGACCCAGGTCGCGGAATTGACCGCGACGGAAATCTCGTACTTCACCTCGGCGCAGTTGAACGCCTTCACCACAGCCGAGCTGACGGCGCTGTCCAAGACCCAGGTCCAGGCCCTGTCGACGACCCAGCTCTCGGGCATGACGGCTGGCGCTTTCAGCGCGCTCGCGCTCGGCAGCCTGACGGCCGCCCAGCTCGGTGGCCTCAACGCCGCCGAGATGGCTTCGATCTCGACGGCCAATTTCGACAAGTATATCGCGCCGAGCCTCGCATCGCTTGGGACGCAAGGACTGTCCGGCATTTCGTTCGCCCAGGCTCAAAGCCTGACGGTGGCGCAGATCAACGGCATGTCGGCGGGATCGGTCGCATCGCTGTCCGGGACGGCCGCCTCCTACGTCAAGGATTTTCGCGGCGTCTTCGCGCAATTGTCGACGGTGACGGGCGGCGGCGCGCTGACCTTTGCCGGCGCCCAGGCGCTGCTTCAGGCGGAGGCCGTCGGCGGCATGACGGCAGGCAAGTTCGCGGCGCTGCAAGCCGTCGCAAACGAGCTGAACGTATCGGGCGGCGTCTCGACTTCGGCGGAAGTCCAGCAGCTGTTCGATGACGTCGTGCTCGGCAATTCGGCCAACAAGGGCTGGACCGGCGGCGGCACGTCGACGGTCGCGCTCGGCAATCTCTCGGTCACCTCGACCGCCACTCAAACGAATGAGCTGATCGGCAAGTGGTTCCTGGGCACTGACAATCCGACCATTGTCGGCTCCGGCATGGTTTCGGGCTCGACCTACAAGGCTACGAGCGGAAGCCTGTTCGGCGCGACCGGTGTGTTGTCCTACACGCAGGTCAGCCAGGGCGACGTCGGCGACTGCTATTTCGAGGCCGCGCTTGCCGGACTCGCGCAGCAGGACCCGTCGCTGATCAAGAACATGATCACGGTCAACTCCAACGGGACCTATACGGTCGATTTCGCGGGCGCCAACGGCACGCGCGATTATGTCACCGTGAATTCTGATCTCGCCTACATGAACGGCTACCGGTACGCCTCCGGCTCGACGCTCATGTTCGACAATGGCGGTTCGTCCGGCACGATGTGGTCGTCGATCGTCGAGAAGGCCTATGTCGAATTCCGCTCCCAGCAGAGCGGCGTGAATTCATATGCCTCGATTGCCGGCGGATGGGACAATGGTCTGGTCGATCTCACCGGGCAGACCGTGCAGGACTACGCTCCCCATGGCCAGACGACGACGCAGCTCAATTCGCTGCTGTCGACCATGCAGACGGCTCTCAACAATCACGAGGTCGTTCTGATGAACGATGCGAGTGCGAACTCCGCGCTCCACCTCGTCGGCGGCCACATGTACGACGTGCTTTCGGTCAACGTCTCGGCCGGAACGGTTACGCTCGACAACCCCTGGAATTCCAACGGCGGCGCGAACGGTGCCGGAATGGTGTTCACGGACTCGATCGCCTCGCTCGCCAGCGCCGGCGTCGACTTCCATGTCGCACAGGGCACCGCGCGCGCCGCCTGATTGATCGTCCGGCAGCACGGTTCATCGCCAAATGCAGGGCGAGTGGGTAACCCCACTCGCCCTGCAGGCGTTTTGGGGGGACGCCGTTTCCGCAGACTTGAAATCGGGGATGCGTTAGGGGCGACAGTCCGTCTTCGCCAGAGGCTTCGCCGGACACGCTTCGCCGTTTCGGCCTTTCACGGCCGCGCCACGCGAAGCCCGAACGGGCGAAGCGTGGTGCCCCTGGCCGGAATCGAACCAGCACTCCTTGCGGAACTCGATTTTGAGTCGAGCGCGTCTACCAGTTCCGCCACAGGGGCCCTCGGTCGGCCCCATCTAAGGCGTCGCGAAGCCGGCGGACTATAGCCATGGGAAGGGCGGGGTCAACCCGCGCCAAAGTGATCCCCGGCGTTCTCGACAGGGGCCTGGGGCGGGGTTAGAGGCTAATAGCGTTTTCGAGCGAAGTGGGTACCGGTTCGCGTAAAGAAAACGCGTCAAAAATAAGAATCCAACGAAGCCCTAGCCGGAGAGGCCGCCGTGACGACCCAGAGTGCCGCAATACTCGCGTTTCGCCCCGCCGCCGGCGGCTCTGCGCTGACCGCCTCGCTGGCCGTGACCCTGATCGCAGCGGCGACGATCGCGGGGGCCTGGTTCTTCCAGCTGGTCCTGGAAATCCTGCCCTGTCCGCTCTGTCTCGAGCAGCGCTATGCCTATTATCTTGCGATCCCGCTCGGTCTGCTCACCGTGCTCGCCGCGCGGAGCGGCGCGCCGAGGCCGCTGCTGCTGGCGGGGCTTGCGATCCTCGCGCTGGCCACACTCGCCAATGCGGGCCTCGGCACCTATCATTCCGGCGTCGAATGGGGTTTTTGGAAAGGGCCGACCGATTGCTCCGGTCCGGTCGTCAATCTCGGCAGCGCCGGTGATCTCCTGTCGCGGCTCGACACCGTCAAGGTGGTGCGCTGCGACGAGGTGCAGTGGCGCTTCCTCGGCCTCTCGCTCGCCGGCTACAACGTGCTGATCTCGCTGCTCATGTCCGCGATCGCGGCCTGGGGTTTTGTGCGGACGGCGCAGCGCGCCTGATTAGACCGCGCTCTCGCCTTCGTGCTGGAAGCCGAGATAGCTGGCCGCCACGCGTTCGTTGGCCGCGATATCGCTGGCCTTGCCGCTGAGCACGAACTCGCCGAGCTCCATCACGTAGGCCTGGTCGGCGATCTTCAGCGCGGCCTGCGCGTTCTGCTCGACCAGCAGGACCGAGACGCCGCTGGCTTTCAGCTCGGCGACGATGCGGAAAATGTCGGCGACGATGATCGGTGCGAGACCGAGGCTCGGCTCGTCCAGCATCAGCAGCTTCGGCTCGCCCATCAGCGCGCGCCCCATCGCCAGCATCTGCTGCTCACCGCCGGAGAGCGTACCGGCAAGCTGCTTGCGTCGCTCCTTGAGGCGCGGAAACAGCGTGTAGATCCGCTCGATCGAGGCTTTCGCCCTGCTCCGCTCGATGCGGAAGGCGCCCAGCTCGAGATTGTCCTCGACATTCATGGTCACGAACAACTCGCGATGTTCCGGCACGAGGCCGAGCCCCATCGCGACGCGATCCTCGATGTCGAGCCGGGCAAGGTCCTGCCCTGCAAAGACAACACGGCCCTTCAGCGGCAGGATGCCCATGATGGCCGAGAGCAGCGTGGTCTTGCCGGCACCGTTGGCGCCGACGATGGTGACGATCTCGTTCTCGCCGACCTCGAGCCCAACCGAGCGCACCGCCTCGACCTTGCCATAGGCGACATGCGCGTCGGTCACTGACAACAGCGCGCTCATGCCGCCACTCCGAGATAGGCCTTGATCACTTCGGGATTGGTCTTGATCGTGGCGGGCGTGCCCTCCGCAATCTTGGTGCCGAAATCCAGCACCACGATGCGGTCGGCAAGGTTCATCACGAAGCCCATGTCATGCTCGACCAACAGGACGGACATGCCGCCGTCGCGTAAGTCCCGGAGCAGTTTTGCAAGCTGCTGCTTCTCCATGTGACGCAAGCCTGCGGCCGGCTCGTCGAGCAGCAGCAGCATCGGATCGACACACAGCGCGCGGGCGATCTCGACGATGCGCTGCTGGCCGAGCGACAGCGATCCTGCGAGCTGGTGCATCTGGTCGGCAAGGCCGACGCGCTCGATCTGGCGGGCGGCCTCGGCCAGCAGCCTGGCCTCGTCGGCGCGGTCGAGCCGCAGCATCGAGGCGAGCGGCCCGGAATGGCCGCGCAGATGCGCGCCGATCGCGACGTTCTCCAACACGGTCATATCGGGCACCAGCTTGACGTGCTGAAAAGTCCTGCTGATGCCGAGCTTGACGATCTCCTGCGGCGGGGCGCGATCGACCTTCTTGCCGAGCACCGAGATCGAGCCTGAAGTGGCCGACAGCACGCCGGTGATCAGGTTGAACGTGGTGCTCTTGCCGGCGCCGTTCGGTCCGATCAACGCGACGATCTCGCGGGCCTGGACGTCGAAGGAGACGTTGTTGACCGCGATCACGCCGCCGAATTGCTTTCGCGCCTTCTCGACGCGGAGAAGGATGCTGGACTCGCCGGGCGAACGTGGTCGCTGGTCGAGTTTCAGCGAGGTATCGGGCTTCTTGCCGCCTGACCGTTCGGGCAGGAACGACATCAACCAGGGCCAGACGCCGCCGGGTGCGAGCTGGAGCAGCGCCACCAGCATGATGCCGAACACGATGGTCTCGACCTGGCCGGCTCCGGGCAGGATCAACGGCAGATAGCTCTGCAGCACCTCTTTCAGGATCACCACGATCGCCGCGCCGAGCACGCCGCCCCAGACATAGCCGGCGCCGCCGACCACGGCGATGAAGAGATATTCGATGCCGGCCTGTGCCCCGAACGGCGTCGGGTTCACCGCGCGCTGGAGATGGGCGTAGAGCCAGCCGGCGAGGCCGGCGAGCACGGCGGCGTGGATGAACACCAGCAGCTTGGCGCGCGGCGTGTGCACGCCGAACGCCTCGGCCGCGACGTGTCCGCGCCGCAGCGCGCGGATGGCGCGCCCGGTGCGGGAGTCCAGCAGGTTCATCGTCAGCAGCGCCGAGAGGATCACCGCGACCCAGATCGCGAAATAGATCGAGCCGGGTGAGAGCATCCTGAACGTGCCGATCGACAGCGGCGGGATCGCCGAGATGCCGTCGTTACGCCCGAGGAATTCCAGCTTGCTGAAGAGGTAGAACAGGCCGAGCCCCCAGGCGAGCGTGCCGAGCGGCAGATAGTGGCCGGAGAGGCGCACCGTGACCAGGCCGAGCAGCACCGCCAGCAGGCCGCTCACCAGCAGCGACAGCGGCAAGGTCAGCCACGGTGACAGGCCGTAGGCCGTCGTCAGCAGCGCCGTGGTGTAGGCACCGAAGCCGACGAATGCTGCTTGACCAAAAGAGGTCAGGCCGCCCACACCGGTGAGCAGCACGAGGCCCATCGCAACCAGCGCGGCGAGGCCGATATTGTCGAGCAGCACGATCCAGAACGGCGGCATGCCCGGGATGAAAGGGATTGCCGCCATGACAAGGGCGAAGACGAGGATGGGAAGCCGGCTCTGCATCGCGCTCAGTCCTTCTCTTCCTCGACGGCGGGGGCCGCGAGCGAGCGCAGCAGCAGCACGGGGATCAGGAGCATGAACACGATCACCTCCTTGTAGTTGGAGGCATAGAATGACGAGAACGCCTCGACGATGCCGACGAACAGGGCCGCGACCGCGGTGAGGGGATAGCTGACGAGACCGCCGATGATCGCGGCGACGAAGCCCTTCAGGCCGATCAGGAAGCCACTGTCATAGTAGAGCGTCGTGATCGGCACGATCATGATGCCCGACAGCGCGCCGATGACGGAGGCCAGCAGGAAGGCAATCTGTCCCGACAGCGTGGTGCGGATGCCGGCGAGCCGGGCGCCGAGCCGGTTGACGGCGGTGGCGCGCAGCGCCTTGCCGTAAAGTGTCAGGCCGAAGAACAGCCAGAGACCGACAATGAAGGCGATGGTGATGCCGTAGACCGTGAGGCTCTGGCCGGTGAAGCGCAGCGAGCCCGCGGTGAAGGCGCCGGAGAGCACGGCAGGTCCGCGCTGACCCTCGGCGCCGAAGAACAGCAGACCCAGCCCCTGCAGCGCGAGATGGCAGCCGACTGAGGCGATCAGCAGCACCAGCACCGAGGTGTGCGCCAGCGGTTGGAACGCGACGCGGTAGAGATAGAGCCCGATCATCGCCACGATCATCAGCGACAGCGCGATGCAGACCGCGACGGGCGGCTTCTGGCCGGCGAAGGTAATGGTCAGCGCCAGCACGATGGCCGGCAGCACGACGTTGGCGAGGACGCTGCGCAGGACCAGCCTGCCATGCAGCGCCTTGCGGGCCACGACCAGGTCGAACGCGAAGGCGACGATGCCCATCGCCAGTGCCAGCTTGGCCGTGCCCGGCATCTGGCCCGAGGCCAGCGAGGCATAGGTCAGCGCGCCATAGGTGACGAATTCGCCCTGGGGGATGAGGATGACGCGGGTGACGGCGAACACCAGCACGAGCGCCAGGCCGAGCAGCGCATAGATGGCGCCATTGGTGATGCCGTCCTGCAGCAGGAACAGCATGATGGTGGTGTTCAAGACCGGACGCTCCCCCTTGAAGATTAGAGACCGGTCTCCGCAATTGCGGTGGACGGTCCCCTCACAGCCATTGAAATACGCTGACGATATTTGATATGGTCCATAACAATTATCAAATATAATCTCAAGGGCAGTAGACGACCCGTCCCGAATTTAGCGGGATTGAGAGCACGAGGCGATGACCGTTTCAAAAACCGCTGAAAAGTCTGCCGAAAAGGCCGGTGACGCGACCAGGGGCCGCAAGGATACGCCCGAAGGCCTGCCCGAGGCGCTCCAGCTCGGCGAGCTCTCCGAGCAGCTCGGTTACGTGCTGAAGCGGGCGCAGCTCAAGGTGTTCGAGAATTTCCTGCGCTGCATGGCCTCGCTCCAGCTGACGCCGGCGCAGTTCTCGGTACTGCTGCTGGTCGAGAAGAACCCCGGCCGTAACCAGACCGAGATCGCTTCTACCCTCGGCATCCTCCGGCCGAATTTCGTCGCCATGCTCGACAATCTCGAGAGCCGCGACCTCTGCGCCCGGATCCGTTCCACCAACGACCGCCGCTCGCACATTTTGGTGCTGACCGACAAGGGCAAGGCGGTGCTGGCGCGGGCGAAGAAGCTGGTCGCGTCCAAGCACGAGTCGCGGCTCAACGAGCTTTTGGGACAGGCGAATCGCGAAGCATTGCTGGAAATGCTGTCGAAGATCGCGAACGAGTTTTGAGGCGGACCGCTCACTCCTTTATTCCGAAATGACCGCAGGACCAGGCGTCAGATGCACAATTGTGCATTGGGGGCACGAACAACGACGGGCCTGACGAGCCTGATGGCGGAATGCGAGGGTGTGAGCTCCGGGGTGTCGATCGCAATGATGCATTGCAAATAGAAAATGATGCTTGAAACATCATTTTGTACACCTTAAGCTTGGTAAATCAATCACCGTAACTGTCACGGAGGTCCTGCCCTGTGATCACAGCCGCGCAGCTTCGAGCCGCTCGAGCATTGCTCGGGATCGACCAGCGCGAACTTGCGCAGCGCAGTTCGCTGTCGCTGCCGACGATCCAGCGCATGGAGGCCTCCGAAGGGGTGATCCGCGGCAACGTCGACTCCCTGATGAAGCTGGTTGAGGCGCTCTCGCTTGCGGGCATCGAGCTGATCGCCGAGGGTGCGGCGTCGGGCGCCGGGGGCCGTGGCGTCCGGCTGAAGTCCGCACCCCCGAGCGCTGGCAGCCAATAGCGATGACGACGCGCGCGCAGATCAAGATCCGGGAGCGGCCATGATCGCTGTGGCGCTATGGTCAGTGGCGGCTCTGCTGGCGCTGGCGCCGGCTGGAATCGCGCTGTCGATGCGTCCGCGCGGCTCGGTCGTGCTCTATGGCGCCTGCCTCGTCATCACTGCGGCGCTCTGCGCCACCGCGCTGCTTCACTTGCTCGATCCCGCGCATCCCGTGCTGAGCGCGACACTGCCGATCGGCCTGCCCTGGCTCGGTGCCCATGTCCGGCTCGATGCGTTGTCCGCCTTCTTCCTCGTCGTCGTCAATCTCGGCGGCGCCGCCGCGAGCCTGTTCGCGCTCGGTTACGGCCAGCACGAGGACTCCCCTGGCCGCGTGCTGCCGTTCTATCCCGCCTATCTTGCAGCGATGAACGTCGTCGTACTGGCGAACGACGCCTTCAGCTTCCTGGTCGCCTGGGAATTCATGTCGCTGACCTCCTGGGCGCTGGTGGTGTCGCATCACCGGGAGGCCGAGAATGTTCGCGCCGGCTACGTCTATCTTCTGATGGCGAGTTTCGGCACGCTGGCGCTGCTGCTCGCCTTTGGCCTGCTCGCGAGCGGCGCCGGTTACGATTTCGATGCGATCCGAGCCTCGCATCCTTCCGCTGCGCTGACCGGCGTGGTGGTGATCCTCGTGCTGCTGGGCGCCGGCTCCAAGGCCGGCCTGGTGCCGCTGCACGCGTGGCTGCCGCTCGCCCATCCAGCCGCACCCAGCCATGTCTCCGGTCTCATGAGCGGCGTCATGACCAAGGTCGCCGTCTACGGCTTCGTGCGCATCGTGTTCGATCTTCTGCCCGAACCGGTGTGGTGGTGGAGCATGGTGGTGCTGCTGGTCGGCGGTCCGACGGCGACCCTGGGCGTGCTCTATGCGCTGATGCAGCGCGACATCAAGCGCGTGCTCGCCTATTCGACGATCGAGAACATCGGCATCATCTTCACCGGCCTCGGGCTGGCACTGGCTTTCAAGGCGGAAGGGCTCGACTGGGTGGCGGCGCTCGCTTTCACAGCGGCGATGCTGCACGTCTTCAATCATGCGCTGTTCAAGAGCCTGTTGTTCTTTGGCGCCGGTGCGGTGCTGGGGGCAACCGGCGAGCGCGACATGGAGAAGCTCGGCGGGCTGATCCATCGCATGCCGAAGACGGCGTTCGCGGTGCTTGTCGGCTGCGTCGCGATCTCGGCACTGCCGCCGTTCAACGGCTTCGTTTCGGAATGGCTGACCTTCCAGGCGATCTTGCTCTCACCGCAACTGCCCTCCTGGGGCCTCAAGCTGGTGATCCCGGCGGTGGGCGGTCTGCTGGCGCTCGCGGCCGCTTTTGCCGCGGCCTGCTTCGTCAAGCTCTATGGCATCAGCTTCCTCGGCCGGCCGCGTTCGGATGTCGCGGCGTCAGCGCATGAGACCGACCGCTTCTCGCTGACTGCGATGCTGCTGCTCGCCGCCCTCTGCCTCATTGCCGGCATCCTGCCCGGGCTGCTCATCGATGCGCTGGCGCCGGTGAGCAAGGACATGGTCGGCAACGTCATGCCGCATCAGGTCGGATTGCAGTGGCTCACCATCGTGCCGATCGCGCAAAGCCGCAGCTCCTATAACGGCCTTCTGGTGTTCGTGTTCGCAGCACTTTGCGGCACGGCGGCGGCGACGGCCATTCACCGTCTCGCCTCCGACCGCTTGCGCCGCGCACCGGCCTGGGATTGCGGCTATCCCGATCCGAACCCGGCGATCCAGTACTCGGCCTCGAGCTTCTCGCAGCCGATCCGCCGCGTGTTCGGCAGCGTCATCTTTGCCGCGCGCGAGATCGGCGAGATGCCGCCGCCGTCCTCGCCGCGCCCTGCGCGGCTCCAGGTCGAGCTGCGCGATCTGATCTGGGATGCGCTGTACGCGCCGATCGCGAAGGTCGTCGGCTTTGCGGCGGACCGCATCAATATCCTCCAGTTTCTCACCATCCGCCGCTACCTGACGCTGGTCTTCGTGGCGCTGATCGTGCTGCTGCTGGTGGTGGCCCTATGAATGCGCTGCGCGACATCCTCTCCCAGGGCGCCCAGATGTTGCTGGTACTGGGACTCGCGCCGCTGCTGACGGGATTCGTGCGCAAGGTGAAGGCGCGGCTGCTGCGCCGGCGCGGGCCGCCGCTGCTCCAGCCCTATCGCGACCTCATTCGCCTGATGCGCAAGGACGTCGTGCTCGCGGACAATGCCTCCTGGCTGTTCCGCGTCATTCCCTATCTGATGTTCGCAGGAACCTGGGTCGCGGCCTCGTTGGTGCCGACGTTCGGCAACGGGCTCCTGTTCTCCTGGACCGCCGACCTCATCGCCATCATCGCACTGCTCGGCAGCGCCCGTTTCTTCCAGGCGCTCGCCGGCATGGATGTCGGCACCGCCTTCGGCGGCATCGGCTCCAGCCGCGAGGTCATGATCGCCTCCCTCGCCGAGCCCGCGATGCTGATCACGGTGTTCTCGGTTGCGATGATCGCCGGCTCGACACAGCTCGCCTACGTGGCCGAGTTCATGGGCTCGGACGCTGTCGGCCTGCGCGTGTCGCTGGGCATGGCGTTCGTGGCACTGACCATCGTGGCGCTGGCGGAAAATGCCCGTATCCCCGTCGACAACCCCGCCACTCATCTCGAGCTCACCATGGTGCACGAGGCCATGGTGCTGGAATATTCGGGGCGACATCTCGCGCTGATCGATCTGTCGTCACAGCTCAAGCTTCTTCTCTATGTATCGCTGATCGCCTGCGTGTTCCTGCCATGGGGGATGGCGACTGCGGACGCGAGCGTTGCCAGATTCGTTTTCGGCGCGCTGCTCTATCTCGGCAAGCTGACGGTCCTTGGCTTCCTGCTCGCCGTGTTCGAAACCGCAATCGCCAAGATGCGCGTGTTCCGGATTCCCGAATTCCTGGGCGCGGCGCTGATGCTGGCATTGCTCGCCACCCTGTTGCGCTTCGTGTCGGGGAGCCTCTGACAAATGAGCAGCCTGCAATTCGACATCGCCCACCTGTTGGCCGGCTCCCTCGTGCTGGCGAGCTTCATGATGCTTTACCAGGACCGGCTCTATGCGCTGCTCAACGTCTACGCGCTGCATGCCGGCGTGCTGGCGCTGTCGGTGGCCTGGCAGGCCTATGTGCAGCAAGCGCCACATCTCTATGTCACGGCGCTGATCGCGCTGGTGTTCAAGGCCATCATTATTCCGGTGGCGTTGCACCGGATCATCAAGCGGCTCGGCATCCACCGCGAGATCGAGAACGTGATCGGGATCGGGCTGACCATGATGGCCGGCATCGGCCTCGTCGCGCTGTCGATGGTGGTGATGCTGCGGGTGACGCCGGGCGCCGATGCGCTCGCGCGCGAGGACCTTGCCTTCGCGCTGTCGGTGGTGCTGCTGGGGCTCCTGATCATGGTAACGCGGCGCAACGCCGTGAGTCAGGTCGTCGGCTTCATGTCGCTGGAGAACGGGCTGGTGCTGGCGGCAACCGGCGCCAAGGGCATGCCGCTGGTGGTCGAGATCAGCGTCGCCTTCTCGGTGCTGATCGCCTTCATCGTGATCGGCATCTTCCTGTTCCGCATCCGCGAGCGCTTTGACAGCGTGGACATACAGGCGCTCGATCGTTTTCGTGGAGAGCGACGATGAGCTTTGACGTCCTCAGCGCCATCCTCGTGATCCCCGCCGTCTCGGCGGCGCTGCTGGCGGTCTTGCCGGGCTATCGGCAAACGGCGAAGCTGAACGTGGTGGCGGCGCTGGCGACCTTCCTGACCTCGCTTTCGCTGTTCGTGGTCGAGCCGGTGTCGGGGCAGTATCTGCTGGAGGACGACCTCAACAAGGTCTTCATCGTTTTGACCACCTTCGTCAGCTTCACCACATCGGTGTTCAGCGCGAGCTATATCCAGCACGAGATCGAGATCGGGCGCCTGACGCCGGCGTTCCTGCGCTTCTATCACGCAATGTATCAGGCGCTGATGTTCGCGATGAACCTCGCGCTCGTCGCCAACAATATCGGCCTGATGTGGGTCGCAGTTGAAATGGCGACGCTGACGACCGTGCTGATGGTCGGCATCTACCGCACCCACGAGGCCCTGGAGGCAGCCTGGAAATATTTCATCCTCGGCAGCGTCGGCATCGCGCTGGCGCTGTTCGGGACCATCCTGGTCTATATGGCGGCGCGCCCCGTGGTCGGCGAGGGGCTCGACGGCATGGTGTGGACGGTGCTGGTGAAGCACGCCGCGCAGTTCGATCCCGCGCTGCTCAACGTCGCCTTCGTCTTCCTGCTGCTCGGCTACGGCACCAAGGTTGGCCTCGCGCCGCTGCACGCCTGGCTGCCCGACGCCCATGCGGAGGGCCCGACGCCGATCTCGGCGGTGCTCTCGGGCCTCCTGCTCAACGTCGCGCTCTACGCGCTGTTGCGCTTCAAGATGATGCTCGCGGCCAATCTCGCGGCCATCGCGCCGGGGCCGTTGATGGTGACGATGGGCCTGATCTCGGTGATCTTCGCGTCGCTGATGCTGTACCGGCGCCGCGACATCAAGCGCATGTTCGCCTACTCCTCGATCGAGCATATGGGCATCATCGTCTTCGCCTTCGGCATGGGCGGGCCGCTGGCCAATTTTGCCGGCCTGCTCCACATGACCATGCATTCGCTGACCAAGTCGGCGATCTTCTTCGCCGTCGGCCACATCGCGCAGGTCAAGGGCACGCAGAAGATCGCCGACATCGGTGGACTTACGGTGACCAATCCCGTGCTCGGCTGGGGACTGATGCTCGGCGTCGTCGCCATCGTCGGGTTGCCGCCGCTCGGCATCTTCATGAGCGAGTTCCTGGTGGTGAGCTCGACCTTCTCGCACGCGCCCTGGCTGACGGTCATCCTGGTGCTCGGTATCATCATCGCGCTCGGCGGCCTCCTGCTGCGCGTCGGCTCCGTGATGTTCGGCGAACCCAAGGGATCGACCGCGCCGGCGGAGGCGTCCTACGTGCCAATGTTCACGCATCTCGCGCTGGTGCTGATGGCCGGCATCTATCTGCCGCCGGGGCTGGTCGCCGGCTTCCAGAACGTCGCAAAGCTCCTGGGGTAGCGATGGGCATCCTCGACAGCATCCCCCATGTTCATGCGGTGCCGTCGCACCGACCCTGGCCGCGTGCGGTTGTGACGGAGGCGGGCTGGCAGGCGGCGATCGATCGACTGGTCGAGGGAGGTCTCACACTGCTCGGCTTCTGGGGCGAGCCGGCCGCAGTGCATATGGCAATGCTCGATGGCGGCTCGGCCGAGATCGCGGTCGTCACCTACGAGTGTACGGCCGGCGCATTTCCAAGCGTCGCCAGCCATCATCCGCCCGCGCTTCGGCTGGAACGGACCATCCATGATCTGTTCGGGCTTGTTGCAATTGCCGCCGACGATCTGCGGCCGGATCTGCGACCATGGCTCGATCACTATGTCTGGGGCCAATCCTATCCGCTCTCCGGCCGCAACGCATCGCGCGACGCGCGGCCATACCAATTCCTTCCGGCCGAGGGCGAGGGGTTGCACCAGGTTGCGGTCGGTCCGGTCCATGCCGGGATCATCGAGCCCGGCCATTTCCGCTTCACCGCCAATGGCGAGCATGTGGTGCGGCTGGAGCAGTGGCTCGGCTACACCCACAAGGGCATCGAGCAGCTGATGCAGGGCGCTGACCTCGAGGCCGCGGCAAAGCTCGCCAACCGCACCTCCGGCGACAGCGCGGTGGCCTACGCCTTCGCCTTTGCCCGCGCGGCGGAAGCGGCGCTCGACATCCAGGTGCCGCGGCGCGCGAATTATTTGCGGGCGCTGATGGCGGAACTGGAGCGGCTCGCCAATCATTTCGGCGACATTGGCGCGATCTGCAACGATGCGTCGTTCGCGCTGATGCATGCCCAGACGGGCATCTTGCGCGAGCGGACCCTGCGCGCTGCGGATATTGCGTTCGGTCATCGCCTGATGATGGACGTCGTCGTGCCCGGTGGCGTGGCGCGCGACATCGCGCCGGATGGTATCGCGGCGCTGCGAACGCTGCTTGCGGAAATCAACAAGGTCTTCCCGCGCCTGATCGAGCTTTACGACAACACCGCATCCTTGCAGGACCGCACCGTCACCACGGGCATCGTGAAGGCGGACTATGTGCGGCAGTTCGGCGCCGGCGGCTATGTCGGCCGCGCCTCGGGCCGCGATTTCGATGCACGCCGCACGCTTGCTTACGCGCCCTACGATCGTCTGTCGTTCGAGGTGCCGGTGCTGGATACGGGCGACGTCAACGCGCGGGTCTGGATCCGGATCCGCGAGGTCGAGCAGAGCCTCGAATTGATCGCGCAAATCCTCGACCTGATGGAGCCGGGCGAGATCAGGACCGCTCCGCCGGCAGGGCGCGGCGGATGCGAAGGCCTGGCGCTGACGGAAGCGTTCCGCGGCGACGTTCTGGCGTGGCTGCGACTCGATGGCGAGTTACGCGTCGAACGCTGCCACCTGCGCGATGCGTCATGGTTCCAGTGGCCGCTGCTGGAAACCGCGATCGAGGGCAATATCATCGCCGACTTCCCGCTCTGCAACAAGTCGTTCAACTGTTCCTATTCGGGCGCGGACCTCTAAGCCATGCGCAAAACCCTGCTCGAAAGCCTCACCCATGGTTCGCTGACGGAGCCCGCGCCGGCGCCGGACGATGCGGCGCTGGCCGAACTCGCTGCGAAAGTGGATCGCGCCGCCCAGGCCAGGCTTGGGCGTTCTCTTGCCATTCGCGAGGTCGATGCCGGGTCCTGCAACGGCTGCGAGCTGGAGATCCATGCGCTGTCCAACGCCTTCTACGATGTCGAACGTTTCGGCCTGCGCTTCGTCGCCTCGCCACGCCATGCCGACGTGTTGCTGGTCACCGGTCCGGTGACGAAGAACATGCGACAGGCGCTGGAGCGGACCTACAACGCGACGCCCGATCCGAAATGGGTCGTCGCGGTCGGCGGCTGCGCGATCGACGGCGGCATCTTCAGAGGCAGCTACGCCTGTGTCGGTGGCGTATCCGAGGCCGTTCCGGTGGATCTGCACATTAAGGGCTGCCCGCCGTCGCCGACGGACCTGTTGAAGGGCCTGCTCGCGCTGCTGGAGCATGTCAGCGGCGGGCGGTAGGCCGGGTCAGGCCAGGCCGCGGTGACGTCGAACAGGGCAAGGCTAATCCGCGGCAAGGCTAATCCACGGCAAGGCTAATCCACCAGGATCACCCGGATGTCGTTGACGTTTGTCAGCGTCGGGCCCGGCTGCAGCAGATCCCCCGTCGCCTCGAAGAACGTCGTCGCGTCGTTGTTGTCCAGATACGCCTGCGGCTGAAGCGCCAGCGCCTTCATCTTGGCGAACGTCGCTGCGTCGATCAGCGCGCCGGCGGGATCGGTGGGGTGGCCGGCGCCGCCGTCGGCGCCGTCGGTGTCGCCGGCGAGCGCCGAGATGTCGGGCGTGTCCTTCAATAGCGACGCCAGCGCCAGTGCGTATTCCTGGTTGGGGCCGCCGCGGCCATTGCCGCGCACTGTGACGGTGAGCTCGCCGCCCGAGAGGATGGCGACGCGCTTGCCTTGCGCGCGGGCCGCAAGTGCCAGCTTCGCATGAGCGGCCGCGACCTCGCGGGCCTCGCCTTCGAGATCGGCGCCAAGGTCGATGGTCTCGTAGCCGGCCTCCTTGGCAAGCTTCACCGCGGCATCGAGCGACTGTTTCGGCCGCGCGATCAGCTCGAACGAGGCGCGTGCGAAGGCCGAATCACCCGGCTTGCAGCTTTCATTGGCGGGATCGTCGAGCGCGCAGGTGACGGCCTCGTCGATGGCGAGCTTGTACTTCGCGACGATCGCGCGTGCATCGGCAAGCGTGGTCGGATCGGGCACAGTGGGACCCGAAGCGATCGCGGAAGCGTCGTCATGGGGCACGTCGGAGATCGCGAGCGTCACGATCTCGGCGGCGTTCCGGCCGGCGCGCGCGAGACGTCCGCCCTTGATGCGCGAGAGATGCTTGCGCACGATGTTCATCTCGCCGATCGGCGCGCCCGAGCGTAACAGCGCCTTGTTGACGGCCTGCTTCTGCGCAAAACTGATTCCGTCCACCGGCGCGATCCAGTTCGCCGATCCGCCGCCGGTGAGCAGCACCAGCAGCAGGTCGTCCGGCCCTGCCTCGCCTGCGAGCGCGAGCGTGTCGGCCGCGCCCCTCAGGCCGGCCTCGTCGGGCACGGGATGGCCGGCCTCGACGACGCGGATCCGGCGCGTCGGCACGCCATAGCCGTGGCGCGTGGTGGCGATGCCGAGGAGGCGCTCGGGCGCGAGCTTGAGCGTGTCGAGATAATGCCGCTCCGCGGCCGCGGCCATCGCGGCGGCGCCCTTGCCGGCGGCGAGGCAGATCACGCGCCCCTTCGGCGCGGGGCGCAGGTGAGGCGCCAGGATCGTGCTCGGATGGGCGGCGGCAACGGCGGCATCGTAGAGCGCGCGGAGCAGGGGACGTCGGTCGGTCATGACGATGGCCTTCGGCAAACTCTTGGCAGACTAAAGCTGTGGCGAGGACGTCGCCATTCCCTTGCCTAGCGCATCGGGCGCCAAAGGGTAAGCAGCCATTACCGTCATTCGATTGTGCAATCGCGTGATCATGATGGCGAAAGGCCCGCCGCGATAGTTTCGCGACGGGCCTTCTTGCTCTCGTCGTGTTCAGGCGGCTAGCCGCCGACGTCGGCGCTGATCACGTCGCCGAACAGATCCCACTTCTCGCCCTTGAACCGCTCGAGCTGGAGCTGGCTGATCGGGGCAAAGTCGGTCGGGGAGGTGTTGATCTGGATGCCCGGCAGCAGCACCTCGGTGCGGAAGTTCTTCAGATTCGCGGCCTGCTTCATGACGTTCTCGCGCGTGAGATCGTCGCCGCATTGCTTCAGGATCTGGACCAGCGTCTGCGCCACGCCGTAGCCGACGATGGTGCCGTGGTCGAGCTTGTCGCCTTCAGGGAAGTATTTGTCCATGAAAGCGATGAAGTCCTTCATGCCGGGGTCATTCTTCCACTGCGGGTCCGACACGTCCTTCAGATAGTCGGCGGAGATGATGTCCTGGCCGTTCTCATAGCCGGCAGGCTTCATCACGCTGCCGACGGAGGCCGAGACGTTGTTGAGGAAGTGCAGCGGCTTCCAGCCGACCTCGGCAACCTTCTTGATCGCTTGGGCTGCAAACTTCGGCGTCGTGATGTTCATGAACACGTCGGCGCCGGTCGACTTCAGCTTCACGATGTGGTTGTCGATGGTCGGCTCGGATGTCTCGTAGCTTTCCTCCGCAACGATCATCGAGCCCGCCTTGGCGCTGAGGCCGTCCTTGAGACCCTTCAGATAGTCCTTGCCGTAATCGTCGTTCTGGAACAGCACGGCGATCTTGGCGTCCGGCTTGTTCTTGAGCAGCCACTTTGCGTAGATCTGCGTCTCGCTCTGATAGTTGGGCTGCCAGCCCATCGTCCAGGGGAAGTCTTTCGGATCGTTCCACTTGGTGGCGCCGGTCGCGACCAGGATCTGCGGCACCTTCTTCGCGTTCATGTATTTCTGGATCGCCGAGTTGGACGGCGTGCCGAGTGAGTTGAAGATGAACAGCACCTCGTCGCTCTCGACCAGCTTGCGCGCCTGCTCGACCGCCTTCGGCGGCGAATAGGCGTCGTCGTAGGAGACGAAGTTGATCTTGCGGCCGTTGATGCCGCCTTCCTCGTTGATCTTCTTGAAAAAGGCGGCTTCGGTCCGCCCGATGATGCCGTAGGCGGAGGCCGGTCCGCTGTAGGGCATGATGTTGCCGACCTTGATCTCGGTATCGGTCGCGCCGGTATCGTATTTCTTCTGGGCCGATGCGATGGAGGTCGAGGCCGCAATGAGCGCGAGCGCCAGTGACGCGGCCGCAAGTTTGCCGGTGACAGCGGGCATTCCAATCTCCCTTTTTTCTTGGTGTGTGCGCGCTCCTTTTCTTGGCTTGATTGTTTTTGGGCCGCGCATCGGCAATTCAATACGATTTGCGGTTGGCCTTCAACACAAAGCCCCCGCGACAACGTCGCAGGGGCTGCTCCTTTAGTAGTCAGGCAGGCCTGTGCAACTGCGAGACGGCAGGACAGTCAAGGGTTGCTCGGTGCGGATTGGGCTATTCTCGGTTGATATCAACGAGCGAGGTCGCTCGAGATGATGTCGCCGAACAATTCCCAGGCCTTGCCCTTGAATCGCATCATCTGGAGCTGCTCGATCGGCGCGAAATTGTCGGGCGCGGTGTTGATCTTGATGCCGGGCAGCAGCGTATCGGGTGCGAAATCCCTCAGGTGTGCTGCCTGCATCATGACGTTGTCGCGGGTGAGGTTGTCGCCGCACATCTGCAGCACCTTCACCATGGTTTGCGCGGCGGCATAGCCGAACGCGACGCCGGCATCGAGCTTGTTGCCCTTCGGATCGTATTGCGCGAGGAAATCGTAGAACTTCTTCATGCCGTCATCGGCATTCCATTGCGGATCGGAGCCGTCCTTGAAGTAGCTCGCCGACAGGATGCCCTGCGAGATCTCGTAGCCCGCCGGCTCGATCACGCCGCCGACGGAGGCCGAGACGTTGGAGATGATGTGGATCGGGTGCCAGATGATCTCGGCCGCCTTCTTGATCGCTTGCGCCGCGAATTTCGGCGTGGTGATGCTGATGAAGACGTCGGCGCCCGCGGCTTTCAGCTTCACGACGTGCTCGTCGATCGCGGGCTCGGAGGTGTCATAGGGCTCTGCCAGCACGATCATCGAGGCTTTCTCACCGAGCCCGTCCTTCAGTCCCTTCAGATAATCCTTGCCGAAATCGTCGTTCTGGTAGAGCACGCCGATCTTCGCTTCGGGCTTCTCCTTCATGATGTACTTGGCGTAGACCTTGGCTTCGCTCGCGTAGCTCGGCTGCCAGCCCATGGTCCAGGGATATTGCTTCGGATCGTTCCACTTCGAGGCGCCGCTCGCCACGAACAATTGCGGCACCTTGTTCTCGTTCATGTATTTGCGGATGGCGCCGTTGGTGGAGGTGCCGAGCGAGCCGAAGATCAGAAGCACATTGTCGCTCTCGACCAGCTTGCGCGCCTGCTCCACCGTCTTCGGCGGCGAATAGCCGTCGTCATACGAGATGAACTTGATCTTGCGGCCGTTGATGCCGCCCTCGGCGTTGATCTTGTTGAAATAGGCTTCTTCGGCCTTGCCGATCGCGGCGTAGGCCGAGGCCGGCCCGCTGTACGGCATGATGTTGCCGATTTTGATCTCGGTATCGGAGGCGCCTTTGTCGTAGGCCTTCTGCGCCAGAGCGGGATTGCTCATCGCAGTGCACAACGCGAATGCGACAAAAAGCGCTACAACCGGACATCGAACGGCAGTCATTTCATTCCCACCTCACCTGGATTGGCGTCGCATTGAACAAGTTTGATATCTGACGTCAACAAAAAGCCCCCGCGATCGTTCGCGGGGGCTTGGCAGATTGGACTATCGCGACAGCGCGTTATTCGGGAGCCACGTCGCCGCTCAGGATATCGCCGAACTGTTCCCACTTTTCGCCCTTGAAGCGCTGCATCTGCAGTTGGCTGATCGGGGCGAAGTCGTTCGGACCGGTGTTGATGGTGACGCCGGGCAGCATGGTGTCCGGCGCGAAGTCCTTCAGGCTCGCCGCCTGCTTCATCAGGTTGGCGCGGGTGAGATCGTCGCCGCACTGTTCCAGCGCCTTGACCAGCGTCTGTGCGGCACCGTAGCCGTAGACGACGCTGGAGTCGGTCTTGTCGACGCCGGGCATGTACTTGTCCAGGAACTCGGCCCACTTCTTCATGCCGGCATCGTCAGCCCAGCGCGGATCAGCGCCGTCCTTGGCGTAAGCCGCCGACAGCACGCCTTGGGCAGCTTCGAAGCCGGCCGGCTTCATCACGCTGCCGACCGAGGCCGACACGTTGGTGATGATCTGCAACGGCTTCCAGCCGAGCTCGGCGGTTTTCTTGATGGTCTGGGCGCCGAACTTCGGCGTCGTGTAGATCAGCAGCACGTCGGGATTGGCGGCCTTGATCTTGACGATGTGGCCATCGATCGAGGGCTCGGAGACCTCATAGCTTTCTTCCAAGATGATGGACGACGCCTTGGCGCCGAAACCATCCTTGGTGCCCTTGAGGTAGTCTTTGCCGAAATCGTCGTTCTGATAGAGGATCGCGACCTTGGCGTCGGGCCTCTCCTTCAACAGCCATTTCGCGTAGATCTGCGCTTCGCTCTGGTAGGAGGGCTGCCAGCCCATGGTCCAGGGGAAGTTCTTCGGGTCGTTCCACTTGGTCGCGCCGGTGGCGACGAACAGCTGCGGGATCTTCTTGGCGTTCAGATATTTCTGGATCGCGGTGTTCGAGGGCGTGCCGAGGGGGTTGAACACGGCGAGCACCTCGTCGCTCTCGACCAGCTTGCGGACCTGCTCGACCGCCTTCGGCGGTGAATAGCCGTCGTCATAGGTGACGTAGACGATCTTGCGGCCGTTGATGCCGCCCTTGTCGTTGATCATCTTGAAATAGGCTTCTTCGGTCTTGCCGATGATGCCGTAGGCCGATGCCGGACCGCTGTACGGCATGATGTTGCCGATCTTGATCTCGGTATCGGTCGCGCCGGTGTCGTATTTCTTCTGAGCGAGTGCTGCGCCGGAGGTGAGGGTCGCGACCGCCGTTACAAGTGCGGTGGTTCGCAGTGTTCTTCCGAAAGTCAATTTGGGTTCCTTCCTTGGTTTAGGCGTTTCAGTTTTTTCTGAGCCGTCCGGCGAGTTGCTGGCCCATGATCGCGACTTGCCTTGCGCCATGCGGCACGAGGTAGATGACGAGGAACAGGAGCACGCCGAACACGGCGCCGGAGAGGCCCTTGGAGATGCCCTCTGCGATATTGGGCACGAAGATGATGAAGGCCGCTCCGACGATCGAGCCGGGCAGCCAGCCGACGCCGCCGACGACCATGCCGAGGAACAGCTGGATCGCGAGCGTGATGGTGAAGCTGTCGGGCGCGACGAACTGCACCGCGATGGCGCTCAAGCCACCGGCGACGCCGGTGATGCCGGCGGAGACGCCGAAGGCGAGCGTCTTGTACAGCGCGACGTTGACGCCCATGGCGGAGGCCGCGATCTCGTTGTCGCGGATCGCCATGAAGGCGCGGCCAGAGCGGGAGCGCAGCAGGTTCACCGAGAAGACGTAGATCGCGAGCACGACGACGAGCGTGAAGTAATACAGCCACATGTCCTGCGACATCTTCAGGCCGAACGGCGCATCGGGCTTGGTGACAACGAGGCCCTGCACGCCGCCGGTCCAGGGCTCGAGGAAGTTCAGCTTGAGAAGCTGCGGCATGGCGGTGGCGAGTGCGAAGGTCGCCAGCGCCAGGTACACGCCGGAGAGCCGCAGCGCGGGCTGGCCGAACAGGAAGCCCACGCCGAAGCACAACACGCCCGCGACCGGCAGGCAGAGGAAGTAGGGGATGTTGAACTGCTCCATCATGACGGCGGTGATGTAGGCGCCGATGCCGTAGAACGCGCTCTGGCCGAGCGAGAACTGGCCCGAGCCGCCGGTCAGGATGTTCAGCGCCAGCACCGCAAGTCCCAGATAGAGCAGCTGGGTCAGCTGGAAGATCACAAAATTCTTCGCGAACAGCGGAACGGCGATGAGAAGCAGCAACACCACCACCGAGGTGCCTGTGCCCAGCGTCATGGCCCGCTTCGGAACGGCCTCGACCGGCTCGTTGCCTTCGGCGACGACTTCTTCTGCTGCGCTCATGATCAAACTCGCTTGACGATGTGCCGGCCGAACAGACCAGCGGGTTTGACGACCAGGACGGAGATGATCAGCGCGAGCGCGATCGGGAGTTTCAGCTCATTGCCGACGCCGGGGATATAGGTGCCGGCGAGGTTCTCGAAGACGCCGACCAGGAAGCCGCCGACCACGGCGCCGAACGGGCTGGTGAGGCCCCCGAGCACCGCTGCGGCAAAGCCGTAGATCAGCACGCCGCCCATCATGTTGGGCTCGAGGAACACGACCGGCGCGATCAGCATGCCGGCGATCGCACCGATCGCGGTCGCCATGCCCCAGCCGAGCGCAATCATCCAGCTCGTGTTGATGCCGACGAGGCGGGCCGATTCGGGCACGGAGGCGGCCGCGCGCATGGCAAGACCAATGCGGGTGTACTGGAAGAAGAAATAGAGGCCGAGCAGCAGCAGCACGGTGACGCCGATCATGCCGGCCTGGTGGGTCGAGATCAGCTGGCTGCCGAGGAACGGCGAAGAGCCGAACGGGGTCGGATATTGCTTGATGGTGAAGTCCCAGATTAGGCCGGCCGAGGAGTTGATGATCGCGTACAGCGCGATGAAGCCGGCGACATTGGTCAGCACCGGCGCCTTGGCCAGCGGCTTGAACAGGATCCGCTCGATCGCGATGCCGCCGACGAAGGAGAGCGCCAGCGCGATGATGAACGCGCCCCAATAGGGCACGCCCCATTGCATCAGCTGCCAGGAGATGAAGGTCGAGAACATCGCCATCTCGCCCTGCGCGAAGTTGAGATGGTCGATCGCCTGGTAGATCATGACCACCGCGAGCGCCATGCAGGCGTAGATGGCACCGGTGGCAATCCCGGCCAGCACCTGGTTGGTAAACAGCTCCATTGTGCCGGCTCCTCAGTAACCCAGATAGGATTTGCGGATTTCTTCGTTGTTCGCGATGTCCTTGGCGTTGCCGGACATCACGATACGGCCGGTCTCGATCACATAGGCCTGGTCGGCGAGCTCGAGCGCGAGCTGGGCGTTCTGCTCGACCACCAGGATCGACACCTTGTCCTCGCGGTTGATCTTGCCGAGGATGCCGAACAGGTCGCGCACCACGAGTGGCGCCAGGCCGAAGGACGGCTCGTCGAGCAGCATCAGCCGCGGCCGTAGCATCAGCGCACGCGCGACCGCGAGCATCTGCTGCTCGCCGCCGGAGAGCGTGCCGGCCTGCTGGGTATGCCGCTGCTTCAGCACCGGGAAATGCGCATACATGCGCTCGATGTCGGAGATGATGCCGGCATTGTCCTTGCGGGTGATGGCACCTAACTGGAGATTTTCCTCCACCGTCATGGTGGTGAAGGTGCCGCGGCCCTGCGGCACATGGGCGATGCCGAACCGCACGATGCTTTCGGTGGAGCGATTGTTCAGCGGCTTGCCGTCGAACTCGATGCCGCCGGTGGAGCGCACCATGTTGCAGATCGCGCGCAGCGTCGTGGTCTTGCCGGCGCCGTTGGCCCCGAGCAGCGTCACGAGCGAGCCCTCGTTGAGCGAGAAGGTGAGGCCGTGGAGCGCCTGGACTTGGCCGTAATAGGCGCGCAGGTCCTTGACGTTGAGCAGAACAGTCATTGGTCCTTGCTCCCCAGATAGGCCTTGATGACGTCGGGGTCGACCTGCACCTGGGCGGGCGTGCCTTCCGCGAGCTTCTTGCCGAAATTCAGCGCGACGACGTGGTCGGCGATCGACATCACGAGGCCCATGTGGTGCTCGACCAGCAGCACGGTCATGTGACGCTCGTCGCGGATTTTGCGGATGAGGTCGCCGAGGACGTAGACCTCTTCGTGGTTGAGGCCGCCGGCGGGTTCGTCGAGCAGGAGGATCTTCGGGTCTGCCGCCAGCGCCCGCGCCAATTCGACGCGCTTCTGCGTGCCGAAGGGCAGGCCGGAGACGGTGGTGTGGGCGACGTCCTCGAGGTCGAGATAGGCGAGGATTTCGTGCACCTTCTTGTTCACGCTGGTTTCGCTGCGGCGAATCCAGGCCAGCCGCAGCGAGTCGCTGACGATGTCGGACGAGGTGCGGGCATGCGTGCCGACGCGGACATTGTCCATCACCGAGAGATTCGGAAACAGCGCCACGTTCTGGAAGGTGCGGCCGATGCCGATCTCCGCGATCCGGTGCGGCGGACGCGTCAAAATGCTCGCGCCTTCCATCAGGATGTCGCCTGATGACGGCTGGTAGAGGCGGGAGAGGCAGTTGAAGAGCGTGGTCTTGCCGGCGCCGTTGGGGCCGATCAATCCGAGGATCTGCCCCTTGTGCATGTCGAAGGACACGCCGTTGAGCGCGACGATGCCGCCGAACACGACGCTGACGTCGCGAACCGCGAGCAGAGGCGATGTCCCCTGCGCGAGCTGTGCCTGCGTCATCTCGTCTCGCCCACACCGTTTTGGGGGCGAAGAAGCGATGCGAACCGCTCCCTGACATGACAAAGGCTATCTGATCCCCTCGGCCACACGCGCAACTTTCCCTCCTGATTTCAGCTTTTTGCTGTCGTCTTTTTTGGATGGCGGCATCAGTCCCCCGAGTGCCGCTTCGATGTTCCTTACCATCGCAAGCAGACGGGGTCCAATGTCGTTGATCAATCGCTCTTCCGTGAAGCGGAATGCGGGCGCGCCGCAATTGAATGCGTAAGGCCCGGTTCCGTCGTTGAGCCTGAGCGCGACGCCGGCGGCGCCGATGTCGTCGTGCCAGTCGCCGACCGAGATTGCGAAGCCGTGCTTCGCAACCGTCTCGCCGGAACGCTCCAGCCCGTCGCGCATCTTCGGCCAGCGGCTGCCGTAATGTTCGCGCAGGACACGCGACAGTTCGGCGCGGTCTTCTTCGCCGAGCGCCCAGAAATAGGCGCGGCCCATCGCACTGGTTGCAATCGGTACGCGCGAGCCGACGTCAAGTTGAACGCCGACGGTCTCGCTGCCGCGGCTCTGTCCGAAATAGATCATGCTGTGACGATCGCGGCCGCCGATCGCGACGGCGCCGCCGGTCGCGCGCATCATCTCTTCGCGGAACGGTTCGGACAAATGCCGAACGCCGAGATTGGCTAACGCCGCGTAACCGAGCGCCATCGCGGCCGGTGCCAGCTGGTATTTCTCGAAACGGGGAACCGGCGTCAGATAGCCAAGCTTCGTCAGCGTGTAGGTCAGCCGCGAAACGGTCGGCTTCGGCAGATTGGTGCGGGAGGCAATCTCCTGATTGCCGAGAAGTCCGTCGCTGGGCTGGAATGCGCGCAATACGTCAAGTCCGCGGGAAAGCGCCACGACGAAATTCCGATCGGTCGCAGTCTTCTTTCCTGTACGCTTCATCCCTGATCTGCTCTTGCGCGGAGTCGTTGACAAGCCACGTGCTTCAAAATAACCCTGCCGTCAAGATGCGGAATTAAATTCCGCACTGCGAAATTGAACAAAAGTATATCCCCACCAAGGAGGGACACCGTGAGCGAAGTGGTCAAGCTTGAGCGTCATGACGAAGTCGGGATCGTCACGGTCAATAGTCCTCCGGTCAATGCGCTGAGTGCCGCAGTTCGGGGCGGAATCCTGGAGTGCATCAAGGCCGCCATCGCCGATCCCGCGATCAAGGGCATCGTGCTGACCTGCGCCGGCCGCACCTTCATTGCCGGTGCCGACATCACCGAGTTCGGCAAGCCGCCGAAGCCGCCCGGCCTCAACGAAGTGCTCGCCGAGATGGAGAATTCGCCGAAGCCGATCGTGGCTGCGATCCACGGCACCGCACTCGGCGGCGGCCTCGAGGTCGCATTGGCCTGTCATTTCCGCGTGGCTGTGAAAGAGGCCAAGCTCGGCCTGCCCGAGGTGAAGCTCGGCCTGCTGCCGGGCGCCGGCGGCACTCAGCGCCTGCCGCGCGCGGTGGGTCCCGAGCTCGCCGTCAAGATGATCGTCGGTGGCGATCCCATCGGGGCGGCTGAAGCGCTCAAGAACGGCCTGATCGAGGAGATCGTCGAAGGCCCGGCGTCCGGCGGCGAAGCCTTCGTCCGCAAGCTGATCGCCGAGAAGCGTCCGCTGCGCCGCTTGCGCGATGACGATTCCAAGATCGCGGCCGCCAAGGCCGATCGCTCGATCTTCACCAATGCGGTTGCGGCGATGACCAAGAAGTCGCGCGGCCTGGAAGCGCCGTTCGCGGCAGCCGACGCGGTCGGCTACGCCATCGACCTGCCGTTCGACGAAGGCCTGAAGAAGGAGCGCGAGGGCTTCCTCAAGCTCGTCGCCAGCGACCAGTCCAAGGCGCAGCGTTATGCCTTTTTCGCCGAGCGCGAGGCCGCCAAGATCGCGGGCGTGCCCGAAGGTACCAAGTCGCGACCCGTCAACCGTGTTGCCATTCTTGGTGCCGGCACGATGGGCGGCGGCATCGCGATGTCATTCGCCAATGCCGGCATCCCCGTCACCCTGATCGAGACCGGCGAGGAGCAGCTCAAGCGCGGCATGGGCATCATGCAGAAGAACTGGGAAGCGACCGCCGCGCGCGGCGGCATCCCGGCGGATGCGCCCGCCAAGCGCATGGCGCTGATCAACGGTGTCGTCGGCATCGAGAATGTCGGCGACGCCGACCTCGTGATCGAGGCCGTGTTCGAGACCATGGCGGTGAAGCAGGAAGTGTTCGGCAAGCTCGATCAGTACGTCAAGCCGGGTGCTGTGCTTGCCTCCAACACCTCGTACCTCAACATCGACGAGATCGCGAAGGCGACCAAGCGTCCGCAGGACGTGCTCGGCATGCACTTCTTCTCGCCGGCCAACGTCATGAAGCTGTGCGAGATCGTGCGCGCGGAGAAGACCGCGCCGGACGCCCTCGTCACGGCTGTGACGATCGCGCGTAAAATTGCAAAAGTGCCGGCCGTCGTCGGCGTCTGCGACGGCTTCGTCGGCAACCGCATGCTGGCCCAGCGCGGCAAGCAGTCCGAGAAGCTCCTGTTCGAGGGCGCGCTGCCGCAGCAGGTCGACGCTGTCGTGACAAAATTCGGCATGCCGATGGGCCCGTTCGCGATGGGCGATCTCGCCGGCCTCGATATCGGCTGGCGCTCGCGCAAGGATCGCGGCATCAAGTCGGAGATCGCGGACGCGCTGTGCGAAGCCGGCCGCTTCGGCCAGAAGACCGGCAAGGGCTACTACAAGTATGAAGCCGGCTCCCGCTCGCCGCTGCCCGATCCTGAGGTCGAGAAGCTGATCGACGAGACGCTGCTGCGTCTCGGCCGCAAGAAGCGCATCGTCAGCGACGACGAGATCCTCGAGCGCATGATGTATCCGATGATCAACGAGGGCGCGAAGATCCTCGCAGAAGGCATCGCGGCGCGTCCCTCCGACATCGACGTGGTCTGGCTCTACGGCTATGGCTGGCCGATCTATCGCGGTGGCCCGATGTTCTGGGCCGACAGCGTCGGCCTCAAGCACATCGCCGATCGCCTGGCCTTCTACGCCAAGGAGACCAACGACCCGAACCTCGAGCCCGCGCCGCTGCTGAAGAAGCTGGCCGCCGAAGGCAAGACGTTCGCGTCGCTCGCGGCCGAGTCGAAGGCGGCGTGATGGGGGCTGGCACTCTCGGCGTCATTCCGGGATGGCCCGAAGGGCCAGGCCCGGAATCCATTTCGCCTTCGAGCGTGCTGCTTGATGGATTCCGGGTTCGCGACTTCGTCGCGCCCCGGAATGACCACTGATTGTGATGTAGAAAATGACCCATCCCGGCGAACAGTTTTACCCCGAGGGCGTGCATTGGGACGAAACCATCGTCCAGGGCACGCTGCCTGACCTGCTCGCGACGGCCGCAGCGAATTACGGCCCGCGCACCGCGCTCGAGTTTCGCGATCGTCCGATCACCTATACCGAGCTCGCGGGGATGGCCGAGCGCGCGGCCGCCGCGTTCCTGCGCGCAGGCTGCGGCAGGAACAGCTCCGTCGCGCTGTTCCTCGGCAATACGCCGGATCATCCGGTCAATTTCTTCGGCGCGCTGAAGGCAGGCAGCCGTGTCGCGCATCTGTCACCGCTCGATGGCGAGATCGCGCTGACGCACAAGGTCTCTGATTCCGGCTCGCGCCTGCTCATCACCTCGAACCTCCAGGCCCTGCTGCCGACCGCGCTGAAATTTCTGGAGAAGGGGCTGATCGACCGCCTCGTCGTCTGCGAGGACGACAGCTGGGGCAAGGTCGGCACGCCGCAGGCGCCAATTCCCGATGACCCGCGCGTCGTCACCTTCAAGGCCTTCGTCGAGGGCGCGCCGACCCCGGCGCAATGGCCCGCTGTTGCCGTCGATGACGTCGCGCTGCTGCAATATACCGGCGGCACCACCGGCCTGCCGAAGGGCGCCATGCTCACGCACGGTAATCTGACCTCGGCGGTGTCGATCTATGACGTCTGGGGCAAGCCGGCGCGTGCGACGCGCGGCGACGTCATCGAGCGCGTGATCTGCGTGCTGCCGCTGTTCCACATCTACGCGCTCACGGTGGTGCTGCTGTCCTCGCTCAGGCGCGGCAATCTGATCTCGATCCACCAGCGTTTCGATGTTGAAGCTGTGATGCGCGACATCGAGGTCAAGCGTGCGACTTATTTTCCGGGCGTGCCGACGATGTGGATCGCGATCGCCGCGCTCCCCAATCTCGACAAGCGCGATTTCTCCTCGCTCACCGCCATCGGCTCCGGCGGCGCGCCGCTGCCGGTCGAGGTCGCGAAGTTCTTCGAGAGCAAGGTCGGCAAGAAGCTGAGGAGCGGCTGGGGCATGACCGAGACCTGCTCGCCCGGCACCGGCCATCCGCCTGTTGGTCCCGACAAGCCCGGCTCGATCGGTCTGATGCTGCCCGGCATCGAGCTCGACGTCGTCTCGCTGGATGATCCCACCAAAGTGCTGCCGCCGGGCGAAGTTGGCGAGATCCGCATCAAGGGCCCGAACGTCACCAAGGGCTACTGGAACAAGCCGGTGGGATCGGCAGAGGCCTTCATCGACGGCCGCTTTCTCACCGGCGACATCGGCTATGTCGACACCGACGGCTATTTCTTCCTGGTCGACCGCAAGAAGGACATGATCATCTCCGGTGGCTTCAACGTCTATCCGCAGATGATCGAGCAGGCGATCTACACCGTTCCAGGCGTGCACGAGGTGATCGTGCTCGGCATTCCCGACCAATATCGGGGCGAGGCCGCGAAAGCCTTCATCAAGCTGAAGCCGGACGCAAAGCCGTTCTCGCTCGACGAGCTGCGTGCGCAGCTCGCCGGCAAGATCGGCAAGCACGAAATGCCGGCGGAGGTCGCGTTCGTCGACGATCTGCCGCGCACGCCGGTTGGAAAGCTGTCGCGGCACGAATTGCGCCAGCAGCAGAAACCATCACATCTAACGCAACCAGGAGGTCGCTCTTGACCGACGCCGTCATCGTTTCCACCGCCCGCACGCCGATCGGCAAGGCCTATCGCGGCATGCTCAACGCCACCGAGGGCGCCACGCTGCTCGGCCACGCCATCGGCGAAGCCGTCGCGCGCGCAAAAGTCGATCCGAAGGAGATCGAGGACGTCGTGATGGGCTCGGCGCTGCAGCAGGGCGCGACCGGCGGCAACATCGCTCGCAAGGCACTGCTCCGGGCCGGTCTGCCGGTCACCGTTGCCGGCACCACCATCGACCGTCAGTGCGCCTCGGGCCTGCAGGCGATCGCGCTCGCCGCCCGCTCTGTGATCTTCGACGGTGTCGAGGTCGCGGTCGGCGGCGGCGGCGAGTCGATCTCGCTGGTGCAGAACGACAAGATGAACGGCTTCCACGCCCAGGATCCGGCGCTGCTCAAGATCAAGGGCGAGGTCTACATGCCCATGATCGACACCGCCGAGATTGTCGCCAAGCGCTACGGCATCTCGCGCGAGAAGCAGGACGAATATTCGCTGGAGAGCCAGCGCCGCACCGCGGCCGCGCAGCAGGGCGGCAAGTTCAAGGACGAGATCGCGCCGATCACGACGCAGATGGCGGTCACCGACAAGGCGACCGGCGCCGTGTCGATGAAGGACGTCACGCTGTCGCAGGACGAGGGTCCGCGCCCGGAGACCACGATCGAAGGCCTCGCCGGCCTCAAGCCCGTGCGCGGCGAAGGTTTCGCCATTACCGCCGGCAATGCCAGCCAGCTCTCCGACGGCGCCAGCGCCTCGGTGATCATGAGCGACAAGGAAGCGGCGAAGCGCGGGCTCAGCCCGCTCGGCATTTTCCGCGGCTTCGTCTCCGCCGGCTGCGAGCCGGACGAGATGGGCATCGGCCCGGTGTTTGCCGTGCCGCGCCTGCTCAAGCGCCATGGCCTCAAGGTCGACGACATCGGCCTCTGGGAGCTGAACGAAGCCTTTGCGGTGCAGGTGCTGTATTGCCGCGACAAGCTCGGCATCGATCCCGAGAAAATCAACGTCGATGGCGGCGCAATCGCGGTCGGCCACCCCTACGGCATGTCGGGCGCGCGCCTGACCGGCCACGCTTTGATCGAAGGCCGCCGCCGCAAGGCCAAGTACGCGGTCGTCACCATGTGCGTCGGCGGCGGCATGGGCGCTGCCGGTCTGTTTGAGGTGTTGCAGTAACCGGCGCCGTCGTTCCGGGGCATTCGCGCTAGCGAATGAACCCGGAACCTCGAGCCACAATCTCTGGATTCCGGGTTCGCGCTTCGCGCGCCCCGGAATGACGAATAGGGAATACGTTTCACAGGAGGATCCGATGGATCTCGCATTCACGAAAGAAGAGCAGGCGTTTCGCGAGGAAGTGCGGTCGTTCTTCCGCGACAACGTGCCGCCGGATACGCGGCGCAAGCTGGTCGAGGGCCGTCACCTCTCGAAGGACGAGATGGTGACGTGGTGGCGCATCCTCAACAAGAAGGGCTGGGGCGTCAGCCACTGGCCGACGCAGTATGGTGGCACCGGCTGGACCTCTGTGCAGCACTACATCTTCAACGAGGAGCTGCAGTCCTACCCGGCGCCGCAGCCGCTCGCCTTCGGCGTCAGCATGGTCGGCCCCGTCATCTACACCTTCGGCAACGAAGAGCAGAAGAAGAAGTACCTGCCGCGCATCGCCAATGTCGACGATTGGTGGTGCCAGGGCTTTTCGGAGCCGGGTTCGGGCTCTGACCTTGCGTCGCTGAAGACAAAAGCCGAGCGCAAGGGCGACAAATGGATCATCAACGGCCAGAAGACCTGGACGACGCTCGCCCAGCACGCCGACATGATCTTCTGCCTCTGTCGCACCGACGCGTCAGCGAAGAAGCAGATGGGCATCTCCTTCATCGTGTTCCCGATGAAGTCGAAGGGCGTCACCGTGCGCCCGATTCAGACCATCGATGGTGGCCATGAGGTCAACGAAGTGTTCTTCGACGACGTGGAAGTTCCTTACGAGAACCTGATCGGCGAGGAGAACAAGGGCTGGGATTACGCGAAATTCCTGCTCGGCAATGAGCGTACCGGCATCGCGCGCGTCGGCGTTTCCAAGGAAAGGCTGCGCCGCATCCGTGATCTGGCCGGCAAGGTCGAGGCCGGCGGCAAGCCGATCATCCAGGATTCGGCTTTCCGCGAGAAGCTCGCGGCCTGCGAGATCGAGCTGAAGGCGCTTGAGCTGACGCAGCTGCGCGTCGTCGCGGATGAAGGCAAGCACGGCAAGGGCAAGCCCAATCCGGCCTCTTCGGTGCTGAAGATCAAGGGCTCCGAGATCCAGCAGACCACCACTGAATTGCTGATGGAAGTGATCGGCCCGCTCGCGGCTCCTTACGACGTGCACGGCGACGACGGTTCCAACGAAGCCATGGACTGGACCGCCCAGATCGCGCCGAGCTACTTCAACAACCGCAAGGTCTCGATCTACGGCGGCTCCAACGAGATCCAGCGCAACATCATCGCCAAGGCGGTGCTGGGATTGTGATGCTCTCTCCCTCCCTCTCCCCGTTCTTACGGGGAGAGGGTTGGGGTGAGGGGCTCTCTCCGAGCAGACACTTGTTAGTTTGAGGAAACAGAGATGGATTTTGATTTGACCGAGGAGCAGCGGCTCCTGAAGGACAGCATCGACGGCCTGCTGACCGATTCCTACGATTTCGAGAGCCGCAAGAAATACATGAAGGAGAAGGGCGGCTGGAGCAAAGCCGTCTGGGGCAAGCTCGCCGAGCAGGGGCTGCTCGGCCTGCCCTTCAGCGAGGCCGATGGCGGCTTCGGCGGCGGCGGCGTCGAGACCATGATCGTGATGGAAGCGCTCGGCAAGGCGCTGGTGCTCGAGCCGTATCTGGCGACCGTCGTGATCGGTGGCGGCTTCCTCCGTCATGCCGGCACCGATGCGCAGAAGGCCGCGCATGTGCCTGGGATCGTCGACGGCAGCAAGACGCTGGCGTTCGCCCAGCTCGAGAAGAACTCGCGCTATGATCTCTTCGACGTCGCCACCACGGCGAAGAAGAAGGGTGACGGCTGGGTCATCGATGGTGAAAAATTCGTCGTGCTCAACGGCGAGAACGCCGACACCCTCATCGTCACCGCGCGTACCAAGGGTGGGCGCCGCGACACGACCGGCATCGGCGTGTTCCTGGTTCCGGCTGATGCCAAGGGCGTCACCAAAAAATCCTACCCGACCCAGGACGGCCTGCACGCCGCCGACATCACTTTTACGGGTGTCGAGGTTGGCGCGGACGCCGCGATCGGAAATCCTGATGACTCACTGGCGCTGATCGAGCGCGTGGTGGACGAAGCCCGCGTCGCGCTCTGTGCGGAAGCGGTCGGCCTGATGGACGAGTCGCTCAAGACCACGGTCGAGTACATCAAGACGCGCAAGCAATTCGGCGTCGCGATCGGCTCGTTCCAGTCGCTGCAGCACCGCGCCTCCGACATGTTCGTCGCGGCCGAGCAGGCGCGCTCGATGTCGATGTTCGCGACCATGGCTGGTGATTTCGAGAACGCCAAAGAGCGCGCCAACGCCATCGCCGCGGCCAAGGTGCAGATCGGCAAGTCGCTGAAGTTCGTCGGCCAGCAGGCGATCCAGCTTCACGGCGGCATCGGCATGACCATGGAGGCGAAGATCGGCCACTACTTCAAGCGCCTCACCATGATCGAGAACACCTTCGGCGACACCGACTATCACCAGCGCCGCGTCGCCGATGCGGGTGGGTTGATCTGAGTCTCTCCACCACCGTCATTGCGAGCGAAGCGAAGCAATCCAGTCTGTCTCCGCGGCGACATCTCTGGATTGCTTCGTCGCTTCGCTCCTCGCAATGACGGAGTGAATGGCATCAGCGGAGCCCCTATAACAATGAAAAACACCCCGTTTGATCTCACCGGCAAGGTCGCAATCGTCACCGGCTCCAGCCGCGGCATCGGCCGCTCCGCCGCATCGGCGAGCCCGACGAAATCGCAGGCGCAGTGGCCTATCTCGCCTCGGATGCCTCGAGCTTCATGACCGGCCAGGGGCGCGCTCCGCTCATCCCACCTTGACCTCTCCGCGGCAATCCCGTTTCTTTGGCGCGACACAACGACCCCCTTCAGGGAAACGCCCAAAGAAAACGCCAAGGTAAGCTGCCATGTCTTTCGTCCTCGCCATCGACCAGGGCACCACCTCCTCGCGCGCGATCGTGTTTCGCAGCGATATTTCGATTGCCGCCCGCGCGCAGCAGGAGTTTCCGCAGCATTTCCCGGCCTCGGGCTGGGTCGAGCATGAGCCGGAGGACATCTGGACCTCGACCGTGATGGTCTGCCGCGACGCGATCGAGCGGGCCGGCATCACGGCCAAGGACATCGCCGCGATCGGCATCACCAACCAGCGCGAGACCACCGTGGTGTGGGACCGCGCCACGGGGCAGGCCGTGCACCGCGCCATCGTCTGGCAGGACCGCCGCACCGCGGACGTCTGCTCCAGGCTCAAGCACGACGGCCGCGAGCCGCTGATCTCGCAGAAGACGGGCCTGATCATCGATCCCTATTTCTCCGGCACCAAGGTCGCCTGGATCCTCGACCACGTCCCCGGCGCCCGCGCGGCCCGCGGCGAGCTGATGTTCGGCACGGTCGATTGCTACCTGCTCTGGCGCCTCACCGGCGGCAAGGTGCACGCCACCGACGCCACCAATGCCTCGCGCACGCTGCTGTTCAACATCCACACCGGCCAGTGGGACGACGAGCTCTTGGAGATCATCGGCGTGCCGCGCTCGATGCTCCCCGAAGTGAAGGACTCGTCGGCCCGCTTCGGCGACAGCACGCCTGATCTGTTCGGCGGCGCGATTCCGATTTGCGGCATCGCCGGCGACCAGCAGGCCGCGACCATCGGCCAGGCCTGCTTCCGCCCGGGCATGATGAAGTCGACCTACGGCACCGGCTGTTTCGCGCTGCTCAACACCGGCTCCACGCCGGTGGTATCGAAGAACAAGCTGCTCACCACCATCGCCTACCAGCTTGACGGCAAGCGCACCTACGCGCTCGAGGGTTCGATCTTCGTCGCGGGCTCGGCCGTGCAATGGCTGCGCGATGGCCTCGGCATCATCAAGCACGCGGCCGAGACCGGACCGCTCGCTGACCAGTCCGACTCCATGCAGAGCGTCTATCTCGTGCCGGCCTTCGTCGGCTTGGGCGCGCCCTACTGGAATCCGCGCGTGCGCGGCGCGCTGTTCGGCCTCACCCGCAACACCGGACCTGCCGAGCTTGCGCATGCTGCGCTGGAGAGCGTCTGCTACCAGACCTTCGATCTCTGGGCCGCGATGCGGGCGGACTGGCCGAGCTCGGAAACCGCGAGCGTCGTGCTCCGCGTCGACGGCGGCATGACCGCGTCGGACTGGACCATGCAGCGCCTCGCCGATCTCCTCGACGCGCCGGTCGATCGCCCGGTGATCCAGGAGACCACGGCGCTGGGTGCGGCCTATCTCGCCGGCCTCAACGCGGGCGTCTATCCCGAGCCGACCAAGTTCGCCGACAATTGGCGCCTCGAGCATCGCTTCAAGCCCAACATGAGCGATGCCACCCGCGAACGAAAGCTCGCCGGCTGGGCCCGCGCGGTCAAGGGCGTGCTGGCGAGCGACGAGGGCGAGGGGTAGGCGGCTTCTTGTAACCAACACCGCCGTCGTCCCGGCCTAGTGCGCAATTGCGCACGGGGGGCCGGGACCCATACTCCGCAGCACATGTTGCGAACGGGACTCGTCGTTCCAACACCGCAAAACAATTTAGACTCGTGGTTATGGGTCCCGGCCTTCGCCGGGACGACGTTGAATATCAGGCTCGCGCTGAGCCTCACTGAGAGAATCCCATGATCCTCCCCGACGGCTATTCCGACATCCCCACCGGCAAGATCGCCGCCGTCGTCACCCATCTGGAAATGACGGCACCGCCCCAGCGCCGCAACGATCCGCCCGGCGCGTGGACGCTCCGCGAGGTCGATGCGCCCACGCTTCCCTGGTACCGCGATCTCTTTCGTCGCGTCGGCGAAGAGTGGCTCTGGACATCGCGTGTGCGCTTGAACGATGCAGAACTCGCCGCGATCATCCAAGCCCCGGGCATTGAAATCTACGCTCTCGTCGTCGACGGCCGCGACGAAGGCCTGCTCGAGCTCGATTTCCGCGACCCCGGCCAATGCGAGCTGGTCTATTTCGGCGTCACCACGGGCCTGATCGGCACCGGCGCCGCCCGCTTCCTGATGAACCGCGCGCTGGAGCACGCATGGTCGCGTGACGTGCGTCGCGTCTGGGTCCACACCTGCACCCTCGATCATCCGTCAGCCGTTGCGTTCTACCAGCGCTCCGGCTTCATCCCGTTCCGTCGCCAGATCGAGGTGGCGGACGATCCGCGGCTCGATGGCACGTTGTCGCGAACGGCGGCGAAGCACGTGCCTGTTATCGAATAGGACACGGCTCCCTCCACTCGTCATTGCAATGACGGAGTGTGGGGCGCGGCCTCATCCCCTCACATCGTCTTCAAAAATTCCACCAGCGCCCGCCGCTCCTGCGGCGTCAGCAGGCGTCCGATCACGCCGGCCTTGCCATTATTGAACTCGTGCCCGGTGTTGTAATTGCCTCGGAGCCTGGTATCGAGCTCGAAGCCGCCCTCCAGTCGGTCGGTGCGATATCCGACATTGACAGGATCATATTCGCGGTTGCCGAGGTAGAATTTTGTCGGGCGCTCGCTGGCCGGCGACAGCAGGGCATAGAGGTTGGGCACCGAGCCATTGTGCAGGTACGGCGGCGTTGCCCATATCCCATTGAGCGGACGCGCCTTGTAGGCCAGCGGCGCCTGGATGCCGTTCTCCCGGTAGCCGTTCAGCTCCTCGCGCTGTTCCGGCCCGACCGGCGGTGTCTGGCCGTCATACCAATGCTTGATCGTCTTTTCGGTGACGGCACCGAGCGCCGGGCCAAAACTGTCGGTGGCGATATCGAGCTCGCGCGGTACGGTGACCTTGCGATTGAGCATATCCTGGGCCTGCGCCGGGTCGGTGCCGACTAGCGTGATGGGGACGACGTTGAGGCGGAGATAACGCTCACCGGGATAACGCTCCTGCGTCCTGTTGTCCGGAAGCGACCAGCGATCGGACGTCCAGAACTCGGCGCTGCTCACCGGCGGCAAATGGCATCCCTGGCAATGCTCCTTGTAGAGCGTCGCGCCTTGCGCGGCGAGCGCCTTGTCGACTGGTGGAAGCTCGGACGGCCATTGCGGTGACCTCAATCCGGTGAATCCCGTCTTTGCATTCGGTTGCTTCCCGGCCAGCGATTTCTCGATCCTGTCGAGGTTCATGATCTCGACGCCCGAGTTGAAAAGCCCGCCGCGCACGCTTGTCAGGTTGATCATCGCGGATACGCCCATGGCTTCACCCACGTTGCGCACCATGGGCTGCTCGATCGATGCGTTGTACTGGACCCAATCGAACCACGAGGCGTCCCAGATGCGCGGGAAATGCACGGGCGCCGAGGTGGCGGCGTAGTTGGCGGGAATCTTGAGGTCGACGGCAAAGACCTCGTTGCCGATGCGGTTCAACGCGTCGAGCCTGCCGAACCCTTCGACGACGCTCTGCGGGGCAACCATGGTGTCGAGATCGGAGAGGCCCTTGCCCTGCGCCAGGATCTTGTCGAGCTGCGCAAGCAACTCGGTCTTTTCCACCTCGTTCGGGTCTGGTCCGATCACCCTTTCGGCGAACCGATCGAAGCGGAACGGAACGAAGCGCGTGAATGCCAGCGAGAGCCCGAGCGCGGTCCGGAACTTGCCGAGATCGGTGAGCGCAGGGCCGCCGTCGACCAGGAACTCCGTTCCCTGATAGGTGAAGCGTCCGGTGTGGCACGCCGCACAGGTCAGTCCAACCCGCGTCATGTCGACGTAAGGGGCCCGTGGATTTTTCCAGGGTTGTGCGGTGGCGTCGACCATCGCCTTGCCGCGCGCCATGCCGATGGGCAATCCAAGCTTGGGATCGGCCGGATCGGGAATGAATCCGAAACGATCGAGATAAACAGGGTCGCTCAGGAGTCTCACCGACGTCAGCGATATCTCCGGCCGTTCAAGGGCCATGAACCATTCGTACGGGATGTGGAACGTCGCCGTTCCCTGATCGGCGTGGTGAACCCATGCGCGTTGATCCGTCCAGTTCTGGTCGAGCCAGCGGGTCTTCTGGGCTGCCGGATAGTCCGGCAGCTTCACCTTGATCCCGTCATAGACCTTGGCGACGTAAGGGTAGCCCACCCATCCCGCGATCACGATGACCGCGGCAATTGCGAACGAGAAGAGCAACGCCAGTGTTCTCGCCATTTCGCTCTCCTTGATAATCTCTTGAAGAACTCAGCCTGAAGCGATCATGAGGTCGTGCCCGCCGGGGGATCGGCAAAGGATCGCAATGCGGCGATGCCCGGCAGAAAGAAGTATTCGCCGCCTCGCGTGCTCACGAACGCCGGCAGTCCGGCCAATCGACGCCGCGGCGCGCCGGCGCGCGGGATCGTGAAAGTGCCGCTGCCGTCGTTGCCGCCGATCATCGGATCCTTGTCATTCCCGAGGCCGGCGAAGTCGCCGTCATTGATCCAGACCTTCTGGACGAATTCGAATTGACGGCCGATGTCGGCGTTCACCAGCAACATGATGGCGCCGCGCGCGGCGCCGTCATCGGCAGCCGCATCCGCAGGCAGGTGCGACCCATAGGGCAGACCCTGGCGCAGCAGCCGATGCCGATGGACGGATGCGCCATTCGGGCCCGTCAGCCCAGAGCGCGGATTGAGGCGCCGCACATGAGCTCCTATCGGGCAGTTCGTTCCCTTGAGATCGTCGAGATAGGTAAAGTCGTTGTTTCGCTTCTGGTCCGCAGCGAGGGCCGGGTCGTCGTGCTCTGCTGCCAGCGCCAGTGGTGCGCCACTTTGCCAGCGTCCCATCATCTTCGCCTTCAGCACCGCGACATCGTTCTCGTCGGCCGCAGAGCGCCGCAGAAAATCCCGGAAGGCAAACACATGTTGGTGCAGCTTGCGCAGCACCACGAAGCTGCCGTTGCGGCCGAAACATGCCGGGCTGGGCAGGTCAGGCACTGCCCCGGTCTCGTCGGGCTGCCCGAGCACGAACTCACCAGCCTTCAGGGCTCGCCAGCCGCCTGCATCAGGAATGCCCGCGCCGGGCAGAACCGGCTCCCCGCTGCCCTCGATGGCGGGCTGCGTAATTCCGTCGCGATAGCCGAAGTGCTCGACCGGGACCGGCCTGCCATCCGGCCCGGCCAATAATTTCGCATCGATGGTCGCTGTCGCGGCCAAGCCGTTATCGCTGATATCAGACAGCAATGCTGCCGAAGCGGCATCGCGATCCGCCAGCCTCATCGCGCTGACCACGACAAGCGCGTGCACATCGCTGCTGTTGAACGGTGCGTCCCAGCGCGCCGGAGCGCTGTCGCCGACATCGCCGAGCCGGTCGGCTCGCGCAGCCATTCCTTGCTGGAATTCCTGCGGGAAGCTCGACAAGCTCGGCTGCGGCGTGCCGATCGCCGACAGACCTTGCCAGGACAGTGCGACGTTGAAGCCCAGCGAAGGCGATGCGTCCAGGCCCGCTACGGTGGTGCATCGCCCGGCTACGCCACCGAACCATCGCCGGGCCCGAGCGGGGTCGCTCACGCTGAGCAGATGATAATGCGCAACCGGGAAACGATACGGCCGCATCGCCATGCCCTGGATATCGGTCCGATCCAGGTTGCTGGCATCGGATGGGGCAGGCATTTCCGTCAACCGATCTGGTCGAGGAATTTGTCGAACTTGCCCTTCCAGTCCAGTGCCTTGTTGATGTCGGCGACGGTCGAGTTCGGATAGGCGCAGTAATAGCCGGTGGTTTCGATCGCGCTTCCGAGAATGTAGTCGCGCAGCTTTGGGAAATCGCGCGCGCCCGGATACCCTTCGCAATGGCCCCAGATCGCGTCGATCCCTTCGGGGGCCCGCTCGGCGAAATCGCGCATATAGTCTTCGACGCCGCCGTCGAAATTCGTTGCAAACAGCAGGCGCGTGTCGTTGTCGAAAATGACCCAGCGCACGATATGGATGGTTCCGAGAGACGCGATCTTGCCGCCGTTTGCGGCGGTCAGTCCCTGAAGTGTCTTGCGCAGCGCGTCGGCGTGATCAGGAAGGATCTTGGTGATCGCGGTCAGGGCGCTGATCTTACCCATGGTCATTACAACGGACATGGCAATTCCTCCCGGTTGTCCGCCCGACCCGTTGCAAACGGATCAAATGCGGCGTGGCTGCATCGTGTCCCCCGATTGCTTCGCAAATGCATTTTACCAGCTTTGCAACTACAGTGTGTGAAGTGCTTCACGGATCGCCAGCGACTTTCGCCGTCGCGCAGGTGCGCGATGCCGACAGCCGTGTGCCGATCATCAAATGGTGCAGGGTTGCTTCCCCACCGTCATGGCGAGAGCTTGCGACAAAATTGCGAAGCAATTTGCGCCGACGCGACGAAGCTTCGTCGGCCTCAATAATTATACCGCACGCCGAAGCTGAATCCCTGCGCGACCAGGTTCGTCGTGTTGAACACCGGCGCGGGCCGGTTTGGGCCGCCGCCGGCGGCCGGCGGCGTGAGGTTCGGATTGACGGTGGTGTCGATCAGCCCGCCGGCACGTTGCACGCCGGTCCAGTACATCACGTCGTAGCCGGCCGTCAGGCGCCAGCCGGGTGCAATCTGGTAGCCGGCTTTCAGCGACAGTTCCGGTACCACCGCGAAGCGGGTCTGGTCGTAACGGCCGATATTGCTGGTCGCCGCAAGGAAGCCGCCCGGGGCCGTCCCGGTCACGGCGCCGAAGGCAAAAGCGCTCGAGCCCGAAATGTCGGCGCTGTTGATGACGGCGCCAAGCGCCACCTTGCCGCGCCACTCCAGCGACCACGGGCCGCCCCGCCAGTCGCCGGCGAGGCCGAGATCGAGGCCGTGAAAATTGCTTGCCGCCTTGAAACTATCGGAGGGCGTGAAAGTGCCGAGGCCGACAAGGGTTGCGGTATCAGAGATCGTCAGCCTGTCCGACGAGCGCAGATAGCGATAGCCGACCAGCGCGCTGACGCGCTGTCCGCTCCACATGCCGATGTCCTGGCGATAGAGTGCGCCGGCGCCGAGCAGGCGCGACGTTTCGCTCGCGCTGACGCTGCCGGTGGCGAGCCCGGGAAATCCAAGGATCAAGGAGTCGGGCAATCCGGTCAGCGCGTTGGTGAAGGGCCGCATCAGGATCGGATTGGCGTTGCTGTCGGTCGCAAAGCCGGTCGACAAATTCTCCAATCCGAAGAACGAGGCCTCAACGCCGCGACTGCGTTGCGGATCGAACCAGTAACCTGCACTGATACGGCCACCCGAGCGCCAGTCTTTGTTGACGCTGGAATTGCCAAACAGAACGGTGGTGGTCGGCGCTCCGAGCACGCCGGCGACGGCCAAGGGCGTGCCGACAGGTGCCGTGGTCACCAGCGCCGGCAGCTTGTCGCCGGTCACGCTCCAGGCGAGGTAATCGACCTCGGCCCAGAACGGATTGAAATGATCAAGCTTTGGCGGGGCCTTCAGCGGCAAATCAGCGGCGCGTGCGCTCGCTGCGCCAAGCGCCGTCGCCGCTAAGGCCATCCCAATCGTGACAGCACAAACTGCACGCCGATTCATGTCCAGTCCCCAAGTCCGAGGGGAGGGAACCATGCGGCATTTTGTTGGGCAAGGCGGAGTTGAGGGAGCTACGGAAGGAAACCGGCGGCTGTTGCCGCAAAGCCTCGCTGCCAAATGGGCCACGGCTGCCTCCACGACGTGTTAGCGTCGTCACGCCGCTACCCCTCGAAATTCACCGCCGTCGTATTCGCCCCGCAGACCAGCACAGCGATGCGCTCGCCGGGCCCGGGCCGATAGCGGCCCGAGAGCAGCGCGGCGAATGCGGCTGCGCCGCCGGGTTCAGTGACCAGCCGCAGGCGCGACCACAGCGCGTTCTGCGCCTGCCGGATCGCATCGTCGCTGACGAGGACGACGCGCTCGACATGGGCGCGGGCAATCGGAAACATCAGCTCTCCGACGCGCCGCGGCGCGAGGCTGTCGGCGGCGAGGCCCCCGGCCGGCGCGTCGACCGGGGCGCCTGCCGCGAACGCGCTGTGCAGCGTCGGCGACAGCTCCGGCTCGACGGCAATGATGCGCGTCCGGCCTGATGTCCACGCCGCGATGCCGCCGATCAGCCCGCCGCCGCCGACGGCGACCAGCAGCGTGTCGATATCGGGCGCGTCCTGCTCCAGCTCGAGCCCGACGCTGCCCTGGCCGAGCAGGGTCTCGGCCTGGTCGTAGGCGTGAACGGCAAGCGCGCCGGTCCGCGCGACATGCGCTTCGCTGGCCGCGAGCGCATCGGCGTAGCGGTTTCCGGCGATGACGAGCTCGGCGCCATAGCCCCTGATCCGTTCGGCCTTGGCGGGCGAGGTGATGTCGGGAACGAAGATCGTGGCGGGAATTTTGAGCCGCTGCGCGGCATAGGCAACGGCGGCACCGTGATTGCCGCCGGACGCCGCGACGACACCGGCTTGCGGCACCTGCCGCAGCAGGAGATTGGCAAACGCGCCCCGCGCCTTGAACGACCCGGAATGCTGCAGCAGCTCGAGCTTGAAGGTGACGGGCGCGGGTGCAAGCCCGAAATCGGCAAGGTCGGCCTGGAGCAGCGGCGTGCGCCTGATGTGCGGGCGGATGACGACCTCGGTCGCCGCGATCCGTTCGCGGGTGATGTCTGATGGTGCTGTCATAATGGCGAATACTAGCGCGTCCGGGTGTTGACATCAATTAGGTAATTAGCAAAATGGCTAAATGAGATACGCGACCGCCATGCGCGCGCTGGCCAATCAGCGCCGTCTGCAGATCCTGGAATGGCTACGCGACCCCAGGAAACATTTCCGCGCGCAGGTCGACGGCGATCTGGTCGAGGACGGTGTCTGCGGCCTCTTGATCGCCGAGAAGCTCGGCGTCAGCGCGCCGACGGTGAGCGAGCATATGCGGGTGCTGACATCAGCAAAGCTGGTGCGTGCCAAGCGCATCAAGCAGTGGACCATGTACAAGCGCGACGAGACCGCGATCGCGGCCTTCAAGCGCGCGATTCAGGATGGACTCTGAGGGCAGCTGTCACGCTCAAAACACCTCCTGCCTCCCCCGCGCCAGCGAAAACCCGTGCTGCATGGCGTTGAAGCACGTCAGCCCGGTCTGCTCCGAGCGGCAGGTGAATCCCGCGCGCTGCCAGATCTCGCCATAGGCGAGCACCGGAAGTGACGGGTCCATGACGGTGTCGCCGACGCAGATGCGCGCGGAGCCGCCTCTGGCGTCACCCCTGGCGGTCATCGCGAAGGCGTGGCCATAGTCGAGCTCGCAGTCCGGCGGCCGTCGCGGCGGCGTGTCGATTGTCATGATGTCGCAGCGAAGCATGTCCTGGCCGTTGTCGGCGAAGACCTGGCAAGCGATGTTCTTCGATGGCATCTGGAAGCCGATCGAACGGTCCTGCGCGCGCGCGAGGTTCGCCGCGGCGAGCAGGGCGAGTACGGTGAACGTACGTGACAGCATGACAAAACTCCCGGCTGGTCGGCGGCCCATTGATTCCTTGATGTTGCGCTGTACGCAATGCTCTCCTTCCAAGAAATTTGTTGCGGACGCCGCGCAATGACGATGAACTGGTCGGCCCTGCCTTGTCCAACGCCAGAGAAGAGCGAGAACCATGTTCCTGATCGGCCAATATGATTCCCCCTTCGTCCGCCGCGTCGCGATCGCGCTGCGGCTCTACGGCCTCGGCTTCGAGCACAAGCCGTGGTCGACTTTCGGCGATGCCGATAAAATTGCGCCGTACAATCCGCTGCGCCGGGTGCCGACGCTGGTGCTCGACGACGGCGAGGCGCTGATCGAGAGCACGATCATTCTGGACTATCTCGATGAGCTCGTCGGGCCCGAGAAGGCGATGCTGCCACGAAGTGGCGTCGAGCGTCGCAAGCATTTGCGCATTTGCGCGCTCGCGACCGGCCTCGGCGACAAGGCGGTGAGCCTGCTCTACGAGCGCGTGCTGCGGAAGGAGCAGCTCGCGCTATGGGTCGATCGCTGCCAGGCGCAGATCGGCGACGTGCTCGCGGTGCTGGAAGCCGAGCGAGCGAAGGTGACGACGCCGTACTGGCTCGGGACGCGCATCGGTCACGCCGATGTCGCCGTCGCCTGCGTCGTCAGATTCACCCGCGAGGCGCACCCGCAACTGTTCGATGTCGCGCGCTATCCCGCACTCGCAGCCCACGCCGATCGCTGCGAAGCGCTGGCACCGTTCAAGGAGATCGTCCAGCCACTGGCGCCGCCGAAGGGGTGAGGTCCTTGTCCCGGACGCGGTGCAGCGTGCAACGCTGCGCCGCAGAGCCGGCAACTGTTATGTCGATGGGGCGATCATATAAGGTTTTCGGTCGCGCATCATTGCGTTGAGCACGGTTAGAAGCTTCCTGGCGAC
>NZ_JARXWB010000011.1 GCF_029892425.1 Bradyrhizobium sp. BR13661 | reverse complement strand
TGGTCCGCACCAATATCGACCAGATCGGCGGCACCATCGACATCAAGTCGGTGGCCGGTGAAGGCTCTTCCGTCACCATCAAGATCCCGCTGACCCTGGCGATCGTCTCCGCGCTGATCGTGGAAGCCGCCGGGGACCGCTTTGCGATTCCCCAGCTCTCGGTGGTCGAGCTCGTCCGCGCCCGCGCCAACTCGGAGCACCGCATCGAGCGCATCAAGGACACCGCTGTGCTGCGCCTGCGCAACAAGCTGTTGCCGCTGATCCACCTGAAGAAGCTGCTGAAGATCGACGACGGCGCGGCCAGCGATCCCGAGAACGGCTTCATCGTGGTCACGCAGGTCGGCAGCCAGACTTTTGGCATCGTCGTGGATGGTGTCTTCCATACGGAAGAAATCGTGGTCAAGCCGATGTCCACAAAACTGCGTCACATCGACATGTTCTCCGGCAACACCATTCTGGGCGATGGCGCGGTCATCATGATCATCGACCCCAACGGCATTGCCAAGGCGCTCGGCGCCGCCGGCTCCTCGGCCCATGACATGGGCGACGACAATGGCGCACACCACATCGGAAGCGGCGAGCAGACCACCTCGCTCCTCGTCTTCCGCGCCGGCTCCAGCCAGCCCAAGGCGGTCCCGCTTGGCCTCGTCACGCGCCTCGAAGAGCTCCCGGCCGACAAGATCGAGTTCAGTAACGGCCGCTACATGGTGCAGTACCGCGAGCAGCTGATGCCGCTGGTGGCCATGGACGGCGTCACCATCGCCAGCCAGGGCGCCCAGCCGATCCTGGTGTTCGCCGATGACGGCCGCTCCATGGGCCTCGTCGTCGACGAGATCATCGACATCGTCGAGGAGCGCCTCAACATCGAGGTCGGCGGCTCGGCGAGCGGCATCCTCGGCTCGGCCGTGATCAAGGGCCAGGCGACCGAGGTGATCGACGTCGGCCATTTCCTGCCGATGGCGTTCGCCGACTGGTTCACCCGCAAGGAGATGAAGCCGTCGATGCACTCGCAGTCGGTGCTGCTGGTCGACGATAGTGCGTTCTTCCGCAACATGCTGGCACCGGTGCTGAAGGCTGCCGGTTACCGCGTCCGCACCGCGCCGACCGCGCAGGAGGGCCTCGCAGCACTGCGTGCGCAGACCTTCGACGTGGTCCTGACCGACATCGAGATGCCCGACATGAACGGGTTCGAGTTCGCGGAAACGATCCGCTCCGACAGCAATCTGGGCGCGATGCCGATCATCGGCCTGTCGGCGCTGGTGTCGCCGGCGGCGATCGAGCGCGGCCGTCAGGCCGGCTTCCACGACTATGTCGCCAAGTTCGACCGTCCCGGTCTGATCGCGGCGCTGAAGGAGCAGACCGCGGGTGCCGCCGGCGCCTCCGATCTGAGCCGGGTAGCGGCGTAAGCGGGACCTGAGGAGAGACGATATGAGCAAGAAGACGCAAATTGGCGAAGGCGCCATGGTCGAATACGTCACCGCGATGATCGGCGGCCAGCTGTTCGGTCTGCCGATCTCCCGCGTCCAGGACGTGTTCATGCCCGAGCGCGTCACCCGCGTTCCCTTGTCCTCACGCGAGATCTCGGGCGTGCTGAACCTGCGCGGCCGCATCGTCACCGTGGTCGACATGCGCGCCCGTCTCGGCCTGCCCAGGGACGAGGACGGCAAGACCCCGATGGCGGTCGGCGTCGACCTGCGCGGTGAATCCTATGGCCTCCTGATCGACCAGATCGGCGAGGTGCTGCGTCTGCCCGAGGACGGCAAGGAAGAGAACCCCGTCAACCTCGACCCCCGAATGGCCAAGCTCGCCGGCGGTGTCCACCGCCTCGACGGCCAGCTCATGGTCGTCCTCGACGTCGATCGCGTGCTCGAGCTCAAGACCGAAGTGCAAATGGCTGCCTGAACTTTCACGAAAGATATTTTAGCCGGAGATCCAAGATGAAGACCTGTTTGGTGGTTGACGATTCCAGCATCGTTCGCAAGGTCGCGCGTCGCATCGTCGAAGCGCTGGGCTTCCAAGTCATTGAAGCGGAAGACGGCGTCGAGGCGCTGGTCCATTGCAAGAAGGCCATGCCGGAGGCCATCCTGCTCGACTGGAACATGCCCGTTATGGACGGCTTCCAGTTCCTGGGCACGCTGCGCCGCATGCCCGGCGGCGACGAGCCGAAGGTCGTGTTCTGCACCACCGAGAACGGCATCGATCACATCACCAAGGCGATGGGCGGCGGCGCCAACGAGTACATCATGAAGCCGTTCGACAAGGAAATCGTTTTGGCGAAGTTCCAGGAAGTCGGACTGGTCGCGCGCGAAGAAGAGACAGCGGCCTGAGAATACACCTGTTAGTAGCGTCAAGAGGTATCCTGTGAACGCGCCCGACTACGAGTATCTGCGTAAGCTGCTGAAAGAGCGCTCGGGTCTCGACCTGTCCGCCGACAAGCAATATCTGATCGAAAGCCGCCTGCTGCCGCTGGCGCGCAAGGCCGGGCTCCCCGGCATCCCCGAACTGGTGCAGAAACTGCAGGCCGGCTCGAGCGCGCTGATCACCAGCGTGGTCGAAGCCATGACCACGAACGAGACCTTCTTCTTCCGCGACAAGGTCCCGTTCGACCATTTCCGCGACACCATCATGCAGGAGATCATCAAGGCCCGTGCCGGCCGCCGCAGCGTGCGGATCTGGTGCGCCGCCGGCTCGACCGGGCAGGAGCCCTATTCGCTGGCGATGACCCTGAAGGAGATGGGCGCGGCCCTGACCGGATGGCGCATCGAGATCATTGCGACCGACCTCTCGCAGGAAGTGCTGGAGAAGGCCAAGGCCGGCGTCTACAGCCAGTTCGAGGTACAGCGCGGCCTGCCGATCCAGATGCTGATGAAATACTTCAAGCAGACCGGCGAGACCTGGCAGATCAACCCCGAGCTGCGGGCGATGATTCAGCACCGGCAGCTCAATCTGCTGCAGGACTTCTCGCACCTCGGCACGTTCGACGTCATCTTCTGCCGCAACGTGCTGATCTATTTCGACCAGGAAACCAAGATCAACATTTTCAACCGCCTTGCGCGCCAGATCGAGCCCGACGGCTTCCTGGTGCTCGGTGCGGCTGAAACCGTGGTCGGACTGACCGACACGTTCAGGCCGATTGCCGATCGCCGCGGCCTCTACAAGCCGAACGATCCACGTGCAGCTGCGGCCAAGCCGGCCGACGCTGCCGCAGCGCCTCGCGTGGCGGCGATGGCAGGACGATAGGCATGGCCGAGGATGGCAAGGGCGCAGAGCGCGTCACGTTCAGTCGGGGCTATGATGTCTGCATCATGGCCATCGACGGCACGTGGCGGCGCGACTGCACGCTCAATGCGATTTCCGACACCGACGCCATCCTCACGGTGGAAGGCTCGATCCAGGGGTTGAACCTGAAGGAGTTCTTCCTGCTGCTGTCGTCGACCGGCCTTGCCTACCGGCGCTGCGAGCTGGTGCGCGTCAACGGCGCCGAGATGGACATCCAGTTCCTGCGCGGCAAGAACCGCAAGAAGCGCGGTGCCGCCAGCGACCATGACGCGCTGGCGTGATCGCAGCGCTCATCGTGCGACGCTTTCCTGACGCGTTGCTTCACATTTTCTGAAAACATCGGAGCGAATTCGCTGACCCCGCTTTACGTGGCTTAAGCGCGCACCGTGTATCCATCGACGGTCGCAATTTCAGGGGCCATCAATGCCAAGAAGCTCTCTCTCCCCCATCTCGTCAAACCTGCCCGACGGCGCCGAGCGGCGCGCGCTTCAGCTCCTGGTGGTCGATGACGACGCCACGCAGCGCAGCCTGATCACGGTCGCTGCCAGGCAGGCCGGCCATGAAGTGGCCGTCGCACCGTCGGTTGCGGAAGCGATCGAGAAGCTGCGCGGTGCGCGTTTCGATTGCGTGACGCTCGATCTCGTGCTGGAGGACGGCGACGGCATCGACGTGCTGCGAGAGATGGCGGCAGCGAAATTCACGGGCTCGGTGATCGTGGTCAGCGGCATGGACGGCAAGCGTCGTAGTGCCGCCCGCAGCTTCGCCCGCTCCGTGGGGATCGAGCTTCAGAGCTTGCCGAAACCGCTGGATCTCGCGGCGCTGCGTATCAGCCTTGCCAATCTCGGCAAGACCGCGATGGGCCTGCCGACGATCCATACCTGGGGTGGCGTCGCCACCGACGCGATCGTGGAGCGGCACCGCGCCTGAGGCGCGGTGCTGTCATGCCGTCGGCTGCGGCAAATCAGCCGCGTCGATTGTGCGTTAGACGGGATTGCCGGATTCCGACAGAGTTTGCAGGGCCCGGTCGAGCTCGGCCCGGCAGGCGTTCAAGGCGGCGCTCGCCGTAGCATAACGGGGCGTGACGTCGTCAAGCACGACAATCTCTGTGGAACCCAAGCTCGACCTCAAGATAGCACCATCGTCGTCCGGTTGCATGGCGGCGTCGATCAGGCGCATGCTGATCTCGATGCGCGCGATCAGCGAGCGCAGTTCGGCTGCGATCAACTGACGGCTGTCGGTTTCAGCCATCGCGGCGAGCGGGGGTATGCCTGCGTAATTTAGCATGGATATTCTCCGTCCCCCGCAATAAGGCACTTCACCGCTACTTGTGCGTTAACTTCATGTCCCGTACAAATGCGGGCGGGCCGAATCTGCGCCGAGAGCCATAAACGTTAGGCGCGGACGCGAGTCCTTGAATGCCGATGTGGCGAATGGACATGGCACATGGTCGAACAAACCTCCCGTGGTGAGATCTTCGTCGTCGATGACGATCCTGCTGTTCGCGACACCTTGTCGATGGTGTTGAAGGCGGCAGGCTATGAGGTGATCTGTTTTGCGGACGGCGCGGCACTGCTTTCCATCGCGCGAAACCGCACACCTGCTGCGATCCTGCTCGACGTGCATATCCCCGGGAAGTCGGGTCTCGACATTCTGAAGGAGCTGCATGGCGAGGACTATCCGGCCCCGATCTTCATGATCTCCGGGCAGGGCGACATCACCATGGCGGTGGGCGCCATCAAGAGCGGTGCGCTGGATTTCATCGAGAAGCCGTTCCGCGGCAGCGAGATCGTCGGCCGGTTGGACGAGGCAATCGGCGCCTATGCACGCAGGCAGGCAGAGAGTGCGTCGCCGAAGTTCGGCTCGCTGCATTTCCCTGGACGCGAGCCGCTGACCCGCCGGGAGCGCGAGGTGCTCGAGCAATTTGCCGCCGGTGCCTCCAACAAGGAAGCCGGCCGCACGCTCGGCATCAGCCCGCGCACCATCGAGGATCATCGCGCCAATATCATGAAGAAGCTCGGCGCCCGTAATGCCGCCGATCTGATTCGCATCGTGATGACCGCGGCTCAGCGCGCATCGTAGCTGTCCATCCGGGCTATTGAGCTTCAGCTGCTCAGCGCCTTGCGGATGATCCGCGCCAGGTCGGATTTGCGATAGGGCTTCGCCAACAGCAGCACGCCTGAATCCAGCCGGCCGTGGTGGATGATCGCGTTCTCGGTATAGCCCGACGTGTAGACCACCCTGAGATCCGGACGCGACTTCAGCACCTCGTCGGCGAGCTGCCGTCCATTCATCTTGCCGGGCATGATCACGTCGGTGAACAGCAGGTCGAACGGCTTGCCACTGTTGATGATCGCGATCGCCTCCGCGGCGTCGGCGGCCTGCAAGGTGACGTAGCCGAGTGAATGCAATTGTGTCAGCACATAGTCGCGCACCAGCCGGTCGTCCTCGACCACCAAAACGGTCTCGCATCCGCCCACGATCGGCGCCGGCGCTGCCACCTCGCAGGCGACGGCGGCGGCGTCGCCGGGCGGCAGATACATCTTGACCGTGGTTCCGTGGCCCTGCTCACTATAGATCTTGATGTGTCCTGCGGACTGCTTGATGAAGCCGTAGACCATGGCGAGCCCCAGCCCGGTCCCTTTGCCCGGCTCCTTCGAGGTAAAGAAGGGTTCGAATACTCTGGCCAGCAAGTGGGGTGGGATACCCGTCCCGGTGTCGCTCAAGGCGATCAGCACGTAATGGCCGGGCGGGATATCATTCGCGCTGGCGTAGACCTCGTCGAGATAGGTAGCTCCCGTCTCCACGATCAGCTTTCCGCCATCAGGCATGGCATCGCGGGCATTGAGTGCGAGGTTGAGGATCGCCGTGGTGAGCTGGCTGGGATCAACGGTGGCGACGCAGCTCTCGTCCTCGAACGTGGATTCGATCTGGATATGTTCGCCAAGCGTCGGCCGCAGCAGTTTGGCCGCTTCTATGATCAATGAATTGACGTCGGTCTCGCGCGGTTGCAGCGGCTGCTTGCGCGCAAAGGCGAGCAGATGCTGGGTCAGCTCGGCGCCGCGCCCGGCGGCCTCGTCGATCATCTTGGCGATGACCGCAAGCTGTGGCTCCGCTGCCACCGCCTCCGCCAGGATCCCGATCGTACCGGTGATAACGGTGAGGATGTTGTTGAAATCGTGCGCCACGCCGCCGGTGAGCTGGCCGATCGCTTCCATCTTCTCTGCGTGTCGGATGCGCTCATCGGCGGCGATCTTGTCGGTCAGATCACGGTAGAACGAATTGAAGAGGAGGCCTCTACGTCGCCGGAGCGCCGTGACGCTGAGCTCGGCCCTGAACTCCTGACCGTCGCGTCGCCGCGCGACAATTTCACGCCGCGGGTTGGTTAGCCTGTCTTCCCCGGATTTCAGGAAACGTTGCAGCGCGGCGTTGACGTTTTCGCGCTCGCTGCCGGCGACGAACAGGTCGATGGCGTTTCTGCCGATCGCCTCCTCGCGCCGCCAGCCGAAGAGCTTTTCGGCCTGCGAATTCCAGCTCAGGATGGTGCCGGTTTCATCGGTCTGGGTGAATGCATCGAGCGACGTCTCGACGATGTCGCGGGCGAGCCGCTCGCTCTCGCGCAGCGATTCCTGCGCACGCCGAACCTCCTTCATGTCGCGCCCGATGAAGAAGAAGCGCTTGGTCTGCTCCGACCAATTGCCGAGCCAGGACAGCCACACCTCGTGCCCGTCCTTGTGGAGGCAGCGATTGTCCGAGAGCTTCGGCCGCTCGCCGCGCCGCAGCGCGCGCACCTCCTCGCGCGAGCTCTCCAAATAATCGGGATGCAAGAACATGGTGCAGAGGTGGCCGATCATCTCCTCCGGTCGATAGCCGAGGATGGCTTGGCAACTCGGGCTGATCTGCACCACATAGCCCCGGGCGTCCGTGATCATGATCAGGTCCTGCGAAGTGTTGAAGAGCTGTTGGCGCTCCTCCAACGAACGTTCCGTTCGTCGCACGTCGGAGACGCCGCGTGCGACTTCGGTGGCTCCGGTGAGTTCGCCGGAGGGGCCTCGGATCGGCGAGACGCTCAGCGAAACCTCGACCGGGCTGCCATCCTTGTGCAAGCGGAACGTCTCGTAGGGTGCGATCGACTCGCCCCGCGCAATCCGCTTCAGGTTCGCTTCGGTCTCCGCGCTCCGATCGGTGGGAACGATCAGGGAGATGGATCGATTGAGGACTTCGTCTGCGGCGTAGCCATACAAGCGGGCCGCCGCGTCGTTCCAGCCGATGATGGTGCCGTCCGGCAATTCCGAGACGATCGCATCATCCGGGGCTTCAACCATTGCGCTGAACACGTGCTCGCGAGCGGCGTGAAGGTCAGATCCAAATTGTTGCGCGGATTTTCATCAGGCTGCAAGCACTTCGCGATTGAGCGGGCCCGTCCGCCCCATTTTCCGATTGCAGATGCGGCTATGCACGCACTCGTGCATATACCGGGCGAGCGAACCTCAGCTCTGCAGCGCCTTGCGGATGATCCGCGCCAGGTCGGATTTGCGATAGGGCTTCGCCAACAGCAGCACGCCTGAATCCAGCCGGCCGTGGTGGATGATCGCGTTCTCGGTATAGCCCGACGTGTAGACCACCCTGAGATCCGGACGCGACTTCAGCACCTCGTCGGCGAGCTGCCGTCCATTCATCTTGCCAGGCATGATCACGTCGGTGAACAGCAGGTCGAACGGTTTGCCACTGTTGACGATCGCGATCGCCTCCGCGGCGTCGGCGGCCTGCAGGGTGACGTAGCCCAGGGAATGCAGCTGTGCCAGCACGTATTCCCGCACAAGCCGGTCGTCCTCAACCACGAGGATGGTCTCATGCCCACCCTCGATCGATGCCGGCATCACGCCCTCGGCGACCGCCGTCGGCGTCTTGCCCGGCGGCAGATACATCTTGATCGTGGTGCCGTGGCCTTCCTCGCTGTAGATCTTGATGTGGCCAGCGGACTGCTTGATGAAACCGTAGACCATCGAGAGGCCGAGGCCGGTGCCCTTGCCCGGACCTTTCGAGGTGAAGAAGGGATCGAATACGCGCGCCAGCATATTGAATGGAATGCCGGTGCCGGTGTCGCTCACCGCGATCAGCACGTAATGACCAGGCGGGACATCGTTGGCGCTGGCATAGACCTCGTCGAGATAGGCCGCGCCCGTCTCCATGATCAGCTTGCCGCCGCCGGCCATCGCGTCACGCGCGTTGAGCGCGAGGTTGAGGATCGCGGTGGTGAGCTGGTTCGGATCGACCACCGCGACGCAGCTCTCGTCCTCGAATACGGATTCGATCTGGATCTGTTCGCCGAGCGTCGGCCGCAGCAGCTTTGCAGTGTCGATGATCAGCGAGTTGATGTCGATCTCGCGCGGTTGCAGCGGCTGCTTGCGGGCAAAGGCGAGCAGGTGCTGGGTCAGCTCGGCGCCGCGCCCGGCCGCCTCGTCGATCATTTTCGTGATCGCGGCAAGGCCGGGATCCTTGGCCACGGCATCGGCCAGGATTTCGATCGTCCCGGTGATGACGGTGAGGATGTTGTTGAAATCGTGCGCCACGCCGCCGGTGAGCTGGCCGACCGCCTCCATCTTCTCGGCATGGCGGATGCGCTCCTCGGACGCGATCTTGTCGGTGAGGTCGCGGTAGAACACGTTGAATAGGACGCCTTCGCGGCGCCGCAGCGCCGTGACGCTCAGTTCGGCCCTGAATTCCTTGCCGTCGCGCCGCCGGACCATCAGCTCGCGCCGGCGGTTGAGCGTCTGGCCCTCGGCGGACTCGAGGAAGCGCGCGAGCCCGGCCTGGACCCTCTCGCGCTCGCTCTCCGCGACGATCAGCTCGACAGCGTTCTTGCCGAGCGCCTCGTCGCGCCGCCAGCCGAACAGCTCCTCGGCCCGCGAGCTCCAGTTCAGGATGGTGCTGCGGTCGTCGGTCTGGACGAAGGCGTCGAGCGCAGTCTCGACGATGTTGCGCGCAAGCTGCTCGCTGTCGCGCAAGGACTCGGCGGCCAGCCTCGCTTCGGTCATGTCGCGACCGACGAAGAAGAATCGCTTGGCCTGGTCCGACCAGTTGCCGAGCCAGGACAGCCAGACCTCGCGGCCGCTCTTGTGGATGCAGCGCGTATCGGCAAGCTTCGGATGCCCGCCGCGCCGAAGCTCGCGCATCTCCTCGCGGGATTGCTCCAGGTGGGCGGGATGGATGAAATCGACGCCGCTGCGTCCGACCATTTCCTCCGGCTTGTAGCCGAGCACGGCCTCGCTGCTCGGGCTGATCTGGACCAGGCGGCCGCGCGAATCCATGATCATGATCAGGTCTTCGGAGGCGTCGAACAGCTGCCGACGCTCCTCGAGCTGCTGCTGCAGCGCGCGCTCGGTTCGCCGAGCATCGGTCAGTCGGCGTGCCGTGCCTGATGCGCCGATGATCTTGCCTGCAGCGTCCCGGATTGGCGACAGGCTCACCGAAATTTCGACCGGAGTGCCATCCCTGCGCACGCGCACGGTCTCGAAATGCTCGATCCGATCGCCGCGCGCGATCCGTTGCAGGTAGTCCTTGCCCTCCTGGCTGCGGTCGGCCGGCAGGAGGATCGAGGTCGGCTGCCCGACCGCCTCCTCGGCCGAATAGCCGTAAAGACGTTCGGCCGCCGAGTTCCATCCGATGATGGTGCCGTCAAGGGTCTGCATGACGATCGAATCGTCGGAGGATTCGACCGCGGCGCTGAACAGGCGCTCGCGCACGGCGAGCTGATCGCGCGCGGTCTCTGTTCGTCGCCGCTCCTCGATCTCATGCTCCAGCGCCGACGTCTTGGCCTTGGTCTCCTCGACCATGTGAGCGAAGGCGCGCGCCAGCATGCCCGTCTCGCCCCCGGCGTCGATCGGGATCACGGCGGGCTTGCCGCGTCCGATCGCCTCGACAGCTCTGGTCAGGCGTCCGATCGGCCGGGTCAGCGACTGCGCCAGCAGCCAGGCGAGCGCGGCGGCGCCCAGCACCGCGATGATGCCGATGGTCAGGCTGCTCCGCTCGATGGCGAAGGCGGGCGCCATGAAGACGGCGTAAGGGACGACTCGGATGATGCCGACCCATTGCCCATCGGCCAGGATCGCGGGCGCGATTACGGTGCCGCTCGGCCTGCCGTCGCTCGCAGGCACGATTTGGGTGGCGCTCTGCGTCGATCCGATGACATGAGCGAAATAAGGGAAGTCATCCTGCCAGCGGGTCGGGGTGCCCAGTTGCGAGCCGAACTCGCGGGTGCGGTCCGGGTGTACGATGTAATCGCCGTTGCGGCCGACGACATAGACCTGCTCGCCGGGCCGGGTCGTGATGCGAATACGGTCGAACACCTGGCGCATGTCGACGTTGATGACGACAATGCCGAACAGCCGGTGGTCGGGTCCGTATAGCGGTGTCGCGACGCGCAATGTCGGGACATAGGGCATCTGGATCGCACGATTCTCGACATTCAGGTCGACCGGCGAGACATAGATCTGGTTTTCGGCGAGCTTGCTCGCTTCCTGGAAGAAGAAGCGATCATCCTTGTTTTGCAAGGCATCGTCGGGAACGATTCGGGCCGAACCGTCCGGGCCGGATCGGTCGACGCGCAGATATTCGACCCCGTCGGCGCTGATGATACGAAACTTAGCGTAAGTCGGGTTTGCCCCGACAAGGGCCACGAGTTGCGTTAGCAATCGCTCCCGCCAGGTCTTCTCGGACAGATGGTCGTCAGGATCGATGCCGTTGTTGAAATGCGCCTCGATCAGGCCGCGCACGGCGGCCCGGGAGCGGAATGTCGCGATATCGGCGCGCGCGCCGCTGGTCTGGGCTTCGAGCTGGGAGGCGAGCAGCCCCGACTGGGTTTCGATGCGGTCGAGCACGCGGGGCAGGAACGCCCGTTCCAGAGTGTAGTGACTGAGCCACCCGATCGCGGAGACAGCGACCACGACCAGCAGAATCATCGCGATGGCCAGTCGGGTTGCGAGCTTCATGTCGGACTTCGTGCCGCGTCGAGAATGGACCCGTATGTTCTACGCGACATCGCTCCCCCCGTCATCGGCTGCCGGAACCGGCATCGATGTGGGGCGGAGATGATGACTGCGCCGCGGTCAGGCAGCGGTCGACCGCCGCCAGCAGCGCGTCGGCCCGGAACGGCTTCTGCAAGCTCGCGATCGCCCCCAGCTTGGTCGCCATTTTCAGGAAATCCGGCTCGGCATAAGTGTCCGGCGTGATCGAGCGGCCGGAAATGACAATGATCGGGATCTGCGGCTGCTGCGCCCGGACGTGGCGCATCGTCTCCAGCCCGTCCATGCCCGGCATGTAGATGTCGAGGAACAGCAGGTCGAACTCGTTGGCCTCGAACAAAGCGAGCCCCTTGCGGCCGTCGCCGGCGGCAGTCACCTGGTGGCCGGCCCGCTCCAACAGCAGGCGGATTGTCAGCTGAACGGCCGGATCGTCATCCACGATCAGGATGTTGGCCACGTCTGAAACCCTCCGGGGTCGAATGGGGTGCCCCGACGACCCAAATCAAAGCTTCAAATGCGAAATTGTTGCGCGGATCGTGCCTGTCCTGCAAGCGCTGTGCGCTTGGCGTCATTGCCTTTTTCCGGCATTTGCCGGAAGCCGATTGGCATCATGAGCCTTACGCACGTTCGCGTGCATAGAGGCGACAGGCTCTTGCCGGGCGTCCCAGCCCCAACCGACATGGGAATTAATTCTCGCCGTAGTTGTACGGGGAGTGGATTTCACCAAGGGTTAAAGGCGCCTCACCACAATCATGACGTTTACAGTACCCCTGTTTGCAACCCGCCTCGCGTTGTCAACATTCGGCAAGCGAGGCTGGCCGAACGACCCACAGCGCGAGACCTCTGATGTTCAAATCGATCGCACACACCGGAATTCGAACCCGGCTGCTGGGTGGCTTCGCGCTGATCTGCATGCTGCTCGCGGCGACCGTCGTCTACACCGTGTTCGTCGTGTCGGACATTTCGGCGCGGATCAAGCAAGTCGTCGACAGGCGCGCGCCGATTGCGATCGCGAGCACGGAGCTCGTCGGCAATCTCTATTCGACGCTCTCGACCCTGCGCGGATATCTTCTGACGGGCGACGAACAGGCCAAGCGCGACCGCGCCGCGGTCTGGGCCGAACTCGATCGCACCGCAGCCGCCGTCGACCGCATGGCTGCGGAATTTTCCGATGCGCGCAGCGAGGCCAATTGGCACGAGGCGAAGGCGTTGATCGCCGAGTTCCGCCAGGCGCAGGATCGGGCGGAGAAGGCGGCCTTCACCCCGTCGGCCTATCCCGCGAGTGACCTGCTCGCCAAGGAAGCCGCGCCGCTGATCGCAAAGATGTTCGCCGAGATCACCGCGATGATCGACGAGGAGGAAGCGCTGGAGGCGACGCCGCAGCGCAAGCACCTGCTGAAGACCTTCGCCGATGTTCGCGGCAATCTCGCCGCAGCGGGCTCGCAATTGCGTCTGTATGTGGCATCCGGAGACACCGCCGACCGTGAGAAGTTCGAGAAGCCGCTCGCCACCTTCCGTACCGCACTTGCCGCGGTCCGAACGCAACAGGATCTGCTGACCGCAACGCAGCGCACTGCCTATCAGGCTATTGCCAAAGCAAACGAGGCCTTCGCGCCGTTGCCGGAGAAGATTTTCGCTATCCGCCAGACGCCGCAATGGAATGCACCCGTCCACATCCTCTCGACTGAGGCCGCTCCCCGGGCGGCACGCATTCTCGATCTCCTCGACGGCCGCAAGGACGCCGACGGCAAGCGCTCGGGCGGTCTCAAGAGTGACCAGCAGTCCAGGCTCGCCGAAGACAGCCACAGCGTAGCCGAGAAAGTCGAGAGGCTACTCCTGCTGCAATGGATCCTGCTCGCTTCCGGGCTGGCGCTTGGGATAACGATCTCGATCCTGGTTGCGCGCTCCATCACCCGTCCTATTGCCGAACTGGTTCGTGATTCTGCGCTGCTCTCCAGCGGCGACACCAGCGTCGAATTCAGAACTGCGCAACGTGGCGACGAGATCGGACGTGTCTCGAAGGCCGTGGCCAAATTCCGCGACAACGTCATCGCTCAACAGCAGGCGGCGGAGAGTCTCGCTCAGGAGGCGGCGGCGCGTCAGGCTATGAACCGCAACACCGAGAGCGCGGTCGAGGAATTCCGGGACACCTCGCGCAACCTGCTCAAGCTGGTCGGCGAGAACGCGGGCACCATGCGGCAGACCGCCGAGAGCCTTGACGGCATCGCGCAGGATGCGACGAGTCAGGCCGCGTCTGCGGCAACGGCCTCCGAGCGGACAGCCGTCAACGTGCAGACCGTCGCCGCGGCTGCAGAAGAGCTCGCCAGCTCCATCGTCGAGATCGGCCGGCAGATCGAATTGTCGAACAAGACCGTGCGATCGGCCGGCGAAGTGACGGCACGCTCCGAGGCCGAGATCGAGGGCCTTGCACAGGCGGCGCAGAGGATCAGCTCGGTAGTCGACCTGATTCAGGCTGTTGCGGCGCAAACCAATCTGCTGGCGCTCAATGCCACGATCGAGGCTGCGCGCGCAGGCGAAGCCGGTCGCGGCTTCGCCGTCGTCGCCTCCGAGGTGAAGGCGCTGGCGGACCAGACCAGCCATGCCACCCAGGAGATCGCCCAGCATATTTCAGCGATCCAAAACTCGACCGGCTCGGCCGTCGCGTCCGTCAAGGAGGTGGCATCGGCGATGCGCCGGATCGACGAGGTGACCGCAGCAATTGCCAGCGCCGTGGAGGAGCAGGGCGCGGCGACGCGAGAAATATCTGAGAATGTGCAGATGGCGGCATCGGGCACGCAGACGCTCGCGACCAGCATCGGCACCGTCTCCGGCGCGATCGCCGAAACCAGCCGCTCGGCCGGTGATGTGATGGGAGCCGCAAACCAGGTCTCGGGAGCATCCGAACGTCTGGCGGCCGAAGTGCAGGCCTTCTTCGTCAAGCTGCGCAACGGTCCGTTGGATCGGCGCAAGGGCAACGATTCCGGCTATCGGGGGCCGGACCGGCGAAGCGGCGCTGAGGCTGCCTGATCCGGGTGGGCTCGTCCGGTTCATCCTCGATAACCGCGATCCACCGGGCATAGCGGCGGTGTTCGCAGGCCTCTTGACCGTGACCATCATTGGGCTCTTTGTCGAAACCTGATCTTCTGCGCGATCGAGCGGAACAAGGTCCAGACAGGGGCACCCATGACCAAGAAGAAAACACCTGATCAGCTTCGCAGCGCGCGCTGGTTCGCGCCTGACGACCTTCGTTCGTTCGGCCACCGCTCCCGCGCCATGCAGATGGGCTACGCCCCGGAGGAGTGGAAGGACCGGCCGTGCATCGCGATCATCAACACCTGGTCGGAGGCGCAGCCCTGCCATATGCACTTCAAGTCGCGCGTCGACGACGTCAAGCGCGGCATCCTGATGGCCGGCGGCTTGCCGGTGGAGTTGCCGGCGCTGTCGCTGTCGGAATCGCTGTTGAAGCCGACCACCATGCTCTATCGCAATCTCTTGGCGATGGAGGCCGAGGAGCTGCTGCGCAGCCATCCCGTCGACGGCGTGGTGCTGATGGGCGGCTGCGACAAGACCACGCCGGCGCTGCTCTTGGGCGCGACCTCGATGAACATCCCGGCGATCTATCTGCCGGCGGGGCCGATGCTGCGCGGCAACTGGAAAGGCAAGACGCTGGGCTCCGGCTCCGACGGCTGGAAATATTGGGACGAGCGCCGCGCCGGAAAGATCTCCGACAAGGACTGGCTCGATATCGAGGCCGGTATCGCCCGCAGCTATGGCACCTGCATGACCATGGGCACGGCCTCGACCATGACCGCGATCGCCGAGGCGATCGGCATGACGCTGCCTGGTGCCTCCTCGATTCCCGCTGCCGATGCCAACCACATCCGCATGGCCTCCGAATGCGGCCGCCGCATCGTCGAGATGGTGTGGGAAGATCTGACGCCGAAGACGATCCAGACCCGGAAAGCCTTCGAGAACGCGATCGCGGTGGCGATGGCGATGGGCTGCTCCACCAATGCGATCATTCATCTGATCGCACAGGCGCGCCGTGCCGGCCAGGACATCGGCCTCGATGATTTCGAGATCGCAAGTCGCAAGGTGCCTGTGATCGCCAATGTCCGTCCGAGCGGCGATGCCTATCTGATGGAGGATTTCTTCTATGCCGGCGGCCTGCCGGCGCTGATGGGCCAGATCAAGCAGCATCTGCATCTCGATTGCATCACGGTGACGGGCAAGACCCTTGGCGAGAACATCGACGGCGCCGAGGTGCACAATGCCGATGTGATCCGTGGCGTCGACAATCCTATCTACAAGGAGGGCGCGCTTGCCGTGCTCAAGGGCAACCTCGCCCCCGACGGCTGCGTCATCAAGCCCTCCGCCTGCGCGCCGCGCTTCCTCAAGCACACCGGCCCTGCGCTGGTGTTCGACGACTATCCCGCGATGAAGAAGGCGGTCGACGATCCCGATCTCGATGTCACCGAAGACCACATCATGATCCTGCGCAATGCAGGGCCGCAGGGCGGTCCGGGCATGCCGGAATGGGGCATGTTGCCGATCCCGACCAAGCTGGTGAAGCAGGGCGTGCGCGACATGGTGCGCATCTCGGATGCGCGCATGAGCGGCACCAGCTACGGCGCCTGCATCCTGCATGTTTCGCCGGAGTCCTATATCGGCGGCCCGCTGGCGCTGGTGCAGAACGGTGACCGCATCACGCTCGACGTCGCCGCGCGCACCATCAACCTCGACGTATCAGAGGCCGAGCTGGAGAAGCGCCGGGCCGCCTGGAAGCAGCCCGAGCGCCGCTTCGAGCGCGGCTATGGCTGGATGTTCACCAGGCACATCAAGCAGGCCAATGACGGCTGCGACTTCGACTTCCTCGAGACCGATTTCGGCGCGCCGATCGGCGAGCCGTCGATTTACTGATGCGGTCGTTCCGGGGCGCGCGAAGCGCGAACCCGGAACCCATTTTACCGCGGTGTGTGCGGCCTGATGGATTCCGGGCTCGCGCTCCGCGCGCCCCGGAATGACGAGAGAGAACACCATGTCAAAACTCAGCGAAGCCACCCGCAACAAGCTCAAAGCCGTCTCCACCGCCACCGTCGCCACCGCACTCTTCAAGCGCGGCCTGCGCATCCAGATGATCCAGGATGTTCATCCGCTCGGTGCGGACCAGCCGACCATGGTCGGCGAGGCCTTCACGCTGCGCTACATGCCGGCGCGCGAGGATCTCAACACCATCGACGTGTTCAAGGACCGCTCGCATCCGCAGCGCAAGGCGGTCGAGGATTGCCCGCCGGGCAGCGTCCTGGTGATGGACAGCCGCAAGGACGCGCGCGCGGCCTCTGCCGGCGCGATCCTGGTGACGCGGTTGATGAAGCGCGGCGTCGCCGGTGTTGTCACCGACGGCGGTTTTCGCGATTCCGCCGAGATCGCCAAGCTCGGCATCCCCGCCTACCATCATCGCCCGTCAGCGCCGACCAATCTGACGCTGCATCAGGCGATCGAGATCAACGTTCCCATCGGTTGCGGCGATGCGCCGGTGTTTCCCGGCGACGTCATTCTCGGCGATGCCGACGGCGTCATCGTGATCCCCGCGCATCTTGCCGACGAGATCGCCAACGAGACCGTCGAGATGACGGCCTTCGAGGATTTCGTCACCGAGGAAGTCGGCAAGGGCCGCGGCATTTTCGGTCTCTATCCCGCGACCGACCCGCAGACGCTCACGGATTTTGCGGAGTGGCGGAAGAAGAACGGGAGGTAGTTCCTTCGCCTCTCCCCGCAAGCGGGGCGAGGGAGAAGATCACGCCTCCGCCATCCCCGTTGCCCACAGCGCGAACGCATAGACGATCGCGACTTCATCGAGCCGGTCGAACCGGCCCGAGGCGCCGCCGTGGCCGGCGCCCATGTTGGTGCGCAGCAGAACCGGGCCGCCGCCGGTCATGGTCGCGCGCAGGCGGGCGATCCATTTGGCGGGCTCCCAATAGGTGACGCGCGGATCGGTCAAGCCGCCCATCGCCAAAATCGCGGGATAGTCCTTGGCCGCGACATTGTCGTAGGGCGAGTAGGACAGGATGGTGCGGAAATCCTTTTCGCTCTCGATCGGGTTGCCCCATTCGGGCCATTCCGGCGGCGTCAGCGGCAGCGTGTCGTCAAGCATGGTGTTGAGCACGTCGACGAACGGCACTTCGGCGACGATGCCGGCGAACAGTTCGCCGGCACGGTTTGCGACCGCGCCCATCAGCATGCCGCCGGCCGATCCGCCATGGCCGACGATGCGCTTGGCGCCGGTATATTTCGCAGCGATCAGCGCACGCGCGCTGGCAGAAAAATCGTCGAACGAGTTCGTCTTCTTCTCGCGCTTGCCGTCGAGATACCAGCCCCAGCCCTTGTCGGCGCCGCCGCGGATATGGGCGATGGCGTAGACGAAGCCGCGATCGACCAGCGACAGGCGGTTGGCGTTGAACGAGGCCGGCATCGCCATGCCGTAGGAGCCGTAGCCGTAGAGCAGCAGCGGCGCTGTGCCATCCAGCTTCAGCCCGCGGCGATACAGGATCGAGACCGGCACCTCGGCGCCATCCTGCGCCTTCGCCATGATGCGGGTGGTGACATAGTCGGCAGCGATGTGCCCGGACGGGATCTCCTGGCGCTTGCGAAGCACGCGCGTCCGCTTCGCCATGTCATAGTCATAGACCTCGGACGGCGTCGTCATCGACGAATAGGCAAAGCGCAAATTCGTGGTGTCGAATTCGTAGGAACCCATCGTGTCGAGCGAGTAGGCGGCCTCGTCGAAGGCGATCGCATGCTCCTCCCTGGTGGCCAGATCGCGGATCACGATCGACGGCAGCGCGTTGGCGCGCTCCAACCGCACCAGATGGCCGGCATAGAGATCGAGGTCGATGATGTAGATACCCGGGCGATAGGGAATCAGGTCGCGCCAGTTCTTCCGCTCGGGCGCGGCAAGTGGTGTGGTCACGATCTTGAAGTCGATGGCGTCGTCGGCATTGGTGAGGATGAATAGCTCGTCGCCGCGATCGGCGAGCGAATACTGCACGCCCTCTTCGCGAGCTGCGACGAGGCGCGGTGGAGCCTCGGGATTGGAAAGGTCGATCAGCCGCTGCTCTGACGTCTCGTGGTCGCCGCCGGCGATCACGCAGAAGCGGCCGCTGGTGCTTTCGTGCAGATGGGTGAACCAGCCTGAATCCTGCTCCTCATAGACCAGCGTATCGTCGGCCTGCCTGGTGCCGAGCCTGTGTCGCCACACCTGCATGGGGCGGTGATTGTCGTCGAGCTTCACATAGAAGAAGCTTTTGCAGTCCGCGGCCCAGACCACGCCGCCATCGGTCTCCTCGACGATATCGTCGAGATCCTGACCGCTCGCCCAGTCGCGGACGCGGATCGTGAAATATTCCGATCCCTTGGTGTCCGCGCTCCAGGCCTGCAGCTTGTGATCGTCCGAGTGGCGGCTGCCGCCGAACTTGAAATATTTGTGGTCTTTTGCCAGCGCGTCGCCGTCGAGCACGATATGCTCGACGCCGCCATCGCGCGGCATGCGGCCGAACAGTTCGTGCTGCCCGCCCTCCCGAAATCTGCGGAAATAGGCGAACGGCCCGTCCGGCGACGGCACGCTGGAATCGTCCTCCTTGATGCGTCCGCGCATCTCGCGCACCAGCGTCTTCTGCAAGGCGGCGGTGTGGCCGAGCAGGCTCTCGGTGTAGCCGTTCTCCTCATCCAGATATTTGCGGATGTCGGGGTCGAGCACTTTTGGGTCGCGCAGCACCTCCTGCCATTTTGCGTCCTTCAGCCAGGCATAGTCGTCGGTCACGGTGATGCCGTGGTGGGTGAAGGTGTGCGGCCGCCGCGGGGCCGTTGGAGCCAAAGAAAGTCTCTTTGTCGGTAACTCTGTCACGCGGTCCTCGTTCGGTCTGCAGTCCTATTTGCGGTCCTTTATATCGGTTTGTACATGTGGATTGCCAAGGTGCGGCAGGCAGTCGTCTCCCGCAGGGGTTGTCGAAATCCGCCTTGTGTGGTTAGGGTGCGCCCCGGAAAATATAAATGCTCTTCAACTCCTATCTGTTCATTTTCTTGTTTCTGCCCGTCGTCCTGCTCGGCTATTTTGCGCTCGGCCGGCGTGGCAGTGTCGCGCCCGTGGTGTGGCTGGCGCTCTGCTCGCTCGCCTTCTATTCTTTCAGCAACTGGCAGTTCGTTCCGCTTCTCGTCGCCTCGATCGCGTTCAATTATGTTGTCGGCCTGTTTCTAATTGTCCGAAAACTCGGTCCGCGCGCCCGCCGAGTGATACTGACTATCGGTGTCGTTGGCGATCTCGTTGTGCTCGGCATATTCAAATATGCAGGTTTCATCGTCGTAAACCTGAACGCAATCTTCGCCACCGGCATCTCGATCGCTATCCTCCTGCCGGTTGGTATCTCCTTCTACACGTTCACGCAGATCGCCTTCCTGGTCGATGCCTATCGCGGCAGTGTCGCGCGTTATGCGCTGCCGCATTATGCGCTGTTCGTGACATATTTTCCGCACCTGATCGCGGGTCCTATTCTGCACCACAAGGACATGCTTCCGCAGTTCGAACGGAGCGAGACCAAGCGCGCCAATCCGCACCTGATCCTCTGCGGCCTGATCATCTTCTCGATTGGCCTGTTCAAGAAAACCTGTCTCGCCGACGGAATACAGCCGCTGGTATCGCTCGCCTTCGACCCATCGACGCCGTCGTTCGATCAGGCCTGGATCGGTGCCCTTGCCTATACTTTCCAGCTCTATTTCGACTTCTCCGGCTATTCCGATATGGCGGTCGGAATTTCGCTGATGTTTGGCATCTTTCTACCGATCAATTTCAACTCTCCCTACAAGGCAAGAAGCATCATCGATTTCTGGCGTCGCTGGCACATGACGTTGTCGCAATTCCTGCGTGACTATCTCTATGTCCCGCTCGGCGGCAACCGTCGTGGGCCACTGCTTCGCTATGTCAATCTGATGGTCACCATGCTGCTTGGCGGCCTCTGGCACGGTGCAGCCTGGACGTTCGTCGCGTGGGGCGCGTTGCACGGCGCCTATCTCTGCATCAATCATGCGTGGAACCGTTTCGGCCCGAACATTTCGCCACGGCTTGCCCCGTTGGGCGATATTGTCGCGTTGCTCCTGACCTTTGTCGCAGTCGTTGTCGCCTGGGTGTTTTTCCGCGCCGATACCGTCGACTCAGCGCTGACTATCCTGACGAGGATGGCCGATCCCTCCCGCATCGTGTTCGGTCGCGGCGAGATCGCCGATTCGGGCATTATCGTGCTTTATGCGGCGCTGGCCTGGTTTGCGCCGAACACTCAGGAGATCATGGGCTACGACCACGCCCATCGCCGCGTGGGTGGGAGGTTGACGGTATGGCGGTTGCGGCCGCTGTTTCTCTATGCAACCGCTGCCGTGCTGGCATTCGGGATTCTGGGAATCCAGTCGCACAGCGAATTCATCTATTTCAGGTTCTGATCGTCCATGTCGGTCAGAAATCTCGTTCAATTTGTCTGCGCTGCCGTGGCCGTCATGCTGATGTCCGTAGGATGCAATTTCGTCGTCGATCCCCTGCAATTGTTCCGACCGGCGAATTTCTACAAGCCGATGTATTCCAACGACAGCCGCATGCAGAACGCTGGCCTGATCCGCAGCCAGACGTTCGACACGGTGTTCATGGGTACGTCGCTCGCGATCCATTTCCGGCAGAGCGACATCGATCGCATCGTCGGCGGGCGTTCGCTGAAATTGTCCATGACGGGGTCGACGTCGCACGAGCAGAGCTTTGTGCTTGCCGCGGCCCTGGCGCGGCATCCGAAGCGTGTTATCTGGGAGGTCGACGACTGGATCTTCCGCGACGCGCCGGAAGTTGATGCGGACATTTATCTGCCGGTCAATCTCTATCGTCGGAATCCGAGGGGTATTGCGGAGTACCTTTTCAACGGCGTCATAGCGCGGGAGTCGGCGTGGATGCTGGTGCGATCGACCCCGCTGCTAGCGCCGGTCGCGACGAGGGTCCCGACAGGCATTGTGTTCAAGTTCCCGATCCCGGATGTGGACGACATCAATGTGCTCGCGCCGACCTTTGACCTCGGGTCCTTCTACAACGCCACGCGCGCGATGGCCGCATTCGCGTCGATCACGAGTCCGGCCCGCCGCGTCCATCTCGCGGACGGTTATAATTTCGATGCGATGATGAAGAACTTTGAGCGCGACGCCATCGGCCTGATCCAGGCCAATCCGGAGGTACAGTTCGATATCTACCTCCCGCCCTATTCGATCTTGCAATTCGTCGCCATGCGCGATGCCTCCCCGGCGACGCTGAAGATCGTCTATGACTTCACGGCTTTCGTCACGCAGCGCCTGACGCAGCTACCCAATGTGCGTCTGCACGATTTCCGAGCGATCAAGGAAGTGACGCACGACTTAAGCAATTACGGCGACGTCATCCATCATTCGCCGGTGGTGGATGCGAAGGTGCTGGAGTGGCTCGCGAGCGGGGAATATCGGGTTGATCCGAACAAGCCGCTCGCCTCGCTGGATGCGCTGAAGGCGCAGGTCGAAGCGTATCGCGTGCCGCAACCGTAGCCAAACACTCCGCCGTCGTCCCGGCTTTCGCCGGGACGACAACTGAGAATTTACGCCCCGACCTGCTCGCCGAGATACGACACCGCCGCTTCGAGCCCGCCTTTGCCGTGCGGGATCTTCAGCGCGTTGAGGCCGACCTCGATGACGCCAAGCGTGCCAAGCAGCATCGGTGCGTTGACATGGCCCATATGGGCGATGCGGAAGGCCTGGCCCGAGAGATCGCCGATGCCGGTGCCGAGCACGACCCCGCACTTCTCCTTGCAGTAGCGTTGCAGCACCGCTGGATCGTGGCCGGTGGTCATGGTCACCGTGGTCACGGTGTTGGAGCGTTCATGCGGCTCGGCGACGTTGAAGCCGAGCACCTGGCCTTCCGTCCATGCACCGACGGCGCGGCGCGTGGCCTCGCCGAGCAGCGCGTGGCGGCGGAAGGCGTTCTCCAGCCCTTCCTCGTGAATGAGGTCGATCGCCTTGCGCAGCGCGAACAACAGATGCACCGGCGCGGTCCCGGCATATTTGCGATAATTCTCGGTGCCCTCGCGCTCGCTCCAGCTCCAATAGGGCGTCGACATGTTCGCCTTCTTGTGCACCTCCTGCGCGCGGGCGCTGGCGGCCACGAAGCCGAGACCGGGCGGTGTCATCAGGCCCTTCTGCGAGCCGCACATCGCGACGTCGACACCCCATTTGTCCATCTGGAACGGCATGCAGCCGAGCGAAGCGACAGTGTCGACCATGTACAGCGCGGGATGGCCGGCCGCCTTGATCGCCTTGCCGATCGCCTCGATGTCGTTCTGAACGCCCGAGGCGGTGTCGATCTGCACGACGACGACGGCCTTGATCTTGTGCTCGGTGTCGCGGCGCAGGCGCTCCTCGACCTCATGCGGCCGCACCGCGCGGCGCCAGTCGCCCTTGAGAACCTCGACCTCGGCGCCCATCAAGGCTGCCGCATTGCCCCAGCCGATCGCGAAGCGTCCGCTCTCCAGCACCAGCACCTTGTCACCGCGCGACAGCACGTTGCTCAGCGCCGCTTCCCAGGCGCCGTGGCCGTTGGCGATGTAGATGTAGGATTTGCCCTTGGTCGCAAACAGGCTCGAAATGTCGCGGAGCAGGCTTTCGGTGAGGTCGAGCATCTCCTTGGAGTAGATGTCGATCGCCGGACGATGCATCGCCTGCAGCACGGCGTCGGGCATCGTGGTGGGCCCGGGGATGGCCAGAAATTCCCGGCCCGCGCGAACGGTCATTGCTATCTTCCTTGTGTCGTGAAGACTGTCTGGTGGGTGACTGATTTGCTCTTCTACGCGGCCGGAGGCCTTGAGAAAAGCACGTAAAATGCAGGTCTGAGCGCCCCTAGCGTTTGGTCTCCCGGCAGCCGGCGGCCTCCGCCTCCTCGACCGAGCAGAACCAGCGGGTGCCCTTGCTGATCTTCATCTTGATCTGGGCGTACCAGCGGCTGGTTGGCTGGTGGTAGATGCACTCGCCGGATGAGTTGACGTTGCCCTTGATGGTGCAGTCCGGCGAGGGCGCGACCGGCCCCGAGGCCGAGGCGAGCAGCACCGAATGGGCGCCTTCCGGCGGCTTGGTGGCGCCCAGGATCGCGGTCTTCTTGTTGCGCACGCGCCAGTCCCAGGGCGCGATGAAGGCGCCCTGCCACATCCCGGCCTTGGCCTCGCGCGCGGCAGCTTCGTCCGCCTCGTAGTCCTTCGAGAGGCGAACATAGGCCAGCGCCCAGCCGCTGCGCACCAGCCATTTCTGGATGTCCTCGCCGCCGACCTCGCAGCGCGCCACGGTGCGGCCGCGCCGGTCGATCGAACGAGCATGGCAGAGCCAGGTCTTGCCCTCGGTGTATTTGGCGAGCTCGTCGCGCGCGGCGGCGCCGCAGGTCCAGCGCTCGCTCTTGGTGTTGAGGCAGAGCTGGTCGGCCGACGGCGCGTCGATGCCGCCGAGCCGGATCCGCGTGGTACCGATCACGACGGAATCACCATCGCGGACCTTCGCGGTGCCGGTGATATCGGCCGCCTGCGCCAGCGAGGGGATGGCGAGCAAAGACAGCGCAATCAGGAATTTTCGCAACATGCCGGTCCGCATTGTCTGGGAACACCTTGATAAGCCGCGCAATTGTGGTCGCCTTTGGGCCTTGCGGCCAGCCTATGCCTCACAGAGGACTTTCAACTTCCCGTCATTGGTCGAACACCGCTCGTGTCCCGGACGCGCTGCAGCGTGAAACGCTGCTGCGCAGAGTCGGGACCCAGAAAGCGACACGGAGCGCCCGGCGACATGGGCCCCGGCTCTGCAGCGCACCGCTGAAGAAGCGCTGCCATAGCGCGTCAAAGACGCGCGTAGACGCGCTGATGGCGTCCGGGGCACGCGTGCGACCATCTCACCCCCGCACCATCGCGCGCTTCGCCAGCGCCAGTCCCATCAGCACGAACGCCGACGTCACCTCCGGTCCGCCGACCAGAATCCGCGTCGGGGTCTTCATCTTGTTCCATTCATAGGCGCGGAACGGTCCGCGGCGGCCGCCTTCACCGACCGCGGCGACGATCACGTTCAGCGCCGGTGCGAAGGCGCGCGGATCGGCACCGAGATGGCCGAGCGCGATCAGGGCCAGCGCCGCATCGAACACGTTCATCTCCGCGGCCATCAGCTCGCCCTTGACATAGGAGAGCACGCGATGGCGGATGAAATCGAAATCGCCGTCGGGATCGATGGCGGCCTGCGCCGCCAGCGGCAGCGCCAGGAAGGCCGCGTAGCAGCGGCCGAAATAGGCGCTGTAGAGCTCCGGCAGATAATAGATGTGCGAGCGGGGATTGGCGAAGGCACCGCTCGCCGCCAGCCGCTTCTGGAAGCCGATGATCCGATGCACGGTGGCAAGCCGCGACGGCGTCTCCAGAATCTTCCAGCGCGCCAGATTGCGAAAGCTCACCTCGAGAATGTCGAGATTGAGCGTCGGATCGAGATCGTTGCCGTAGGGCCGCTCGCCCTTGAGGTTGTCGATCCAGGTCGCGACGCCGCCCTCGTAGTCGATATTGTCGTTCAGCGGCACCGTCACCCGCAGCTCGTTGACGCCGGCTTGCACCTGGTAGCCGGAATAGAAATCCAGGAGCGGCTGGTCGATGATCGGATCGGTGCAGCCGGCCTGCGTCGCAGCCGAGATCGAGCATGCGGTGGTGTCGCAGTCGGGCACGTAGACGCCGAAGCCGAGGTCCTGCTTGATCTGGGCGAAATAGCGCGAAAAGCGCGGATGCGGCGCGGGCGCGAGCGCGGTGATGACATTGAAGCGCGCACCGCCCGCGCCCTCGACTTCCTCGCGGCTGATGTTGACGCAGAAATCGACCATGTCGGCGATGGCGCGTTCGGCCGAGGTCTTGTCTGCAGGCGAAGCCAGCCCGGTCTCGACATAGCTGAGCAGCGCCTCGATGAAGAACGCATCGTAATAGGCCGAGCGATGGCGGATCTGCACCGGCTCCCACATCGGCTCGGCAATCCCGCGCCAGGGCGGATTGACCACGGCGCGCGCGGGCGAACGCGCGATGAAGACGCGGGCGAGATTGAACAGCAATGACGAGTTCTTGTAGCCGCGTGCATTCAGCCCCGTGAGCGCCATGATCAACTCGCGCCCGCGAAAATCGGGGTCGCCGATCAGGTTGAAGGCGGCGTAGGTCGGCAGGAAACCGTTTCTGTTGTAGGAGCCGAGCAGATGCTGCGCGCAGTCGCGGATCACGCCGTCGATCTGCGCCTGCGGCGGAGCCGAGCCGGTGAACATCGCCGGTGGCGGCTTGGGGTGGTCGAGTGCGATGGTGTCAACGAGATCGGCGACGGGCCCGCCGATCGCGGCCCAGTCGGGCTCGGCGTCGTCGCGGGCGCGCAACAGGGCCGCGCGCAGCCGGTTCAGCTTGGCTTCGTCCCGCAACTCGCTCAGGCCGGCACGTCGCAGCAGCATCCGCAGCGCGGGATTGCCGAGTGCGGTCTTGTAGAATTTCGCCAGATGCGGATCGCCGCTGGCAGGGCCCGACAAAACGGGGTCGCAGACGTCATAAAGGGAAGGGCCGTCTTTCTGGGCCGTCAGCGCCCGGCACGCGGCACCTGCGAAATAATGAAAGCTCATGAAATACCTGGTGGCGGGGGACTTTTGCGGAGGCCTGGCTGGGGACCCGCCCCCGCAAGTCTTTGAAAAAGCTACCCGGATTCGCGAGAAATACAAATGTGATGGACATCACAAAAAATCCCGGCATGAGGGCTGCGTGATCGACCCCCGGAAGGTTACGGAGTTGTGAAAAACCGGGGACTTAAGGCGGGCTAATTAACTAATATGTTCAGTAACTTAGATCAAATTTTGGTCGATCTATTGCGGGGCAGGCGATCTCGGGTTAAGGGTTTGTTTGGTGCGGTGCCGCAAATAACGCGCAATTCGGGGGCACTCCCCGGCCAATCCCTCAAACCTAAAGACGCCATCGCGCTACTCAACCAGTGTGCGCACGCTTGGCAGGTCTTTGGCACTGACAGGAATGAAGCGAGATGGATTTAAGGCAGCTCGACATGTCCCGACGTTCGATCGCGCTCGCCGCAGCCCTCATCGGCACGGTGTCGCTGGCGATTGGCGCCCATGCTGCGCTCAACATGCGTGCGCTCGACGCTGCCAAGGCCGTTTCGACCGACCAGGTCACGGGCTCGGTGAGCCAGACCTCGCGTCTCGCGCTCGTCATCGGCAATGGTCATTATCCCGACGCCAGCGCGCCGCTGACGCAGTCGATCAACGATGCGCGCGCGCTGTCGTCGTCGCTGCGCAAGAACGGTTTTGACGTCGACATGGTGGAGGACGCCAGCAAGGACGACATGGTCCGCGCCGTCAACCGCCTGAAGTCCCGCATCAAGCGCGACAGCGTCGTCATGCTGTTCTTCGGTGGCTATGGTGTGCAGGCCGGCCGCGAGAGCTACATGCTTCCGGTCGATGCCGTGATCTGGAAGGAAAGCGACGTCCGCCGTCAGGGCGTCTCGATCGAAGGCGTGCTCGAGATGATGAAGGAGCAGGGCGCCAAGGCCAAGCTCGTCGTCGTCGATGCGTCGCGCCGTAACCCTTACGAGCGCCGCTTCCGCTCCTATTCACACGGTCTCGCGCCGATCGGTACGCCCGACAACGCGCTGATCCTCTCCTCGGCTTCGCCTGGCAAGGTCGTTGACGACGGCAAGGGCGAGCATTCCACGCTGGTCGGCGAGCTCCTCAACCATCTCAATGCGCAGGGCACCGCCGAGAGCGTCTTCAACAAGACCCGCGTCGCCATCTCCCGCGCCAGCGAAGGCGACCAGGTCCCGACGGTGTCCTCGTCGCTGCTCGAGGATGTCAATTTCAGCGAAGCCGGCGGTTAGTTTTTCTTAGATCTTGCGAAGTCTCGTGCCCCGGACGCGGCGCATCATGCAATGATGCGACGCTGAGCCGGGGCCCATTCTTTTGAGCCTCTCGTTCGGTGAGAGATGGGTCCCGGCTCTGCGCAGCAGCGTTTCACGCTGCGGCGCGTCCGGGACACAGGTGGCCTGCTACTTCGCAGCTTCCGCGGCCATCACCGGGCGCACCGGATCGCCTTCGCGCAAGAGCGCGCCGGCGCGGGCGACGACGATATCGCCCTCGTTGAGGCCGTCGCGGACCTCGATATTGCCGCCCGACATCAACCCGATCTCGACACGCTTGGTCTCGACGCGATTGCGCCGGATCACCTGCACCACCGTTCCGGCGGATGAATATTGAACCGCGGTCAGCGGCACCGCGACGTTGCAGCTCTGCCCGGTCTTGATCAGTGCGCGACCGCTCGCGTTGATCAGCAGGCGCTTCTGCGAGGTCATGCCGATATAGACGAAGCCCTGCTGAATGTTCGCCTCGACGGTCGGACCGATGCGGCGCACCTTGGCGTCGATATCGCCGGCGCCGGGAATGCGGACCGTGACGGGCTGATTGACCGCGAGCTTTCGCACATCGTTGGTCGCGACCAGGCCGACGAGGTCATATTCGCTGCGCGCCACGATCGTGAACAGTGCCTCGCCCTTGGCTGAAGCGAAGTTGCCGATCTGCGCGGTCGATGTGGCGATGACGCCGGCGACGGGCGCGGTGACCTGCAGCGTGCCGCCTTCCGGTAGGGCCAGTCGCGCCATCACTTGGCCGGCCGTCGTGGTGTCACCGGCTTCGGCCAGCACTTCCGTGACCTTCAGCCCCGGGCGTTCGGGCCGCACCGAGGTCTCCTCGCGCGCGATGATGTTGCCGGTGGCTTCGACGATGTCCGAGAAGCAGGATTTTGCCGCCTTCAGCACCGTGACTGCCGGCCCCTTGGGCGCGGCGTCGTCATCGGCCGCGCGCAACGGCTGGGCGGAGAGCAGCGCCAGGCCCGCGAGGGCAATGAAGGTCTGGGAAAGGGAACGCGCAGGCAATGAACGCATCGGATATTCCGGTTGGCCGCAGGGATCCACGAGCCGTTTATCGATAGCAGAAGCGCTGGCGGCGGGCCATGGGCTGACCGGACGAGAAATGCCGCAGCAACGCCGGCGGCACAATGCCACCTGTTGGATTGGTCGCTGCAAGGGCGAAGAGGTTCGCGCTTACCCTCCCCTGGAGGGGGAGGGTCGGCTCACATGGAGCGCAGCGAAATGTGAGACGGGGTGGGGTGACGGTCCCTCCACATCCAACAGTGCCCGTGCGGAGAGATCACCCCACCCCGCTCGCGCTGCGCGCGATCGACCCTCCCCCTCCAGGGGAGGGTAAGAGGACTCAATTCAGCGTCAAGAACTCCACCCAGTTCGGCTTCTTGCCGGTGGGATAGGATTTCAGCTTGCTGAGCGCGCCGCTCGACTGGTCGATGGCGTAGACCGTCATGCCGTCGGACAGCTCGCCCACGGCCGCAAGATAACGGCCGGTCGGATCGATGTTGAAGCCGCGCGGCTGCTTTTCGGTCGGCACGCTGCCGATCGTGGTCAGCATGCCGCTCGACGCATCGACCTTGTAGCCGGTGAGCGTGTTGGTGGTGCGCTCGGAGGCGTAGAGGAAGCGGCCGTCCGGGGTGATGTGGATGTCGGCGGCCCAAGGCTTCTGGCTAGGCTCCTGTCCGTTAAAACCTTCCGGCAGCGCCGTGGTGCGCTGGATCTCGCTCCAGGCTCCGCTCCTGGCTTCGTAGCTGTACGCTGCGATTTCGGCGTTCAGTTCGTGGATGAGATAGACGAACTTGCCGTTGGGATGGAACACGAAGTGCCGCGGCCCGGATTTCTCCGGCGTCTTGAGAGGGGGATCGCTCGGCGTCAGCGAGCCGGCAGCGGCATCGAACGCAAAGCTCAGCACCTGGTCGGAACCGAGATTGGTCGCGAACACGTAGCGATTGTCGGGCGAGGGCAGGAAGGCGTGCGCGTTCAGCCCGGTCGGGATCACTTGCTTGGGCTCGCCGACGACGCCGTTCGCAGAAAGCGGATTCAGCGCGACCTTGTTGCCGCCATAGGAGGCGCTGAACAGCACCTTGCCATCGCGGTCGGTCGCGATATTCGCCATGCTGTCGGCAAGCGGTCCGTTGCCGATATGGCTGAGGAGGCCCGTCTTGGGATCGATCGCAAAGCTCACCGCCTGGAACGGCTGCGAGCGGACGCCGGCGATCAGCACTCGGTGGTCCGGCGTGATCGCGAGCGGTGTCGAGGAGCCGGGCTTGTCGACGCCGGTGAAGGCAGCGGTCTGCAGCGGCGTCATCTCGCCGTTGTCCGCGATCTTGAACACGCTGATGTCGTTGGAGTCGGCATTGCCGACATAGGCGAAGGTTTCGGCCATGCCGGCGCGGGCTCCCAGGACGAGGGCAAGAGTGGTGACAAGAGTGGTGAAGAGAGCGGTGGCGATCGCGGCGCGCGGCGATTTCGAGGTGATTTGGCGTGGCGGTCTGATCAAGGGCGTCCTCCTGCGGATGTGGCGTTTGTCGTTTTGCGGCAGAGGATAACGGCTCGCGTTCCCCGGCACCAAATTCCAGATGGGATTGATCGATGCCGAAATCGTATCGGTGACCGCGATCCGGCGGCGTGCCTCTAGCGCGAGGCGGTGCGGTCGCGCGACGACAGGCGGGGGCCGCCCGAATGATCGGGCGGTCCGAGCAGGGTCCAGACCGCAACCGCGACCAGGATGGAGGTCAGGATGGTCCGGGCGACGAGACGTCTGTGTCTCATGGCAGTGGCATCCCGGCCATGATGGCAAAGTCGCCGTCGCTCATGCCGGGGCCTGTGCCGGCGAAATAGATCGCGACACACGCGATGACGGCAAAGGCGAGATAGCCTGCAACAATCCAGCCGTCGTAATTGCGGACGGCCGATTGGGGCGAAAGCACATGCCCAGAAAGCATCTGCCGATGTCCATGTTCTGCAATATCCATGGTCCAAATCCGTCTGTTTGAAAATTGATGCGCCAAACCGCGCGGACGGGATTCTGCGCTGCAAAAAGGCGACTGCCGTATGAAGCCGTTCACAGCCGGGACACGATCACGGAGTTGCGAACGAGTGTCCCCGTCGTGGCAAAGCGCCACACCGGTTAAACCGATCGCAAGGTCTTTCCGACAAACTATGAGCGGCGCTGCGCTTCGCCTGCTCTCTCGCCGCGCCTGACCGTGGCCGGGAATCGTCAGAGGGATCGCCAGGGAAGGGATCGCCAGGGAACGGCAGTCTCCTCCCGCCGTTACCCCCCGGTCTCGCGGGCGGAGGACGCCAGAACGAAGGCTTGCAAACCGAAGGCTTGCAAACCGAGGCTGGCAAAATCGGAGGCTAGAAAGTGTTTTGGATTTATTGGGACACCGCCTGGTCGCTGGTCATCAGCGGCATCATGTTCGCCACCATTGTCACCCATCCCGACGCCGAGTTCGTCGAGATCCAGGCCACAAGACGGGTGAAATGAGACCGGCGAGATAACGCGGGACTCGAGGTCGCCACCCTTCATAGGTGCAAATGAGGCCTGATAGGTGCAAATGAGGCTTGGCTCGCGCGCGGCGCGGGCCAAATGCGTTTGGTGAACCAAATCTTAGGGTCGGCCCGGTATTTTTCGGCATCTTTTTCGAAAGGCCCGGCGCTCTCCTATGGCATTGTTCGGCAATCCTTCCATTCGTTCCGTTCTCGGCGCCATCATTGGCGTCCTCGGCCTGTTCCTTGTCGGGCAGCTCGCGACCGGGCTGTTTGGAGCGATCGAGCGCAGCAACTCCGCGCAAAAGGTCGAGCGCTACGCCGGCACCGACCAGCAACTCTTCACGGCTCTTCTCGGCTTCCGGATCGAGCGCGGCACCTTCCTGTCGGCGCTGGTTGCGGAAGAGCCGGCCAATGCGGCTGCCGACGACCGGATCGCCAGCAACCGGCAGTCGTCGGAAGCGGCCTACAAGATCGTGCTCGAACGCCTCGACGGCGTGTCCGATTCCCGCCTTGCCGGCCTGCTGGGCAAGTTCGTGGCACTCCATGATGCGCTGATGCCGCTGCGGACCAAGGCCGAAGGCCTGATCCATCAGCCGAAGGCGGCACGCGACACCAAGGCGGCCGACGACTTCCGGAAATCAGCGCAGGACTATCTCGACTCCATCCTCGCGCTGACCATCGAGCTCGAGAATGCGCTCAAGCTCACAGATCCCGTGGTCGATCATCTCCTCGGCGTGAAGCAGTCGGCCTGGGCCGCGCGCAATTTCGGCGGCCTCATCGCGATCCGTCTCGAGGCCGCGGCCGCCGCTGCCAAGCCCTGGAGCGCCCAAGACATTGTCGGGGCAGCCGAGGACGGCGGCCGCGCCAAGCAGGCCTGGAGCCAGGTGCAGGATGCGGCAAGCCGCGCTGACGCCCCGGCGAGCCTCACGGACGTGATCTCGCGGTCGAAGCAGGGCGACGCCGTCGCCATGGTCGAGCGTCAGCAGGGCCTCATCAAGGCGCTCAGCAACAACCAGACCATCGACATCAAGGGCGTCGAGCTTGCCAAGCTCAACACCGCCATCCTCAATTTCTACGTCGAGGCCGGCCAGGCCGCGCTGGCTGAAATGGTCTCCCGCGCCGGTCAGCAGATGACGGCCGCAAAATGGAGCCTGGTGTTCAACGGCGCGATGATGCTGGTCGCGCTCGCCATCACCGTGTTCGGTTTCGTTCTTGTTCAAAGCCGTGTCAGCACGCCGATCCGCAAGCTGACCCAGGCGATGCAGAAGCTCGCCGAGCACGATTATGCGATCGAGCTTGCAGGCATCGAGCGTGGCGACGAAATCGGCGACATGTCGCGTGCGGTATCCGTGTTCAAGGACAACATGATCGCGGGCGACCGTCTCGGCGAAGAAAAGGCCGCCGAACAGGCGAAGAAGGAGCGGCGCCAGTCTGCCGTCGACCGCCTGATCGGTGAGTTCGAAAAGACCGTCACGGAATCGCTGCACACGCTGGCTTCGGCCTCCGGCGAGCTCAACGCCACCGCGCAGTCGATGTCGTCGACCGCCGAGCAGGGCTCGTCACAGGCGGCCTCGGTTGCGAGCCTGTCGGGCGATGCCTCCTCCAACGTGCAGACGGTGGCGGCGGCGACGGAAGAGCTGTCGGCCTCGATCAGCGAGATCAGCCGCCAGGTCGCCGAATCCTCCAGCATCGCCGGCGCTGCCGCCAGCGAAGCCGATCGCACCAATACCGAGGTGCAGGCGCTGGCCGATGCGGCCCAGCGCATCGGCGATGTCGTGGCGCTGATCACGGGGATTGCCGAGCAGACCAATTTGCTCGCGCTCAACGCCACCATCGAGGCCGCGCGCGCCGGCGAAGCCGGTCGCGGCTTTGCGGTGGTTGCGTCTGAGGTCAAGAACCTCGCCACGCAGACCGCGAAGGCAACCGAAGAAATCACCGGCCAGGTCGCCGCGATCCAGGGCGCAACCAAGTCGTCGGTATCAGCAATCCAGTCGATCGGCACCACCATCCAGCGCGTCAACGAGATCGCAGCCGCGATCGCGGCGGCCGTCGAGGAGCAGGGCGCGGCGACGCGCGAGATCGCGCGCAACGTGCAGCAGGCTTCCCAGGGCACCAACGAAGTCTCGCGGCACATCAGCGGCGTGTCGCAGGCCGCCGGGCAGACCGGTGCCGCCGCCGGCGAGGTGCTGGACTCGGCGAAAATGCTGGCGCGCCTGTCGGACGATCTCAAGCGCGACGTCGACCGCTTCGTCGGCGATCTCCGCGCAGCGTAGTCAACGCTCCGGTCGCGTGCCCCGGACGCTGCGCAGCACCACAAGCGCGTTCACGCGCGTCTAGACGCGCTATGGTGATGCGCTGCAGGGCCGGGGCCCATGCCGAGGCATTCTGGATCCCGGTTCAGCAGCGCAGCGTTGCACGCTGCACTGCGCCCGGGACACGAGAGCCGCTCACCCCACCATCGCCGCGGCGATCTTCTGCAGAAGCTTATTGCAAGACCTTGGGCATCACGACGACGACATCGACCTGCTTGTTCAGCACCCGCGATGCAACGGCCGCGATGAGGGGCGAGTAGCTGTCCTCGATATCGGAGGCGACGTCCTCGTTCCTGGCGAAAGCGTAGAGCATCGTGCCCTCGATTTCGTCGAAGCGGATACCCGCGAAGACGTGATCGAACGTCTCGGCGCCGACAATGCCGGCCATCAGCGCCTGGATGGCGTGGTCCTGAACGCGTGTGAGCTTCATCATGCCGATGAGATATGGAAGCGCGGCGCAAATGCAAGGTGGCGGAGGGGCGATGTCAGCCGCTCGCGTTGATCAATTTCAGCGTAGCCAGCCCGTCGCGGAGCCGTATTCACCAGGGGACGGCGCATCGAGACACGCCAAACATTGCCCCTCCGGAGCGCGGAGAGCAGTTCACAAATGGCCTCGCGGACGGTAGGCTCCGCGCACTATTCTTTGAGGCGCCGCAAGCGGTGCCGCCGTTTTGGCTACGGACATTGCCGCGTGGCAGTATTGGAGCACAGATTCATTGCGGACCAGCTGCAGCGAACGCGCGCCGGCATCAGGACATATCGACGACATGGCGCGCTGCGCATATTGGTGGCAGCTGCCGCCGAAGATGTTTCGGCCCGGCTGGCTGCAAACCGCACCGTCCTCGAGCCCCGATCCCGCCGTCGCTGCTTGCGCTGTGCGACGACGTGATCGAGTGAGCCGGAGACATCGATGAAGCGACGAACATTCATCTCGCTCCTGGGTGTTGCCTTTGGCACTGCGCTGGTGCGGCCTGTTGCGACGCTCGCGCAGCAGACCAGGCCTGTTGTCGGTTATCTCGGCAGCGGCTCTGCGGAGGACCAGAAGAACCTGGTGGCAGCGGCCCTGCAGGGCCTGAAAGAGGCAGGCTTCGCGGCGGGTCAGAATGTCACGGTCGAGTTTCGCTGGGCCGACGGCCAATATGAGCGCCTGCCCGCACTTGCGGAGGAGTTGGTCAAGCTCCCGGTGTCGCTGATCATCGCCGCCGGCGGCAGTGATCCAGGTCGCGCCGCCAAGGCCGCGACGTCGACCATCCCGATCGTCTTCATTACTGCCGCCGACCCGGTCAAGGCCGGGCTCGTCACCAATCTCAATCGGGGCCAGGGCAATGTCACTGGCATCAGCATGATTGGTGCTTCGCTGGAAGCGAAGCGGCTCGAGCTGCTGCATGAAATGCTGCCCGAGGCCTCGATCGGCGTAATGATCAATCCGGGCTATCCCGCTGCCAGGGCGCAGGCCGAGGAGGTCGAGGAGGCCGTCAAGCGCCTCGGCCTCAAGGTCAGCGTGATCAACGCCAGCACGCCTGTCGAAGTGGATGCGGCCTTCGCCAAATTCGACGCGCAGAAGGTCGGCGCCGTGCTCGCCTGCAACGATCCGTTCTTTGGCTCCGACCGCCTGCAGATTGCCGCGCTCGCCTCGCATTACAAGCTGCCCGCGATGTCGTTCCGTCGCGAGTTCGCCGAAGCCGGAGGCCTCGTCAGCTACGGCGCGCAATTTGCCGAGGGCTACCGCCAGACCGGCATCTACGCCGGCAAGGTCCTTGCGGGCGCGAGGCCAGCCGATCTGCCGGTGATGCAACCGACCAAGTTTGAATTGGTGATCAACCTGAAGACGGCAAGGGCGATCGGGCTTGCCATCTCGGAGGCGTTTCTGCTGCGCGCCGACGAGATCATCGAATGACTTGCTGCGGTCTTCCAGGAGATGACGCTCGAACAATCAAGCCGCAGCCGCCTGCTTCGACAGCAATTGCTTCAGCTTCGCCGCCGGCACCGCCGGGCTGAACAGCCAGCCCTGCATCTGGCTGCAGCCGAGCTCGCGCAGCACTTCGCGCTGGGCTTCTGTCTCGACGCCTTCGGCCGTCGTCGCCATGTGACGGGCGGCGGCCATATGCACCACGGCCTGGACGATCGGCGAGGAATCCTCGGGTTCGCCGATGCCGCTGATGAAGCTGCGGTCGATCTTGATCTTGTCGAACGGGAAGCGGTGCAGGTAGCTCAGCGACGAATAGCCGGTGCCGAAATCGTCGAGCGCGATGCGCACGCCAAGCTCGCGCAGCTGCCGGAGGATGGTCAGCGCCTCCTCGTCGTCGCGGATCAGCACGGTTTCGGTGATCTCGAGCTCGAGCCTTTCTGGCGCGAGGCCGGACTCGGCGAGCGCCGCGGCGACCTTCAATGCCAGCGTCCTGGAGCGGAATTGCACCGGCGAGACGTTGACCGCGATATGGATATCGCCAGGCCACGAGGCGGCTTCCGTGCAGGCTTGCTTGAGCACCCATTCGCCGATCTCGCCGATCAGGCCGGTGTCTTCCGCGACCGGAATGAAGTCGGCGGGCGAGACCATGCCGCGCTCCGGATGACGCCACCTCAGCAGCGCCTCGCAGCCGGTGACGACATTGGCGGAGAGATCGACCAGCGGCTGGTAGTGCACCTCGAACTCGCCGCGGGCGAGCGCCTGGCGCAGATCGAGCTCGAGCTGGCGGCGCTGCCGCGCCTTGGCGTCGTAGTCGCTCACGAAGATGCGGAAGGTGCCGCGCCCCTCGGCCTTCGCCGCATACATCGCGAGATCGGCGCGCTTGAGCAAATCGTCGATGATGTCGCCGTGGTCGGGCGCGATCGCGATGCCGATGCTGGCATCGGTCGTGATCTCCTGGCCCTTGCAGTCGACCGGCATGCGCAGCGTCGTCAGGATCTGTTCGGCCAGCGCCGACAGCTCGGCCTGGTCTTGAGTGCCGGCCTTGACGATCGCGAATTCGTCGCCGCCGAGCCGCGCCACGAGATCGTTACCGCTGACGCAGGCGCGCAGGCGATTGGCGACCTGGCGCAGCAATTCGTCGCCGACCTCGTGGCCGAGCGAATCGTTGACGCCCTTGAACTCGTCGACGTCGATATAGAGGATCGCAAACGGCTTGCCGTGGCTGAGCTCCGCGACGCGGCGCTCCAGATGGCCGCGCATCAGCACGCGATTGGGCAGGTCGGTCAGCGCGTCGTAATGCGCCATATGCGCGATGCGCTCGTCGGCGCGGATGCGCTCGGTGACGTCGTCATGGGTGGCGAGCCAGCCGCCGGCCGCGCTGGGCTGGTTCTTGATCTCGATCAGGCGGCCATCGGACGTCTCGACGATCCTGCTCTGCGTCTGCCCGACCTGGCTCAGGACCTTGTCGCAATAGGCATCGACGTCGCCGTCGAACGAGCCGGTATCGGCGCGATGCTGGATCACGTCGCGGAAATAGGCGCCGGGTTTCACCACCGCGCTCGAGAGCCCGTACATGTCGATATAGCGGCGGTTGCAGACGATGAGCCGCTCGTCCTGGTCGAACATGAGAAGGCCCTGCGTCATCGTGTTCATCGCGGTGTCCAGCCGCTGCTTCTCCAGCGAGACGCGGTGGGTCACCTGGCGGAAGATCAGGAACAGCGTCAGCACGAGCAGGCCGATCGACAGCACGGCCACGGTGACGAAGAATTTTGTCTGTGTACGCCAGGTCGCGAGCGTCGCGTCCAGCGATTTGGTGGCGACCACGACCAGCGGTTCGCCGGTCAGCATGCGCGAGGCGACGATGCGGTCGTTGCCGTCCATCGGGCTCGCGAGCTGCGTCGTCACGAAGGGGCGCTCGAACACGGCCCTCTGCGCGGGCGAGCCGGCGCGATAGTTCTGCCCGATCATCGCCTCGACATGGGGAACGCGCGCGAGCAGCTGGCCGTTCTGGTGGTGCATCGCGATCGAGGATTCCTCGCCGAGCCCGACTGATACGAAGAAGGATTCGAGCTGCTCGGGCGTAATGGCCCGTGACACCACGCCGAGGAATTCGCCGTGCGCGCCGGACACGCGCCGGCTGAACACGATGGCTGGACCCTTGCCGAACCGGCCGGGCACGACCTCGATCTCTTCCTGCAACGCCGGATCGTTCTTGAGGCGGTTGAAATAGCCGCGATCGGACACCGAGATGTCGGCGACCGGCCACTGCCGGGACGAATTGATCAGGGTACCATTGGCATCGAAGACATTGGCGCCGGCGATGTCGGACCAGCCGCTCGCCTTGCTGCGCAGCACCTCGTGCATAGCGAGCGTGCCCATCTCGCTGCGGAACGCATCGGGGGAGTCGATTCCGTGGCTTTCGAGCTCGGCGATGATGCTCTTCTGCAGCACCGCGAAATCCTCGAACTCGCGGTCGAAATGGCGGGCAAGCAGGCGGACGGAGCTTTCCAGGCTTTCGCGGCCGCTCTCGATGGCGTTCTGCCGGAAGCGGTCGACGGTAAGTCCGGTGCCGATGGCGGTTGCGGCCATCAGCACGAAGCCGCCGACGATCAGCCACGTCAGCGGTGCGCCCCGCCACTGGCGAAGCAGCACGCGCAAGCGCGCGGTCCATCGGATTGATGCGCCCATCCCAGTCCTCCCTTGGGATGCAAGATGCCCCAAAACCGACAAGAGCCCGTTACCATTAAAGGTTAGGGAACTATGAATCGGAACAAAATCAGGGGGTTGGCGCGGCGTTGTGCGAGCGTGGAAAGTGATGCGGTTCGGGAGCCTGCTTTCACTCCCGCTTCACTTCCCATTTCAGCGCTTCGGCATTCCTCTTGGCCCACTCCGCCGGCACGTCGAATTTGCCGGTCTTCAGATCGTAACGGACTTGCCAGCCGCCCAGTCCCTTCATCACGGTGTTCTTCGGATGCTTGTCGAATTCGCCGCCGAGCAGGATCACGAGGTAACGGTTGTTGGGCCAGCCCATGCCGAGCGAGCGGTAGGCGTCTTCCGTGCCCTCCAGCAGATTGGCGGAGATGTGGAAGTCGAGCTTGGGAAACGTCTTGGTCTCCGGCCGGCCGTAGAAATAATTCCAGGCGAGATCGCTGAGCGATTTCTTCCCGGTGGCGCTGACGAAGGTGCCGTTCTCGGCGTGGTAGAGAAACAGGTCCTGCTCGCCGGACCCGGTCTTCTGCATCCGCACCAGCCATTGCGAGTCGGCGGTGAAACGGAAACCGGCGCCATAGCCCTGCTCCGGCTTCAGCTCGGTCATCTGGTCGCCGCGCCGCGCCCAGACCTGCCACTTGACGTCCCAATCGCCGGCATCCTTCATGTACTGCTCGAGCCTGGTGGCGCCGTCGGGCGAGGTGAAGGCGAGATCGGCATTGTCGGTGAGGACGAACCCGGGCGGCGGGCCGGAGGCGGCCAGCGCGGGGGCGGCGGCAAACATCAGGGCGAGCGCCAGCCATGGCGCGGCGCGGCAAAATCCGGTCATCGAGGAAATTCCCTGAAATATAGCTGCAAGGCGGCGTCGGTGATTGGACGCCGGAGGGGCCGCGCCGGTTCACCCTGTCGGGCGGTCATCCCATCGACCGTCTTGCTGCCGCAGCCAAAACGGCGCAGTTTGCCGGGGCTGATTTGCGACCCGAAATTCCGATCAAGGTTGAGGACTGATGATCACCGCAACCAAGGCCTTCATCGCGTTCTGTCTGCTTGCCGTGGTCGGCACCGTGCTGGTGATCGGCCCGAGCGAGCTGCGTCGCCTGCTGCCGGGCGGGGCGGGCACCGAGGTTGCAGTCGCCGCCAAGCCTGCTAGCCCCACAGCCAAGGCCGAACCCAAGGCCGAGCCCAAAGCAGAGCCGAAGCTCGCTGCGGTCGTGCCCTCACCGGCACCGGCCGAGGCATCAAAGCCGGGTGCGCTGGCCGAGACCCAGAAGCAAATCGCGGCGCTGGCCGATGTCGCGCCGGCCAAGCCGCAGCCTTCAGTTGCGGACACCGGCCCTCGCTTCGATGTTGCCCGCGTCGACGACCATGGCGAGGCCGCCGTGATCGCGGGGCAGGCCGCACCAGGTGCCAAGGTCGAGCTGCTGCGCGACGGCCAGCCGCTCGACAGCGTGGTCGCCGATGCGTCGGGCCAGTTCGTGATGACCCCACCCAAGCTTCCCGCCGGCAGCTATGAGCTGGCGCTGCGCGCCAAGGCGCCCGACGGAACCATCATGCAATCCAGCCGCACCATGCCGGTCACGGTCGCCGAGGCTGCGCCGCCGCCGGCGCGTGTCGCGGCGGTCGCCAAGCCTGACGTAAAGCCTGAAGCAAAGCCGCAAGAAACCAAACAAGAAACAAAACCCGACGACAAATCGGATGTCGTTGCGTCGTTGCCGCCGCGCCTCGCCGCGAACCCGGAGCGGTCGGCGGTTCGGCCCCGCATGATGGGCGCACCGAAACCCAAATCCATGGCGAGGGTTCCGACCGCCGCGACCGTCGCCGCTGCGTCGCCCGCGGACGTGCTCAACGCGACCACCCCGGCGGAAGCCGGCAGCCGCGTGGTCTCCCGCGGCGACAGCCTTTGGGCGCTGAGCCGTCTCGCCTATGGCGACGGCGCCCGCTACGCGGTGATCTTCAACGCCAACCGCGAGAAGATCAAAAATCCCAATCTGATCTATCCCGGCCAGACCGTTCTGGTGCCGCAAAACGCGCAGTGAGGTGGTCGTCATTCCGGGGCGTCGCGTAGCGACGAACTATGGTGCGCAGTTGCGCACCTGAGAATCCATCGTGCCACCATTGTCGCTGCCCTATGGATTCTCAGGTGCGCGATTGCGCACCATAGTTCGCGCCAAGGGCGCGCCCCGGAATGACGAGGGAGAGTGCGGAACATTTGGTTCCCTGGCGAGTCTTCTCCCTGCGACGTGATGCGCGCTTGGCGCTGGAGGAGGGCCAAGGAGTGGTCAGCTCGGTTGCCATATCGAGATCGCGGTTGGGACTAGCGCTCGTCGGCGCGATCCTTGTCGTTCTGGCAGTGCTACCGCCGAACCGGGCGGAAGCGCAGTTCGGAATACGCGGCGGGCCGCTCGGGGTTGCCCGTTTCGCCGTCGGCCACGTCATCGGGCTGGCGCGATTGCGTCACGGCCGCATGGCCGTGCGCGGAGGCCGCACCCGTGACGCCGCATTGAGGTCGCAGGATCCGCGCAGCAGCGAGCGCGGCCAACCCGCCAATCCCTACATCCTGCGTGCCGCGATGACGGCGCAGGCTGCGCTGTCGGGCTGGCATGGCGGTCGCCGTCCGCAGGGTTGGTGGCGTCATCCTGACGGCAGCTATGGCTGGATCGGTCCGGTGTTCTGGCCGTTCGCGCATGACGATCTCACCACGGCGATCATCTTCGGCGACACGACCAGCCTCTCGCTCTACGGCTATGGCGACATCTATGCCGCGATCTTCGCGCCCTATGCGGCGCCGGAGCTCGCCGCCTACACCGCGCCGCAAGGCCGAGCTCGAAGTCGAGTTGGACGACGGGTCCCGTCGGTGGAAGCGGTCTGCGACAGCAGTGACACCGGCGGCCTGCCGGTCGACCGCATCGCGGCCGCCGTGCAGCCGAATGAGATGCAGCGCACCGCGCTCGACGAACTCGGCGCCCCATGGACCGCGGCGCGCGACACCATCCGCGCCGCCTGCCCGGCGCAGGCTCCGATGACCGCCGCCGAGCGCCTCGGCGTGATGCAGGCAAGACTGGATGCGATGATCAAGGCCACGGACACGATCGCGCCGGCGCTCGCCAAATTCACAGGCCTTCTCGAGGACGAACAGAAAGCAAAGCTCGAGTCGCTGGCGAGGGAACGTCGTGCCGCACTTGCCTCAAGCCAGCACAAGGACGCGCAGGCGGCCTCCGCCTGCGATCCCAATGACGACCCCCGCTACGATTTGCAGGCCCAGCGTCAGTACGAGCAGCTCGTGCAGCAGCAATGGCCCGCCGCTGACATCGCCGCCACCCTCAAGCTCGACGACACCGGCCGCGCCCGTCTCGACGTGCTTCAGGACACCACGCTGCGCACCATGGAGACGCTGAGCCCGTGTGCGATCAAGCCAGAAGCAACCCCACAAGCCCGCCTCACCGCCGTGAAGACGCGGCTCGAGAGGATGCAGCAGGCGGTGGGTGGCGTCAGCGATGCGCTCGATGATTTCGAAGCGGATCTGAGCGACGCGCAGAAGGCGGGGTTCGAGGCGATGGGGCCGAAGCGGGCGATGTGATCACCCACACGCCCAATCAAACTTCATGTCCCTGAAGTCCAGCTGCGCATTGCCGCCACCAAAATTGTAGCCGCCGAAATATTCCTCGAACTCGATGTAGAACGGGCTCATCTCCGGCACGGCCTGGCAGGGCCGCATGGTGCCGCCGAGATGGTTGGGCGCGTGGTCCTTGGCCCAATCATGCAGGCGGAAATTGTCGCGGCCCGGCACGTCGCCGACATAGTAGTAATAGGGCTGATACCCGGTCGGCGCCCCGCGCTTCACATGCGCATCCTGCGGGCCCTTGCCGGCATTGGGATCATCAGCGCGGGCCGTCAGCACGATGGTACGGTTTTCAGTGAGATCGGCGCGCGGCGTGCTCTGCAGCAGCTTCTTCGCATAACCCGGCGCGGATTCATGGAACGCGCTGGCGCCGCCGACATCGAGCCAGCGCGGCCGCTCCGCGGTCGCAAGCGCAAGTGGCTCGGGCGGCGTCGCGAACGCGCCGTCATATTCGGCCTTGGTCAGAAGCAGCGCGGCATATTCGTAATCGAGAATGTCGGTCATGCGCGAGAGCCGCGGATGCGAGGCGCGCGCCGCCACGGCCTCGCGGATTTCGGGATCATCAGGCGCGCCGCCGTCATTGTGGTCGGGCGCGGTCGCAAAGAACGACACCGCGACGATGTCCTCGCCATGCACGCGATAATCGTCCGGAAGCAAAAGTGTGAATCCATGCATCAGCGGATAACCGGTGACGGGATCGAGCGGCCATTGCTCGCTCGCAATGCCCGGCGGCAGGCCAAACACCCAGCCATGGTCGCGCGCACGCTCGGCGGGACGGTCCAGCATCTGCAGATCATACGCACGCGATGGCAAGGCAAAAACCACAGGCCGTCTCCCATCCGAACTTCCCGCCTCGTCGTTGAGGCCTGGGGTTAGTCGCAGGGAGCAGTGATGTGGTTCGGGGCGACAGGACAGCCATCGGATCGACCGATCCGACAGGCAAAGACATCAGAGCTTGGTGAGAGATCAGGCACAAACGCCCGATGATGCCACCATACCAGTGTTTTGCCCGACGCCTCAAGGAGAATTTCGAAAAATCCGTATCGTCGCGAATCCCACTGCTGGTTCAGTGCCTTGGCTACTGTGCATGGGGTTGTTTTCGCGCTTCGGTTCGCGGCTACCCTCGCCGTCGCGCCGCCGCCGCATCCACCACGTTGTCCACCTCCTCGCGCCAGCTCAGAATCTCCATCGCCAGCACCGGGTGATTGAACCCCTTGAGCTGGAGATCGTCGAGCGCGCGGGCTTCGACCCATGGTTCGACCATGCCGTAGACGCGGCGGCTGACCACGATCTGGTTGGCGTGGGCCTCGCTGCAGAGGCGGGAGGCGAGGTTGGTGACGCTGCCGATCGCGGCATATTCCAGCCGCTGCTCGAAGCCGACCTGGCCGAGCGTGGCATAGCCGAGCGCGATGCCGATGCCGAAGCCGAGTGAGTGCCCGCGGTTGCGCCAGCGCTCGGTCAGGGGGCCGATCGTGTCGCGCATCTCCACCGCCATCTTCACGGCGCGCTTGGTGTGGTCCTCGAACTGGATCGGCGCGTTGAACAGGATCATCACGCCGTCGCCGGCATATTTGTCGAGCGTGCCCTCGTATTTGAAGATCAGCTTGCCGAGTGCGGCGTGATATTCGCGCAGCACGTTCATCGCCTCTTCCGGTTCGGTCGCCTCGGTGAAGGCGGTGAAGCCGCGCAGGTCGCAGAACACGACGGTGACCTCGCGGCGCTGGCTGGTCAGCAGCCCCTCGGGGCTGTCGGACGAGGCGATCAGCTGCGCCACCTGCGGCGCCAGGAAGCGCTCGAGCTTGCGGATGCGCTCGAGCTCGCCGAGCTGGGTCTCGACGCGCTCCTCCAGCGACTTGTTCCAGTCCTTCAGCTGCTCGGTCTGTTGCTGGAGCTTGTCGGCCTGGGCGCGCACGGTCTCGTTGGCCGTCTCCAGCGCGTGGCTCTTCTGGTCGACCTCGGTGAACAGGCGCGCATTGCGCATCGCCAGCACCGCCTGGTTGGCGAAGGTGCGCATCAATCCGATGAGGCTGTCCTCGAACGCGCCGCTGGCCCGGCGCAGCACCACCAGCGCGCCGAGCGTGCCTTGTTGGTCGACCAGCGGCACCACCAGCACCGCATGGAAGCCAGCCGCGATCGCGACGTCGCGCAGCGGCCACTCGGCGGCCTGGTCGAGATCGGCAACTGCGATCGGCTCGCCGCTGCTGGCGGCATGGCCCAGCACGGTCTCGCCCTCATTGATCGTGAGGTGAGGGCCGTCAGCCGATCTGTCGATGCCGTTGGCCTCGACCAGGTCGAAGCGGTGGTGTTCGACATCATAGCCATAGATCAAGACCGCATCGGCATGGCTGATCTCCAGCGCGCGCGCCGCGATCGTCGGCAGCACCGCGTTGAGGTCGAGCGATGAGGCGACCGCGCGGCCGACCTCTTCCAGCACCTTCAGCTCGTTGATCGACTGCGCGAGGTCGCGGGTGCGCTCCTCGACCTTGGTCTCGAGATCGGTGTAGGTCTCCTGCAGCTGGCCGGCCATGCGGTTGAACTGGTCGGCGAGCTCTTCCAGCTCGTCCGAGGTGTGCACGTCGATGCGGTGGCTGAAGTCGCCCTCGCCGAGCTTGTGGGCGCCGTTACGGAGTGCCGTGATCGGGATGATCATGCGGCGCGCCAGCAGCGTGCCGGCGAGAATCGCCACCATCAGGCCGACGCCGATCAGCAGCGCGACGCGCACCAGCTGGTCGCGGATCGGCGTCAAGGCCTGCGCGGTCGGCTGCTCGAACAGCACGCTCCAGCCGAGTTTTGGCACCGTGCTCTCGGCCGTCAGCACCGCATGGCCATTGAAGTCGGTGCCTGAGGTGTCGCCCTCGCCGCCGGGGGCGATGGCGGCTGCGACCTGCGGCAGCTTCGACAGATCCGTGCCGACGTCAGGACCCTTGGACGAGCTCGCGAGCACGCGGCCGCGCCCGTCGACCACATAGGCGAAGGCGGCCTTGCCGAGCTGGGAATCCGACAAATAGTCGGACAGGAAGCTGAGATCGATCTCGGCCACGGTGACCCCGGCATTGAAGCCGGAATGCGCCACCGAGATCGACATATACGGCGTCCGGTCGACGAACCAGGCCGGTGCATAGCTGACCCCGCGCGCGACCGCTTCGGTGAAGCGGATGTCACGGGCAAGGTCACTGTTGCTGCCTGTTGTGGTCGACTGGCGCGAGACGCGCAGCACCTCGCGGCCATCGCCGTTGAGCTGGTACAGCTGGGAGATGACCGCGACCTGCTGCAACAGCTGGCTGTAGTCGGCGCGACGCTTGTCGAGCGTGTCCCGGCTTGCCGTCGTCACCCAGCTGATCTGGCGCTCGAGCTCGGAGACGGATTGCTCGATCCGCCGGGCCGCGCCTTGCGCCTTGTCTCCGAGCCCGTCGGTCAGCTGGGTCTTGGTGGAGCGATAGGAGATCCAGGTCTCCATCGCGCCGTTGACGGCGAGCACGAACACGACGAGGCCGACGAGGGAGACGACGTATTTGGCGAACAGGCCCTCGCGCAGACTCCAGGTCTTGTCTTTCGCTCCTGCCATCCGGATCCTCTCGCGCCGCGACCGACGCCGGCGCTAAGGGGCCGCAGGGCCCCATGGCCCTTCTACCACATTTTGGGTCTTTGGACCGGCAAGGGAGGTGTCGAGGGACCGGTTTGGTAACCCGTCAGGGGACGCCGGGATGGCTGGCGGGGCGGTGAATTGTCGCGGGTGCACGCATCACCGGTTGAAGAGCTGCCGCATGACATCGTTCATCGGCTGGCTGTCCTGCTGCGCCTGAGGCGGGGCTTGAGGCGATTGATCCTGGGTCGGCGGGGCCGGCGATGCCTGCGGCGCGGGGGTGGTCGGCGCGCCGGGCAGGCTGCGGCTCCGGCCGGCGCTGTTTCCCGCGCCGCTCGACAGCCCCTGCTGGATCAGATTGCCGATGGCCTCGCCGAGCTGGCCACCGGGCATCGGCATGGTGTTCGGCAGCTGGATCTGCGGATTGGTGTTGCCCGCGGTGGTGTTGTTGCCGGCCGCGTTGTTGCCCTGAGTGGGGCTGCCGAGGCCAAAGCTGCCCAGGATGTCGCCGAGCTTGGCGCCGTCAGGACCGAACAGGCCCTTGCCCATCTCGCGCAGCTTGGCATAGGCGGCATCGGGATTGTCCATCATGCCGGCCATGTCAGGGTAGATCTGCGGCTGCGACCACGAGCCAGAGATCATCACGGGAATGCCGAAGCCGACCGGCTCGGAGGTGCGGCCCTGGCCTTCGGTGGTCATGACCAGCTTGGGCTCGACCCTGAAACCCATCATCTTGGTGTCGAGTGCGATGGTGCCGGCGCCGGTGATGCGCACCAGCGGTCCGATCAGATTGAAGTCGGTCGTCACCGCCTGGCCCTTGTCGATGCGGAACGAGGCGGAGAGCTGCGTCAGGTCGGTGGTTTGCTCCTTGTTCTGATCCTGGCTGGCGTTCTGGTTGGAGTTTTGGTTGGCGTTCTGGTTATCCTGCCAGCCCGACAGCTTGCTCGTCGTCAGCGAGCGGAGCATCTGCGCGATATTGATGCCGCGGATGGCGCCGTCCTGGAAGCTGACGAAGGCCGTGCCCTGCATGTTCGCCATCAGCGCGCGCTGGCTGCGTCCGGCGCTGCGCAGCGCGAGCTTGGCCTGCAGCTTGCCGTCGATCCGGTCGAAATCCGCAAGACCCTGCAACAGCGGCAGCGCGCGCACGCCGACGATGTCGGAATGCATCGCAAAGCTCGGCGCGCCAGATGTCGCATCCAGGATCACCTCGCCGGAGACCTGGCCGCCATAGGCGCCGAGATTGGCGGTGCCCGCCTTCAACACGCCGCCGGCGAGCTTGGCATCGATCGCCAGTGGCGCCAGGCGGGCCTGGCCGAAGATCGCTTCGGTCGCCGAGATCCGCACCTGCGCGTCGACATAATTGAGCCCGGAGACGTCGATCGGCGCATCGCTCCAGGGCTGCCCGGACGCATCTTGCGAGGATTGCGACTGGGGGATCGTCAGCCGCTGGAAGTCGAGATCGAGCTTGACCAAGGGCTTGCTGGCGATGTCGACCGAGGCCCAGCCATTGAAATTGCCATCGCCGAGCGTGCCGTTGATGCCGTTGATCATCACGACATCGCCGTTGAGGCGCATGTCGGCACGCCCGGTCAGCTGCGACTTCAGCACGTCAGGCATGTCGATGGCAAAATCCACCGGGGTTGCCTGCCGCTCGCTAGATGCCGGCGTCGTCGCCTTGATGTCGAATTTGGTCGGATGATCATAGACCCGCGCCGAGCCTGTCACCTTGACCGTGCGGTCGCGGCCGATGACGGCATCGGCATCGATGGCGCTGATGCGGCCTTCGATGCGGTCGCGGATGCGGGCGAAGGCGACTTCGCCATTGCTGATCTTGAAGCGGTCGATGGTCACGCCGTCCATGTCGGCCGCAAGCGGCTTCGACGTTGCAGACCCATCGGCATTGGGCAGGCGATCGCGCAGCAGCGGCTGGTACAGCACCGGATGGGTGACGACGATCTCGCGGATCTCGGGCCGGCCCGACCACGCGCTCGCCAGCGTCATGTCGATCTGCACGCGCTCGATCGTCACCTTGGTGATGCCGCTCCGATCCCTGGGGTTCTGCAGCGTGAGGTCGCTCAAGGTGATGTTCAGCGTCGGCCACAGGCTGATCTTCGCCGCGCCGTCGATGGTGAGGCGATAGCCGGTCGCGCTCTCCACGCGCGCGGCGATCTTCGACGTCAGGAAGCCCGAGGGGATCCCGATCACCAGCAGGAGCGCGACCACGATGATGACGGCCACCACCGCCGCGCCGGCGAATTTAACTGCTCTCATCTCGACTTTCCAACGACGGACGAGCGGTGCCGCACCCGGCAGATCGCCCGTCCCTTGGGCCTAAGTTTATCCCGGGACGGGAAGCCGCTCCAAGCCGCTAAAAATAGTCGGAGGGTGCTGCAAAATTATGTGACTTATGACACACTTCCCCGGCGCGGTTTTACGCGATGCTGACGTTCATGCTTCCAAACGATTTGCCCAGGAAATTCTCGAGTAGCTTCACAAGGACGTAGAAATGAGCAAGCAGGCCGAATTTGCGGTCATTCTGAAAATGAATGCCATGTTCGCCGATCTCGGGTCGGACGAACTCCAGCGGCTGTCCAACCTCTGCCACACCCAGCATCTGGCGAATGGCGAGCTGCTGTTCCAGAAGGGCGACCCTGGCGATGCGCTGTTCGGCGTGCGTCGGGGCCAGGTCCGGATCGAGACCGGCGCCTCCGACGGCAGCCGGCTGACCCTGAATTTCATGGGCCCAGGCGACCTGTTCGGCGAGGTTGCGGTGCTGGATGGCCAGAACCGCACCGCGGACGCGACCGCCGGCGAGGCCAGTGAATTATTCGTGCTGCGCCGCGAAGATTTCCTGGCTTTCCTCGAGCGCGAGCCGAAGGTTGCGATCAAGATCATCGCGCTGCTGTGCCAGCGTATCCGCTGGCAAAGCGAGCGCATGGAAGAGTCGATGCTGCAGCCGCTGCCGGTGCGGCTGGCAAGGCGCCTCTGCGCGCTTGCCGCCGATTTCGGTTCCGAGGTTCACATCTCGCAGGAACAGCTCGGCGTCTTCGTCGGCGCCGCTCGCGAGAGTGTCAACCGCCAGCTTCAGGCCTGGCGCAAGGAGGCGATCCTCGACCTCCAGCGCGGGCGCATCCTGCTCAGGAACATGACCAAGCTGACGGCAATCGCGCGGAACGAGTAGGATCCTGCTAACGCGGCGAGGAATTTCGCGCCGCTCGCGTCAGTCGGGTCGGCGGCGATTTACTCCGCCGCGGGATGCACGATGCTCTTCGGTGGCGGTAGCGCTTCAGTGGCCTCGTGATGGTCGCCCGTCTCTGCATCCGCGCTGTGCACGATCAGCCGCTTGCCGAAGCGCCAGATCAGTGCGCCGAGATCGTCCATCACCATGAACATCGCGGGCACGAACACCAGCGACAGGACGGTCGAGAAGATCAGGCCGCCGATCACCGCGAGCGCCATTGGCGAGCGGAATTCGCCGCCGGCGCCGACCGCGAGTGCGCTCGGCATCATGCCGGCGGCCATCGCGATCGTGGTCATCACGATCGGGCGGGCGCGTTTCATGCCGGCGTCGATCATCGCCTCGTCGCGCGGCTTTCCGGCGTTGATCGATTCGATGGCGAACTCCACCAGCATGATCGCGTTCTTGGTGACGATGCCCATCAGCATCAGGATGCCGATCCATACCGGCGTGGTGAGCTGCTTGCCGGTGACGAGCAGAGCCGCGATGGCGCCGCCGATCGACAGCGGCAGCGAGAACAGGATGGTAATCGGCTGCAGGAAGGTGCCGAACAGCAGTACCAGCACCGCATAGACCATCAACAGCCCTGCCTTCATCGCGGTTGCGAAGCCGTCGGACAATTCGTTCAGGCTCTCGGCGTCGCCCGACGGTGAGACCTTCACACCCTTCGGCAGGCTCTTCATGACCGGGAGTTCGTTGATCAGCTTGGTGGCATCACCGAGCGCGGTGGTGCCGACGGTGTCCGCGGCAACGGTCGCCTGCCGGTCGCGGTCGTAGCGGTTGATGCTTGTCGGGCCCTGATCGAGCTTGACGTCGGCGATGACGGACAGCGGAACGCCGCCCTTCTCGCCGTGTTCGCCCAGCGGCACCCGCAATTGCTCGAGCGTCTTCAGATTGCCGCGCGCGGCGTCCTCGAGCTGCACCCGGATCGGGACCAGCCGATCGCCGACGTCGAATTTGGCGAGCGCAGGTCCGACGTCGCCAATGGTGGCGACGCGGATGGTTTGCGACAGGCTTTCGGTCGAGACGCCGAGCCGCGCCGCGAGATCGGCGCGCGGTTCGATGCGCAGTTCGGGCCGCTCCAGCGACGTTTCCGAGATCACGTTGGCGATGGTCGGAATCCGCTTCATCTGCGTCGCAAGCTCGCTTGCGACGTTGTTGACGATATTGGCGTCGACGCCAGTCACAACAAGCGAAATGGGGCGCAGACCGTTCTCGTCCAGGAACCAGAAGCGCAGGTCGGGGATGTTCTCCAGCTCCTGGCTGATGGAGAATTCGAGTTCGCGCTGGGTGATCTTGCGATCGACCTTCGGCACGTAGTTGATGATCAGCGATGCGCGCCGGACTTCCTGGGTGCCGGGCGGAACACGGCCGCCGTCGACGAAGATACTCTTCACCTCCGACCGCTTGCGCAGCTGCGCCACGATGTCCTCGGTGACCTTTTCGGTGTAGGCGAGCTGGGTCCCGGGCGGCAGTTCGAGGGCGATCAGCGATCGTGCACTGTCCTGCGTCGGCAGGAAGCCCTGCGACAGCAGCGTGATGCTCCAGATCGAGGCCGCAAAGATCCCGAAGCCGATCAGCACCGTGAAGAAATAGTGCTTCACCGACCAGGCGACGACGCTGTGATAGCCCCGCAAGATGCGGCCCGGCGGCGGTTCTTCATGGGTGTGGTGCTTGAGGAAGTAGGCCGCCAGCACCGGTGTGACGAAACGTGCCGCCAGCAGCGAGAAGAACACCTGCACCGACACCGTGATGCCGAACTGCTTGAAGAACTGCCCGGCGATTCCGGACATGAAGCTCGCGGGCGCGAAGATCGCGATGATGGTCAGCGAGATCGCGATCACCGCGAGGCCGATTTCGTCGGCGGCTTCGAGGGCGGCACGGTAGGGCGATTTGCCCATGTTCATGTGCCGCACGATATTCTCGATCTCGACGATGGCATCGTCGACCAGGATACCTGTCGACAGCGTGATGGCGAGGAAGCTGACGAGGTTGAGCGAGAAGCCGAGGATGTCCATCGCCCAGAACGCCGGGAAGATCGAGAGCGGCAGCGAGATCGCGGCGATGATGGTGGCGCGCAGGTCGCGCAGGAACAACAGCACGATCACGACGGCGAGGATGGCGCCCTCGAACAAGGTCGATATCGCGGCCTCGTAGTTGCCCTTGGTGTACTCGACCGACGTGTCGATCAGCTTCAGGTCGACGTCGGGATAAGCCGCCTTGAGCGCATCGATGCGCTTCTGCACGGCGGCCGCGACGACGACGTCGCTGGCGCCCTTGGAGCGCTTGATGCCGAGCGCGACCACCGGCTCGCCGTTGAAGCGGGCGAAGGTGCGGCGGTCGGCGATGGTGTCGGTGACGGTGCCGAGATCGTCGAGCCGCACTTCACCACCTGCGAACAGCGGAATCATGGTGCCGGCGAGGTCGCTCAGCGTCTTGGCGCCCGCCAGCGTGCGGATCGCCTGGTCGTTCTTGCCGATCTCGGCGCGGCCGCCGGCGACGTCGACATTGGTGCCGCGCAGGCTCTGGCTGACATTGACAGTGGTCAATCCCATCGCCTGGAGACGGTCGGGATCGAGCGAGACCAGGATCTCGCGCTCGACACCGCCGATGCGCTCGACCTGGGCAACGCCGCGAACGCCTTGCATGGCGCGCTTGACCACATCGTCGACGAAATAGGACAGCTGCTCCGGCGTCTTGCCGGGCGAGATCGCGGCATAGGTGACGATCGGCAGGCCGATGACGTCGACACGCTGGATCAGCGGCTCGGTGACGTTCTGCGGCAGGTTCGAGCGCACGCGCGTCACCGCGTCCTTGACGTCGTTGAGGGCGCGGTCGGTGTTGGTCGACAGCGCGAACTGGATCGTGGTCATCGACAGGCCGTCGGTGATCGACGAGGTGATGTGCCACACGCCTTCGACGCCGGACACGGCGTCTTCGATCGTCTTGGTGACCTGGGATTCAAGCTCGGCCGGCGCCGCGCCGAACTGCGACACCGCGACCGAGATCACGGGAATGTCGGCCGAGGGCAGCCGCGTGACGGCGAGCTTGGTGAAGGAAGCCCAGCCGAGCAGCAGCAGGATGAACGAAAAGACGACAGACGGCAGCGGATGACGGATCGACCATGCTGAGATATTGAGTGCCATCAGCGTCCCCGCTTGCGATCGAGTTCATCGGCGAACATGGTTTTGATCTGGTCGCCGTCATGCAACGACGAGCCGGCGTCGGCGACAACGATTTCGCCGACATCGACGCCTTCCAGAATTTCCGTCTGGCTGTCGGAGGTCAGGCCGACGCGCACCCTGCGTGTCTCGACGGTGTTGCCTTTGACCACCTGCACGGTGAGATGGTCGATTGCGGTCTTGGGAACCGCGACGCCGCAGCTTCGCTTGGCGTCGATGGACGCGCGGGCGAACATGCCTGATTTCAATGAGGGATTGTTGGTGACGCTGATGCGGACGCGGCCGAGCTGCGTGGCGCGGTCGATCTCGGGCGACACCAGGCGGACCCGGCCGATCAAATCGGCGGCGTCATCCCGGCTGATCCGCACCGTCGCGCCGGGGCTGAGCTTCGGCATGTGCACGCCGGGAACCTGCGCGTCCAGCTCGATCTCATTGTTGACGGCGATGCGGAACATCGGCCCTGCCTGCGGCGAGGCCGGCGCGCCGACGATGGTGCGGACTTCCGTAATGAGACCCGCCGCGGGTGCCTTCAGCGAGATCGGACCCTGCGGGCCCGGCCGTTGCGGCTGGCCCGGCATCTGCGGCGGCGCCGACAGGCGCGCCAGCTCCTGGTTGTCGGTGACGAGGGCGCCCTCGGTGGCGAAGAGATCGGTGACCTTCGATCCTTCCTGGTCGGCCACGACCACGGCCTCGCGCCGCGGCACGAAGAAGCCGGTCACGCGCACCAGGTCGGAGAAGCAGGCATTGGTCGACTTCGCCACGATGACGAGCGCCTCGCCCGGCGTCTCTTTCTCTTCGGGATGGCTCCGATGCTCGAACCAGTAATAGCCGACGCCGAGCACCAGGATGAACGCCACGGTTCCTGCAGGCTTGATATATTCGGAGATGTTCATCGCCGGATCATCCTGGCCTGGCTGGAGGTTGCTGGGAGCGATTGCCTGAAACGAAGCGGCGTCCCGCAGGGCTGCGAGACGCGCGCCGGGATCGAGACTTTACACCACATCACGACGTGTCACCGCAAAGGATTCGTCGCGGTCACTTCGATGCGGTGGCCTTGTTTTCCATATTGACGACCTGCACGCGGCGGTTCACCTCCGCCAACGGCTGGCTCGGATCCTTCAGCTTGCTCTTGCCGTAGCCGACGGTGACGAGGTCGGTGGCGGCGATGCTGTATTTCTCGACGAGGTAGCGCTTGATCGAATCGGCGCGGCGTTCCGACAGGTCCTGATTGTAGCTGTCGCCACCAGCGGCGTCGGTGTGGCCGGCGACCACGAAGGTCGAGCCCTTCAGTTCAGGGCTGGTCAGCGCACGGCCGAGCGCCTGCACCGACGGCAGCGACTTGGTGCTGATATCGGCCGAGTTGTAGTCGAAGGTAATTTCGAGATCGATATTCGGCTTGTCCTTGACTGCGGAGGCGAGCTCCTCGCGCTCGGTCGACGAGAGCGAGCGGGTCGCGCGACCGCGGACGGTCTGGATCAGCTTGGTTTCCGCCGGGTTCGGCGCCGGATCGGCCTGCGGGGTGATCGAGAGGCCGCGGGTCAGAGGCTTTTTCGGCGTCGGCGCCAGCGCGCGGACGATCTCGTCCTCGGTGACGTTTTTGTTGTTGCTATCGTCGCCGGCGAAAGCGGGCGGCACTGTTAGCGACAGGGCGGCGCCGATGGCGATGACGGAGAGGATTGCGGTCAGTCCCTTTGCAGCCAATCTCATTGTCAGTCCCTCCTGCGCGAAGCCCGCGCGGTTCCAAAATCCTGGCAACAGGCCCCCCGGCAAGGCCGCTTGCGGCATCCGTTTGATTAGTCTCGCTGCGCCGCCAGGGGTTCGAGCCGCCGCCCGCCTCAAATCAAAAAAATATCAACGCACTCCGTAACTTGCGAATTCCTGCACGATGTTCGGATCCATCGCCTTGGCATTGGCGATATCAAGCGCGCCCTCCTGGGCCGAGCCGTTGCGCTGCTTGGCCACGCCGCGGCCGTAGAGCGATGAGGTCAGGCGCGGGTTGATCCTCAGCGCTGCGTCGAAATCGACGATGGCGTTCTTCACCGCCCCCGATTTGAGGTTCACCAGCCCGCGGCTATCCAGCGCATCGACGAAATTCGGCCGCAGCCGCAGCGCCTCGTTGCAATCCTTCAGCGCGCCCTGGAGGTCACCGACCACGGTCCGGGTCCAGCAGCGATTGTTCAGGGCCTCGACGTCCTTCGCGTTGATCCGGAGCGTGTCGTCGAAATCCTTGATGGCGAGGCCGTAGGCGCCCTTGCTGGCATAGACTTGGCCGCGCCGGTACAGCGCATTCACGTCGTCAGGGTTGGCGGCAATCTTGGCGGTCAGGCCCTTGATGGTGGGATCTTCCGCCAGCACGGCGGCGCTCGGGCCGCTATCGACGCTCGGCGCCGGAGCGATCTCGGTCGGCTTGACCGGAGGAGGCGGTGGAGGCAACGCCGCGTCCACCTGCGGCTTCGGTGACGGAGGCGCGGGCGGCGGCGTCGGCGGATTGTTCGCAACCACCGGCGGAGGGGCCGGCGGCGCGGGAGGAGCCGGCGGAGCCGGAGGCGGGTTGTTGGCGACCGGAGGGGGCGAAGGCACGGGAGGCTGCGGCGGCGGTGTCGTCGCGGTCGGGCGCGATCCGCTTGCACCCGGAATGAACGAGAAATCCTCGGCGAGCGAGGACGAGATCCAAGGCACTTGCTCGCCGCGCGAGGCGCGGGTGACGCCCATCTTGGTGCGGTTCAGCGTTTCCTCCGCCATCAGGTCGGGGACGCGGATTTCCTTGAGCAGTTCCTGCACGAACAGGCTGTGGTCGCCGCCGGCATCCGACACCACCGACGCCAGCGCCGCCGAATACATCACCAGCGTGCCGTTCGGCGCGATCACCGGGGTCAGGCCGGCCGAGAAGCTGCGGAACCGGCGTTCGAACGGGTTGCGCCTGGAGGCGTCGATCAGTGCGATCTTGACGCCGGCGCCGCGGGTGTTGAGCTCGCCCAGGATGGCCTCGATGCTGAAACCATCACGGCGGACGTCGGACTCGGTCCAGATCTGCGCATCGACGGGGATCATGTAGCTCTGGCGCGCCGATTGGATGCCGAACCCGCTATAGAAGATCAGCGCGACCGAGCCTGGTTTGATCTTGCCGTAGAGCTTGTCGAAGGCACGGCGCATGGCGTCGCCGGTCAGGTTCTCGCCAACCTCGACCGCAAAGCCGTCGCGCTTGAGCTCGTCGGCGATGTCGCGGGCGTCGTTGATCGGCTCCTTCAGAGGGCTGTCGGCATCGGGGTATTTGGCATTGCCGATGACCAGTGCAAAGCGGTCGCCGGCCGCATGCGACGGGGCGGTCGGGACAAGCGCGACAAGCAATGGCAGAAGAAAAAGGAAGCGAATTTTCATAATGAGCGCGGTCCAGCCAAAAAGGCGCCGTTCCAGCTTGCGCCGCGGCGACCTTAACTTACGCAAAGTGCATTATCAAACCGGCGAATGAGGGCGTCAACCGCTTGGAGATTCGGCACTATCGCGACAATTGACCGCGACACGATGGCCGGCTGTGAGGGGAATAATTCGGCAGTCACGGTCCTACTCGGCACATTGTCGTTCAGGAGCTCCGGCGGCCCCATGTTAGGCCGGGATCTGAGACAACGATGTGATTGGTCTCACATTGTGGCCGCGTCCGCCGCAACCTGCGATGTTTGACCTTTGCGGCGGCCGATGGCTTGGTGGGTCCGACGGTCCGACCAGAAAAGCAAAAGCAGGGATCAAGACCAGGATCAAGTCATGGGAAATGCCTACGAAATCTACGCCTTGCGCTATGCGACGATGTCGCCGCGCACCCCCAGCATGAATTTTCTTGCGCCCGACCCGCATGACAGGGCGGCGCAGGACCTCGACTACTTCGTTTGGCTGATCCGCGGGCAGGGTCGCGATATTCTGGTCGATACCGGCTTCAATGCCGAGGAGGCAGGCTTGCGCGCGCGCAAGCTGACGCTCAATCCGGTTGACGCGCTGGAGCGCTTTGGCGTCGCCGCGCCAGCCATCCGCGACATTATCGTGACGCATCTGCATTACGACCACGCCGGCAATCTCGATCGCTTCCCGAGCGCGCGCTTCCATCTCCAGGAGCGCGAGATGGCCTACGCGACGGGCCGCTGCATGTGCAACGGACTGCTGCGACATCCATTCTCGGTCGAGCACGTCACCCAGATGGTGCGCCACGTCTATGGCGAGCGCGTCACCTTCTATTCGGGCGATGGCGAGGTGGCGCCCGGCGTGACCGTGCATCGCGTCGGCGGCCATTCCGACGGCTTGCAAGTGGTCAAGGTCGAGACGGCGCGCGGGCCGGTGGTGCTGGCATCAGACGCCGCGCATTACTACGCCAATCTGCAGCGCAGGAGCCCATTCCCGATCGTCTACAATGTCGGTGACATGGCAGTGGGCTGGGAGACGATCGAACGTCTCGCCGGGCATCCTGACCGGTTTATTCCAGGTCACGATCCGATCGTGACCGAGATCTATCCGCGGGCGAGCGACAAGGTCGACGCCTGGGCCTTGCATCTGCCGCCGACGCGGTCGTTTGCGAAGTGACGGCGAAGGGGGCGAGAACTGTCGTCTCACCGTTTGGGTGGAGAGGCAGTTAAGGGCCAATGAGCGATATCGGAGATCGAAAGAGACCGCCAACTGAGGCGGTCTCAGGTTACCGAGTGTATCGTGCAAGACTGCCAACTAGCAGGGTGGCCTCAATTGCACGTATCAATTGGATACCGGTTAGAACCGCCAATACCGACGAAGTATTTCTCGCCAGCCTTGCAACGCGCTTTGCATTTTGGGATTTCTGCCCGACAGACGGCGATAGCCGGGCCCTGCCTTGCCGCATCTGGAACGTTCGCTTTTGCCCAACCAACACACTCTGCTCCTTGTTCGGTGCATGAGCGGGCCGACGCGGTCTCAATAGAAACGAGGCTCAATGCCCCGATTAAAAGGCACATGGCAAATCGCATTCAATCCCCCCTGAAAAGTCAAAATTTTAATCAATGAGAAACCCGCCCACAAGGCGGCGCGCGGTAGATTCGCCGATACTGACTTGCCTCTCTACATCGCCCGGTTCGCGGGCTCGATCGCTATCGTCGCACGATTATATGCGTTCGAGAACTCCACCAAGATCACGGTTAGCGCCAAGGTCAGTTTTACTCAGGATCAAAATCTCCCGTTTGAGTCTCAACCGGCGACTTCCGGTCTGAGCTCCTCTTCGGACGTGTTCAGCCTTCGAGACGGACGGCGGGCGTGATGTCAACGAGTGCCGGCAGGATCCCTGCAAGCAACGATATCGCCGGGAGATTTTCGCGCCGCTGGCTCCGGCGGAGAGAATATCGCCAGATATCCTGTGTCTCCTGCGAGCTGATATGCGGCGACCTCGCGATAGCCGACGGCGGTCAGTTCGCAGCGCAACAGCTCGATCGGCGTGCCGTGCTTCGACGTCGGAAGCTCGAGATCGACAATCCCGACCCGCGCGCCCTGCTTCAAGGCAGGCGCGAGATTGTAGAGGAAGGCATAGGGCTGGGCGATCTCGTGATACATGTGCACGAGGATTGCGGCATCCAGCGAGGAAGCGGGCAGGCGCGGGTCGTGTGGTTCGCCGAGCGCGAATTGCACGTTCGTCAACTTCAGAAGTTCTGTTCGCTTTGCGAGCTCGACGAGGTAGTCCCGCGTGACGTCCTGGGCAATGACGGAGCCGGCGGCTCCGACGAGGCGCGAGAGCCTGACCGTGTGGTAGCCGCTGCCCGCTCCGATGTCGCCGACCGTCATGCCTGGTTTCAGTTCGAGAGCACGTGCGATCTGACCGGCCTCGTTGAGGGCGTCGCGGCGCTCTTCGGCGGCGCGGCGTGCGCTGACGATCCGTGCAACAGGGCGCTGGGGTGCGGGAAACTCGCTCGCAGCTATTCCGGGGGGAGCCAGATAGCCGATGTCAGCAGCGTAGGCGCGCGTTGCGCCAAATGCCACGAGGAGCGCCGCGATATAAGCCAGTGCCTTCACGAGCCCACCAAGCGTTCTCAACCGGTCGAAGCGTCTGCGCCTCCATGGGTACAGCCTTAATACGCCTGCTTGGCATCCGCCTCTTCGCTGGTCTGGATCAGGTCGAGACTTTCCTCGATCTTGCCGAGCAGGGCGGAGAGCTGCTTGCGCTCTTGTGCGGAGAGGCACGCCAAAATCTCGTCTTCCCGCCGCAGCAATTGCGGGAACAGCTCCTCGTAGAGCGCGCGGCCCTTTTCCGTCAGCTGCAGGCGGAATTCACGGCGGTCGGCTTCGTTCTCGACCCGCTCGATCAGGCCGTCATGCAGCAACGTGGTCACCGCGCGGCTGATCGTTGATTTGTGCGTGCGGGTGCATTGCGAGATGAACTGCGCGCTGCACGCATCGTTGCGGAAGCCGAGTGTCGCGATGACGCGCCAGGCCGGAATGTCGAGGCCATGCCGCCCCTGATACTCGACCGCGAGCGCGGAACTGACCTCCGCCGCGAGCCGGTTGAGCCGGAACGGCACGAATTTGAACAGATCGAGCCGCGCCTTCGGCCACGATGAAGCTTTATCGGCTCCGCGTGTCTTCAGCGCGATGTCGCTGGATGTCCTCGCCAAGGAGAGCGCTCCGAATTCCAGTTGACGGCCGGCCGGCTCCGGTCCAAAATAGTTGCACGTGAGACTATCTAGCAGATCAGTCCTCTTCTGACCAGAGCCGAGGTTCGTGTAATGGCGCCGGCCAATACCCCTCACGCGAAGACCCAGTTCGGCTACCGCCGTCACCCCGATCAGGACCGCCCCGGCTCGAGCCCGGCGGAGCACCCGGTCGTGATCGTCGGTGCGGGCCCCGTCGGGTTGTCGCTGGCGATCGATCTCGCCCAGCGCGGCCAGCGCGTCGTCCTTCTGGACGATGCCGACCGCATCGGCGAGGGCTCGCGTGCGATCTGCTTCTCCAAGCGCTCGCTGGAATATTGGGACCGGCTCGGCGTCGGCGACCGCATGGTCGACAAGGGCGTGGTGTGGAGTGTCGGCCGCATCTTTCACGGCGAGTCCCAGCTCTACCAGTTCAATCTGCTCCCGGAGGACGGGCACAAGCGGCCGGCCTTCATCAATCTCCAGCAATATTACGCCGAAGCCTATCTGGTCGACCGCATCAGCGATCTGCCCGCGATCGACCTGCGCTGGCGCAACAAGGTGATCGCGGTCGAGCAGCGCAACGAATCCGCTGTGTTGATGATCGAAACACCCGATGGCGCCTATCGCCTGCACGCGCAATATGTCGTCGCCTGCGATGGCGCGCGCTCCTCGCTGCGGCAGATGGTCGGCGCCGAGTTCGCGGGGCAGGTGTTCGAGGATCAGTTCCTGATCGCCGACGTCAAGATGACGGCGGAATTCCCGACCGAGCGCTGGTTCTGGTTCGATCCGCCCTTTCATCCCGGGCGCTCGGCGCTCCTGCACAAGCAGCCGGACGACGTCTGGCGCATCGATCTCCAGCTCAATCGCTATGCTGATCCGGTCGTCGAGAAGAAGCCGGAAAACGTGCGGCCGCGCATCGCGCGCATGCTTGGTCACGACAAGTTCGAGTTCGAGTGGATTTCGCTCTACAAATTCCAGTGCCGGCGGATGGACCGCTTCATCCATGGCCGCGTGATCTTTGCCGGCGATTCGGCGCATCAGGTCTCGCCCTTTGGCGCGCGCGGCGCCAATTCGGGACTCGAGGACGCCGAAAATCTCGCCTGGAAGCTCGATCGCGTGCTGCTCGGCACCTCGCCCGCGAGCCTGCTCGAGAGCTACCATGTCGAGCGCAGCCTCGCCGCCGACGAGAACATCCGCGAATCCACCCGCTCGACCGATTTCATGGCGCCGAACTCGCACCAGGAGGCGCGGCTGCGCAAGGCGGTGCTGTCGCTCGCCAAGGAGACCGAGTTCGGCAAACGCATGGTCAATGGCGGCCGGCTCTCGGTGCCGTGCAGCTATGACTCGCCGCTATCATCGCGCGATGCGGATGCTTGGCGCGGCGGGCCATCGCCGGGCTGTTCCATGCTCGATGCGCCGGTGGGTGAAAAGGCCTATCTCACGGATGCTTTTCGCAAGGGCGGAACGGATTTCACCTTGCTGTCGTTCAGCAATGGCGCAGCGATCGAGGCGCCCGACGGCGTCAAGGATATCCGCGTTGGCGGCGAACGCGGGCTTGCCGATCCCCAGGGCCTCGTCGCGAAACGCTACGACGCCGAGCCAGGCACCGCCTATCTGCTGAGACCGGATGGCTATGTTGCCGCACGTTTCCGCCATCCGACACGCGCGGCAATTGCGGCCGCGCTGTCGCGGGCCGCAGGTCTGAATTGAGGTTTGAGATGCCACTCTCCACCAGCTCCAACTTCGCGCGGCCAGACGACGCCTTTCGCGCCATCGTCGAGGCGCATCGTGGCCTCACCGAGGAGCAGAGCGCCGATTTCGACGCGGCGCTGGTGCTGATCCTCGCCAACCATATCGGCGACATCGACGTGCTGCGGGAGGCGCTCGTGTTGGCGAAGCGCAGGATGATCGACGGACACCAGCAACAGCAGCAACAACAATAACCCGGAACTCAAAGCAAAGACCTAAGGATGAATTGATGGCGAAGAACTTCGCATCCACCGGCGATCTCTCCGAGAAGAAGATCACCTTCTCCGAGATCGGCACCGATCTCTACGCCTTCACCGCGGAGGGCGACCCCAACACGGCTGTTATCGTCGGCGACGATAGTTGCCTCGTGTTCGACGCGCAGGCCACGCCGGCCATGGCCAACAAGGTGATCGAGCGCGTCAAGACCGTCACCGACAAGCCGATCAAATATGTCGTACTGTCGCATTATCACGCCGTGCGCGTGCTCGGCGCCTCCGCCTACAAGGCGCAGGGCATTGTTGCCTCGCAGGAAACCTATCGCCTGATCGAGGAGCGCGGCCAGCAGGATTGGGATTCCGAATATGGCCGTTTCCCGCGGCTGTTCCAGGACGCGGCGAGCATTCCCGGGCTGACTTGGCCGACGCTGACCTTCGAAGGCGAGATGTCGATCTATCTCGGCAAGCGCGAGGTGCGGCTGATGCAGTTAGGGGCCGGCCATACCTCCGGCGACATCGTCGCCTGGGTGCCGGACGCTGAAGTCATGTTCTCCGGCGATCTCATCGAATATCACTCGGCCTGCTATTGCGGCGATGCGCATTTGCGCGAATGGCCGATGACGCTGAACGAGATCCGTAACTTCAATCCCAAGGCGATCGCGCCCGGCCGCGGCGATGCGTTGAAGGGCACCGCCACGGTTCGCGAAGCCATCGCGATGACGCGCGACTTCGTCACCTCGCTCTATGGTGCTGCCGAGATCTCGGTTGCCAAGGGCCGCAGCTTAAAGGAATCGATGGCGGCGACGCGCGAGGTGATGGATCCGAAATTCCACAGCTTCGCCATCTACGAGCACTGCCTGCCGTTCAACGTGTCGCGCGCCTATGACGAAGCGTCGGGGATCGACGATCCCGTGATCTGGACCGACAAGCGCGACCAGGAAATGTGGGCCGCCCTGCAAGGAGGAGGATAGTCATGAACATCAATACCTCGCCTGATCAGATCATCCGAAGCTCCGCCCAGGTGACGCCGGGTTACATGTCCGGCTTCGGCAACAGCTTCGAGACCGAGGCACTGCCCGGTGCGCTGCCGATCGGGCGCAACTCGCCGCAGCGCTGCGCCTATGGCCTCTATGCCGAGCAGCTTTCCGGCTCGCCGTTCACCGCGCCGCGCGGCACCAATGAGCGCTCCTGGCTCTATCGCATCCGCCCCTCGGTGAAGCACTCCGGCCGCTTCGAGAAGGTCGATGCCGGGTTGTGGCGCTCGGCGCCGTGCCACGAATACGATTTGCCGATCGCGCAGCTGCGCTGGGATCCGACGCCGCTGCCGAAGGAGGAGGTCACCTTCGTCCAGGGCGTGCAGACGATGACGACGGCCGGTGACGTCAATACGCAGGCCGGCATGGCCGCGCATGTCTACCTCATCACCAAGTCGATGGTGGACCAGCACTTCTACAATGCCGACGGTGAGCTGATGTTCGTGCTTCAGCAGGGAAATTTGCGCCTCGTCACCGAGTTCGGCCGCATCGATGCCGAGCCCGGCGAGATCGTGGTGATCCCGCGTGGCGTCAAGTTCCGCGTCGAGATTCCGAATGGGCCGGCGCGCGGTTATCTCTGCGAGAACTATGGTGGCGCCTTCACGCTGCCGGAGCGCGGCCCGATCGGTGCCAATTGCCTCGCCAATGCACGCGACTTCCTCACGCCGGTGGCGAACTACGAGGACAAGGACACGCCGACCGAGCTGTTCGTGAAATGGGGCGGCTCGCTGTTCAAGACCACTTTGCCGCATTCGCCAATCGACGTCGTCGCCTGGCACGGCAATTATGCGCCGTACAAATACGATCTGCGCACGTTCTCTCCCGTAGGTGCGATCGGGTTCGATCATCCTGATCCCTCGATCTTCACGGTGCTGACCTCGCCGTCGGAGACGGCGGGCACGGCGAATATCGATTTCGTGATCTTCCCCGAGCGCTGGATGGTCGCCGACAATACCTTCCGTCCGCCCTGGTATCACATGAACATCATGAGTGAGTTCATGGGCCTGATCTACGGTGTCTACGACGCCAAGCCGCAGGGCTTTGTGCCGGGCGGTATGAGCCTGCACAATTGCATGCTGCCGCACGGCCCCGATCGCGACGCCTTCGAGCACGCCAGCAATGGCGAATTGAAGCCGGTGAAGCTGACCGGAACGATGGCCTTCATGTTCGAGACCCGCTACCCGCAGCGCGTCACAGCGCATGCCGCAAACGCGTCGACGCTCCAGGACGATTACGCGGATTGCTGGAAGGGCCTGGAGAAGCGGTTCGACCCGAACAGGCCGTAATGATTTCGTCATTCCGGGATGCGCCGAAGGCGCAGGCCCGGAATCCATTGCACCACCGGTTACGTGGATGAATGGATTCCGGGCTCGCGCTACGCGCGCCCCGGAATGACGGTGGAGAAACCGTCGAGTTATCCGGCAGGAAACCCAATGCCTCACCCCAACGACCCCAGCCTCCGCTCCTTTATCGCCGTCGATCCCACCTCCGACTTTCCGATCCAGAACCTGCCCTATGGCGTGTTCTCGACCCCTGGCAATCCGACGCAGCGCGTCGGCGTCGCGATCGGCGATTACGTGCTCGATCTCTGGGAGCTGGAGCAGGACTCGCGGCTCGATGTCGGCCCGCTCGGTGTGTTCTCCGGCCCCTCGCTGAATGCCTTCATGGCGCTCGGACCAAAGGTCTGGAGCAGGACCCGGGCGCGGATCAGCGAACTGTTGCGCCACGATCATCCGGAATTGCGCGACAACGAGGAGCTGCGCAGCCAAACGCTGGTGCCGATGCGGGATGCAAAGCTGCATCTGCCATTCGCGGTCTCCGGCTACACCGACTTCTATTCCTCGAAGGAGCACGCCACCAATGTCGGCGTGATGTTCCGCGGCAAGGACAATGCGCTGCAGCCGAACTGGCTGCACATGCCGATCGCCTATAACGGCCGCGCCTCGACGGTCGTCGTGTCAGGCACCAAGGTGAAACGGCCGCGTGGGCAGCTGAAGCCGCCGAATGTCGAGGTGCCGAGCTTCGGACCCTGCAAGCGGCTCGATTTCGAGCTCGAAATGGGTGTCGTCATCGGCCAGCCCTCGCCGATGGGCGGCATGCTGACCGAGCAACAGGCCGAGGACATGATTTTTGGTTTCGTGCTGCTCAACGACTGGAGCGCGCGCGATATCCAGCAATGGGAATATGTGCCGCTCGGGCCGTTCCTCGCAAAAGCTTTCGCGACCTCGATCAGCCCGTGGGTCGTGACGCGCGAGGCGCTGGAGCCGTTCCGCCTCGACGGGCCGGTGCAGGAGCCGGTGCCGCTCGATTATCTCAAGCAGGCCAAGCCGCAGAACTACGATCTGGAGCTCGATGTCTCCCTGCGCGCCACCGGCGCCAACGCGCCGGCCGGCATCAGCCGCACCAATTTCAAATACATGTACTGGTCCTCGGTGCAGCAGCTGATGCACCACGCGTCCTCCGGCTGCGCCATGAATGTCGGCGACCTCCTCGGCAGCGGCACCATCTCCGGCCCGGAAAAGAACCAGCGCGGCAGCCTTTTGGAGATCAGCTGGAACGGCACCGAGCCGGTGGAATTGCCCGGCGGCGTCAAGCGCTCATTCCTGGAGGACGGCGACAGCCTCGTGATGCGCGGCTGGTGCCAGGGCAACGGCTACCGCGTCGGCTTCGGCGAGGTCGAGGGGACGATTGTGGCGGCGGAGTGAGCCTACCGCCGCTCCGGCGGCACGTCGCGCACCCGCGCGCAATGCGCGGCAACGTCGTCGAGGCTATACTTCAGATGCACCCGCTTGTCTGACGGCGCCTGCTTGGTCGTGCAAACACCCGGCCGCCATTCCTGCGTCGGTCTGATCGGGCGCGGCGCGAAGCCGCCGCCGCAGTTCGGGCAGACGTTGGAGAGCTTTGTCTCGACGCATTCCGCACAGAACGTGCATTCATAAGAGCAGATCCGCGCATCCGTTGCGTCGGGCGGCAGGTCGCGGTCGCAATATTCGCAGTTCGGTCGAAGCTGCAGGGCCATGGCGAATCTCCCGGATTGGCCGCGATCATTGCAGGTCGCGGCAACAGCGCGAATGGCGTAGTTCCCTCGATTTCAGCCAACCTTCAAATCCTTCAGCGGCAGCTTCGAACTCTCCTTCAGCCGGTCCAGCACGATGGATGAGCGCACATGCGCCACGCTCTGATGCGGCATCAGGACGTCGTTGACGAGATTGGAGAGGCCTTTGAGGTCGCGCAGCACCGCTTTCAGCACGTAGTCGGCATCGCCCGTCAGGGAATAGGCTTCCTGGATCTCGTCGATGCGGTTCACCAGCGTTCGAAACCGCTTGGAATTATCAGGCGAATGCGTCGCGAGCCCGACCTGGATGAAGGCGATTACGCCGAAGCCGAGCGTCTCGCTGGAGAGGTCGGCGTGATAGCCCGCGATCACCTTCTCTTCCTCTAGCCGCATCCGCCGCCGCGAGCATTGCGAGGCCGAGAGCCCGGCAAGCTCGGCAAGCTCCTGGTTGGTCAGGCGGCCGTCGTCCTGGAGCGCGCCGAGGATCTTGAGGTCGAAGGCATCTACCTGAAGCATGCGTCTTTTGTCCAATTCGTGCACAGATCATGCATAGGATAGCGAAATCGCGGCCCGTTTGCACGCTCATTGCACGCCCCATGAAGGATAGTTCGTCCCAGCAGCAATCTGGGAGAACCGTCAATGGGTCCGTTTCCGCACGATGCACCGCCGGCCGCCATCAGCGCCGACAATCCGATGGGCACCGACGGGTTCGAGTTCGTCGAGTACGCGCACCCCAATCCGCAGGAGCTGCACGATCTGTTCAAGCTGATGGGCTATGCGCCCGTCGCGCGCCACAAGAGCAAGAACATCACGGTCTATCGCCAGGGCGACATCAACTATCTCGTCAACGAGGAGCCCGGCACCCACGGCACCGACTTCGTCGCCGCCCACGGTCCCTGCGCGCCGTCGATGGCCTTTCGCGTCGTCGACGCGAAAGCGGCCTATGACCGCGCGATTGCGCTCGGCGCCGAGCCCGCGGACGCCTCATCCGCGCAGAAGGCGCTGGATGTGCCCGCGATCAAGGGCATCGGCGGCAGCCTGCTCTATTTCGTCGATCGCTATGGCGCCAAGGGCTCGGCCTATGATGCCGAATTCGATTGGCTGGGCGAGCGCGATCCGCGCCCCGCTGGTGCCGGCCTGTTCTATCTCGACCATCTCACCCATAACGTCCATCGTGGGCGCATGGACGTGTGGACCGGCTTCTACGAAGAGCTGTTCAACTTCCGTCAGATCCGTTTCTTCGACATCGAGGGCCGCGCCTCCGGCCTGTTCTCGCGCGCGCTGACCAGCCCGGATGGCAAGATCCGGATTCCGATCAACGAGGACGCCGGCGATTCCGGTCAGATCGAGGAATATCTGACGATCTATCGCGGCGAGGGTATCCAGCACATCGCCTGCGGCTGCCGCGACATCCACGGCACCATCGAGGGCCTGCGCGCCGCCGGCCTGCCCTTCATGCCGTCGCCGCCCGCGACCTATTTCGAGAAGGTCGATGCGCGCCTGCCCAAGCATGGCGAGGACGTCGCGCGTCTCCGGAAGAACGGCATCCTGATCGACGGTGAAGGCGTGGTCGATGGCGGCCAGACCAAGGTGCTGCTGCAGATCTTCTCGGCCAACGCGATCGGCCCGATCTTCTTCGAGTTCATCCAGCGCAAGGGGGACGACGGCTTTGGCGAGGGCAATTTCAAGGCGCTGTTCGAATCGATCGAGGAAGACCAGATCCGCCGCGGCGTGCTGAAGGTGGGGAACGCGGCGTAGGGGCGCCGATGTTGGGTACACTGCGGCATCAAACACAGTCGTCGTCCTGGCGAAAGCCAGGACCCATTACCCCAGGGAGTGGTTGTAAAGCGTACTGGTAACTCCGAGTTTTCGTCAAATTACGTTCGGTGGCTATGGGTCCTGGCTTTCGCCAGGACGACGACGGAGTGTGATGTGACAGCGGAGGTCTTGCCGCCCTAGCGCCCCGCCCACGCCTTCGTCACCGCCGCAATCTCCGCGCCTTCCGGCTCCCTCACCGCTGACGGCGTTCGCGAAAAGCGCGGCGCCGGCGCCGGCTGCTTCACGCCGTGGCGCTCGATGAAGACGTTGCGGGCAACCATGTGCGGATGCTCGGTGGCTTCCGACATGGTCAGCACCGGCGCGAAGCAAATGTCGGTGCCTTCCATGATCTTGCACCAGTCCTCGCGCGTCTTGCTCTTGAACACGGACTTGAGCTTCTCCTTCAGCACGGGCCAGGCCTTGGGGTCCATCTGCGCGTCGAAATCGGCATCGGTGAGGCCGGCGCGCTCGCGCAGCAGCGCGTAGAACTGCGGTTCGATCGAGCCGATCGAAACGAAGTGTCCGCAGGCGCATTCATAGACGCCGTAGAAATGCGCGCCGCCGTCGAGGAAGTTGCGGTTGCGACCTTCGGTCCAGCGTCCCAGCGTTTTCATGTCGAAGAAGAACGACATCAGCGATGCCGCGCCGTCGCACATCGCGGCATCGACCACCTGGCCTTTGCCGGACCTCGAGGCATCCAGCAGCGCTGCGAGCACGCCGACGACGAGATAGAGCGCGCCGCCACCGAAATCGCCGACCAGGTTGAGCGGCGGCACCGGCGCTTCATTGGTGCCGATCGCGGCGAGCGCACCGGTGATCGAGATGTAGTTGATGTCATGGCCGGCGGCATTCGCCAGCGGACCTTCCTGGCCCCAGCCCGTCATGCGGCCATAGACCAGCTTCGGATTGCGCGCGAGCACCACGTCAGGGCCGAGCCCGAGCCGTTCCATCACGCCGGGACGAAAGCCCTCGACCAGCGCGTCGGCGCCGGCGAGCAGGTCGAGCACCTGCGCGATCGCGGCCTTGTCCTTGAGGTCGAGCTCGATCACCTTGCGGCCGCGTCCCGCGACCGACTTCATGCTCTTCTTTGCGCCGATGCGATCGAGCGTGACGACGTCGGCACCCATGTCGGCCAGCATCATGCAGGCGAACGGGCCGGGGCCGATGCCGGCGAATTCGACGACACGGAATCCGGACAGCGGACCGGAAGCGCGGACGGATGTGTTCTGAGCTGGTTTATCGAGCACGTGTTGTTTCCTCGGGTCGCGGGCGAATGCCGATCGTTCGGCAATCGCCACGGACGTTCCTCTCTGGGGCGAGTTAATTGGCTGATTAACTCTTCCCGCCTTCATGTCGGCGAGGCAAGCGCTTTTCATGCATGGGCGCATCAAAAAAGCGGCGCGCATTGCTGCGCGCCGCGGAAGATTTGTGTTGAGTCGCTAGGGCAGATGATCAGCCCGCGGCAGTCACCGCGCGTTGCGCCATCACCTTGACGAGATTGGCGCGGTACTCCGCCGTGCCGTGGATATCGGCCAGCAAGCCGCTTGCCGGAATGCTGACGCTGTCGATCGCCGACGGCGACCAGTTTGCCTTCAGCGCGGCCTCGATTGCGCCAACGCGCATCACGCCGCTCTGCGAAGCGCCGGTCGCGGCGACACGAATCTCGCCCGACTTCGTCTGCGCGACGAAGACGGCGGTCAGCGCGAAGCGCGAGGCCGGGTGCCGCATCTTGGCGTAGCCCGCTTTTGCCGGCACCGGGAACGACACGGCGGTGATGATCTCGCCGTCTTCAAGCGCCGTCGTGAACAGGCCCTTGAAGAAATCGTCAGCCGCGATCGCCCGCTTGTTGGTCTTCACGGTGGCGCCGAGCGCGAGCAGCGCGGCCGGATAGTCCGCGGCAGGATCGTTGTTGGCGATCGAGCCGCCGATCGTGCCGCGATAGCGCACCGCGGGATCGCCGATCAGCGACGCCAGATAGGCGAGCGCAGGGATCGCCTTCTTGGCGGCATCGCTGGTCGCCACATCATAATGCGGCGTGGCGGCCTTGATGGTCACGGTGTCGCCGGAGACCTCGACGCCGATCAGCTCCTTGATCTTGGCGAGATCGATCACGTCCGAGGGGCTCGCGAGGCGTTGCTTCATCACCGGCAGCAACGTCTGGCCGCCGGAGAGGAATTTTGCCTCGCTGCTCTTGCCGAACAGGCTGGCGGCTTCGTCGACCGAGGAAGCGCGATGATAGGTTGTCTGGTACATCTTCGTTCCTCCCTCTCAAGCCGAATGGATCGTGCGCCACACCCGGTCAGGGGTTGCGGGCATTTCCAGATTGTTCTTGCCGATCGCATCCGTGATCGCATTGATCACGGCCGCAGAGGCGCCGATCGCGCCGGCCTCACCGCAACCCTTGATGCCGAGCGGATTGCCCGGGCACAGCGTCGTGGTGTGGGAGAGGTTGAAGGAGGGCACATCGTCGGCGCGCGGCATGGCGTAGTCCATGAACGAAGCCGTCACCGGCTGGCCGTTGCCGTCGTAGATCGCGTGCTCGAGCAGCGCCTGTCCGATGCCTTGAACCAGGCCGCCATGGACCTGCCCCTCGACGATCATCGGGTTGATCAGCCGGCCGAAATCGTCGGCCGCGACGAAGTTGACGAAGGAGGTCTTGCCGGTGCCAGGGTCGACCTCGAGCTCGCAGATATAGGTGCCCGCCGGGAAGGTGAAGTTGGTCGGGTCGTAGAAGGCACTTTCCTTCAGGCCCGGCTCCATCCCGTCAGGCAGATTGTGCGCGGTGTAGGCCGCGAGCGCCACCATCGGCAGCGCAATCGCCTTGTCGGTGCCCGTTACCTTGAACTCGCCGTTCTCGATGACGATGTCGGCTTCCGAGGCTTCGAGAGCATGCGCGGCGATCTTCTTGGCCTTGGCTTCCATCTTCTCCATGGCCTTCAGGATCGCGGTGAGACCGACGGCCGCGGAGCGCGAGCCATAGGTGCCCATGCCGAACTGCACCTTGTCGGTGTCGCCATGGACGATCGAGACCTGGCTGATCGGAATGCCGAGGCGCTCGGCGACGAGCTGGCAGAACGTGGTCTCGTGACCCTGGCCGTGGCTGTGCGAGCCGGTCAGGATCTCGATCGTGCCGACCGGGTTGACGCGCACTTCAGCGGATTCCCAGAGGCCGACGCCGGCACCCAGGCTGCCGACGGCTTTCGACGGCGCGATGCCGCAGGCCTCGATGTAGCAGGACACGCCGATGCCGCGCAGCTTGCCTTGCGCCTTTGCCTGCGCCTTGCGCGCGGCGAAGCCCGCATAGTCGATCGCCTTCATCGCCGCGTCGAGCGAGGCGTTAAAGTCGCCGACGTCATAGGCCATGATCACGGGCGTCTGGTGCGGGAACTGGGTGATGAAGTTGTTCCTGCGCAGTGCGGCCGGATCGACCTTGAGCTGCCGCGCCGCCGTCTCCATCATCCGCTCGACCAGATAGCTCGCTTCGGGGCGGCCCGCGCCGCGATAGGCGTCGACCGGCGTGGTGTTGGTGTAGACGCCGATCACCTCGGCATGGATCTGCGGGATGTTGTACTGGCCCGACAACAGCGTCGCGTAGAGATAGGTCGGCACGGCCGACGAGAACAGCGACATGTAGGCGCCGAAATTGGCGTAGGTCTTCACCTTCAGGCCGGTGATCTTGTTGTTGGCGTCGAACGCCATCTCGGCATGGGTGACGTGGTCGCGGCCATGTGCGTCCGTGAGGAACGCCTCGGTGCGGTCGCTGGTCCACTTCACAGGGCGGCCGGTCCTCTTCGAGGACCAGAGCGCCACCATCTCTTCCGGATAGATGTAGATCTTCGAGCCGAAGCCACCACCGACGTCTGGGGCGATGACGCGCAGCTTGTGCTCTGGGGCGATGTTGTAGAACGCCGACAGCACGAGCCGTGCCACATGCGGGTTCTGCGACGTCGTGTAGAGCGTGAAATGCTCTTCCGCCGTGTCGTAATTGGCGATCGCCGAGCGCGGCTCCATCGGGTTCGGCGCCAGGCGGTTGTTGGTGAGGTCCATCTTCACCACGTTGGCGGCCTTGGCGAAAGCAGCATCCGTCGCGCCCTCGTCGCCGATCACCCAGTCATAGACCTGGTTGCCGGGGGCCTCGGGATGAAGCTGCGGCGCGCCAGCCTTGATGGCGGCATGGACGTCGGCGACGACAGGGAGTTCCTCGTAGTCGACGACCACGGCTTCGGCGGCGTCGCGCGCCAGATTCTTGCTTTCGGCGATCACGACCGCGACGGCCTGACCGACGAAGCGCACCGTATCCGGCGCCATGGCCGGCCATGCGCCCATCTTCATCGGGCTGCCGTCCTTGGAGGTGATGGCCCAGCCGCAGATGAGATTGCCGACCTTGTCGTCGACCAGCTGCTGTCCGGTGAGCACCGCGACCACGCCCGGGATCTTCAGCGCGGCGGACGAATCGATCTTCTTCACCTTGGCATGCGCGTGCGGGCTGCGGATGAAATGGGCAAAAGTCATGCCCTGCAATTTGATGTCGTCAACGTACCGGCCCTTGCCGGTAATGAAACGCTTGTCTTCCTTGCGCACGACGCGCGCGCCGATGCCTTCAACACCCATGTCTGGTCCTCCCGACCGGAATTGTCTTGACCGCGCTTTCCCTCGAAAGCTGCAGCGGTTGTTCTTCTATCGAGGCGCGCCGCTTACTCGGCCGCCTGCGAGACCTTCATGCGTCCGGCTGCGTCCAGCACGGATTTGACGATGTTGTGATAGCCGGTGCAGCGGCAGATATTGCCTTCAAGCTCCTGACGGACGGTAGCTTCGTCGAGCTGGCCACCATGGCGGTGCACGATGTCGATCGCCGACATGATCATGCCCGGCGTGCAATAGCCGCACTGCAGGCCGTGATTGTCGCGGAAGGCGGCCTGCATCGGATGCAGCTCGTCGCCCTTGGCGATGCCTTCGATGGTGGTGACGCTGGCGCCGTCGGCCTGGCCGGCCAGCATCGTGCAGGACTTCACCGCCCTGCCGTCCATATGCACGACACAGGCGCCGCACTGGCTGGTGTCGCAGCCGACATGGGTTCCGGTGAGGTTGAGATGATCGCGCAAGACATGGACCAGCAGCGTGCGGTCCTCGACATCGACAGCAACGGCCTTGCCGTTCACCGTCAGTTTGACTGTAGACACGTGTGTACCTCCCGAATGTTTGTAGTTATTCCAATTAGAGACAGCGCGAACGGAACTTTGCAACTGGGATTTTGGTCGGCCTTCGTCATCGAAAGGTCATTGTGACGGCTGTCGCACACGCGCGATTCGGTCACAATGCTCCGTGCTGCCGCCAGCGCGTGACGCGGCCCTGCAAGAAGCTTTCGAGAACGATGTTCGCTTCGTCGGTGGCGGCCGTGCTCAACCGCATCGCGCGTCGGGCTTCTCGCGCGTCGTTTCTCCCTTGCTGCCTTGTTCGTTGTGCGAATAGGAGCACGCGCCCAGGCCGATGTAATCGCGATCTTGGTAGTAGGCGGTCGCGATCTAAGTCATTGATTTTGTTCGCTGCGATGCAGCGAACTGCCGCTGGCTGGGGACGTAGAGCGAAACGTCGAAGTCGCAACCCTCGGACGTCATTCCGGGGCCCGCGCCAAGAGGCGCGCCCCGGAATGACGTTGAGTGAGACATCAGAAGACGCAGCCCTAGTACTTCCTGGCGATTGATCGCGGCGGCGCGCGCCTCTAGTCGAGCTGGACAAGCAACAGCAAAGGGGTGGACACGATGCAGATGAACGACAGTCAGCGCATCGCGGCGTCGAAGGCGATGGTATGGGCCGCGCTCAACGATCCCGAGATTCTCAAACGCTGCATCCCCGGCTGCCAATCGCTCGAGATGGCATCTCCGACAGAGATGGTTGCGACCGTGGTGCTGAAGGTCGGACCGGTGAAGGCGACATTCAGTGGCAAGGTCACACTTGCCGATCTCGACGCGCCCAACAGCTATCGCATCATCGGCGAAGGCGCAGGCGGCGTCGCGGGCTTTGCCAAGGGCGGCGCGAAGGTCAGGCTCGAGGAAGAATCGCCTGATGTAACCATCCTGCACTACGAGGCCGAGGCGCAGATTGGCGGCAAGCTCGCGCAGCTCGGCGCACGGCTGATCGATTCGACCTCGCGCAAACTCGCTGCGAACTTCTTCGAAAGTTTTGCGGCATTGGTAGCGCCATCAACGTGACGGGCGCGTGTGTTTGCGGAAATTCGATAGTGCATGTCGAGCTACAAAATAGGGGAAAGACGCGAATTTCGACAACGAGATGTATGGCGGACGTCGCCATTGATTTGCACTACTACCTTCCGCCCATACTCAGCGCGAAACGACGATGTTGTAATTCCCGACGATGGTTCGCAGCAAACTGCGTATCACGAGCGCGCCGCGCTCGAGCGCCCAACGTGGTGCAGACAACAACATCGGAGGGAATACATGACCTTTGGAACCAAGGGCTTCTTGGCTGGCATTTCGATGATTGCGATGCTGGCCGCCGCCTCATCAGGCGTTCGCGCCAACGACTCCCTGATCAAGGCGCAATCGGATGCCAACCAGTGGGCCGTCGCCGGCCACGACTACGGCAACACGCGCTTCAGCCCGCTCAACCAGATCAACACCGAGAACGCCGGCAAGCTGACGCTCGCTTATTCGTTCTCGCTCGCCTCGCTGCGTTCGAACGAATCCTCACCGATCGTCGTCGGCAACACGCTCTACGTTTCGAGCTCGTGGGGGCCGAAATACGTCTACGCGCTCGATGCAGCCACGGGGCAGCGCAAATGGACCTTCGAGCCCGATATTCCCGATGACGTGCTGCAATTCGCCTGCTGCGACGTGAATAGCCGCGGCGTCTCCTATGCCGACGGCAAGATCTTCGTCGGCCGCCTCGACGGCAAGCTGACGGCGCTGGATGCGGCGACCGGCAAGACGCTGTGGACGTCGAAAGTGGTCGACTACAAGCAGGGCTCGGTCATCACCTCGCCGCCGCTCGTCGTGCGCGACAAGGTCATCACCGGATTTGGCGGCGGCGAATACGGCGTGCGCGGTTCGCTGCAGGCCTTCGATATCAATACCGGCAAGCAGGTCTGGCAGACCTTCACTGTTCCCTCGCCGGAAGAGCCCGGCGGCGACAGCTGGAAAGGCGACACCGCCCAGCATGGTGGCGGCGCGGCCTGGCTGGTCGGCTCCTACGATCCGAAGAGCGACACAGTCTATTGGGGCACCAGCAATCCCGGCCCCTGGAACACCGCAGTGCGTTCGACCGGCGACGGCAATTTCGGCAAGCTGACCAACCTCTACACGGCTTCGACGCTCGCGCTCGATCCCAACACCGGCAAGATCAAGTGGCACATCCAGACCACGCCGGCCGACGCCTGGGACTATGACGGCGTCAACGAAGCCGTGCTCGCCGACCTGAAGATCGGCGGCAGCACCGTTCCGACGCTGATGAAGGCGGATCGCAACGGCTATTTCTTCGTCGCCAATCGCGAGACCGGCAAGGTTCTCTCGGCGGAGAAGTACGTGTTCTCCAACTGGGCCAAGAAGTGGGACGTCAACACCATGCGTGCGGAAGAGGATCCGGACAAGCGTCCGGGCCCGAACCATCCGGCCAAGGACATCTGCCCGAACCTGATCGGCGGCAAGAACTGGCAGCCGATGTCCTTCAATCCGCAGACGGGCCTCGTCTACATCCCCTCCAACAATGTCTGCATGGACTGGTCGGTCTCGGACGTGTCCTACAAGCGCGGCGTGTTCTATCTCGGCGCCGAATTTCCGACCAAGGAAGGCCCCGGCGGCTTCCTGGGCGAACTCATGGCCTGGGATCCGGTCGCCCAGAAGAAGGTCTGGTCGATCAAGGAAGACCTGCCGTTCAACGGCGGCACGCTGACCACGGGCGGTGGCCTGGTGTTTGCCGGCAACATTCACGGCGACTTCCGCGCCATCGATGCGAAGTCAGGCGCAGTGCTCTGGAGCAAGAATCTCGGCTCCGGGATCGGCGCGGGGCCTGTGACCTACCAGGTCGACGGCAAGCAATATGTCGCCATCGTCGTCGGTCGCACGGCTGCGCTGCCCGCGTTCCTGGGCGAGGTGGGCAAGAAGATGACGGCCGCTGCGCCCGAGGGCGGTTCCCTCTTCGTGTTCTCCGTCCAGTGATCCTCGCGCGCGTATCCCAGAGGTGACGGGATACGCGCGCGCTTTTTCAGGACAATGGTTGCGGCATCGGCTGATGCCTCTTGCCGCAACGCCTGGTTCAACAGGGCTCCGACCCACCAAAGCCATGGGAGACGAGGGTGCGTCCGAATTTTTCCGGCATCGGCACGAGCCGCAATCGCGCCATCTCAGGCCTGCTCGCATGTGTCGCTGCAACGCTGATCACTCCGGTCTCGCCGTTGCACGCAGACGAGGCGCAGCCGTTCCGTCTCTGTGCCGATCCGACCAATCTGCCGTTCTCGAGCGATAGTCCGGCGCAGCCGGGCTTCTATGTCGAGATCGGTCAGGCGCTGGCGCATGCGCTCGGCCGGCCGATCGCCTATGACTGGTACAAATCCTATTTCGGTAAGCGCACGGTGCGCGTCACGCTGCTCGGCAAGCAATGCGATGCCATGATCGGACTGCCGCGCTCCGAGGATTTCATGGGCCCGGCCGTGATCTTCTCCAACTCGTTCGCGAAGGAAGGCTATGCCCTGGTGGCGGCGAAGGGGCAGGTGATCGGCGGCGTCGATGGGCTCAAAGGCAAGCGGGTTGCGGTGCAGTTCGCCAGCACGCCACAAAACCTGCTCGCAAGCCGGGACGACATCCAGAAGGTGACGGTGCTGTCGCCGGAAGAAGGCATGCAGGCGCTTGATCAGGGCAAGGCCGATGTCGCCTTCATCTGGGGACCCGTCGCCGGCTGGCTGAACAAGACCAGCTACAACGATCGCTATCAGATTCAGCTGACCGAGGGTGAGGGCCTGTCATGGGATGCCGCCATCGGCTTTGCGAAGACATCCACTGAGCTTCGCGATCGCGTCGACGCCGTCCTGCCGCAGCTTCAAACGACTATCGGCGAGCTCGCGGTGAAGTATGGCTTGCCGGCGGGACAGCCGGTGCGCTTCGGCGCGGCCACAGTGCCGTCGGGAACGACGACGGGAACCGGAACCGGCGCCGGCGTGACTGAGGTCGCAAACGTGGTGGCGACCGAGACCAAGGGTGACGCGGCTGCTCCGAGCGGCGAAGCCGTCGGCGCGGGCAAGGAGATCTTCAACGGCACCTGTGCGCATTGCCACGGTCCCGACGCCATCCAGAGCGAGCGGAAAATCGACCTCCGGCTGTTGCGCCACCGCTACGGCGACGACGTCCGCAATGTGTTCTGGAAAACCGTGCATGAAGGCCGGCCGTCCAAGGGCATGCCGGCCTGGCAGGAGGTCTTCACCGACGAGCAGTTCGACAGCATCTATTCCTTCCTGCTGACGGTCCAGACAGAATCGAACGACTGAACGTCCCTGACCTTACGGGAGTGCGCAGATGTGCTAGCGTCCATTCATCGTCCTCCCGACGCCGGACCGACTCGGGGCGGATGCTCTGCTGCCGCTCATGCGGTCGATTTCCTGGAAGGCGCCATGGCCAGCTTCCTGATCATCGATGATCATCCGCTGTTTCGCGAGGCGCTCGGCAATGCCGTGCGGCTGGCGTTGCCCGAGGCTCGAATTCTCGAGGCGATGTCGATCGAGGATGCCATGCATACCCTCGCGGCCGAGCAGGGAATTGACCTTGCGTTGCTGGACCTCTCGCTGCCCGATGCGACAGGATTCTCGGGTTTCCTTCGTCTGCGCGAGGCCTATCCGCGCCTGCCCGTCGCCATCGTGTCCAGCGAGGAGGACCAGCGCGTGGTTGGCGAGGCGCTGGCGCTGGGAGCCGCCGGCTATCTGCCCAAGTCGACGTCGAAGCGTGAGCTGGCCCAATCGATCGAAGGCGTGTTGAGCGGATCGGTGTCGGTGCCGAAGGATTTTGTCGGCGCGCCGCAGCGGCGCCGGACTGAGGCCAGCAAGGCCATCGAGGTCAAGCTGCGCGAACTGACACCGCAGCAGCTTCGCGTGCTCGACCTGTTGCGTCGCGGCTATCCGAACCGGCAGATCGCCCAGGAGCTGCAGCTCGCGGAGTCGACAGTGAAGGCGCACATCACCGAGATCCTGCGCAAGCTCGGTCTGTTCAGCCGCAACAAGGCGGTCATCGAAATCGGCAAGATGGATCTGCCGGATCCGCGCAGCCGGCCCAATGCGCGCCCCGATCGCGGAAGGTCCTCGTGATGGGCAGTGTCGTTCTTGAGCTGGATCAAGCCGGTGTGACCTGGCTGGGACATTCTCACAATCCGATATTCACGGTGGCTCAGGCGCGATGCGATTTCTGATTGTCGAAGACCATCCGTTGTTTCGCGAGGCGCTCGAAGGCGCGCTCCAGATGGTCGAGCCTGCGGCCGAGATTTTCCAGGCGGTTTCGATCGACGGAGCGCTCGAGCAGGTCGCGGCGACCCCGGAGTTCGACCTCATCCTGCTCGATCTGTCGATGCCGGGCACGACAGGTCTTTCGGGCGTCATCCGCATTCGCAAGACGTTTCCCAGGATTCCTGTCGTGATCGTGTCCGCGCATCAGGATCCGCAGATCATTTCCGCTGCATTGTCGCTCGGCGTTGCCGGCTACATCCTCAAATCTTCCTCCAAGCAGGATCTTGCGCAGTCGATCGGCGAGGTGCTGCGCGGCGCGGTCTGTGTTCCCACCGCCTATCGCGCGACGCGTCCGCAACGCGCCGGCGGCCCCGCGCAGGATCTCATCAAGCGCCTGCACGATCTGACGCCGCAGCAATTGCGCGTGCTCGAAATGCTCAAGCGCGGTCTGCAGAACAAGCAGATCGCCTACGAGCTCAAGATTTCAGAGACGACGGTGAAGGTCCATGTCTCCGACATCCTGCGCAAGCTCAACGTGCTGAGCCGCACCAAGGCCATCGTCGAAATGTCCCTCATCGATTTCGCGACGCTGGCCGCGGAGGGCGGCACGGCGAGGCACGAGCGTGCCCGGCCGGATCAGCCGTGACGCGATTCTAGGCCGTCTCGTCGCGTTGGTGGGGAGCAAAATCGTAGATAATTTCTTCAATGAATCAAATCATTGGAGGCGGTTAGTATAATACCGGTACTGTGCATGGGGTTGTTTTACGTGTTTGCGCGTGCAGCTAGCTCAACAGGAACGACAGCAGCGCACGCATCTCGGCCGGCTTGATCGGCTTCTTCAGGATTTCGAGCCCGCACAGGCTCGCTTCCTTCGCGGCCTTTTCGGAATAGTCGGCGGTGATGATCATGGCCGGCACCGCCATGTCCAGCTTCTGCCTGATATCAGCGACCACCGACAGCCCGCTTTCGCAATGGTCGAGGTGAAGGTCTGCGATGACTGCATCCGGCGCACCACCGAGCTCGCTGAGGCGCAGCAATGCGTCCGCGCCCGACCGCGTGGTGGCGACATCGCAGCCCCAGCCTTCGAGCAAGGCCGCCATCGCCTCCGAGCCCGACGGATCGTTTTCGATCAGAAGGATCTTGGCGCCTTCGAGCCCGCCATAATGCTGCTCCGCGAGCTTGACGGCATGGGCCTCGTCGCTGACCTCGGCGCGATCGGCCGGCTCCATCTCGAGGGTGAAGGTCGACCCCTGGCCGATCTGCGATGACAGGCGTACCTCGTGCCCGAGCACGGTTGCGAAGCGGCGCACGATGGAGAGGCCGAGCCCGAACCCGGCCTGGTCGGTTGCGCTGGCATCGCCGCGCTGGAACTCGCGGAAGATCGCCTCCTGTTGCGTCTGCGGAATTCCCGGCCCGGTATCGGACACCTCGACATAGACCCGATCGGCGCGACGGCCGCAATCCATGGTGACACTGCCAGCCCGCGTATAACGGATCGCATTTGCGATCAGGTTCTGCAGGATCCGGCGCAGCATCATCGCATCCGACGACACCGCCAGCTCCGTGGTGCAGATGCGCAGAGCCAGACCCTGCCGCGCGGCGATCGGCTCGAATTCGTTGCGCAGCTGCGCGAACAGAGGCGCCAGCGCCAGAGGGCGCACGTCGGGCTTGAGCGCGCCGGCGTCGAGCTTGGCGATCTCCAGCAGCGAGCGCAGCAGATCTTCCAGCGTCAGCAGCGAGCGGTCGACCTGATCGATCAGGAGGCCGGCCTCCTGCGATTCCATCATCTCCGTCAGCGCCGACAAGGTCAGGCGCGCCGCGTTCAAGGGCTGCAGCAGGTCGTGGGTGACCGAAATCAACACCGAGGATTTCAGTGAGCTCGCCGCCTCCGCCTGCTGCTTGGCCCGATACAGGCCTTCGTTGGCGCGTTCGATCGAATGCAGCGCCTCACGCAGCTGATACGTCCGGTCGCGAACCTGGTGGTCCAGCGCGATGGCGGTTTCGAACAATGAAAAGGCGTTGAGCTGCTGGTCCATCGAGCGCTCGACGCGGGACATCAGCGCGGCATTGATCTTCTTCAGCTTCGCGGCCTCGCGCCGCAGCTGCTCGACCGTCTCAGGATCCTGCCAGGTCTCGGTCACGCCTGCCGCCTGCCGATGGCGACGCCTGTGAACGTCTGGTTCACATGCATCGAGCCGAATTGTTCGCCGTAGGTATGGAAACCGACGACCCGGTTCTCTCGATAGAGTTCGGACATGTCACGGGCGAGCTGATGCTGCTCGGCATCCAGCCGGCGCAGCAGGCACTCGAAGCCGATATAGAGAGACACCTCGCCGATCTGGTCCTGCGTTTGCGCAAAGACGTCCTGCGTCGAGCCGACCAGACTTCGCGAGGTCGCAGCGGTGAGCACCATGCCCTCGTCGATGGCGCAAAAGAAATGCAGTGAGCCGTCGGGCTCGACGCGCTGGATCGACCGCGCGTAGTAGGAGCCACCGACGCGCACCAGCACCGGATGGGATGCAAACGAGAAAGGGTCGAGCTTGGCGTCATCCATGATCCCGACCATCCGGGAATATTCCTCGGCGGCGGGCTCGGCGTTCAGCTCCTTCACCGTGCGGCTCTCGATGTCGGCTTCAGTGACCACCATCTTCTGCGGCATCGGCTCGAAATTATCGCATTTGAAGACCCTGAAGGGCAGTGACGTGTTCAGAAGGATCAGCAGGGCGGCATTGGTGTAGGCGTTGCCTTCGAAGAATACCCAGGTCTTCTCGAAGCGCAGTCCGTCGCCTGCCGACCCCCCGACAACAGGGATGTCATCGAGCGAGGCGTAGATCGCGGACATCACCGCCTCTTCCCGGCGGCAGAGCCCGTCGATCAGGACCAGGCCGAACGAATTGCCTCGGTCCACCTGCGGGGTCACGCGCAGGAGCTCGTGGCGCAACTCGCCGCCGATCCGCCGGCCGTCCTCGACCCGGAAGCTATCGAGATTGAGGATCGGCCGGACCACGGCGGAAAAATCAGTGCGGCTGAACGCCAGGACCACCACGCTGTTTTCGTCCCAGCCGTCGGGTGCGAGCTCGCCCGCGGTCGTGCAGCCGCAGACCGGGGTCGAGTCGAATTGCCGGGTGAATTCGGTAATGAACTGGTGCGGGTCGTAGTGGGGTGAGAGGAAGACCAGGATCAGCGCCAAGTCGTCCGAAGGCAGCTGCGCCAAAAGCTCGGCTACAGCTCCATCGACGGTCGCAGCCTTTGATTTCGCAACGGCAACGCCGGATGCGTCGCCAAACCGAAAGTCGGCTTGCCCCACTCCGTTTCTCCCTCGAGGCTCAGCCCGGTCTCGCGCCGAGTGCCTGACAAGTGTCCAGACAGTAAGGCGTTTTCGGCCGTGCCGCAACACGGCGACCGGATAGGGCGGGCCTGGTCAGGCCGAAAGGGTTAGCTCCGACGGTATGCCGAATTTACCGCCCCTTATTGTTTCTGCCCTAGTTTTGCGCATCCGGGTTAGGAGGCGGGGCGCCTCCGGATCGCGGTTGAATAGCATAAATGGGGGTTGGAATGTCCGGGCGTACCGCGTCGCCGTCGAAGCGCAGCATGTTTCCGACCCTCCGGTTCCGCGCCAAGATCATCCTCGGCTTTGCCGCCGTGCTGGTGATCTCCGCCGGCAGCATGGCGTTCGCCTATTTCGGCTTCGAGCGGGTCTCATCGGGCGTGGGCTCTTATCGGAGCAGCGTCTCGGAGGCCGATCTCGCCCGCAATATCGATCGCGAGCTGCTCGGCTACCGATCCGCCGTCAAATATTTCGTCGTCACCGGCAAGGAAGACGACGCCAAGGTGGCGCTCGACGCCGAGGCCAGCCTGAAGAACGCCATCGACCAGGCCGTCAAGAGCGCCAAGACGCCGGCGCGGCAGGACAGCCTCGACAAGCTGGCCAAGGAGTTTTCGAACTTCTCTGCGACCTTCGCCAAGGTCCTCCAGGCCAAGCGCGACAGTGTGCTGCTGGTGCAGAACCAGCTCTCGCGCCAGGCCAATCTCCTGAAATACAAGCTCGATGATATCGGCAACAATGCCTCCGATTCCGAGGCGCAAGCGATCGAGTTCGGCACCAAGCAGGTCAACGCCCAGTTTCAGACCGCCAGCGCAGCGGCGACCAATTTCGTGCTGACGTCCGATCAGGCGATCGCAACCAGCGCGCTGGCGCGGCTGAAATTCGTCGAGAACTCGCTGGGCGCGGTCTATTCCATGGACGACAAGATCGTCGCCGGCCTGAAGGATGCCAAGACTATTCTCGTTGCCTATCGCGAAGCGCTGGAGAAGCTGATCGCCAATGCCAAGCTGGTCGACGATCTCGTCACCGAGATGAGCGGCTCGGCGGGTGCGATCCTTCGCGGCGCCTCGGCCATGAAGGCGGATCTGGTCGCCGAGCAGCAGCGCCTTGAAGCGGAATCTGAAGCGACGATCGGGAAGACCGAGCAATTGGTGCTGATGCTCGCCGTCGGCGGTACCTTGCTCGGTGCGGTCCTCGCCTTCCTGCTCGGCACCGGCATCTCGCGGCCGATGATTGCGATGTGCAAGGCGATGCGTGAGCTCGCCTCGGGCAATTTCGACGTCGTGCTGCCCGGCCTTGGCCGCAAGGACGAGATCGGCGAGATGGCCGGCGCGGTCGAGGAGTTCAAGGTCCAGGCGGTGGCCAAGGCGGAGCGTGATGCCGCCGCCAGCGAAGCCCAGAGCAAGGAGCAGGCAGCAAGCCGCCGCGCCGAGCTGATCCGCTTTGCCGATGATTTCGAGAGCGCCGTCGGCGCCATCGTGTCGAACGTGTCGGCCTCCGCCGTCCAGCTCGAATCCTCGGCGTCCACACTGACCCGCACCGCCGAGACCACGCAGACCCTGTCGAGCCAGGTCGCCGGCGTCTCCGAGCAGGCTTCCAACAACATGCAGTCGGTCGCAACTGCGACCGAAGAGCTGTCGGCCTCGGTCGAGGAGATCGGCCGCCAGGTCAGAGATTCCAGCCGCATTGCCGAAGCCGCCGTGGTGCAGGCCAGGGAAACCGACGGCCGCATCGGCAAGCTCTCGCATGCCGCCCAACAGATCGGCGAGGTGGTCAAGCTGATCACCGCGATCGCCGAACAGACCAATCTTCTGGCATTGAATGCCACCATCGAAGCGGCGCGTGCCGGTGAAGCAGGCCGCGGCTTTGCCGTGGTCGCGAGCGAAGTGAAGTCGCTGGCGAGCCAGACGGCGAAGGCCACCGACGAGATCTCCTCGCACATCGCGGGCATGCAGGGCGCCACCGCCGAGTCAGTCGCCGCGATCAAGGAGATCGGCGCGACCATCGGCAAGATCTCATCGATCTCGACCTCCATCGCCAGCGCGGTGGAAGAGCAGGGCGCCGCCACCCAGGAGATCGCCCGCAGCGTCCAGAACGTGGCCCAGGGCACCCAGACCGCCGCGACCGACATCGGTCAGGTCAATCGCGGCGCCGCTGAAACCGGTTCAGCCTCGGAAGAGGTGCTGAACTCGGCGAAGACTTTGTCGAGCGAAAGCACGCGCCTGCGCGCCGAGCTCGACCGCTTCATGGCGAATATCCGGGCGGCGTAGCGCCGAGCCCCGCGTCACCTAACCGCAAGTTGCGCCGCAGCAAATTTACCGCGGCTTATCCTTTGCCATTTACCGTGCATTCGAGTCGGGGAGCGGGCTGCTGCCCGGCCGCGCCTGGTTTTCGGCGAATGGAGTGGGGTGGGGGATGTCTGTCAAGTCGAAGCCGAGCTCATCGAAGCTCTTCACCTTGCGTTTTCGCGCAAAGATCATCCTCGGTTTCGTGGCGGTGCTCGCCATCCTCGCCGTCAGCATGGCCTTTGCCTACTTCGGCTTCGAGCGAATCGCGAGCGCGGTCGCCTCTTATCGCACCAGCGTGGCGGAAGCCGACCTGGCGCGGACGATCGATCGCGAATTGATCAGCTATCAGGGCCTGACCCGTGCCTACACGCTGACCGGCATGGCGGATGACGAAACGGCAGCCAAAGCGGCCGAAGAGAAGTTGAAGGCGGCGATTGCGAAGTCGATGTCGGCCACGTCGGGTGCGGCGCGCCGCGAGCAGGTCGGCAAGCTCGAGACCGAATTCCAGCGCTTCGCAAAGATTTTCGGCGAGATCATCACGCTGACCCGCGAGAACAACAAAATCGCAGCAGATGAGCTCAACAGCGTCGGCAACAAGATCCGTTTCAAGTTCGACGATCTTGCCGATACCGCTGCGCTGGCGGGCCTGAGCTCGGTCCAGAGCACGGCCAAGGACATCACTTCGCAATACCTCGCGGTCTCAACCTCGGTCAGCGCCTTCGTCGCCAAGCCGGAGCCGAAGACTGCTGATGGCGTCATTGCCCGCATCAAGTTCCTGGAGACGCTGCTGGTCTCGATCTATGCCGCCGACCAGAAGATCACCGACCGCGTCACCGAGATCGGTAATCTGCTGAAGCAATACCGCGCATCCTTCGCAAAGCTGTCCGAGAACGTGAAGGTCATCGCCAAGGCGAACGCCGAGATGACCAAGACGGCGGCGTCCATCCTCCAGCTTTCGGGCGAATTGCGGTCGGACCTGTCGGCCGATCAGCAACGCATCGAGGCGGGCGCCAATACGACGATCGGGGAAACCGAGCAGCTGATGTTGATGCTGGCGCTGGGTGGTCTTGCCATCGGCGCCGTGCTGGCGCTGATGCTCGGCAATGGCATTTCGCGGCCGATGATCGCGATGTGCAAGGCGATGCGTGAGCTCGCCTCGGGCAATTTCGATGTCGTGCTGCCCGGCCTTGGCCGCAAGGACGAGATCGGCGAGATGGCCGGCGCGGTCGAGGAGTTCAAGGTGCAGGCCGTGGCCAAGGCGGAGCGCGATGCCGCCGCCAGCGAAGCCCAGAGCAAGGAGCAGGCAGCAAGCCGCCGCGGCGAGCTGATCCGCTTTGCCGACGATTTCGAGAGCGCCGTTGGCGCCATCGTCTCCAACGTCTCGGCCTCCGCCGTCCAGCTCGAGTCCTCGGCATCCACGCTGACCCGCACCGCCGAGACCACGCAGGCGCTGTCGAGCCAGGTCGCCGGCGTCTCCGAGCAGGCTTCCAGCAACATGCAGTCGGTCGCAACTGCGACCGAAGAGCTGTCGGCCTCGGTCGAGGAGATCGGCCGCCAGGTTAGAGATTCCAGCCGTATCGCCGAGGCCGCCGTGGTGCAGGCCAGGGAAACCGACGGCCGCATCGGCAAGCTCTCGCATGCCGCGCAGCAGATCGGCGAGGTGGTCAAGCTGATCACCGCGATCGCCGAACAGACCAATCTTCTGGCACTGAATGCCACCATCGAAGCGGCGCGTGCCGGTGAAGCAGGCCGCGGCTTTGCCGTGGTCGCGAGCGAAGTGAAGTCGCTGGCGAGCCAGACGGCGAAAGCAACCGACGAGATTTCGTCGCAGATCGCGGGCATGCAGGGCGCCACCGCCGAGTCAGTCGCCGCGATCAAGGAGATCGGCGCGACCATCGGTAAGATCTCGTCGATCTCGACCTCCATCGCCAGCGCGGTGGAAGAGCAGGGCGCCGCCACCCAGGAGATCGCCCGCAGCGTCCAGAACGTGGCCCAGGGCACCCAGACCGCCGCGACCGACATCGGTCAGGTCAATCGCGGCGCCGCTGAAACCGGTTCAGCCTCGGAAGAGGTGCTGAATTCGGCGAAGACGCTGTCGAGCGAAAGCACGCGCCTGCGTGCCGAGCTCGACCGCTTCATGGCGAACATCAGGGCGGCGTAGGAATCACTCCCTCCCAAACGCCCGTCTCAGCTCCACCTTCGCTTTCTCCAGTCGTTCGCGCTGTGTCTTCGGCAAGGTCTTGCCGGCGCGATTGATATAGAACGTCAGCATCGACAGCGCAGAGCGATAGGCGCCGGTCTTGCGGCGCGCGCTGTGCTCGGCGGATCGCTTCAAAGAGGCTGCGATTCGCTTCGGGCTCGTAAGGGTGAACACGCCACGCTTGAGGTCGAGCGCGTCGCTCTCTTTTGTCACGCGCTGCGACCAGCGTTTTGACGTCGCGCGCTTGGTGCTCTTGCGCGTGATGCCGCGACCCGGGCGGTTTTTCTTGCGTGGCGATGCTTTGCGCGAATGTGTCGTCTTTCTGACATGACTCATGCGTCGACTCCTTGGCGGTTCCGGCGGAAACGATCGGCATTCGGTGCCGTTCCTAACGGAACCTGCGCTTGCCGCAGGCGTTGTCGCAGGTGGCAGGCGGAAGGCCGCACCCCCACGACCCCAGCATCGCGATGGAATTGCAGCAGAGCCCAACGCTGAACTATGGACCTGCGATCTCGACGGCGGTCGCGACCGATCGCATCGTCGAGACCAGCATTCCTGCGCGGCTCGACTCCTTGCCGTGGAGTGGTTTTCACACCCGCGTGGTGCTGGCGCTCGGAATCACCTGGATCCTCGACGGGCTTGAGGTGACGCTCGCCGGCGCCCTCTCGGGCGCGCTGAAGCAGAGCCCGACGCTAAACTTCTCCAATCTCGATCTCGGTGTCGCCAACTCGGCTTACCTCGCCGGTGCCGTGCTCGGCGCGCTCGGCTTCGGCTGGCTGACCGATCGCATCGGCCGCAAGAAACTATTCTTCATCACGCTTGCGCTCTATCTTTCTGCGACGGCCGCCACCGCGCTGTCGTGGGACATTGCAAGCTACGCGCTGTTCCGCGCACTGACCGGAGCCGGTATCGGCGGCGAATACACGGCGATCAACTCGACCATCCAGGAGCTGGTGCCGGCACGCTATCGCGGCTGGACTGATCTGATCATCAACGGCAGCTTCTGGATCGGCGCGGCGATGGGCGCAGTCGCGGCCATCGTGCTGCTCGATCCCGCGGTGATTGGCCCCGATCTCGGCTGGCGTTTCGCCTATCTCATCGGGGCGACCGTCGGCCTCGTCGTGCTGTTGATGCGAATGTGGATCCCGGAAAGTCCGCGCTGGTTGATGATCCATGGCCGCCCCGATCGGGCCGCCGAAATCGTCGACGACATCGAACGTACCGTGATTGGGCACGACCAGGATGCAAGCGATGGACGCTTTCCAAGGATGCGGCTCAAGATGCGCGATCACACCCCGATCCGCGAAGTCGTGCACACGCTGTTCTCCGCCTATCGGCAGCGTGCGCTGGTCGGCCTGGTGCTGATGGTCGCGCAGGCTTTCTTCTACAACGCGATCTTCTTCACCTTCGCGCTGGTGCTGACCGACTTCTACGGCATCAGGGCTGATCGCGTCGGCTGGTACCTGCTACCGTTTGCGGCTGGCAACTTCCTCGGGCCGCTACTGCTCGGCCGTCTGTTCGACACGCTCGGCCGCCGCGCCATGATCATGTTCACCTATGGTGTCTCGGGCCTGCTGCTAGCGCTGTCTGGCTATCTGTTCTCGATCGGCGCGCTGAGCGCGCAGGGACAGACCATTGCCTGGATGGTGATCTTCTTTTTTGCCTCGCCCGCCGCCAGCGCGGCCTATCTGACGGTCAGCGAAACCTTTCCGCTTGAAGTTCGCGCGCTGGCGATCGCAGTGTTCTACGCGGTGGGCACCGGCATCGGCGGCGTCGTCGGCCCGGCGTTGTTCGGCGCGCTGATCGATACGGGGTCGCGCGCCAGCGTGTTCGCCGGCTATTTGCTGGGGGCATTCTTGATGATCGCGGCTGCGATCGTGGCATGGCGCTACGCCGTCTCCGCGGAGCGCAAATCGCTCGAACAAATCGCGCGGCCGCTCGCTTCCATGGAGTAGACTATGACATCTGAACTCGCTGATCCGGAAGAGAAGCGCGCCATGCCGGAAGATGAAGCGCCCGATGCGGTGCCTGTGCCCCATGCACTCGTCCCGCATCTCGACGAGACCGCGATCCTGCTCGACATCGACGGCACGCTGCTCGACCTGATGCCGACGCCACGCGAGGTCTGGGTGCCGCCCGGCCTGTCTGAGACGCTGAAACTACTGACGGAGCGTACCTCGGGCGCGCTGGCCATGGTCAGCGGACGGTCGCTCAACGACATCGACCTGATCTTCGCGCCCGACGTGTTTCGCGCGGTCGCCGGTCACGGCGCGGAGATGCGGCTGTCGGTGGACAACGAGGCGGATGACGTGCATGCACCGCCGATGGACAAGGAGCTGAAGCGGCGCCTCGCGGCGATCGCGAAGCTCAGCCCCGGCATCCTGCTCGAGGACAAGGGCTATTCATTGGCGCTGCATTATCGCCTCGCGCCGCATGCGGAGAAAGCGATCTATGAAGCCGTTTCGCTGATCCGCGCCGATCTGCCCAACGCGCCGATCGAGGTGTTGCCTGGAAAGTTCGTCTGCGAGATCAAGCATTCCGGCTTCACCAAGGCAACCGGTGTGCGCGAGCTGATGAAGCGCGAGCCATTCCGCGGACGCCGACCGATCTTCATCGGCGATGACGTGACTGATGAGAGTGTATTCGCCATCATGCCCGACATGAATGGGCTGTCTTTCTCAGTCGGTCGTCGCGCCATCGGCGTCAACGGTCATTTCGATGCGCCAAAAGATGTGCGCGCGTTCCTTGCGCGCCTGCTCGACGACACACGGCTGGAATAAGGCTCGGACATCTCTGCGCCATATTATCGCTCGTGATCGTCTCGTCGCATGCGTTATTCGTGCCGCGCAACGTCGCCGAAAATCCATCTTTGCTGAGCGAAATCGCCGGGTTCCCTCGTGGGAAACTGGTTCCGACGCGCGCGCCCGATTTTGGTTTCAATCCGAAGAAATGATGACAGGAACCATATTGATGAACGGCAGTTAAACGGGGTGGAATGAACAGGAGGGGACGACCTGTGAACTTGATCGTCGTTTCAAATCGAGTTGCGCGCGGCAAACCGAACGAGCCGATGACGGGCGGCCTTGCGGCGGCATTGCTTCCCGTTGTCGAGCATTCGGGTGCGATCTGGGTGGGATCCTCCGGCCGCGTGCGGGATGGTCACCAGAAGGAACCGTTCGCCGAGATCGAAGCTCTGGGCTCCGGCGCAATTGCGACGCTGGATCTGCCGGCGGCGCATTACGGCGGCTACTATGAAGGCTTTGCCAATTCGGCGCTGTGGCCGGCGCTGCACTCCCGCAGCGATCTGATCCGCGTGTCGCGCGAAGACTATGTCAGCTATCGCGAGGTCAACGCGTTCATGGCGCGTGCCTTGATGCGCTTTCGCAAACCGCAGACCGGGTTCTGGGTGCAGGATTATCATTTCCTCGCGCTCGGCGCGGAGTTGCGCGATCTGGGCGTCGATGATCCCATCGGCTTCTTCCTGCATACGCCGTGGCCGGTCGCCGCGGTGATGCAGGGCGTGCCCAATCATCGTGAGCTGATCACGGCGATGCTTGCTTATGATCTGCTTGGTTTCCAGACCGAGGCGGATTGCCAGAATTTTCTCGGCTATGCCGGCGGCGAGCTCGGCCTCATCATCGAGGATGGTGTCGTGCTCTCGCAGCATGGGCGCACGCGCTGTGAGGTGTTTCCCATCGGGATCGATGCGGAGAAGTTTGCAGCCTATGCCGCGAAGTCGGCCGCGCATCCGGACGTCTCACGTTTGCGCCGCAGCCTCAACGGCGAGCGGCTTGCGATCGGGGTCGACCGGCTCGACTATTCCAAGGGGCTGGTCAACCGCATCAGCGCGTTCGACCGGCTCTGGACCGAGCAGCCGCAGTTCGCACGCAGCATTTCGCTGCTGCAGATCGCCAATCCGTCGCGAGGTGGCATCGAGGCTTATGGCAATCTCCAGAACGAGGTCGCGCGCCTCGTCACCGACGTCAACGGCCGTCACGGCGAGGTCGATTGGACGCCGATCCGCTATCTCAACAAGGGTTTTAGCCAGGCGGTGCTTGCAGGCCTCTATCGTACTGCGCAGGTCGGCGTGGTGACGCCGCTGCATGACGGCATGAATCTTGTCGCCAAGGAATATGTCGCAGCTCAGAACCCGGCCGATCCCGGCGTGCTGGTGCTCTCGAAATTCGCGGGCGCAGCCAACGAGCTCGATACCGCGCTGCTAGTCAATCCGCACGACATCGACGGCATGGCGCGTGCGATCGCGGTCGCCGCTGCGATGCCGCTCACCGAGCGCAAGATGCGATGGGACGCAATGATGAAGACATTGCGCGGCCACACCATCCAGCAATGGTCGTCGGATTTCGTAGCCGAGCTCGAGAAGTGCCGCACCGAGAAAGTCGCAGTTGCGCCGCTTGCAGTACAGCCGCCGCAGGCGCTGCGCTGGCTCAAATCGGCGATCTCAGGCGTGCGGTTGATTTGAGAGGCTCGCAAGAGGAGCTCGAACAGCGAGCCTCAATAGCAATACGAAACGCCATCCAGGATCGCGCATTGCCGCTTGTTCGGCGCGTTGGGATCATCCATCGGCACCATGCCCTTGCCCTGGCCGACGAACACGCCGGGCCCGACATGCACCGAGCTCTTGTTGCCGATGATCACGCTCTGATGCGGCGTCGAGCTCGAGCGCGTCCCGTCCGGCCAGAGGATGGCATCGCCCGAAAGCACCCCGCGCCGGCCATCATCGCAGGTCACATCGACGCCCTGGCGGCTGCAGGCCTGGGCCTGAGCGGGCGCCGTAAAGCCAGCACCAAGGGTCGAAATCATGCTGAGTGCGGCGAGGGTCCTGCGGATGATCATGGCGTCCCCGGTCATGTTTGGCGTCTTCTAGTGAATCGTCGCTCCAAACCCGCGACGGGTTCAGCTTGAAACGGGTTCCCAGCAGTCCCGCAACACCGTATATTCCTATTTAAATACAACAGGTTGCGGAAAATTCACCCGATTTACCTGCGATCTCTTGCAAAATCACCGGCGCCCCTTCAAGAGAGGGCGCTCCGGAGAGATGGCCGAGTGGCTTAAGGCGCACGCTTGGAAAGCGTGTGTGCGGGAAACCGTACCGTGGGTTCGAATCCCACTCTCTCCGCCATAGCGCAGAGTTCCGCCTCGCTGGTGGGCCGACGCGGCCCTAGTCCTGCCGACAAACCGATGAATCGCCGTCGCCCAGAGGAGCGAGCCGAAGGCCTTTGACGGAGTTCACCCTCAGCAAAGGCGGGCTTGATGCATCCCCCCACGACATCAGGGCGCCTGAGAGGCTTCCGGGCGAATCCGGCTCGAGCGAGGCCGCAATCAAACTGGCCGCAGGCTGAGACATCGTCACAAAGACCGTTCCCGCTGGGATCGAGCGTTGCATTGGAACGAGCCTGACCTGCAAGGCTTGCTTGGGATTGATCTTGTCGATGAAGTCCTCGTTGTCGGTCGCAGCGCCTGCACCTGTCACGGCATAGGCCTGCGAGTCCACATTCGCATCCTGCGTCAGGCGACAGATCGCCACATGATTGAGCCTCAGCCTGTCAGCAATGACATCCGTGCGATCAAGTATCGCATAGCCGGCGGGACGTGCCCGCGTCTCCGTTGGCTCGATCTGGCGCGAGTCCAGAAACGTCACCGTCACAACCTTCTCCTCGCCGCTTTGCGGATCGCGCAGCGGGAGCGGCAGTTGCGTCTGCTTCAAGCGATGCGCCACCACGAAATCGTCTGAAGCTGCGGCAGTGCTCCGGCGAGCCTGAGCGAGGGCTTGTTGCAAGCGGTCGGCATTGTCATGGGTCGTGCGGAGAACCGAACGGGCGATGACATAGTGGCTGGCGACGCGCCGCTCGAAATCCTCCATGCCGATGCCGACGCCTCGCGTTTCAATGAGAAAGGAGACGGAGTTCATCAGGCCGAACGTGTTGCGAGCGATCCCGGGCGCATTGCCGCCCATCGCCACTGTCTTGTCTGCCCCGTTATAGCTGGTGGTGTGGTACAGAATATTGGTCAGCCCATAGGCTTGCATCGCCTGATCGATCGACGGCTTGAACAGGTCCTTCGCCAAAGCGACGATGTTCGACGGCACGCCGGGATGGGTTGCATACAGGATCATGGCGTCACTTAGCTGCACCCCGCCAAATTTCTCGACCCAGCGACGGGCGACCGAAAACTCGTGATGATCGAAAACGACATCGGGCGGAAGTCGCAGCATCGCGCGATGAATGGCGACATTCTCCGGCGTGCTCAGCAGGACATGGTCGCGATTGGGGTCGACCTGGTTGGCGGTGGCTCGCTGGAAATTTGCGGCGCCATCGGGATTGGCGCGCGGCACGATTGCGACCGTCACGCGATCGAGCAGCGGCGTCAGCTCTCCATTCGCAAGAGCTGCCGTCAACGCAAGCATGGCTTCGCCGCCGGCAGGTTCATTGCCGTGCTGCTGGCCGATGAACCAAACCACCGGCCGGTCGAGCTTCTGCAATAGCTCGGGATCGGTGAAGCCCTCCTTCGACAGCAGCACCAGCGGAATATCGCGCCCCTGTTGCGACGAGCCGATCATCGATACGGCCGCATGCGATGAGCGCGCGCTGAGGTCGGCGAGGAAGGCGAGCATTTCCTCTTGCGAGGTCAACTGGCTGCGGCCCGGTGCGAGGGCCGGCGCTTTCATCGGGACAGGGATGTCAGGATAATGCTGTTTCAACGCTTCGGACTGATGAAAGGCCGCGATGTCTTCAGCGCGCGCGCGGCCGTCTGCATGAACGAAGCATCCCCAGACCAGGGCCGCACCCAGGCTCAGGTAAAATCGCGCTGTTCTCAAACTGAGGTCTCCCTCTCGCGGAAATGTTGACCCGAGCCGCCCGCGCGCACCGCGAGACAAGTTACGTCGGCCGACTGCGAATGCACAACTCGTTTCACGTCGGCCAGGCACGACGAAGGTCAGTTTCGTCCTCCTGCAGCCTGGCTGGATTGAGAGGCCTGCTCGCCCAGAAATCTCTCCAGCAACTGGCTGACGAACCGATTGCCCTCAGGAGTGAAATGCGCCCCGTGCTCGGCGCCATAGGACTGTGCGCCGTCCAGGGTCACGAACGGGATCCGGCGCTGCTGCAAATAGGAGATGAGCTGATCGTCCTTGTGCTGCAGGGCGACAAGCAGCCTGGCGCCGTTGCTCGCAATGAAATCGTCGATCGCACCGACCAGTCTGTCGGTGGGGTCGGGGACGAAGAGCTGAGGTGCGTGGAGTTCGACATAGGCGAACGAGGCCAGACGCGCCAGCCGCAAATGACGCGGCAGCCATTCATCGCGGATCAGCAGTTTGAGTGATTTGGGCACCGGCTGCCCCCTGGCAATCAGTGTCCCGTCAGCCGACGTCTCGAAATAGGGCTTGCGATAGCCGCCGTACCGGACATTCGTTCCATTGTCGAGGCGGTCGTTGTCGGTGCAAAACACCAGCACGACAATGGCGGGCTTGATTGTAGGCCAGAGTCGTTTCAGCCAGATCAGCTCCTGATCCGTCCCATATCCGGAGACACCTGCATTGACGATCGAGAGGCGCGGCAGCCGCTCCCTCAACAGATCAGTGAAGCGTTCATTGGCCTCGGCATCGACGCCCCACACGAACGAGTCGCCAAGGAACAGGACGATTTGCCTGCCATCGGGGCGATACTCGATGTCGCGCAGGCCGAGGCTGTTGTGTCTGGCATGGATCGTTCGCGCGGTCGTGACGACGGCTTCGGAATTGGGAACCGGGATCCAGCCGAGTTCGGCATCGTAGTCGTAGGACAGTGAGCGCTCACTCACGTCCTGGCGGAGCACGCGGAAGTCGGCAAGCCGGAGCGCGGCTTCGACCGCGAGTAGTGACAGGAGGATGACGACGAGTGTCGAGCCGAGTGATTTGAGATTCAAGGCCGCTCCGCCGCGTGACAAGGTGCGCTGGGGTATAGATCACACCGACAACGATCTGCACTCGCTCAGGGATTAGCACCCTGTGAGTACTATCTCACCTCCTTTTAGCGGCGGTCGTCGCCGAAGGTCAAAGCCTGGCGTCCTTCGCCGTGCTTATTGTGGTGCAGCAAAAGCAGTCCCCGGTCTGAATCCGGTCCTCCATCGCCTTGAGTTTTGAGGCCTTGGACGGATAAACTGGCAGCGGCCAATGCCAGGCAAAGAGCTTTGGCCAGACGGTGCGCGGAGGGGGACCGATGCAGTTTTTGGAATCGTCCGACGACGAGATCGTCGCTGGACCGAGCAATCGCAATTTCGGTTTCACGATGGCGTCGGTATTCGCGCTGATTGGCCTCATTGGTCTCTACAAGCATTCGTCGCACGCGCCGTTCTGGATCGGCGCTGCCCTGGTTTTCGCGGGCGTGACGCTCTGGCGGCCGGGGACGCTCGGGGTCGCGAATCGCGCCTGGTTGAAGCTCGGCCTTCTGATGTATCGCGTGGTCAATCCGGTCATCATGGCGATCCTGTTCTTCGGCGTGATCCTGCCGATCGGATGGATCATGCGATTGTCCGGCAAGGATTTTCTCCGGCTCGCGCGCGATCGGGCGCTGCCGACCTATTGGCTTCCCCGTTCCGATCCGAGACCCGCGTCCGAATCGATGCGCCAGCAATTTTAGGCACGCCACATGTCATTCCTCCGGGAGTTGTTTGCGTTCATTCGAGCCCGCCGCAAATTCTGGCTGATTCCGATTTTCGCGGTGATGCTTGTTCTGGGCGGAATGTTGGTGCTGACCAAGGGATCGGCCCTGGCGCCCTTTATTTATACGCTGTTCTGAGCAGTCGAAATGCGAATCCTGGGAATCTCGGCCTTCTACCATGACAGCGCCGCGGCGCTCGTGGTTGACGGCAAGATCGTCGCGGCGGCGCAAGAAGAGCGATTCACGCGCAAGAAGCACGATCCCAATTTTCCCGCCTCCGCAATTCGCTACTGCCTTGCGGAAGTTGGCATCGGCGCAAGCGCGCTCGATCATGTCGTGTTTTACGAAAAGCCATTTCTGAAATTCGAGCGCCTGCTCGAGACCTATCTTGCCTTTGCGCCGCGCGGCTTTCAGTCATTCCGGACGGCGATTCCGGTCTGGCTCAAGGAAAAGCTGTTTCAGAAGAGCGTGCTCCGCAATCACCTCCGCAAGATCGATGACGCGGTGGATTGGGAGGCAATGCTTCTGTTTGCCGATCATCATCAGAGCCATGCGGCCTCGGCGTTCTTCGCCTCTCCCTTCGCTGAGTCCGCGATCCTGACGCTCGACGGCGTCGGTGAGTGGACGACGACGTCGGCCGGCTTCGGCCGCGACAACACGCTCGATTTGCGGCGCGAGATCAACTTCCCGCATTCGATCGGGCTGCTCTATTCCGCCTTCACCTATTACACCGGCTTCAAGGTCAATTCCGGCGAGTACAAGGTGATGGGGCTCGCGCCCTATGGCGAGCCGAAATATGCCGACCTGATCCTCGACCATCTCGTCGATCTCAAGGACGACGGCAGCTTCAGGCTCGACCTCGGCTATTTCGACTATTGTACCGGTCTCACCATGACCAATGGCCGTTTCGACGACCTGTTCGGCGGCAGGCCGCGCGATCCGTCGGAGCTGCTGGAGCAGCGTCACATGGATCTGGCGGCATCCGTCCAGCATGTGACCGAGGAGATTGTGCTGCGTCTCACCCGCAGCCTGGCGCGCGAGGGTCGCTCGAAAAATCTTTGCCTTGCGGGTGGCGTCGCGCTCAACTGCGTCGCCAACGGCAAGATATTGCGTGATGGACATTTCGAAAAGATCTGGATCCAGCCGGCCGCGGGCGATGCCGGAGGCGCGGTTGGCGCTGCGCTGGCGGCCTATCATCAGTTCGCAGGCAAGCCCCGGATCTCAGCGTCGGGGGACGGCATGGCTGGGAGCTATCTCGGGCCGGCCTTCTCACCGTCCGAGATAGGACATCGGCTGCGCGCAGTCGGCGCCGTCTTCGCTGAGCTCGACGATGCCGCCGTCATTCGCGACACCGTTGAGGCGCTGGTTGCGGAGAAGGCGGTCGGATGGTTCCAGGGGCGCATGGAGTTCGGCCCTCGCGCGCTGGGGGCGCGCTCCATTCTCGGTGATCCCCGCTCGCCCACCATGCAGAGCTCGCTCAATCTGCGCGTCAAGTTTCGCGAAAGCTTTCGGCCGTTCGCGCCAGCGGTGCTGCGCGAGGATGTCGCCGACTGGTTCGAGCTCGATGAGGACAGCCCCTATATGCTGATCGTCGCGGATGTCCTGCCCCGGTGCCGGCTGGCCGCCGATCCCGGAGCCGAAAAGCTGTTCGGCATCGAGCGGCTCAATGTTCCTCGATCCGAGATTCCGGCCGTGACGCATGTCGACTATTCGGCGCGCGTCCAGACCGTGCATGCCGACACAAACAAGCGATTTCACGATCTTCTCACCGCTTTCAAGGCCGCGACGGGTTGCCCGGTACTGGTCAATACCAGCTTCAATGTGCGCGGCGAGCCGATCGTGTGCACACCGGAAGATGCCTTCCGCTGCTTCATGGGCAGCGACATCGAGGTGCTGGTGATCGGCAATTGCTTCCTGAAGAAGGAGGACCAGTCGCCGTCTCTGAAGCTCGACTACAAGAACCGATTCGAACTCGACTGATGCGTCCTCCCTGCCGTCTCGACGAAGTCAGCGCGGTCATGCCGCCCTATCCCTATTATCCCTATCGGATCCAGGAGGCATTTGCGCGACCGAACCCACCGCCCGTGTGAGGGCATCGGTCCCCTGACAATTCGCCGCATTGGCGCCAATGCGCCATGCAGAAACGCCGCTGTACAGGCCTCGAAGCCGTCCGTAACCTCCGCGCCGCAATTTCAGGAGATGCGACGTGGCGAAGACGACGGCGACCAAGAAGAAAAGTGCTCAAAGGAAAGCGGCGAAGACCGCGAGCAAGACGGCACCCGTCCGCAAGGCGGCGTCGGCAAAGCTGGTCAAGAGAGCAGTCAAGAAGACCGCGGCCCGTCGTCCCAAGGGACCGGCCTGGCAATGGTCAGCCGTGGACACCGCAGCTGCGATTCGTTCCGGCGCTATCTCAGCGGTCGAGACTGTGGAGTCACATCTGGAGCGGATGCATGCCGTCAATCCCAGGCTGAATGCTGTCGTGGTCGATCTCGGCGAGGAGGCCCTGAAGGCCGCGCATGCCGCGGACAAGCAGCGCGCCAAGGGCGGCGAGCTTGGCCTGCTACACGGCGTGCCCGTGACCATCAAGGAGAACGTCGACTACGAGGGACGGCCGAATTTCAACGGCGTTCCCGCCAACAAGGACCTCATCGCGCCATCGGATTCGCCTGTCGTCCGCAACCTGAAGAAGGCTGGTGCGATCGTCATCGGCCTCACCAACACGCCGGAATTCTCGTTCCGCGGCTTCACCGACAATCCGCTGCACGGGCTGACACTCAATCCCTGGAATCCCGATATCACTTGCGGGGGTTCATCGGGCGGCGCGGGTTCGGCGGTTGCTGCCGGCATCGGCACCATCGCGCATGGCAACGATATCGGCGGGTCGCTGCGCTGGCCGGCGCATTGCAACGGCGTTGCGACGATCAAGCCGACGCAGGGCCGCATCCCCGCCTTCAACGCAAGCGCGACGGCGGAGCGGCCGATGCTGGCGCATCTGATGTCGGCGCAGGGACCTCTTGCCCGCCACGTCGGCGACGTCCGACTGGCGTTGGAAGTCATGAGCCAGCGCGATCCGCGCGATCCCTGGTGGGTGCCGGCGCCGTTGATCGGGCCGAAGCCGAAGGGGCCGATCAAGGTCGCGCTGGCAAAAATCCCCGGTGATATGAGGGTCGATCCGTCGGTCAGCGCGGCGCTGCGCCAGGCCGCCGATCATCTGGAGCGTTCGGGCTATCGCGTCAGCGAGGTCGAGGTGCCCGACATCAACGGCGTCTGGCAGACCTGGTGCGACATCATCACCAACGAGACCGTGGTGATGCAGGAGGCCGGCATGCTGAAGGTCACGTCGGAAGACTTCCACAAGGCGTGGAACGGCATGAAGATCAAGGCCAATGTGCTCGATCTACCCGCCTGGATGCGCGCCACCGCTGCGCGCAGTGGTCATATTCGCGCCTGGCAAATGTTCTTCGAGGAGTATCCGGTGGTGGTGACACCGACCACGGTGAAGCCGACGCCGGGTCCGCGCGACGACACCGTCAGCGCCGAGCGCGTGCAGGAGATCTTCTGGGGCGAGATCCGCTTCATCTCGGCGATCAACGTGCTGGGCCTGCCCGGCGCAGTGGTTCCGGTGGCCGTGCACGACGGCAAGCCGATCGGCGTGCAGCTCATCGCCGGTCGCTACCGCGAGGATCTTGCGCTGGATGCCGCTGCCGCGATCGAGAAGCGCGCGGGCGTGCTGACCCATCGGCTCTGGGAAACGATGACCTGATTTGGCGTTCGAGGCTTCGTGCGTCGGCGCGAAGCCTGTTACGCTATCCTGCCGTCGAAACAGGCGCGCTGGCTTCACGGAGACGCCAGCGCAGTAGTTAATACAAATTGACTTAAACTTTAGCCAATTCGCCAACAGACATTAGGGTTACTTCCTCGATGTCTAAGCGAATTATTGTCCGCTTTACCACCCGCCTCTAACAGAGGAAGGGCGGGACAACGCACATGCCTCATACAGGCCAATAAGTGCGGGCCGCGTCCCACGCGGAGGTGGTACGATGCGCAACGAGACGATTGCTATTCACGCCGGCTACGAGCCCGAGGCCACCACGCACGCGGTCGCCGTGCCGATCTACCAGACCGCAGCCTACGCCTTCGACAGCGCCGACCATGGTGCCGCGCTGTTCAATCTCGAGGCCGAAGGTTTTCGCTACAGCCGTATCGCCAATCCGACCAGCGCCGTGCTGGAAAAGCGCATCGCCCAGCTCGAGGGTGGCGTCGGCGCGCTCGCGGTCGCGACCGGGCAGGCCGCGCTGCATTTCGCTTTCGTCAATGTCGCCGATCACGGCGGCAACATCGTCTCCGTGCCGCAGCTCTACGGCACCACGCACACGTTGCTCTCCCACATCCTGCCGCGGCAGGGCATCATCGGCCGCTTCGCCGAGAGCGACGCGCCTGACGCGATCGCCAGGCTGATCGACGAGAACACCCGCGCCGTGTTCGCCGAGACCATCGGCAATCCCGCCGGCAATGTCTGCGACATCGAGGCGCTGGCCAAGATCGCACATGCGCATGGCGTGCCACTGATCGTCGACAACACGGTCGCAACCCCGATCCTGCTCAAGCCGTTCGACTACGGCGCCGACATCGCCGTGCATTCGCTGACCAAGTTCCTGGGCGGCCACGGCACCACGCTCGGCGGCGCCATCGTCGATTCCGGAAACTTCCCTTGGGCCACGCATGCCGACCGCTTCCCGGCCTACAACAAGCCGGACGCCTCCTATCACGGCCTGGTCTACGCCGAGCGCTTCGGCAAGACGGCCTATATCGAGCGTGCGCGCAGTGTCTATCAGCGCACCATGGGCTCGGTGCTGTCGCCGTTCAACGCGTTCCTGCTGCTCCAGGGCATCGAGACGGTCGCGCTGCGTATGGAGCGCCACTGCGAGAACGCCCGCAAGGTCGCCGAATTCCTGCGCAACGATCCGCGCGTGGCCTGGGTCAATTACACCGGCTTCCCGGACAGCCCCTATTTTCCGCTGGTCCAGAAATATCTCGACGGCAACGCCTCCTCGCTGTTCACCTTCGGCATCAAGGGCGGCATGGAGGCCGGCAAGGCCTTCTATGACGCGCTGAAGTTGATCACACGCCTCGTCAACATTGGCGACGCCAAGTCGCTGGCCTGTCACCCGGCCTCGACCACGCACCGGCAGATGTCGGCAGAGCAGCAGCGCGCAGCCGGTGTGCTGCCGGAGACGATCCGCCTCTCGATCGGCATCGAGCATGCCTCAGACATCATCGAGGACATCGACCAAGCGCTGGAAAAGGCCTGTCCGGCCTCGCGTCTCCAGGCCGCGGAGTAGACAACCAATCCGATGAGCGTCTTGATCGCCAGGGATCAAGGTATCGCGAGTCCGGCGCTGGTGCCGGCCGAAGGCGATCTTGCGCGCGATCACGGCGGCGCTGAACTGACCATTGGGCTGATCAACAACATGCCGGATACGGCGCTGAAGGCGACCGAACGGCAGTTCATGAAGCTGCTCCAGGCCGCCGCAGGGCCGCGTCGCATCCGCTTCCATTGCTTCTCGCTGCCGTCGGTCAAACGCTCGCCGGAAGCGAAGTGGCATGTCGAGAGCGAATATTCCGATCTCTCCGATCTCAAGCGCCAGAAGTTCGACGGGCTGATCGTGACCGGCGCCGAGCCCGTCGCGCCCGAGCTCGACCAGGAACCGTATTGGCGGGATCTCACCGAGCTGATCGACTGGGCCCGGACCAACACGCGCTCGACGATCTGGTCATGCCTTGCCGCGCATGCGGCGGTGCTCCATCTCGATCGCGTCGAACGGCAGCCCCTGCCATCCAAATGCCATGGCATCTTCGATTGCGCGGCAGTGACCACCGACCCGCTGACCCGAGATGCGCCGGCGCCCCTCAAGGTCTCGCATTCGCGCCTGAACGAAGTCACGGAGAGCGATCTGACGCAGGCCGGCTATCAGGTGCTGACCTTGTCGGCCCGGGCCGGCGTCGATGTCTTTGTTCGGCAATATAACAGCCGCTTCGTGTTTTTCCAGGGCCACCCCGAGTATGACGCGCTGTCGCTGCAACGGGAGTATCTGCGTGACATCGGGCGCTTCCTCGCGCGCGAGCGGGAGGTCTATCCGGCGCTCCCGGTGAGCTATTTTGACGCAGCGACGGAAGAAAAGCTGGTGCGATTCGAAAAGCGGGCGAGGCATCAGCGCCATCCGGCGTTGACCAACGAGTTGCCTGCACTCACCTTGCGCACTGACATTGCGGCCGGCAGCGCCGCGCCGGCGCTTTTCCGCAATTGGCTGCAATATCTCGGCGCGGATACGGATGCGTCGCTGCTCGCGCGTTAACCAGAGCTGTTGGTTCCGCGTTAGGATTACCCGGGCGTTAAGCTTGCCTCGGACCGCGCGCAAATGTTTCAGTGCGGAAATATGGAATTACAGGGAATGCACGCGTGCTGTCGGCTCTCAACGGACGATTGAGCAATCGGCTGGCCCGGCATTTCCGCGCCGCGCCGCACCGCTTGCCGGCGCATGCGCCGATGGTGAGCTTCACCTTCGACGACGCGCCTGACAGCGCCGCGGGCGAGGGCGCCTCGCTGCTGGAAGCGCATGGCGGGCGCGGCACGTTCTATCTCGCCGGCAGTCTGATCGATCAGCCCGGGGATCATTGGCACGGTCTATCGAACGATGCGATCATTCGGCTGCATCGCGGCGGCCACGAGATCGGCTGCCATACCTTCTCGCATTTGCGAGCGATCGATCTCGACGAGGTCGCGATGACGCGCGAGATCGAGCGGAACCGCAGCCATTTCCGTGGCATCGATTCCTCGATCCGGCTCGAGAATTTCGCCTATCCCTATGGCTTGGCGTCGGTCTGGCGAAAACCACAGCTCGCCCGGAATTTCCGCTCGGCGCGGGGTATCCTTCCCGGCGTCAACAGCGAAATCATCGATTTGCAGTTCCTGCGCGCCTCGCCGCTGGTCAATTGCGAGATCGATACGGATGGTGTCGACCATTATTTCGACGAGGCAGTCGCAAGCGGCGGCTGGCTGATCTTCTACGGCCATGACGTCGTCGATGCGCCGAGCCCTTACGGCTGCACGCCGGCCCTGTTGCGCCACGCGCTGAAGGCGGCGGAAAAGCGCAACATGCCGATCGTCACGGTTGCCGAGGCATTGCGCAGGATCGGGGCGTAGCTTTTCACTTCTCCCGGCAAGAACGGGGAGAGGGAGCGTCGCTCGCGTCAAATCGTCTTGCAACGCCCGCGCGGTCATGCGACTGGCGTTGTGACGAATCTCGAAAAGCCCCCGACACGCCCATGTCCGCATCCACCGCTCCGCTGCCCGCGCCGGCCGAAGGCCGCGATGCGCTGTCGGTGTTGCATTCGGTGTTCGGCCTGCCGGGCTTTCGCGGGGCGCAGGGCGAAATCATCCGGCACGTCACCGGCGGCGGCAATTGCCTGGTGCTGATGCCGACCGGCGGCGGCAAGTCGCTGTGCTATCAATTGCCGTCGCTGTTGCGCGAAGGTTGCGGCATCGTGGTCTCGCCGCTGATCGCGCTGATGCGCGATCAGGTCGCCGGCCTGATCGAAGCGGGCGTCAACGCAGCGGCGCTGAACTCGTCGCTGTCGTTCCAGGAAGCCTCCGAGATCGAGCGGCGCTTGATCGCAGGTGATCTCGATCTGCTCTATGTCGCGCCCGAACGCCTGGTCACGCCGCGCTGCCTGTCGATGCTGGCGCAGGCGAAGGTCGCGCTGTTTGCGATCGACGAAGCCCATTGCGTCTCGCAATGGGGCCACGACTTCCGGCCTGAATATGTCGGCCTCTCCATCATCGCCGAGCGCTTCCCGGACGTGCCGCGCATCGCGCTGACTGCGACCGCCGACGAGCTGACGCGGAAGGAGATCGTCCAGCGGCTCCAACTGACCGACAGCCCGCAATTCGTCTCCAGCTTCGACCGGCCCAACATCCGCTACGAGATCGTCGACAAGCGCAACGCAGTGTCGCAGCTCAAGGAGTTCATCCGGGAACGCCATGCCGGTGATGCCGGCGTGGTCTATTGCCTGTCGCGCAACCGTGTCGAGGAGGTCGCCGCCGCGCTCGCAGAGGCCGGCATCGCGGCGCTGCCTTATCATGCGGGTCTGGACAGCAGCGTGCGTTCGCGCAACCAGGACCGTTTCCTCAACGAGGACGGCATCGTCATCGTCGCGACCATTGCGTTTGGGATGGGCATCGACAAGCCCGACGTGCGCTTCGTCGCCCATCTCGACCTGCCCAAGAGCATCGAGGCCTATTACCAGGAGACCGGTCGCGCGGGCCGCGACGGCAAGCCGTCAGCGGCCTGGATGGCCTATGGTCTCTCCGACATCGTGCAGCAGCGCCGCATGATCGATGAGTCCAGTGGTTCTGACGACTTCAAGCGCGTGTCGATCGGCAAGCTCGATGCGCTGGTTGGCCTCGCCGAGACGGCGCAGTGCCGGCGCAAGCAGCTGCTCGCCTATTTCGGCGAGACCCTGCATGGCGAGAGCTGCGGCAATTGCGACAATTGTCTCACGCCGCCGAAAATGCGCGAGGGCAGGGTCCTGGCGCAGAAGCTGTTGTCCTGCGTCTATCGCACCGGGCAACGCTTTGGCGCGATGCATCTGATCGACGTGCTGATCGGTCGCCTGACCGAGAAGGTGACGCAGTTCGGCCACGACAAGCTGTCGGTGTTCGGTATCGGCCGCGAGCTCAACGAAAAGCAGTGGCGCACCGTGCTCCGGCAACTGGTGGCAATGGGGCATTTGCAGGCCGACAGCGAGGCCTTCGGCGGGTTGAAGCTGACCGACTCCGCGCGTGGCGTCCTGCGCGGCGAGACGGAGGTGTGGCTGCGCGAGGAGGCGCCCACCACGCGCGTGCGCGCCAGCCGCGCAAAATCCCGCCGCGGCGATCTTGCGCCGGCGGCCAGCGCACCGCAGGGCGATGTCGATCCCGAATTGCGCGCGCGCCTGCGGTCCTGGCGTTCGGAAGTGGCGCGCGAGCGCGGTGTGCCGGCCTATGTCGTGCTGCACGATGCCACCATCGACGGCATCGTCCGGGCCTGGCCGACCACGCTAGACGAACTGCGCAATGTCCCCGGCATCGGTGACAAGAAGCTCGAGCATTACGGCGAGGAGTTGTTGCAGATCGTGAAGACGCGGTAGCTTGCAACGCAACGGTCGTTGGCGAGCCCAAATCCCTCCACACGTCATCCCGGACAAGCGAAGCGCAGATCCGGGATCCATACGCGGCAGCAATCGCTTGACGAAGACAGGCAATGACCGTCTCGTCCCACAACCACTGCTGCGGCGTATGGGTCCCGGCCTTCGCCGGGACGACAGCTGAGGACAGGCTCGAGCCGCGCTACCTCAACCGTTCCGGAACGCGTAACCGTACCCGTTCAACGCCGGTGCGCCGCCGAGATGGGCATAGAGAATCTTTGCGCCCTTCTCGAAATGGTTCTTCTGCACGAGGTCGATCAGGCCCTGCATCGATTTGCCTTCATAGACGGGGTCGGTGATCATCGCCTCCAACCGTGCGGTGAGGCGGATCGCCTCCTTGGTCTCTTCCGACGGCACGCCATAGGCGGGATAGGCGTAGTCCTCGATCAGCACGACGTCGTCCGCAACGATGTCCTCGCCGAGGTCGACCAGCTTTGCCGTGTTCTGCGCGATCGAGAGCACCTGCGCTTTGGTCTGCGCCGGCGTGAAGGACGCGTCGATGCCGATCACCTTGCGGGCGCGGCCATCGGCGGCGAAGCCGACCAGCATGCCGCCATGGGTCGAGCCGGTGACGGTGCAGACGATGACGTAGTCGAACTTGAAACCGAGCGCGGCCTCTTGCTGACGCACCTCTTCGGCGAAACCGACATAGCCGAGCCCGCCATATTTGTGCACGGAGGCGCCCGCCGGGATCGCATAGGGCTTGCCGCCGGCAGCCTTCACGTCCTCGATCGCCTGCTCCCAGCTCTTGCGGATGCCGATGTCGAAGCCGTCGTCGACCAGGCGCACGTCGGCGCCCATGATGCGCGAGAGCATGATGTTGCCGACACGGTCGTAGACGGCGTCCTCGTGCGGCACCCAGGCTTCCTGCACCAGGCGGCACTTCATGCCGATCTTGGCCGCGACGGCGGCGATCATGCGGGTGTGGTTGGACTGCACGCCGCCGATCGAGACCAGCGTGTCGGCGTTCGAGGCGATGGCATCAGGGATGATGTATTCGAGCTTGCGCAGCTTGTTGCCGCCATAGGCGAGGCCGGAATTGCAGTCCTCGCGCTTGGCGTAGATCTCGACATTGCCGCCGAGATGCTTCGACAGCCGCTCCAGCTTCTCGATGGGGGTCGGGCCGAAGGTGAGCGGATAGCGGGCGAATTTATCCAGGTTCATAAGAGCATCCCTGTTGGCGTTGTGTCTGGGATGTGGCTAGCATTGCGCTGTAAAAAGGTGCTCTCGAATATTGCGCCCATATTGCGCGATATCTTGCAAGACATGCAGTTTTTGCCGATAATTCTTCCGATAATTGTTATTTTAGAGAAAGATTCTTCCATGTCTGCGCGGCTCGATCGTATCGACCTCAAGATGTTGAGATTGCTGCAGAATAACGGCCGGCTCAGCAATGCCGAGCTGGCCGAAACGGTCGCGATCAGCCCAGCCACCTGCCACCGCCGCACCCAGCGCCTGTTCGAGGACGGCTTTATCGCCGCTGTCCGGGCCATGGTGGCGCCGAAGAAGGTGGCGAAGGGCACGCTGGTGATGGTCGGCGTCGTGCTCGACCGCTCGACCCCGGAGAGCTTTGCCACCTTCGAGCAGGCGATCGCCAGGCTGAAATTCGTGCTCGACTGCCACCTCGTCGCCGGCGACTTCGACTACTTCCTCAAGATCCGCGTCGGCGACATGGAGGATTTCAACCGCATCCATGGCGAGCAGCTGATCGCGCTGCCGGGTGTGCGGCAGACCCGCACTTTCTTCGTGATGAAAGAGGTCGTCGACAACGCGCCGCTGGAGTTCTGATCCACAGCGTTTTCTAGAGCCTTTGAACTATAAGAACTCGTTCCGCCACTTGCGAAATTGCACGATCGTCACGGCAACTTCACTTGCCTTGCGCGTGTACGCGGGTGACGGTCATCTCTTCTCAATGAGGAGACCCTGCCGTGCGCCTTCCCATTCTCGATCCGAAAGAGCTCAGCGACGAACAGAAGCCGCTCTATGCCGACATGCAGGCCGGCATCAAGGACCACTTCAAGGGCTTCGTGAACATGCGCGACGACGGCGCGCTGCTCGGCCCCTGGAATCCCTGGATCCGTGAACCGCGCTTCGGCAAGCCGGTGTGGGAGCTGGTCAAGGCGATCGCGTCGAACCCGTTGTTGCCGGCACCGGTGCGCGAGGTCGCGATCCTCGTCACCGGTTCGCATTTCCGCTCCGGCTACGAGCTCTATGCCCATGTGCTGGTCGCCGAGCAGCGCGGCCTCTCCGACGAGAAGCTCGCGACCATTGTCGCCGGGCAACGGCCCGTCGATCTCACAAAACAGGAAGCAGTTGCCTACGACATGGCGTCTGCACTTGTGAGCGGCGGCGTGCTGCCCGAGCTGACCTATCGGGCTGCGGTCAAGGAATTCGGCGAGCATGGCGCGGCCGAGCTGTCCTATCTCGTCGGCGTTTACTGCATGGTCTCGGTCACGCTCAACACGTTCGACGTGCCGGTGCCGGAGTAGAAGCTGCTAGTTGCGCACGGCGTAGAGCGGCGTGCGCAGCGTCACCTGATATGACGGCTTCGGCATCCACGCGATCTGCGCGGTGACGCCGAACAGGCGGTTGTCGTTGTCGTCCATGCGGTCGAGGTCGAGGCGCAGGATCGGCTGGGTGAAGGAGTCCGCGAGCGTCCGGCCCGCGATCTGCGCGCCGCCGAACGACTGTGCGCCCAGGCGTCCCGTGAACTTCCAGTTGCTCGGCCATTGGTAATAGCCGCCGGCGTAGAGGATCGTGTTCGGCTTGATCCGGGCGAGCTGGCTGGCGATGTCGGTGTGAGTGTATTGCACGCCGACAAGCCAGCCGCGCGTCTCGTCCTCGTCCAGCGCGTAGTCGAACTCCAGGACGTGGTTGAACGAAGTCGTCATACCCTGTTCGTTCGGCACCGATTGGGTCAAGGTCGATTGCAGCGTGATGGTCGGAATCCTGCCGCCATTCTGCTGGTAGAGGTCCGCCTGCACGCCGATGTTCCAGCTGGTGATGTCGAAGGACGACCAGCCGCCGCCGACATCCGTCGTCGAGCCTGACACGCCGCCATAGAGCGACACGCGATCGCTGACGTCGACGGTCAGCGGCAGGTCGACGGCAATCGATTTCGCGGTCGGCAAGCCGTTCGGCAACGTCACGCCACGTCGCGTCGCAAGCGCTTCGAACGCGGCTGATAGTGACGTACCGCCAAAGCCGAGCCCGAGCGTGCCTGCGGGAATCGTCGCGTAGGTCGTGCGAAGATCGAGATAGATGTTCGGGACATCAGGCTTTGCTGGTGCGCCTTCCTCGTCGTCGGCGGCGAAGGCCGCACCCGCCGACATCGTCAGGCAAAGCAATCCCTTCGCGACAGCGCGCAAGGCTGAGCGGGACGATTGGCTGCGATGGGACACGTGACAATCCGACGCGTTGATGGCGGAGCCGTTGTTAGATGGAACGTGATCGTTCCCGTGGTCAAGCGCTATCCGCAAGCGATGGACGACGCGGAAGTGTCCGGTTACCTTGCCGTGGTAGCACTGACACACTCGCCGGCCAGAGTGCAGGCCTGACAATGGAAGGACGACAGTCATGATCACGTCACGCCGCATCCTCCTCGCCGGACTGGCTGGACTCGCTGTGGCCCCGACTGCCGCGGCCACCGCTGTCCCGACGCCCGCTCCCGATGGCACCACGGTCGCCGAAGAGCGCTTTGCGCGGATGATCGCGGCCGCGCATGCGCCCGACCTCACCTGTGCGCAGCAGGCCGAAATTTATGCGGATGCGCATTGGCCCGATTATATCGTGGCGGCCAGGGCCGTGCTCGACGCGCGAGCTTGATCTGCGCTCTTATTTCTTGACCGCTCGCCGCACCTGTTCGCCGATCTGCGACAGCACAAGCTGTGCCTGCGGCAGGATCGCGCCCATAGCGTGGAAATTGTGAACCATGCCGTCGTGGCAGACGTGCTCGACCGCGACGCCCGCGGCGAGCAGCTTGCGTGCATAGGCATTGCCTTCGTCGCGCATCGGGTCGAACTCGGCGGTATGGATGATCGCGGTTGGCAGGCCTGAGAGCCGCGTCGCGCGCAGCGGCGAGATGCGGGGATCCGCGGCATCCAGCCCCTGGGGCAAATAGTCTGCGAGATCAGCCTCGATGGTGCCGCGGTCGATCAGGTGTCCCTCTGCGAAGGCCTCGCGTGAAGGCGAAGTTTCCTCGAAATCCAGCACCGGGCAGATCAGGCATTGTGCGACAATGGAGAGACCTGCGCTCTGCGTGGCCTCCTGGCACACGATCGCCGCCAATGTGGCGCCGGCGGAATCGCCGCCGACCACCAGACGCTCGACGTCGATGCCGAGTGACGATGCTTCGCGCGCGACCCATTCGGTGGCTGCGATCGCGTCGTCGACGGCGGCAGGATATTTGTGCTCGGGAGCGAGCCGGTAGTCGATCGAGACGAGACGGCAGCCGGTCGCATGCGCGAGCGCAGCGGCAATGCGGTCATGGGTCGCAATGCTTCCGGCCACGAGCCCGCCGCCGTGAAAGAAGACGAAGCCCGGCGCGTGCTCGGTGGCCGATGCGGGCGAATAGAGGCGATAGGACAGCCCTCCGCCGGGGCCGGGTAGCGTGCCGTCGGAGGCCGTTACGCCGGGCGCCTCGGCGCGCGCGAATTGCATCAGCTTCGCCAGCGATTGCCGTCGTGCCTCGACGCTCGGCCGGCTCCGCGCCTGCGGCGCAGCCGCAGCCATCATGGTCAACAGGCGCTTTGCGAGGGGATCGAGCGGCATGTGAAACTCCGTGGCGTGCCGACACTATAGCTGGTTTTGGCACGGCGTTGTCTTACCTCGGATGAGGAGGGTTGGTGCTTTGCCGCAGCAAATCGTTTAGAAATTGGGACAATAGTGCCCGGATATTTTTCGAGGGGAAGCCTCACATGGCCGAGATCAAGAAGCCGATCGACTATTCGCCCAGTTGGACCTTCTTCGAGGGCAAATGGCACGACGGTAACGTGCCGATCATGGGACCGCGCACGCATGCGGCCTGGCTCGGCTCGGTGGTGTTCGACGGTGCGCGCGCATTCGAAGGCGTCGCGCCCGATCTCGACCGCCACGTCGCCCGCGCGAATCAATCCGCGATCAATTTCGGCCTGAAGCCGGTGGTCGATGCCGGAACCTGGATGACGCTCGTCAAGGAAGGCATTGCGCGTTTCGCGCCGAATGCGGAACTCTATATCCGCCCGATGTATTGGGCGCAGAACGGTGCCGGCGGCGGCGTGCTGTTCGACCCCGAAACCACCGATTGGTGCCTGTGCATCTACGAAGCGCCGATGCCGAAGCCAACAGGCAACGCCATCACGCTGTCGCCGTTCCGCAGGCCGACCGCGGAATGCGCGCCGGTCGAGGCCAAGGCCGCCTGTCTCTATCCGAACAATTCGCGCGCGCTCGCGGAAGCGGCCTCGCGCGGCTTCCAGAGCGCGCTGATGCTCGACATGCTCGGCAATGTTGCCGAGTTCGGCAATTCCAACGTGTTCATGGCCAAAGACGGCGTCGTCTTCACGCCGGTGCCGAACGGGACCTTCCTCAACGGCATCACGCGCCAGCGCGTCATTAGCCTGCTTCGCGCCGACGGCGTCACCGTGGTCGAGAAGACGCTGCGCTATCAGGATTTCCTCGCCGCCGACGAGATCTTCTCAACGGGCAATTTCGCCAAGGTCGCGCCTGTGATCCGCATCGACCAGCGCGAGCTGAAGCCGGGCCCGCTCTACACGAAAGCGCGCAAGCTTTATTGGGACTTTGCGCATGCGGTGAAGCTGGCGGCGTAGGCCGCCGCACACTCCGTCATTGCGAGTGCCGCCGAAACCGGCTGAACTGAAACGCCTGCGTCGAATGCCAGGGCGTGTGGTGGACCTCGCTCCGCGTCTCGACCAGTTCGAATTCAGGCCCGAGCTCCGCTGCAAGGCTCGCGCTGTCGTGCCGTTGCACCGGAAGGCCGCTGCATTTCTCCGGACCGTCAGGCGCGAACGTCGCGATGATCACGTGCCCGCCCGGCGCAACCGCCGACCGCAGGCGTTCGACGTAGGCCGCCCTGTCGCGCGGATCCGTCAGGAAGTGAAACGCCGCGCGATCGTGCCAGACATCGTAGCTCTCTGCTGGCTCCCACGTGGTGGCGTCGGCGACGATCCAGTCGACGGTGGACGCAGCCGCTCCGATCCGCCTCTTCGTCGCCGCGAGTGCGTTGGCGGAGAGGTCCAGGACGGTGAGATGCCGGTATCCGTCCTGGAGCAGTGCATCGACCAGCCGCGACGCACCGCCGCCAATGTCAATAATGGCTGCGTGATGATCCGGATTGGCCGCGCGAATCATCGCGAGCGAGGTCGCCGGGCTGTCCTGAAACCAGCTGACCTCGGCCTCGCCCTTGGTGGCGTAGACATTTTGCCAGTGTGTAGCGCGATCAGACATCACGGCTTCGGCCTTGGCCGGGAGGGCTGCGCCGAAATGGCGATGCCGCGATCTTCGGAAGGACCTACTCGTCCTTCTTCGACATGCGCTCGAGGCGCTCCTGCATGTCCTTCATCTGCTGGCGCAGGTCTTCGATGTTGCTGTCCGTCGCCGCCGGGGCGTTGGCATCGGGCTCCGGCTCCGTGGTGGCCGCCGGGCGGCCAGCGGTGGGCGCAAACGGCTTGAACATCGAGAAGGTCTGCTGGAACAGCTCCATGTTGCGGCGGACCTGCTCTTCCAGCGGCGCGAAGGGCGTGCCGGAGAGCGTATTGGCGATTTGCTTGCGGAACTTCTCCTGCTCCTGGGTCAGCGTCGCGATCGACTGCTCCAGATATTTCGGCACCACCATCTGCATGCTGTCGCCGTAGAAGCGGATCAGCTGGCGCAGGAAGGTGGTGGGCAGCAGATTCTGGCCGGCCTTGTTCTCCTGCTCGAAGATGATCTGGGCGAGCACGGAGCGGGTGATGTCGTCGCCGGTCTTGGCGTCGTAGACCAGGAAGTCTTCGCCATCCTTGACCATGGCGGCGAGGTCTTCCAGCGTGACATAGGTGCTCGTTCCGGTGTTGTAGAGCCGGCGGTTCGCGTATTTCTTGATCGTGGTGGGTTGGTCTGATTTCGCCATGGGCTCTCACTTGCAAACGCTGAGAACGGGAGCCCGGCGGGCTATGCCGCAGGGCGGGAAGAGTACGCAACGCAACAAAGTAAGCATTTTCAACGGGGGCACGCTACCGTTTTGTGCGGCACGGTTAATTGCACAGCAAAAACTTGCTTGCGAAAGCGCCAGGAACGCTATTTTGAATGCGGTGCGGCATTGACATGCCTCAACGACGTTAACAGGATGCCGGACGAGACTGACGGGCCCTTTCCTGCGCCCGCCCGCCCCCTCTTAGAACCTCAAGCCCCAGGAGATGCCCATGTCAGACGATGTCGTCATCGTCAGCGCCGCCCGCACCCCGGTCGGAAGCTTCAACGGAGCCTTCGCGACCCTTCCCGCTCACGACCTCGGCGCCGTCGCCATCAAGGCCGCGCTGGAGCGCGGTGGCATCGAGCCCGGCCGGGTCTCGGAAGTCATCATGGGTCAGATCCTGACCGCGGCTCAGGGCCAGAATCCCGCCCGCCAGGCTTCGATCATGGCCGGCATTCCCGTGGAGAGCCCGGCCTGGGGCGTCAACCAGCTTTGCGGCTCGGGCCTGCGTACCGTGGCGCTCGGCTATCAGGCGCTGCTCAACGGCGATTCCGAGATCGTCGTCGCCGGCGGCCAGGAATCGATGAGCATGGCTCCGCACGCCCAGTACCTGCGTGGCGGCGTCAAGATGGGCGCGGTCGAGTTCATCGACACCATGATCAAGGACGGCCTGTGGGATGCCTTCAACGGCTACCACATGGGCAATACCGCCGAGAACGTCGCAAAGCAGTGGCAGATCACCCGCGCCCAGCAGGACGAGTTCGCTGTCCACTCGCAGCAGAAGGCCGAGGCCGCGCAGAAGGCCGGCAAGTTCAACGACGAGATCGTCCCCGTCACCATCAAGACCCGCAAGGGCGACGTGGTCGTCAGCGCCGACGAATATCCGCGTCACGGTGCGACGCTCGACGCGATGGCCAAGCTCAAGCCTGCCTTCGAGAAGGACGGCACGGTCACCGCAGGCTCGGCCTCCGGCATCAATGACGGCGCTGCCGCCGTGGTTCTGATGACCGCCAAGCAAGCCGCCAAGGAAGGCAAGAAGCCGCTCGCGCGAATCGTGTCCTGGGCGCAGGCGGGCGTCGATCCGAAGATCATGGGCTCGGGCCCGATCCCGGCCTCGCGCGCCGCGCTGAAGAAGGCCGGCTGGAGCGTCGGCGATCTCGACCTGATCGAGGCCAACGAAGCTTTTGCGGCGCAGGCCTGCGCCGTCAACAAGGATCTTGGCTGGGATACGTCCAAGGTCAACGTCAATGGCGGCGCGATCGCGATCGGTCATCCGGTCGGTGCGTCCGGTGCGCGTGTGCTGGTGACGCTGCTGCACGAAATGCAGAAGCGTGATTCGAAGAAGGGCCTTGCGACGCTGTGCATCGGCGGCGGCATGGGTATCGCGATGTGTCTGGCGCGCGACTGACGGTGACGCTCGACTGACTTGGACTTTGTGCGTGCACCGCACACATCAGTGAGTGCGTTGCACGCGATTAAAAAGGCAGCGGTTGCAAATCAAATATTCTTCGCAACCGCGCAAGCCTCGACTAAATACAAACGCCCGGCTCAACGCCGGGCGTTTTGTTCTTGATGTCCGTCAAACCAGCCGCATAATCCACCGTTAAAAAACCATCACTCAGAAACGTCCGATGAGTCCAAGGGAAGGAATACGATATGGCACGAGTTGCATTGGTGACGGGTGGTACTCGGGGCATTGGAGCTGCGATCAGCAAGGCGCTGAAGGCGGCCGGCTACAAGGTTGCGGCGAGTTATGCGGGCAATGATGCCGCGGCGGAGAAGTTCAAGGCCGAGACCGGTATCGCTGTCTACAAATGGGACGTCAGCAGCTTCGATGCCTGCGCCGACGGCGTGAAGAAGGTCGAGGCCGAGCTCGGTCCGATCGAGGTGCTCGTCAACAATGCCGGCATCACCCGCGACACCGCCTTCCACAAGATGACGCTCGAGCAGTGGAACGCCGTCATCAACACCAATCTCGGCTCGTTGTTCAACATGACGCGCCAGGTGATCGAGGGCATGCGCGCGCGCAAATTCGGCCGCATCATCTCGATCTCGTCGATCAACGGCCAGAAGGGGCAGTTCGGCCAGGTCAACTATTCCGCAGCGAAGGCCGGCGACATCGGTTTCACCAAGGCGCTCGCGCTCGAGAACGCCAAGGGCGGCATCACCGTCAACGCGATCTGCCCGGGCTACATCAACACCGAAATGGTGCAGGCGGTGCCGAAGGACGTCCTGGAGAAGAACGTGATCCCGCAGATTCCTGTCGCTCGCCTCGGCGAGCCCGAGGAAATCGCGCGCGCGGTCGTGTTCCTGGCAGCCGACGAAGCCGGCTTCATCACGGGATCGACCATGACCATCAACGGCGGCCAATATCAGGCCTGATACGACCTCAAGCCAGTAGCGCCAGCCGCGACAAGGCGATAGTGAAGACGCAAATGCCCGGCCTCGTGCCGGGCATCAGCGTCCTCAGAGCCTTGTGATCCATGACCCCGCGCACCGCCACACTGATCGGATTGACCGCGATCCTGATGTGGTCGCTGTTGTCAGTGATGACGGTGGCAACCGGAAAGATCCCGGCGTTCCAGCTTGCCGCCATGACCTTTGCGATCGGCGGTCTCGTCGGCCTGCTGACCTGGATCGGCCGAAGCGATGCCGCGAAGAGCCTGCGTCAGCCGCTGGTCGTGTGGGTCGTCGGCGTCGGCGGCTTGTTCGGCTATCACGCGCTGTATTTCCTTGCGCTGCGTTTTGCGCCGCCAGCCGAAGCCGGTCTTCTCAATTACATGTGGCCGCTGCTGATCGTGCTGTTCTCGTCCTTCCTGCCGGGCGAACGGCTCGCCGTGCATCACATCGTCGGCGCGGTGCTCGGTCTCGTCGGCACCGTGTTGCTGTTCGCCGGTAATACCACCGGCTTCGCACCGGGCGCGGTGCCGGGATTGATCGCGGCCTTCATCGCCGCCTTTGTCTGGGCGACCTATTCGGTGCTGTCGCGGCGCTTGAAGGCCGTGCCGACCGATGCGGTTGCCGGCTTCTGCCTCGCCACGTCTGCGCTCGCTGCGCTGATGCATGGCCTGCTCGAAACCACCGTGTGGCCGGCGACCGCGTTGCAATGGCTTGCCGTGATCGGGCTCGGCATCGGCCCGGTCGGTGCGGCCTTCTACGCCTGGGACATCGGCATGAAGCGCGGCGACATCCGCGTTCTCGGCGCCGCCTCCTACGCGACGCCGCTGCTCTCGACCGGCTTCCTCATCGCCGCCGGCTTTGCAAAGGCCAGCGCCAACATCGCCATTGCCGCGATCCTGATCGCCGGCGGCGGCCTGATCGCGGCAAAGGACATGGTGCTGCGGAAGCGGTGAGGGCGCCTCAAAGCGCCGGCTGCCAGCCGGGCGGCCGGTACATCGCTTCCGGGATCTGTCCGAGCTCGGAGCGCTGCAGCCGTTGCGGCGTCAAGGCATAGAACTCCTGGAAGCTCATGATCAGCGGTCGCCATTTGTCGGGATCGATACGGTTCGGCTTGGCGTCCATCATGATATCGGGATGCGCATGGACGCGGGTGATGCGGACTTCGATTGCGGTGAGGTTGCCGCGCCAAACCGCATCGTCCTGGGCCATCTCATGCACATAGGCCACCTTGGCTTCCATCTGCACCGGGCATTCGGCGGCGCGCGGGGCGCTGACCGTTTCGCTCGCCAATGCCGTCAGGCCGCTGATGCCGAACTTGTCGTGCTCATGCCGATAGCCGCGATACAGTTTGCCTGATGGCACAGGATCCGAGCCCGTGGTGCGGGCGAGGCGATCGACCGCGGCAACAAGATGAGCCGATGGCAGATTGAGGACGCATTCGCCGGTGCGAATCATGTTTTCGGTGGTTTTCGAGCTTGAGCCGAGCCCGAGCATGCAGCGCCATCCAACCCACCATGCCGAGGACATCGGCGCGAGATTGTGAGAGCCGTCCTCGTTGGTCGATCCGATCAGAACGACTGGTGTTCCGAAATACAAAATGGCGGGGTCGATCTGGACGGCAGCGGGGCCGAGTGTTCCGTGCATCGTGCGCTCCTCTTGATTGGAAGCGCAGTCGTAGTGGGACGAACTGATCGAACCCACCCGATTCCAGATAGGCAGAGCGTTCTCGAGCGAAGTGGATACCGGTTCGCGTGAAGAAAACGCGTCAGGAAGAGATTCTCTAAGGCTCCCAACCCTTCGGCGCGAGCTCGAACTTTGCGAACTCGAATGCGGGTGCCACCGTGCAGCCGACGAGCGTCCACTCGCCGGTGGTCTCGGCCATCTGCCAGGCGTCCGCCGGCACGATCGCCTGCGGCCGCTCGCCGCTGACAAGGTCAGTGCCGAGCCGTACTTCATGCTGTGAGCAGCCTTCATGGGCGATGCGCAGCGTCAGCGGGCTGCCGGCGTAAAAGTGCCAGGTCTCGACTGCATCGATGCGATGCCAGTGCGAATGCTCGCCGCGCGCGAGCAGGAAATAAATGAGGGTCGAACGCGACCGGCCATTGGCGTCGGTCGTCTGGTCGCGAAAGGTTTCGCGATAGTGGCCGCCCTCGGGATGCGGGCGGAGTTCGAGGCGCGCAATGATTTCAGCTGCAGTCGGCATCGATCCCCGTCAGGACTTATACTTCGGGATTTGTTCTCTAGGATTTATTCTCTAGGACTTATTCTTGCGCTCGCGCAGCTCGCCGAACACTGCGGCGGCATCCGCACCCTTCATGTGTAGCCTGGCTGCGACCGCCGGTTCATCAGCGCGCAGGAACACGTTTGCTCGCTTCTCATCACCTAGCAGTGAGGGAATGGTCGGCTTGTTCTCCGCCCGCAGCCTGGCAACCTCCGCCGCGCGCGCCTGCAGCGCCGCGTTGTCCGGATCCACCGTGAGCGCGAATTTGACGTTGGACGCGGTGTACTCGTGACCGCAATAGAGCTTGAAGTCGTCGGGCAGCGCCCGCAGCTTCAACAGCGAGTCCCACATCATCGGGTAAGTGCCCTCGAACACGCGGCCGCAGCCGATCGAGAACAGCGTATCGGCGGCGAACAGCGTCTTCTCGGTGTCGAACACGTAGGAGACGTGGTCGAGCGTGTGGCCGGGCGTTTCCAGCACGCGCCCCAGCAGAGTGCCGACCTTGACCACGTCGCCATTGGCGACGCGCAGATCGACATTGGCGATCTTGGTCGTCTTGTCATGCGGTGCGACGACGCGGCAATTGAATTTCTGCTTGAGCTCGGCGACCCCGCCGACATGATCGCCATGATGATGGGTGATCAGGATGTCGGTGAGCTGCCAGCCCTCGCGCTCCAGCGCCTTGATGATGGGGCCGGCTTCCGGGGCGTCGATCGACGCGGTTGCCTTGGTTTCCACATCGTGGATCAGATAACCGAAATTGTCGTTTAAACAGGTGAAAGTACGAATTTCGGCGGCCATGACATCTCCATCGCGCTCAGCCCCGCCAGACAAATATGGCGTTAACGTTGCGCAGGCAATGCAATATTCCGCGCGCGGCAGCCGCCTTGTGCATGTTACATTGCCGTCATGACCATCGATGTCGTTGACCTCAGAGAGTTCTATTCCCGTCGCCTCGGGATTGTGGCGCGGCAGATGATCAATCGCGGCATCCACGAGCGCTGGCCGAACGCCGAGGGCCAGCGCGTGCTCGGCATCGGCTATCCGACGCCCTATCTCGGGCTGTTCCGCGAGGACGCGGAGCGCTGCATCGCCTTCATGCCGGCGGCCCAGGGCGTATTGAAATGGCCGACCGGGCGCCCCGCGCTGGCCGCCTTGGTCGACGAGTTCTCGCTGCCGCTTCCGGATGCTGCGGTCGACCGCATCCTGCTGGTCCATGCGCTCGAAATGTCGGACGATCCTGCGGCGCTGCTGCGCGAGGTCTGGCGGGTGCTGTCGCCCTCGGGGCGCGTCATCGCGGTGATTCCGAACAGGCGCGGCGTCTGGACGCGCAGCGACAACACGCCGTTCGGCCATGGCCGTCCCTATTCGCGCTCGCAGATCACGGACCTCTTGCGCCAGACCTGGTTCACGCCGACCGGCTGGGGCGAAGCGCTGTTCATGCCGCCTTATGCCGGCCGCTGGGTGCTGAAATCGGCGCAGATGTGGGAGCGCGCCGGAGCTGCGCTGTCGCTGCCATTTGCCGGTGTCCACATCGTCGAAGCAACCAAGCAGGTCTATCGGGCGATCCCCGCCAAACGCGAACGTGCCCGGCTGATTCCGTCGCTGGCAAAGCCCGTGCTGGTGCCGTCGTCGACGACGGCGACGCGGAGCTGAAAACAAATCGTCCCGGCAAAGCCGGGACGACTGCAGTGAAGATCAGGAATCTTGGTGCGCCTTACTCGCCGGGGGCGAGATCGTCGCTGGTCGCGGCCGGAGCTGCCTCGCGCTCGGGGCGCGGGCCGTTATGCGGCCGGCGCCGGCGCCGCGGATAGCGCTCGCCACCGCCGCCATTGCCACCCTCGAAACCGCCAGGGGCGCTGTTTGCCTGTGGCTGTGCGCCGGTGATGAAGGACGGCAGGCGATCGACGTTGCCGGCATCGGCGACGACGGGCTGCGGCTGGTTCGGCGGCTGTGGCTGGTGCTGCTGATATTGAGGTTGCGGACGATGTTCGCGCTCGCGATGCTCGCGCGGCTGCTGCTGATCGCGCACATAAGGCTGCTGGTTATCGCGGTTGTCACGCTGCTGGTAGTCACGCTGGTGATCGCGCTGGCCGTCGCGGTCGCGCACGAAGGGCTGCTGCTGCGGCTGCGGGACGAATCCCGGCTCCTGGCCGAAATTCGAGAAATTCTCGCCGTCGTCCTCGCTGTCGTCGCTGCTGGTGCTGATGGGCTCGTCGCCACGCGGCTGCTGGTTCTGGCGGAACTGTTCCTGGGCCGCCGCGATCAGGCGGAAATAATGCTCGGCATGCTGGTAGTAGTTTTCGGCGGCGACCGGGTCGCCCGAGGAGCGCGCGTCACGCGCAAGCTGGAGGTATTTCTCGGCGATATGGGAGGCGGTGCCGCGGATCTTGATATCGGGGCCGTTCGATTCGTAGACCCGGGTCATCGGGTTCTGGCCGCGGCGGTTATTGTTGTTGTTATTGTTATTGCGGTTGCGCATCCGCTGCTTGTTCTGACCGTTTCTCATGTCCTGCCTTTAATTCCAGCCCTAAAGGTTGCACGCATTACTGATTGCAGAGAGTGACCCGATGGCAGCGGCTCGCATGCCTCGCGCGCACCGCGCGCAAGAGCGGATCAGACCCTGCCGATGTTCGTCGACCGTCGCGTTCAACAAAGACGCGTTCCCCACCCGCCAGCATTCAGTGCCAGCGAACCCATTCATATTGCCTGCCGAAACAAGCCCAGCTGTGTCGCGTAAGTCTTCAAGCGCAATATCTGGCTTTCGTTCACTTGCGGTCGGAGAGCAGCGCAGCACCTCTGGCCATCGCGCTCAACAGGACCTGCGGCTAGGAACCTATAATCAGTAAAGCTCTCGCCCGAGAGCCCGGCTTTCACCCGTAGGTCTACGGGGCCGGCACCGATGTGTTGACCGGAACGTAGTCGTTCCCACGGGATATTCCAAGAGGTTTTTTCGAACCCAATCGGGCTTTTATGGGGGCATTTTTCGGGCGGAGACGGCCCGCTGGATGCCTGCCAGGTCGGCCTTGGGGGGCCTGTCGATGGATAACGCGGCAGCCGTCATCAAGGTTTCAATCGTCCGTGCCTGGCCCTGTCCGGCCTCGACGATCAGGGCCCCGCCGGGCACGAGCCGTTCGCTCGCCTGAGGGATCAGGGAGCGATAGGCGTCGTATCCGTCATTGCCGCCGTCGAGCGCCAGATGCGGGTCGTGCTCGCGCACTTCGATGCTCAGTTTCGGAATTTCTCCTGCAGGAATGTAGGGCGGGTTCGACACGATCAGGTCGAACGGGCCCGACAGCGCCGACGCATAGGAGCAGGCGACGAAGGCCGCACGGTCGGCAAGGCCGAGCGCGGCGGCATTGCTTCTCGCGGTGCGGAGCGCGGTGAGGCTGAGATCGGTGCCGACGCCAAAGGCCTCGGGAATCTCGTGCAATAGCGCGAGCAGGATTGCACCAGATCCGGTGCCGATATCGGCGATGCGCGGCGGATGAGACAGGCTCTGCTCGCGAAACAGTTCAAGTGCACGCTCGACCACGGTCTCGGTATCGGGCCGCGGGACCAGGGTTGCTTCCGACAAGCGAAACGGCAGGCCCCAGAATTCGCGGGTGCCGAGAATGCGCGCCACCGGCTCGCCGTCGATGCGCCGCTGCGCGTAGCTCGCGAGCTGCGACGCCTCGGCCTCCGTCAAGTGACGCGCGGCCTGCGCGATCAGGCCGGTCAAATCGAGATTGAGCACTGCGCCGAGCAGGACACGCGCGTCGAGCTCTGCTTCACCGAGCCCCGCCGATCTCAGCTGTGCAGCGAACGCGCGCCGCGCGCTCTCGATCGATTGACCTTTGAAGGGATTGCTCACGCGCCGGTCACGCCGCCGCGCCTTGCGCGGCGAGCTGTGCGGCCTGGTGCTCGGTGGTCAGCGCATCGATCAGTTCGCCGAGCGCTTCGCCCGCGATCACCTGCGGCAGCTTGTAGAGCGTCAGGTTGATGCGGTGATCGGTGACGCGCCCTTGCGGGAAATTATAGGTGCGGATGCGCTCGCTGCGGTCGCCGGAGCCGACCTTTTCCTTGCGCTCGGCCGAGCGCGCGGCGTCGACACGCTGCCGCTCGGCGTCGTAGATGCGTGAGCGCAGGATGTTCATGGCGGACGCACGGTTCTTGTGCTGCGAGCGGCTGTCCTGCATCATCACCACGATGCCGGTCGGAATGTGGGTGATGCGGATCGCCGATTCCGTCTTGTTGACGTGCTGGCCGCCGGCGCCTTGCGCGCGCATGGTCTCGATGCGCAGATCATCGTTCTTGATCTCCACGTCGACATCCTCGACCTCGGGCAGCACCGCGACGGTCGCGGCCGACGTGTGAATACGTCCCTGCGTCTCGGTGTCGGGCACGCGCTGAACGCGATGCACGCCGGATTCGAACTTCAGCTTCGAAAACGCGCCGCGGCCCTGCACCTCCGCGATGATCTCCTTGAAGCCGCCGACGGTGCCTTCGCTGGCCGAGATCACCTCGACCTTCCAGCCCTGCAAGGCGGCGAAGCGCTCGTACATCCGGAACAGGTCGCCGGCGAACAGCGAGGCCTCGTCGCCGCCGGTGCCGGCGCGGATTTCCAGCACCACGTTGCGGTCGTCCATGGCGTCCTTGGGCAGCAGCGCGACGCGGATCTTCTGGACGAGATCCTCGATCTTCGGGTTGAGCTCGTCGCGCTCGGCTTCCGCCATGCTGCGCATCTCGGCATCGGTCGCGGGATCGGCGATCAGTGCCTCGGTGTCGGCCAGTTCCTTCACGGCCGCACGATAAGTTTTCACCGCGTCGATCAGCGGGGTGATCTCGGCGAGCTCGCGCGTGACCTGCACATAGCGTTCGGAAGAGAGTTGTCCCAGCGATTCAGCTTCGAGCGAAGCGTGATGCGCGAGCAGGACGTCCAGTTTGGCTTCGGGGAGTGACGACATGGGTTCAGTCTCAAATAGCGGAGGGAAGCGAGGTGGCGGAGAGGGGCGACAGGCCCGCTACAACGCCAGGCCCTCGGCTTCGGCAAACTCCGTCAGCTTCTGCCGGATCGAGACGCTGCCCGCGGGTGCGTCCAGCAGCGGCCCAAGCATCGCTGCGGCCTTCTTGACGTCGAGGTCGATCACCATCGCCTTGACCGGGCCGAGCGCGGTCGCCGACAGCGACAGCGAGCGGTAACCCATCGCGAGCAGCGCCAGCGCGCCGATCGGCTTCGAGGCCATTTCGCCGCAGAGCGACAGCGATTTCTGTGCGGCCTGCGATTTCTGCGCGATATCCCGCAGTGCGCGCAGGATCGGCGTCGACATGGTGTCGAAGCGCTCGGAGACCTTGGCATTGCCGCGGTCGACCGCGAACAGGAACTGGAACAGATCGTTGGAGCCGACCGAGATGAAGTCGACCTTCTTCAACAGCTCGTCCATCTGATAAAGCAGCGCGGGCACTTCGACCATGGTGCCGATGTCGATGCGCTCCGGCAGCGTGTGGCCGTGCTGGCGCAAATATGTCAGCTCGCGCTCGACCAGCGCCTTCGCCGAATCGAACTCGGCGACCTCCGAGATCATCGGGAACATGATGCGCAGCGCGCGGCCACCGCCGGCGCGGAGCAGCGCGCGGATCTGGCCGCGCAACAAGCCAGGACGGTCGAGCCCGAGCCGGATCGCGCGCCAGCCGAGCGCGGGATTCTCCTCGATCACCGTCTCCATATAGGGCAGCGCCTTGTCGCCGCCGATGTCGAGGGTGCGGAAGGTGACGGGCTTGCTGCCTGCGGCATCGAGCACCGCCCGGTAGAGTGCGAGCTGGTCGCTGGTGCGCGGCAGGCTCTGGCCGACCATGAATTGCAGCTCAGTGCGGAACAGGCCGATGCCGGCGCTGCCGGTGTCGTCGATATGGGGCAGGTCGATGGCGAGGCCCGCGTTGATCAGGAGCTCGACCTTCTCGCCGTCCTTGGTGACGCAGGGCCGGTCACGCAGCGCCAGATACTGCGCCTGGCGGCGGGCGCGGAAACGCACCCGCTCGGCGTAGGCAGCCTCGACTTCCTGCGACGGGCGCACATAGATCGCGCCAGACGTGCCATCGACGATGATGGCATCGCCTGGATCTGCGATGCCAGGCGCGTTCGGCACCTCGCCGACGGCGGGAATGCCGAGCGCGCGCGCCACGATCGATACGTGGGAGTTGGCGGTGCCTTCCTCCAGCACGATGCCGCGCAGGCGCTTGCGGTCGTAGTCGAGCAGCGCCGCAGGACCCATCGCGCGCGCGATGACGATGGCATTGTCGGGCAATTGTTCGCGTGAAGGCGCGTGATCCTGGCCGACCAACTGCCGCATCAGGCGGTAGCCGAGGTCTTCCAGGTCATGCAGGCGGTCGCGCAGGTATGGATCGGTGGAGCGCAGCATGCGTGCGCGGGTGTCGGACTGCACGCGCTCGACGGCGGCTTCCGCGGTGAGGCCCGTCGCCACCGCCTCGTGTAGCTTGTGCGACCAGCCCTGGTCGTTGGCGAACATGCGGTAGGCTTCGAGCACGTCGCGGTGCTCGCCTCCTTCCGCGACATCGCCGCGCTCCAGCATGCGGTCGAGATCCGAGCGCAGCTTGGCGAGCGCGGTGTCGAGCCGCTTGATTTCCTTCGGCAGGTCCTCGGCGATGTAGTCCTTGATGACGACACGCGGCTCGTGCAGCACGACATGGCCGAGCGCGATGCCCTCCGAGAGGATCGCGCCGGCCTTCTGCGTCGAGTGGCGCGCGGCGGGTTCCTGGCCAGGCTGGGCCAGCGCTGACAATTCGCCTGACGCGATCAGCTCCGCGAGCACCATGGCGGTGGTTTGCAGCGCCTCGAGCTCTTCCTCGACATAAGTGCGCTTGGCGCGGTTCTGCACCACCAGCACGCCCAGCGTGTTGCCGGCGCGCAGGATCGGCACGCCAAGGAACGAGTGGTAGATCTCTTCACCCGTCTCCGGGCGGAAGGAGAAGGCCGGATGGCTCTGGGCGTCGTTCAAATTGAGCGGCGTCGCCTCGCTGGCGACGAGGCCGACCAGGCCCTCATGGGCGCTGAGCACGGTGTGGTGCACCGCCTCGCGGTTGAGGCCTTCGGTGGCGTAGAGCTCGAGCGTGTTGTCGATGCGCAGCACATAGACCGAGCACACCTCGGCCACCATGTTGGCGGCGATCAGCACCACGATCTTGTCCAGCCGCTCCTGGGCCGAGACCTGCTCCGCCATGGTTTCGCGGAGCCGTCTCAACAAGACGCGGGGACCTCCCGACGCGCTCCGCATGAACCGTCAATCTCCTCCGTCTGCCGGGCCCGGCGATATTGGCCGGCGGCTGGCCTAAAATTCCAGAAAAACAATCAAATTGTCTGTCCGGCGCAGGTGCAAACGACGGCTTGCACCGAATCAGCGGCCTGAACTGGGATACAGTCTGCGGCAGCCCACCCTGTTCGCCGTATAGCGAATTGAGGCTTGTTTTGCCAAGCAAAACGCCTGCCAAACGCGAAGGTGTGTACACCTTCGCGTTTGCTGCGACCGCTAAGAGAAAATTAGTCTAACCTTGATCGAGGCCGTAGAGCGTGTGCAGGGTGCGCACGGCAAGCTCGGTATAGGCGGTGTCGATCAACACCGAGAACTTGATCTCGGAGGTTGTAATGGCCCGAATGTTGATATTCCGTCCGGCGAGGGCCGAAAACGCCTGCGCGGCGACGCCGGCATGGCTGCGCATTCCGCTGCCGATCACCGAGATCTTGGCGACGTCGGTAGCGGTATCAAGCCTGAGATAACCGATCTTGGCCTTGGCGGCGGTAATCGTGTCCTTGGCCCTGACGTAGTCGGCGGCCGGCACCGTGAAGGTGAGGTCGGTGGTCTTGCCGTCTTCCGACACGTTCTGAACGATCATGTCGACATTGATATTGGCATCCGCGAGCGGGCCGAAGATCGACGCGGCTACGCCGGGCTTGTCCTCGATCTGGCGCACCGAGATCTGGGCCTCGTCCTTCGAAAAGGCGATACCGGTGACGACGTGGTTTTCCATGATCTCCTCCTCGCCGCAGATCAGCGTGCCGGGCGGCTGGTTGGCATGCGGGTCGATATCCTCGGGCTTGTCGAAGCTCGATCGGACGAAGATCGGCATGTTGTGAACCATGCCGAGTTCCACCGAACGAACCTGGAGCACCTTGGCGCCCTGGGAGGCCAGTTCCAGCATGTCTTCGAACGCGATCTTGTCGAGCCGCTTGGCCTTCGGCACAATTCGCGGGTCGGTGGTGTAGACGCCGTCGACGTCGGTGTAGATGTCGCAGCGATCGGCCTTGACGGCGGCGGCAACTGCCACGGCCGAGGTATCGGAGCCGCCGCGGCCAAGGGTGGTGATGCGGTTGGTCTTGGGGTCGATGCCCTGGAAGCCGGCGATAACAGCGACCTCCTTGCGATCCTTGAATCGGGAGATGATCTCGCTGCCGTCGATGCCCTCGATCCGGGCCGAAGCATGGGCATCGCTGGTCTTGATCGGGATCTGCCAGCCCTGCCACGAGCGGGCCTGGATGCCCATGCTCTGCAGCACGATCGCCAGCAGGCCCGAGGTCACCTGTTCGCCGGAGGCCACGACGGCGTCATATTCGCGCGCATCGTGCATCGGCGAGGCCTCGGTGCACCAGGCCACCAGCTCGTTGGTCTTGCCCGACATCGCCGAGACGACCACAGCCACTTCATGGCCGGCGTCCACCTCACGCTTCACATGGCGTGCGACGTTGCGGATACGTTCGATATTGGCGACGGATGTGCCGCCGAATTTCATCACGAGGCGGCTCATGACGACGCGTGCATTCCCTCTTGAGGATCAGTATGGTGGCCGGCAAATGGACGAGGCCCTGCGGACACCGACCGGGCGTATACATAGCGACGGGGCCGGGGGCAAGCGGGTTCCTGCGGGGGCAGGCTTCAGGTCCAGCCGGGGTATGGGTTAACCGAGATCATGGCGCGTTACATCGACGAAATCCTGCAACCGGGCGAGCGGGTGCTGTATTCGACCAATGCGCACTGGATCTTCTACTTCCCGGCCATTCTGGCCTGGATCGTGGCCCTGGTCCTGTTCGCAGCCTCCCGCCGGAGCGATGTCTACAGCGTGGAGATGCTGAGCCTGTTCGGCTCCGGCCTGGTAGCGCTGGCCGCTTTGTATTGGACGGTGAGGGGCTGGTTCCATCGCCTCACCACCGAGACCGACGTCACCAACCTGAGGGTCGTGCACAAAGTCGGCTTCATCAAGCGCCGGACTTTCGAGATGGCGCTGGACAAGGTCGAGAGCGTGGACGTCGACCAGACCATCCTTGGACGTATTCTCAATTATGGCGACGTGACCATCAACGGCGTCGGCGAAGGTCGCGAAACCATCCGCACCATCGCCTCGCCGCTCGCCTTCCGTAGCTCGATCACCACGCGGTAGGACTGCGCGTAACCATGAGCATGCAACAAGATAGTTCCGCAACTGCCACCCCGCCGGCGGGCTCGACCGTCGACGCCGCCGAGATCGCGAAATTCTCCAAGCTTTCGGCCGAGTGGTGGGACCCGAAGGGCAAGATGGCGCCGCTGCACCGGATCAATCCGCTGCGGCTCGGCTATATCCGCGACGCCGCCTGCCGCAAGTTCGAGCGCAATGTGCGCAGCCTCAACTGCCTCGGCGGCTTGCGCGTCCTCGACATCGGCTGCGGTGCCGGCCTGTTGTGCGAGCCGCTGTCGCGCCTTGGCGCGCAGGTGATCGGCGTCGATCCCTCGGCCAGCAATATCGCTGCCGCAAAGTTGCATGCTGACAAGAGCCATCTGTCGATCGACTATCGTTGCACCACGGTGGAGGAAATCGACCCGCGCGAGCGTTTCGACATCGTGCTGGCGATGGAAGTGGTCGAGCATGTCGTCGACGTCGGCGTCTTCTTGAAGCGCTGCGCCTCGATGCTGAAGCCGAACGGGCTGATGGTCGTGTCCACGCTCAACCGCAATTGGAAGAGCTTTGCGCTCGCCATCGTCGGCGCCGAATACGTCCTGCGCTGGCTGCCGCGCGGCACCCACGAGTGGAACAAGTTCGTCACCCCCGACGAACTGACAAAACACCTCCTCGACAACCGCCTCGTCATCACCGAGCAGACCGGCGTCGTCTACTCCCCCTTCGCCGACAAATGGACGCTCTCGTCCGATATGGATGTGAACTACATGGTGGTGGCGGAAGGGATGGTGTGAGGTGGCGTGAGGGAGGTGCGAGCTCGTGCCCCTCGGTCGGTGTCGTCCCTGCGAACGCAGGGACCCATAACCACAGGCCTCAGTCGTTAGCCAAGACAGGCGTTCCGAGCATGTACTGCGTCTACATCCTCGCCAGCAGCCGTCACGGAACACTCTATATCGGGATTACCAACTCGCTCCAGAAACGCTTCGAAGAGCACCGGAGCGGCAAGGGCTCGGAATTCGTCAAGCGCTACGGCGTGTACCGGCTCGTCTATACCGAAGCTTTCGAGCGAGCGGACGAGGCGATCGCCCGCGAAAAGCAACTGAAGCGCTGGAAGCGCGACTGGAAAATCGAGCTGATCGAGCGCGATAATCTGGAATGGCGCGATCTAAGCGATCTGCTGGTTTAATGGGTTTGTCGTCTGAGACGGCTGGGTCTGTGCCACACCCTCAGTGTCGTCCCTGCGAACGCAGGGACCCATACCGCGGAATCTCTCGGTGGAGGACGGTCTCAGATGCGCGGGTTGGTAGCCTTCGCAAAACTGCTCCCTGGGGTTATGGGTGCCTGCGTTCGCAGGGACGACGGCGGAGTTTGTTGCGAGAGCATCGCTCCTATGACGTCAGTGTGATTGACCTGCTGCCGTGCGCTCGGCAGTTTGCGTCGAGACACCCCTAACGCTTCTCACCCCCCCATGTTCACCATCGCCAGCCTTTGGATTCCCTTCACCGTCATCGCTGCGCTCGGCCAGGTCGCGCGCAATGCGATGCAGCGGTCGCTTACGAAGCCGCTGGGGACCTGGGGTGCGACCAATATCCGCTTCCTGTTCGGCTTCCCGTTCTCGCTGCTGTTTCTGGCGGTGGTGCTGGTTGCGACCGGCGATCGCATCGGCATGCCGCCATCCGTGTTCTGGCCGTGGCTGCTGCTGGGTGCGCTGAGCCAGATCGTCGCCACCGGCCTGATGCTGCTCGCGATGAATGACCGCTCCTTCGTGGTGACGACGGCGTATCTCAAGACCGAAGCGATCCAGACTGCGATCTTCGGCTTCGTCTTCCTCGGCGATCACCTGACCTGGCTGAAGGTGCTGGCGATCGTGATCGCCACTGTCGGCGTCGTCATCACCGCGCTGCGGCCCGGCGGCGAGAAGAGTTTTGCCGAGTTGAAGCCGACCATCACCGGCCTCGTTGCGGCGGCAGCCTTCGCGCTTTCCGCGGTCGGCTTTCGCGGCGCGATCATCAACGTTCCCGACGTCTCTTTCGTGACGGCGGCCTCGTTCACGCTGGTGCTCGGCCTATTTGTGCAGACGCTGATCCTGACGATCTATCTGCTCTGGCGCGCGCCACAAGTGCTGCAGTCGATCCTGGGATTGTGGAAGCCGTCGCTGCTCGCAGGCTTCATGGGCGCGTTCGCGTCGCAGTTCTGGTTCCTGGCGTTCGCGCTGACGGCCGCCGCCAATGTCCGCACGCTCGCGCTGATCGAGGTGCTGTTCGCGCAAGCGGTGGCGTATTACTCGTTCAAGCAGCCGATCGCATCGCGTGAGATCATCGGAATCGTGCTGATCGTGATTGGTGTGGTGCTGCTGGTGGGCTTCTGACGCGTTTTGCGCGTCAGTTGCGGTCTTCCGGCAGGGTCGGCAGCGGCGACACTTCTATGCCTTCGTCGATCAGCGACTTTGCTTCGTCCGGCGAGGCCTCGCCGTAGATCGGGCGGTGCTCCTTGTCGCCGTAATGCATCGCACGGGCTTCGTTCGCAAAGCGTTCGCCGACATTGTCGGCGTTCTTGACGATGTGGTCGCGCAGCTCTTTCAGCTTGGCGCGCAGCTCGCGCTCCTGCGCCATCATCAGCGAGGTCGGTCCTGATGGCGTAGCCTCGGGCGCAGTTGTTGTGGCCGGCTCCGGCGGCGGCGTCGCCTGGCCGCGGCCCTTCTTGCCGACGATGCGCGGCGCCATGATCGCCTTGTCGACCTTGGCCGAGCCGCAGATCGGGCAGGTCACGAGCTTGCGCTTCACCTGCGAATCATAGGCCGACGAGCTCTGGAACCAGCTCTCGAACTGATGGTCGCGGTCGCAATGGAGCGCGTAGCGGATCATGCCGATCCTCGCACCAGATGCAGATGGTCCGGCCCGGCCTTGGGGTCGGAGACGCCGAAGCGGCGGCCGTGCTGGAGCGAGGGGATCGCGCGACGCGCGGTCTCGACCTTGGCCGGATCGATCTTGGCCATGATGATGCCGGGCTCGACATCGCCCTCGGCGAGGATCTCGCCCCAGGGATCGATGATCAGCGAGTGGCCATAGGTCTCGCGCTTGTTCTCGTGGGTGCCGGCCTGTGCTGCGGCGAAGATGAAGCAGCCGGTCTCGATCGCGCGCGAGCGCAGCAGGATGTGCCAGTGCGCTTCGCCGGTCTTGCGGGTGAAGGCCGACGGCACCGTGATGAAAGACGCGCCGCTCTCGGCCAGCGCGCGGTAGAGCGCGGGGAAGCGCACGTCGTAGCAGATCGTGAGGCCGACGCGGCCCCAGGGCAGGTCGGAGATCACGGCGGTCTCGCCCGGCTGGTAATTGGCGGATTCGCGATAGCTCTCGCCGTCCGGCAGCTCAATGTCGAACATGTGGATCTTGTCATAGCTCGCGAGCAAATTGCCCTCGGGCCCGATCAGGAAGGAGCGGTTGACCGCCTTCTCGGCCGAGAAGCGCAGCGCCAGCGAGCCGACATGGATGTGGATCTTCAGCTCGGCCGCAAGCGCGCGATAGGCCTTGAGCGAGGCGTCGTCCTCTTCGCTCTGCAGGTGCTCGAACAGCGCCTTGCGGTTCAGCTGCATCATGTTGCTGACTTCGGGCGTCTGCACGTAGTCGGCGCCCTTGGCCGCCGCCTGCCGGATCAGCTTCGTTGCCTGCGCGAGGCTCGGCTCGGGCATCAAGCCGGTGCGCATCTGCACCATGGCGGCGGTGAAGGTTTTGCCCTCAGCTTGATTCTGGCTCATGATACCGCCTTGACGCTTTCGAGCAGGCCGTCGAGCCTGCCCTCGCGGTCGAGCGCGTAGAGGTCGTCGCAGCCGCCGATATGGGTGCCGCCGATCCAGATCTGCGGGAAGGTCGAGCCTTCGCCGGCGCGGTCGTACATCTCCCCGCGCCACGCCGGGTTCTGGGCCACGTCGAATTCCGTGAAGGTCGCCTTCTTGCGGGTCAGCAGCGACCTGGCAGCGGAACAATAGCCGCATCCCGGCCTGGTGTAGATCTCGACAGCAGCGGTCATGGCGTCCAGCGCTCTCATGTCATGAATTTGTTGAATTATATGGGAGTTTACCTGATTTCGACAACCCGGGCAAAGACCAGCACGTCGACCTGGGCCGCCTTGGCGCGCAGCAGAGCGCGTGCGCAGGCATCCAGTGTCGCACCTGACGTCAGGACGTCGTCGACAAGGATGATGCGCCGGCCCTGGATTTCGGCCTGACGGTCGGGGGATACCTGGAATGCGCCCTGTACATTGGTGGCGCGCTGGGCCCGCGACAGGCCGATCTGCTGCTCGGTGGCGCGCACCCGGTGCAGCACCTCAGCCTTCACCTTCACCCCGCTCTGCCGTGAGATGATCTGCGCCAGTGCAGCCGATTGGTTGTAGCGCCGCCGCCAGGCGCGGCGCCAATGCAGGGGCACCGGCACCAGCATGTCGGCGCCTTTGAGCAACTCGCCGCCTGCCCGCGCCATCCAACGGCCCATGGCGGGCGCGAGATCCGTGCGGTCCTGGTACTTCAGCGCATGCACCAGCGTGCGTGCGACATCGTCGTAACGCACCGCTGCGCGGGCCCGCTGATACGCTGGCGGGCTCGCGATCGCCTCCATCGACAGCATGTCGGGGCCGGGATCGTAAACGAAGGGAATGCCGAGCCGCGGACAATAGGGCCGCTCGATGAACGACAACTTTGCCCAGCACGCCGCACACACGCCCTCGCCATCAACAGGTTCGCGGCAGGACACGCAAAGCGTCGGCAACGCAATGTCGAGCGCGAGCCTTGCCACATGCGTGAGCATGTGGCGGCCGGCAGTCCACGCGGCACGGAGCGGTGCGGCGAGGGAACGGGTGGGTGCGGCGTCGGCGTCCATGGGGGGAGGCTAGCGTTCTGCCCAGCGGTGCTCAAGTGTCAAGGGGCCGTCACGAAAGCAGTTCGTGGTGCTCTCTTAGGATGGCGCGGGCGCTTCGTCGCTCTGAGGCGGGTGCGAGGATCGAGTCGTAGGCAAGCCGCATCTGGCGGGCGGCCCGCACAGGAGGCATTGCGCCTACGCCCGTTCCTAGACCCGGGACGAGGAGGGACTGAATCGTCTCACCGTCGCCGGCATTGTACGACAGGACGGCAATGAGAGCTGCCCGAAATGCGAGGTACACATTGACGGTCTGATCGATGCGCGCCGGGACCCGCATCGTGGGCGCACTCACCAGATACGGGAAGCGTTCGTGGTCAGTGGCGAGCACGATCGCCTGGCCGACTGGCAGCTCTCCATAATGCTGCTCTGCCAATATGGCTTGGAGATTGGTCTGGAGATCCCAACCGAAATAGCGCGAGTAAAGCAGGTCGATGCCGCCATCCATGTGCCCAAAGCTGTTAGCCGGGCTCAGGATTGCATCGGCCTGTTGCGCAAAGATGTCGCCAAGCGAAACTTCGACGTCTGCCACGTCGGTAAATGCAGTTCGCCACGCTTCGACAACGTCTGCGTTGATATCGCGAAGATAAATGCTGAACACGACCCAAGCCTCGGTGAGGCCTGACCATACGATGGCGCGCCCGGTTGCGCCACCTGCGTTGCCGTTGGGCGGGTTGCCAGACTGGCCGTCATCGGCGTAACCAGCGGCATGGCTCAGACCCCGCAGACCCCACCAGTCTTGTTCGATCGCGCATTGCTGCACGCAAGGCAGGGCCGCGCGCAGGCGCTGGGCGAGGTGACCTTCCTGCTCGACCGGGTCGCGGAGGACATGTCCGACCGGTTGGCTGCGGTGATGCGCGAGTTTCAGGCGCCGGCTGATCTGTGGACGCCTGGGGAGGGGCTCGCTGGGCTGCGTGCGACCCAACACATCGCGCTCGATGCGACGGGTGCGGAGAAACTGCCCCTTGCGCCCGATAGTCTCGATCTCGTCGTCTCGGCGCTGGCGCTGCAATTCGTCAACGATCTGCCGGGCGTGTTCGCGCAAATCCGCCGCGCGTTGAAGCCGGATGGATTGTTGCTCGCCGCGATGATCGGCGGCGATAGCCTGACCGAGTTGCGGCAGGCTTTTGCCGCGGCGGAGGCCGAATGCGAGGGCGGCGTGTCGCCGCGCGTCGCGCCATTTGCTGATTTGCGCGACATCGGGGCGCTGCTGCAGCGGGCCGGCTTTGCGCTGCCGGTCACCGACGTCGATCGTGTCGTGGTGCGCTATTCCAGCGCGTTCGCGCTGATGCAGGATCTTCGTCGTATGGGCGCGACCAATGTGCTGATCGAGCGGCGGCGTGCGCCAAGCCGGCGCGCGACGCTGCTGCGCATGGCTGAAATCTATGCCGAGCGTTTTGCCGATGTGGATGGGCGCATCCGCGCGACCTTCGACATCATCTGGCTCTCAGGCTGGGCGCCGCATGCGAGCCAGCAGCAGCCGCTGAAGCCGGGTTCGGCCAAGGCGAGCCTGGCCGAGGCGGTGAAGAAGGCCGGGAAGGAGTAACCTGTGTCCCGGACGCGCAGCAGCGTTCTTACGCTGCTGCGCAGAGCCGGGACCCAGCTCTGCGGCAGGCATGGGCCCCGGCTCTGCAGCGCACCGCAAGAGCGCTGCCATAGCGCGTCGAAGACGCGCGTAGACGCGCTGATGGCGTCCGGGGCACGGTCTGCCTCACATCAGCAAATCGATCAAATGCGGGATCAGCGGAATGTCCGCCGGGGGCATCGGATAGTCGCGCAGCTTGTTGGCACGGACCCAGGCCAGCGTCTGGCCTTCGCGGGCTTCGACCATCCCTTCCCAGCGCCGGCAGATGTAGAGCGGCATCAACAGATGAAAGGTCTCGTAGCCGTAGCTGGCAAAGGTCAGCGGCGCCAGGCACGGCTCGGCGACGGTGATGCCGAGCTCCTCGTTGAGCTCGCGGATCAGGCTCTGCTCCGGCCGCTCGCCGGGCTCCAGTTTACCACCGGGAAACTCCCAGAGGCCGGCGAGCGTCTTGCCCGGGGGGCGTTGCGCGATCAGGACGCGCTTGTCGGCGTCGACCAGCGCGCACGCCACCACCAGTGTCAGTTTGAGATCGGCCATGCCTGATGTCGCTCGCTGAAGATCTTTACGGTTCGTTAACCCCATGCGGGTCCGCGCTCTAAGTCATACTTAATCGACCGCTCGTAGAATGGGAACTCTTTGAACATTCCGGGCTCGAGCCATGCACGTTGCGCTTCGCACTCTCATCCGCCGGTTCGTCCGCGACACCAGGGGCAATATCGCGGTGATCTTCGCGATTTCCTGCGTGCCGCTGATCACCGCGGTCGGCTGCACGATCGATTACTCCCGCGCGACACAGACCCGGACCAAGCTGCAGGCCGCGGCTGACGCGGCCAGCGTCGGCGCGATCGCCAAGGCCTCGCCGGCCTTCCTGGCTGCGGGCTCGATGACATCGGACGGCCCGATTGCCGTCGGCGTGACCGATGCCCAGAATATCTTCGATGCCAACCGCTACAATTTGACCGGCTATACGCTGAACAGCGTGACACCGACCGTGGTCAAAAGCGGCTCGACCGTCACGTCCACGGTCACCTTCAGCGCCACTATAAACACCATGTTTCTCGGCCTGATCGGCAGGAGCTCGCTGACGGTAACAGGCACGTCGACCTCGACCGTCAACATGCCGCTCTACGTCGACTTCTATCTGCTGCTGGACAATTCGCCGTCGATGGGCGTAGCGGCGACGCCGACTGACGTCAGCACCATGGTCAACCACACGTCGGACAAATGCGCCTTCGCCTGTCACGACTACAATGATCCGAACAATTACTACAATCTTGCCAAGACGCTCGGCGTGACCACGCGGATCGACGTGCTCCGCAGCGCGACGCAGTCGCTGATGGATACGGCCAGCGCCACTGAAACCTACTCGAACCAGTTCCGCATGGCGATCTACGATTTCGGCGCGTCGTCGCAGACCATCGGCCTGCGCGCGCTGTTTTCGCTGTCAGCGAGCCTGTCGAGCGCCAAGACGGCGGCAGGCTCCATCGATCTGATGGGTGTTTATGGCAACAACGATGCCTATACCGCCGACAAGGACAGCCAGTTCAGCACGGTGTTTCCGGCGATCAACACCGCGATCAGCTCGCCTGGCGCCGGCACGTCGGCGGCGCCGATGAAATATCTGTTCTTCGTTTCGGACGGTGTTGCCGACGAGTACAACACTGGCTGCTCCAAGCCGACGGTGAGCGGCGGCCGCTGCCAGTCGCCGATCGATGTCTCGCTCTGCACCACGATCAAGAATCGCGGCATCAAGATCGCGGTGCTCTACACCACCTATCTGCAACTGCCGACCAACTCCTGGTACATGACCTATATCGATCCCTTCAATCAGGGACCGTTCGGCCCGTCGCCGAACAGCCAGATCGCACAGAACATGCAGAGCTGCGCCTCGCCCGGGCTCTATTTCGAGGTGAGCCCGACGCAAGGCATTTCGGATGCGATGAACGCGCTGTTCAAGAAGGCCGTCGCCGACGCGCGCATTGCGGGGTGAGGCTTACGATCTGTAATCGCCGTTGATCGCGACATATTCCTTGGTGAGGTCGCAGGTCAGCACGCGGTCGCGGCCCTTGCCGAGGCCGAGCGAGACCTTGATTGCGATCTCCGGAGCCTTCATCGCTTCCGACACCTGCGTCTCGTCATAGGAGGGATCGCGTGCGCCGCTCTTGGCGACGCGGATGCCGTTGAAGGAGATCGACAGCTTGTCGCGATCGGCCGGCTCGCCGGCCTTGCCGACCGCCATCACCACGCGTCCCCAATTGGCGTCCTCGCCGGCGATCGCGGTCTTTACCAGCGGCGAATTCGCAATCGACATCGCGATCTTGCGTGCGGAGGCCTTGGTCTTGGCGCCCTCGACGGTGATCTCGACCAGCTTGCGCGCGCCTTCGCCGTCGCGGGCGACCTGCTCGGAGAGATTGGCGAGGATCTGGTTGAAGGCTTTGACGAAGGCTTTCAGGCGCGGATCGCTGGCGCGGCTGATCTTGGGCGCGCCGTGCTCGGCAGCCGCGCCGGTGGCGAAGGCCAGCAGCGTGTCCGAGGTCGAGGTGTCGCCGTCGATCGTCACCGCATTGAACGTGTCCTCGACGCCGGCCTTGAGCAGCGCCTGGAGCGCGGCGGGCGCGATCGGCGCGTCGGTGAAAATGAAGGACAGCATCGTCGCCATGTCGGGGGCGATCATGCCGGCGCCCTTGGCCATGCCGTTGATCGTCACCTTGGCCTTGCCGAGCTTGACGGTCGCGGTCGCGACCTTAGGGAAGGTGTCGGTGGTCATGATCGCCTTGGCGGCGGCGAGATAGTCACCGGCTTCCGCTGTTACGGCGAGCCGTCCCAGCACGCCGTCGAACTTGGTCGCGTCCAGCGGCTCGCCGATCACGCCGGTCGACGCCAGGAAGATCTCGCTCTCGCTGCAGCCGACGGCCTTGGCCGCGATTTTCGCGGTCAGCGCGGTGGAGGCGCGGCCGGTCTTGCCGGTGAAGGCATTGGCATTGCCGGAATTGACGACGAGCGCGCGGGCCTTGCCGCCCTTCAGCTTCGCACGGCACCATTCGACTGGCGCGGAGGGGCACTTCGACTTGGTGAAGACGCCGGCGACCGCAGTGCCCTTGTCCATGATCGCCAGCAGCACGTCGGTGCGGTTCTTGTAGCGGATGCCGGCCTCGGCCGTCGCAAGGCGGACGCCCGGGATGACGGGCATGTCAGGAACGTTTTTGGGGGCGAGCGGGGAGACGGTTGAGGACATCGCGGGGCGCCTTGGTGAGGTCTGGATATGCAGATGCCCGGCCCCTCTTTGCGGGGCCGGGCATCAGGTAGGCTTAGATACTCTTCGCGTCAGCGAAGTGACAGCGAATTCTTACTTCTTGGCCGGAGGGGCCATCTTGCTGTCGGCAGGCTTCGCATCCGCGGGCTTTGCGTCGGCCGGCTTGGCATCCTTCGACGCGTCCGCTGCCGGCTGATCCGGCCGCTCGACCTTGGCCTCGGTACGGAGCTTGGCGACGTAATCGGCCTGGGCCTTGCGGGTGACGTACTGCTCGATCTGCGGCTTGACCTGGTCGAACTCCGGCGCCTTGCGGTTGCGCTTTTCTTCGACCTTGATGACGTGCCAGCCGAACTGCGACTTCACGGGGTCGGAGATCTTGCCCGGCTCCAGCGCGAATGCGACGGCCGAGAATTCCGGCACCATCTGTTCCTTGGTGAAGAAGCCGAGGTCGCCGCCGTCGGCGGAGCCCGGATCCTTTGACTTCTTCTTGGCCAGTTCGGCGAAATCCGCGCCCTTGTCGAGCTCGGCCTTCACCGCCTTGGCCTCGTCCTCGGTCTCGACCAGGATGTGGCGGGCGCGCACTTCCTGCTCGCCGGTGATCTGCTTGGAGGCCTCCTCATAGACCTTCTTCATGGCGTCGTCGGTGGTGGCTGCCTTGCCTTCCTGGGCGAGCAGGCTGTCCATCAGCAGGCGGTTGCGGGCGAACGCCATCCGCTTCTTGAATTCCTCGCCGTCCGCGACCTTCTTGTCCTCGGCGGCCTTGGCCACGATCTTCATGTCGATCAGGAACGACAGGACGTTCTGGTCCTTGGTCGCCGGATCCATCTGGGCGAGGCTCGCTCCGAGTTCCTCCTCGGCCATGGTGACGTCGCTCTTCCTGATTTCAGCGCCATTGACCTTGGCCAGGACCGGATCATCGGCCGCCCGGAGAGGGCCCGCGACGGCCAGGGTCAGCGCCAGGGCGAGGCTGCCAGCCAGGGCGGACGCACGGCGGAAACGCAGGCCGGTGGTTACCGGGAACGAGGTGGTCATGGAAAATCCTTTTGTTGAAGCAGGGGGCTGCTCGAGCGGGGCGGACACTCGCCCAATTCAGGGGGGCTTGGCAACGCGAAAAGTCTGTCAAAATGATGAATTTGCGACGACATTGGCCGCCGTTGACAAGGCTATGGGCCGGCCATATCTCTGCCGGGTCGCGTCCATGGCGATGGCGTTTATTTTGCTGCGTTTTTGGCCGTTGAACCCTGACTTGCCCAATTCCCACCCATATGGCGGATGACCCCGCAGTCGGGCACTGACACCACAAGGCGTCACGGTGAGTTGATAGGCAAGTGGGTGACAACCTACTGGCTGCAACGCGGTTCATTCGCGAACACAGGAACTGGTCATGATCGGCGCGCTCGCCCGCAAGTTTTTCGGCTCCTCCAACGACCGGCGGGTGAAGGGATATCAGTCCCGCATCAACGCGATCAACGCGCTGGAGGGTGAGCTCGTCAAACTTTCCGACGAACAGCTCAAGGCCCGCACCGCCGAGTTCAAGAAGCAGCTCGCCGAGGGCAAGACGCTGGACGACCTGCTGGTGCCCGCCTTCGCCACCGTGCGGGAGGCCGCCAAGCGCACGCTCGGCCAGCGCCATTTCGACGTCCAGCTGATCGGCGGCATGGTGCTGCACGAGGGCGACATCGCCGAGATGAAGACCGGCGAAGGCAAGACGCTGGTGGCGACGCTCGCGGTCTATCTCAACGCGCTCGCCGGCAAGGGCGTCCACGTCGTCACGGTCAACGACTACCTCGCCCGCCGCGACTCCGGCTGGATGGGCCAGATTTACGGCTTCCTCGGCCTGACCACGGGCGTGATCGTGCATGGCCTGGACGATGCCGAGCGCAAGGCGGCCTATGCCTGCGACATCACCTACGGCACCAACAACGAATACGGCTTCGACTATCTTCGCGACAACATGAAGTACCGGCTCGAGGACATGGTCCAGCGGCCGCACTTCTACGCCATCGTCGACGAAGTCGACTCCATCCTGATCGACGAAGCGCGCACGCCGCTGATCATCTCCGGTCCGCTCGACGATCGCTCCGATTTCTACAACACCATCGACTCGTTCCTGCCCAAGCTCGACAAGACCGACTACGATGTCGACGAGAAGCAGCGCACGGTGACGCTGACCGAAGCCGGCATGGAGAAGATCGAGGGGCTGCTGCGCGATGCCGGCCAGCTCAAGGGCGAGTCGCTCTACGACGTCGAGAACGTTTCCGTCGTGCACCACATCAACCAGGCGCTGCGGGCCCACACGCTGTTCACCCGCGACAAGGACTACATCGTCCGCGACGACGAGGTCGTGATCATCGACGAGTTCACCGGCCGCATGATGCAGGGCCGCCGCTACTCCGAAGGTCTGCATCAGGCGCTTGAAGCCAAGGAGCACGTTCAGGTTCAGCCCGAGAACCAGACGCTGGCCTCGATCACCTTCCAGAACTACTTCCGCATGTACGAAAAGCTCGCCGGCATGACCGGCACCGCGCTGACGGAGGCCGACGAGCTGTTCGACATCTACAAGCTCGAGGTCGTGGAGATCCCGACCAATCTGCCGGTCAAGCGTCTCGACGAGGACGACGAGGTCTATCGCACCCAGAACGAGAAATATGCGGCAATCCTGGCCGAGATCGAGCGCGCCAATGCGCGGCTGCAGCCGGTTCTGGTCGGCACGGCCTCGATCGAGAAGTCGGAAGTGATTGCCGAATATCTCAAGAAGCACGGCTACCGGCAGATCGATTTCGGCAACGAGAACTCGATGCAGAAGCTGTACGCCGCGGCGCGCGCCAACAAGCCGGCCAAGCTGTTCGCGGTGCTGAACGCGCGCTTCCACGAGCAGGAGGCCTATATCGTCGCCGAGGCCGGCGTTCCCGGCGCGATCACGATCGCGACCAACATGGCCGGCCGCGGCACCGACATCAAGCTCGGCGGCTCGCTCGAAATGCGGATCCAGCAGGAGACCGCAGGGATCGAGGACGAGGCCGAGAAGGCGAAGAAGATCGAGCAGATCAAGGCCGACATCGAGCACTTCCGCGACATCGTGCTGAAGGCCGAAGAGACGGTCGAGATCGAGCCGGCCAAGGGTTCGAAGCCGGCCAAGACCGTCCAGAAGCCCGGCGGCCTCTACATTATCGGTTCCGAGCGCCACGAATCCCGCCGCATAGACAACCAGCTCCGCGGCCGCTCCGGCCGTCAGGGCGACCCCGGCCGCTCGAAATTCTTCCTGTCGCTGGAAGACGATCTGATGCGCATCTTCGGCTCGGATCGTCTCGACAGCATGCTGCAGCGTCTCGGCCTGCAAGAGGGCGAGGCCATCATTCATCCCTGGATCAACAAGGCACTCGAGAAGGCGCAGCAGAAGGTCGAAGCCCGCAACTTCGACATCCGCAAGAACCTGCTCAAGTTCGACAACGTCCAGAACGACCAGCGCAAGGTGATTTTCGACCAGCGCATCGACCTGATGAAGGACGACAGCGTTGCCGAGACCGTCACCGACATGCGCCACGCCTTCATCGACGATCTCGTCGCCAAGCACGTGCCCGAGCATGCCTATGCCGAGCAGTGGGACGTTGCCGGCCTGAAGGACGAGTTGAAGCGCGTGCTTGATCTCGATCTGCCTGTCCAGGACTGGGCCAAGGAAGAGGGCATCGCCGACGAGGAGTTGCTCAAGCGCATCGAGACCAGGGCCGACGAGCACATGGCCGCCAAGGTCGGGCAGTGGGGTCCCGACGTGATGCGTTACGTCGAAAAGACCATCCTGCTGCAGACGCTCGACCATCTCTGGCGCGAGCACCTGATCATGCTCGACCATCTGCGCCAGGTCATCGGCCTGCGCGGCTACGGCCAGCGCGATCCGTTGCAGGAGTACAAGACCGAGGCCTTCAACCTCTTCCAGGAGATGAGCGCGCATTTGCGCGAGGCCGTCACGGCGCAGCTGATGCGCGTCGAGATCGTCCCGCCGGAGCAGGAAGCGCCCGTGCTGCCGCAGATGGAAGCGCACAAGTTCGATCCGAACACCGGCGAAGACGAAATGGCGCTTGCGAACGTTACGCTCGCGCCCCAGGCTACCGACGCCGCGCTTCGCGACCCCAAGAACCCGGCCAGCTGGGGCAAGGTCGGCCGCAACGAGGATTGCCCTTGTGGCTCAGGCAAGAAGTTCAAGCACTGCCACGGGCGGTACGCGTAAGGGCGGGAGTCTCGGCGTGATGCCCCGGCTCGACTTGAGCGGGGCATCTGGTGCGCCACTTTGTGAGCGTGGATGCGATCTCTAGCTGCCGGGCGGCCGATACTTGCCCCGCAACTCGCTTGCGATTTGCCGGACCTTGGTGATTTCATCCTGCGTCCACAAGCGCGTGAGGTTCACGTTGTGGATGGCGCCAGACGCTACCACGGTGCCCGATATTGCCGGTGCGGCACTGGGGTCGGGTACGTCGAAGATGACCAGCACACCGGGCCCGTCGGCAGCCGTGCTGTACATCGAAATCAATTTACCGCCCGCAGCTTCGATCAGCGCCTTGGCCGCCTCGTGACGATTGGTCTTGGGATTCTCCATGATGGCGTTGAGCGATTTTGGCGTGTACTGCGCTGTCATACAGAAATGCATGATGACTTCTCCTCTCGGGAGCGAGTGATGATGAAATGTATGCAGTCCATCCGGCGTGATGAAAAAGCGCCGGTCCAAAATAGATCAATGAAGGATCGCGAGCCCTGCCGTGGGCAAATTGCCGCTAACAATCAACGGGGCCTTCGGCACTACCCTGTGGCGGCTGCAGGGAAGTCTACATCAGTTAGCGATCGTGCGGAAGGGCTCCGAAATGTCCCTTGAATGCGCCGGCATCCACTTGCCTGGCGCACACTCCGTCGCTCGATCCCGTCTCAATTCGAACTATCGATCAAGCTCTCCAGCAACCGCTTCAGCTCGCTCGTCGACTTGTCGCCGTAGCTCTCCAGGATGTGCTCTTCCTGGTCCACGGCGAGCGAGTTGAGCTTCTTGCACAGCACCTTGCCGCGGTCGGAGATGAACATCAGCACCTTGCGGCGGTCGTTCGGGTCCTGCACGCGATAGACCAGCGTGTCGGAGACCATGCGGTCGATCATCTTGGTCAGCGTCGGATGGTTGAGCAGCACGGCATCCGCAAGCTCGCCCATCGAATGGCCGTCGCCGTCCGACAGCACTTTCAGGATCCGCCATTGCTCGACGGGAACTCCCTCCTTGCTCAAGCGCAGTTCCAGCTGCCGGTTGATCTCCCGGTTGGCTTGCGCGAGCAGGTAGGCGAGGTGTTCGGTGATGGGAGCGTTGGATTTTGCCACGGCTAAGACTTCGTCTTGACCCAAATGAGTGAATGTCTTGCAATCAATGCTGCATCTATATGCACTTCAATTCTTGAATATTCAATATTTTCAAAATAGGATGATTGCACAACAAAAGGGCGGATGCCGCGGCCGCCTGCTCAATGTGCTTTCAGGTCTGGTGCCAGACAGGAGTTGGCGTGCACGCGACGGTAAACTTCCCGGCTCACGGCGGTCCGGCGTTGCCGCCGTCCTTGCTGCTCAGGAATCTGTCGTCATCGGCGGCTGATGCCGCGCTGTCGCCGGGCGATCACGCGCTTCTCAGGCGCCGCGGCACCAACAAGCTGCGTGTCGGTGGCTTCATCTGCTGCACGGGATCCCCGGGCGTCTGGGGCCCCTGCGCGACCAACAGCGCTCGGCTCGCGGTTGCCGAGATCAACAAGCGCGGCGGGATCCTCGGTCGCGAGATCGAGTTCTCCGTCTACGACGCCGGCGGACCGCTCGACGAGGTCCTCAACCGCGCCGAGCAGGCCATCGCCTCCGACGAGGTCGATCTCGTCGTCGGCCTGCACACGAGCGCAGTCCGCGTCGCCCTGCGCGATATCACCACGCGGCATCGCATCCCCTATATCTACACGCCGGTCTATGAGGGCGGCGAGCGCACGCCCGGCGTGATGGCGATCGGCGAGACGCCGCGCTGGCAGAGCCGGCCATCGATCCATTGGCTGGCCGACGTGAAGAAGGCGAAGCGCTGGTATCTGATTGGCAGCGACTACGTCTGGCCCTGGCAGTCGCACCGGGCCGTCAAAAACTACATCAAGGAAACCGGCGGCCAGGTGGTCGGCGAGGAGTTCGTTCCGCTCGGCGAGGACAATCACGAGCCGCATCTGGCACGCATCCGCGCCGCGCGGCCCGACGTGGTGCTGATCTCGCTGATCGGCACCGACAGCAGCACTTTCAACCGCGCCTTCGGCGAATGCGGCTTGGGCGCCACCACGCTGCGGCTGGCGGGCGCCATGGATGACACCGTTCTGCTCGGCATCGGCGCCGACAACAGCGAGAACATGTTCTGCGCCTCCGGCTATTTCACCGGCACCGGCGCGCGGGCCAATGACGACTTTCAGAGCCGCTACCGTGCGATGTTTGGACCGAATGCACCGCCGATCGGTTCGGTGGGACAATCGGGTTACGAAGGCATGCGCTTTCTCGAAGCGGTCGCCAACAAGGCCGGCTCATTGGCGATGGGGCCGATGCTCGCAGCTGGCCGCAACATCGTCTACAGCGGCGCCCGCGGACAGGTCACCGTCCGCAACGGATATGTGCGGATGCCGATGCATCTCGCTGAGGCTGACGGTCTCGACTTCAAGCTGATCAAGCCGATCTGACGCACGCGACAATACGCGACGACCTCCAGCGCAAAATAATACTTGAAAAGGAAAATATTTCCGTCTCTAGTAATGGCGCGACGCCGATTGGCCCGCGCCGTGCAGGCGTGAGCCGAGCGGCTGTCCAATGCCAGGGATCAAGAAGCCTCAAGGAGCGCGCCGTGACAGTTGTTCTTCCCACGCCAGCCCAACTCCGCAGCGTCGCCGAGCAGTGCGGCCTCGCGCTGACCGACGCCGACGTCGCCTCGTTCCGCGGCCTCATGCAGGGCTCGATCGAAGCCTACAATCTCGTCGGCGCGATGCCGGACGAGGTGCCGGAGGTCAAATACCCGCGCACGCCGGGCTATCGGCCCTCGGCGGAGGAGAATCCGCGCAACGCCTGGTATCGCAAGTCGACGGTGAAGGGCGCCGCCAGCGGCAAGCTCAAGGGCAAGACGGTCGCGCTGAAAGACAATATCATGCTCGCGGGCGTTCCCATGATGAACGGCTCGGCAACGCTCGAGGGCTACATCCCCGATTTCGACGCCACCGTCGTCACGCGCATCCTGGACGCCGGTGGGGAAATCCTCGGCAAGACCCATTGTGAATCCTTCTGCATGTCCGGCGGTAGCCACACCGGCGCGGTCGGCGCGGTGCATAATCCCTACAAGATGGGCTATTCGGCCGGCGGCTCGTCCTCGGGATCAGGCGTCGTCGTCGCGCTTGGCGAAGCCGACATGGCGATGGGCGGCGATCAGGGCGGCTCGATCCGCATGCCGTCCTCATTCTGCGGCACCTACGGCATGAAGCCGACCTGGGGCCTCGTGCCCTACACCGGCATCATGCCGATCGAGATCTTCGTCGATCATACTGGTCCAATGACGGCCACTGTCGCCGACAACGCGCTCATGCTCGAAGTGATCGCCGGCGACGATGGCTACGATCCCCGCATCAAGGCTCCGAAGGTCGAGGAATACACCAAGGCGCTCGGCCAGGGCGTCAAGGGCATGAAGATCGGCATCTTGAAAGAAGGCTTTGAGCAGGCAACCGCCGAGTCCGCCGTGAATGAGAGCGTTCGTGAGGCCGCCAAGCGTTTCAAGGATCTCGGCGCCACGGTCGAGACCGTCTCGATCCCGATGCATCTCGTGGGACCCGCGATCTGGACCCCAATCGGCACCGAGGGCATGACCCAGACCATGATGTATGGCGACGGCTATGGCCTTAGCCGCTCTGATCTCTATTCGACCTCGCTGATGGATTTCCATCGCGGCTGGCGCCGGCAGGCCGATTCGCTGTCCGAGACGACCAAGCTGTTCCTGTTGCTCGGCACCTACATCAACAACAATTTTGGCCCACGCTACTATGGCAAGGCGCTCAATATCTCGCGGCGCCTGACTGCGGCCTACGACAAGGCCTTCAAGGACTATGATCTGCTCCTGCTGCCGACGACTCCGATGAAGGCGACCAAGCTGCCGGAGCCGACCGCGAGCCGTGAAGATTACGTTGCCCGCGCGCTGGAGATGATCTCCAACACCGCGCCGTTCGATATCACCCATCATCCCGCGATGTCGCTGCCCTGCGGCATGGTCGACGGTCTTCCCGTTGGCCTGATGCTGGTCGGCCGCTTGTTCGAGGAGTTCACCATCTATCGCGCCGCGCATGCTTTCGAGCAGATCGGCGACTGGAAGAAGATGTGAGGAGCAAGCACGTGCAGGCGGGGTGGGCTGCAGAGCGTTTTCCAGCGAAGTGGATACCGGTTCGCGTCAAGAAAACGCGTCAAAACAAGAAACCAACGCATGGCTAACGCATTCGTCGCGGCGTTCGAGATTCTGAGCTTTGGCGCGATCATCGTCCTGATCGTGCTGGGGCTCGGGATCATCGCCAGCATGATGGGCATCTTCAACTTCGCGCAGGGCGAGTTCGTCCTGCTCGGGGCCTACATCACCTATCTCGCCTACGCCAAGGGCCTGCCGATCTGGGCCGGCATGGTTGCGGCGCCCTTCGTGGTCGGTGCGCTTGGCTTCGTGCTGGAGGCGCTGATCATCCGCCGCTTCTATGCCGCGCCGATCGTGGCCATGCTCGGCACCTATGCGCTCGGCCTGATCATTCGCGAGGCCGTGCGCGGCCTGATCGGCGGCTTCTATCTCACCGTGCCTGAGCCGATCGGCGGCTCGATCGATATCGGCACCATGCACATCTCGGCGTGGCGCTTCACCATCATCGTCATCACGCTGCTGGTGATGGCCGCCTGCTATCTCCTGCTGTCACGTACCAGCTTCGGCTTGCGCATGCGTGCCACGCTGGAAAATCCGTCGCTGGCGCGTGCGTCGGGCATTTCCACGCCGTTGATGTACGGCGCCACCTTTGCCTTCGGATCAGCGCTTGCCGGTCTCGCCGGCGCACTGATCGTGCCGGTGTTCAGCCTCTACGCCGATCTCGGCATCCGCTTCCTGATCCAAGGTTTCGTCGCCGTCATGGTCGGCGGTATCGGTTCCTTCATCGGCCCCGTCGCCGGCGCCGGTGTGATCGGCACGCTCAGTGCCGCGCTGCCCTGGGTCATGGCGCCCGTGGTCGCCGACGTCCTCGTCTTCGTTCTCGCCATTGCTTTCATCAAATTCCGGCCGCAGGGCCTCATCGCTGGAAAAGGGGTTTAGTCATATGTTCGACAGTCAACTTTCGCGTCGCCGCTTTCTGTCCAATTTCGCCTTCGCGTCCGGTGCAGTCGCGACCGGCGTCGGCAGCTGGGTGATCCCCGCGCCCTGGGCCAATGCGGCCGAGGCTCCGATCAAGGTCGGCATCGCGACCGACCTCACCGGCCCGATCGCTTATGCCGGCAATGCCGATGCCAATGTCGCCAAGATGGTGATCAAGGAGATCAATACGGCCGGCGGCCTGCTCGGCCGTCCGCTCGAGCTCTACATCGAGGACACCGCGTCGAACGAATCGGTCGCCGTCGGCAACGTGCGCAAGCTGATCCAGCGCGACAAGGTCGACATGGTGCTCGGCGGCATCACTTCGTCGATGCGCAATGCGATCAAGGATCCGATCGTGGCGCGCGGCAAGACGCTCTACATCTATCCGCAGCTCTACGAAGGCAAGGAGTGCACGCCTTACCTGTTCTGCACCGGACCGACCCCGGCGCAGCAATGCGACGAGTTCATTCCCTGGCTGATCAAGAACGGCGGCAAGAAGTTCGCGCTGCCGAGCGCCAACTATGTCTGGCCGCATACGCTCAACGTCTACGCCCGCAAGGTGATCGAGCAGAACGGCGGCGAGGTCGTGTTCGAGGAATACTATCCGCTCGACCAGATCGACTTCTCCTCGACCGTCAACCGCATCATCTCCAACAAGGTCGACGTCGTCTTCAACACCGTCATTCCGCCGGGCGTCGGTCCGTTCTTCAAGCAGCTGTATGAAGCTGGCTTCCTCAAGAATGGCGGGCGTCTTGCCTGCGTCTACTATGACGAGAACACGCTCAACATCAACCAGGCCGCCGAGATCGAGGGCCTTGCGAGCTGCCTCGACTATTTCAAGGTGCTGACCAAGGAGAACCCGTTCGACGCCAAGATCCAGGCTGCCTACGAGAAGGATTTCCCCGGCAACTTCCTGTTCGCGGCCGGCAGCGCCGCGACCGGCACCTATCGCGGCCTCAAGCTGTGGGAAGCGGCGGTGAAGGAAGCCGGCAAGATCGACCGCGACTCGGTTGCCGCCGCGCTCGACCACGCCAAGATCGCCGAAGGTCCAGGCGGACCGGCCGAAATGGTGCCCGGCAAGCGGCACTGCAAGATGAAGATGTACACCGCGGTCGCCAAGGGCGGGAATTACGAGATCGTCGGACGCAGCGACGGCCTCGTCGATCCCAAGGAGTGCTAGCCTCCTTCACCTCTCCCCGCCGGGGAGAGGTACAGTGCCCGCCACAGGGACTTTAATTCGAAATGCTGAAAACTATGGGCGCAGTGAAACAGGCGATCCCCGCCGAGATCGGCGGGGAGATGGACGTCGCAATGGCTGAACGCGTCGCGACGGCACCGGCTGTCGCCGGACGAAAGATCCTGCCGATCGTGGAGGGCGTGGTGCTGGTCGCCGCGCTCGTAGCGCCGTTGCTGCTGCAGGATTATCTGACGGTGTTCGCGACGCGCGTGGTCATCCTCGCGCTGTTCGCGCTGTCGTTCGATCTGGTCTGGGGCTATGCCGGCATCATGAGCTTCGGCCAGGCCCTGTTCTTCGGCTCGGCCGGCTATGGCGTCGCGCTGCTCGCGCGTGATCTCGACATTACCAATATCTTCCTGGTGCTGCCGGCGGGGACACTCATCGGCCTCACCTTCTCGCTGCTGCTCGGCGGCTTCCTGCTGCTGGGCCGGCATCCCTCCAGCGTGATCTTCGTGTCGCTGGGCACGCTGACCGGTTCCTACGCCGCCGATCGCTTGGCGCGCGGCTGGTATTATCTCGGCGGCCAGAACGGCATTCCCTCGATTTCATCGATGACATCAGGTGGCTACGAATTCTCGGAAGGGCCAGCGTTCTACTACCTCGTCCTCGGCATCCTCATCGTCGTGTATCTGCTCTGTCGCTTTCTGGTGCGCTCGCAGTTTGGCCTTGCGCTTGCGGGCCTGCGCGAGAACGAGCAGCGCATCGCGTTCTTCGGCTACAAGGTGCAGCATCTGAAGGCGATCATCTTCGCGATCGGCGGCGCCATCGCGGGCCTCGCCGGCAGCCTCTATGCCTTCCACGAAGGCTTTGTCTGGCCCAACATGGTCGGCGTCGTGGTCTCGACGCAGGTGGTGCTCTACGTGCTGTTCGGCGGCTCCGGAACGCTGATCGGCGCCGTCATCGGCACCGTCATCGTCGAGGGTGTCAGCTTCTGGCTGTCGGATAATTATCGCGACATCTGGCCGATCATTTTGGGTCTGTTGCTGCTGCTCGTCATCTTGTTCCGGCCACTCGGCCTGATCAGTCTTGTCCTCGGCGAGCGCGAACGGGTCGGTCGCTTTGGTGCCAAGAGCCAGGAAAAGAGCAAGGAAAAGATCAAGGAGAAGCGCAATGCTCCTTGAAGCCGCAGGCATCTCAAAAATCTTCGGCAAGCTCACCGCGCTCGACGGCGCCGCACTCACCGTCGGCGAGAACGAGTTCCACGGCCTGATCGGCCCGAACGGCTCCGGCAAGAGCACGTTGATGAAATGCATCGCCGGAGCCGAGGTGCCGACGCAAGGCAAGGTGAGCTTCGTCAACACCGACATCACCGCGTTCACGCCGACCGAGCGGGCGCGCGCCGGCATGAGTCTGAAATTCCAGATCACGTCGGTGCTGCCGTCGCTGACGCTGTACGACAACATCCTGCTCGCGCTGCAGGCGCAGTCCTCGCTGCTCGATCTCGTGTTCTCGCGCACGCGGGGCGTGCTGCACGATCAGGTCATGACCATGCTGACCCAGTTCCGCCTTGCAGATCGCGCCTTCGATGCGGCGGCCGCGCTCTCGCATGGCCAGCAGCAATGGCTCGAGATCGCGATGGCGCTCGCGGGCAAGCCAAAACTTCTCTTGCTGGATGAGCCGACCGGCGGCATGAGCCTGGAGGAGCGCCGCGTTACCGGCGAATTGCTCCAGCCGATCAAAAAACATTGCTCGCTCGTCATCGTCGAGCATGACCTCGATTTCATCCGCGACATCTGTGATCGTCTGACCGTGCTCGATCAGGGCAAGGTGCTGGCCTCGGGCACCGTGCCGGAGATCCAGGCCAACACATCCGTCCAGGAGATTTATCTGCGCCGTGCCTGAATTTTTGGACATCAAGCATCTCGACGCCGGCTATGGCCGCAGCCAGGTCCTGTTCGACGTCACCCTCGGCATCCCCTGGCGCGGCGGCGTTGCCGTGCTGGGGCGCAACGGCGCCGGCAAGACCACGCTGATGAAGACCATCGTCGGCGAGCTGCCGGCGTGGAAGGGCGAGGTCGGCTTCGACGGCCGCGACATCAGCCGCCGGCGACCCGAGGAACGCGTCCGTGCCGGCATCGGCTACGTGCCGCAGGAGCATTCGGTGTTCGCGCGCCTGTCGGTGCGCGACAATCTCGCGGTCGGCTCGCTCTTTAACAAGGATGCGACTGCGGTCGACCGCGTGCTGGCGATCTTCCCGAAACTCGGCCAGCGCCTCGACCAGCCCGCCGGCACGCTCTCCGGCGGCGAGCGCAAGATGCTCGCCATCGGCCGCGCCATGTTAGGGGATCCAAAACTGCTGCTGCTGGACGAGCCGACCGAAGGCGTCTGGATCGGCGTGATCGAGGAGATCACCGAGCGCCTGATCGCGCTTGCGAAAGAGATCGCCGTCATCATCGTCGAGCAGCACCTCGACCTCGCGCTGCGCGTCGCCGATTACGCCTACGTGCTCGACCGCGGCCGCGTCGCGCTGCAAGGGCAGGCAGGCGAGGTGAGGGGCAATCCGGAGCTGATGCGGTATCTGGCGCCGTAGGGTTGGGCCACGTGTTTCCGATTCGATTGTCAAACAGCCATGACATCGCGATCCCGCGACGCTCTGCGCCCGGATTTTGTTCCGCTTTCGCGCCCTTCGAATCGGAAGGGCGCAGGGAAGGCCGGGTACCGGCTGGCACCCGCGAGCCCCTGTGCATGATGCGTAGGTAGACGCTCACAGGGGAGACACAGGTGCAGCCCGATAACCGGCCTTCCCTGCGCAGTGGTTTGACGGCTTATGTCGCGCTCTCCGCGGGGAGCGATGCACTATTGCCCCCGTCGCCTTGCGGCTTGCCGATGCGGCCATCCGGTTGGACGACGCGCACCACCGCAAGAACTTGACGCACAGCATTCGGGCGCCAGGACCACACGATTTTGCCGTACGCAGGACCGCCCGTCTTCGCCCTGTCGGGCTTGTCCGGGCGCAGCGCCGTCGTACCGCGCCTGCGTATCGCTCACGGGGACTACCCGCCCTGCGACCGCATCTGGCGCCAACGCCGCCCGCGTCCACCGCAACCCACCCCACGAACCGTGACGATCGCGACCCGCCCCTTCCGGAGGGATGAGATGGCGAGCAGCATAAGGTGTTTCGGGGTTCGGGTAAAGAGAAATTTTATTTATCCGAAGGGGTTGAACTTGAGCAAGGGGTGTCGCGCTCGCCGACATAGAGCCGCTAACGCCAATCTCCACTTCTGCAATATCTTGTCGACTATCTCTTTCACCCGACGCAGAATTCCGACGAACCTTATCGCGGTTCTGCGAAATAGGTCGTTGGCGTCATGAGAAGTGCACCGTCAAGTGGTGGAGCTATCTCGAACATCTGCGCGCCCTCAGCAAGCCGAGCCTCATAACTTAAGCGGCAGTTGCCAAAAGTCGACGAGCTACACGACCTGAGACTATATCCGACTGAGCCACGCGCGCGTCCAGCCGCGCCCTAGAAAGCAAAATCACGTTTTGTTCGCCCTTTTCCCGTTGAAACACTGCTCAAAGGTCGAGATTAAGGATAGCCACCATGTATACATGCTTTTTGCGATAAACCTCCTTGATCATTGATGTCCAAAGTCCGTCCAAAGCTACTACTGCTTTTCGTGCATGGCCTTGGCGGCGGTGAAGGTACGTGGGGCGCTTTCAAAGCCTTGATCGAAGCGGATGAAAGTCTCAGGGATTCTGTTGAGACAGCTTTCTTTACGTTCCCCACTAGCGCCTTACGGATTCCGTTCGTTTCAAGTTGGATTTCTCTTCCAATCCAAGATCTCGCCGACGCACTCCGTACTGAGATCGATTATAAATATGGGTCTTACGAGAAGATTATTCTTGTCACTCACAGCCTCGGCGGTCTTGTTGGAAAGCACTATCTCATTGATGCGTTGAAGGCGTCTCGTCCGTTGAGAGTAGTTGCGGTCTTGTTCTTTGCAACGCCGCATACCGGGGCCGAACTAGCAAGCGCCGCATCTGCTCTATCGTCGGAACATCCGCATCTACGTCAGCTCAAAACCAACTCCGACTTCGCTACGCTGGTAGCGCGGGACTGGATAACGTTGAAATGCGAATCAAAAGTTCGCACGACGTACATTGTTGCGGGTCAGGACGCGATCGTTTCCACCGAAAGCGCGAGCGGGCCGCCTGGTGCAAGTCGTGAGGTTATTCCAAGGTGCGGCCATATTGACGTAGTTAAGCCTGCTTCCGACAATGATATTTCGTTTTTGATTGTTCGACGAATTGCTATCGAATTCTTGCGCGATAGAAACGAAGAGCTGACGCAACTTGCGCAGGCGATTGCCGAGGGGAACGAATACGCTGCGGCGCATCTCGTCGCCAGTAAAGGGCGAAGCTGGATCGAAACGGCGGAGAGCGATCGAGCAATTGAGCTCTTTGGACAGGTAGTTGAACGTTTCCAATCTAGTTCTCCCGCTTTCATTTGGAGTGCTTATTTGATGGCGCTCGCAAGACTGTTTCGGTTTCGAGAGAACTCGTCTACGGCATTTGATAGGATTTCTGAGCACGAGGCAGGAGTCCTGGGTTTGCGTCCCCTCATTCTTGCGGAAAAGATGGAGTTTGCTCGTAAGAGAGGTGATCGGAACGCCGCATTGGGCTTTGGGAATGAACTGCTCCAGTTGTTGCCGGACGATGAGGTTCCATCCGAAGCGGGTGCATCGTACGCGATAGGAACGGCACATTTCATACTCGGCAACTTGCTGAGGTTCGGTGGCAACTATCACCAAGCGAAGTTAGCCATTTCGAAGGCGCGACGGTTCTTTAGGCCAACGATTCTATCCCATCAGATTGAGCTAGCTCATTGTCACTATGCTCTTGCAATTTGCAGTTCGATGACTGGCGTCTCGCATGAGGAAGCGCTGGCGCCTGCAATAGGACCTGAGCTACGGCCATTTGCCGAGGCGTTGCTCACACTAGTCAATTCTCACTCTGAATGGGCGATGGGTCGGCTGAGCGAGGCGGCAGACCTGGCGAGTCACGCTTCAGAAGCATTCAGCCAAATTCGATATGTGTCGTACGCTAACAGGGCCCAGAAACTGGAATCCCTGCTTCAGGTTTGGAGGCGTCTCGACCTGGGAGGCTCGCCTGATCGCGCTGTTGCGCTCGCGCCCGACCACGCAACTCTAGTTCGAGCAATGCTGGGTGATCAAAATGCTCGCGGTTCGCTCCTCGATCACATTCACGTAATGCGGCCCTCCGAACTCCTTGGCTTGTTACAGTTCGCGAGCGCCTACAACGCGAACTGGGCCGAGAATATCGGCGAGCTACGCCATCCGCCTGTGCTGGTACTGGAGGAGAGACGGCTGCGTTGGGAGTCGAGCCGCTCCTACTCGCTTGCTGATTGTGATCGGAAGCTGCGACTGCTAATGAATGTGCCCCAAGAGATTCTTGTTCCTCTGATTGCAGACTAGTTGTTGTGCATGTTTTTTGCCTTGGGTTGCTCGGAGATGACTATGTCAGGTGAGGCTTTAACGAGGGAAGAAATTGAGTTTCTAAAGCAGCGCGAGTTATTTGTGCCTGCCGCATTGGACTCGCTCGGCTGGGATTCGCTTGATGAAGTGCCAGAATTGACTCGACAGCTAACGTACCCGTTGCGTCCCACTCTCATTAGGGACTATCGGAATCTAGCTAAGGAGGAAATCGCTGCTATAGCGTCATCGTTTTACGGGTTGCCTGGCGTGGCGCACTACATTGTGCTGAACCCTGATGCAGAGAGCAGTACATCACACCCGCTCCTCGAAATCGCAAAGCAGTTGGAGGACGTGCTGCCTCTAAAACATCCGGTCGAACATCCAATGGAAAAGCACCAGGAAGCGATCGCTCGTTTTGGGGAGCCGGACGGAACATTGAAGATATACGACCTCGAAACTCGGGATGGAACCACCGGGTACCGTGAGCAAGCCGAAACATCGGAAATGTTCGATGCGCATAATGATGGGCTCGGCTACGCTGGTGCTGTCGAGGCATTTATTTTGCACGCCGACGCTCCGCCACTCTGGGGCGGCTATACGTATTTCTCCAATATGATTGCTTTGTCATTGCTCTTAGCCCGTCTGGACGCAGAGGCGTTTGATAGTTTGTTTCTTCCTGACGCCATCACGGCTCTGCGACCGCGTGGGAAAGGAGCAATAAGAGTGACCAGTCCGGTGTTGTTCATGAACGAGCATGGGAGACCGCAAAACTTCTTTCGCGTTCAAACTGGAGAGTACAGGATTACCTGGAGAGAAAATTGTCCAGAACTCGATCGAGCTAGAGCGTTCCTTATGGCCCACGTTCAGCCCTTCTCGGCTGGCACGAGCTTCGTCCATCTTGATCGGAAAGGCTCTGGTTGTATCGCGCGAAATCACTGGGTGGTCCACGGCAGAACGCCCTTTATCAATGGCGACGATCGCTTCAACACCAGGGTGTTGGCTCGCAAATGGTTCATGAGTGCACCGGAGCATGCGAGCTACAAACATGTTCCAGGCATGCACATCATGGAGAGATATGCCTCAATCTACCCTGAACGATTTGGGGCCGAGCGATTGATCGGTGATTGGCATTTCGACCCGGTGAGTGGAGAAAATGTCAGGATTAGCTAATCCAAAGGCCGGGTCACAGGCGCAGCTCTCATTTGATCGGCTCCTGAGCAGCCCGCGCTTGTTTGCTGTAGACGAACTAGCGTGCAAAGTTTCCGCGGATGTGATCCGGTCGGTGCGTTGTTCGACCAGGGAGACGGCTTCTGGCGAGAAGCCTTTATTGTTCCTGATTTCACTCGCGGCCATTTGCCATCAAATGAACTGGGACTTTCTAAGCCGTCGAATGCAGGCGTACTTTGAGACCAAATCTATCGATGGCATTGCGCTCTCATCAATAAGCTCTCGCACGATCTCGGAGCTCTTGGCTGGCTATCATAGGCCTGAGCGCATTCGCGCGACTGAGCGAGCCAATCTACTAAGAGATGTTGGGGCTGTTATTGTCGCTCGATATCACAATGATCCTGCCAACTTGATTGCTGCGACGAAAGGCCGTCTTTACGGTGAAGGCGGACTCCTGTCGTTGCTTGACGGCTTTATAGCGTTTCGTGAAGATCCCTTGCGAAAAAAATCTAACGTGCTGATACACGAGTTGGTGCGGGAGGATGTGGCGTCCTTTGACGACGAGAGCGATATTGCTCCCGCTATCGATTACCACATAATGCGGCTTTACCTCCGCACCGGACGCGTGGTCCCCGTGCATGCGGCGACTCTAAGCTTGCTGCAAGCAGACTCCTATCCCAGGCCAAGGCTTGTTAAGTTGTTGCGTCAGGCGGTTAGCGATGCGCTATCGCTCACATCGTTTTATGCCGCAATTTCGATCCCTGAACTGAATACTATCGAGTGGCAAATAGGCAGAGAAATCTGTGATCGTGCGCAGCCGCACTGCCAATCGGTTGAGAAAGCAGTTCCGAGCACGCGGATTGAGGCGGGCCAGCCGTGCCCAAATTCAGTGTTTTGCCGTGCGTTTCACGATGTGGCTTGGCGATCTCTGCGCGAGCCGGATCTTAGGAAGCGCTTCTACTAGCTAGCGAGAAAAATACACCACCGATTCGCCGAGTATTTTTTCTGGCGCATACAGTGTCTGCGCTGGACTCAATCTACCCATATGAGCTTTTACAGAGGTGGTTCGAACGATGCTCGACTCAAAGCCAGCATTGTTCAGCATTTCGGCGCAGATCTGTGGGGTTGGAATCTTGATGTCCTTATAAAAGGAATCTTGAAGGACAACGATGCCTTCGGCTCGATCTTTCATCAATCGCGCCAACTGAAGGATCGTCGCCGAAAGCCGCCGGAAATAGTCCGCATGTATGTGATAGTAGTATCGTTGCGAGGCATAACTCGCATGATTGTAAATGCTGTTTAGCGTTTCTCTACAACGGTCGCCCCAACCCTCTGTTTGTTCCGTGTGATACTTTCTGACTGCCCTTGTTGTTCCGATCATGTCGCTCCTAAGTTGATCAAGATTGAACGGAATCAGGTGTTGTAGGACGGATAATTCCGGAAGATGAGCAACGACGTAGTCAAGCCGGTTCATATAGGGCGGCGAGGTCAAGCAAAGGTCATATCGCTTCGTTGTCTTGAGCGTTGTGAAATCGTGTTGTTGAATCGTGATATCTTTGCGACCTGCTTCGGGCGCGCTCAGTAGATCGTGTGAGATCGTTTTCGCCCAATTGGCCGCGGAAATTCTTAAAGAGGCCTGGGACGATTCAGTTTGACTTTCGACCCTTCGATACCAAATGGGATTGCTGCCCTTCTCAAGTCGGGTCGAATCTCTGGCTCCGAGAGCCATGCTAAGAAGGGCAACAACCTCCGAGTCGAACCGACCGGTTGTATCGTTCATCAGCTTCCGCCATAGAGTTTGTGGCGTAACACTTCGGCCTTTGCATATTGCTTGAACGACGCCTTCTACGTACGAAGCATCGTTGGGTCGAAGTACATCCTTGGACGAATGTCGGTCCTCGTGTGTCGAAGACTTGGTCTTCAAGTATTTGAATACCAATCGTTCATCAGGCCTCCATGCGATTCGAGAGCGACTTAGCAGAAGGGAAAAGGGGCTGATATCAACCCCGTGACCGCCGCACCCGAGTAAGGAACAGGCGAGTAGCGAAGTCCCCGACCCCACGAAGGGATCGAGCACCATCGCCTTCCTGGTGACTCCAAGTCGCAGGAGGGCTTGGATGGCAAAATCCACCGAATATCCGGTGTAGGTGTAAGCCCAGGAAAAAGGATCGCTCTTCTTAGGACGCTTTACTTTGGCGCTCGGAAGGTCGTCCCACCTATTCGATCTGGTCAATGGCAGTTCGGGTTGGGCTTCCCCAACGATTTTCATTGCTGCCATCCCGGCACTGGGCAAGCGCTTCATCGCTTAGGGACACCGCTATTCTATGCTTCAGCGGTATACTGAAGTTATTGTGCCGCCTTCGTCCCCAGTTTGGCATTCACGGGAGAGCTTAACCACAGAAATCAGCGCTCGCTGGATCAATCCACCACAGCTGTCTGTGTCGGTGTAGAAGTGTAGCAGACTGCCGCTCTTACTTCATCGCGCTGAATCGGCTGTCGAACGAGTTCGACGACATCACTGGCGCAGCGCCGGCGAGCTGGCCGCCGCCGCTGCTCGTGCCCTCAGCCGCACCATCGTTGATCGACGGCTTCAGCGCGGGACGGGTTGCGGCGACCCTGGTTTCGGCAGGCTTGGCAGCAGGCTCGGCAGCCTTGGTGGCTGCAACAGTGCTGTCCTTGGACTTGTCGTGGCCTGGCACGAAGCGGGTCACCGCGGCCTTTAGCCTGGAAGCGGCGGTCGCCGGCGTCGTGGTCGCAGGTGCCGGGGTCACCGACGCGGTCGCTTGCGGCGGCGGCGTGGTCGCCGTGGTGTCGGCGGTGCCGAGGCCCATCTTGCGGCCGAGATTGGAGAAGAAGCCGCCGGACTTCTCAGGCGCAGCCGCCGAGGCGACGCGGGTGTTGGTCGCGGGTGCGCTCACCGCGACGACCGGCTCTTCCTGCGGGGCGGCGGCGACAGGCTCAAAGTTCGGCTTCGGCGGGTTGACAGTGCCGGGAATGGTGCCCGGTGCCTTCGACATCGCCAGCATCTGCAGCGTATTGCCTTCGGCGCCTTCCGACAGGCCGGTCGAGCCTTCCGGAATCTTGGACGCGAACACCTTGTTCATGCCGCCGTCGATGCCGGTGTTCATGCGCGCCACCGGCGTGCCGCGGGCAACGAGCTTGGCGTACTCGGCCTCGTCACGCTGCTGCTTTTCGGCGACGGCGCTGGCGATGTCCTCGGGGATCACATAGGCCGGGCACTTGGCGGAGGCGTCGAACACGGGATCGCGCTTGGCATCGGGTGCCTTGGCTGCGTCGAACACGTACTTCTTCTCGCAGAAGTCGACCTTCGGCTCCTGCCGCGTCACCTCGAAATGATCATAGCCTTCCTTGATCATCTTCCAGAAGGCCATGTTCGGATTGTTGCGGTGCTTGGCCATGTTCACCGGCGTCATCCGGAACGGATAGGCTTGGAACTGGAATGCCTTCTGGCCGCCGAAGAAGGATTCGCGGCCGAGCGAATAGATCTCGGCGATCTGCTCGTCCGTCATCGCGTAGCAGCCGCGCGACGAGCAATCGCCGTGCACCATCAGCTGCGAACCGGTGCGGCCGAGCGCCTTGTCGAACGCGTTGGGGAAGCCGGTGTTGAACGAGAGGTAATAGGCCGATTGCGGATTCATCTGGCTCGGATTGATCGAGTAGAATCCCTCCGGCGCCTGGCGGTCGCCTTCGCGCACCTTCGGACCGAGGTCGCCCGACCAGCGGCAGATCGGATAGGTCTTGAGCAGCGCGAACTGGCCGGAGCGGGTCTGCTTCCAGATCTCGAGCTCGGCCTCCTGCTTGAACAGGCGAACCAGGATTGGCGAGTTCAGATCCATGTCCTTCTCGCCCATCGCGGCGATGAGCTTGGGCGGGACCGGCTGGTTGGCCTTGGCGTTGGTCGCCAGCGACACCTGATCGGTATCGCAGCCGGCCAGCACAATGCTGGCGGCAAGCGCAACCGAAGCCAGGAGCACGCGAGCAAGCGAACGAGAATTCAAGATGGACCCCACAACGTGCCGGGCAGAGAGCGCGAACCCCGAATTTTGGAGCATGGCCTGACCGGAAATCCGGACGTTTTCAGACCAAGCCCCAGCAGCGCTTATGCCCTGAAGCCATTGATTAAAATTCTAACCTCCGCACCATCAGGTCGCAACCCGACCTGAAATCACGAGCCCGTTGGCGAGGCGGCGTGGTCAACAGAGACTTAAACTGGGCCTTAACTTGGGCTTTTCAGCCAAGCCAGTACTGAGATCGCCGATTTGGGCAAAAAAAGGGTTAATGCGGGGTTACCGGGGCGCTCCAGCGGAGCTCTCTCGTGCCCCGGACGCGGCGCAGCGCCCCTTGGCTCTGCGCTCCGCTTCGCTGCGCTTGTCCGGGACACAGAATCGCTCCGAATCAGCCCAGTTTCCGGCCGATATCGAGGAATTTCTGCCGGCGCTGCTTGCGGATGGCCTCGCCGTCCAGGCCGCGCAGCTCGTCGAAGGCCTTGGCGATGGCGTCACCGGTGGTGGCGATCATGGCGGCGGGATCACGGTGGGCGCCGCCGACCGGCTCCTTCAGGATGCTGTCGATCACCCCGAAACGGAGCATGTCCTGGGCGGTGATCTTCATGTTGTTGGCGGCTTCCTGCGCCTTGCTGCCGTCGCGCCAGAGGATCGAGGAGGCGGCTTCCGGCGAGATCACGCTGTAGATCGCGTGCTCCAGCATCAGCACCTTGTTCGCGGTGGTGATGGCGATGGCGCCGCCCGACATGCCCTCGCCGGTGATGATGGCGACGTTCGGCACGGTCAGCGCCATGCACGCATCGGTCGAGCGCGCGATGGCCTCGGCTTGTCCCCGCTCCTCGGCACCGATGCCGGGATAGGCGCCGGCGGAATCGGCGAGCGACAGCACCGGCAGGCCGAACCGCTCCGCCATCTCCATCAGCCGCACGCATTTGCGATAGCCCTCGGGTCGCGCCATGCCAAAATTGTGCTTGATGCGGCTCTCGGTGGAATCGCCCTTTTCCTGGCCCATCACGCAGATGGCTTCGCCGCGGAAGCGGCCGAAGCCTGCGACCAGCGCCTCGTCCTCGCCGAACTTGCGGTCGCCGGCGAGGGGGGTGAATTCGGTGATCAGGCCCTTGATGAAGTCGTTGAAATGCGGCCGCTGCGGATGCCGCGCGACCAGCGTCTTCTGCCACGGCGTCAGATTTTGATAGAGGTCGGCGAGCGCCTGCGCGGCCTTGTCCTCGATCCGGCCGATCTCCTCGGCAATGTCGGTGCCGGAGGCGGCCAGCGTCCTGAGCTCATCGACCTTGGAATCGAGCTCGGCGACGGGCTTTTCGAAATCGAGATAGCTACGCATCTGGTCTGGCATCGTTTCAATATAGGGGGACGGGACGACGAGGCGAAGCGGGTCGGCTTCAGGAAAAGAAGTGTAGCTTCTTCAAGGGGTTGACCTGTGCGCTCCCGGGAGCGCGGCAAATCACTGACAAGGCCACGGCTCTTTCTGCGGAGATGTGGCCGAAGTCAAGGCGGTTTCGCCGGCGGCGCAGCTCGGCGGCTACTTCTCCGCCAGCGGGTGCAGGTCGCGTACCAGGCTCTTCAGCCGCTCCTCGACCACATGGGTGTAGATCTGGGTGGTCGAGATGTCGGTATGGCCGAGCAGGGTCTGCACGATGCGCAAATCCGCGCCGTTGTGCAGCAGGTGGCTGGCGAAGGCGTGTCGCAGCACGTGCGGGGAGACCAGCCGCGCCTGCAGCCCCGAGACGACCGCGAGCTCCTTTAGATCGCGCGCAAAATGCTGCCGCGTCAGATGTCCGCTTTCGCCGAAGGAGGGAAACAGCCATTTCGTAGCGGCGAGGCTGCCCTTCTTCTCGCCTTTCGCGGCTTCGGTCGCTGCGAGGTAATCCGCCATTGCCTGCCGCGAGGCCTCGTTCAGCGGCACCAAACGTTCCTTGTCGCCCTTGCCGCGCACGACGATCATGCGGGCATCGCGCTTGGCGGCCGAGCGCGGCAGCGACACCAGCTCGGAGACGCGGAGGCCCGTGGCGTAGAGCACCTCGAGCAGACAGTAGAGCCGCAAGGCGCGCAGCCGCTGCGAGGGCGAAGCATCCGCGGCCTCGCTCAGCTCCTTGGCGCGGCGGAGCATGCGGTCGACATCCGAGATCGACAGCACCTTGGGCAGGCCGCGGCCGCGCTTCGGACCCGACAGGATCGCCGCGGGATCTTCAGTTCGGATGCGCTCACTCAGCAGAAATCGAAACAGGTGCCGCATTGCCGACAGTCGTCGCGCGACGCTGGAGGATTTGAAGCCGCGCGCATCGAGATCGCCGAGATAGTCGCGTAGCGTTTGCGTTTCGGCGTCCACAAAGCTGTGGCCGACGCGGGTCAGAAATTCGGAGAAGTCGGTGAGGTCGCGCCTGTAAGCATCGAGCGTATTGGGCCCGGCGCCCTGTTCCGCCGCGAGCATGTCGAGGAACAGGCCGGTGAGCTTGGCGTCGGAGGGCTTGCTGGCGGAGGATTTGCGCATGCCCTGGAGGCTAGCTCCTATTTCTTGAGAAATTTATCCGGCGGGATCGTCACCGTCATTTCTCGCGGCTTCGGATTGACGAAGTTGGCCAGCGCGAACACCACACCATAGACGATGCCGGCAATCACGGCGACGGCCGTCAGGAAGCGGAACAGGCTGGGCATCGGGCAAGGTCTCGACGATGGTCTTGAACAGGCAAATTAACCAATGAAATCATCCAACATGTTCGCCGTTTCGTGGCAAGAGTCCTCTGGCGAGGGCCCCGAGGGGGTCGTATAGGTGACCGGAATGCCGCCTTTGGCGGCAGTTTGGGCGAGATCCAATCGAGCGAAATGATGTCCGACGCCGCGTCACCAGCACAAGCGAACCCTGAGGCCGACATCCTGTCGGCGCTCGGCGGGCGTTCGATCGTGCTGGTCGGCATGATGGGCGTCGGCAAATCGACCATCGGCCGGAGGCTGGCAGCGCGGCTTGGCCTGCGCTTTTTCGACGCCGATGTCGAAATCGAGGTTGCCCACGCCGGTATGACCATTCCGGAAATCTTTACGACTCACGGCGAGCCCTATTTCCGCGACGGCGAGGCCCGCGTGATCGCGCGCCTGCTCGAAGGCGGACCGATCGTGCTGGCGACCGGCGGCGGCGCATTCATGCGCGAGGAGACGCGGAACCGCATCGCGGCGAAGGCGATCTCGATCTGGCTGAAGGCCGACCACGACGTCATCATGCGCCGCGTGCGCCGTCGCGCCGACCGCCCCTTGCTCCAGACCGCCGATCCCGAAGCCACGGTCACGCGGCTCCTCACCGAGCGTGAGCCTATCTATGGCAAGGCTGACCTCACCATCGCCTCGCGCGAGGTGCCGCATGACAGGATCGTCGACGAGACCATCGAGACGCTGCATGCTCATCTCTGCGGTGAGCCGGCCGCCCAATCCTCTGCCGACATCGCGAGTGCCGTTCGATGACCGCGCCCCTGAAACATTCCGATCCCGTCAATGTCGACGTCGCGCTCGGGGATCGCGCCTATGACATCGTCATCGGCCGCGGCGTGCTGTCCTCGCTCGGCGAACGCGTTGCCGCTTTGCGTCCCGGCGTGCGCACGGCTGTTGTCACCGACCGCACCGTCGCAAAATACTGGCTCGAGCCGACGGAGGCCTCGCTCGCGGCCGCCGGCATTCCGACCTCGCGAATCGTCGTCGAGGAAGGCGAGATCTCCAAGACCTATGCGGGCCTGGAAAAGGTCAGCGAGGCCCTGATCGCCGCCAAGATCGAGCGCAACGATCTCGTCATCGCGCTTGGCGGCGGCGTTGTCGGCGATCTCGCCGGCTTTGCCGCAGCGATCCTGCGCCGTGGCGTCGATTTCGTGCAGGTGCCGACCTCGCTGCTGGCACAGGTCGATTCCTCCGTCGGCGGCAAGACCGGCATCAACTCGCCGCAGGGCAAGAACCTGCTCGGCGCCTTCCACCAGCCGGTGCTCGTGATCGCCGACACCGCGGTGCTCGACACGCTGTCGCCGCGGCAATTCCGTGCCGGCTACGCCGAAGTCGCCAAATATGGCGTGCTCGGCGACGAAGCCTTCTTCACCTGGCTGGAAGAGAACCATTCCGACATCTTCAAGGGCGGTTCGGCCCGCGAGCATGCGATCGCGACCTCCTGCCGGGCCAAGGCCGGTGTCGTCTCGCGCGATGAGCGCGAGACCGGCGAGCGCGCGCTGCTCAATCTCGGCCACACCTTCGGTCACGCGCTGGAAGCCGCAACCGGCTTCTCCGACCGCCTGTTTCACGGCGAGGGCGTTTCGATCGGCATGACGCTGGCGGCGCAGTTTTCCGCAAAACTCGGCATGATCGGCGAGGCCGATGCGGCCCGTGTCGAACGTCATCTCATCGAGGCCGGCCTTCCGACCCGCCTGCAGGACATCGCCGGTTTCGCGCAGGAAGGTCTTGCGGATGCCGACGCGCTGATGGCGCTGATGGCGCAGGACAAGAAGGTCAAGCGCGGCAAGCTCACCTTCATCCTGCTCGAAGCCGTGGGGCGCGCCGTCATCGCCAGGGATGTCGAACCGGCTCCGGTGCGCGACTTCCTGCAAGAAAAGCTGAAGGACAAGCTCGCCCTCAAGGCGTGATTGCGCGGCTGAAGAGCGTTTTCGGGCGAAGTGGATACCGGTTCGCGTTAAGAAAACGCGTCAAGACGAGAATGTTGAGTGATTCATGGACTGGCTCGGCTTCACCATCGTCATCATCTGCCTGCTGGTTTCGGGCTTCTTTGCCGCGAGCGAGACCGCGCTGACCGGCGCCTCGCGCGCCAGCATGTTGCGGCTCTCCAAGCAGGGTAACCACGACGCCGACGTGGTCTCGCAGCTGCTCGACATGCGCGAGCGCCTGATCGGCGCGCTGCTGCTCGGCAACAACATCGCCAATATCAGCGCTTCTGCGCTCGCAACCTCCATCTTCACGGCGTGGTTCGGCGATGTCGGCGTGCTCTATGCCACCGGCGTGATGACGGCGCTGGTGGTGATCTTTGCGGAGGTGCTGCCCAAGACCATCGCCATCAACGCGCCGGACCGCATGGCGCTCGCGGTCGCGCGCCCGATGCGGCTGACCATGTATGTGCTGGGGCCGCTGCTGCGCGTGGTGGAAGTGATCGTGCGCGTGTTGATGCGTGGTTTCGGCCTCGCCGGCGAGCACCAGGCGATCCTGTCGCCAACCGAGCGCCTGCGCGGTGCGGTCGACCTGTTGCATCACGAGGGCAAGGTCGAAAAGCAGGACCGCGACATGCTCGGCGGTCTGCTCGATCTGCGCGAGCTCCAGGTCTCGGACGTCATGATCCACCGCACCGAGATGATGATGATCAATGCCGATCTGCCGCCGGAAGATCTGGTGCGCGAGGTGCTGGCGACCGAGTACACCCGCATCCCGCTCTGGCGCGAGAAGCCGGAAAACATTATCGGCGTGCTGCACGCCAAGGATCTCTTGCGCGCGATCCGCGCCTCCGACGGCGACACCTCGCGCATCGACGTCTCCACCATCGCGCTGCCGCCCTGGTTCGTGCCGGAGATGCGCCCTGTCTCCGAGCAGCTCAAGGCATTCCGCCGTCGCAAGACCCATTTCGCGCTCGTGGTCGACGAGTATGGCGAAGTTGAAGGTCTTGTGACGCTGGAAGACATTCTGGAAGAGATCGTCGGGGACATCTCCGACGAGCACGACGTCGTGGTCGCGGGCGTGCGAGCCCAGCCGGACGGCTCCGTTGTGGTCGACGGCTCGGTGCCGATCCGCGACCTCAATCGCGCCATGGACTGGCGCCTGCCCGATGAAGAGGCAACCACGGTCGCCGGCCTCGTCATTCACGAGGCGCGCTCGATCCCCGACCGCGGCCAGAGCTTTACCTTCCACGGCTTCCGCTTCCGCGTCCTCCGCCGTGAGCGCAACCGCATCACCGCGCTCCGTATTTCGCCAGTCCCGCGCGAGGCCGAGCTGGAAGAGGCAAAGCCGAGGCGGGCAGGGACGTCGTTTTGACGCAGCGGTTGTAAGCTCCGAAGCCTCCTCATCGTCATGGCCGGGCTTGACCCGGCCATCCACGTCTACTGATCGAACGAAGGACGTGGATGCCCGGGACAAGCCCGGGCATGACGACCATCTTTGATGATGAGCAGGACCCCCTCCAGGGGAGGGTAAGAAAGCTCAACCTTCCCCCGGCGCCTGCGCGTGGATCGCCAGCGCGTGCACGCTGCCGGAAAGTTCCGCGGCCAGCGCTGCATTTATCATGCGGTGACGGTCGACCCGGCTCTTCCCTTTGAAGGCTCCAGACACGATATAGACACGGAAATGCGTCTCGCCGCTCGGCCGATGGCCGGCATGGCCCTCATGCAAATGTGACTCGTCGACGACCTGCAGGCTTTCCGGCGTGAAAGCTTCCTGCAACTTGTTGCTGATAGTGTCTTTCATAACCATGAGTGCCATTAAAGCGTGCGATCGTGTCCCGTCAATTGCATAGGCCGCCTCCGGTGGCCGTACTTCAACGGACGCCGAAGTGAAACTTCGGCTACGGGTCTCAAGCTAATTGCAATGTCAAGACTTGAAGGTTTTTGCATTGCGTAGTCAAAGTCAGCCATGCCGATCGATTCATCAAAGTTCTTCGACTCCATCCGCGTGAAGCCGCGGGGCAAGCAGGCCGAGGTGAAGCCGCGCGACACCGTGGTCGCCTGCGAGTGGACCGGGTGTCAGAACAAGGGCGCGCATCGCGCGCCCAAGGGCCGCGAGAACCAGCGCGAGTACTGGCACTTCTGCCTGGATCACGTGCGCGAGTACAATCAGAACTACAATTTCTTTTCCGGCATGAATGCCGACGCCGTCGCGCGCTATCAGAAGGATGCGCTGACCGGCCATCGCCCGACCTGGAAGATGGGCGCCAATGGCGGCGTCAAGAAGGGTGCGGAAGCCGAGATCGACGGTGCCTTCGATCCCTTCAGCATGTTCTCCGAGATCAACGGCCGCGCCAGCTGGCGCAAGGGCCCGGAGGCAGCGCCCAAGGCCGAGACGCGCAAGGTCATGAACGCCGAGCGCAAGGCGCTCCAGGTGATGGGCCTTGGCCCTGACTCGACGCTCGCCGACGTCAAGACCAAGTACAAGGCGCTCGTGAAGCAGCACCACCCCGACGCCAACGGCGGCGACCGCTCCACCGAAGATCGCCTGATCGAAATCATCAAGGCGTATAATTATCTGAAGACGGTGGTGCGGGAGGCGTAAGGCCTCGCTCGCTTTCTTCCTTCTCCCCTTGCGGGAGAAGGTGGCGCGAAGCGCCGGATGAGGGGTTCCCTCCACGCGCGAAGATTCATCGTGTGGACGGAGACCCTCACCCTTCTCACCGCTGCGCCATAGCCGATGCGAAGCATCGGCGTTCTCAGGTGACGGCGGCCGAAGGCCGCCTATGCCACCCTCTCCCGCAAGGGGAGAGGGAAAGCACGCCGCTCCATCCGGGCTAAGCATTCTCTACCTCTCCGGCATCGCCCCCACATAGGACGAGCTCGGCCGGATCAGCCGCCCCGTCCGCTGCTGCTCGCGCGCATGCGCGGTCCATCCGGCTGAACGCGCCACCGCGAAGATCGGCGTGAAGGCCTGCCGCGGAATGGTCAGCGCATCGAGCAGGATCGCGGTGAAGAACTCGACATTGGTCTCCAGCGGCCGTTCCGGATTCTTCTTGCGGAGCGCCGCGCGGATATAGGCCTCGACCTCGCCGGCAAACGGCAAATCGGTGCCGTTGGAGGCGAGCGCTTCGACCGCTGCTTTCAGCACGTCGGCGCGCGGATCGCGGACGCGATAGACCCGGTGGCCAAACCCCATCATCCGCTCGCCGCGCGCCAGCGCCGCATCGACCCAGGGCTGGATGCGTTCGCGCGAGCCGATCGCGTCCAGCATTTCCAGCACCGGCTCCGGCGCGCCGCCATGCAGCGGGCCGGTCAGCGCGCAATAACCGGCGGTGACGGCCGCGAACAAATCGGCTTGCGTCGAGGCCACCACGCGCGCGGTGAAGGTCGAGGCATTCATGCCGTGGTCGCTGGCAGTGACGAGATAGGCGTCCAACGCAGTGACCTCGCGGGTGGCAGGCGTGCGTCCATGCAGCATGCGCAGCGTGTCGGCAGCGTGGCTGACGTTTGCATCAGGCGCGATGGGCTCGAGGCCTTTCGCGCGCCGGACCAGCGCGCCCGCGATCACTGGAAACGCACCGACGATGGTCGCCTCGTGCTCGAGCCCGTGCTCGGCGCGCAGGCCCGCGATGGCCGCGCGAAATCCGTCGACGATGCCCATGCCTTGCGTCGCCGGCAGCAGCTCGGAGAGCCGCGCGAAAGCGCGTTCGCGCGCGGCACCCAGGCTCGCCCGGACATTTGCTTCGGTCAGCGTGGTCTTGCTCGCTCCGTTCCAGAGCCGGGCGGTGACGCCCTCGAAGCTCGAGACGGCGGCGAGGCGCCCGACATGCTCACCGGCGATGATCAACTCGCCGCGCTCGCCATCGACGTGGCTGAGCACGGTTTCGGCTGCGGGAACGCCGTCCAGCCCGATCTGGCTTTTGGTGAGGTGGATGTTCATGGCCCAAATCTCCCTTTTGCACTGCACCAGGAGAAAATCGGGCCTCTCGACAGATTGATCAATCTTGATTACATCAATCAATATGAATAATTCCGAAGGCCTCTACCTCTCAGCCCGGGAAGCCGCTGCCGAGCTCGCGATCTCGCCGGCGACCCTTTACGCCTATGTCAGCCGGGGCCTGATCCGCTCGGAGCCGACGCCGGATTCGCGCAAGAACCGCTACCGCGCCGAGGACGTCCGCGCGCTGAAGGAGCGCCGGGTGCCATCGCCGGAGCCGCGCGGCCTGCGCAGCTTCGATGCCGATCTGCCCGTCATGGACACGGAGATCTCGACCATCACCGAGGAGGGCGCGATCTATCGCGGTGTGAACTGCATCGATCTCGCCGAGAACGACACGCTGGAGCACACCGCAACGCTGCTCTGGGACGTCTCCGACGTCGATCCCTTCGCTTCTGATAATCAGCCGAAAATCTCGGACGAGATGCGCATCATCGCGCAGGCCGCGCGTCGTGCCGCGCCGATCGATCGCGCCATCGCCGTGCTCGCGCTGGCCGCGAGCGCCGATTCCCGCGCCTTCACCCGCGCGCCGGATGGTCGCGCGATGGTCGGCGCGCGCATCGTCCGGCTCCTCGTCGCGACGATGCTGAATACCGAGCCGTCATCCGAGCCGTTGCATCAGCAGATCGCCCGCACGTGGGCGCCTGATAACAAGCACGCGGGCGATCTCATCCGCCGCGCGCTGGTGCTGCTCGCCGATCACGAGCTGAACGCCTCGACCTTCACCGCGCGCTGCGCAGCCTCGACCGGGCTCAATCTCTACGACAGCGTCATCGCCGGCCTCGCCGCGCTGAAGGGCCCGAAACACGGCGGCGCCGGCGTGCTGGCCTCGCAGCTGGTCAAGACATTGGTCGACCGCGACGTCGAGCCGATGGTGCGCGAGCGCGTCGCGCTCGGCGAGCGCTTTCCGGGCTTCGGCCACGGCGTCTACAAGCACGGCGATCCCCGCGCGCAGTCGCTGCTGAACGCGCTCGCGCGTGCCGGCGCGCCGCGCAAATTCACCAAAGAAGTCCCGGATCGGATTGCGGAGGCGACTGGCGAGTTCGTCAACATCGATTACGTGCTCGCCGTGCTCGTCCACGCGCTGCGCCTGCCCCCAGGCAGCGAGCTCGCGCTGTTCGCCATGGCCCGCAGCGTCGGCTGGATCGCGCATGCGAGCGAGCAATTGCAGTTCGGCAAGCTGATCAGGCCGCGGGCAAGGTATGTGGGGCCTGCACCGGGGAGACGGGTTGGGGGCGCTGAAGCGAGGGCTTGAACGGAGGGAAGCGGCGAGCTGCGCTGCCACCCTCCCCTGGAGGGGGAGGGTCGATCGCGCGAAGCGCGAGCGGGGCGGGGTGATCTCTCAACGCGAACAGTGCCCGTGTTGAGAGATCACCCCACCCCGTCTCACATTCCGCTACGCTCCATGTGAGCCGACCCTCCCCCTCCAGGGGAGGGTAAGAGTTAAGCCCGCGACTTGGCCTCCGCGACGACACTGCCATTCCGCCGCCGATAGATCCACGCCGCCACGCCCACCACGATCGCCACCGCGGTCACGGTCAAAATCCACATGTGCTTGAATAGATGCACGTGATGCGGCAGGCCGGCATATTCATGCAGGGCCGACACCGCCAGCACGCCCGGCAACACGTGCGCGGGTGCCCAGACCAGGATCGCGGGGATGTTGACCGCATAGAATGTCGCCGGCGGCATTCCCAGCGCGCCTGATGTGACCGGCACGAACGCGCGGATCGGCGGCACGAAGCGGGCGAAGAACACGGCCCAGGTGCCGAAGCGGTGGAAGAAGGTCTCGCTTTCCTCGACCACGCGCGGATAATTCGTCAGCGGCCAGGTGTTGAGGATTTCGCGCTGCTGCCGGTGCCCGATCCAATAGGCCGAGCCGTCGCCCAGCACGGCGCCGACGGCCGCCGCCAGCAACACCCATTGCAGTTTCAGGTCCCCGCCGGGAACCAGGGCGCTCAGCGCCAGGATGATGGTCGAGCCAGGGATCACCGAGCCCACCACCGGGACGGCTTCGAGCAACGCCGCCAGGAACAGGGTCAGATAAGCCAGCCACGCATGGACTGAGACGAAGGATATCAGGGGATCAAGGAATGACGTCACGAGGTCTCTGTAGCGGGCTGGGGCATTCGGGTTCAGACCCTTACACAAGTAAGAAGAGGCGGGGAAAGTGCCATTCGGCCGGACAGGGCCGCTATCCGGGGCGAAATTTGGGCGAGATTTGCAGGGCAGCCTTCCAAAAATCGCGTTCCTTGCCTATCTAAATGAAAAGACAACGGAACTTTGATTGGCGCATGGGCTTCTGCCGGCCACTTGTCTCTGATACGTTCGCAGACGCACCCAGCCGCAGCCAACGTGCAAATAACTGGTCTCGGGATCGCCCGGGGCCTCGGAGGATTGATGACGACCGCCGCGATGTCCAAAGTTGAGGAAGTTTCCGGTTTGCCCGACATGAAGGTGTCGGTCCGCCAGGTGTTCGGGATCGACACCGATCTCGAAGTGCCGGCCTATTCCGAAGTCGATCCTCACGTGCCCGAAGTTGATTCCGACTACCGTTTCGATCGCGCCACCACGCTTGCCATTCTCGCCGGCTTCGCGCGCAACCGCCGCGTGATGGTGACCGGCTATCACGGCACCGGCAAATCCACCCATATCGAGCAGGTCGCTGCCCGCCTGAACTGGCCCTGCGTGCGCGTCAACCTCGACAGCCACATCAGCCGTATCGACCTCGTCGGCAAGGACTCCATCGTGGTCCGCGACGGCAAGCAGGTCACCGAATTCCGCGACGGCATCCTGCCCTGGGCGCTCCAGCACAACATCGCGTTGGTGTTCGACGAATACGACGCCGGCCGCCCGGACGTGATGTTCGTGATCCAGCGCGTGCTGGAAGTGTCGGGCCGTCTGACGTTGCTGGACCAGAACAAGGTGATCAAGCCGCACCCGGCGTTCCGCCTGTTCTCGACCGCCAACACGGTCGGTCTCGGCGACACGTCGGGCCTCTATCACGGCACCCAGCAGATCAACCAGGGCCAGATGGACCGCTGGTCGATCGTCACCACGCTGAACTATCTCAGCCATGACGAGGAAGTGGAGATCGTGCTGGCGAAGGCCAAGCACTATCGCACCCAGGAAGGCCGCGACATCGTCAACAAGATGGTGCGCCTTGCCGATCTCACCCGTAACGCCTTCGCCAATGGCGATCTGTCGACGGTGATGAGCCCGCGCACGGTGATCACCTGGGCCGAAAACGCCGACATCTTCGGCGATATCGGTTTCGCGTTCCGCGTCACCTTCCTCAACAAGTGCGACGAGCTTGAGCGCCCCCTGGTCGCCGAGTTCTACCAGCGCTGCTTCAACGCCGAGCTGCCGGAATCGGCAGTCAACGTGGCACTCAGCTGAGGTGTGGGATGTCGTCCCGGACAAGCGCAGCGAAGCGGAGCGCAGATCCGGGACCCATAACCACAGGCCGTGATTGTAGCGCGAGCTGTCAGTTGCCACCCTTCGCCAAATGACGTCCTGGGGTTATGGGTCCCCGCGTTCGCGGGGACGACAGATCAAGCTGAGCTTGGGACGACAGTGAGAGCGAGATGAGCACGCCTTCCAACTCCAAATTCCGTAACACCAAGGAAGCGCCGACCGAGCCGTTCAAGCGCTCGGTGGCCTCCTGCCTGAAGGCGATTGCGAAATCGCCCGAGCTCGACGTGAGCTTCGCGGCCGAGCGCCCGGGCCTTGCGCCCGGCAAGGCACGTCTGCCCGAGCCTGCGCGAAAGATGACCAAGCGCGATGCGGCGATCGTGCGCGGCCATGCGGATTCCATCGCGCTGAAGATCGCCTGTCACGATCCAAAAGTTCATCGCAAGCTGATGCCGGGCAATCCGCAGGCGCGCGGCGTGTTCGAGGCGGTCGAGCAGGCCCGGGTCGAGGCGATCGGCGCGCGCCGCATGGCGGGCGTTGCCAAGAATCTCACCGCGATGCTTGACGATCACTTTCATCGCGGCAAGTTCGACGAGATCACCGACCGCGCCGATGCGCCGCTCGCGGACGCGCTGGCGATGCTGGTGCGCGAGCGCCTGACCGGCATGGCGCCGCCGGCGGCCGCCAAGAAGATGGTCGATCTCTGGCGCCCCATTCTCGAAGACAAGATCGGCAAGCGGCTCGACCGGCTCGACGGCGTGGTCGAAGACCAGACCAAGTTCGGCGATGCCGTGCATGATCTGCTGACGGCGCTCGATATCGGCGACGAGCGTAGCGCCGACAGCGAAGAGAACGAAGACAACGACGAGAACCAGGACGGCGACAACGATCAGTCCGGCGCGGAAGGCTCGCCCGATTCCGATGCCGCGCAGGAGATGAGCGCCGACCAGGCGCAGGCCTCCAGCGAAGAGATGAGCGACAGCGCGATGGAAAGCGCGCAGGCCTCGACCTCGGATACGTTCGACGACGGCGAGCTCGGCGACGACGAGACGCCAGGCGAGGCGACGCGTCCGAACTCGCATGGCAAGAACGAGCCGCGCGGGCCGGAATATCACGCCTTCGCGCCGAAATTCGATGAGGTCATCGCCGCCGAGGATCTCTGCGATCATGACGAGCTGGAGCGCCTGCGCGCTTATCTCGACAAGCAGCTCGCGCATCTGCAGGGCATCGTCGCCCGCCTCGCCAACCGGCTGCAACGCCGGTTGATGGCGCAGCAGAACCGCGCCTGGGAGTTCGATCTCGAAGAGGGCATCCTGGACCCTGCGCGCCTGTCGCGCGTCGTCACCGATCCCTATCATCCGCTGTCCTTCATGCACGAGAAGGAGGCGACGTTCCGCGACACCGTCGTCACGCTGTTGCTCGACAATTCCGGCTCGATGCGGGGACGGCCCATCACGGTCGCCGCCACCTGCGCCGACATTCTGGCGCGCACGCTGGAGCGTTGCGGCGTCAAGGTCGAGATTTTGGGCTTCACCACACGCGCCTGGAAGGGCGGGCAATCGCGCGAGGCGTGGCTGGCCGCCGGCAAGCCGGCCAATCCCGGCCGTCTCAACGATCTCCGCCACATCATCTACAAGTCCGCCGACGCCCCCTGGCGCCGTGCGCGGAAAAACCTTGGCCTGATGATGCGCGAGGGCCTGCTCAAAGAGAACATCGACGGCGAGGCGCTCGACTGGGCGCACAAGCGCCTGCTCGGCCGGCCCGAGCAGCGCAAGATCCTGATGATGATCTCGGACGGTGCGCCGGTCGACGATTCAACGCTGTCGGTCAATCCCGGCAATTATCTCGAGCGGCATCTGCGCCACATCATCGAGGAGATCGAGACCCGCTCGCCGGTCGAGCTGATCGCGATCGGCATCGGCCATGATGTGACGCGCTACTATCGCCGCGCGGTCACGATCGTGGACGCCGAAGAGCTCGGCGGCGCCATCACCGAGAAGCTCGCTGAACTCTTCAGCGAGACCAACACCGCGCCGTCGCAGCCGGCCGGTCGCCCGCGACGCAAACTGCATTCGTGAGCACCCATCAATCCCGCCGCAGCTTCGTCAGCCACGCGGCGGCGGGATTTTCCACTCTCGCAGCTCCTCGGCTTGCGCACGCGCAGTTCGCGCCGAGGCAGACGCAGCCTGAGCACGCTGTCAACGAACCCGCCAGCATCGAGGTCAATGCGCGGCCGATTCCGTTGTTCGAGCCGCGCGACCGTTCGCGCGTGCGCTTCGGCTCATTGCAATATCGCAGCGGGCTGGCGCTGACCTCGCCGCATCGCGGCTTCGGCGGCCTCTCGGGTTTCCGCTTCCTCGACGACAAGGGCGAGCGTTTCCTCGCGCTGTCGGATCAAGGCACCTGGTTCACCGGCAGCATCCGCTATGCCGACGGCAAGATGGTCGGTCTCGCCGATGTCGAGGCCGCGCCGATGCTGAACAGCGAGGGTCGCCCGATCACGGAGAAGCGGCTCTGGTACGATACCGAATCGCTCGCGCGCGACGGCTCGCTCGTCTATGTCGGGCTCGAACGCGTCAACCAGATCATGCGCTTCGACTTCGCACACGGCGGCACGCGCTCCCGCGGCGAGGTGATCGCCTCGCCCGCTGCGATCCGCAAGCTGCCGGTCAACAAGGGGCTCGAGGCGCTGGTGTTCGTGCCCAAAAGCCAGCCGCTCGCGGGCACGCTGATCGCACTGTCCGAGCGGGGGCTCGATGCCGACGGCAATCTGGTCGCCTTCCTGATCGGCGGCCCGTCGCCCGGCCAGTTCGCCGTGCGCCGCACCGAAAAATTCGACATCAGCGACGCCGTGCTGCTGGCCTCCGGCGAGCTCTTGATCCTCGAGCGCAAATTCTCCTGGTTCACCGGCATCGACATCCGCATCCGCGCGATCCCCCTGAAGAGCATCGCACCCGGCGCACTGGTCGACGGTCCCGAACTGTTCCGGGCCGATCTCGGCCACGAGGTCGACAACATGGAAGGCATCGACGCCCACGTCACGGCCGAGGGCGAGACCGTGCTGACCATGGTGTCCGACGACAATTTCTCGCTGCTGCAGCGGACCCTGCTGTTGCAGTTCACGCTGGTGGAGTGAACATCTTCGGGGTCTCTTGCCGCTTTCGGCTTGACGATGCTGCATTCGTCGAACCAATATGAGGTGTATTTAAGATATCATTATCGTATTGATTGAGAACGCTCATGGGCTCTGTGCTCAAATTGCTCGGGTTGATCTCCGTCTTGATCATATTTTGCGTGTTGCGATATTTCGATTTCGGTACCGTCGGGCAAATCGAGACAACCTATCGAGATCACAAGACCCTAGTTGTTTATGCGCCCTCATTGGGCGGTCGAACGTCCAGGCCGGAGCTAGAACGACTGGTTCGTGAGACGTATCCGGCAGCAGACCTTCTAATCCCGACCTACAGCCATCAATGGGCTTCCAATATCAACCCCTACGAGATAACCCAAAAAATTGAAACCGCGATAGATGCGGAAGACAAGAAGTATCATTACGAAAAGATCGTCCTGTTCGGCTACAGCACCGGCGGGCTACTGCTTCGTAAGGTGTTGCTCTGGGGATATGGTTACGAGGACCGCCCTGAGCAGCAGGTTCGTGGCCGACACGACTGGGTCGAACGCATCGAGCGTTATGTATCTCTCGCTGCCCCAAACCGTGGCTGGCCCTATCACAAGCCAACGAATCTCGATGATTACAAATACGCGTTCGGTTCTATCGCCCTCGAGGTCGGACGACTGACCGGAACAGGACGTTTCATCGCCAGCCTGATGCAAGGTGCGCCATTCGTTGCGAACATGCGCATCCAATGGATCGATCTATTCCGTTCACTCCCAGCCAACCAACATCCGTTGGTTGTCCATCTTCTCGGCAACAAGGACGAACTTGTCGATCGCGAAGACAGCATTGATCTGGAGGCAGGATCCCCCGAAGGCGTCATTTTCAAATCGTTGGAAGGTTTTTCCCACGGCGAGATTGCATCGCGTCTCTATCAAGGAGGGGGCAAGGAGCTAACGGCAGCAGGCGAGGCTATACAGATGGCGCTGACGAAGACGCGGTACGAATTTCCGTCAGACTGGGCCGACAAGGTGGGGGCACTTCACACTGATCCCGACGTCAAGCAGTTGATCTTTGTCATGCACGGCATCCGTGATGAGAGCCCGTGGCCAGCCGAGGTAAAGCAATCGATCGACATACTAATAGGCGACGCTTCGAAGGGCGTGAAGGTCATTCCACCTCTCTATCGCAGGTTCGCGATGCTGCCTTTCCTGTTCTACTGGGATCGCCAAAGCAACGTGCGCTGGTTCATGGACCAGTACACGGAGGCGAGAGCAATGTATCCCAACCTTCGCGATACCGACGTCGACTTCATCGGTCACAGCAACGGGACCTACATTCTGGCAAGCGCACTTCAGAACTATCAAGTGCTGAAGATAAGAAACGTCTTCTTTGCCGGTAGTGTCGTGCCCATGCATTATCGTTGGGACAAGCTGATGCGGGATGACCGTGTCACGGGACGGGTCTGGAATATATGTGCCGCGGGCGATTGGGTTGTCGCGATCTTTCCGCAGTTCTTCCAGCAGATATCCGATCTCATCGGGAATGAGGATGCTAAGCCGGGCGTTCTTGACATTGGCGCGGCTGGCTTTCGCGGCTTTCGGCATGGCACCGGAGACGAAGATCGGCTGTTCAATCTGACCTATATCGCCGGACCTCATATCGCAGCATTTGAAACGAAGGCGAGAGTCGACGACATTGCGCGCTATGTCACGCTCGATCCGAAGTTAAACTTCCTTGATCTCTGGTGGTCGAAGAACGGGCCAGAGCCCGAGCGCAGCCTTCAGATCGCGTCCAATCTAAGCTGGTTGATCTGGATCCTTGGCCTCGGCCTGATAGCGTTCATAGGCATCGTTTGCTATCGTCGCAGTTGGAGCCTGTTCGCCATCTATTGGGTCGTACTGCTGGGTGTCCTGAACTCATGGTGAACGTGGTGGCACCCTTGGCCGACACACAACCATGCCCCACCGCCGCGCCATCCTCGCTTTGCTCCTCACCCTCGCCGTATCGCCGGTCTTCGCGACGGCCGAGCACAAATACGCGAAGGGCGAATACGCCATCATCCTCGGCGGCAAGGCGCCGAACGGAAAGCTCTCCATTGCGGCGCATGGCGAGGGCGATGCCGGTTCGGAGAATTTCCGCCTCTCATTGATGGCCGAACCAGCCCATCGCAAGCTGATGACGCTCGACAACGTCAACGACGATAACATCCTGGACTCGGCGCCGGATGCCTTCCACGCCGCGTGGTCGGCGGACTCGCGCATCGTCGCGGTGTCGTTCCGCAGCGAGCGCCACGTCGTTACGCTGAACATCTACGCCGTCGACGGCAGGCTTGCGAAGCTGCTCGAGAGCCCCGACCTGTTCCGCGACGTCACCGGCCGCACCGTCGATAGCGCCAACGACATCCAGGTGCGCTCGTCCGTGCCTGATTTCACCTGGGCGGCTTTCAATCCGGCGGCGCCGCGCCGCTTCCATCTCACCGACTACCGGGTCCTGGTCGCCGATGACGCCAGGCTTCTCGACAAGCTCGGCCCTCTCGCCAGGGCGTTGAAGCATGACGGCGACGGCAACATGATCGAGTTCTCGGCCGAGGCCGATGGCGAGCTGCTGCCCGACGGCAAGATCCGGATGGGCAAGCCGCAGCCGGGGAAGTTCGTGGATTCGCAGTAGCAGCGCGGCCCCGATGCATGGCCGCGCCGGCGGCCATGCCGTGCGCGCATCTCGCAATTTGCGATTCCCCCATTAAACTTCATGCAAGTGCTTCCATCACTCCTTCCCCCGGATCCCTCGCATGAGCGCCCTGTTTTCCCCGATCAAGCTGCGCGGCCTGACGCTGAAGAACCGTCTCGTGGTGTCGCCGATGTGCCAGTATTCGGCCGAGGACGGCGTTCCCACCGATTGGCATTTCACCCACATCAACAATCTGGCGCTGTCGGGCGCTGCGATGTTCTGCATCGAGGCCACCCATGTCGAGGCGATCGGCCGCATCACGCCGGGCTGTCTCGGGCTCTATAGCGATGCCTCCGAAGCCGCGCTGAAGCAGATCCTCGCCTCCGTGCGCAAGCATTCGTCGACGGCGATCGCGATGCAGCTCGCCCATGCGGGCCGCAAGGCCTCCAGCGCGAAGCCCTGGGACGGCGGCCAGCTCATCCCCGAGGCGCAGGGCGGCTGGCAGACGGTGGCGCCGTCGGCGATCCCGCACAAGGACGGCGAGGCGGCGCCCACAGCGCTCGATGCCGCGGGGCTGAAGCGCATCCGCGAGGCCTTCGTCGACGCGGCCCGCCGCGCGGCGCGCATCGGCATCGACGCGATCGAGCTGCACGGCGCGCACGGCTATCTCATGCATCAATTCCTGTCGCCGATCTCGAACAAGCGCACTGACGAATATGGCGGCTCGCTCGAAAACCGCATGCGCTTCCCGCTCGAGATCTATGACGCCGTGCGCGCCGTGTTCCCGCACGACAAGCCCGTGGGCATGCGGGTGTCGTCGACCGACTGGGTCGAGGGCGGCTGGGATCTGGCGCAGACCATCGAATTCGCCAAGGCGCTGAAGGCGCGCGGCGTCGACTGGATCGATGCCTCCTCCGGCGGCGTCTCGCCGCTCCAGAAGATCACGCTCGGCCCCGGCTATCAGGTGCAGTTTGCGGATGCGATCAAGCGCGAGACGGGATTGCCTGTGATCGCCGTCGGCCTGATCACCGAGGCGAAACTCGCCGAGGAGATCGTCGCCTCAGGCAAGGCCGACATGGTCGCGCTCGCCCGTGGCATGCTCTATGACCCGCGCTGGGGCTGGCACGCCGCGGCCGAACTCGGCGGCGAAGTCGAGGCCCCGCCGCAATATTGGCGCTCGCAGCCGTCGGCGCAAAAGGCGCTGTTCGGCAAGACCAATTTCGGGGCGCGGTAGTTCGTCAGCTCTCCCCGCGCTCGTCCGCCGAAGCCGTGGGCGAAGGCGGATGCGGGGAGAGGGAGCAAGCAAGACCTCACGTATCCGTAACTCTCCTCACCTTCCACCGCTCGCAAAATCGGCCTAACCTCCGCTCATCCGGGGATCACGGAGGAGCCGCCATGCGGTTTCGTGTTCGCAAGACTGCCCACGTGCTGGAGCGCGTTGGCCTCGCGATGGCGGGTGCTGCGTGCGGGCTGTTCGTCGGCGCCTATGTCGGATCGGCGTTTCCCGCGCTCACCACGCAGGGCTTTCTGCTGCTCATGATGCTTCTCGGCAGCATCGGCTTTTATCTGGGCATCGACACGCCGCAGCTGCCCTTCGACGACGCGCATAGCCTGATCGATGCCGCCGAGCTCTTGAGCTCCGCCGGCACGTTCTTCGCCACGCTTGCAGCATTCGCCTCCGTCGCCGTCATCGTGCTCCGCCTCGAGCCGCACGCCGCGCTGACCTGGCTGGTGTTTGCGGGCTGGATCGGGGGCGTCGCGATGCAGATCGTCGCGGGGGCGAAGGCGAGGATGCGGAAGTAGCTTTTTTCCTTCTCCTCTTGTGGGAGAAGAAAGCCCCTAAAACACCACGCCCACCCGCGTGCCGCGCTTCCAGGCGATGCGGCAGCGTTTCTTGGTGTTGACGTGCAGCAGCTCGAACCGATCGGGGATCTTCACCTGTCCGCCGAGATCGACGCAGGCGCCTCCCGGCGAATAGTCGATCAGCGTGCACAGAATCACAGGCGCGCGCGGGTCGGTGATGATCTTGGCCTGGCGGGACACCAGGCCTGCAGGTTTCACACGGGCGTGTCGACGCGGATGCATTGGCACTCTCCTCCAATACCGCGGACAGCGCGGTGGGCTTGGGAGGAGATGATGGAGGGGAGTTTCTGCGATCACGCTAAGGCGGGGTGGAGAATTTTAATGAAAAGTGGTGGCGATGGAAGAAAACGGCGGTAACGGGGTGCGCACCCTCCCCTGGAGGGGTCCGGGACGAGCGTAGCTCGCCCGTGGGTCGATCGCGCGAAGCGCGAGCGGGGTGGGGTGATCTCTCCAAACGGGCACTGTTGGACGCGGAGAGACCGCCACCCCACCCCGTCTCACATTTCGCTGCGCTCAACGTGAGCCGACCCTCCCCCTCCGGGGGAGGGTGGCAGCGAGCTCACAACCTCACACCCCCGCCGCCATCTCCACCCCCGGCTCCACCGGCATCGGCACCGTCACATACGTCTTCGGCAGATTTACCGGCCGATAACCAGCATCCACGTCCATCCGCTTCACCACGCTCTCATGCACATGCGCGCCCTCGGGGATGAAGCGCGGCTCGCAATCGGGAATGTAGAATCCCGCGACCACCTTCCGCTCAGGCCATTCCTTGTATGTCGCGCGCTTCGGCAAATACTCCAGCACGCGCCAGGCCGGGCTCATCGAATCGTGCAGCGGGCTCTCCTTCGGCGTATACGCAGGCCCGACATATTTAAAAGGCGAGCCCTTGCGCTCCTTGCCCCAGGCGAGCTGGTTCACGGTGCTCGGGTTGAAATGCAGCCCTGCTTTATCAGCTTCCTCGATCATCCACAGCAGCGGATATTTCGACTCCGCGCTTGTCTCCTCCGGATAGCCGCCGCCGACGTCGCAATGCACGCCGGCGAACCACACCTGCAGGATGTCCTGCGGCACCTTCTTCTCGTCGGGGACGTAGCGGTTGCTCCAGAACTCCTGCGGCTCGTCATACGCCTTCAGGCGGAACATACGGCGCCGCTCGTCGATCGCGATCGCCTGGCGGAAGATGTTGACGCTGGGGTTGCGCAGCGTGAAGGCGAGCTCCTCCAGGCTGAACACCAGGAAGAATACGTCGCGCCGCGGCACGATCACGCTCGCCACCGTGTCCCAGACGCCGATGAAGTGGATGGTGGGCCAGCGCGTCGAGGTGATGCGCGCGAACTGCGCGGCGAGGTCGAATGCGTCCTTCGGCAGCGGCCCCTGCTCGTCGAAGGCAATGTCTTCGAGGTCCTTGATGTCGTTGCCGCGCCCGAGCCCGGAATATTGCTTGTAGGCGATCAGGCCCGAGCCTGCGAGGTTCGCCTGCTCCGGCGAGATCAGTCCCACCTTGTGGATCAGCCCCGCCAGCACGCGCACGGTGTAGGCGCCGCGCGAAAAGCCGAACAGGTAGATCTTGTCGCCGGGCGCATAATGCTCGACCAGGAAGCAATAGGCCGACAGCGTGTTGTCATCGAGCCCGTAGCCGGTGGCGAGCCCCAGCACCAGCCTGATGTTGGCCTTCCACCTGTTCCAGGTCGACGGCTCCGTCACCGTGCCGACGCCGGGATCGTAAAACACCATCTGCCGCGGATGCGTCTTGTCGGTCTTGCGCAAGGACCGATAGAGCTTCAGGACGTTGGAGATGTTCTGCGAGATCTCGTTGCCGGTGCCGTCACAGCAGATGACGAGGTTTTTGGGGGTGATGCTGGCCGAATGCTCCACGGTACGCCTCCCGGAGTGATGCTACCGGGGCGAGTATAGCAAAAAAGCGCGACGGCGAGGAGACGCCTTCTCTTCCCCTCTCCCCCTGCGGGAGAGGGTGGCTCGCCGCGTAGCGGCGAGACGGGTGAGGGGTTCTCTCCCCGAATCCTATTCTCATTTGAATTCGCGGAGAGCGACCCCTCATCCGGCGCTTCGCGCCACCTTCTCCCGCAAGGGGAGAAGGAAGAAAGTCTTCTTCCCCCTACTTCTTCTTCCCCTGGCCGATCTCCGGCTGCCAAGCCCCTTCCTTGCGGCTCGGGGCCGCGGCGATCACCTTGGCTTTGTCTTTCTTCGGTTTCTTGGTTTCGCGATTGCTGCGTTGCTGTCCCTTGGCCATGGCGTCGATCTCCTTTGCCGGTTTGAGTTCGTTCAGTTCGTCCGATTGCAGCACGCGTCCGCGCGGCGTGCAGACTCGCACGTCCATGTAGCCGTCGCGCAGCAGCTTGCGCGCCAGCCTCAGCGCGACCGCCGCGCTGCCGCGGCCGAGATTGGTGCTGCCGTATTCGCTCGTCGCCCAGACGAGATAGGGCACGCGGATCGGCCTAGCCATGGAACGGCGCCTTCAAGCAGACGAGCAGCAGCAGGAACAGCGGAACGACGATGGGATGTGCGCGACCCTACGCCTGCATCATACCAATAGCGAGGCCTAAAACGCCGCCTGCGCTGCGGTTTCCCTGCGCGCGGCGCGGCGACGATTGTACTGGCTATTGCCGCGCCACGGGCGCATGGTCGTTGCAGTCGGCGTCGGTTGGGGGCCCACTTGCGAAAAGGCAGTGCGCGCATGTCCATCCGTTCGCGGCGTGAAACCGTGACATTCAGGCATCCCTTCCACCTCCGTGGCATCGCGCGCGAATTTCCGTCGGGCGCCTATGAGGTCGTCACCGACGAGGAGACGATCGATGGCCTGTCGTTCGAGGTCTGGCGCCGCGTCGCCACCATGATCACCGTTCCGGTCGAAGGCCTGCACGGCGCCACCGAGCGTCTGTCGATCGGCTCTGTCGACCTTGCGGATGCCAAGGCCGCTGATGCCAAGGTTACTGATGCGAACACCACTGATGCGAAGGATCGCCAATGACTGACGACCCGGTCGAACTCGACAAGCACCGCGGCATGGCCGCGCAGAAGGCGACCGATTTGCGCCGCACGCTCGCCGAGGTCGAGAGCCATGTCCGTGAGCTGCGCGAGCGCGAGGCCGATCTCGAGCATCGCCTGATGACGGTGCCCTCCGCCTCCTGGCCGGAAGCCGCGGTGAAGGCGCGCTACCTCCTCAATCTCTATGCCGCGAGCCTGCCAGCCGAAGACACCCGCCACCGCGCACTGGTCTCCGCGCTGCTCGACGATTTTGCGAGATTGGGCGAGGATAGCTGAAGCGCGACCGCGAGCGCTCGCGACAGCCACGGCTCGCGCCCGGAACCAAGTGTCGTCCTGGCGAAAGCCAGGACCCATAGCCACCGAAGCGAGTTGTTGCGCAGGCGTGTGCCACAGCGTGCTTCTACAAGCGTTGACCGGGGTAATGGGTCCTGGCGTTCGCCAGGACGACGACGTTGCCTCAAGCGATCATCGAGCCCGCGAAGCAATTCGTGTCAAGGGAGTCCCCCCATGCCCCTCACCAGCGGCCGCTTCATCGGCCACGAACAGGATCGCGGCATCGTCCAGTTCTCGATGCAGGACGGCGCGAAGGAAATCCCTTGCGCGATTTCGACCTCCGCCATGGACGATCTCGAACGCGGCGCGCAGGCCCGCCCCGCCGAGCGCGAAGCCCAGTTCACCCGCCTCCGCGACCGCATCGAAACCCGCGCCGCCAGCAAATACAGCGCCTGCGAGTTCGAAGGCTCCCCGCCGGGAATCGTGCTGCGGAGCATCGATTTTCGGGGGTAGTGGGGAGGGCTATTGCCGCTCGTTGGGGATCAGCGAAGCGACGGTCCTGCTCCCGACCCCCGGGGGCGACGTTCCGCCGCCATGACTTCGATCTCGTGATGTTCTATCGGCGCGGGATGGAAAACGATCAGATCACGCTCACCGTTGCGCATCTCAGCGACATCGAGGCATTCAAGCGAGAGCTGCAGGAGGCCTTCGCGGTTGCCGTCATCGCGGAGTTCGGCTCTCTGCCGGACGGCCCGATCCCTTCCGACGAGGATCTCGACGGCGCGATGGCTTCGCCAGGCGCTGTGGTCTTGCGGATCGTCTGCCGGGGCCGGAAGGTCGGCGGCGCTGTCGTCACGATCGATGACGACACCAACTGCAACTCGCTCGATCTCTTCTTCATATCATCAGGCGAACATGGCCGCGGCCTGGGGCACAAGGCATGGACCGCGATCGAGCAGAGCTATCCGAAGACGCGCGTCTGGCAAACCCACACGCCGTACTTCGAGAAGCGGAATATCCACTTCTACGTCAACAAGTGCGGCTTCAAGATCGTCGAGTTCTTCAATGCCCACCATCCGGACCCCCATCCGCATGGCGCCGACGACTTGCCCGGTGGAGGCGAAGGCTTCCGGTTTGAAAAGATCATGTGAGGGCAGGCCGCGGGCACATTGGCATCAAGCCCGTAGCCGGTGGCGAGCCCCGGCTCCAGCTTGATACCGCCTGTTCCAGGTCGACGGCTCCGTCACCGTGGCTCAAACAATAACCTAATGCGCGATGACGATTCATCCCTAAGCTCATCGCGCTTTAGCCGCGCAGTCCCGCGCCTCACGCGGCCCGGTCGAGCTCCTTCTCGTAGGCTTTCAGGCTTCCCTTCAAGACCTCTTCAAGCTTGCTCTTGCGCGACCCGATGGCCTCATTGGCGGCGCGCACGGCGGCCGCCTCGATTGCCGCGTCGCGGCTGAGCTTGTCGTGATGGAAAAGCCATTTTGCCACCGTCGCCCAATCCCACAGCGGGCTGTCGGACGTCACGCGTGCGACCGGCGGGGGAAAATCCCTGGCGCGCTGTCCCTTGGAATATTGCGTCATCGCCGCGCGCGTCATCCCGGTGCGCGCGGCGATGTCCGAGAGGCTGACGAGCGGGTCGGGCTCGACGCGATCGACGCGGGCGCCTGCCGCCTGCACGTCCCGCACCGCCGTGACGATGGCGTCGCCGATGGATTTGGCCTCCCGGGTGAAGTCGACGATGATGTGGCCCTTCTGGAAGGCGATCGCCGCGTCATCGCAGCCGGCATCATAGAAGCGCTGCTCGAAATCCTCGGCCGCGGGATCGAGGCCCGAGGCAATGATGCTGAATTCGAATTTTGTCACGAGCCCTGTTCTCCTCCGTGCGGGCAGCGCGCGATCGCCCGCATCACCTGTCGGGCGTGATCTTCCGGGTTCTTCGGCGTGCCGTTCACGCCGACCTGGCAGCCATCGCGGCCGGCATGCGGGCAGAACAGCCGCCCCCAGTGCCCCATCTTGCGCCACCGCCAACCTTTCGACTCGGCGTCTGCGACAACGGCCTCGATCTCCTTGTGCGGATGCCTGGGACGATCGGCCATGTCACGACCTGAAGATAGCAGGAGTGTTAACAAATGTCAACACTATCGCTCACCGAGTGGGTGTCGGTCTTGCCCAGGCGGCGATGGAGCGTGGGGACGTTGGAGATGTTCTGCAAGATCTCGTTGTCGGTACCGTCACAGCAGATGACGAGGTTTTTGGGCGTGGGGTTGGCCGAGTGCTCCATGGGATGCGCCTCCGGGTGATGCTACCGGGGCGTGTATAGCGGAGAATCGAAGTTTTGTAGATGACGCTGGGGGAGCTATCTCAGACTTAAGTGCCCATGACACCGCTGGCCAATCGTGACACAAGTATAAGTTGCCGCAATATTCGAGGTTTTCACTATGCCGTTGACGCTCGACCAGTGCAGCGAAGCGCTGCTCGGTAGAGGATACTTTCCCAAGGAATTGCCGCCACCCTTTCAAACACGCTCACTCGCTGACAAATTAGTAGCCGTTCGCGGGAGATGGTCTGCAATTGGTGCTGCCATGAGCAGCAGAGCCCGCAACAAGCTGCCGCTGCCTTCGCATTCAGTGCGTTTTGATATGGCTAGGAAAGGCCACGCTCGTCGCACCCTCGCGATACCAAATCCGATCAATCAGTTTTACTTGGTAGAAGAAATCGCTACGCATTGGGCGGCCATTACGGCCCTTACCGAAAGCTCAACTCTATCGATCACAAGATGCGAAATTGCGCCCGAAGGCCGGGCGGTCCCAATCCCCCCGCTTTCGACTCTAGGTGAGAAGCGCATCGTTATGTATGCCGCTAGAGGCGCCATACTTCAAACGGACCTCCTGAGCTTCTATCACTCAATCTACACGCACGCTATTCCTTGGGCGCTACATGGCAAGTCGGTGGCCAAGGCAAATCGGGATACGAGGGACCCTGCGGTCTTTGGCAATAGGATCGATGAGCTCGTTCGTTCGTGTCAGGATGGTCAAACCATTGGAATCCCCGTTGGTCCGGACACCTCGCGCATTATCTCCGAGATTCTGCTCTGCTCGGTGGAAAAAAAGATATCGGCAGAGCGCCTGAATTTGATAGCGAGTGGCTTCCGCTATATCGATGATTTCTTCTTGTGCTTTGAATCATTGGCTGATGCAGAAGCCGTTCTGACCTCGCTTCGCGAAGCCTGTTTGCATTTCGATTTGCAACTAAATGCAGCGAAGACCGATGCATTTCATGCTGTTGCTTTCAATGAGGAGACTTGGCCAGGTGAAATCGTAGCAATGAACTTAGGGTTCAATGGAGCGAGCCAGCGCCGTTCATTGATGAGATATTTTGCGGGAGTGATCAAGATCGCGAAAGAGATGCCCTCTGAGAGTATTGCTAGTTTCGCCGTACGAAATTCGACGAGGGTTTTAATAGCGAGGGAGAACTGGGATATCTATGAAGCGTTCCTTTTACGGATGGCCCGCGAGAATAGTAATTGCATCGACTCCGTTGTGAAAATCATCTGCACGTATGCAGCGATCGGATTTCCAATTTCTCCACTCGTTTCCGCGTTCGTTGAGCGAGTGGTCGCAGATCACGCTCCGTACAATCATCACTTTGAAGTGGCTTGGGCGCTCTGGTTAGCGCGAAGTCTCGATATCCGTTTATCGCCCACTTCATCGAAATTTGTTGTTCGTATGGAGAATGATGTTTGCGCAATACTTGCACTTCATTTGCGCAGCCGTCGATTGCTGTCAGGCAGGAATCTCGATTGGCTTCCCACTGTTACGTCTGATGATCTGCGGAGCGACCATTGGCTCCTCATATATGAGGCCGCGTCGCGGCGTGGCTGGCGCGTTAGTGGTGCCGCCGCGGCAGTTGCCGCGGACCCATTCTTCGCGGCCCTGAGGGATGAGAAAATCTCGTTCTATGACAGTCGGGCTTACAACAGGCCGTTGAACTTGCCGGGAATCGCGTTTCGGCTCAATCTCGCGCTCGAAGGGCGGAGACGGGCGGTTCTCCCCGGTGCAATAATGGCCGTAAGTGAGGGCGTACCCGGAGACTATGAGCAGTTAGGCGGCGACTATGGGGCCGACGAGTTCTACCCGCCCATTCCGGAGCCCGATGAGATCGACGATATCCCAATTTAGGAAAAGCGAGTTGCTTAGGGCAACGAAGCTGTTCCCCGCACCGCTCGTCGTTTTCTCAAGGGCGATCAGATCTATATGTCGAGCATCGACAGTTGGTTTGGTGGGTCTGCAACGTTAACGTCGGCAAATGAGAGGCCCTTGACCGTCCCGAGGTCCCTTACAACCCGCGTTATGTGGTGTGCAGTATTTATCTCCTAAATGATTGCTCCGCAAAGCAGCGCGCTTTGTGAGCTGGGCCTGTCTGGCAAGTGACACACAGGCTCCCACACAGAGACCTTGGTGCAGGCCCCGATTACTTGTCGGGCTTGTCCTTGGCTTTCGGCTTTTGTGGCTGCTCGGCAATCACGCCAAGTGAAGCGCCTCTCGTTGTCGTCCGTTTCAAGTTTGCGGGCGGCTTGCTTGAAATTTATCTAGCTGAGTTTGTTTGGACATGGCCATCATTCCTCCATCCAAGCGATATCGCCTTTACTTCGATGAGACTGGTACTGGTGACATCAAGGCTCACGAGAAAGACTCCAATCAACGCTATCTAAGCGTCACGGGAATCGTTTTTCGACAAGACGTGCACGATACGACGTTTACGAGCAGATTATCCGCGTTCAAACGGCGTATATTCGGAACGCCAGATGTAGTCTTGCACCGCCGAGACATCATGGGGTGCAATGGAGTGTTTGAAGCACTAAAGGATGAGACTCTTCGCGCCGAGTTCGATCGACAATTCATCGATCTTGCCAGATCCATCCCCGGTCCCGCATTCACGGTGTCCATCGACAAAAAGGCTCACCTAGAAAAATACAAGGTTTGGCAGTTTGACCCCTACCACTATGTTCTGACCTGCCTTGTCGAGCGCTATATATTCTGGCTAAAGCGCCACAACGCCGTGGGCGACGTAATGGGCGAAGCGCGATCTCCGTGGCATGACGGGCGATTAAGGCGAGCTTATCGAAGGCTTTATGACCTGGGCAGCGACTATCTGACCGCCGCGGAGGCCAAAACAAGACTCATATCTCGCGAATTGCGTCTTGAACCAAAAACGGCAAACGTTGCTGCGCTCCAAGCCGCAGACCTGTTAGCGCATCCTGCACACCGCACATGGAAATTTATGCAGCAGGACCTGCCAATTCCGAACGATTATGGGGCGTCGCTGGTGAGGATTTTGGAAAACGGCATCTATGACCGTCATCCAAGAACGGGCCTAATCAGAGGATGTGGGCGCAAATGGTTGCCCTAACGAAACCCGGGGGCCTATAGCCCCCGGCGATCGCAAGCGATCTCCCTCCGACAGAATTTCTTACTCAGATAGACCTTTCAGATTCACGACGGATTAAACTAAATATAAATTATTCCTGCCGAAAAATCAATGGGTTACTAACCCATTGAGCGCGAATCACTTTTTGCGCAATCAACAGATGACGAGGTTTTTGGGGGCAAGCTGGCTGCGTGCTCCATGGGATGCGCTCTACGGGTGATGCTACCGGGGCGAGTATGGCCGGGCACCACAGAACTCGACACTGCTCGGCGCGCTCTGAATCAGTTCTCGTGAAGGCACGCTATACGTCTGTATTGCGGACATCCTTCGGCACATTGCATAGATCCGCAATTGATCGCCATATTCGGCGGAATTCGGGAGCATGCCAAGGATAGGAGGAGTGCTCGCAAACAATCACCGGACCGCCAGCGTCGTGCTGCCAGTCCGGCACGTGGTGAAACTCCTCCATGACCATTGGAGCGGTAGCTAGGTTGACGGGAGGCGCACCATGCTGCTGCAGAATCAAACTCTCATCGATCTCGGGCCAGTTAATTCCGCGGACCCATTTGCACTTTCCCAGAGTGACGTCAGACGCTTGTGGCTCATCGAGCGGCACCCACTCTCCGATGACATCCTTTTGCGATAATCGAAGCTCGAACTGGAGTGCCTGCGCTAGTGCAACGGAGAAATAGCCAATCTCGCGAGCCTTGTTTCTAATGGCAATCGCTTGATCTTCAGTCATGCGCACATTTCGGGGAGGACTGCTTTGCAATTGTAAGCCTTCGAGCGCAGGCAGCAGTCGCTTGCAGTCCCGATCGCCGAGAGCGGTGTTCCCATATCGAACAACCTCACGCAGCGTACTAACCAGCTTGTTTGTCCCTGCGGCTTTGCCGGAGGCCTCCCAGTTTGCTGCCCAACGGGCCGTTGTTGTCGATCCGATCTGCTTCAAGTGCTTGTTGCCATGTTCACGCTTTATGCGTGCGAGAATGCGCGCGCGTTCGACGCGCGTTTGATGACATAGCTTCTGAAAGGGAGAGGCAGCGTCGCTTTGATAGCGATCGACTAACTCGCTGACCCTGTAGCTCATGCTCGAAGCCCTGGTGAGTCAAAGAACGTAGAAAATGACTAGTGCGGAGATCGCTATCGCACCTGCGATGCCTGCATCCTCTGCGCGGATACTGATTCCAAAGAACTTTACCTCGAGTCGATGCGCCATGAGATGATTCTCCTCTAAAAATCTGGCGCGCCGAAAATCGCTAATTCCACGCGCTCCTGACAATGCCGGGCGAGGGATAAAATAATTCTGTTGTTGGTTCAGATGGTTATCGCGAAATCGTCAGCCTCGCGTTCTTTGAGTGTGAGCGCAACGCTGCGCCGGCAGCGGCTCGATGCAAGCAGATGGTATCGCTGGAGAATGCTTGCCCGGCTCTTTTTGGGCCGGACTGGTTTTTCGTTGCGCAAGCTACTTGCTATGAAGTCGGGATCGATTTCTCGAACGAAAAATGGGCTCTTAGCAGTCGCGTGTTTACACCCGTGCAAGGAGTGAGAAGCCGCGCGGAGACGCCGCTGCCCCACAAACAACAACGGCCGGATCTTCGATCCGGCCGCGACGCAAAACTCTACTTGGCTAAGCCTACGCCACGCAACCTAGCCCCCGCCCAATTCAGGGAATCTCTTAGCTGGCCTTCTTGACCGGCGCGTCGCCGACCTTCTTCTGGATGGCGCGCTTCAGCTCGAGGGCGCGCGGCGACAGGGCGTCGGCCTTGGCCTTGAGCAGGAAGGCATCGAGGCCGCCATTGTGGTCCACGCTCTTCACCGCGTTGGTGGAGACGCGCAGGCGCACGTTGCGCTCCAGGGCTTCGCTGATGAAGGTCACGTTGACCAGGTTCGGCAGGAAGCGGCGCTTGGTCTTGATGTTGGAGTGGCTGACCTTGTGGCCGACGAGGGGGCCCTTGGCCGTCAGTTCGCAGCGGCGAGACATGGCAAAAATCCTTGGTTCGAACCCCCAACGATTGCGGCCGCCATTCGGGGCGCCACGGGGGCTAATTCTTTCGTCCTTGTAGGGAGCGGGCGGACGTATAGGGGGGAAGGGGCGGGACGTCAAGGCGACAGGGCCGAAAGGCCGTGTCGTCCCGGGGCGGGCGCGAGCCCGAACCCGGGATCTCAGGCCGCAAAACAGGTGCCACACCTCTCCCATCGGGAGAGGTCGGCATAGCGCCGGGTGAGGGGTTTTGCACCATCGTGGGACCTGAGCCCCTCACCCGCGCACGGGACGATGCTTCGCATCGCCCGGGGCGCGACCTCTCCCGATGGGAGAGGTATCGGAGCCCGGGGCGAAGATCCCGGCCAATCACCAAAACGGCAATGTTTAAAACCCCTTACCATCACATAAAGGGCGCAATCGCACCCGAATAGTCCATTGAGTTCCTGGCGTCTCGCGCCTTTATGCATTGTTTGCAGCTGTATCTGGCTTAAGTAACAACCACTCGTTTCCCGATTGGACCGTCTCGTGCACACGTTCCCGCTCATTCCGCCCCGGCTGCGGTCGGCCGGCAGGCTGGTTTTGGCCGCTGTTGGCGGGCTGGTTTTGGCGTGGGCGGCTGAGCCGGCGGCCGCGCAAGGCAAGCTCGAGGCGCAGTATGAGGCGACGCTGGCGGGCATTCCGGTCGGCCGCGGCGCCTGGAACATCGATATCCAGGACGATGTGTTCTCGGCGGCGGCCTCCGGCGGCACCACCGGCATTCTGAAATCCTTCGCGGGCGGGTCCGGCACCGGCGCTAGCCAAGGCCGCGTCGTCAATGGCGCGCTGGTTGCGTCCGCCTATCAGGCCTCCACCACCACCTCGAAGAAGACCGAAGAGATCCACATCACCCTCGACAAGGGCAATGTGAAGGAGTTCGGCATCATTCCGGAGCCGCCTGTCGATCCCGATCGCATCGTCGTCACCGACGCGCATCGCAAGGGCGTGTTCGATCCGATGACGGCCTCGCTGGTGCGCGTGCCTGGGACGGGCGATCCCTTGTCGCCGGAGGCCTGCCACGGCTCAGCGCCCGTGTTCGACGGCCGCATGCGCTACGAGCTCAAGCTCGATTTCAAGCGCATGGAGACCGTGAAGGCCGAGAAGGGCTATCGCGGCCCGGTCGTGGTCTGCGCGCTCTATTTCGTGCCTGTGGCGGGCTACATCCCCGACCGCCCCGTGATCAAATACCTCGCCGCCCAGCGCAACATCGAGATCGCCTTTGCGCCGGTGGCCGGCACCCGCATCCTGGTTCCGTTCTGGCTGAAGGTCCCGACGCCGCTTGGGCCGGCAATGCTGGAAGCCACCAGCTTCATCACCACCGCCCAGCCGCCACGCGTCGCGAAGACGCAGTAGCTCTTTCTTACCCTCCCCTGGAGGGGGAGGGTCGATCGCGCGCAGCGCGAGCGGGGTGGGGTGATCTCTCCCCGCGGGCAGTCTCCGAGTGGAGAGATCACCCCACCCCGTCGCCCATTTCGCTCCGCTCAATGGTCGCCGACCCACGGGCGAGCTACGCTCGTCCCGGACCCCTCCAGTGGAGGGTAAGAAAACAAGCAGTATCAACAACTTACCTACTGTGCATGGGGTTGTTTTCGCTGATGGGTTTTTCGCAGCCGGCTTTGCCGGGAATCCATTTGACTCCTCCCCGATTCTGATTCGACTCCGCGCCATCCCCAACTTAACCAAATCCGTCATCAAATCGTGGCTTGTGCGGCACCCCAAAACTCCATCTAGTGCACACGCAAAACGAGTCCCACGACACCTTGCGTGAACGGAACAGGACTCCGAGGGGAGTCTGCGATTCGGCCGCGATTCGTTCTAGAGTCGTTCCGAAGCTTAAGGGCACAGGGAAAAGCGTCGCAAAGTGAAACAGTTGCGCGAGATTTGGGGAGGCGTCACCGCATTCTCCGCTGTCATGCCCCGGCTTGACCGGGGCATCCAGTACGCCGCGGCCTCTCGGCTCAACCAACACCGCCTCGGCGTACTGGATCGCCCGGTCAAGCCGGGCGATGACTGGTGCGCGCGTGGCGAGCGCCTTGCACCCTATCGCCCCAGACAGCACTGACATTCGCCGCATTACCCACTACCTAATCAGCTAGACATGGCCTTTCCTCCCTCCCCCTTCGCTTCCGAGCGCGCGCTGTCCGATCGGGTGCCCGGCGCCGGCGTCACTGCGGTGCTCGGGCCGACCAACACCGGCAAGACCCATCTCGCTATCGAGCGGATGCTCGCGCATTCCTCGGGCATGATCGGCCTGCCGCTGAGGCTGCTTGCGCGCGAGGTCTATAACAAGATCGTCGCCCGCGTCGGCGCGGACGCCGTCGCGCTGGTGACGGGCGAGGAGAAGATCAAGCCGAAGCATCCGCGCTATTGGGTCTCGACCGTCGAGGCGATGCCGCGCGACCTGGATGTCTCCTTCCTCGCCGTCGACGAGATCCAGATCGCTTCTGACCTCGAACGCGGCCACGTCTTCACCGACCGCATCCTCAACCGCCGCGGCCGCGACGAGACGCTGCTGCTGGGCGCCGCGACCATGCGCCCGATCATCGAGCGGCTGCTGCCCGGTGTCTCCATGATCACCCGGCCCAGGCTGTCGCAGCTGGAATTCGCCGGCGATCGCAAGATCACGCGCCAGCCGCGCCGCACTGCCATCGTCGCCTTCTCCGCCGACGAGGTCTACGCCATCGCCGAGCTGATCAAGCGCCAGCATGGCGGCGCCGCCGTGGTGCTGGGCTCGCTGTCGCCGCGCACGCGCAACGCGCAGGTGGAGATGTTCCAGAACGGCGACGTCGATTATCTCGTCGCCACCGACGCCGTCGGCATGGGCCTCAATCTCGACGTCGACCACGTCGCCTTCGCCTCGGACCGCAAGTTCGACGGCTACCAGTTCCGCCGCCTCACGCCTGCCGAGTTCGCGCAAGTCGCCGGCCGTGCGGGGCGCGCCACGCGCAACGGCACCTTCGGGACGACGGGCCGCTGCGGCCCGTTCGAGCCCGAGCTCGTGAACGCGCTCCAGAACCACATCTTCGATCCCGTGAAGATGCTGCAATGGCGCAATACGAAGCTGGATTTCTCCTCCCTCGGCGCGCTCCAGGTCTCGCTGAACCTGGCCCCCGGCCACGAGACCCTGACGCGGGCGCCGATCGCCGAGGACATGCGCGTGCTCGACCACGCCGCCCGCGACGTCGAGGTGCGCGATATCGCGCATGGCAAGCAAGCCGTGGAACGGCTGTGGGAGGCCTGCCAGGTCCCGGACTACAGAAAGCTGTCGCCGGCCGCCCATGCCGAGCTGGTGACGACGCTCTACGGCTTCCTGATGCAGAAGGGCTGCATCCCCGATTCCTGGTTCGCGGCCCAAATCGACCAGGCCGACAATGTGAGCGGCGATATCGACACGCTGTCGGGTCGGATCGCGCAGATCCGCACCTGGACCTTCGTCGCCAACCGCCCGGACTGGCTGAAAGACCCCGAACGCTGGCAGGGGATCGCCCGCGAGGTCGAAAATAAATTATCGGATGCGCTCCATGAACGCTTGACTGAGCGTTTCGTTGATCGCCGGACCAGTGTATTGATGCGCCGCCTGCGGGAGAACACGAGCTTGAATACGGAAATCGGCAAGACCGGCGAAGTCATCGTCGAAGGCCATGTCATCGGCCGCCTCGATGGCTTCACCTTTGCACCGGATGCGGCGGAAGCCGGCTCCGATGCGAAAGCCTTGCAGGCTGCCGCGCAAGCGGTGCTCGCCGGCGAGATCAATACGCGCGCCGAAAAGCTGGGCAACGCGCCGGACGATCAGTTCGTGCTGACCTCCGACGGCACCATCCGCTGGACCGGCGATGCCGTGGCGCGGCTGACTGCCGCAGAGGAGGCGCTGCATCCGCGCATCCGCATCATCTCGGATGAGCGGCTGACGGGCGCGCCCCGCGACAAGGTGCAGGCGCGGCTCGACCTCTGGCTCAAGACGCATATCGAAAAGCTGCTCGGGCCGATGTTCGAGCTGTCGAAGGCCGAGGACGTCACGGGCATCGCCCGCGGCATCGCCTATCAGCTGGTCGAGGCGCTCGGCGTGCTCGAGCGTCCGAAGATCGCCAACGAGCTGAAGGATCTCGACCAGCCCTCGCGCGCGACGTTGCGCAAATATGGCGTCCGCTTCGGCGCCTATCACATCTATTTCCCCGGCATCCTGAAGCCCGCCGCGCGTGCGCTGGCTGCGCTCTTGTGGGCGCTGAAGCAGGACAATGTCGATCTGTCGGCGCTGTCTGGCGCCCAGCATCTGGCGTCCTCGGGGCGCACCTCGTTCCCGGTCGACAAGAGCCTGCCGCGCGATGCCTATCGTGTGCTCGGCTACAAGCAGGCCGGCGAGCGCGCCGTCCGCGTCGACATTCTGGAGCGCCTCGCCGATCTGATCCGTCCGGCGCTGGCCTGGCGCGAGAACTCGCCCGGCGAAAAGCCCGCCGGCGCGTTCGATGGCCGCAGTTTTGTGGTGACGCAGGCGATGACCTCGCTCACCGGCTCCGCCGGCGAAGACTTCGCCTCGGTGCTTCGTGCGCTCGGCTATCGCATGGAGAAGCGTGCGCCGTTGCCGCCGAAGCCGGCCGCGCCTGCTGTTGCGGAGACGCCGGCGACGGAGGCTTCCGCCGAGACGCCTGCTGAAACGACGGATGCTGCGATCGAAGCTGCCGCTGAGCCCGTCACCGTCGAAGATGCGCCCGGCATGGAGCAGCACGACGAGCCCGCGCACCACGAGCCGGCGCTCGAGGCCTCGCCCGAAGCAGCGCCTGTCACGCCGGAAGATGCCCCCGGCATCGCGCCTCCGGCTGAAGAAGCTGCTGCGCCCGCGGAGACTGCTGCTGAAGCCGCTCCCGCTGAACCTGCTGCAACGGAAGTCGCCGCAGCGCCCGACGCTGCTGCGCCTGCTGAAGCCGCAGCCGCGCCCGCTGAACCCGAGCTCATCGAAGTCTGGCGTCCCGGCGGCCGTCACGAGGACCGCAAGCCGCGCCACGAGCGCCATCGTCACCAGCGCCACAACAATCAGCGTCCGCAGCAGGCCGGCGCCGAAGCAGGCGCTGCGCCGGCGGACGGCGAAGCCGTCCCAGCCGCCGACGGCGAGAAGCGTAACGAGCGCCATCGTCACGGCGGTCATCGCAGAGACGGCGGCAGGGATTTCCGCAAGCCGCGCGAAGGTGGCGCCGAGGGCGCGCCGCGTCAGGACGGGCGCGACGATCGCAATCGCAGCTTCCAAGGTAGAGAACAAGGCAAGGACCGCGACAAGGATCGCGATCGCAACCGCGATAACAAGAAGTTCGGCGGTGATCGTGACAAGGGTCGCGACAACAGGGGCCGCGATCGCGACAAGGGCCGTGACCGTCAGGGCGGTCCGTCGTTGCGGCCGTACGCCTCGAGCGCGAATCCGCGCGAGCGCGATCGTCCCGCGGATCCGAACTCGCCATTCGCAAAGCTCGCTGCGCTGAAGGAGCAGCTCTCGGGGCGCAAGGAGTAATCCCACGACCACCGAGCGGCAGCGCCTCGACAAATGGCTGTGGCACGCGCGGGTGGTGAAGGCGCGGACTTCGGCGGCTGAGCTCGTCGAGTCCGGACACGTCCGCATCAACGGCACGCGCGAGAAATCACCGGGCCATGCGATCAAGATCGGCGACGTCATCACCGTCGCGCTCGACCGCACCGTGCGCGTGCTGAAGGTGACCGGCTTCAACGAGCGCCGCGGCGATGCAGCCTCCGCGCGCGTGCTCTATGAGGAACTCGGCGAGCGCAAAGTATAATTAGTTGCGCTCTGAGTTCATTTCTTGGTCGATCAACCACACAAAGCCGTCATGATCGACCGTTCCCGATCTTGCAGCGCGGGGCCATCCGCGCTACGCAAGCCGCGACTTTTAAAAGAGCTTTTCGGAGCGTTGGATGACTTACGTCGTCACTGAAAACTGCATCAAGTGCAAGTACACCGACTGCGTCGAGGTCTGCCCGGTCGACTGTTTCTACGAGGGCGAGAACATGCTCGTCATCCATCCGGACGAGTGCATCGACTGCGGTGTGTGCGAGCCGGAATGCCCCGCCGACGCCATCAAGCCGGACACGGAACCGGGCCTGGAAAAGTGGCTTGAGGTGAATACCGAATACGCCAAGAGCTGGCCGAACATCACCCAGAAGAAAGAATCACCTGCGGACGCCAAGGAATTCGACGGGCAGGAGGGCAAGTTCGAGAAATATTTTTCGAAGAAGCCCGGCTCCGGCGACTAAATTCCGGCGCAAACTTAACCCTAATACCTTCGTCAGCGCCGAAAACCGGCCCTCAAGACCCCTAAATCATTGATTTTTGCGGGAAATGTGCTATATTGGGCACATTAAGCCGAACCCCCGTCAGCCCAGTTGGCCCCGTTGGGTTCCCGTGAAACCAAATGTCGAAACAGGGGCGTGGCAGTTTCCGCGCGCAGGCTGTGTCACAGAAAACGCGTAAAAAGAGTACTTCAGCGAGGGCTTCCCATAAGGAGGCCAAAAAAGTCGCCGCGGCCAGCCGTAGCGCATCCAAGGGTCGGGCCGCTGCCAAGGCGCCGCCGGCTGCAAAGTCCTCGAAGAACAAAAGAAGCGCAATGCCTAACAAGACTGCCAAACCGGCCGCGAAAGCGACCGTTGCAAAGCCTGCTGCTGCCAAGCCTGTCGCTGCCAAGGCTCCTGTCGCTGCCAAGGCTCCTGCCGCCAAGCCCGTTGCTCCGAAGGCTCCCGTTGCTGCCGCCCCCGCCAAGGCCCCCGTTGCTGCTGCCAAGCCGGCCGTGAAGGCTGCTGCACCCGCGCCGAAGGTCGAAGAAAAGAAGGTCGTGACCCAGCGCCAGGGCTTCAAGGCCAACGAATTCGTCGTCTATCCCGCTCACGGCGTCGGCCAGATCCTGGCCATCGAGGAGCAGGAGATCGCGGGTGCGAAGCTCGAGCTGTTCGTCATCAACTTCATCAAGGACAAGATGACGCTGCGCGTTCCGACCGCCAAGGTCGCCAACGTCGGCATGCGCAAGCTGTCCGAGCCCGCGCTGGTCAAGAAGGCGCTGGAAACCCTGAAGGGTCGTGCCCGGGTCAAGCGCACCATGTGGTCGCGCCGCGCCCAGGAATACGAAGCGAAGATCAATTCGGGCGACATCGTCGCGATCGCGGAAGTCGTGCGCGACCTCTATCGCTCCGAGTCGCAGCCCGAGCAGTCCTACAGCGAACGCCAGCTCTATGAAGCGGCGCTCGATCGTCTGTCCCGCGAGATCGCGGTGGTGCAGCACTCGACCGAGACCGAAGCGGTCAAGGAAATCGAGGCCCAGCTCGCCAAGAGCCCGCGCCGTACCAATGCCAAGACGGAAGCCGCTGAAGGCGAGGCGGATGCCGAGGGCGATACCGACGATACCGATGGCGACGACACCACGGTCGCCGACGAGGCTGCGTAAGCGTCTCGCCACGTTGTTTGCAAGAGATCGAAAGCCCGGCCGTTCGGCCGGGCTTTTTGTTGGACGCGTGATCCAACGGTGGTCGAACCTGGCCTACGGCTTCGCGCGCGGCTGGGTCCAGATCGCGATCGGCCGCTCCAGCCCGCGGATCGCTTGGGGATCCAAGGCCATCAGCGATGCAAATGTCTCACTTGGACTGCCGAGCTCGAGCTTGGCGCGGCTGACGAGATCGTCGCTTGCCACCAGCGCGCAGTCGAGCGTGCGCGTGAGTGCCTCCAGACGGCTTGCGACATTGACGGTCGCGCCGATCACGGCAAATTCCAGACAGGTGTGCCCAATGTCGCCGAGCACCACCGGCCCGTAATGCAGGCCAAAGCTGACGCGCATCGGTGGCTCCCCGGACGCCGCTCGCTGTGCGTTCCAGCCGTCCGCTGCAGCAATCATTGCCTGGGCACAGCGCAGCGCATTGCTGGCGTCACGCGCGCCTGCGAAGGGCGTGCCGAATGTCGTCATCAATCCGTCGCCCAGATATTTGTCCAACGTGCCGTCGTGGCGGAAAACCTCCTGCTCCATCAATCCGTGGAATTCGCGTAAGGTCCGCACCACTTCCTCCGGGGCGCGCACATCCGCAAAGGCCGTGAAGCCAACGATGTCCACGAACAGTACCGCGACGTCCTGAGTGCGCACCTGCTTCAACGGCTCGTCGTGCTTCGATAATTCCGTGACGACATTGGGCGAGAAGTAGCGCGCAAGATTGCCGCGCTCTCGCTCCACGGCGGCATGTCTGATCAATAGGTCGTTGCTGCGCCGGACCGCGAGCGCCAGCGTGACGGCGACGATCAGGAAGACGACGATCTCCTGGATGCGGAGGCCGAATCCGATCGCACTGGGCGAGATCAGCGCGAACAGCCTGTGATCGCTGCCCACCGCCTCTGCAATGCGGGCGGTCAGGGCGGGATCGCGATCAGGTTGCCACCACACCCAGGCCACGCCGATCGCCCAGAGCGCTGCGGTCCATGTGCCGACCGCGATCACGGTTCGCCAGGAATAGGCCAGTGTGGCGCCTGCGAGCAGGACGAAGAAGTAGATAAAGTTGCCGAAATGGTATTGCATCGCTACCGGCCAGTGCGTCGTGCCGAACGGGTTCGGGACGACGATGACGAATGTGAGCAGCGCCAGGTCGCAGAACAAAAGCGCCAGTTCCGACCGCGATACGCCGACCCGCCCGACCCTGACCTGGGCCCAGCCGATCAGGGCGAACAGACCGAGCAACGCCACGTAATAGAGCTGGTCCCATGCCGGGTTGATGGCCAGCAGCAGGCAGGCGATGACGGCCAGCGCGACATAGCGCGCCCGCACGGCCAGTTGCAGGCCCTCCCTCTTGCCGGCTTCGAGCGCCGCCTGTGCGAACTCAACGGTTTCGGTGTCGCGCTGGCTGCGCTCACGCGAACGCGCGGTGGACGAGCCGAGGCGCTCGACGAGCATTGTCACGGGGCGGTCTCCTCGCTTGGGCCGTTGCAGCACAGCGGCGCCGTCAGCCACCGCTTCCAACAGTCTAGTGATGCCTGCCCGCGGGGTCATCAACTCGGGCGGGTGTTTTCCTCCCCGCGCGGCGAACCGCTCACTTCACCGGCCGCTTCTCGAGCTTCCTTGCCAGCGTGCGGCGGTGCATCCCCAGCCGCCTTGCCGCTTCGGAGATGTTGAAATCGGTCTCGATCAGCGTCTGGTGGATGCGCTCCCATTCCAGCGTCTTGATCGAGGTCGGCCGCACGTCCAGCGCGACCTCGGCATTGCCCTCGGCCTTGTGGAACGCGGCTTCGATGTCGTCGGTGTTGGAGGGCTTTGCGAGGTAGTGGCAGGCACCGAGCTTGATGGCCTCGACGGCGGTCGAGATGCTGGCAAAGCCGGTCAGCACCACGATCAGCATGTCTTCGTCGTGGGTATGCAGCAGCTCGACGCAAGCGAGCCCCGAGGCGCCGCCGAGCTTGAGGTCGACCACGGCGTAGCCGAACGTTCGTCCTTCCAAGACCTGCCGGACGTCTTCGATCGAGGCGGCGAGTACGACCTCGTAGCCGCGACGTTCGAACGAGCGCTTTAGCGTGCGTGCAAAGCCCTCGTCATCCTCGACGACGATGAGCGAGCGATCAGGCGTCAAAGCTGCCTCCGATCGCGAGTGTGGCGAGCGGCAGGGTCAGGCGCACCGTAGCGCCGCGCTTCCTGTGGTTCTCGGCGGTGACGCTGCCTCCGAGCTTGCGCACCACGTTCACCACCAGGAACAGGCCGAGCCCGCCGCCGGCGCGGCCCTTGCTCGACTGATAGGGTTTTCCGAGCTGCGCCAGCATTTCCGGCGCGAAGCCCGGGCCGCGGTCGCTGATCGAGAGCACCAGATTGTCGCCCTCGCGTTCGGCAACGAGCTCGACCCACTCGCGCGAGACCTCATAGGCATTGTCGAGGACGTTGAAGATCACCTGCTTCAGCGCGATGTCGGAGACGATCGCGACGTCCTCGCCAAAGGTGTTGACGAAATAGAGCGTGCGCGCCGAGCGGGCGTCGCGCCATTCCTCGACCAGCGCGGTGACGAACGCCGTCACCGTCGTCGGCGAGGATCCTTCTCCGCGGGCCTCGCCGGCCGAGACCAGAATGCCCGTCACGATCGACTTGCAACGCTGGAGCGAGGTTTCCATTTCGGTGAGGTCTTCGGCAAGCTCCTGATCGGCGGCGAGATCCGGCATGCGGCGCCAATCGCTCAGGATGACCGAGAGCGAGGCCAGCGGCGTGCCGAGCTCATGCGCAGCGCCAGAGGCGAGCAGGCCCATCCGGACGATGTGATCCTGCTCGGCCGCATGCTGGCGCAGCGCCGCCAGATGCGCGTCGCGCTGGCGCAAATTCCTGTTGATGCGGGTTACGAACACCACCAGCAGGATCGCGTTGAGCGCGAAGCCCAGCAGCATGCCGGCGACGGTGAGCGTATAGGTCTCGCTGAGCGGATTGGGCGGCAGGTCGAGCGGCCGGTAGGCCAGCGTCAGCCAGACAAAGCACGCACAGGTCAACGCCACCAGCGACCAGGTCGAGCGGGCGTCGAGCAGCACTGCGCCGAGCGTGACCTGGAGCAGGAACAGCGAGGTGAAGGGATTGGTGGCGCCGCCGCTGAGGTAAAGCTGCGCGGTCAGCGCGGCGACATCCAGCATCAGCGCGACCAGCAACTCGTTGCTGGAGATCGCGGCGCGGTGGCGCACCCAGACCAGGCTCGACACATTGAGCAGCACCAGCGCGCCGATCACCGCGCCCATCCGGGTGAGGGGCAGGGGAATGCCGAGCCAGAAGTGCACGCCGCCGATGGTGACGATCTGGCCGACCACCGCGGTCCAGCGCAACTGGATCAGCAGCGCCATGTTCTTGCGGTTGGTCTCGTCGTCGGTCGGAGCAGCGCCGATCAGCTCGCTGCGCGCATCCGCCTGCGATTGCAGCGTGACGGCGAGCTCGCCAAATTTGTTCCCGTCGTCAGGTCGGTTCGACGATCGTTCCAGCATCTGATCCCGTCCTGCGGACGGAGGCATCGAAGCCGCCGGCCGATTCGTGGACGAAGCGCTTGCGGCGGAACAGCCCGCCGCGGAATGTGACGAAAAGCCTGCCCGCCAGCATAAAGGCCAGGGTAAACCACGTCAGCGCGTAGATCAGGTGGTTATTGGGAAAGCGGACCACGGTCAATCCGCCGATGGGATCGTTGCCGGATTGTGATCCGGCATCGGCATCGACGAAGAAGGGCGCGACGTTCCGGAGGTCCCGCGCTGCCGCGATCGCCGCAACATCCCGCGAGTACCAGCGGTTGTGCTGAGGCACGTTGTCCCTGAGAAATCCGCCCTTCGGCTCGGTCATGCGCAAGAGGCCGGTGACCTCGACCTGGCCGCCCGGATTGCCGCCTTGGCGCGTCGATGGATCTCGCCGCCCGGACGGCACGAAGCCGCGGTTGATCAGGATCGTCGCGCCGTCGTCGCGTTCGAGCGGCGTCAGCACCCAATAGCCGGGGCCTTCCTCGGTGACAGCTTGAACCAGCGTTTCACGGTCGTGCAGGAAGCGGCCGGAAACGCTGACATGCCGGTATTCGTCATTTGCGGGGGAGACCGCTGGCCATGATGCGGGCGAGGGGATCGGCTGGGCCGGGGCGTGGACACGCTGCTCGACGCGGTCGATCAACGCCAGCTTCCAGGCGCGGCGCTCGACTTGCCAGACGCCGAGGCTCATCAGAACGACGAAGGCAGTCAGCGAGAGAACCGTGAGCCACAGGCGCGGACGCGCAGCCCTTGCGGGGCTGCGCGGTTCGGCATCCTCGTGGCTCACGAGATCGCTCACTTCATCCCCGTCATCTCGTGGATCGGCATCATGTTGCTGTTGAGGTGATTCATCACCCACAGCGAACCGGACAGCGCGATCACCACCATCACGATGGTGAAGATCAGCGCCATCATGCTCCAGCCGTTCTCGGACTTCGGGCTCATGTGCAGGAAGTAGATCATGTGCACGACGATCTGCACCACCGCGAAGGCCATGATGACCAGCGCGGTGATCTGCTTGCTCGGCAGTGTGCCGCTCATCACCAGCCAGAACGGGATCGCGGTGAGCACCACCGAGAGCACGAAGCCGAGCATGTAGCCCGAGAACGTGCTGTGGGCGTGGCCGTCATCGTGGTGATGGCCGTCGGCGTGGGCGGCGTGGGTATCGGTGTTCATCGCAGAACTCCCAGGAGATAGACGAAGGTGAAGACGCCGATCCAGACCACGTCGAGGAAGTGCCAGAACATCGACAGGCACATCAGGCGGCGGCGGTTGGCCTCGATCAGGCCGTAACGCCAGACCTGCACCATCAAGGTCACCAGCCAGATCAGGCCGCAGGAGACGTGCAGGCCGTGGGTGCCGACCAGGGTGAAGAAGGCCGACAGGAAAGCGCTGCGCTGAGGCGTGGCGCCCTCGCGGATCATGTGGGCGAACTCGGTGAGCTCGATGCCGATGAAGGCGGCGCCGAACAGGCCGGTGATCAGGAGCCACATCTGGGTCTGTGCGATCTTGTTCTGCTGCATCGTCAGCATGGCAAAACCATAGGTGATCGACGACAGCAGCAGCATCGAGGTGTTCACCGCGACCAGGTCGAGGTCGAACAGATCCTTCGGCGCCGGACCGGCGGCATAATTGCCGCCGAGCACGCCGAAGGCCGCGAACAGCATCGCGAAGATGAGACAGTCGCTCATCAGATAAATCCAGAAGCCGAGCGAGGTGCTGTAGCCTTCCGGATGCGGGTGTTCGTCGGCCAGATAGAAGACCGGCTCGCCGGTTTGGATGGGATTGACAGCGACAGTCATTTACTTGGCTCCGGCGAGCAGTTTGGTGCGCGCGTCCTCGGTCCGGATGACGTCGTCAGCCGGAATGTCGAAGTCGCGATGATAGTTGAAGGTGTGGCCGATCCCGACGGCGAGCAGCGCGATGAAGCTCAACGCCGCCAGCCACCAGATGTACCAGATCAGACCGAAACCCATGGCGGTGGCGAAGCCGGCGAGAATGATGCCGGTGCCGGTGCTGCTGGGCATGTGGATCGGCTTGAACCCGGTGAGCGGACGCTGGTAGCCGCGCTTCTTCATGTCCCACCACGCGTCATTGTCGTGAACGACGGGGGTGAAGGCGAAGTTATAGTCCGGCGGGGGCGAGGAGGTCGCCCATTCCAGCGTGCGCGCATCCCAGGGATCGCCGGTGACGTCCCTGAGCTGCTCGCGCTTGAGGAAGGAGACCGCGAACTGCATCAGCATCGAGAGGATGCCGAGGAAGACGAGGCCGGCGCCGATCGCGGCGATGACGAACCAGATTTGAAGCGAAGGATCGTCGAACACGCGCAGGCGGCGGGTCACACCCATCAGGCCGAGCACATAGAGCGGCATGAAGGCCATGTAGAAGCCGGTGACCCAGAACCAGAACGACATCTTGCCCCAGAACGGATCCAGCCTGAAGCCGAACGCCTTCGGGAACCAGTAGCTGATGCCGGCGAAAGCGCCGAACACCACGCCGCCGATGATCACGTTGTGGAAGTGCGCGATCAGGAACAGGCTGTTGTGCAGGACGAAGTCGGCCGGCGGCACCGCGAGCAGCACACCGGTCATGCCGCCGATCACGAAGGTCAGCATGAAGGCGATCGTCCACATCATCGGCAGCTCGTAGCGTATGCGGCCGCGATACATCGTGAACAGCCAGTTGAACATCTTCGCGCCCGTCGGGATCGAGATGATCATCGTGGTGATGCCGAAGAACGAATTGACGCTGGCGCCCGAGCCCATCGTGAAGAAGTGGTGCAGCCAGACCAGATACGACAGGATGGTGATGACGACCGTGGCGTAGACCATCGAGGTGTAGCCGAACAGACGCTTGCCGGAGAAGGTCGAGGTGACTTCCGAGAAGATGCCGAAGGCGGGGAGAACCAGGATGTAGACCTCGGGATGGCCCCAGATCCAGATCAAGTTCACGTACATCATCGGGCTGCCGCCGAAATCGTTCGTGAAGAAGTTGGTGCCGACGTAACGATCGAGCGAGAGCAGCGCGAGCACGACGGTCAGGACCGGGAAGGAGGCGACGATCAGGATGTTGGTGCAGAGCGAGGTCCAGGTGAACACCGGCATCCGCATCATGGTCATGCCGGGGCAGCGCAGCTTGACGATGGTGCAGATCAGGTTGATGCCGGACAGCGTCGTTCCGACGCCTGCGACCTGCAATCCCCATATGTAATAGTCGACGCCGACATCAGGACTGTAGCCGATGTTGGACAGCGGCGGATAAGCGAGCCACCCGGTTCGGGCGAATTCACCGATGAACAGCGAGAGCATCACCAGCACCGCGCCGCCGACCGTCATCCAGAAGCTGAAATTGTTCAGGAACGGGAATGACACGTCGCGCGCGCCGATCTGCAGCGGCACGACGAAGTTCATCAGGCCGGTGACCAGCGGCATCGCCACGAAGAAGATCATGATTACGCCGTGGGCGGTGAAGACCTGGTCGTAGTGATGGGCGGGGAGGAAGCCCTCGGAACCGCCGAACGCGAGTGCCTGCTGCGCACGCATCATGAGGGCGTCGGCGAAGCCGCGCAGCAGCATCACGATCCCGAGGATCATGTACATGACGCCGATACGCTTGTGGTCCACGCTGGTGAACCATTCGCGCCAGAGATAGCCCCAGAGGCGGAAATAGGTGACGCCGGCGAGCAGCGTGATGCCGCCGAGCGCGACCACCGCGAAGGTGCCGACGAGGATCGGCTCGTGCAGTGGCAGCGAATCGATGCCGAGACGGCCGAAGATGAGCTTGAGAAGATCAGGAGACATGCGAGCTCTCTTTAGGAGTCGGATTTCGGACGTTGTCCGAGGAAGAAGGAGGAGGACTTCAGCGGCGAGAAGGTCGGCCGCTTGAGACCGGCGCCGATGAGCGGCGCGGTGTCGAGCGGCGCCTTGATCGCCGCGGTCGTCTGCCCCTGCGGCGCATCCGGCGTGCAGGTGCCGGCGACGAAAACAGGCTCGGGGCCGAACGCGGTGCCGCGGCGGGCGTACTTGTCGTAAGAGAGCGGCAGGGTGTTGTTCAGGCCCTCATGGCCGTTGCCGCCCTTGGCGTCGATCGCCATCATCTCGCTCTGGCACATCTTGCCGGTCTCGACACACATGTTGAGGATCAGGCGGTAGAGATCGGATTCGACCGTGCCCCAGCGGCGCACCGGCTCGTTCTCGCTCGGCTTCTCGAGCTGGAGATACTCGGCGCGACCAAGCGAACCGCCAGCCGACTTGGCCTGTGCGACCCAGGCATCGAAGCCCTTGTCGTCGAGACCCTGGAAGTTGAAGTGCATGCCGGAGAAGCCGGCGCCGCTGTAGTTCGCGGAGAAGCCCTTGTAAGTGCCGGCGTGGTTGACGACGGCGTGGAGCTTCGTCTCCATGCCCGGCATCGCGTAGATCTGGCCGGCGAGCGCGGGGATGTAGAACGAGTTCATCACCGATGACGCGGTGATGCGGAAGTTGATCGGACGATCGACCGGGGCTGCCAGATCGTTGACGGTGGCGATGCCGTAGTCCGGATAGATAAACAGCCACTTCCAGTCGAGCGCGACGACATCGACCTCGAGCGCCGCCTTGGACTGGTCGATCGCGCGATCAGCATGGATGCGGCCGAGCGTGCGATAGGGGTCGAGCAGGTGCGTACCCATCCAGGTCAGCGCGCCCAGGCAAACGATGATCAGCAGCGGCGCCGACCAGATCACCAGCTCGAGCTTGGTCGAGTGATCCCAATCCGGCTCGTAGCGGGCCGAACTGTTGGACTGGCGGTAGCGCCAGGCGAACAGCACCGTCAGCGCCATCACGGGGACGACGATCAGGAGCATCAGGACGGTGGAGATGATGACGAGGTCGCGCTGTTGCGCCGCGATATCGCCGGCTGGCGCCAGCACGACGTAGTTGCAGCCGCTGAGCGCGACTGCCAGGGGTAGCAGCGCCAGGATCTTGAGACGGGACACGGGCCGAGCCTTATGAGAATGAGTTTCTTTTGCGAGGCCAAGGGGTAGCTGCGGCGCAGCAATCCGGACATTGGACAATTTGTCCAATGTTGCACTGCGGGATGTTGAGCCAGACAAGGCCAGATTGCCTGGCGTCAAGCCGGGCGGTCGGCTTTGGTTTTCAGGACGTTAAGGGCGCACGCATGGCGACGGCACAGACCCCCGCAATGGCGGATATCCACTCGGGCGAGCACGGCCACGATCAGGCCAGTCCCGGCGAGATCGCCATCGGCGTCATCATTGGCCGCACCTCGGAATTCTTCGACTTTTTTGTCTACGCGATCGCCTCGGTGATCGTGTTCCCGCGCCTGGTGTTTCCGTTCACCAGCGAACTGACCGGCACCCTCTATTCCTTCATGATCTTCGCGCTGGCCTTCATCGCCCGGCCGATCGGAACCGTCATTTTCATGACGGTCGACCGCGAGTACGGCAAGACGGCCAAGCTGGTCTCGGCGCTGTTCCTGCTCGGCACCGCCACCGTGGCGCTGGCGTTCCTGCCCGGCTATTCCGAGATCGGCGTTGCCGCGATCTGGCTGCTGGCGCTGGCGCGTCTCGCACAGGGTCTGGCCTGGGGCGGCGCCTGGGACGGCATGGCTTCGCTGCTGGCGCTAAACGCGCCGGCGTCCAAGCGCGGCTGGTACGCGATGGTGCCGCAGCTCGGGGCTCCCCTCGGACTGATCGTGGCGAGCGCACTGTTTGCCTATTTCGCCGGAAATCTCTCGGCCGATGATTTCTTCGATTGGGGCTGGCGCTATCCGTTCTTCGTCGCCTTCGCCATCAACGTCGTGGCGCTGTTCGCGCGCCTGCGCATGGTGACGACGGAGGAATATGCCTCGCTGTTCGAGACCCGCGAATTGCAGCCCTCGCGTATCTCCGACACCGTTGCCCGCGAAGGCCACAACATCATGCTCGGCGCATTCGCGCCGCTCGCGAGCTTCGCGCTGTTCCACATGGTCACGGTGTTTCCGCTGTCCTGGGTGTTCCTGTTCACCCGCGAAAGCCCGGTGCGCTTCCTGATCATCGAGATCGTCGCCGCCGTGTTCGGTGTCGCCGCGATCGTGACCTCAGGGATCATCGCTGACCGCGTCGGCCGCAAGTCGCTGCTGATGGGATCGGCGATCGCGATCGCGATCTATAGCGGTTTTGCCCCGCAGTTGCTTGATGCCGGCGCGTTCGGCGAGACCATCTACATGGTGATCGGCTTCATCCTGCTCGGCCTCTCTTTCGGCCAGTCCTCGGGCGCGATCGCCTCGAACTTCAAGCAGATGTACCGCTACACGGCTTCCGCGCTGACCTCTGACATGGCCTGGCTGTTCGGCGCCGGCTTTGCCCCGCTGGTCGCGCTGCTGCTCGCCACCAATCTCGGCGTCATCGCCTCGGGTGCCTATCTGCTCTCGGGCGCGTTCTGGACCCTGCTCGCCCTCTGGCTCAGCGGCCAGCGCGAGGCCGGCGACATGGATGCGGGCGAGTCCTCGAACTGACGGGAATAAAATCTGGGCCGGACGATCCTGTTTGCTGCCGCAAACAGGAGATCACATGAACGTCCGGTCGAGTTCCGTCCTTCCAAGAAGCACGACAAGCCTGGCTCTTGCCGCCATCACGATCGCGCTCCTGTGCGCAGCCGGTCCTGCCGGCGCCACCGGCAACGCCGCACGCGGTCAGATGCTCTACAAGGGCTGCGCAGACTGTCACTCGATCAACGAGAACGGCGTCGGCCCGATGCACAAGGGCGTGGTCGGGCGCAAGGCGGGCAGTGTCGCCGGCTATGACTATTCGCCTGATCTGAAGAACTCGGGGATCGTCTGGACCGAGGAAAACCTCGACAAATGGCTGACCGGACCGCAGGCCATGGTGCCGGAAACCAAGATGTTCTTCGATGTGCCGGATGCGCAGGATCGCGCTGATATCATCGCTTATTTGAAGGAAAAGGCGCGGTAGGAACCGCGCCTCAATCCGTCACGATCTTCACGCGATCGCGCACCTTCACCTGTGCGTTGCGATCAAGCCCGTTGAGCACGCGAAAGCGTTCGGCGGGGTGATCGACGCCGGCCATGCGGTGGGAGAGCGATTCCACGGTATCGCCGGGCTGCACGGTGATCACCTTGATGCGCAGCGGACGTGCGGCCTGGATCTCGTCGAGCGTCAGGCGGCGGAATGAATTGACCGTCTCGCGCGCATTGCGCTCGCTCTCGGTCGATTTCTGCCGCGTGGCGAAGATGAAGCGGTAGACGTCGCTGCCGAAGCGCAGCGCATAGACCTTGAACTGCCACTGATCGCCCTTGGCGGTGGCGGACGCGGCCGGAAAACCGTTGATGATGATGTCCTCGGTGGAGGCCTTCTCGACACCCTCCATCCAGCCGGAATTGAGGTAGTCGCCGAGCGACTGCTCGGCCGGCACGCGCACGACGTCGAAGCGCATCGCCTGCGAGCCGCCCTCGCGCACGCCGATTACCGCCTGCGCGGTGTTGTCGAGCGTGAAATTGTCCGGAGCCTGAAAGGTGAAGCCGAGCTTCGGATGCAGGAACCGCCGGCCGCGGACAAAGCCCTCGCTGGGGTCTTCGCCGTAAACGAGATTGTCGATCGCGGAGAGATAGCTCTCGCGGTCGCGTTCGCCACCTTCGGGGGCCACGTATTGCCGCGCGATGGTTTGCGCATTCTGCACCCGCTCGGGCGTGGCCGGATGCGACGAGGTGAAATCCTGCGCGCGCGGGTCGAGGGAGCTCTTGCCGACCTTCAGCTCGGCATTGCGCTCCATCGCCGACAGGAACCGGGCGGCCCCATAGGGATCGAAATGAGCCTTGGCGGAGATGCCGACGCCGATGCCGTCAGCCTCGAACTCCTGATTGCGCGAAAAGCTCGCCATGGTCAGCTTGGTCTTGGCGAGTGCGAGCGCGGTGAGATCGGGATCGGTGCTCATGTCGGTGACGACACGGGTAACGATCGCGGCCTGGCGCGCCTGGTCCTCGCGCATCGCGGCGTGCTTGGACAGCACATGCGCCATCTCGTGGCTGAGCACGGAGGACAATTCCGACGTATCGCTCGCAAGCGCAAGCAGGCCGCGGGTGACATAGAGCTGGCCGTTCGGCAGCGCGAATGCGTTCACCGCACCGGAATTCAGGATGGTGACCTTGTAGCCCTGGTCGGGGCGGTCGGAGGCGGCAACCAGCCGGTCGACGGTCTTGCTGACCAGTGCTTCGAGCTTGGGGTCGTCATAGGTGCCGCCATAGCTCGCCAGGATGCGCTCGTGTTCCTTCTCGGTGGCAGGGGTCTGGGCGACAGCCGGCTTCGGCTTGGGCACCGCGACGGTCGCAGGGGCGGTCGCGGTCTGGAACCGGCCCATGTCGCCGCAACCGGCCAATGCCGTGCCCAGCAGGAGGCAAAGCGCCGCCGGCGCAGCCCGGAGGCGGCGTTTTTCGCCCTTTTTGTGCTGTTCTAGCACCCCATTCACGTCGCTTAACCCGTGCCCGGCCCGCTAAGGCCTTACCCCAATAGGCTCGTTTGCGCCCAGCAATTCAACCTGTCCCAAGAGACGCACATCGATACGCGGCCCCGCAGTCCCCTCAACCCAGCCCCGAACGCGAATACGACGATTTTCCAGGGACTTAATGGTTACCCCGACGCTCTCGAACGCCGGCAACGCTCGCTTTGAAATAGTCACAGCAAAGCCGCGTGTCCAGTTCCGTCCGAAGTTGAGGTAGGTCGTTGCCCCAGCTTGCCGGACCGACAGGACTTTGCCCTCCACCACCATAAAGCGCCCGATCCCGGCCAAAATATCGTCCGGACTTTCCGCGTTTTTTATGGCCGACGGGTCAGCCCAGTTGCCCTTTTTTTGGCGCCGCGCCTCGGCTTCCGACGCCAGCAGGGCGGCCGCGCAATCCTTATCGGTGATCTCGGCCGAGACAACGGCGTCGCCCTGGGCGAGGAGCATGGCCTGCACGGGCTTGTCGCTCTCGTCGATGAACACGAGTGCACTTTGCCGGCCATAGCGGTCGGGCGTGTCGTCCGTGCTACGCAGCGTGACGTCGCGGCCGACGAGCAAAGAGGTCAGCGCCTGCGTCGTCGTCGCTGTCGCCTCGATGCCGATGATGCGGACTTCGCGGCCGTCATCGAGGCGCACGCTGCGCGCGTCGATGATGGTCGCGACACGGCCTTCGCCCTGTGCCTCGAATTGGCACGGCGTCGCGAGCGCGGCGCGACACGCGATGAGAAGAAATGCAACGATGATGTAAAGGCGTTGCGTCACATGACCCGGAGAGGTTGCGTTAAGTGTCGATTATAACTCAAGCGAGGCAGATGACGAAATCGCAGTGTGACACGTCGGTGGTGCCTCATTCTCCGTCATTGCGAGCGCAACGAAGCGATCCGGAATCCCTCCGCGGAAAGACTCTGGCTGCTTCGCTGCGCTCGCAATGACGAGTGGAAACAATTTGCCGCAGCTCACCATTCCGCTTTGCGGAAAACATGCGCGGCAATCGTGCGTCCGTAACCTGCCTGCGCTTGCTGCGCTCTTGCGCATGCGGCATGATTGCGGGAATAGCAATAATCAAGCCGCCATTCAGAGCCAGGCGATCAAGGGAGGTTGTTTTCAATGAAGCATATTTTGTCGGGTATTTTTGCCGCAGCGCTTGCCCTCAGCGCGAGTGCTGCGCAGGCCCAGGACAGGCCTCCCCTGAAGATCGGCGGCATTCTCGACATGTCGAGCCTCTATGCCGACATCACCGGCCCGGGTAGCGAGACCGCGGCCAAGATGGCCGTGGAAGATTTCGGCGGCGAAGTGCTCGGACGCAAGATCCAGGTGCTGGCCGCTGACCATCAGAACAAGGCCGACCTGTCCGCCAACATCGCCCGCGACATGCTCGACAATCAGGGCGTCGAGATGATCTATGACGTCGCGGCGTCCGCGACTGCGCTTGCTGCCGGCGAGATCGCGAAAGCGCGGGGCAAGATTATCATGTTCAACGGCCCTGGCTCGATCCGTCTCAGCAACGAGGCCTGCGGTCCCACCACCATCCACTACGTGTTCGACACTTACGGCCAAGCCAATGTGACGGGCCTTGCGGCCGTGAGGTCGGGCCTCGACACATGGTTTTTCCTCACCGCCGATTACGCCTTCGGCCAGGATCTGGAGAAGGACACCAGCGCCGTCGTCACCAAGAGCGGCGGCAAGGTGCTCGGCGCCGTGCGCCATCCGCTCAACACGTCGGACTTCTCGTCCTTCCTGCTTCAGGCGCAGGCGTCCAAGGCCAAGGTGATCGGGCTTGCCAATGCCGGTGGCGACACCGTCAACGCGATCAAGCAGGCGGCCGAGTTCGGCATCACCAAGGGCGGCCAGAAGGTCTCGCCGTTGCTCGCCTTCGTCACGGACATCGACTCGATCGGGCTTGAGACCGCGCAGGGTCTGCTGCTGGCCGAGGCCTTCTACTGGGACATGAACGACGAGACGCGCGCTTTCTCGAAGCGCTTTCAGGAGCGTGTCAAGCGGCCGCCAACTTCGGCGCAGGCTGGCGTCTATTCCTCCGTCACGCACTATCTGAAAGCGGTGAAGGCAGCCGGCACGACTGATGCTGCTGCCGTCATCAAGGTGATGAAGGAGACGCCGATCAACGATTTCTTCGCGCATAACGGCAAGATCCGCGAGGACGGCCGCATGATCCACGACATGTACTTGTTCGAGGTCAAGAAGCCGTCGGAATCCAAGGGCCGCTGGGACGATTACAAGCTGCTCGCCACGGTTCCCGGCAACGAGGCATTCCAGTCGCTGGAACAGTCGCGCTGCCCGCTGGTGAAGAAGTGACGGCGTGACGAAGTCGCACCGTCATCCCGGGGCTCGCATAGCGAGAGCCCGGGATCCATCGGGCGGCAGTGACGGTTGAGAAATGGATTCCGGGCTCGCGCTTCGCGCGCCCCGGAATGACGGAGCAGAACAACAACAAAGGGAGACGTCCCATGAACGACATGGTCCTGCAAAAGCTCGAAGGCGGGCTGCTCACCATCACCATGAACCGACCCGAGCGGAAGAATGCGCTTAATCCCGAGATGGTCGCAGGTCTCGTCGAGGCGGCGCGGCGCGCGGCCGACGATCCCGAGGTGCGCGCGGTGCTGGTCAAGGGCGCGGGCGGCTCGTTCTGCGTCGGCGGCGACGTCAAGTCGATGGCGGCCGGACGTGCGCCGCTGCCGTTCGAAGTCAAGATGGCAAACTTGCGCCGCGGCATGGAGGTCTCGCGCATCCTGCACCAGATGCCGAAGCCCGTGGTGGCGCAGCTTGATGGCGCGGCAGCCGGCGCCGGCCTGTCGATGGCACTGTCCTGCGATCTCCGCGTCGCCAGCGAATCCTGCAAGATCACGACAGCCTTCGCAAAAGTCGGCTTCTCCGGCGATTACGGCGGCACCTATTTCCTGACCCAGCTGCTTGGTAGCGCCCGGGCACGCGAGCTTTATCTGACCTCGCCGGTGCTGACCGCGAAGGAAGCGCATGCGATCGGCATGGTGACCAAGGTCGTGCCTGACGCCGAGATCGATGCGGCCGCGCATGAGCTCGCGCTGTCGCTGGCGCAGGGACCGTCGATTGCGCTTGGCTTCATCAAGCGCAACATCAACAATGCCGAGCACCTGCCGCTGGAAGATTGTTTCGACGGCGAAGCGATCCATCACACCCGCTGCAGCGACACTGAGGATCACAAGGAAGCCGCGAAGGCCTTCGTCGAAAAGCGCAAGCCAGCTTTCAGGGGCGCATGACCATGGCGCCCTATATGCGGCTGCGGCAGATTTGTCTCGTCGCGCCGCAGCTCGCGCCTGTTATCTCCGATATCACCGAGATCATGGGCCTCGCCGTCTGCTACCGCGACGGCAATGTCGCGAAATACGGCCTGGAAAACGCGCTGATTCCGGTCGACACGATCATGTTGGAGGTGGTCGCGCCGTTCAAGGGCGGCACCACGGCCGGCCGCTTCATCGAGAAAACCGGTGGCCGCGGCGGTTACATGGCGATCTTCTGCTGCAATGATCCCGACGAGCGCGGGCGCCATGCGAATGCCATGGGCGTGCGTACCGCCAACGTCATCGACCACGCGCCCTATCACGGCGTCCAGCTCCACCCGCGCGACTGCCGGGCCGCCTTCATCGAGTTCAACCACACCGAAGGGAGCGATGACATTCTAGGCGCGTATCCGCCGGCCGGGCCGGACTGGCAAAAGTTCGTTCGCAAGGATGTGACGCAGGCGCTGACCGGTGTGGAGATGCAGAGCCCCGACCCGCAGGGGCTGGCGGCGCATTGGGGCAGGATCGTCGGCGTTGCGGCTGATGGCTCCGAATTGAAGCTACCCAACGCGACCTTCCGCTTCGTGAAGGGCGCCAGCGAGATCATGAGCGCGCTCGAGTTTCGGGTCGTGGATACAGCGCACATGCTGCATGTCGCGAGGTCGAAGGGACTCGCGGTGGCAGGGAATGAGTTTTTGCTGGGTGGCGTGACGTTCCGACTCGCGGCCTGAGCGGTTGCCTCACACGCAGCTGTCGTCCCGACAAGCGAAGCGCAGATCCGGGATCCATAACCACAGGGTAGAGTTTGGCGAAGACTCGTGGTGACCAGCTCGCGCGACAACTTCTCCCTGTGATTATGGGTCCCTGCGTTCGCAGGGACGACAGCGGAGAATGTAGCGGCGCCGGTGCGAGAGGTTGACTACCTCCCCCTAAAATTCGCAACGCGACGTTCTTCAGTCGCCTTCACGCCTTCCTTGAAGTCTTCTGTCGCGCGCAGGCGGGTCTGCTCGGCGAGCTCGTGGTTGGTCGCGGCCATGACACGATCGGCGAGTCCTGCGCGCATCGTGGCGCGGGTGGAGAGCAGGCCGAGCGGAGAGCATTCGGCGATCTCGCCGGCGAGCTTCATCGCCGCCGCCTTCACTTGGTCCTGCGGCACCAGCTCGTTGGCGAGGCCCCACTTGTACGCTTCTTCGCCGGTGACGCGGCGGCTGGTGTAGAACATCAGCTCGGCGTTGTTCTTGCCGATCAGCTCGGGCAGCGTCGTCGTCAGGCCGAAACCGGGATGGAAGCCGAGTTTTGTGAAGTTCGCCGAGAATCGCGCTTCGGGGCAGGTAACGCGGAAATCCGCCGACACGGCAAGCCCGAGGCCGCCGCCGATGGCAGCTCCCTGCACGGCTGCGACGATCGGCTTCTTGGCGCGGAAGATACGCACGGCCTGGATGTAGAGATGGTTGATCGGGCCGAGGCTGTCGGCCGGATCGCCCTTGGCCTTCTTCTCCGCTTCCTGAGCCTCCTGCGCCTGCCGCGCCGGGTCGCCGAAATTGGCGCCGGCGCAGAACGCCTTGCCCTGCGCCGAGAGAACGGACGCGCGGATCTCGATGTCGCGGTCGAATTCGTCGAGCGCGTCCGCGATCTGATTGATCAGCGCGATGTCGAAGAAGTTGAGCGGAGGCCTGCGGATCTCGATGGTGCCGACGTGCCCGACCTTCTCGACGCCGATATCTTTGTAGGTGGTCATGATGTCCTCGAATGATTAGCGCAGGCCCAGTCCGCGCGACTAGCGCAAACCAAGTCCGCGCGCGATGATGCCGCGCAGCACTTCCGTCGTGCCGCCCTGGATGGTGAGTTTCGGTGCGGTCTTGATGGCGAAGTCGAGCTGCCGCTCCAGCGTCTCGCGGTTGGTCGCGGTCTCCTCGACGAAGGCGGCAAGGTCGCGCACGCGATGCGGGAGCTGCTGCTCCCAGACCGTGCCGATGTCCTTGACGATGGACGCCTCCACCACCGGCTCCTTGCCGGCTTGCAGCATGCCGGCCACCGAGACCGACATGCGCCGCATGGTGTGCAGCTGCGCGACGAGCCGGCCGATGCCTTCGGCGCTGCGCGTGTCCGGATGAGGACCGACTGCGCGCACGAGCTCGGTCAGTACGTAATAGGTCTCGAGGAAGCGCTCGGGGCCGGAGCGTTCATAGGCGAGCTCGCTCGTTGCCTGCTTCCAGGCGCCGTCGACTTCGCCGAGCACGTGATCATCCGGCACGAAGAAGTCGGTGAACACGACCTCGTTGAACTCGTATTGGCCGGTGATCTGGCCGATCGGGTTCACCTTGATGCCCGGTTGCTTCATCTTGACCAGGAACTGGGTCAGGCCGTGACGGCGGTTTTCCTTGGTCGGTGGCGACGTCCGGAAGATCGCGATCATGTAGTCGGCGATATGCGCCGACGAGGTCCAGATCTTGGTGCCGTTGATGAGATAGCCGCCATCGGTCTTGGTCGCGCGCGTCTTTGCCGCGAACAGGTCCGAACCGGAGTTTGGCTCGCTCATGCCGATGGCAAAGCAGATCTCGCCGCGGCAGATGCGCGGCAGGATGTCCATCTTGATATGTTCGGGCGCGTATTTCAGCAGCACCGGGCCACTCTGGCGGTCGGCGACGAAGAAACGCCGCGTCGGCGCGTTCGCCACGCGCATCTCTTCGGTCACCACATAGCGCTCGAGGAAGGAGCGCTCCTGGCCGCCATATTTCTTCGGCCAGGTCATGCCCAGCCAGCCCTTGGCGCCGACTTTCCGGGAAAACTCCGGCACGTCGGTATCTTCGCGGTTGGGCTTGTGCGGATCGAAGGTGCCGGCGGCAATTTCCTCGGCGAGGAAGGCGCGCACTTCCTTGCGCAATTGCTCGCATTTCTCGGGCAAGCGTATCGGATCGAAACGGAGGGCAGCGGTCATATGTTTCGTCTCCCGATCAGCGCGATGCCACGAGCGGCCACAATTCGTCGGCGCCTCGGCGCGCGACCAGCTTGCCGAGCTCGACGGCCCAGTAGCTCTCCGAACCGAAATCGTCGCGCCAGGCCAGCGCCCGCAGCGAATAGCGGTGCAGGATGTGCTCGATGGTGAACCCGATCGCACCGTGAACCTGATGCGCGATGCCGCCGCCTTTTTCGGCCGCTTCCGCGCAGCGGATCTTTGCAGCGGCGGCTTCGAGATAAACTTCGTCGTTGAACGATTTTGCGTTCGCGATGGCGTCGGCGGCGGAGGTCGCGGCCGCAAGTGCCGCGGCGGATTCGCCGGCGAGGCGCGCGAGATTGTGCTGCACGGCCTGGAATTTCGAGATCTTCTTTTCGAAGGCGACGCGCTCGTTGGAATAGCGCACGGAGATGTCGAGCATGGATTCCAGCGCGCCGGCGATTTGCAGGCTGCGCGCGACGCCGCCCATCAGCATCAGATTGGTCTGGTCGACGCCATCAGGCGCGGCCTTGATGGTGATGGGCTGGACCTTGTCGAGCGTGACGGTGTCGCTGTGGTCGTAGCCGACATTGAGCCCGGATTCGATCCGGCCCTTCGAAGCATCGACCAGCGCGATCGAGACACCGTCCTTGCCATGCGCGAGCACCGCAAAGTGTTTTGCCGCTTTGGCAAAGGGCACGCCGCGGCAGCGGCCAGAGAGTGCGCCGTCGGCATCAAGGGTGACGCGATCCTTCGGTGACGCCGGCAGCGCTGTCATCTCGCCTTCGGGCGACGTGATCTTCGCCTGCGCCAGCAGCCAGCCCGCCAGCATGGTCTCGGCCAGTGGAACCGCGACTGCGAAGCGGCCCGCAGCGTTCAGCAGGGCAAAGCCGTCGGCAAGGCTGGCGCCGGAGCCGCCGAGCTCGTCGGGCACCCAGGACAAGGGCAAGCCTGCTTCGCTCAGCGCCTGCCACAGCGGCGCCTGCCACGAATTTGTCTTGTCGTTGTTGATGGTTTGCGGATCGGCAAGATCGGCGAAGATCTTCTCCGCGGTCTCGACGACGATATTGTCACTCTCCGCCACTGCGTTCCCCGTGTTTTGCCATTGGCGCCTCCTGCCCCATGGGGCGGCGCGCAGTCTCTTCTTGCGCCCGATGATCTGAAAAAGCCATGGCCCTGACAAGCGTCGATCGCAGGCCCATCTGCGGCTCCGGCATGGGGGCAACAACCGGTCTGGACTAATTCCGCTTAGCGGAGTTTGCTCGATTTGCACGGCACGGCAAACTCGCTAAACAGGGCGCCAGCAATTTACTGAGGGAAGGAAATACCGGATGGCCAAGGACAGTTTATGCGCAATCGTGACGGGGTCCGCATCCGGCCTCGGTGCTGCGACCGCAGAAATTCTCGCGGCGAGCGGGGCGCGGATCGTCATCAACTATTCGTCGAGCAAGACCGAAGCCGAGGCCACCGCAGACATCTGCCGCAAGGCCGGCGCCGCGGAAGTTCTGATCGTCCAGGGCGACGTCTCGCGCGACGAAGATTGCCGCAAGATCGTTGCGGCAGCCGCCTCCTGGGGCAAGCTCGACATCCTCGTCAACAATGCCGGCACCACCAAGCACGTCGCTTATGGCGATCTTGACGGATTGTCGGCGGACGATTTCCAGCGTCTGTACGGCGTCAATACCGTCGGTCCGTTCCAGATGGTGCGTGCCGCGCGCAGCCTGCTCGAGGTCGGCGCGAAGGCATCGGGGCGCACTTCGGCGGTCGTCAACGTGTCCTCGGTTGCTGGCATCAACGGCGTCGGCTCCTCGATGGCCTATGCTGCGAGCAAGGGCGCGCTCAACACCCTCACGCGATCGCTGGCGGTTGCGCTTGCGCCGATGATCCGTGTGAACGCTGTCTGTCCGGGCTATATCGATACGCCCTGGTTCACCAAGGGGCGCGGTGAGGAAGGCGCGAAGAAAGTGCGCGATGCCGTGTTGGCGAAGGTGCCGCTCAAAGTCGCCTCATCCGCCGAGGATATCGCGCAGCTCGTCTGCTTCCTGGCGCTGCCCGCCTCCGGCAACATGACCGGCGAGGCCGTGCGCATGGATGCGGGGATGCATTTGATTACGTGATAATGGACGCGCTCTCTCTCCGTCATGGCCGGGCTTGACCCGGCCATCCACGTGCTACCGCGCGGATCGTAAGACGTGGATGCCCGGGTCAAGCCCGGGCATGACGGTGCGGAAGCAGCAGTGTGCTGCCTTCGGCGCTTTGAAGCGCTACCCCTTGATCACGCCGCTCGCGACCAGCCGGTGCCAGATGAACAGCACCACCACGGCGCCGATCGTGGCCATGATGAAGCCTGCGCCCTGATCCGGACCGTAGTGGCCGATGGCCTGGCCGATGAAGGTCGCCAGAAACGCACCGACGATGCCGAGGATGGTGGTGAGGATGAAGCCGCTCGGGTTGTTCGGTCCCGGCGCCAGAAAGCGTGCGATGAGACCGGCGACGAAGCCGACCACGATGATCCACAAGATGCCGCTCATGCTCATGTTCGTGCTCCCCTCGTTGCAATGAAAATCAGAGCCTGCCCGAAAGTTCGTTCTCGGTCGGCAACCGTCCGTCCGGCGTTAAATGATCGATGACCTTCGGCAGGTATTGGCTCAGGCCGGAGAGCAATTCGTCGCGCGACAGGCCACTCTGAGCTGACAGGCTCTGGATCTGGTCGGCGCCGAGCGCATTGGCGAGATCGCCGGGGCTGATGGCCTTGTTCTCGCCCTTGGAGACCCAGGTGTTTGCGGTCTCGCCGTGGCCGGCCTGCTGAAGCTGGTTGACGAGATCGCCGAGGCCGCCGCTCAGCACGGAGCCGGCCGCGCCGCCCGCGAGCAGGCCACCGAGGCCGCCCTTCAGGACATCGCCGAGGCCACCGCCTCCGCCAAGCGCGCCACCAAGTCCGCCACCAGCGCCGGCATTCACCGGCGGGGGCGCCGGGATCGGCGTCGGCTGTGGCACCGAGCCGGGTTGGCTTCCGGTCATATGCTTGAATGCCTTCCAGGCGAGCAGGCCGAGGATCGCCATGGTTATCGGCGACATGCCGCCGGAGGATGATTGCGAGCTCGGCGTGCTCGGACCGCGGGGACCGTTCTGCATGCCGTTGAGGACGTCGAGTAGACCCATGGTGCTCTCCTTTGCCGTTCTCGTCGGCGAGCTCTCGCCGGTGACAAGCCCCCAGGCAAAAACATATGGGGCTCTCATGACGGTTACAAGGCAGATGCGCTTTGGCCGCGGATGGGCAGCGGCTTCTGCCTCTGCTATCGAAAGCCGGTCATTCAGGGAGCAAGTCAGGTGGTGACGGATCGACCGATCGTGGTGGCCGGCGCGGGTGCCATCGGCTGTTTTGTCGGCGGCATGTTGGCAGTCGCCGATCGCCGCGTCGCATTGCTGGTGCGGCCGCGGGTGAAGACCGAGATCGAGCGGTTCGGCCTGCGGCTGACGGATTTCGACGGCTCCGAGAAGAAGCTGGATGCGGGCCGGCTCGCGCTGTCTGAGGATCCCGCGATCTTCCACAGCGCCGGCGTCGTGCTGGTCACGGTCAAGAGTGCGGACACGGCCGACGTCGCGGATCAGATCGCGCAGCATGCGCCGGGGGATGCCGTGATTGTGTCGCTGCAGAACGGCGTCGGCAATGTCGGCGTGTTGCGGGAACGGCTCGGCGGCCGGCGCGTGCTTGCCGGCATGGTGCCGTTCAATGTGGTCGCAAAGGGCGAGGGGCGTTTCCACCGTTCGACCTCGGGTGACATCACTGTCGGCGAAGATGCCGACGACACGGCTGCCGCGCTGTCCGTGCCCGGCCTCACCATGCGTGCAAGCCGAGATATCACCGGCGTGCAATGGGGCAAGCTGATCATCAATCTGAACAACGCGCTCAGCGCGCTGTCCGACATGCCGCTTGCAGCCCAACTGGCGAACCGCGACTGGCGAAAATTGTTTGCCGACCAGATGGCCGAAGGGCTGGCGACGCTGAAGGCCGCCGGCATCACGCCGGCTTCGGCAACGCCGATCCCGCCGAACTGGATGCCGACCCTGCTGCGATTGCCCGACATGATCTTCAACGTGATCCTGGGACGCACGATGAAGATCGATCCCGAGGCGCGCTCCTCGATGTGGCAGGATCTGAAGCAGGGCCGCAAGACCGAGATCGACTATCTCCAGGGAGCGGTGATCGCGCTCGCCGAGAAAAACAACGTCGATGTGCCGCTGATGCGCCGTGTTGTTGCGCTGGTGAAAGAGGCGGAAATTGCGGGCAAGGGTCCGCCAGGACTTTCGCCGCAGCAGATTCGTGGTGTGGTGTGAGTGTTGTCGGTTGATGGAGGAGCGAGATGAAATATGGGCTGATCTTTGTACTCGCGCCGATCGTGCTCTGCGGCGCCTTCAGCTTTGCCGAGGCCCGGCCGCCGACCGTCATGAACTCTCCCGGTTATGACGCGCGTTTGCAGGAGAGCCGCAAGGCGCTGGGAAATTCACAGACGACAACAACACCCACGAATGCCCCAACCGCTGCACCGAAGCGCAGCAAGAAGAAGCACGCGAACTGAAGCCACACCTCCGCTGGCGCTTGTCCGGGATGACAGCGGAATGCGGGGGCGCCGTCTCAGCCCTTCTTTGCCGGTTTGCTCGGCGTCGGGCTGAACAGCTTTTTCAGATCGTTCAAGCCCTCCGACAGCCGCGGCCACTCGCAGGAGAACGAACCCTTGGCGCAGCTGCCGCTCTTCGGTCGCGCAACTACACCCTGCTGCACCTTCGGCCGCTCGACCGGAACCGGCACGCGCTCGACCTCGGTCCGCAGGGCGACCTGCTGAAGCTGCTGCGCTTGCTGCTCCTGCTGCTGGCGCGCGGTGGCCTGGGCCGCTTCGTTGCTGCGGCGCTGATTGGCGAGATAGGCCGTGTAGGACTCGTCGATCTTCTTCTGCTCGTCCGGCGTCGGGTTGGGACCTGCTATGTCGAACGTGCGGTCCTGGAGGAAGTCGTAATAGGTGTAGCCGCCGCCGGCCTTGCGCCGACCGGCAAACTTGGCGTTGCAGTCGGCAAGTGCGGACGTCTTTTCGGCTTTGCTCGCGGATTTTTCGGCGGCGTCGGCGCATTCCTCGAAGTCGACGGGCGCGCGCTTCCACCATTGCGCGTGGGCATGCGATGGGGTCAGCAGAAAAAGCCCTGCTGCGGCAACGAGAAATGGCGCCGCACGACGCGATGCAACTACGTCAGACATTCTACGAGAGCATTCCCTGCGAGACTCAACCCAAACTGAATCATGGCCGATTTTTGCGCCTTTCTCGCCGGCTTGTCACCCTTGGAACCGGGGAATTTCATGGCCGGGTTGCTGACATTTTTTGCTTGACGTGGCCCGGGAGTCACAGCCGCGTGGCATGCGATGCGCTTAGAGTTTGACCGGCTCGACGACGAAGGAGAATGACCATCATGAGAGCGCTGACCCGTTTCGCCGCAATCGCTTTGGTGCTGGTTTGCGGCCGCGCGCTCGCAGCAGAGGAAGACGCGCCCAACCGCAAGCCGGTGAAGGTCGTTGCCGATGCGTGGCTGCCGGTCGGCGGGCGGGGAATGTTGCCGCTCTATCTCTCCAGCGACTGGTCGACACCACTGCCGGCGATTTCGCGCGCCATCATCGTGCTGCACGGACGCCTGCGCAATGCCGATGTATATTACATCTCCGCTCACACCGCGCAGGTCGCGGCTGGCGATGACGGCAAAAGCGCGTTGATGATCGTGCCGCAGTTCCTGGCGGAGATCGATGTCGAGGCTTACAAGCTGCCCGCGGACACGCTGCGCTGGTCACTGGAGGGATGGGAAGGCGGCGATGCAGCGCTTGCGCCGAACCCGGTCTCCTCCTTCGAGGCGCTCGACGCGATCCTGGCAAAGCTCGCCGACCGGCGCATCTTCCCGAACCTGAAGCAGGTTGTGGTCGCGGGTCATTCCGGCGGCGGCCAGGTTGCCCAGCGCTATGCCATCGCCGGCAAAGGCGAAGCGCTGCTCTCGCGCCAGCACATCGATGTTCGCTATGTCGTCGCCAATCCCTCGTCCTACGCCTATTTCAGCAACGAGCGCCCGGTGCCGGCGATGGCCGCGTCCTGCCCGGGTTACAATAACTGGAAATACGGCATGAACGAGCGGCCGCCCTATCTTGCGGATGCGACACCGGCCGCGCTGGAGCAGCGTTACGTCGAGCGCGACGTGATCTATCTGCTCGGCACGCTCGACACCAATCCCGAGCATCCCGCGCTGGACAAGAGCTGCATGGGCAAGGCGCAGGGGCCCTATCGCTACGCGCGTGGTCATGCTTACGTGGATGCGATGGCGAAGCGCGATCACGGCACGCCCAATCACAGGGTGTGGGATGTCGTCGGCGTCGGCCATGACGGCGACAAGATGCTGACCTCGAAATGCGGCCTTTCGGCACTGTTCGATAGTCCGGGCTGCGGTGCGGAACGGTGATCTCGACGCCTTGAAGGCGGATGCTTGACGGTTTGGCACCGGGGTGCGAGCGCGCGTCGAACAAGAGAATTCATAGAAGGACCGAATTCCATGACCATCACCATCGCAGCCAACAGCGTGCCGAAGCCGCCGGCCGACATCATCGAGGGCTTCAGGAATGCACCGACCTCGATCATTTCGGACAATCTCGGCCGGCTGCCGGGTGCGGTCGGACTGAAGCCGTATCACCGCAGCGGCCGGCTGATCGGCGCGGCTTTCACGGTGCGCACCCGGCCCGGCGATAATCTTGCCATCCACCGCGCGCTCGAGCTGGTTGGTCCCGGCGACGTCATCGTGGTCGATGGCGGCGGTGACGAGACGAGGGCTCTGGTCGGCGAGATCATGAAGAACATCGCGCAGTGGCGCAAAGCGGAAGGCTATGTGATCGACGGCGCGATCCGCGACGTCGCGGCCTTCGCGGAAGATACCTTTCCCTGCTTCGCCCGGGCCGTGATCCACCGCGGCCCCTACAAGAATGGTCCGGGCGAGATCAACGTGCCCGTCACGGTTGGCGGCAGCGTCGTTTCCCCAGGCGATATCGTGGTCGGCGACGAGGACGGCGTGGTATCGTTTCCCGCCGCCGGCGCCGCAGCGCTGCTGGAGGCGGTGCGTGTCCAAATCAGGCGCGAGGATGAGACGCTGAAGGCGATCCGCGAGGGCCGCTACCAGGGGGCTTACGGGAAGTCCTGATCGATCGCTTGTGGCCTCGCGAAGGGCTTCCGATCCGGCCCTTGCTTTGATATGTACAGCTCCAGGCAACCCGCCGACTTGCGGGTTCCGCGGTCCCGTAGCTCAGCCGGATAGAGCGGCGGTTTCCTAAACCGTAGGTCGCATGTTCGAGTCATGCCGGGATCGCCATTACGGCTTCAAGACGCTTGTGAGAAAGCGTGATGTCGCCTCGTGCACGTCAGGCCGATTAAGGATGGTGTGCACGTCCGCGTCCACGACGAGGACCACCGCCTGTGGATTTCCCTTCAGCGCGCCGCTGCAGTTGCCGGTGACGGCAAAGTCCTTGTTCCAGGGATTGCTGGGCGAGAAATAGGGGTCACGCGCAGAGATGGCGTTGAAGACCGGCTCCTCGGGGCCGAAGCCCGGACGCGGACGATCGACGAAGTAGTTCGCCTCGCACGACCACGAATAGATGAGTCTCGCCACGCTGCCTGAGCCTGCATAGCGGCTCACTGCGACCGATCCCTCGCTGGTGCCGGCGATCACGATCCGGGTGGGATCCACCCAGGCCCACGTCTTGGACATCTTCAGCGCATGCTCGAGCTCGGCGAGGCGTAGCGCGTGAACGCGTTCATAAATGTCGACCGAGACGGGGGAGGTGTAGATCAGCCGATCTGGAATCGCCAGGCTGTCGGGTGCAACCGAGGCGAGCCCGAGCGCGTCGGCAAGCCAGATCTGAAAATCCTTGACGGCAGGTGCGACGCCGCTCGATCCGTGCAACAGCACGACCAGCGGTGCTTTGCCGGCGACTTCGGGGGCCGCTGAAGCAAAGCCCTGCCAGCGGTGGCCGCCAGCCAACGCGGCCGGCAGGACGAGGCTGGCTTTGGACCAGGTGGCGGCGAGATTCTCAGGGGTCGGCTCGAGCGTCGTGCCTTTGATGTCACCCGGCTGGTCGGCGGCAAGTGCAATCCCTGCCGTCAGAATGAATATGAGGCAGGCAACTAGGCCCAGCCTCCTGCCGCCTTTTCCGATCGGAGTCATTTCGAAGCTTCACCCCGCACCGTGCACCCCTTCGGCTGGCGATCCCAGACGGAATCATAGCGGTCCAGACTCATGTGCGGAAGCGTAGACTTCTCGGTCCCGGCGCATTCGCGTATCCCACGCAAGAGTTGCCGGGAAATTCTACGGCTGGTGCCGCCGCGTGATCGCCACCTGGGCGGCCTGGGTATAAAGGCTCGACACCAGTTCGAGATGGGAGCCCGCGGCGTCCGACTTTTCGGCCCAGCCGTCCAGCGCTTCCAGCATCGGAGGAAGCGTTTCCGCCCGCATGGCCGCATAGGCTTCGGTAACGTCGTGGCCCCGCTCGGTCGCGCGGTAACGCGTCTCTTTGCGCGATGAGGAGCCCTCGGTCTCGATCAGGCCGGCCTTGACCAGCTTGCGGGTCGCATATTGCAGATTGGGGACGTCGACGCGGTTGAGCAGCTGGCCGATCTCCGAGAGGCGCTTGGGCTCGTCGCCCATGCGCACCACGTTGAGCACGGCGACGTCATCGCCGGTCAGCGGCACGTCGCAGACGGCGGCAAGGCAGGCCGCCTTCCAGCGGTAATAGGCCTGCGCCATCCGCTCCAGCCTGAACTCGAATTCGGAGAGCCGCCGCTCGGTTTCGGTGCGTGCCAGGTGCCACGAGCCCGGCCGCTCGGTGGCGGCCGGCCGCTGCTTGTCTCTCGCGGCCGTGCCCGTGCGTCGCGCGGCCGCCTTCTGCGTCTTCCTCAACATCGTCTCCTGATTCCCGCCCTCGCTCACGGCCTGGGCAGGCTGTGCCCAATCTATGCTATTTACAAGTTCGATTCTTACATTAAAAATTCAATTAAGAAAGCATGATGAAAAGGCAGTCGCCTTTGCCTCGTGCCGGACGCGTCAAACAGACGCGCCGCCATGGGAGAAGGCTCCAAGGGCTCAACGAGGAGAGGGGACGATCACGATGGCCGGACAGTGGATCGACATCGCTGCCAAGGATGGCAGCACGTTCAAGGGATATCTTGCGGTCCCCGCCTCGGGCTCCGGTCCCGGCATCCTGCTGTTGCAGGAGATTTTCGGCGTCAACAAATCGATGCGGGAGGTCGCCGATCACTACGCCGAGGAAGGCTATGTGGTGCTGGCGCCCGACCTGTTCTGGCGCATGGAGCCCGGCGTCGAGCTCGGCTACACCGAGGCCGATTTCGGCAAGGCGATGGGCTACTACCAGCGCTTCGATGCCAATCAGTCGATCAAGGACGCCGCCGACGCGCTGAAGGTTCTGCGCGCACGCCCCGAATGCAAGGGCAAGGTCGGCGCGCTCGGCTTCTGTCTCGGCGGCAAGCTTGCTTATCTCACCGCCGCGCGCACGGATGTCGACTGCGCCGTCAGCTATTACGGCGTCGGCATCGAGGCCGATCTCGGCGAAGCCGGCGACGTCAAATGTCCGGTCGTGTTCCATTTCGCCGAGCTTGACCGCTTTGCGCCGGCGGAGGCGCGTACGCAGATCATGGCGGCTTTCAAGGAGCGGCCGGACATCGAGTTCTATCTCTATCCCGGCTGCGACCACGCTTTCGCGGCGCCGGAGCGCACCAGCTTCAACAAGCCAGCGACGCTGATGGCCTATACGCGCTCGATCGCGCTATTCCGCAAGGTGTTGGGTCCGCATTACGATCTCTCGGCGCTGTGGGACAAGCACACCGAGCTCGAGTTCGCGACGCGTTCAGCTGAGCAGACCATGACGACCATGGTTGCCGAGCCCTATGTGAATCATATTCCGACCATGACGGGCGGCGTCGGCTATCGCGACTTGCTGCGCTTCTACAAGAACCACTTCATTCCGAAGACGCCGCAGGACACCAAGCTGGTGCCGATCTCGCGTACCATCGGCTCGGACCGCATCGTCGACGAGATGCTGTTCTGCTTCACCCACGACATCGAAATCGACTGGATGTTGCCCGGCGTGCCGCCGACCGGCAAATATGTCGAGATCCCGCTGGTGGCGATCGTGCGCTTCCGTGGCGACAAGCTCTACAACGAGCACATCTATTGGGACCAGGCGTCCGTGTTGGTGCAGATCGGGCTGATCGATCCGAGCAAGCTGCCGGTCGCCGGCATCGAGACCGCCAAGAAGCTGGTCGACGAATCGCTGCCGTCCAACACGTTGATGGCGCGCTGGTCCGAAAGCGCCGGGAAATAACCTGATTTGATCGACGGCGCCGCTTGCGGCACCGTTTCGCAAATGCTCGCAATCTCTCGTCCATCGTGTTGGGGGTCATGAACATGCCGTCGCTCTCTCGTCGCTCGCTTCTCCAGCTCGCCGGCGGCGCCGCCGCGCTGCCACTCGCCTCGGGTCTCACCGGCGGCGCGCTCGCGGCTACGCCGGGCACGCTGACCATCGCCTACAATGTCAATCTGCCGTCGTTCGATCCGACCGTCGGCCTCTCCGCCGTCAATCCGACCATCCAGTCGATCTATCAGGCAGTGTTTGATCCCTATATCGGCCAGGCGCCCGACCTGTCGTTCAAGCCGGGGCTGCTGACGAAATGGGGCTGGAACGAAGATCGCAGCAAGATCACGATGGACGTGCGCAAGGGCGCCACCTGGCATGACGGTTCGCCCGTGACGCCGGAAGACGTTGTGTGGTCGCTAACGCGCGCCGCGGACCCGAAGGGCGGCAATCCCATCCAGTTCGTCTGGTCCAAGGTCGGCAATTACAAGATCGACGGCAACACCATCACCGGCGACGTCCTGGAGTTCGAGCCGACGCTGTTCAAATGGATGGCGTTTCTCACCGGCTACATCCTGCCGAAGGCCTATTACGAGAAGGTCGGTGCGGAAGGGTTCGAGAAGGCGCCGATCGGATCGGGCCCCTACAAGGTCGATGCCTTCGAGCGCAACGCGTTCCTCAGGCTGAAGGCGCATTCGGGCTATTGGGGTCCCAAGCCCGCCTTCGAGACCGTGGTGTTCAAATTCATTACCGATCCCACCAGCCGCGTCGCGGAGATGGAATCCGGCGGCTCCGATCTCACCTTCGAGATTCCTTACGAAGAGTTCGACCGGCTGAAGGGCAAGCCGGGCCTTGCCGGCCAGACCAAGCCGGTCTCCGACATCGCGATGATCTTCCTCACCGACATTGATCCGATGCTCGATCGCAATGTGCGTCTGGCGGCAAATCACGCCATCGACAAGAAGGCAATCGTCGACCGGCTGCTCAAGGGCTACGGCGTGCCGATCGCGACGCTGGAGGCGCCGGGCTACGCCGCCTTCGATCCCTCGATCAAGGTCGCCTACGATCCCGAACTTGCCAAGAGCCTGCTCGCCAAGAGCGGATACTCGCCGGAGAAGCCGGTCAAGTTCACGATCCAGACCACGCGCGGCTTCAAGCCGAAGGATTATGAGATGATCCAGGCGATCGTCGGGATGTGGCGCAAGGTCGGCATCGACGCGACCATCGAGGTCTACGAGATCGCAAAGCATTTCGAGCTGCGCGCGCGCCACGCGCTAGCTCCGGCCGCCTTCTACAATTGGGGCAACGCCATCGGCGATCCCTCGACCTCGACCGGCTTTGCGATGTTCGGGCCCTCGCCGCACTGCGCCTGGAAGGGCAAGGACCTCGTCGAGCGCATCGGGCCGTTGTGGGGCGAGAAGGACGAAGCCAAGCGCATCGCCGGCTACAAGGCGGTCGACAAATACATCGCCGAGGAAGGCGAGGTGATCCCGCTGTTCCAGTATGTGCAACCGATCATCCACAAGAAGGGCCTCAAGGTCGTGTCGCAGTCCAACGGCATGATCCTCCCGCAGCTCGTCACGCCGGCTTAGGCCGGGCTTTAGAGAAGGGCGCCCAGGATGCGATGGGGCGAGCTGATCAAGCGACTCGTCCTGGTTCCGCCCACACTGTTCGGTGTGGCGGTGATCGTCTTTGTGCTGTTGCGTGTCGTGCCGGGCGATCCCATTGCGATGATGATCCCGCCCGGTGCCTCGGAAGCCGATATCGGGCGGCTGCGCGCGCTCTACGGCCTCGACCAGCCGATCCTCCAGCAATTTGCGAGCTGGCTCGGCCAGGTCGCAAGCGGCGACTTCGGCCGCTCCATCAGCGTGCGGCAAAGCGTGCTGGAATTGTTGCTGGCGCGGCTGCCGGCCACGATCGAGCTTGCGTTGCTCGCAACTGTCGTCGCTGTCTTGCTCGGCGTTATCGCTGCGCTTGTCGGCATTCTGCTGCGGGGCCGGCGCGCGGAATGGCTCGTCGATGGCGGCGTTGGAATGCTGCTTGCGATTCCGGATTTCCTCTGGGCGCTGATCCTGCTGCTGATGTTCGGCGTGCTGGTCCCCCTGCTGCCAATCTCTGGCCGGATCGATCCGGAGATCGAGCTCAATCTGCATAGCAATTTCTTCCTGATCGAAAGCGTGCTGACAGGCCGCTTCGACATCGCCTTCGCGCTCCTGCACCACATGATCCTGCCGGCGCTGGCGCTGGCGCTGCCGTTTGCGGCCCTGGTGGCGCGGCTGTTGAAGGCATCGCTGGCGGAGGCCGAGGACCATGACTATGCGCAGATCGCGCGCGCCCGTGGCTATTCGCGCCCGAACATTCTGCTGCATGAGGTGTTTCCCAACGCGCTGATCCCGACGGTCGCGCTCGGCGGCGTTCAGGTGACGCTGCTGCTCGGCGGCACCGTGCTGGTCGAACGCATCTTCTCCTATGAAGGCATCGGCAACATGGCGATCGACGCGGTGATCAACCGCGACTTTCCGCTGATCCAGGGTTTGGTGCTGACCTTCGCGGTGCTCTTCATCGCGCTTAATCTCGTCGTCGATCTCGTAGTGACCATGCTGGACCCGAGGCTGCGCCATGGCTGACATCGCAGTCACCTCCATTGCCGCGCCGCCGTCGCGCCTGCTTGTCGGCTTGAAGCGAGGCGGTCCGCGTCTCTGGATCGGCGCCGCGCTGGTCACCCTGTTGGTGCTGGCCGCGCTGTTAGCGCCCGTGCTTGCGCCGCACGATCCGCTCGAGCAGGATCTGATGTCGGCGCAATTGCCGCCGGCCTGGATGACGGGCGGCGATCGGTCTTACCTCCTCGGCACCGACAGCCTAGGCCGCTGCGTGCTGTCCCGCCTGATCTATTCGGCGCGCACCGCGGTCATCGTCGCTCTGATTGCGGCAACGCTGGCCGCTCTGATCGGCGTCGCGCTCGGCCTGTTTGCGGGGAGCTTTGGCGGCTGGGTCGACCAGTCCATCTCGCGGCTGATCGATGTCTGGATGGCCTTTCCGCCCGTGCTTCTCTCGATCGTGCTGGCCGCGGTGATTGGCGCGGGGCTCACCTCGGTGATCGCGGCGATCGTGGTGGTCGATTGGACGCGCTTTGCCCGCGTGATCCGCGCCGAGACCATGGTACAGCTCACGCGTGACTACGCTGCCGCAGCCCGGGTGATTGGCTTGAGCCGGGTGAAGCTGCTGCGGTTGGAGATCTTGCCCAACCTAGTTCCGCTACTCGTGACCCTCCTCGCTGTCGAGATGGGGATCGCGATCCTGGTCGAAGTCATCCTGTCCTTTGTCGGCATCTCCGTAGCGGGCGATACGCCGACCTGGGGCAGCATGATCGCCGAGGGGCGCCAGATCGTCTATCAGGCGCCCTGGATCATGGCGTTACCGATCGTCTGCATCATCACCAGCGTGATCGGCCTCAACCTGTTCGGCGACGGCCTGCGCCTCGCGCTCGATCCGGTGCAACGCTCGTGACGGCGACGCTCACAGTGGAGGGGCTGAAAGTCGCGATCGGTGCCGCGAACGTGCTGCGCGGCGTCAGCCTCGACGTCCAGCCCGGCGAGGTTCGCGGGCTGGTCGGTGAATCCGGCGCCGGCAAGTCCATGCTCGGCCGCGCCGTGCTCGGGCTGCTGCCGGCGAATGCGACCGTCACCGCAGGGCGCATCGCTTTCGAAGGCCGCGATCTCCTGGCCATGGCTGAGGCTGAACGGCGCAGCCTGCTCGGCCGTCGGATTGCGCTGATCCCGCAGGATCCGATGACCTCGCTCAATCCGGTGAAGCGTATCGGAGCGCAGATCGGCAATTTGCTGCGACATCACCTCGACCTGTCGAAGCGCGCGGCGCTGACACGCGCCGCCGAGCTTCTGACCGAGGTCGCAATCCGCGAGCCGCAGCGGGTGCTGTCGCTCTATCCGCACGAGATCTCGGGCGGCATGCGCCAGCGCGTCCTGATCGCGATGGCCTTTGCCTGCGATCCAGCGCTCGTCATTGCCGACGAACCGACCACGGCGCTCGACGTCACCGTGCAGCGCCAGGTGCTGCAGCTCGTCGAGCGGCTGCGCCTGCGCCACGGCAGCGCCGTGCTGTTCGTCACCCACGACCTCGGCGTGGTCGCGAAGATCTGCCGCAGCATGACGGTGCTGCATGCCGGCCGCGTGCTGGAGGAGGGCGAGACGGCCAATGTGCTGACGCGGCCGCGCCATGCCTATACCCGGGCGCTGCTTGCCGCGACGCCGCGCGCCGACCGGCCGGCTGACGCGCTGCGTCCGGTGCCGCCTGATCTCATCGCGCAATTGTGGTCTGAAGCGCACCGGCTTGACCATATCCCGGCGGCGGGGGCGACATGAGCGACATCCTGCTTCGCACGGGAAGCCTTGGCTTCGGCTATCCGCAACGCAACGGCCTGTTTGGCAAGCCGACCTTGCGCGAGGTGATCAAGGGCGTCGATCTCGCGGTGCCGCGCGGCTCGGTGCTCGGTCTCGTCGGAGAGTCCGGTTCGGGCAAGACCACGCTCGGTCGCCTGTTGGTGCGGCTGTTGAGGCCGACCTCCGGTGGCATCCAGTTCGACGGTGTCGAGATCGGCCAGCTCGACGAGGCCGCGTTGCGCCCTCTGCGGGCGCGCATTCAGATGATCTTTCAGGATCCGCAATCCTCGCTCAATCCGCGGCTGCGGCTCGGCACGACGTTGACGCGTCCGCTCGGCGTGCACGGGCGGCTGAAGGGCAAACGCGACCAGCGCGAGCGCGCGGCGGCTTTGCTCGAGCTGGTCGGCCTTCCAACCGAATTCGTCGACCGCTATCCGCACGAATTGTCCGGCGGCCAGCGCCAGCGCGCCGGCATCGCACGGGCGCTTGCGCTGGAGCCAGATTTCATCGTTGCCGACGAGATCGTGTCGGGCCTCGATGTCTCGACCCAGGCGCACATCCTGCTGCTGTTGAAGGAGCTGCGTGCGCGGCTCGGCCTCACCATGGTCTTCATCAGCCACGATCTCTCGGTCGTGCGCGTGCTCTGCGACGACGTTGCGATCCTGCATCATGGCGAGGTCGTCGAATTCGGTCCCGTCGCGCGCGTGTTCGGCGCGCCGCAGCATTCGTATACGCAGCAATTGCTCGCCGCCATTCCGCTGCCCGATGTCGAGCCGGGCTGGCTCGACGATTCCACGGTTGTCACTCCCCAACAGCAAGGATCAGCCGCATGACCGAGACCATCAAGGGTTCCGTCGTCCTCGTCACCGGCGCTGCCGGAGCAATCGCGCGGGCGCTCATCGCAGAACTGAAGACACGCGGCGCTGCGAAGATCTACGCCGCTGCACGCGATATTTCCGCGCTGACCGCCTCTGATGGCATCGTGCCGGTCAGGATGGACGTCACCAGCGACGACGATGTCGCGAAGGCGGTTGGCCTGCTCGGCGATGTCACGGTGCTGATCAACAATGCCGGCGTGAACCACAACACCGGCTTCATGGTCGCGCCCGATCTTGCGATCGCGCGCGAGGAGATCGAGATCAATTATCTCGCGCCGCTGCGGGTGACGAAGGCGTTCGCGCCGACGCTGATCAAGAACAAGGGAGCGGTGCTCAACATCCTCACCATCCTTGCGCGCGTGAACCTGCCGTTCATGGGATCCTACTGTGCCTCCAAGGCGGCGGGCCTCAGCCTGACGCAGGGCCTGCGCGGCGACCTCGGCCCGAAAGGCGTGCGCGTCGCTGCCGCACTGCCCGGTGCGATCGATACGCGCATGACCGCGATGCTGACCATCCCCAAGATGACGACCGCGGATGCGGCCAAGGAAATCCTCGACGGCTTCGCGGCCGGCGAGGAGGAGATCTATGTCGGCGAGATGGCGCGCGGCCTTGCACAAGGCCTTGCCCATGATCCCAAGGGTGTCGAACGCCAGTTGGCGTCGCCGGGCTGAGTTTCACATCGGATGTTGCGTTGTTGCGAACCATAAGGAAGCGAACATGATCCCGTTGAGAGTACTGCTTGCCTCCGCCGCGCTGTCGCTCGGTGCCTCGATCCTGCCGGCTTCGGCGGATTCCATTCCCGGCCTGCGCGGCCACGACCACACCGGCGTCACCGTGCCGGACGTGAAGGCCGCGACCGCCTTCTTCACCGACGTCCTCGGCTGCTCGCACGCGATGTCGTTCGGGCCTTTCATGGACGACAAGGGCACCTTCATGCAGGACGTCGTCAACGTGAACCCGCGCGCCGTCATCGACGAGATCAGCATGGTCCGCTGCGGTTACGGCTCCAACATCGAGCTGTTCCAGTATCAGTCGCCCGACCAGGCCAAGACGCTGCCGAAGAACAGCGATATCGGCGGTCACCACATCGCGCTCTATGTCGACGACATCGCAAAGGCCGCTGACTATCTGCGATCGAAGAACGTCAAGACCATGCAGGGACCAATCCCCGTGAACGAAGGGCCGGCGGCCGGTCAATCCATTCTCTATTTCCTGACGCCGTGGGGAATGCAGATGGAGCTGATCAGCTATCCCAAGGGCATGGCCTACGAGAAGAGCGCCAAGACCGTGCTGTGGTCGACGACCGAACCGACGAAGTGACATCAGTCATAGACGAATTCGCGACCCGGTCTTTCAGCCGCGGAGTGGGCTCTTGGCGGGTTTGCATGGCCGCGTAAATTCGGTTCTCGTCAAGCCCCCGATAAAAAAAGATCGGCACTGCTTTGCGCGCCATCGTGCTTGCGAAGCGGGGGCCGTATTCACATCTCCGCTCCCGCAATTCTGGGGTGTGGCCTTGGTTAACAAGACCACCCAGTTGCGAATTGTGGAGATGAATTATGAACATCAATGGTTTCGACGTCGCCTGGCTGATCCAGCCGGCGCTTTGGGCCGCAGCCGCGATCGCGTTTGTGATCCTGCTGCGGGTAGCCAATATCTTTCGTTACATTCCGAACAACCAGGTCGGCATCGTCGAGAAGATGTGGTCGACGAAAGGATCGATCGACGAAGGCTTCATCGCGCTCAACGGTGAAGCCGGTTACGAGCCGGAAGTGCTGCGCGGCGGCGTGCACGTGTTCTTTCCGTTCATGTACCGGATCCACAAATCGGATCTCGTCACGGTCGGACAGGGCAAGATCGCCTATGTGTTCGCGCGCGACGGCGCGCCGCTTGGCGCGTCGCAAGTGCTCGGCGCCAACGACAGCGAGGACAAGTCGGACTTCCAGGACGTGCGGCGATTCCTGCTCGCCGGCGGCCAGAAGGGTCCGCAACGCAAAGTCCTGCGCGAAGGCACCTATGCGATCAATACGACGCAATTCGCGATTATCACCGACGATCGTGTCTATGGCCATGCCCTGAGCGAGCAGGAACGCGGCGTGCTCGACGCCATGCAGCTCACGATCTCTGAACGATGGGGCTTTACGCCCGTCGTGCTTGCGGCCGATCATGACCTCGTTGGCGTCGTCACCGTGCATGACGGCCCGTCGCTGCCGCCGGGCGAGATCATTGCGCCCGAGGTCGGCGCCGATCTCCGTGACGGCGAGATCTTTCACAACAATTTCCAGGAGCCCGAGAAATTCCTGGCTGCCGGCGGCTATCGCGGCCGGCAGCTCCAGGTCATCGTTGAGGGCACCTGGTACATCAATCGCCTGTTCGCGACCGTCGAGGCGGTGCCGAAGACGGTGATCCCGGTCGGCAATGTCGGCGTCGTCATCTTCTACACCGGTCCGCACAGCGGCGACGTCTCGGGCGAGCAGTATCGCCACGGCGAACTCGTCCTCAACGGCGGCCGCGGCGTCTGGAAGGATCCGCTGCTCCCAGGCAAATACGCGTTCAATACCTATGCCGGCAAGATCGAGATCATCCCGACCGTCAACTTCATCCTGAAATGGGTGCGTGGCGAGGTCGGTGCGATGAAGCTCGACGAGAACCTCTCGGAGATCTCGCTGATCACCCGCGATGCGTTCGAACCGACGCTGCCGCTCTCGGTGGTGATGCATATCGACTACAAGAAGGCGCCGATGATCATCCAGCGGTTCGGCGACGTGAAGAAGCTGGTCGAGCAGACCCTCGACCCGATGGTCAGCGCGTTCTTCAAGAACATCGCGCAGAAGATGACCTTGATCGAATTGCTGCAGAACAGGGCGTCGATCCAGGAGGAATCGGCCGCTCAAATGAAGGCTAAGTTCGAGAGCTATTCGCTCGACCTCCAGGAGGTCCTGATCGGCACGCCGCGCGCGGCGACCGGCGACCACACCATCGAGAACATCCTGATCCAGCTCCGCTCGCGCCAGATCGCGCGCGAGCAGATCGAGACCTATCAGGAGCAGGAGAAGGCTGCCGTGCAGGAGCGCGCGCTCAACGAGGCCAAGGCGACCGCGGCGGCGCAGTCGGCGCTGACGCAATCGCTGATCCAGATCAAGGTGAACGAGAACGAAGGTGCTGCGGCGCTTGCCCGCGCGCAGAAGGACGCCGAGACCCGCAAGGTCACCGCGGCCGCGGTCGGCGAGCAGTCGCGGCTCGAAGGCCAGGGCGAGGCCGATCGCGTGCTGGCGGTCGGTACTGCCAATGCCCAGTCGACCAAACTCTCGGTCGACGCCTATGGCGGGCCGGAGTTCAGGCTCGCCGAGCAGAACTTTGCCAAGTTCGCCGATGCGCTCACCCGGATCAACCAGCCGCTGGTGCCGCAATTCCTGATGTCAGGTGCGCAAGGCGCGGAGAATAGCAATGCTGGCCTGATTCCGACCGCGATGCTGAGCTCGATGTTTGGCCGCATGATGCCGGATGCGCTGGAGCGGCTGAAAGAGGAGGCACCAAAGGCTGCGCGCAGGCCCAACGGCCAGTGATCGCAGCCGATTTGCTTGGGCGGCGTGAATATTGCTAACAAAGGCGTCCGGGCTGGAAGCGCACCTTCCTGCCCGGCCCTTGCTTGCCCACATTCGGAGCCAATGATGCCTTTCGATTTGATCCTGCGCGGCGGACGGGTCATTGACCCCTCGCAGAAGCTTGACGCCGTGACCGACGTCGCATTTTCCGGCGGCAAGGTCGCAGCAATTGGCAGCGGGCTCAGAGCGGATCCGGCGACGGAAGTGCGCGACGTCTCGCAGTTCATCGTCACGCCGGGGCTGATCGATCTCCACACCCACGTCTATTGGGGCGGCACCTCGCTCGGCATCGATGCCGAGGAATTCTGCCGCGCCTCCGGCGTTACAACATCGGTTGATACCGGCAGCGCCGGCCCCGGCAATTTTGCCGGCTTCCGCAAGCACGTGATCGAGCCGAGCCAGGTCCGCATTCTCGCGTATTTGCATGTCTCCCATGCCGGCATCTTCGGCTTCTCGCACCGGATCATGGTCGGCGAGAGCGAGGAATTGCGGCTGATGAACCCGATCGAGGCGGCCAAGGTCGCCGATGCCAACCGCGACGTCATCGTCGGCATCAAGGTGCGCGTCGGACTGCACTCCTCGGGCACGTCAGGCGCTGTCCCGCTCGATATCGCACTCCAGGTGGCCGATGAGGTCGGCATGCCCCTGATGGCGCATATCGATCATCCGCCGCCGACCTATGAAGAGGTGCTGGCGCGCCTTCGCCCCGGCGACGTCCTCACCCATGCCTTTCGTCCCTTCCCGAATTCGCCGGCGACTGCGCAGGGCACGGTCAAGAAGGCGGTGCGGGATGCACGCGAGCGCGGGGTGCTGTTCGACATCGGCCACGGCAAGGGCTCGTTCGCGTTCAAGACCGCACGCGCCATGCTCGCCAACGGCTTCTATCCCGATACGATCTCCTCCGACATCCATCAGCTCTGCATCGACGGCCCGGCCTACGACCAGGTGACGACCATGTCGAAATTCCTGTGCATGGGCATGTCGCTGTCGGACGTGATCGCGGCCTCGACCGAGAATGCCGCGATGGCGCTGCGACGCCCCGAGCTCGGCAGCCTCAAGCCGGGCAGCGTCGGCGATGCCACGCTGATCTCGGTCAGGCAAGGCCAGTTCGATTATGAGGACGTCGTCGGCGAGCACCTCATCGGCGACAAGAAGATCGTCTCCGAAGGCGTCGTCATCGGCGGCCGCTGGTGGCATCCGAACTAGGCGGGGCTAGCCCTGTTCGCGATAGAATTGCAGCAGCCGCGCGCCCTCGGGTGAGAGCCAGTCGGGCGCGCCGGCGATGTAGCCTTCGACTTGGCCACTCGTCCCGACGAGATAGGTGATGGGCATGCCGATGAGGGGGAACATCTCCGTCGATGCTTGCGCCGCCGCACCGTAGGCGTCGACATAGCAGGCGAGGTTTTTTGCGGCGAGGCTGGCGAGGAACGCGGTGATCTTGCGCAAATCCTTCGTGTCCGTGCAGACAGCGACGACGTCCAGCTGGTCGCGTTGCGATCCCGCGAGGCTCGCCAGCACGGGCAGATCGAGCCGGCACGCCGCGCACCACGTCGCCCAGAAATTGACGAGGGTGATGCGGCCCGGCTTCGCTGTCACCACCACGTCTTTTCCATGCAAGTCCTGAAGCCGTATCGGCGGCATCGCCGTTCGCGGTCGCACCACCGTGAACTGGCTGCGCCCGGCTTCGAACACCGGCGGCCAGCTTCCCTGCGCACGGCTTGCGCGCAGGGGGGCAACAAGCGCTGTCGCGGCGATCAGGAGCGATCGCCGCGACAACGCGCGAGGCGTCTCACGCATGGATATAGGCCCAGCCTTTGAGCTGCAGATCGACGACGCGTCCGATCCCGAAGGGGACGAGGTTCGCGCCCGAGATCAGCGGGATCGAGACCTGCTCCTTGGCCTCCGCGATCGCCTTCGACGAAGCGCACATGCTGTAGGTCAGGTTGGGCAGCGACTGGCGCAGCGTCGCGAGCGGCTCGACCAGCGGCGTCTTGTCCGCCCTGAACACGTCGATGCCCTTGCCATTGGCGACGACCTCGATCAGCAACCGGGCGCCCTTGTCGGCAAAGTGCTTGGCGAGGTTGGCCGAATAGCTGATCGCGTGGCCCATCACATAAGGCTCGTTGCTGTCGATCAGGATCACGACGCCATCGGCGAGGCGATCTTCCTTGGCCGCGGCTGTGCCGCCGGCCGTGAGGATTGCGGTGCCCGCAAGCAGGCCCCGGCGGGACCATTTGATGGCAGAGATCATGGCAGCTCGCCCGTCAGAACTGGCGCGGCGCGATCGGTGCCTTGCTGTTGCGACCCCACAGCACGAACAGGCTGAGCGCGAGCAGGACCACGTTGAGCGGCGTCACCTCGGCCTCGCCGCGCGAGAGGTGGAAGACGAGGGCGATGACCTGCAACACCGAGCAGCCCAGTGCAGCGAGCACCGTCAGCCGCGGCAGGATCCGCGTCAGCGCCGGCAGCAGAATGCCGATCCCGCCGGCGAGATCGACCAGCGCAATGGAGCGAACGAAGGTTTCGGAGTACTGCCCGGCCCACGGCATCATGGCGGCCAGCTGGGGGATGGGGGTGGTCAGCTTGACCAGCCCCGCGCCGATGAAGGCGAGGGCGACGAGGATCTGCGCAGCCCAGAGGCCGATGCGAAGGGCGCGGCCGGGCGTAGCGGTCTCGAAGGTGGCGGTCGACATGGTGGTTTCTCCAAAACGGTGAAGGTTGCCACCATTTGATGGTTTCGCCCGATTTGATCATTATATGTTCCAGGAGTGGTTCATTTCCTGAGTGTTGATGATCGCATGGATTCCCTAGTCAGCATGCGGGTGTTTTGCCTGGTCGCGGAGCTGAAGAGCTTTGCCGCGGCAGCCGAGCGCCTGCGCATCTCGCCCGCCATGGCGAGCAAGCATGTGATGCAGCTCGAGAAGCGGCTGGGCACGCGGCTGCTCAACCGGACCAGCCGGCGTGTCAGCCTGAGCGAGAGCGGCACGCTCTATTTCGAGCAGACGCGCCAGATGCTGGATTCGCTCGACGAAGTCGAAGCCGCCGTCAGCCATGCCACAGTCGTTCCGCGCGGCAGGCTTCGATTGACGGCGCCGGTGTGGATGGCGAACACGATGTTCGCTGGTGTGCTGGCGGACTATCAGGCGCGCTATCCGGAGGTGTGTCTCGACGTCGATCTCAGCGGCCGGCTGGTCAATCTGGTCGAAGAGGGGTTTGACCTTGCTTTGCGTGCAACAGGCGAGCCCGACGAGGCGTTGATCGCGCGGCCCATCACCAAGGTCGCGTTCTACCTCGTCGCCGCGCCCGCCTTTCTGGATCGCACTGGGCGTCCGGCGAAGTTGGCCGACCTCGCCGGCCAGGCCTTGCTGCACTATGCGCTTTATCCCGGAGAGAGCTTCTCCTTGAACAGGAACGGCACGGTCGAAACCGTCAAGCTCAATCCGGTGCTGCGCAGCGGTAACGAAACGCTGCTGCATGTGGCCGCACTGGAAGGCATGGGGCTCGCCTTCTTGCCGAAGTGGCTGGTCGCGGACGACATCGCCGCTGGCCGTCTCGTCCACATCCTGCCTGATGACGTCATCTTCGATGGGCGCCTGTTCGCGGTCTATCCCAGCCGCAAATATCTCTCCGCGAAGGTGAGGACCTTCATCGACTTCATCGCGGCCGACAAGCGGATGAGGTGACTACAGCGACCCGATCACAGCGACCGGGCGATCAGCAGCTTCATGATCTCGTTGGTGCCGCCATAGATCTTCTGGATGCGGGAATCGATGAAGATGCGCGAGATCGGATATTCCTGCATGTAGCCGTAACCGCCGAACAGCTGCAGGCATTCGTCGGCGGTCTGGACCTGCTTGTCCGAGCACCAGTATTTCGCCATCGACGCCGTGACGGTGTCGAGGTCGCCGGCGACCAATTGCTCGATACACCAGTCGACGAAGACGCGCGCGATCATCGCTTCGGTCTTGCGCTCGGCGAGCGTGAAGGCGGTGTTCTGGAAATCCATCAGCGGCTTGCCGAACGCCTTCCGCTCCTTGGTGTACTCGGTGGTGAGCTTGACGGCCCGTTCCATCGAGGCGACGGCGCCGACCGCGAGTGCGAGGCGCTCCTGCGGCAGTTGCTGCATCAGCTGCACAAACCCCTGGCCTTCTTCCTTGCCGAGCAGATTCTCCGGCGGCACCGTGACATTGTCGAAGAACAGTTCTGACGTATCGGAGGCGTGCAGGCCGATCTTGTCGAGATTGCGTCCCCGCTTGTAGCCGTCAGCACCTGCGGTCTCGACCACGATCAGCGAAATGCCTTTCGCGCCGGCTTCGCCGGTACGGGCGACGACGACGACGAGATCGGCGGCTTGGCCGTTGGTGATGAACGTCTTCTGGCCGTTGATGACGTAGGAATTGCCCTGCTTCTTGGCCGTCGTCTTCACGGCTTGCAGGTCCGAGCCGGTGCCGGGCTCGGTCATGGCGATGGCGCCGACCATCTCGCCCGAGGCCATCTTCGGCAGCCAGCGCTTCTTCTGCTCCTCCGAGCCGTAGTTGAGGATGTAGTGCGCGACGATGGCGCTGTGCACGGAAACGCCGGTGGTTAGTTCCGGCACCGTGCTTTCGAGATCTTCCAGCACCGCGGCGTCATAGGCGAAGGTCGCGCCGAGCCCGCCATATTCCTCCGGCACGCTCGCCAGCAGCGCGCCCATCTCGCCGAGCCCGCGCCAGGCGAAGCGATCGACCATCTTCTGCTCGCGCCATGTCTCGGCATGCGGCGCCAGATCCTTGGCGAGGTATTTGCGGAACTGGTCGCGGAAGACGTCGAGCTCTTCGGTCATCCAGGAGGAGCGGTAGGCCATGGTCACCTCGGTTGATGCGGCTTGCCCGCTGGTAGATCAGCCAGCGTCGGCAATTATTGTGTTTTCAGGCTGCGCCGTCGACGCTACCAAGGCGACGGGTGCAGCGTTTGTCGGGATGGTTGATTGTGGCTGTCAAAACCAAAGAGCTCAAGCTCGACCTCGGGCGGAACGGTGCGGTCTCCGCGATTATGATGCAGCCGGACAATGCGCGCGCCTGCTACGTCCTGGCGCATGGCGCTGGTGCCGGGATGCGGCATGCATCCATGGACAAGATTGCGGAGGGTCTCGCCGAGCGCGGCATCGCCACGCTGCGCTTCAATTTTCCCTACATGGAAAACAAGCAGGGGCGTCCCGACCAGCCGGCCGTCGCGCATGCCACGATCCGCGCGGCGGTCGAGGAGGCTGCGCGGCTGTGTCCCGGGCTCAAGCTTGTGGCGGGTGGAAAATCGTTCGGCGGTCGCATGACCTCGCAGGCGCAGTCAAAGTCACCGCTGCCCGGCGTGAAGGGACTCGCCTTCCTCGGCTTCCCCCTGCATGCCGACAAGAAGCCATCGACGGAGCGGGCGGAACATCTTGGTGGCGTCGCCATTCCCATGTTGTTCCTGCAGGGAACGCGCGACGGCCTCGCCGACCTCGGCCTTCTCAGGCCCGTCGTCGCGGCGCTCGGAGCAAAGGCGACGCTGCATGTGATCGAAGGCGGAGATCACGGCTTCGCAGTGCTGAAGAAGTCAGGCCGCACCAACGACGAGGCGCTCGCCGAGGTGCTCGACACGCTTGCGGCCTGGATCGACAAACTGAGCTGAAGCTCAGGCCGAATAAAGCCCCTTGTCGCGCGCCTTCTGGATCGCGAGCGCTGCAATGAGATCGAGCGTCGGCGTCGAGAGGCCGGCGGCGCGCGCGAAGGCGGCGGGCGCCTTCACCAGCACGTCGATCTCCATGGCGCGGCCGAGCTCGTAATCCTGCAGAAGCGAAGGCTTGTGGTTGGGGGCGGGGCCGCTGCGCGTCACGCGCTTGACCTCAGGAATGAAGTGCTGCGCGATGTCGTTGGCCTCGGTCAGCATCCGCGGGATGACCTCGGTGAAGGCGGGGTCGTCGCGCACGCCGCGCGCGGTCTGGCCGGTGAGCAGGCACAGAACCGAGAGCGACATGTTGGTCAGCAGCTTTGACCAGATCGCCTCGCGGATCTCGGCCACCGGCGGCGATTCCAGCCGCGCATCGTTGAACATGCCGCGAAGCTTTGTGATCCGTTCGCAATTGCGATCGTCGCATTCGCCGATCAGGAGGCGATTGCGGTCCGGCGTCAGGTTCTGCACCACGCCGGGCGCGGTCACCTCGTTGGAGGAGAAGATGACGCCGCCGATGATCCGCTCTTTCGGGATGCAGGCGCGCAAGCGGCCGCCCGGATCGAGGAAGGAAATGTCCGGCGGTGCCGGATGCCGCGGCGGCAGGCCGATACCGTACCACCAGGGAATGCCGTTCTGGGCGAACACGATCGCGGTATCGTCTTGCAGGAGCGGCTTGATGCTGGAGACGAGGCCAGTCAACGCCGTGGCTTTCAGCGTTGAGATCACGACGTCCTGCGGGCCGAGCTGGGCCGGATCGCCTGACGCGTTCACCTTGGCGCTGACCTCGGAATCGCCGACGCGCAGCTTGAGGCCATTGGCGCGCACCGCCTCCAGATGCGCCCCCCGCATCACGCACGAGACCTCGTGACCGGCGCGCGCGAGCCTGACCGCAAGATGGCTCCCGACGGCGCCCGCGCCGAAAATGCAGATGCGCATAAATAATGTCCCGTCCCTGATCCCTAGGATGCCGCCCGGCCGCAGCATGACACAAGCCGCCATGCGATGGGCGCGACCGCCCCACGCTGGAAAGATATGGATCGGGACGCGTTGCCTCGGCCATAGTGCGCGGCAAATGAATGACCGGAGGATCGCCGATGACTGCCAGCCCCGTCCTGTGGACATCAGATGAGCGTGGGGTTGCGACCGTCACGCTCAACCGTCCCGAGGTCAACAACGCCTATGACGGCGCCCTGATATCAGGCGTGCTCGCAGCCATGGACGATCTGGGCAAGAAGCCCAACCTCCGCGTCGTCGTGCTCAAGGGCAATGGCAAGCATTTTCAGGCAGGCGCCGACCTCAAATGGATCAATGGAGTCCGCCCGCAATCGCCTGAAGCCAACGAGGCGGCGTCGCGGGCGACGTTCGAGGCCGTGCAGCGGCTCAATACGTTGCCGATCCCGACCGTGGCACTGGTGCAAGGCGGCTGCTTCGGCGGCGGCACCGGCGTGATTGCGGCTTGCGACGTCGTGATTGCCGCCGACAACGCCCTGTTCTCGATCACCGAGGTCCGCTGGGGCCTGACCGCCGCGATCATCATACCGCAGCTTTGCGATGCCATTGGTGTACGGCAAGTCCGCCGTTACGCGCTGACCGGCGAACGCTTCAGCGCCGAAGACGCCCGCCGCATCGGCCTCGTCCATGAGGTGGTGCCGCTCGCCGATCTCGAAGTCGCCGGCAGCAAGGTGGTCGAGCAGCTGCTCGCCAATGGGCCGGAGGCGATGGCCGAGACCAAGCGGCTTGCGCTGGAGAGCTCGTTCGGCGGAATGGCGGTGGACGATGCCGCCTACATGCGCCTGGTCCAGCTGCATTCGCTCAAGCGCCAGAGCGCGGAAGCGGCCGAAGGGTTGGCCTCGTTCGCCGAGAAGCGCGCTGGGAATTGGAGCGGCGGAAAGAGCTGATCCTCAGCAGCCGCGGCAGATGCCGTGAATGCTGCGATAGACGGCGTCGTCGTCCTGCCGCATCTGGCGCAGCGATTCCATCGTCTTGCTCTCGTCAGTCGCCACCGGCGTAGCTTTGTTGCGCTTTGCCGCGAGCTCTTCTTCCTGCCGCTTGTAGCAGGCTGAGCGGTCGGCCTTGGCCTGGATGAAGCGGCAGTTCTGTTCGAGTGCTGCGGCGGGGGCGGCCGAGAGCGCGAGGGCGGTCAGAGCGGCGAGAGCGAATTTCAAAGGCGTCGAATCCATTTATTGAGCCAAGGTCCTTGTCGTCGCCCGGCTTGACCGGGCGCCCCAGTACGCCGCGGCTTCTCCGGATACGTTTGACGTCTCTGGAATACTGGATCGCCCGCTTTCGCGGGCGATGACAGCGGAGCTTAGCCGCCTTCTCTCAGGTCCGCCCATCGAGAGCAATCGTCATCTTGTGACGGCGGCGCGACACGGCCTACAGCGACGGCGCGAGTGACGTTTTCAGCAAGCTCAGCAGCGCCTGCACCGCGGCGGCATTCCGCCGTCGCTCGGGGATCGCAGCCTTCACCCACAATTCCGGAATCGGAAAGTCGCGCAGCACCGGCTTCAGCGTGCCGTCGCGCAAGGCGTCCGCGACGAGATAATGCGACATCAGCGCGATGCCGTTGCCGGCGATGGCGCTGCGTGCCAGCACGTGTCCCTCGTTGGAGGAGAGCAGCGGGCTGACCTGGATGGTGATGCGGCCGCGTGGCCCATCAAAGATCCATTCGGGGCCTGTCGGCATGAAGCTGAGGCAGCGATGCTCGACGAGATCACGCGGGTGCTTTGGTGTGCCGTGCTTCTTCAAATAAGCGGGTGAGGCGCAAAGCAGCCGCTTCAACGGGACCAGCGGCTCGTCGACGACACCACCAAAGGAATGCGGGAAGGCGCCGATCGCGATGTCAAAGCCCTCGCTGACGGGATCGACCGGACGATCAATCAGCACGATCTCCAGTTTCAGCCGTGGGTTTTGCGTCTGGAATGCGCTGAAGGCATCCGCCAGCCGCGCCACTGTCATCGAGGTTGGCGCCTTGATGCGGAGGTGATCGACGAGATCGTGACCTTTCTCGCCCATGCGCGAGAGCAGGTCGGTGGCATCAGTCACGACACCGCGGGCGCGATGCACATAGCGCCGGCCGGCTTCGGTCAACCGCAATTGCCGGGTCGAGCGGTGAAACAGCGGTGTGCCGATCCGCGCCTCCAGCTGAGTCACGAGCTTCGCGACGACCGAGGTCGACACATTGAGTTTCCGTGCTGCGGCGGAGAAGCCGGCCGTGTCGGCGGTGGCGAGGAAGGCCTGAAGGTTCACCAGGATGTCCATGTCGACCTTTCGCGATTCGAGAAAGCTGATCGCCCATTTTGATGGATTGTAGCTCGCTGCGCGTTAATTCATAGTCGTCACCAAGCAAAGGATTTTGGGAAGGACGCGCCATGCGGGCCACGACGATCAACGAACCGGCACGCCAGGTGCCGCTTTACGGCGAATATGAAGTTGTGGTGCTCGGTGGCGGGCCGGCCGGCATCGTCGCTGCGGCCTCAGCGGCGCGCGCCGGGCGGAAGACGTTGCTGATCGAGCGCTACGGCTTTCTCGGCGGCATGGGCACCGCGGCCGGTGTCACCAATTTCTGCGGCCTGCATGGCAATGTTTATGGCGAAGCCGTCCGGCTGGTGCAGGGCATGGCGTCCGATCTGCTGGCGCGGATCGATCATCTGAACGGCCTCAACGCGCCGCATCTGATCCTCGGTAAGGTCTTCGCTCAGGCCTATGACACTGCAGCCTACAAGATCGCGGCCGACGAGCTTCTCGCAAGCCACAAGGTTCACATTCTCTTCCATGCGCTCGGTGCCGGTGTGGTGATGGGTGATGACCGCCGCATTGATGCACTGATGGTCGAGACCAAGGCCGGCCGGCAGGCGGTGCGCTCGGAGATCTTCATCGATTGCTCCGGCGACGGCGATCTCGCGGTCTGGGCCGGTGCGCCGTTCGAGATCGGCGACGAACACGGCCATCCCATGTATCCGTCGATGATGCTGCGCCTCAACGGCATCGACCCCGCAAAGGCGGGTGATGCCTGGCGAACCATCCCGCAATTGATGGAGCAGGCCACCGCCGCCGGCACGCACAAATTTCCGCGCAAGAGCGCGATCGTGCGGCCGCAAAAATCCGGCATCGAATGGCGGGTGAACTTTACGCAAGTGGCGCGCGAGGACGGTCACGCCATCAACGGCGTCGAGCCCGATGATCTCACCCGCGGCGAGATCGAGGGCCGCAAGCAGGCGCTCGCGGCGTTCGAGTTCCTGCGCACCGTGCCGGGCTTCGAGAAATCCTACATCGTCGACTTGCCGCCGCAACTCGGCATCCGCGAGACTCGCCGCATCACGGGCGGCTATCAGCTCAGCGGCGTGGACGTGCTCGGCTGCGCCTCGTTCGAGGACTCCATCGGCGTCAATGGTTGGCCGATCGAGGCTCATGTGGCCGGCGACGTCATCTTCACCTTCCCACCGATCCCGGAATCGCGCGGCTATAACGAGCTGCCCTACCGCATGCTGGTGCCCGAAGGCGTCGACAACCTGCTGGTCGCCGGCCGCTGCGCCTCCATGACCCATGAGGGGCAGTCGGCGGCGCGGGTGTCCGGCGCCTGCTTCGCGATGGGGGAGGCTGCAGGTTCCGCGGCCGCGCTGGCGCTGTCCGGAAACCGGATCCCGCGTGATATACCGGTTGAAAAATTGCAGGAAACGTTGAAACAACAGGGCGCCTTCGTCGGACGGGATCAGCCCGTGCCTAAGGGCCTGTAACGGACTGCAAAAAGAGAATTATTGGAGGAAACGGGATGATCGGGATTGCGCGGGTCGCGGCGGCTCTTAGCCTTTTGTCTATGATGGCGATGGGCACAGCCAGGGCCGAGGATGCGCTGAAGGCCAAGGTCGGCGTGCTTCGCCTGTCGTCCTCCGCGCCTGTCTTCATCGCGCAGGACAAGGGCTATTTCCGCGAGGCCGGCCTCGACGTGGAGCTGAAGTTCTTCGATGCGGCGCAGCCGATCGCGGTCGCGACGACCTCGGGCGATGTCGATTTCGGCGTCACCGCCTTCACCGCAGGTCTCTACAATCTCGCCGGCAAGGGCGTGCTGAAGGTGATCGGCGGCATGAGCCGCGAGAAGGCTGGCTATCCCCTGATCGGCTATTTCGCCAGCAACAATGCTTATGCGGCTGGCCTCAAGACACCGAAGGATCTCGCGGGCAAGCGCATCGCGATGACGCAGGTCGGCTCCTCCTTCCATTATTCGCTCGGCCTGCTCGCCGACAAATACGGCTTCAAGCTTTCGGACGTGAAGATCGTGCCGTTGCAATCGCTGTCGAATGCGGCGGCTGCGCTGAAGGGCGAGACCGTGGATGCGGCGCTGCTCCCGATCTCCACCGCGCGGAAGCTGATGGACGATGGCGGTGCGAAGTTTTTGGGCTGGGTCGGTGACGAGACGCCCTGGCAGCTGGGCGCGGTGTTCGCTTCACCGAAGACGCTGACCAACAAGGCGCTGGTGACGAAATTCCTCGGGGTCCTCGCCAAAGCCGATCGCGAATATCACGACGTGATCCTCGCGTCGATGAAGGACGGCGTCGCGCCGATCAACGACAAGACCAGGCCGCTGCTGGAGATCATCGCGAAGTACACCAACCTCCCGGTTGAACAGGTGGTCGGCAATTGCGCCTATATCGATCCGGACGGCAAGCTCGACGTCAAGAACGTCGATAACCAGATCAAATGGCTGCAGGAGCAGGGATTTGCCGACAAGGGCTATGATGCCGATACGATCATCGCCAAGGATTACGTGAAGGCGGATTGAGAGATTAGCTCGTGGACCTGATCGCCAACCACATCACCCACCGCTTCGGCGATCTCGCCGTGCTCGACGACATCTCGTTCACGGTGAGTGCCGGCGAGGTGGTGGCGATCGTCGGTCCCTCGGGCTGTGGCAAGAGCACGCTGCTGTCGATCCTCGGCGGGCTGTTGCAGCCGACTTCGGGCGCGCCGGAGTTGCGTGGCGCGCCGCCGGCCGACAGTCTCAATCCGCTGACCTTCGTGTTCCAGGATTTTGCGCTGCTGCCCTGGGCCACGGTCGAGGAGAACGTCGAATTCCCGCTGCTGCATACCCGGCTCTCGGCCGCGCAGCGCCGTGCGCTGGTCGACGACGCCTTGCGCCGCACGGGACTGACCGATTTTCGCAAAACCTATCCAAAGCAGCTTTCCGGCGGCATGCGCCAGCGTGTCGGCATTTCGCGCGCGCTCGCGGTCAAGCCTGCCATTCTCCTGATGGACGAACCGCTCTCGGCGCTGGATTCGCAGACGCGTGAGCTGCTGATGGAAGATTTCGTCCGCCTGCTCGCCGATGGCGGCATGGGCGCGGTCTATGTCACCCACAATCTCGAAGAGGCGGCGCGGCTCGCCGACCGCATCGTGGTGCTGTCGCGCCGGCCCGGGCGCATCCGCGAGGTCGTCACCGTGCCGATGACGCGCGCGGCGCGCGGCGAGCCGTCTGCGCGGGAGAAGCTGCTGGCGCTTCAGAACCAGATCTGGTCACTGATCCGCAACGAGGCGATCGATGCCGAACGCGAGGTCCAGCATGCTTGATCGCGCGACGGACACATTGGCCAAGGACGATACGACGCGGCGCGTCCGCTTCCGCGGCGCAGGCTTCGTTCCTGCTTCAAGCCGTTTCGGCGGCTGGATCGCGCTCGCGCTGGTCATCGCGATCTGGCAGGCGGCGGGCAGCGCCAGGCTGGTCAATCCGCTGTTCCTGCCGGCGCCGTCGGCCATCGTGCGCGCGATCTACGAGCTCGCGATATCGGGCGCGCTTTGGCAGCATCTCTCCGCCTCGCTGCTGCGTATCGGCGTTGGCTGGATGCTGGGCACGGCGGCCGGCGTCGTGGTCGGCTTCGCCATCGGCCTGTCCAGGCTCGCGCGCAGCGTTGGCATCACCTTCATCTCGGCGCTGTTCCCGATCCCGAAGATCGCGCTGCTGCCGCTGCTGATCCTCTGGCTCGGCATCGGCGAAGAGCCGAAGATCGCGACCATTGCGCTCGGCGTATTCTTCTCGACCGCGATCTCGGTCTATAGCGGCGTCGATGCCGTGCCGCGCAACCTCATCCGCATGGCGCAGAGTTTCAATGTTCCCTTCGCCACGATCGTGCGCAAGGTGGTCTGGCCCGGCGCGCTCCCGGCGATCCTCGCCGGTTTCCGCATCACGGCGTCAGTGGCACTGTTGCTCGTCGTCAGCGCCGAGATGATCGGTGCCCAATACGGCATCGGCGCCTTCGTGCTCCAGGCGGGCAATCTCATGCAGACGGATCAGCTGCTCGCGGGCGTGGTGATCCTGTCGGTGTTCGGGCTTGCTGTGGGCAAGGTGATCGGCTGGCTGGAGGTCAAGTTGTTGCATTGGCGGTAGCTGCAATCCGCGCTAACCCACCCTACGAAACTCACGCGTTGCCGCGATCTTCCCGAAACAGATCCAGCTTCTGCTGCACCGGCCGATCCGAGAAGCTGAACAGAACCGCATCCTCGTCCGCCTCGTGCGTCACCCATTGCCAGCTCGGCACCACGAACAGATCGCGCGGGCCCCATTCGAACACGGCGTCACCGATGCGGCTGCGGCCCCTTCCTTCGATCGGACAGAACACGGTCCCATCGGTCGCGCGATAGCGTGCGGTCTTGAAGCCCTTCGGCAGCAGCTGGATGAAGGTGCCGATGGTCGGCATCGCGAAATCGCCGGTCTCGGGATTGCTGAATTTCAGCTTCAGTCCGTGGCAGGCGTCCCACTCCTGGCTCGTCCTGGCTTTCTCCAGCGCCTCGCGCGTGTAGGCATAGGGATAGCTGAAGATCGGCGAGGTTTTTGAGCTCCGCTTCACGTCGACCGGCAGCAGATTGTGGCCGTAGCGGGCAAAGCTGTCGCCGGCGGGCTTGGTGATCTTCTGCTGGTCTTCCTTCGATCCTTCCGCAAACGAACAGTCGAAGAACTGCACCAGCGGGATGTCGAGGCCGTCGAGCCAGAACATCGGCTCATCCGTCTCGTTGGAATGATCGTGCCAGGTCATCGACGGCGTGATGATGAAATCGCCAGGCTCCATCGCCGTGCGTTCGCCATCGACGGCGGTGTGAGCACCCTTGCCTTCGAGCACGAAGCGCAGTGCCGACTGGCTGTGCCGGTGTGCGGGTGCGACATCGCCGGGTACCACCATCTGCACGCCGGCATAGAGCGAGGTCGTGATCTTTGATTGGCCGCGCAGGCCTGGGTTTTCCAGCACCAGCACGCGCCGTTCGGCTTCCCTGGCGGTGATGAGCTTGCCCGCTTCCATCATGTAGTCGCGGATGACGTCGAACTTCCACAGATGCGGCCGGCAGGCGCTCTTCGGCTCCGGCGTGATCAGATCGCTCATCACCGTCCACAGCGCAGTGAGATTCTCGCCGTCGATCTTCCTGTAGAACGCCTCGCGTTCCGGCGTCTTGGTCACGGCTTCCATGGCGCGGCTCCCTCGTTTCGTTTGATTGACAGTATACTTACAATCCAGGTAGCGTCAACTTGACGAACGACATACAAGGTCGTTGTCATTCCGGGCTCGACGCTGGCGCGTCGCCCCGGAATGACAAAGCAGGGAGGGTTTTGATGAAGCTGCACGGCTATTTCCGTTCAAGCGCCGCCTATCGCGTGCGGATCGCGCTCAATCTCAAGGGTCTCGGCGCCGAGCACCTGCCGCATCATCTTCGCAAGGGCGAACAATGCGCCCCCGCTTATCTCGCCATCAACCCGCAAGGCCTGGTGCCGGCGCTGGAGAACGATTCCGGCGCAGTGCTGACCCAATCGGTCGCGATCATCGAATGGCTTGAGGAAACCCATCCCAATCCGCCGCTGCTGCCAAAGGATCCGCTGCAACGCGCCAAGGTGCGCGCGTTCGCGCTGGCGATCGCCTGCGACACCCATCCCGTGCAGAATCTGAAGGTGCTGGCGCGGCTGCGTGAGCTTGGGTTGGCGGAAGACAAAGTCCAGGACTGGGCCGCCTGGGTCAATCGCGAGGGGTTGTCCGCCTGCGAGACGCTGATCCAAGACGAGCCGGGCCCGTTCTGCTTCGGCGCCGCGCCGACGCTCGCCGATCTCTGCCTGGTGCCGCAGCTTGCCAATGCGCGCCGCTTCGGTGTCGATGTTTCCGCTTATCCGCGCCTGCTCAAAGCCGAGGCCGCCGCCAAGGCGCTGCCGGCCTTCGTCAATGCCGCACCCGAGAAGCAGCCCGATGCCGAGTAAGCCTCTTCCTCCGATCACGATGGACGCGGTCTATGCCGCGCCGGGCTATCTGTTCCGGCGCATGCAGCAGATCGCAGTCTCGATCTTCATGGAGGAGTGCAAGGCGTTCGACCTCACGCCGGTGCAATATGCAGCGCTGATCGCGATCCACACCCATCCCGGCATCGACGCGACGCGGCTGTCGGCGGTGATCGCGTTCGACCGTTCCACGCTCGGCAGCGTGATCGAGCGGCTCCAGGCCAAGGACTTTGTCGAGCGCAAGCCGGCGCCGGAGGACAGGCGGATCAAGCTGCTCTATCTGACGAAGTCAGGTACAGCGATCCTGCGCGAGATCATCCCCGCGGTCGAACGCGCCCAGGCGCGCATGCTGGAGCCGCTCAAGCCCACCGAGCGCAAGGCGCTGATGGGATTGATGACGCAGCTCGTCGATCTCAACAACGAGGTCTCGCGCGTGCCATTGCGAGCGGAGGACGCGCTGGAGCATTTGGGGAAGGGCGGGTGAGTTTGCCCGCGTAGGTGCGTCATTCTCCGCCGTCGTCCCGGACAAGCGAAGCGCCGATCCGGCAACTGTTATGTCGATGGGGCGATCATATAAGGTTTTCGGTCGCGCATCATTGCGTTGAGCACGGTTAGAAGCTTCCTGGCGACGGCAATG
>NZ_JARXWB010000010.1 GCF_029892425.1 Bradyrhizobium sp. BR13661 | reverse complement strand
AGTCATTGACGATCGGACCCGACGACATCGGCCGACTGCAATGATTGGCGGCAACGGCCGCTCCCGACCTGTGCGTTTGCACACAACCAAGACCCAAAGCAGTCGTTTGCCCTTTCCGACATCCATCCCTTATGTTCCGAGCCGAGCATCACCGCGCAAACCAAGCCGAGAGCCAAGAATGCTTAGATCTGTGCAGTTCGGACATTTCCTTGCGCTGATCGCTGTCGTTCAAGCAACTACTGCTTTTGCCCAAGACAAGGAATGCGTTCCACTCTCTTGCCGCGCGGTATACCGATTTAAAACGTGCGATAGGCCAAATCCGGGGGCCGCGGTCTTTTCGGGGCGCGTCGTCAGCGTGTCGAGGGAATGCTCGAATACTGCTATCCAAGTGCAAATCGTCAAAGTGCAAATCGAGGATGGGGAAGCGAACATGGTGCCGCCGGTAGTCGAGATCGTCGTTCAACCCTGCGGGCGCTTCTTTGGAAAAGTCGGTGATCTCACTCGGATCGCTGTGATGAACCCAACGCCCACCACCCGGCGCTATGATCTGGCTTGTAGATTTTATGGAGGAGCGACTTCCGCAATCGGCCCATCCTCGACATCCAGCGATGTCCGCTATCGCGCCGTTGTTGGCAGCGAAGCGGACATCAGGTGCGCCGGAGCCGAGCGCTCCGATCTAACCAGGATGCGGTCTTAAGCGTTTACTCGTCGTCGTCCTCATCCTCGTATTCGACTTCCAGGCAGTCGAGCGTGGCCAGCGGCAGCGTCTCGCGGAACAGATCGCCCTCCGAGCCCATCCAGAGGCAGACGACGTCGTCGCCTTTCACTTCTGCGACGGTCAGCGGCTGGCCGCCGGATTTGAGCATGACGACGTCGCCGGTTTTCAATTCCATGGATGGTCCTTTCGGGTTGATCGACGAGAGCGAAAGCACGTATGCCGTCATGACACGCCGATCACGGGCTACGAGGCCCGTGAATTGCGCCGGCTTGCGTGGACTACGCGAAACGTCGATGGCAGAGGTTCAAGTGGGAGATCGCTCGATGGTCGCTTCGGGAGTATTCCGTCCCAGGCGCGGCGATGATGACATCATGCGCCTGTTTTGCCCGACGGGTCAAACGATTTCGTAAAATCAGCAGATCTGCCGTGGATTCGGCATCGCAGCAAGATGATGCAATGGGGCAGAGGCGCATGTCCCCCTCAAACCCATCGGCGTTCCTTCTCATCCTGGTGCATTCGAAATGCGCAGGCGCAATCTTCGCGTCCCCCGCGGAAATTGCTATTTGATGGAAAGTGCCACCTGATCAATATGCGAGTCCATGATCGGGCCAAACCCCTCCCAGTGTTCGCCGTTGAAGCGGCTCATTCGCATCTGTTCGACCGGATAAAAATCGGTCGGTGAGGTCTTGACGCGGATACCTGGACGGAGGGTTTCGACCTCGAAATCAAGATTAGCGGCCACCTTCATGACGTTCTCACGCGTGAGATTGTCACCGCACCCTTTCAGGACTTCGACCAATCCCGTCGACAAATTGTAGGCCGCCAGCGTACCGGCGTCGGACTTGTCGGCTTCCGGATAATACTTGGCCAGGAAAGCCCGGAAGCGTTGCATGCCGGGGTAGCTGTCCCACTGCGGATCGGTGACGTCCATATTATAGAGGGCGGTCAGGATACCCTCGGCGTTCTTCATGCCTGCGGGCTTTATGACTCCACCAATGGAGGTCGAGACATTCGTCATGATGTGGATCGGGTGCCAGTCGAGTTCAGCGACTTTCCGGATCGCCTGCGCCGCGTATTTGGGTGTGGCGATGTTGATGAAGACGTCGGGTTTCGCAGTCCTGATCGCCACCACTTCCGAATCTACGGTTGGCGTGCCGACATCATAGGGCGCGCTGACGATGACGGTTCTGTCAAACTTGTCGCCAAGCCCGTCCTTCAGGCCTTGAATGTAGTCCTTGCCAAAATCGTCGTTCTGGTAGAGCAAGCCGACCTTGGCGTTCGGATGGTTCGTCAGAATGTAGTTTGCATAGATGCGTGCCTCCGCGCGGTAGGTTGGCTGCCAGCCCATCGTCCATGGGAAATGCTCAGGATCGCCAAACCGCGACGCGCCGGTCGACACGAATATTTGCGGCACATGCATCGTATTCATGTATTTCTGGATGGCGGCGTTGGTGGCGGTGCCGAGCGGCGCGAAAATCAGAAAGACCTCGTCGCTCTCGACGAGCTTGCGCGCCTGTTCGACCGTCTTCGGTGGACTATAGCCATCGTCGTAAGAGATGAAGTTTATCTTGCGAGCGTTGATCCCGCCGTTGTCGTTGATCATCCGAAAGTATGCACTCATCGTCCTGCCGATAATGCCGTAAGCCGACGCGGGCCCGCTATACGGCATGATGTTGCCGATCTTGATTTCGGCATCGGTTACACCGGTATCGTATTTTTTCTGAGCAAATGCGTCGCTTCCGCTGGAAGCGAACAAAATCATGGCGGTCGACAACGCCGCCAATCGTCGCGTAACGAAAGGCATTTCGCTTCTCCCTGTGAACGCACGAACGTGCTCGCTTGTTTGGGACCTCTGGTCGGGTCCCGCGTCGAGGCTGAACGCCTTCTATCAATGTCTGTCGACGTCGGAGAGCGACATGCCGTCCGTGCTTTGACGCGATCCGTCAATATGACTGACCGGATCGCGCGTATTGGCCGCCGAAGAAACTACGTCGCAGACTTCGCGACCTTGGCATCATGCGCCTGTTTTGCCCGACGGAGCAAGAATTTTTCGCAAAATCAGCAATCGTGTCTGCGTCCGCGGCAAGCTATTGATTTTGCAGCAGCCGTCTACTGTGCATGGGGTTGTTTTCGCGACCTAGTCTAGCCCGGCACGAGCTCGGTCAGCGAGCGGATGATGCGGTCGGGCCTGACGGTCGAGCCCTCCGGCAGGCCGTCGCCGTGCGCGTCGAGCCAGATCGCATAGATGCCGAGCCGCTGCGGGGTGACGACTTCCCATTCCAGATTGTCGCCGATCATCCAGGTCTCTTCGGCGGTGACGCCGAGTGCTTCCATCGCGTGCAGATAGGCGCGCTCCTCGGGCTTGCCGAAACCGTGCTCGCCCTCGATCTGGATGTGGTCGAAGCGATGGGCGAGCTCGAAGCGCTCGACCTTGGCGCGCTGCATGTCGGCGGCGCCGTTCGTCACCAGCGCGAGCTTGACGCCATGGGCCTTGAACGCGTCGATCGCATCATGCGCGCCGGGAAAGACGAAGATCGCTTCCTCGCGATATCTGGTGAAGCGGTCGGCGAGGCGATCGGCGAGGTCGTCGGAGAGGGCGCGGTGGCCGCCGGCTGCGAGCGCGGCAAAGCCGCCGCGGACCGTGAGCCGCCGCGCCTCGCCAAGCTTCATCCGCCACGCGGCTTCCGCATTGGCCCAGAAGTTCCGCGCATAGGCCAACACAGCTGATGCGACCTGCTGGGGCGGCAGCGGCGCCAGCTCCTCGGCGAATTCCTCCGCGATCGTGTTCCAGGCGATCTCGGGCCGGCCATAGGCTGACAGGATGGTATCGTCCATGTCGATCAGCATGGCGCGGGGAAGGGGCTTGCTTGCGAGCTTCAACGTCATGGCCATTTCACCTCCGGCGGCAGCGACGACAGGATCGAATCCACATTGCCGCCGGTCTTGAGTCCAAAAATCGTGCCGCGGTCGTAGAGCAAATTGAACTCGACATAGCGCCCGCGGCGGATCAGTTGCTCCTCGCGGTCCTCGGCGGTCCAGGCGCTCGCAAAATTCCGTCGGACCAGTTCGGGATAGATCTTCAGGAAGGCGCGGCCGACATCTTGCGTGAAGGCGAGGTCGGCACCCCAGTCGCCGCTGTCATGCCAGTCATAGAAGATGCCGCCGACGCCGCGCGCCTCTTTGCGGTGCGGCAGATAGAAATACTCGTCGCACCATTTCTTGTACTTGTCGTAGTCGGCGACGCCGTTCGGCCCCGTGCAGGCCTCCCTCATCGCGGCGTGGAAGGCGAGCGTGTCGGCGTCCTCCTGCGTGCGACGGCGGTCGAGCACCGGTGTCAGGTCCGCGCCGCCGCCGAACCACGCCTTGGTGGTGACGACGAAGCGCGTGTTCATGTGCACGGCCGGCACGTGCGGATTGCGCATATGCGCGATCAGCGAGATGCCGGAGGCCCAGAAGCGCGGGTCCTCGGCCGCGCCCGGGATCTGCGCGCGAAACTCGGGCGCGAATTCGCCATGCACGGTCGAGCAGTGCACGCCGACCTTTTCGAACAGCCGGCCCGACATCATCGACATCACGCCGCCGCCACCCTTGGCCCCGCTGTGGTCGGTGCGCTGCCACGGCGTGCGCGTGAAGCGGCCGGCGTCACCGGGATAGAGGCTTTGCGGCGCGTCGTCCTCCAACTGCTCGAAGCTCGCGCAGATGTCGTCGCGCAGGTGCTCGAACCAGCTGCGGGCGCGGGCCTTGCGGTCTTCGATCGTGTTCGGGTCCAATGCGGATGTCATGCCGTTAGCCTTAGTATCAGCCTTGGTATCAGGCTTGCGGACCGTAATAGGTGCAGCTCTCGTTGCAACTGTCGCGGTGGATGCTGACGCGGGTCAGCTTGCCGATATGCGAAAGCCGCTCCCAGACGAAGCGCGACAGGTTCTCCAGCGTCGGCGTCCCCAGCGCCTCGATCTTGTTGAGGAACTTGTGGTCGAGCATCAAGCGCACATCTTCGATCGCGCGCTGGAGCAGACCGAGATCGACCACCATGCCGGTGCTCGCGTCAGGTGTGCCGCGCACCGTCACCTCGGCGCGGAAGGAGTGGCCGTGAATCTCTTCGCTCGCCGCACCAAAGGTCGTCCCCTTCAGCGTATGCGCCGCCTCGAAGCGGAACGATTTCGTCAATTCCCACATCTGTCCGTTCAGTCCTATCTGATGCCGAGCGATTTATGCGTCTGCACGCTCAGCCGCCATTGCGGATGGCGCAGGCAATAGTCGATCGCGCGCGCGGTGTTCTCGATCACTTCTGGCCCGTCCATCGGCTGCAGCGAGAAGCGTTCGAAGGCGAGGCCCTCGAAAGCTTCCGGAGCGGCAAGCGCCTGCGGATAGACCAGCTTCAGCTCGTGGCCGGTGCGCAGCACCAGCTCGCTGCCGCCCTTCGGGCTGACGCAGATCCAGTCGAGGCCTTCAGGCGGTGCAACCGTGCCGTTGGTCTCGACCCCGATCTCGAAACCTCTCGCATGCAGCGCATCGACCAGGGCGTCATCGACCTGGAGCAGCGGCTCGCCACCGGTCAGCACCACGTAGCGGTTCTCGGCAGACGCCGTCCATTGCGCGGCGACGGTGTCGGCGAGTTCCACGGCCGTGGCATAGCGGCCGCCGAGCGTGCCGTCGGTGCCGACGAAGTCCGTGTCGCAGAACTGACAGGTCGCGGAGGCGCGGTCGGCCTCGCGGCCGCTCCAGAGGTTGCAGCCGGCAAACCGGCAGAACACCGACGCGCGCCCGGCATGGGCGCCTTCGCCTTGCAGGGTCAGGAAGATTTCCTTGACCGCGTAACTCAATTCTCTCTCCTCGTCATATTCAGTCGTGCGGGTTCCGGACCTGCCGGAGCGCTTCGCCTGCGGCCATCGCCGCGGTCATGGCGACATTGAGCGACCGTAGCCCCTCGGTGATCGGGATCACCAGCCGCGCATCCGCGGCCTCGACCACCGCGTCGGTGACGCCGGCGCTCTCGCGCCCGAATAGCAGGATGTCCGACGTCTGGTAATTGAAATCGCGGTAGTCGGTGGCGCCCTTGGTGGTGAACAGCACCAGGCGGTAGCCATGTGCCGCCCGCCACGCCTCGAATTTCGACCAGGAATCGTGCCTGACGATGCTGACGTGGTCGAGGTAATCCATTCCCGCCCGGCGGAAATGCCGGTCGGAGACCGGGAAGCCGGCGGGCTCGATGATATGGGCGTCGATGCCCAGACAGGCGCAGAGGCGGAGAATCGTGCCGGTGTTCTGGGGAATGTCGGGCTGGAAAAGTGCGATCTGCATGGGCGCTGACGGGGGTTGGCCGGGACGGAATTGTCTCAATAAAACATCGCCGGCTGCGGAATTCGTGCATTGCACGCTCCCGCGCCGTTAGCGGGCTTGCGCTCGCCCTGCAAGGGTGCCAATAGAACGATTCTGGACTGCTGTTTTCGCCTTGTTTTGGTGGGGACAAGCCAAGTTCTGCCGCCGCGGGGGGCCGCGGGCGCCGGCAGCACTGTTCCGGGGACCTTGGGGGCTCCTGGAGCGGTTCCACCGGCTGCATAAGAAGAAAGGGTTGGAATCGTGACGACAGCGTCTTCGGCGGACCATCCGACACGCCGTGATTTCTTATTCGTTGCAACGGGGGCAGCTGCAGCAGTAGGGGGCGCAACTGCGCTCTGGCCCTTCGTTTCCCAGATGAATCCGGACGCCTCGACCATCGCCGCGGGTGCGCCGATCGAGGTCGATCTGAGCCCGGTTGCCGAGGGGCAGGACATCAAGGTGTTCTGGCGCGGCAAGCCGATCTATATCAGCCACCGCACCAAGAAGCAGATCGACGAGGCGCGCGCCGTCAATGTGGCGAGCCTGCCCGATCCGCAGTCGGACGAGGCCCGGGTCAAATCCGGCCACGATCAGTGGCTGGTCGTGATCGGCATCTGCACCCATCTCGGCTGCATCCCGATCGCCCATGAAGGCAATTACGACGGGTTCTTCTGCCCCTGCCATGGTTCGCAGTACGATTCGTCCGGCCGCATCCGCCAGGGGCCCGCGCCCGCGAACCTGCCGGTGCCGCCGTACACTTTCGTTTCTGACACCAAAATCCAGATCGGCTGAGCTTCGGACCCGCGTCCGAAGCTTCGCGCCGTCTCGTCGTCTTATTTCCTCAGGATCGCATCATGAGCGGACCATCCGACTACCAGCCGAGCAATCCGGCCCTGCAATGGATCGAGCGGCGTCTGCCGATCCTCGGCCTCATGCACTCCTCCTTCGTCGTCTATCCCACCCCGCGCAACCTGAACTATTGGTGGACCTTCGGCGCCATCCTCTCCTTCATGCTGGGGGTGCAGATCCTGACCGGCGTGATCCTGGCGATGCACTACACGCCGCATGCCGATCTCGCCTTCAAGTCGGTCGAGCTGCTGGTTCGCGACGTGAATTACGGCTGGCTGCTGCGCAACATGCACGCGTGCGGCGCGTCGATGTTCTTCTTCGCGGTCTACGTCCACATGCTTCGCGGCCTCTATTACGGCTCCTACAAGGAGCCGCGCGAAGTTCTCTGGATCCTCGGCGTGATCATCTACCTCTTGATGATGGCGACGGGCTTCATGGGCTACGTGCTTCCCTGGGGCCAGATGAGCTTCTGGGGCGCCACCGTCATCACCAATTTGTTCTCGGCCATTCCCTATGTCGGCGAGAGCATCGTGACGCTGCTGTGGGGCGGCTATTCGGTCGGCAACCCGACCTTGAACCGCTTCTTCTCACTGCATTACCTGCTGCCGTTCCTGATCGCTGGCGTCGTCGTGCTCCACGTCTGGGCGCTGCACGTCGCCGGCCAGAACAATCCTGATGGCGTTGAGCCGAAGACGGAAAAGGACACGGTGCCGTTCACGCCGCATGCGACCATCAAGGACGGCTTCGGCGTCGCCTGCTTCCTGCTGCTCTACGCCTGGTTCATCTTCTACATGCCGAACTATCTCGGCGACGCCGACAACTACATTCCGGCGAACCCGGGCGTGACACCGCCGCACATCGTGCCGGAATGGTATTACCTGCCGTTCTACGCGATCCTGCGTTCGATCCCGAACAAGCTCGCGGGCGTGATCGGCATGTTCTCGGCGATCATCGTGCTTGTCTTCCTGCCCTGGCTCGACAGCGCAAAGACGAGGTCGTCGAAGTATCGCCCGCTGGCCAAGCAGTTCTTCTGGATCTTCGTCGCGGTCTGTATCCTGCTCGGCTATCTCGGCGCCCAGCCGCCGGAGGGCATCTACGTGATCGCCGGCCGGGTTCTAACGGTCTGCTACTTCGCCTACTTCCTCATCGTGCTGCCGCTGCTCGCGCGCATCGAGACGCCGCGGCCGGTGCCGAACTCGATCTCGGAAGCGATCCTTGCCAAGAGCGGCAAGGCCGTGGCCTCGGTCGCAGTCGCACTTGTCGCTGCCGGTGCTCTGTTCGTCGGCAGCCTGCAGGACGCCCGCGCCGAGGAAGGCGGCCCCAAGCCGCCGGGCAACAAATGGTCGTTCGCCGGCCCTTTCGGCACCTATGACCGCGGTGCGCTCCAGCGCGGTCTGAAGGTCTACAAGGAGGTCTGCGCCAACTGCCACGGCCTCTCCTACATCGCCTTCCGTAATCTCGGAGATACTGGCGGCCCCGGCTATTCGGTGGCACAGGTCGCGGCATTTGCCTCGGACTACAAGATCAAGGACGGTCCGAACGATGCTGGCGAGATGTTCGAGCGCCCGGGCCGGGCCGCCGATTACTTCCCCTCGCCGTTCCCGAACGAGCAGGCGGCGCGTGCGGCAAACGGTGGTGCGGCGCCGCCCGACCTGTCGCTGATCACCAAGGCGCGCTCCTATGGCCGCGGCTTCCCGATGTTCCTGGTCGACTTCTTCAGCCAGTACCAGGAACAGGGCCCGGACTATGTCTCAGCGGTGCTGCAAGGCTTCGAGGACAAGGCGCCGGAAGGCGTGACCATTCCGGAAGGCTCGTACTACAACAAGTACTTCCCCGGCCACGCCATCAAGATGCCGAAGCCGCTCAGCGACGGCCAGGTGACCTATGACGACGGCTCGCCGGCGACGGTTGCGCAGTACGCCAAGGACGTCACCACGTTCCTGATGTGGACCGCCGAGCCTCACATGGAAGCGCGCAAGCGCCTCGGTCTCCAGGTGTTCATCTTCCTGATCATCTTCGCGTTCCTGATGTACTTCACCAAGAAGAAGGTCTGGGCCGACTCGCACTGAGCGGCGCACGCGAAACGAAAATGAAAAAGCCCCCGCAAGGGGGTTTTTTTGTTGGACACGCGCGTGTGTTGCCCGGCGCGATTGCCTATCGCCTGCGCAGCCGCCAAAATGCCGCCACCGCTCCCCAGAAACGCGTCGGAGGACACCATGGGAACCACCATCACTTTCAAGCGCCCGGACGGCAAGGACGCCTCGGGCTATCTCGCCAATGCCGCACGCGGCAACGCGCCGGGCGTGGTCGTGATCCAGGAATGGTGGGGCCTGTCGGACCAGATCAAGGGCCTGTGCGACCGCTTCGCGCTTGCGGGCTTCGATGCGCTCGCGCCCGATCTCTACAAGGGCAAGGTGGTGCCGTATCACGACACGGACGCCGCCGGCAAAGAGATGAACTCGCTCGATTTCATGGACGCCACCACGCAGACGGTGCGCGGCGCCACCCAATATCTGTCGCGCAACGGCGCCAAGGTCGGCTTGACCGGCTTCTGCCTCGGCGGCGCCGTCACCATCATCGGCGCGGTGCATGTGCCGGAACTCGCCGCCGGCGTCGTGTTCTACGGCATTCCGCCGGAGCAGGCGGCCAAGCCCGCCGACGTCAAGATTCCGCTGCAGGCCCATTTCGCCAACAAGGACGATTGGTGCACGCCGGATCTGGTCAATGGTTTCGAGAAGGCCATGAAAGCCGCCGGCAAGTCGCTCGAGCTGTTCCGCTATGATGCCGAGCACGCCTTCGTCAACGAGCAGCGCCAGGCCGTCCACGACCGCGAAGCCGCCGAGCTCGCCTGGGGCAGGGCGACGGAGTTTTTCCGGAAGCATTTGGGATAGAGGACGGGTCGTTTTCGGCCCGCATTTGGTATATATTCTCCCTATGACCAAGATCTTGGAAGACGTGATCGAGAAGGTGCGTAGGCTACCCGAGGATCGGCAAGCCTACGTTGCGGAGGTGCTTGAGCAGATCGTCGCCAATGACGGCGATCTGTTCGTTGTCCCCGACGAGCATCGCGCAGCCGTACTTGAGGGACTTGAGCAGGCCGAGCGGAGCGAGTTCGCGACCGATCAGGAAATGGCGGCGCTCTGGAAGAAGTGCGGGCTGTGAAGCTCCGGTACGCCTGGCGTGCCCGCACTGATATCGACGGAATTCACGAATATGTCGCGCAGCACGACAGGCGTGCTGCTAGCTCGGTCGTAAGACGCATCCGGTCGGCCAGCCAGTTGCTTGCGAAGTATCCGGGCCTCGGGCGAGCCACTGATATGGCCGGCGTTCGGGTGTTTCCGATCGTCCCATTTCCGTACCTGATCTATTACCGCGTCGCGGATGATGCGCTGGAGGTCATCCATGTACGTCATGGAAGACGTGACGTGCCGAAATCGGACGAACTGGTGTGATCTGAAGCTCACCCTCACCGCCGGTGAGCCACTTGTACATCAAGGGTGGGGCCCGACCACCCTTGACGTCGCCCCCGGGCCATGGTGAGTATCCGCCCCATGAGCACCGCAGCCCGCCCATTCCGTCGTTGGTGGCGCACCTCCTAAGAGGTGGCCGGTGCGATTTATTCTCCCAAAATCGTCTGAGGTCGCCAGCACAGCGCGGCGGCCTTTTCGTTTGTCCTGTGTGGCGTTCCCTCGGCAAGTTTCGTAAGAGGACCACATGAACAGGACAGTCTTTGCCCTCCCGCCCAGAAGCGACTACGTCACCCGCGGCGGTCTCGCGATCACGCGCGTAGCTGAGCAATTTACCGGTCACGCCGACCGGCTCGACGATCTCATCAACCTGCTCGATCGCCGCCGCGGCGTGGTGCTGTCCTCGGGCACGACCGTGCCGGGCCGCTACGAGAGTTTTGACCTCGGCTTCTCCGATCCGCCGCTCAAGCTCGAAACTACCGGCGTCAATTTCAAGCTGGAAGCGCTGAACGAACGCGGGCAGGTGCTGATCGCCTTCCTGGCTGACGTCTTGCGCCAGCCCTGTGTCGTGATCTCCGAGAAGACCACGTCGCGTCTGTCCGGCCACATCATCCGCGGCGATGCGCCGATCGAAGAGGACCAGCGCACGCGCCGCGCCAGCGTGATGTCGCTGGTGCGCGATCTCGTCGCTGCCTTCTCCGCCAATGACGACGGGCTGCTCGGCCTGTTCGGCGCCTTCGCCTACGATCTCGTCTTCCAGATCGAGGACCTCGTGCAGAAGCGTGCGCGCGAGCAAGACCAGCGCGACATCGTGCTCTACGTCCCGGATCGCCTGCTGGCCTATGACCGCGCGACGGGGCGCGGCGTCGTGCTCAGCTATGATTTTGCCTGGAAGGGCAAATCGACCGAAGGCCTGCCGCGCGAGACGGCCGATAGCCCCTATGTGAAGACGGGGCGCCAGGGCTTTGCCGACCACGCGCCGGGCGAATATCAGGCCACCGTCGAGACCGCGCGCGCGGCCTTCGCCCGTGGTGATCTGTTCGAGGCCGTGCCGGGCCAGCTCTTCGCCGAGCCCTGCGACCGCTCGCCTGCCGAAGTGTTCCAGCGCCTCTGCGTCATCAACCCGTCGCCCTATGGCGCGCTGATGAATCTCGGCGAGGGCGAATTCCTTGTGTCGGCCTCGCCGGAAATGTTCGTGCGCTCCGACGGACGCCGCGTCGAGACTTGCCCGATCTCGGGCACGATCGCGCGCGGCACCGATGCGATCGGCGATGCCGAGCAGATCCGCCAGCTCCTGAACTCGGAGAAGGACGAGTTCGAGCTCAACATGTGCACCGACGTCGATCGCAACGACAAGGCGCGCGTCTGCGTGCCCGGCACGATCAAGGTGCTGGCGCGGCGGCAGATCGAGACCTACTCAAAGCTGTTCCACACCGTCGACCATGTCGAGGGCATGCTGCGTCCCGGCTTCGACGCGCTCGACGCCTTCCTCACCCATGCCTGGGCCGTCACCGTGACAGGCGCGCCAAAGCTTTGGGCGATGCAGTTCGTCGAGGATCACGAGCGGTCGCCGCGGCGCTGGTATGCCGGCGCGATCGGCGCGGTGAACTTTGACGGCAGCATCAACACCGGCCTCACCATCCGCACCATCCGCATGAAGGACGGTCTCGCCGAGGTGCGCGTCGGCGCCACCTGTCTGTTTGATTCTGATCCGGCCGCGGAAGACCGCGAATGCCAGGTCAAGGCCGCAGCCCTGTTCCAGGCGCTGCGCGGCGATCCGCCGAAGCCGCTGTCGGCCTTTGCGCCCGATGCCACCGGTTCGGGCAAGCGCGTGCTGCTGATCGACCACGACGACAGCTTCGTTCATATGCTGGCTGACTATTTCCGCCAGGTCGGCGCCAGCGTCACCGTGGTCCGCTATGTGCATGCGCTCGACATGCTCAAGCAGAAGAGGTGGGATTTGCTGGTGCTGTCGCCCGGTCCGGGCCGGCCGGAGGATTTCGGGATCAAGACAACGATTGGCGCGGCGCTCGAGTACAAGCTGCCGGTGTTCGGCGTCTGTCTCGGCGTGCAGGCGATCGGCGAATATTTCGGCGGCGAGCTCGGCCAGCTCACCCATCCCGCGCACGGAAGGCCCTCGCGGGTGCAGGTCCGGGGCGGGCGCCTGATGCGCAATCTGCCGAACGAGATCGTGATCGGCCGCTATCATTCGCTCTTCGTCGAGCGTGAGAGTATGCCTGACGTGCTCAACGTCACCGCCAGCACCGAGGACGGCGTCGCCATGGCCCTGGAGCACAAGACCCTGCCGGTCGCCGGCGTGCAATTCCACCCGGAGTCGCTGATGTCGCTCGGTGGCGAGGTGGGCTTGAAGATTGTCGAGAATGCGTTCCGGCTGGATGCGCCGGTCAATTGAGAGGCACCAATGACCTTTGACCATGATTTGAAGGCGAGCGTCCGCACCATCGTCGACTATCCCAAGCCGGGGATCATGTTCCGCGACATCACGACGTTGCTCGCGGATGCGCGCGCCTTCCGTCGCGCGGTCGACGAGCTCGTCAATCCCTGGGCCGGCAACAAGATCGACAAGGTCGCCGGCATGGAAGCGCGCGGCTTCATCATTGGCGGCGCGGTGGCGCATCAGCTCTCGGCTGGCTTCGTGCCGATCCGCAAGAAGGGCAAGCTGCCGCATACCACCGTGCGCATCGCCTACTCGCTCGAATACGGCATCGACGAGATGGAGATGCATGTCGATGCGATCCAGCCGGGCGAGCGCGTCATCCTGGTCGACGATCTCATCGCCACCGGCGGCACCGCGGAAGGCGCGGTGAAGCTGCTGCGCCAGATCGGCGCCAATGTCGTTGCCGCCTGCTTCATCATCGACCTGCCCGAGCTCGGCGGCGCCGCCAAGCTGCGCGCCATGGACGTGCCGGTACGCACGCTGATGACGTTCGAGGGGCATTGAACGGCCGGGACGGCGATCGTCAGATCGCCTCGGCCTTCAGCTCCACCCGCCAATGCGCCACGCGCTCCTTCAGCAGCGCGTTCCGGACGTAGTCCATCTCCTCATCCTCCAGCCGCTCGCATTCAGCAAGCGTCAGGCCGGCCTCGCCATGGGCGTTCCAGGCGGCCTGGAGGCTGCGGCAGGGATGCCCGCCCTGGCGCAGGGTGAACCAGGTGCGGTTCTGGATGGTCTCGAGGTTCGGGGCCTGGCCGACCCAGGCCTCGCCGGAGGCCGCACAGCGGACGACGAAAACGCCCGCAATGGTCTTTCGCTCCTTGTAGGCGGCGATGGCTGCTTTCCGGTCGGTGCTCATGGGGAGGGCCTTGCTGGGGAGGCTGTTGCGCAGCCTCGGTAGCGGATGGCCCGCCGCCCGTCAATATTACCCGGATAAATTATTCAAGACCGCTGCAGGATCAGGCTGAGCTCGAGCTCGCGGAAGGCGAGGTAATTGCGCCGGATCCACTGGTGCAGCTCGGTCGAGGAGTCCTTCTCCTGGCGCAGATAGCCGGTGAAGGAGAAGTTCAGGCGGTCGATATAGGTCTTGAGGAAGCCCGGCAGTGCCGGCAGGCGGAACAGCCGGCCGCCTTCCATCGCGGGCGGCAGTTCGCCGCGGATGATGAATTCATTGTCGACGGTGATCAGGTTCATCCGCGGGATCTGCTGGCGCAGCATCTCGTGGGCGCGGGCCGAGACGCGGTCGGTGTCGGCCACGAACAGGATCTGTGGTGCGACATGCCGGCGCGCTGCTTCCTTCAGCAGGCCGATCTCGTCGGTCATCTTGAAGAACTCGTCGAAGGCGTGGAAGCCGAGGTCGATGACCTTGGCGAGCCCGTCATCGACGATCACGCGGTCCATCAGCTGCATCTTGCCGTAGGTGTCGATCACATCGGCGGTCTCGGTCACCTTCGGCAGGTAATCGAGCAGCGACGGCTCCTTCAGATTGACGTCGAAGGCTGCGACGTTGCCGTTCTTGAGCAGCAGGAATTCCGTCAGCAGCCGCGCCAGCAGCGTCTTGCCGACCTGCGGGCGGGGCGAGCAGATGATGTAGAGGGGCGTCGCGGGCATCAGCCATTATCTGAGCGAACTCACCGCCCAATCCAGCCGTATCCGCCTCGCTTGCGCAACTATTTTTCGCTGTTGCGGGGCACCGGCTTCGAACCGACGATGTCGGTCAGGCGGATGCGGTCGAACTCGCTCCAGACATTGGCGAGCCAGTGCCGGACATAGCCGCGCAGCACGAAGGAGTAGTTTGCGGCCTCGTCGTGGATGCCCTTGTTGGCGACGAATTTCAGGAACGGGACCGAGGAGACCTCGACCTGCTCATAGGCCATTTCGTTGAGCTTCGGGATGGTCAGCTCGGTCGCATCCTTGATGCGGTGGAAATACGAATTGTAGGTCGCCTGGTCCCATTGGAAGAACTGGGTGTCGTTGATGAAGTTCTTCACCAGGAAATATTTTGCACCGGACATGAAGTTCGCGGTCTCGGCGATCTCGTCCAGCGAGGCGATCGAGGGTCCGAGGATGTGGAATACCGCAAAGGTAATCTGGCCGGCCTTGGCGGCGTCGAGGAAGCCGATGTCGCGCAGCGAGGCCAGAGCCGGCGAGAGCAGACCGGCGCGGACGTCGATCACGGTCACCGACGGGCTTGTCGCATTGAGCGTATCGAAGATCTTCATTTGATCGGCCGTTGTCGTCATGTCGACGATTTCGGTGATGTCAGGGTGGAAGCGCTTCAACGTTCCCCGCGGCGATTCCGTATCGAACGCGCGCGTCGGCACGTTGTTGGCGGAGAAATAATCGAGCAACGTGCGCGACACCGTGGTCTTGCCGACCCCGCCCTTGTCCGCGCCCACCACAACCACTGCCGGCTTTGCCATTGCTGTCCCCTCACGCGCGCCCCCGATCGCGAGGTCGCAATCGACCGGGCCCCAAATCGATGTCTCAAGGATAGTCCCGAGTCTGCTGTTGGGCGCGAACATGGCAGAAACAAGGGAGAATTCAATTCCGCAGGCTTCGGTTGGGGCAATTCCCGAGGTTTTTTCCCGGACGCCGTGAAACCAGCCCAAAGCGCAGCGGATGGCACGCTCAGTGACGGCCCCAAGGACCTATGGGATTGCCCAGCGGCCCCAGCGGATTGCCCGGTGCAGTTCCGGCAGGGCTCGGCGAGGGTAAGGGCGGCGGGCCGGGCGGGTTGCCTGCATCGTTCCACGGGCCATGCGGGACCGGAGGAGGGGCATTCTGCGGATCGGCCTGTGCTTCGGGCGCGTCCGTCTCGGACTGGTCCGTTTCTTCAGCCGGAGGCGGCAGCGGACCGGGATCGTGGCCGCCGGCAAACTTGACCAGCGCGTCGACGCGAGACTGCACGGAAGGATGGGTCGCGAACAAATCGGAAAAGCCTTCGCGCGGATTGTCCAGGCACAGCTCCATCACCGCGGAGGTTGCGCCCGGCAACTCGCCGCGGCCCTCGATCTTGCGCAACGCCGAGATCATGGCATCAGGATCTTTCGTCAACTCGACCGAGCCGGCATCGGCCAGATACTCGCGTGAGCGCGACAGCGCGAGCTTGACCACCTGCGAGACCAGCCAGGCCACCACGATGAGCACGACCGCGATGATGATGACGATGATGGCGCCCCCGCCGGAGTTCTTGCTGTCGCTCGACGACGAGGACGACCGCGACGACGAGGAAGACCCCGACGACCACGATCCACCGCCAGAGCTCCAGCTCAAATTGGTGAACAGGCGGAAGAATAACTCGCCGAAGAAGCCGACCACGCCGGCGATGATCACGGCGACCACCATCAGTTGCACGTCGCCGTTCTTGATGTGGGTAAGCTCGTGACCCAGCACCGCCTCGATCTCCTGGTCGTTCAGCGCCTTCAGGAGGCCTGTGGTGACGGTGACGGAATATTGCCGCGGGTTGAGGCCGGTCGCGAAGGCGTTCAGGGCCGGAGAGTCCATGATCTTGAGCTTCGGCATGGTGATGCCGCGCGAGATGCAGAGATTCTCAAGCAAGTTGTAGAGCCGCGGCTCCTCCTGTCGCGTGACGTCATGGCCGCCTGTCACTGCGTCGATCATCGACTGGTGGAAGAAATAGGCGATGATGATCCAGGCGACAGCCGCGATCGTCGCAAAGGGGAAGGCGACGATGAGATCGTGGAAGCCGCGGTTCAGATAATAGGCGACGGTCTCATTGCCGTTGCTGACGACTTCGGCGACCAGCGCGCCGGCAAAGACCAGCACATAGACCAGCGCGAACAGGCCGGCGAGCAGCAGCATCGAACGAAACTTGTTCGAGGCGATGTGCGTGTAGAGACCATACGCGGCCATGACGCGTTGCCCTGCCGGCCTGTCAGCTCAGATCAGAATTTCACCTGAGGGGCTGCCTCGACCTCGGTGCGGCTGGCGCCGAGATCGAAGAAGTCCTTCTTGGTGAAGCCGAACATGCCGGCGAATAGGGCGGCAGGCATCTGCTGGATGCCGGTGTTGTATTCCTGGACCGCGTTGTTGAAGAAACGGCGGCTCGCCGCAATCTTGTTTTCGAGGTCGGAGAGCTCGGATGCGAGCTGCTGGAAATTGGCGTTGGCCTTGAGGTCGGGATAGGCCTCCGACAGTGCGATCAGCCGGCCGAGCGCGCCGGAGAGCTGGTTCTCCGCGGCGGACACTTGCGCCGGCCCCTGCGCCGACATCGCCGAATTGCGCGCCTTGATGACGTCGTCGAGCGTGCCGCGCTCGTGCGAGGCATAGCCCTTCACCGTCTCGACCAGGTTCGGGATCAGGTCGTGACGTTGCTTGAGCTGTACGTCGACGTCGGCAAAGGCCTGGCCGACGCGTTGGCCGAGCGCCACCAGCCGGTTGTAGGCGGTGAAGGCCAAGAACACGAGGACAACGATGACGCCGAGAACGATCCAGCCGGTCGACATGGAGGACTCCTGAAAGGGAATTGGAGCGGACAGCCTAAACTAAAATGGAGCCGGGGAAGAGCCCCGCGCGGAGGAAGGTAAGACTTGGTCGGATAACGAACCAACCGAGTTCAAGGGAAAAGCGGGAAGCGAGGTTAACTTTCGGACAGGACGGCATCGCCCCAGCGCCAGCGCCGGGCGCTTGCATAAGCGGCCTTGTCTCGTCGCGGGACCCTGGCGAGTTCGACGCCGTCCTTGGTGCAGAGCTTTGCCGTGATCTCGGCCTTGCCGACATCCGGAGGCGCCAGCACGCGTGCGGCGCGGGTCGCCGGCGGCATGCGGGTCAGGGCGACGTAGATGAAGCGCTCGTCTTCGAACGGCACCTCGGCGCCCTTGATCTGGCGGTGCGCCTGGGAGCGTGGCAGGCGCTGGTTGAAATGGCACCAGTCGGGCGCGGCGAGCGGGCAGGGCCTTTCATGCGGGCAGGGCGCGGCGACGAAAGCGCCCAATCCGATCAGCTGCTGGCGCAGCGCGAGGATGCGGGCATAGCCGGCGGGCGTGCCTGGCTCGATCACGACCAGCGCGTGGCGTGCTTTCGCCCACATGGTCTCCGCGAGCTTGCGCTGTTCGCTCTCCGCGAGCTCGCCGATGATGTAGCTTGCGACGACGAGATCGGCTTGCGAGACTTCGGCGAGGTTGGTGGCGGCATCGCCGGGCAGGTAGCGGCAATCGGCTAAACGCGTGCTGTCGCGTGCAAGCTCGAGCGCGAGCCGGCTCAGCGTGGCATTGGCATCGAGCAGGGTGAAATCCTGCAGCGAGGAGAAGGCCTCGGCTGCGGCCCAACTGGCTGTGCCCGGGCCCGCGCCGACGTCGAGCAACGTTTCCGGAGCGAAGTCCGGCGCGATCTCGGCAAGCGCGCTCAGGCTTGCGACGACGGCGGCATAGGTCGCCGGCATGCGCGCCAGCGCATAGGCGAGCGCGTCGGCTTCGGACTTGATCGTGCCAGAGCCGCCGCCGGCGCGATAGGTTGTCGAGATCTTCTGCGAACGCTGCGCGGCGTCAGTGCGTGAAAAGCCCTGCAGCCTGGCGTCGAGGGCGGCTTTCAGTTCGGCGGGGAGAGTGGGTGAGATCATCAACAACCTCGCGTCATTCCGGGGCGCGCAAGGTGCGAACCCGGAATCTAGAGATTGTAGCTCGAGATTCCGGGTTCGATGCTGCGCATCGCCCCGGAATGACGGTCAATCTTCTTAAGCCACGTTCTGGTCGAGAATGTCCACCGCCTCTGACAGGCTTACCGAGACGAGCTGGGAGACGCCGCGCTCGGCCATGGTGACGCCGAACAGGCGGTTCATCCGCGCCATCGTGATCGGATTGTGCGTGATGATGATGAAGCGGGTGTCGGTCGAGCTGGTCATCTCGTGCAAGAGGTTGCAGTACCGTTCGACGTTATGGTCGTCGAGCGGCGCGTCGACTTCGTCGAGCACGCAGATCGGCGAGGGGTTGGTCAAGAACACCGCGAAGATCAGCGCCATCGCGGTCAGCGCCTGCTCGCCGCCCGAGAGCAGCGACAGCGTCTGCGGCTTCTTGCCCGGGGGTTTTGCGATGATTTCGAGGCCGGCCTCCAGCGGATCATCGCTCTCGATCAGATGCAGCGCGGCTTCGCCGCCGCCGAACAGCTCGACGAACAGACGCTTGAAGTGGTTGTTGACGACCTCGAATGAGGTCAGCAGTCGCTCGCGCGCTTCCTTGTTGAGGCTCTGGATACCCTGGCGCAGCCGCTTGATGGCCTCAACGAGGTCGTCGCGTTCGGTGACCAGGCCCGTGTGCTGGGTTTCGACCTCGCGCAGCTCTTCCTCGGCGCGCAAATTGACGGCGCCCAGGCGCTCGCGGTCGCGGCGCATCTTTTCGAGATCTTCCTCGATGTCGTGCAGCGGCGGCAGCTCCGCGCCCGGCTCGATCTCCGCAAGGCCGGCAACGGCCTGCGGCTCGACCTCAAGCATGTCGCGGATCTCGCGCTCGATGTCCTCGAGCCGGCGCCGCGCACCTTCCATGCGCTCCTCGGCGCGGGCGGTGGCTTCGCGCGAGCTGGAGAGCGCCTCCAACGTCAGCTTGGCGACGCGGTCGGTCTCGGCCATCGCGGTTTCGGCGGTGGCGAGCGCGTCGGCGGCCATGCGGCGGTCGTTCTCTGCGTATTCGATCTCGGTGATCAGCGCGCTGCGCTTCTCGGCGAACACGGCAGGCGCATTCTCGAGTTCGCTGCGCTCGATCGTGAGCTCGGCAATTCGGGCTTGAATCGTGTCGATGTGGGAGGCCGCGCTTTCCTTGCGGTTCTGCCACTCGGTGCGCTCGGCGAGGATCGCCTGGACGCGGCGGTCGGCAAGCTCGGCCTCGCGCGCCAGTGCCTGCGCCTCGGCGCGGACCTGGGCGGCGATGCGGCGATGGTTTTCGATATCGCTGCGGACGGCGGCGAGACGGGTCTCGGTGTCCTCGCTCGACGGCAATTCGCTGATGCCGGCCTCGGCATATTCGTAGGCGGCCTCGGCCTCGGCGCGGTCGGCGGCGAGACGGCTGTGCGCTTCCGACAGCGTCGCCTTGCGCGCGGCATGGCGGCTGATCTCGCGCTCGGCGGCAGCATGGCGCTCACGCGCGACATTCAGCTCGCGTTGCGCGGCACGCATGGCTTCGCGGCTGGCGCCTTCGGTGCTCGCGGCCATCTGCAGCTCGGACTCGGCATTCTCCAGCGCCTGGCGCTTGATCTGCGCGTCGATGCGGGCCTGCTCCAGCTCGTTCTCGATGTCGACCAGGCGGGCGCGCTCGGCGAGACGCCGCGCAGCGCCGGTGGGCGCGTGAGCGGCGGCGACAAAGCCGTCCCAGCGCCAGACATCGCCCTCGGGCGAGACCAGCCGCTGGCCGGTCTTCAGCTGCGAGACCAGCTCGGCACCGCGCTCGCGCGGCACCACGCCGATCTGCGCCAGGCGGCGCGTCAGCTCGGCCGGCGCCTGCACATGGTTGGCGAGCGGCGTGACCCCTTCGGGAAGTTCCGGATCGCCTTCGGTGTGTCCGACATTGGTCCAGCGCATCGGCGCCGAGGGATCGATCGGCGCGTCGAGATCGTCGCCGAGCGCAGCGCCGATGGCCTTTTCAAAGCCCTTGTCGACGGTGATGCCGTCGATGATCGGCGGCCACAGATTCTTGGTCTCGCCGTTGACGATCTTGGAGATCGTGCGCGCCTCGGTGTCGAGCCGCTGCACGCGCTTGTCGGCTTCGACCAGCGGCGAGCGCGAGGATTCCAGCGTCTGGCGCGCGGCAACATGCGCGGCTTCGCTCGCCTGTGCTGCGGCTTCCGACGCAGCCAGCGTCTGCTCGGCGGTCTCGACCGCTGCGGTCAGCTCGTCGAGATCACCGAAGCCGCCGGTTTCGGCGGCAAGCTTCTGTTCTTCGGCCGTGACATTCGCGATCTCCTGGTCGAGGCGCGCGAGCTTGTCGCGGTGGGTGCGGACGTTGGCTTCGAGCTGGTTGCGCTTGGCGGTGAGGTCCGCGAGCGCGGTGGTGAGCTCGGCGAATTGCTGCTCGGTCTCGGTCAGCACCGCCTCGGCCTCGGCGACGCGCTCGTCGACGCCGGAGCGCTTCTCGACGCGCGACTTGATCTCTTCCTTCAGCTCGGCGTCCTCGGTGTCGAGCCGCTGCAGCGCGACGTCGGCATCCATGGTTTGTTGCTGAGCACGGGAAATGTCGCCTTCGAACTGGGCGAGGCGGCGCTCGAGCTCGGCGACGCGCTCCTTGGCGCGTTCTTCCTCGCGGTCGAGCAGCTCGCGGGCATTGGTCAGGCGCTGAAGGCCCGCGGCAGCGCGCGCCTCCGCATCGCGCAGCGCCGGCATTTCTGCGGCGCGGATCGCCTGGATGCGGGCGGCTTCGGCCTGGTGCTGGGTGCGCTCGGCCATCTCGCGCACGGCGAGATCGTGGGTCTGGCCGGATTCGTTGACGTCGGCATGGGCGCCGATCCAGCGCAGGTGAAACAGCGTGGCTTCCGCCTTGCGGACCTTGGCCGCGACTTCGCGATAGCGCACGGCCTGGCGGGCCTGCTTCTTCAGGCCTTCCATTTGCCCTGCGAGCTGGCCGATCACGTCCTCGACGCGGGTGAGGTTGGTTTCGGCGGCCTTCAGCCGCAGCTCGGCCTCGTGGCGGCGGGCGTGCAGACCGGCAACGCCCGCGGCGTCTTCCAGCACGCGGCGGCGCTGTTCCGGCTTGGCCTGAATGATCTCGCCGATCTTGCCTTGGTGGACGAGAGCCGGCGAACGCGCGCCGGTGGCGGCGTCCGCGAACAGGATCTGCACGTCGCGGGCGCGCACGTCGCGGCCGTTGATACGGTAGACCGAGCCGGCTTCGCGCTCGATGCGGCGGGAGATTTCCAGCAGTTGGCTGTCGTTCATCGCCGCCGGCGCGGTGCGATCGGCGTTGTCGATCGTCATCGTCACTTCGGCGTGGTTGCGCGCGGGACGGTTGCCGGAGCCGGCGAAGATCACCGCGTCCATGTCGGCGGCGCGCAGGCTCTTGTAGGAGGTTTCACCCATCGCCCAGCGCAGCGCTTCGACGAGATTCGACTTGCCGCAGCCGTTGGGTCCGACCACGCCGGTCAGGCCGGGCTCGATGACGAAGTCCGTGGGCTCAACGAAGGACTTGAATCCGTGTAGGCGCAGGCGGGTGATTTTCATAAGCACGCATCTCTGTTGGCAGGCGCGAATCCCCCTGCCGGGACAATACCATGGAAGGCAATGTCACTCTCTGGGGCGAGTCGCGCGGGGCGCCTCATGCGGCGGACAATGGCCGCGGTGCGCCGCGAGGGCAACCAGCGAAAGCCGTTTTTCCCAAGGGATTTATGCCGGGAAAGATACGGCTTTCGAGATGCGAATCAGAGTCTTGACGAGCGAATCAGCTCTTCAGCAGCGGATTGATCTTCTTGGCGAACTCCTCGAACGAAGTCTCGCCCTTGATCTTCTCGCCGTTGATGAAGAAGGTCGGCGTCGAATCCACCTTCAACACCTCGCTCGCATATTTCTGGTCGGCGGCGATCTTGTCGAGCAGCGCCTGGTCCTTCAGGCAGGCCTCGACCTGCTGCTGGGTGAGGCCAGCCTGCTTGCCGATCCGCGTCAGGGTCTCGGTGGTGTTCTTCACCACCCAGTCGTTCTGCTGGCGGAAAAGCATGTCGGTGACGGCGAAGTACTTCGGCGCATCGCCATTGGCGATACAGCGCGACAGCATCGAGCCGGCGGCGGCCTTGATGTCGAGCGGGAACTCGCGGAAGACGTAGCGGATCTTGCCGGTGTCGATGTATTCCGACTTGATCTTGGGGAACACCTGCTCGTTGAAGGCCGCGCAGTGTGGGCAGGTCATCGAGGCGAACTCGGTGATGGTCACAGTGGCGTCCTTGGGGCCGAGCGCCATGTCGGGCAGCGACACCGGCTTGGCGACATCGCCGGCGGCCTGCGCCTTTGCTTCAGGGATCATGGCCTCGGAGATGAACCGCAGCGGCGAGAGCCCGGCGATCGCGGCAAGCCCGGTCAGCGACAGCATTGTGGTGAAGGCGCGGCGGGTAATGATCAAGGTCGGCTCCCGATTTGGCGTGGTCTCGACCCGGGCTTTACCTGAAGGTTCCCGGGCGGCCTGTCGCTAGCTTGAAACGTCGTTTGAGGCAATGGCGGGCGGCAAGGACGGATCCAGATTAGCGCCGGATTGAGGCTCAATTTCGCTTGATGGCGGCCCCGAGCCGCGCCAGCGCCGTCTTCAAATCTTCATCTTCGATATCGCCCAGGCTCTCGGCCACCTTGGCGACGGCCTTGGGGTCCAGCGGGGCGGGCCGCACCGGACGGCGGGGGCGTGACAGGGGGGCCTGGCGGAAGGCCAGCTTGCCGACCGCGCTCCAGCCGAAGAAGCGGTTGACCCGCTCCAGGATCACGTCGGCCGAATGCTGGATCTCCAGCGCCATCGGCCCCTCGACCCGCAGCACCAGCGTTGCCGGCTCCTGCGGCTGGCCCTCGACCGGCCGGGGCCACTGCATCTTCAGCGGCTCGGCATGGGCGGCAATCTCAGGCCCCGCAATCTGCGCCCACCGCGTCACCAGTTCGCGCGCGGCAAAGCCCTGCTTGGCATAGGCCTCGGCAAAGACGTCGTTGAGCAGGATCCCGAGCGGCTTGGCGCTGATGGGGCCGGGTTTGGGAGGAAATTTGGCCATGGGGCCTTATAGCATTCCGCCGCACAGGTCGCAGGCTGTTCTCCGTCATGGCCGGGCACAGCCGTCCGAAGGACGGCGTCGCTTCCGCTCGCCTATGTCCCGGCCATCCACGTTCTTCCGCGAAGAAAGACGTGGATGCCCGCGTCAAGCGCGGGCATGACGTGGAGGGGTCCGCACGTTGTCGCTACACTAAGAGTATGAGCTCCAAATCCGCCCTGAAGACGAAATCGGAACCCAGACAACCGGAGACCGCGTCGCGCCCCGCATTGCTGCTCGCCTGGTACGACCGCCATCGCCGCCGGCTGCCCTGGCGCGCAGAGCCCGGGCAGACATCGGATCCCTATCGCGTCTGGCTGTCGGAGATCATGCTCCAGCAGACCACGGTGAAGGCGGTCGGGCCCTATTTCGAAAAATTCGTCGCACGCTGGTCTGATGTCATGGCGCTCGGGAATGCGTCTCTTGATGACGTGCTGCGGATGTGGGCCGGGCTCGGCTATTATTCGCGCGCGCGCAATCTCCATGCCTGCGCGGTCGCGGTGACGCGCGAGCATGGCGGCGTCTTCCCCGATACGGAGGAGGGGCTGCGCGCGTTGCCTGGCATCGGGCCCTACACGGCGGCCGCGATTGCTGCGATCGCCTTCGATCGCCACACCATGCCCGTCGACGGCAATATCGAGCGCGTGGTGTCGCGCCTGTATACGGTCGAGGAGGAGCTGCCGCAGGCCAAGCCGCTGATCCAGCGACTGGCAGCGACCCTGCTGGCCAATTCCCGCGCGGGCGACAGTGCGCAAGCCCTGATGGATCTGGGCGCCTCGATCTGCACGCCGAAGAAGCCGACCTGCTCGCTGTGTCCGCTGAACGAGGATTGCACGGCGCGCGCACAAGGCACGCAGGAGACATTTCCGCGCAAGGCGCCGAAGAAGAGCGGGACGCTGCGGCGCGGCGCCGCCTTCGTCGTCACCCGCGGCGACGAACTGCTGGTCCGCTCGAGGCCCGAGAAGGGCCTGCTCGGCGGCATGACCGAAGTGCCGGGCTCGGATTGGCGCGCCGGACAGGAAGACGCGACGGCAAAGCGGCAGGCACCCGAACTGAAGGGGCTGTCGCGCTGGCAGCGCAAGGTCGGCGTGGTCACCCATGTCTTCACGCATTTTCCGCTGGAGCTCGTGGTCTACACCGCGAAGGCCGCAGCCCGCACGCGCGCACCCGAAGGCATGCGCTGGGTGCCGATCGCGACGCTCTCTGATGAGGCGCTGCCTAACGTCATGCGCAAGGTGATTGAGCACGCGCTGGGCCTTTGATCGGTCGATCCTCCTGACAGCACGCCGGCAGCAGTGCTACGTTATCGAGGCGCGATATGGAGGCTGCGCATGGTCAAAACAGCGCTCGACAATTTTCGTCAGCCGCCTTGCGCCGAGCTGCTCGGATGGCGCTTGCTCGACGCGCGGCCGGCGGAGGGCTGGATCAGGCTTGGCTTCGAGGGCAAGCCTGAGTTCTGCAATCCCGCGGGATTCATCCAGGGCGGCATGCTCTCCGCGATGCTCGACGATACCATGGGCCCGGCCGTGCTGATGATGAGCGAGGGGCGGCTCTACACCGCAACGATCAGCATGACCGTGAACTTTCTAAGTCCCGCAAAGCCAGGCCAGATCATCGGTGAGGCGAAGGTCACGCAACTCGGCAAGACGATTGCGTTTGTCGAGGCGAAGCTGATGGCGGAGGACGGCACGCTGCTGGCGACGGCAAGCGCGAGTGAGCGCTTGCTGGAGGCGGCGAGGGTGGTGAAGTGAGGTGAACGCTTTCCGCTTCGCGTACGATGTTAGTGCTCGTGCACCCAAGCTTCCGCCTCGTCATGGCCGGGCTTGTCCCGGCCATCCACGCCTTTGCCAAGTGGCACGAAGAACGTGGATGCCCGGGACAAGCCCGGGCATGACGAACTTCGGCAATCCGCGTTAAGCGCGAATGAGACTCATACCCCCACGCGCGCGTCCTTGCTCACGATCGGCGGCTTGGCGTTCAACGCCTCCACCTGGAATCCCGCCACGCGTTTGTAGTTCGCGGCGATATCTTCCAGCTCCTTCTGCGACAGCACGTCTGTCACGAACTTGTAACCGTCAGGTGCGCGCTCCTCGACGAGCTGCATCACCTGCTCCGGGCCGTTCTTGCGGTTGAGCAGCACGAGGTCGGTGGTCGCGGGGCGTCGCTCGGCCTCGTAGGCGAGCAGGGCGGCCTGCGTCGGGCCATGCGCCAGGATCTCGCGGGTGATGGTGCGGGCATCGAGGATCGCCTGCGAGGCGCCGTTCGAGCCGATCGGGTACATCGGATGTGCGGCATCGCCCATCAGCGTCACCTTGCCGAAGGTCCATTGCGAGACCGGATCGCGGTCGACCAGCGGATATTCATAGGCGTGCGGGCAGTTTCTGATCAGGCCGGGCACGTCGAGCCAGTCGAACTGCCAGCTCTCGAACCAGGGCAGAAACTCTTCCAGCCGCGCGGTGCGGTTATAGTCCTCGCGCCGCCACTGATAGGTCGGCGGCATGTGGCGCTCGGCGACCCAGTTGATCATATGATTGCCTGCTGCGTCCGGCTCCTTCGAGATGGGATAGCAGACGAATTTCAGGATCTCGTGGCCGGCCATGATCATGGTGCGGCCGGTGAGGAAAGCCTTGGCCGGTGTCACGCCGCGCCAGAGGATGCGGCCGTTCCAGATCGGCGGCCCCTCGTTCGGATAGAGCTTTTCTCGCGCGGCGGAATGGATGCCGTCGGCGGCGATCATGATCGAGCCGTCGTAGGTCCCCGCGGCCTTGCCGGTTGCCTTGTCGATGAAGTCGGCGCGCACGCCGTTTGCCGTCTCGGTCCAGCCGGTCAGGTGATGGCTGGTGAGGATGTTGTCGCGCCCGAGCCGCTCGACTGCGGTGTCGAGCAGCAGCTGTTGCAGCGTGCCGCGATGAATCGAGAACTGCGGCCATTTGTAGCCGGCTTCCAGCCCGCGCGGCTCGCTCCAGATCGGCTTGCCATGCTTGGAGAAATAAGCGAGCTCGCGGGTGCGCACGCCACTGGCGTCCAGCCTGTCCAACAGTCCGAGCTCGATCAGCTCGCGCACCGCATGCGGCAGCACGTTGATGCCGACGCCGAGCGGCTTCAGTTCCGCGACGCTCTCGAACACTTTTACGGGAACGCCGATGCCGTGCAGGCTGAGCGCAAGCGTCAGCCCGCCGATGCCGCCGCCGGCGATGAGTACGGTCATGAAATCCCCTCCGATTTCGGGCGTCTTGGCACAGGCGGGCGGTGGTGGGCAACTGCGAAGAGGATGTCTTCCTATGGACCTCCGGGCCGACAGCCGTTAATTTCCAGTTTTCCCATGAGGTCCGACATGCTCAAGCTCTACTACGCCACCGGCACCTGCGCGCTCGCCACCTACATGACGCTTGAGGAGGCGGGCGCCGACTACACGGCCGAACGGCTGAGCTTCAAGGACAACCAGCAGAACAGCCCCGAGTACCTCGCGATCAATCCGAAGGGCCGCGTCCCGGCGCTGGTGACCGATCGCGGCGTCCTCACCGAGACGCCGGCGATGCTGGCCTATATCGCGCAGACCTTCCCGAAGGCGAAACTGGCGCCGGTCGACGATCCCTTCGACTTCGCCCAGGTGCAGTCGTTCAACTCCTATCTTTGCTCGACCGTGCACATCAACCACGCCCACAAGCTGCGCGGCGCGCGCTGGGCGACGCAGGAGAGCTCGTTCGCCGACATGAAGGCGATGGTGCCGAAGACCATGAGCGCCTGCTTCAAGCTGATCGAGCAGACGATGTTCAAAGGGCCGTGGGTGATGGGCGATCAGTTCACGGTCTGCGATCCCTATCTCCACACGCTCTCGCACTGGCTCGAAGGCGACAGCGTCGACATCAACGCGACGCCGAAGATCGCCGACCATTTCAAGCGCATGTCGGACCGCCCGGCCGTGCGCAAGGTGATGGACGCGCAGAAGGCGTAGAGATCTGGCCACACTCTCCGCTGTCGTCCCGGCGAACGCCGGGACCCATACCGCGGAATCTCTCGATTGCGTTTGGTCGGAGTACCGAACGACGGGTCTTCGCCAAACTTCTCCCTGAGGTTATGGGTCCCGGCGTTCGCCGGGACGACACTATTTGTTGTGAAGCGGCGTCCTACCCAGCGCGCCGTTTCTCCAACTCCCGTCCCGTCTCCAGCATCAGCCGCCGCAGCCAGATCGAGCCGGGATCCATCTGCGCGCGCGTCGGATAGAACATGAACTGCTCGTCGATCCCCGGATCGAGCGGCGGCGTCACCGTGACGAGCCCGAACTGCTTCGACAGCGCCGCGATCAGCCGCCGCGGCACGAAGGCGACGAGGTCGGTGCGGGCGGCGATGTGCAGGGCTTCCAGATAGCCTGGCACCACCAGCGAAATATGCCGCTCGATGCCTTTGCTGCGCAGCCATGTGTCGATCAGGTCTTCGGGCTGGCCGCGGATGATCACGCCGACATGACGCGCGGCGAGAAAGGCCTCGCGCCGCTTCAGCTTCGCACCCATCGGATGTCCGCGCCGCACTGCGAGCGCATCGCTGTCGGTGTAGAGCGATTGGCGGTGAAAGCCCTTGAAGGCGTTGCCGATCGAGATCACGAGGTCGATGGTGCGGGCGAACTCGGCATGAAAGATCGCCGGGCCCCGCCACGGCACCACGTCGATGCGGACGTTCGGCGCAAGGCGTGTGACCTTCTCCATCAGCGGCGGCACCAGCAGCTCGACGGCGAGATCAGGCATCATCAGGCGGAATTGCCGCTCGCTGCGCGCGGCGTCGAACTCGTCAGGCACGAACAGGGAGCGCACCTGGTCGAGCGCCTGCGCCAGCGGCGCGCGCAAGGCTTGCGCCCGCGGCGTCAGCTCCATCCGCGCCCCGGTGCGCACCAGCAGCGGGTCGCCAAAGATGTTGCGCAGCCGTTGCAGGGCGTGGCTCGTTGCCGGCTGCGACAGGCCGATGCGAAGCGCGGCGCGGCTGACATTGGCCTCGCGTAGCAGCGCGTCGAGCGCGGTCAATAGATTGAGGTCGAGCGAATTCAAATTCATGGAATGAATAGATATCATATCTACTATCGATTTGAAGAATGCACATCGAGCGGCGATGGTCTCCGTGTTGCCACTACAGGAGATGCCACCATGAGCGCGAGCGCCAACAAGAAACTGATGCAGGATATTTTCGCCGCCGCTGCCAATCCCGATCCGGGGGCGCGCGATCGTGCCCTGTTCACCGCAAGCCTTGCCGACGATGCGAGATGGATCGTCACCGGGCAGTATTCCTGGTCGCGCACCTTCACAGGCAAGGACGCGATCCTCAATGATCTCCACGGCTATGTGCGCACCCGGCTTCGTGACCGGACGCGCACGGTCGCCGAGCGCTTCATCGCCGATGGCGACATCGTCGTGGTCGAGGCCAAGGGCGACAACGTCACGCCCGAAGGCGTCCGCTATGACAACGATTATTGCCTGGTGTTTCGGTTTGAGGACGGCAAAATCAAGGAGATCCGGGAATATTGCGACTCGGTCCTGACCGAGAAGGCGCTGGGGACGTTTCCGCAGGCGACCGCCTGACGATCGCCCATACCGGCAGCCATGCAGCGGTCTGCATGCCGCTGCCGGTATTGCCCTGAAACCTTGCGCAACTGCCGATAATATCAGCAGCTTTGGGGTGCGCAGATACGCGCACGCGCGAAGAATTTGAAGGTTCAATTAACGAGTGTCCCCCATTGTGTCGCGGCGCAGCGTGGGTCGCAACGGCGACGCGCGGCTGCCAGGGTGGCCGCAATCGCTTTGCCGGACGGATCGGCCGCTCGAAGTCACATGCATCTGGGTGAATGGGAATGCCGCGCTTTCGTTTGCGGATCAGGGGACGCCTGTACGCAGGCTTCATGGCCTTGGTCGTGGTTGGTCTTGTGATGGCGGTGGTCGCCATCTGGAATTTGAGGTCCGTGCAGGACCAGGTCGCAAAAGCCTCGGCTTTCTCTGACAGCACCGCGCGGGTGCTGGAGATTTCGACCCATCTCCAGGCGATCCAGCGCGCCAATCTGCGCTACATCTACGACGCCAATGAATCCGCGATGCGGGAGGCCTCGGAGCGCGAGGCGGCCGCGACCGAATTGTTGCAGGTCGGCGCCAAGGGCACGCTGTCTGAAGAGCGGCGCAAGCTCTACAACGACCTGATCGCCGACATCGCGAAAATGAAGACCTTGCGCGACAATCTCGGCGATGCCGTCAACGAGGCGCGCACCGGCAAGGCGACGCTACTGCCGAGTGGCGACGAGCTGACCGTCAAGATGACCAAGCTCTCCGACGCGGCGCGCGCCACCGTCGATGAAGACACCGCGTCCCTCGTTGCGGATCTCGAATCCCGCCTGCTGCTCGTTCAGATTGCAAACTGGCGTTTTCTGGCTTTGCGCGACACCAAGGGGCCCGCGAACTTCAGGATCAATGCAGACAGGGCCGCGCAGCGGCTGACGGCGCTCGAAAAGAGCCCGCAGGCAGCGGAATTGCGCAATGCGCTGGCGCCGGTGAAGACCTCGCTCGGAATCTACAAATCCGCATTCGAGACCACGTCGGCGGCGATGCTCCAGGCCGACGAGATCTACCACAAGAGCCTCGCGCCGCTGATCGTCGAGAGCATCGGCAAGCTCAAGGTCGCCGAGACGGCCCTGAAGAAGGACTACAAGGACTCGCGCAGCCAGGCCGAAGCCGTGATCGACGGCACGACCTCCGTGCAGGAGATCGCAGGCGGTGTCGCCACCTTGTTTGGATTGCTCGTCGCCTTCCTGATCGCCCGCAGCATCGTCGGGCCGCTGACCGCGATGACGCGCGCCATGGGCCAGTTAGCCGGCGGCGATCTCGCGGTCGAAATCCCCTCGCGCGGCAAGAAAGACGAGATCGGCGACATGGCCAAGGCGATCGAGGTGTTCAAGACCAGCATGATCGACACCGAGCGCATGCGCCATGAGCAGACCGAGATCGAGGCGCGGCGCGCCGAGGATCGCAAGACCGACATGGTCCGGCTCGCCGACCAGTTCGAACAGGCGGTCGGCGAGATCGTCGACACCGTGTCCTCGGCGTCGGGCGAGCTCGAGGCCTCCGCCGGCACGCTCACCGCGACGGCCACTCGCGCCCAGGATCTGTCGAGCGAGGTCGCCTCGGCCTCGCAGGAAGCCTCCGCCAATGTCCAGGCCGTCGCCTCCGCGACCGAACAGCTGTCGTCGTCGGTCTCCGAGATCGCGCGTCAGGTCCAGGAATCCGCCCGCATCGCCAGCGAAGCCGTCGGGCAGGCGACCAGGACCAACGCCCGCGTCGGCGAGCTCTCGAAGGCCGCCGCCCGCATTGGCGACGTGGTCGAGCTGATCAGCACCATCGCCGGACAGACCAATCTGCTGGCGCTCAACGCCACCATCGAGGCCGCGCGCGCGGGCGAGGCGGGGCGCGGCTTTGCCGTCGTCGCCACCGAGGTCAAGGCGCTCGCCGAGCAGACCGCGAAAGCGACCGGCGAAATCGCCCAGCAGGTCTCGGGCATCCAGGCTGCGACGGAGGAGTCTGTCGGCTCCATCCGCGAGATCAGCGGCACCATCGAGCGGCTGTCGGAAATCTCCTCGGCGGTTGCCGCTGCCGTGGAAGAGCAGGGCGCGGCGACGCAGGAAATCTCCCGCAACGTCCAGCAGGCCGCCCACGGCACCCGGCGCGTCTCGACCAATATCGGCGACGTCCAGCGCGGTGCGTCCGAGACCGGCTCGGCCTCCTCGCAGGTGCTGTCGGCGGCGCGCTCGCTGTCTTCGGACAGCAGCCGCTTGAAGCACGAGGTCAGCAAATTCCTGGAGTCGGTTCACGCCGCCTGAAACCAAAAGGCCACGCGCATGCGCGTGGCCTTTGATCGTGACGGGGCGTGATCAGGCGACTTTCGTCGTCATGTGCTTGAACATGTTGGCGCGCGCCTCATCGTCCATCTCGGCCTTGAAGGTGAACTTGTCCTTCAGCGCGATCGCGCGGGCGGCTGCCGGCCGGCCTGAGATTTCGTCGATCAGCCGCTTCACGTTCGGGTAGCGCGCAAACGCGTCGTCGCCGAGCTTGAACGGCACCATCCGCGCCCAGCCCCACAACGCCATGTCGACGATCGAATAGTCATCGCCGACCATATAGCGGCGGCCGGCGAGATGTGCGTCGAGAATCCTGTAGTGGCGATCGGTCTCGTACTGGTAGCGGTTATGGGCGTAGTCGTGGTTCTGGTCTTTCGGCGCAAAATGCTTGAAGTGCACGGCCTGGCCCGAATATGGCCCGACGCCGGATGCCACGAACATCAGCCAGGACAGCAGCTCGGCGCGGTTCGCGGGCAGGAATTTTCCGGTCTTCTCGGCGAGATAGAGCAGAATGGCGTTCGAGTCGAACACGATGGTGCCAGCGTCGTCGATCGCCGGCACCTTGGCGTTCGGATTGATCTTCAGATAGTCCGGCGCGAACTGATCGCCCTTGCGGGTGTCGATCTTCACGGGCTCGTAAGGCAGGCCAGCCTCCTCGAGGAACAGCGCGACCTTGGTCGGGTTCGGCGATCCGTTGAAATAGAATTTGAGCATCGTTTGTCTCCCCAGTGCCCGAGAGCGCGCAGCATGATTGCCGCAAGCCGCCTTCTCTTGCCAAAACCTTGCCGGGGAGTGCAACCGACGAGTTTGCCGGGCGGTATCAGCGTGACGCGCAGATCAACCGGCGTAACAAAAGCCGATTGCCGCCGTAAGGACCATCGCCGCGCCTATGGCCTCCAGCCGCAGCCCCAGCCGCGCGGCCATGCGCATGTTCGAAGCCTGCGTGGCGCGCTCCGACCCCCGCGCGTAGCCGTGAACGATGACGTCGTGGTTGAAAGCGTCATGCGCCTCGTTGCTGCTGGCAAGCCCGACGCAGATCACGAGCACGCCGAACAAAGCGAGCCCGAAAAAGCCGAGCAGGGCGATCAGAAACATTGGGAACATGCCGATCAGGAAGATCGGCAGCAGCGGCAACATCAGCAATATTTCGGACTGTTTTCGCATGGCGCACTGGCCGGCCGGGGCGGTTTGATGGCTCGACCGTAGTCCCGACGGCGCCAGCGTCCAATCAACACTCTGTCATTCCGGGGCGCGCCTCTTGGCGCGAGCATATGACGGCGACAGCGGGAAATTACTCCGCCGCCATCCCCGCGCGGATCTCGGCGCGGAGCTCGTCGATCAGCTTGAGACCCTTCTTGGTCTCGACATGCCAGAACGTCCAGCCGTTGCAAGCCTGCGCGCCTTGCGCCACCGCACCCATGCGGTGGATCGAGCCGACCTTGTCGCCGAACATGATGGCGCCGTCGGCACGGACCAGCGCCCCCAACTTCTTCTTGGCGTCGAACAGTTTCGTGCCGGGCAGGATCATGCCGCGCTCGATCAGCTCGGAGAACGCGACCCGCGGTGCCTCGCGCGCGGTCATGAACGGCGCGAGGCTCGCTTCCGGCAGCGGCTCGACCGCGGCGATGCGTGCTTCGGCCGCCCTCGCGTAGGTCTTGTCGCGCTCGAAGCCGATATAGGAGCGGCCGAGACGCTTGGCGACGGCGCCGGTGGTGCCGGTGCCGTTGAAGGGATCGATCACGAGATCGCCGGGCTTGGACGACGACAGCAGCACGCGCGCGAGCAGGCCTTCCGGCTTCTGCGTGGGATGCACCTTCTTGCCGTCGGCGCCCTTGAGGCGCTCTTCGCCGGTACAGAGCGGGATCAGCCAGTCGGAGCGTGCCTGCACGTCCTCGTTGGCCGCCTTCAGCGCTTCATAGTTGAACGTATAGCCCTTGGCCTTCTCGTCGCGCGCGGCCCAGATCATGGTCTCGTGCGCGTTGGTGAAGCGACGGCCGCGGAAATTCGGCATCGGGTTGGTCTTGCGCCAGACAATGTCGTTCAGGAGCCAGAAGCCGAGGTCCTGCATGATCGCGCCGACGCGGAAGATGTTGTGATAGGAGCCGATCACCCAGATCGTCGCCGACGGCTTCATCGCGCGGCGCGCGGCCAGCAGCCAGGCGCGGGTGAAATCGTCATAGGCGGAGAATGAATCGAACTTGTCCCAGTCGTCGTTGACGGCGTCAACATGGGACTCGTCGGGGCGCTTGAGATCGCCCTTGAGCTGAAGATTATAGGGCGGGTCGGCGAACACGAGATCGACCGAACCAGCTGTGAGCTTCGACATCTCGGCGACGCAATCACCGAGAATGATGCTGTGCGAAGCGGACTCAAAGTTTGTGCGGGGCGCCTTTGCAGACGCCCCGCGACGCGACACTACCATGACTCAAGAACTCTGACTCAGGCGACGCTGTCGGCGACGCGGGACCAAACAACCGACTGGCCGTTACAATGAAGCGGCAAAGTAAAAATGGGCTTAACCCGCTGCTTTTGTGAGCAGACTGCGCTTCGTGTTACGCGAGCGAATGATGGTGCGCATCTGCCGTGTTTTGCAGTGTATTTCGCATTGACCGCCTTGCGGCGGCCTTGCCGCGGTCAAAACTCTCTCGGAAAAAAATGCAGTGCCCTCGGAAAAAATTGCTGATGCGACGGTGCTGTCGCACTAGGCAATTTTTGCCGGCCACGATATTGATAAAGGCAACGGAAATTTTACGTATGTGGCGCGTTGAGCTCATGCGTGTCTGCGCCGCCTGATTGACGCCATCAAGGACTTGAGGAAACCCGCCATGCGCTACGATGATTTCCGCCGCAGCGACGACGTCGAGGATCGTCGCGACGACAGTGGCGGCGGGTTCGGCGGCGGTGGCGGCGGGTTCGGCCTGCCGATGGGCGGTGGCGGCCTCGGCATCGGCACCATCATCGTGCTTGGCCTGGTCGGCTATGCCTTCGGCATCGATCCGCGCATCCTGATCGGCGGCGCCGAGATCCTCACCGGTGGCGGCAGCCAGGCGCCGAGCTACCAGAGCGACCGTCCGTCGTCTCAGGCCAAGCGGGGCGCGCCGACCGACGAGATGGGCAGCATGATATCAGGCATCCTCGGCGAGATCGACGATCGCTGGAGCGAGATCTTCCAGGCTTCGGGCCAGTCCTACACCGGCCCGAAGGTCGTACTGTTCCGCAATGCCACCAATGGCGGCCGTTGCGGCCGCGCTGAGTCGGCGATGGGACCATTCTACTGCCCGCCGGACCGCACCATCTTCCTCGACACCGCGTTCTTCCGCGAGGTCGAGACGCGCTTTCGCGGCTGCTCCGGCAAGTCGGCGTGCAACTTCACCTCGGCCTATATCATCGCGCATGAGGCGGGCCATCACATCCAGAACCTGCTCGGCATCATTCCGAAGGTGACGCGATTGCAGCAGCAGGCCGGCAGCAAGGCTGAGTCGAACGCGCTCCAGGTGAAGGTCGAGCTCCAGGCCGATTGTCTGTCCGGCATCTGGGTCAACCGCGAAGCGAAGAAGCGTCCGAACTTCCTCGAAGCCGGCGACATCGACACGGCGCTGACCACGGCGAGCGCGATCGGCGACGACACGCTGCAGCGCCAGGCGACAGGGCGCGTCGTGCCCGACTCCTTCACCCACGGCTCGGCCGCGCAGCGCAAGCAGTGGTTCATGACCGGCTATCAGCAGGGCTCGCTGCAAGCGTGTAATACGTTCGGCGGTAATGGACCCTAGTTGGTGGTCTCGTGCCCCGGACGCGGCGCAGCACCATAAGCGCGTTTACGCGCGTCTTCGACACGCTATGGTGATGCGCTGCAGAGCGTCCGGGACAGGAGAGGGAAGAGCAATGGCCTCCATCGACGAATCCAAGCAATTCATCCCGCTCAACATCGCGGTGCTCACGGTCTCCGACACGCGCGCGCTTGCGGATGACAAATCCGGCCAGACCCTCGCCGATCGTCTCACGGCGGCGGGCCATCATCTCGCCGCGCGCGAGATCGTCACGGATGATGTCGAGGCGATCCGCGCCGTCATCCGCCGCTGGATTGCTGACGCCGGCATCGACGTCGTCATCACCACCGGCGGCACCGGCTTCACCGGGCGCGATGTCACGCCGGAAGCGATCGAGCCGCTGTTCGAGAAGCGCATGGATGGTTTCTCGATTGCGTTCCACATGCTGAGCCACGCCAAGATCGGCACGTCGACGATCCAGAGCCGCGCCACCGCGGGCGTCGCTGGCGCGACCTACATCTTCTGCCTGCCGGGCTCGCCCGGCGCCTGCCGCGACGGCTGGGACGGCATCCTCGCGGCCCAGCTCGACTACCGCACGCGCCCCTGCAATTTCGTCGAGATCATGCCGCGGCTGGACGAGCATCTGCGCCGGCCGAAAGCGCAGGGTGCGACGGTGTAGCGTCGCGGCCCTCTCCCGCAAGGGGCGAGGGCGCATTCATGCGCAGCTCGCGCGCCGCGCAATGATCAGAGATCCCGCTCCCACGTCTCGCCCACCAGATCCTGCCCGAAGCTGTGGTGCGGCTTCGTCGCGACCAGCTCGAAGCCGGCGGCCTTGTAGATGCCGCGTGCGGCAACCAGAATGCTCTGCGTCCACAGCGTCATTCTCCGGTAGCCCCGCTCACGTGCGCCCTGCATGCATTGCTCGACCAGCGCGCGGCCGACGCCGAGCCCGCGTGCCTTCTTCTCGACCTGCAGCAGGCGGAGTTTTGCGATGTCGTCGGTGGCCTTCACCAGGAAGACCGAGCCGACCGGCTCGCCACCGACTTCCGCGATCCAGCAATGCTCGCGGGCGGCATCGTAGTTTTTGATGAACTGTGCGCAGATCTCGGCGACCAGCGCCTCGTAGCTGATGTCCCAGCCATAGTCCGCGGCATAGGCGGCGGCCTGCTTGGAGATGACCCAGCCCATGTCACCGACACGATGGCTGCGCAGCACGACGGACGCGGGCTGGCTCTGGCGTTGCTCCAGCACCGCCTCGATGGTCGCCATCGCCTGGATGAGCCGCGTTGCATCGCCGGCCGAAAGCCGGGCCAGCATTGCGGCGACCTCGTTTTGCGAGCCCAGGTTCAGCTTGGCGAAGGCCTGGCGGCCCTTGGCGGTGAGGCTGAGCTGGTATTGCCTGCGATCCGCGGGCAGGGGCGTGCGCGTGATCAGCCCCTTTTCGTCGAAGCTCTGAACGATGCGGCTGAGATAGCCGGGATCGAGCCCGAGCTCGTTGCCGATCTCTTTTGCCGCAAGCTCGTCGCGATGCGCGAGCTCATAGAGCACGCGCGCTTCGCTGAGCGAGAACGGGCTCTCTCCAAGGTGCTGGTCGAGCACGCCGAGCTTGCGGGTATAGAAGCGGTTGAAGGCGCGAACCGCGGCGATCTGGTCGTCGGTACCGTTGTCAGGCATGGGACACCTCGATACTTGCCATTGTCAAATAATTATTTGACTTTGGCAAGTATTAGGTCACCCCACCATCACGATCCGGCTGCGCAGCAGCGTTCGGGAGGAGCGGCCGAGCCGTCTGAGCAGGCGCGCCTCGGACCGGCGGGCCTGCGGCGGATAGCCGCCGATGCGGTCGTAATGGTCGCGCGCGATCAAAAGCCCCTGATCGCCAAGAGGGCCGACCAGCTTGCGCGCCAGGGACCACAGGACATCGCGGAAGCCGGTATCGACGTAGGGCGAGCGAGCGTAACGGAACACGGCGGCGCGATCCCGGCCGCTGGCCGCGACGGCCTGGATGAACTGGGAGGTCTCCTCGATCCAACCGGTGTCCAGCACTGCGCCGGCAGGCAGGAACATCAGCCACGGCGAACGGGCGTGGAGCGCACCGGCGGCCAGCGCGGTGCCTTGCGAATTTCCCTCGTAGCCGATGAAACGGCAGCCGGCGACGTCGGCAACGCGCTCGATGACGCCATTGCGGGTGCCGTCGACCAGCAGAACTTCCTTGATGAGGCCCGCAGCGGCGCCGGGTACCAGCGCGGCCAGCGTTGCGACGGCCGTCTGCTCGACGCCTTCGGTCGGAATGATGACGCTCAGCATGGAGGTTTCGATGTCCGCACTTCGGGAGAAGCGTAGCTCAATATGATATTGTCATAAACATGCTGTGGTGCCGAGTGCAACTTTCCGCCAGCATTTGGCCGTGCGATGGTAAACCGCGGCCAGTCCATCGCAGCCGAATGTGTCGCGCGCGGGGTGGTCATGTTGCCGAATGTTTCGGCGGATTCCGGCTTCGTGAGCGCCCACGGGGCCTCTTCTCCGCCGATGTCGTTGGGCAAGAACGGCAGTTTCCGCAAGGCTGCATCGGCAGTCTGACATAGACCTTGTGGCAGGAAAAACGTGCAACCGCCGCTGCGCTGAGCGAGATATCTCCGATGAACGCCGATCAACTTCCTGTGGGTGCGACGCCAACATCGCCGAAGCCGGACGCCGCGCCGACCTTGCGGATCCGCGCCGTGATGCTGGGCGAACGCATCAACGCGTCAGGGCTGGAGATCGGTCCTCCCGTCTCCTCGACGCCGGCGGCTTTTCGCGTCCATGCCGGCCTCGCCGTGATCTTCCGCTACGGCGTCGTGGTGCTGATCGGCCTGCTTCCTTCGGAAGAGAAGGTGCTGCTCGACAGCCTGAAGTCCCGCGTGACCGGCGAACTCAGCCCTCATGAAGAGGAGACAGCGCAAGCGCAGCTCTGCAAGGATGAAAACGCCGAGGCGATCCAGCCCGGCGGGCCGATCAACCTCTCGAAATTTTCCGACGAGCGGCTGCTGCTGATCGCGGACGCGCTCGCCAAGAGCACGTCACTGGCGCGCGACGAGCGGCGCGTTGCTGCCGTCTTCGATGTGATCGAACCCTTTGCGCGCGAACTCGCCGAGAAGGGGCGGACGTCGCGGCGGCGCAAGGGCATCCTGCAACTGATCGGCAATGCGCTGCTGGTGCAGCAGCGCGTCGCCGGCCGTGTTGCGGTTGCTGAAAAGCCCGACGCGCTCTGGGAGAAGCCGCAGCTCGACCGCCTCTATGCGCGCCTTGAAGACGAATACGAGCTGAAGGAGCGCCTCGATACGCTCGAGCGGAAGATCACGGTCATCGCCGAAACGGCCGATGCCCTCACCGACATCATCGACACCCAGCGCTCGCTCCGCCTCGAAATCGCGGTGGTGGTGCTGATCGTGATGGAAGTCGTGATCGGGTGCTTTCAGATTTTTGCCGGGATTCACTGAGGCGCTTCGGCGCCTGCCTAGCATTGAACGCCGACGTGCGACCGCCATGCCGCGATTTCGGCTAACTCGGCCTCCGGTCGCGTCTCCGACGTGCGGCAGCGTCCGAGATAAATCTGCCCGGCATCGCCCTCGATCGTGATCCAGTCGCCTTCGCGCAGCGCGGCCGCGCCGAGCTTGGCCCGCCTCGCGGCGGCATCGATCTTCAGCTCGCCGCAGCCGACCACGCACGGCTTGCCCATCTGCCGCGCCACCAGTGCCGCATGCGAGGTTCGCGCACCGACCGCCGTGACGATGCCAGCCGCCACCGCAAAGCCCGCGACGTCGGCAGTGCTGGTGTCGGGACGCAACAGGATGACCGGTTCGCCGGCCGCTGCAAGGCGCTCGGCGCCCTCTGAATCGAACGCTGAACGGCCGATGCCGATGCCGCCGGAGGCGCCGATGCCGCAAGCCGCCGGCGTCCCGGCTGAAACCAGCGAGATCTCGACGAGTGCGGCGAGGTCGATGCCGGCGATGCGCGCCAGCGCTTCGTCCTTCGCGATCAATCCTTCACGTACGAGGTCGATGGCGATCCTGACCGCGGCGCGCGGGGTCCGCTTGGCCGAGCGGGTCTGCAGCATCCACAGCTTGCCATCCTCGACCGTGAACTCGACATCCTGCACGTCGCCAAATTCCCGCTCGAGCCGTCTCAACACGTCGCCCAGCTCGTCCCGGATCGTCGGCAGCGCGCGGGCGATCGCGTCGTCCGTATCGGGCGTACGACGGCCGGACACGACGTCCTCACCCTGCGCGTCGAGCACGAGATCAATCATCGCTCGGGGCGCGCCGGTCGAAGGATCGCGCGAGAAGGCCACGCCGGCGCCCGATGCAAGACCGCCGTTGCCGAACACCATGGCCTGCACGGTGACGGCCGTGCCTTCGAGGTCGTCGAGCTGCTGGAGCTTCCGATAGGTCTGTGCCCGCTCGCTCGTCCAGGACTGATAGACGGCCCTCGCTGCCGCCTCGAGCTGGGCCAGCGCATCGTCGAGCCTGCCGTCGGCACGATCCTCGACCAGCGCTTGCTCCGCGGCAGCGAGCCGCTCCAGTGCTTCGCCATCGAGTTCACGGTCGTTGGCCACACCCTCGGTCTCGACCAGCTCGGAGATGCGCGCGGCGAACGGCGCCGGATCGAGCCCGAGCACGGTCTCGCCAAAACTCTCCAGGAAACGCCGTCGGCAATCCCACGCGAGCCGCGGCCGGCCGGTCGCACGGATCAGGCCGTGCACGGCATCCGGCGTGCAGCCAACGTCGAGAACGGTATCGAGCATGCCGGGCATCGATCGTGCCGCGCCTGACCGTACCGACACCAGAAGCGGCCGCCTGCGATCGCCCAAACGCTTGCCGGTCGCACTCTCCAGGAACGCGAGACCCTCCTTTAGGCCGTCGCACAGGTGCTGCGCGGCATGGGCACGGCCGGCGATGATGTCAGCGCAGAGTTTGACCGGCAGCACGAAGGCGGGCGGCACCGGCAGGCCGAGCGCTGCCATCCGGGCGAGGTTGGCGGCTTTGGCGCCGATTTCCTCGGCGGGCCGCAATTCGGTCGCTCCAGCGCCGATACGGACGATTTGCATGGTTGGATCCTCAGGCTGCGAGATCGATCATGACGTGACGGCGGAGCAGATGGCCAAAAGCTGCGAAGCGATCGGTTGCGCGTTCGATGGCCCGCGCCAGTTCGATCACCGCGAGCGAGGTCGCGACGTCGAAGCCGCCGCGGAAGACGAGAGTCGTCGTGGCACGCTCCCTGGCATCGGCCTCGTGTTCGCTGTCGATCAGGCGGCTCACGGCGGCTAGCGCGTCCTCGGAATCGATCCGCTGCCCTTCCGGCACGTCCATCGATGCCGCAACGCCGCTGGCCACCGTCTCGGCCGCGGTCGCAGCCACAACGCAAAGCTCTGCCAGCGATGCCAGCAAGGCCGGATCGCTCAGCTCAGGGAGCAGCGAGGCAATGAAAGCGGCCTGCTCCAGTTCGTCGATGGCTTCCTCGACGCGGTCGACCAATTGCCCGATCACAGGTCGCGCGTCGAGGCGATCGACCTCCATACGGCTCTCAAGGGCGATGCGATCGGCCTTCTGTTCGATCGCAGCGCAACGCTCGGCCAGTAGCTTGCCATCGGCGGGCTGACCGGCCCTGAGCGCTGCGACATGGCGTGCAATCGCGGTGACGAGATCGTGGGCCAACCCGGTCTGACGCAGCACGGCAGCAAGCAGGGCCCCGTCGACGCGCTCCAGATGTCGCACCAGGTCGGCCTCGATCTGGTCACGGACGGTCCTGACCGAGCGGCCGGCAAGCAGCGCCTCGGTGGAGGCGCGCATCGCCGCCTTGAGGAAGTCGATCGCGGCGGCTCGGCCCAGTGCCTGGTCGAGCCGCTCGCCGAAGCCGATCCGCGAGGGCGCGGCGTTGCGGACCGCAGACCCCAACAATTCGTTACCGCCGAGCTCGAGGAAGCCGCGGTGGCCGATCCGGTGACGCGCTGCCCATTCCAGGATGCGTGCCGCGTCGTCCTTGGCGACCCAGCTCCGCAGCAGCTTGCGGGCCTTGTTCCAGTCGATCAGGAAAACCAGTGCCGCGCCGACGGCTGCGAGGAATTCGTTGCGATCGGCGGCATGATCGGCCTGAAACTGGCCGGTGACGAGATAGAACGAATTCTCTTCGCCAAGGCCCGCGGCGGTGTGACGATCGAGCCCGCTCCATGTCGCCTCGAATTTGTCGAACAGCGAGATGAAGAACTTCGCCCGCGCCAGGTGCACGTCGGTGTAGGTGACGGTGACCGCGTTCTTCTTCACCGCGATCACGACGACATGGGCATCGGTGGTGCCGATGTCGTTCTGGATCAGCAGCCGCCCGCCGGCTCGCGTCGCCGTGGTGTCGAGGCCAGGATGATTGAACTTGAGGCCGCGGGTGGCGTTCAGCCCCTTCATGAAGGCCGCGACCGCGGCGCGGTCCTCGCCGTGCAGGCCGAAAACATGGGCGCCATCGAGCGCTTCTTCCGAGCAGCTTGCCGCAAGCTTGTTGAGCTGCTTGTGCAGATCCATCACCAGCCGGTGCAGGCTGTCGCCAGCTGTCTCCGTCAGCCCGGTCAGGCGCGCGATGCGGGCGATCTCGATCTCGCTGACCGCTTCGAGCAGGCCGGCACTGCGGATCGTGTCGAGCCGCGCATTCGCCTTTCTTCCCTCATCGGGCGCGCCGGCATCAACCGCGCGGATCATGGCCGCGGCGTCGTCCTGAATCTCCTTCATCAGCTTTGCGAGGTTCGGAGCGGCAAGCCGGTCCTGCCCGATCATATGCGCGCCGCCGATCAGCGTCGCGATGGCGGCAGGAGCAATGCCTGCGGTCCGACTCTCGACACTGAGGTCGCTCGCTGGCCGGTCCGGGTCCCGCGCATGGTGGGCTGCAGCCTGCAATGCGCTCATTCGCACCTTGATGCGGTCGTTGGCGGCGAGCCCTTCCGCCACGAGTTTCGGCAACAGAATGTCGCCCTGTCCGAGCTCTTCGATGATCCGGGTTTTCATGATCCGTCCGCACAACGTTGGATGCTGGCATCATGCCGCAACGCGACGGCGCGGCTGTTGCGCCAGATCATTCATGTATTCGTCACAAACCCTCCGCGTTCGCGCAACAAGCCGGCGCAGTACGAGGACTGACGCCGTCATGCCGCCTTGCCTGGCCAGACCCAGTCGCGGATCTCTGGCATGTCCTCGCCATGCTCGCGCACGTAACGCGAATGCTCGATCAACGTATCGCGGAACTGCTGCTTCACATGCGCAGCCTTGGCCGCAAGTCCCGGCACGCGCTCGATCGCCTCGATCGCGAGATGATAGCGGTCGAGCTCGTTGAGCACGACCATGTCGAACGGCGTCGTGGTGGTGCCTTCCTCGGCGAAGCCGCGGACATGCATGCCGGCATGGTTGGTGCGGTTGTAGGTCAGCCGGTGGATCAGATGGGGATAGCCGTGATAGGCGAAGATCACAGGCTTGTCCGATGTGAACAGGCTGTCGAAGTCGCGATCGCTCAGGCCATGCGAATGCTGCTCCTTCGGTTGCAGCGTCATGAGGTCGACGACGTTGACGACGCGGATTTTCAGCTCCGGCAGCGCTTTGCGCAGCAGGTCGACGGCGGCGAGCGTCTCCAGGGTGGGCACGTCGCCGGCACAGGCCATCACCACATCGGGCTCGCGGTTCGCGTCCTCGTTGCCGGCCCAGGTCCAGATGCCGATGCCGGCATCGCAATGCGTGGCGGCGTCCTGCACGGACAGCCATTGCGGCGCCGGCTGCTTGCCGACGACGATGACGTTGATGCGGTTGTAGGTGCGCAGGCAATGATCGGCGATCCACAGCAGCGTGTTGGCGTCAGGCGGAAAATAGATGCGGACGATATCGGCCTTCTTGTTGGCGACGAGATCGACAAAACCGGGGTCCTGGTGGCTGAAGCCATTATGGTCCTGCCGCCAGACATGTGAGGTCAGCAGATAATTGAGCGAGGCGATCGGGCGGCGCCACGGCAGATGCCGCGTCACCTTCAGCCATTTGGCATGCTGGTTGAACATAGAATCCACGATGTGGATGAAGGCCTCGTAGCAGGAGAAGAAGCCGTGGCGGCCGGTGAGCAGGTAACCTTCGAGCCAGCCCTGGCAGAGATGCTCGCTCAAGACCTCCATCACGCGGCCATCCTGGGCGAGATGCACGTCGTAGGGTTCGATCGGCTCCATCCAGACGCGTTCGGTGGCGTCGAACACGGCATCGAGCCGGTTTGACGCGGTCTCGTCCGGTCCCATGATGCGAAAATTGCGCTCGTCAGCGTTGAGGCGGATGACGTCGCGCAAGAATTTGCCGAGCTCACGCGTGGCTTCGCCCGTGACGACGCCGGGCCGTGGGACGTCGACTGCAAAACTGCGGAAGTCCGGCAGCTTCAGCTCCTTCTTCAACAGCCCGCCATTGGCGTGTGGATTGGCGCCCATGCGCCTGTTGCCTTCAGGCGCGAGGGCCTGAAGCTCGGGCATCAGCGCGCCGGTCATGTCGAACAGCTTTTCTGGTTCGTAGCTGCGCATCCAGTCTTCGAGAATCTTCAAATGCGCCGGGTTCTCGCGGCAGCTTGCGACCGGCACCTGATGGGCGCGCCAAAAACCTTCGACCTTCTTGCCGTCGACCTCCTTTGGGCCGGTCCAGCCCTTCGGGCTGCGCAGCACGATCATCGGCCAGCGCGGCCGCGCGAGGCTCTTGTGTCCGTCGCGCGCGTGCTGCTGGATCGAGTGGATGCTGGCGATGGCGACGTCGAGCGCATCGGCCATGGCCTGGTGCATCAGCTGGGAATCGTCACCCTCGACGAACAACGGCTCGTGGCCTAGCCCACGGAAGAGGTCGCGGATCTCGCTGTCGGGCATCCGCCCGAGCACGGTCGGGTTGGCGATCTTGTAGCCGTTGAGATGCAGGATCGGCAGCACCGCGCCGTCATGCGCGGGGTTGAGGAACTTGTTCGAATGCCAGGATGCGGCGAGCGGGCCGGTCTCGGCTTCGCCGTCACCGACGACGCAGGCGACGATCAGATCGGGATTGTCCAGCGCCGCGCCATAGGCGTGCACCAGCGCGTAACCGAGCTCGCCGCCTTCATGGATCGAGCCCGGTGTTTCCGGCGCTGCGTGGCTCGGGATGCCGCCGGGGAAGGAGAACTGCCTGAACAGTTTCCGCAATCCGTCCGCATCGCGCGGAATGTCGGGATAGATCTCGCTGTAGCTGCCTTCGAGATACGTGTTGGCGACCATGCCCGGGCCGCCATGTCCGGGGCCGCAGACATAGAGCACGCTGAGATCCTGCGTCCGGATGACACGGTTGAGGTGCGCATAGATGAAATTCAGCCCCGGCGTGGTGCCCCAATGGCCGAGCAGACGCGGCTTGATGTGCTCTGGCCGCAAGGGCTCGCGGAGCAGCGGGTTATCGAGCAGATAGATTTGCCCGACCGAGAGATAGTTTGCCGCGCGCCAGTAGCGATCGAGGAGATCGAGGTCGCTGCTTGCAGCGAAGGATTTTTGTTGAGATGTCATAATGCTGCCGACCTTCACCGGGGATCGTCATCAACCGAGTTCCAGTGAGATCGATCCTTCCGCGGCATCAAACGGGATCACGATGACGCGGTGTTGCGTGAGGTCAAAAGTCGGCGCGCGAAGTTTGGGCAGCGCTACTGTGCATGGGGTTGTTTTCGCGGTTTTGATTCTTGTTCTTGATTTGTTCCTTTCTCGTGCTATCTTGATGGCATGAGTCCAGCTTCTTCTTCTGCTCTCAAGCACCCGCCGGTCACGGCGCCCTCCGAGCCGGCGGGTGCGCTCTCGGATATTCCTGCCGACTTCCCTGAGCTTGCGGTCGCCATCGACCGCCAGCGCAGGCGAGGGCGGGGTGCGCAGTCCAATGCCAGCGGCCGCTATGAGGCCGAGGCGCGCGTTGCCTTCGACGATGGCTGGCAGAGCCTGGAGGAGCTGCCGCCATTCAAGACCACTGTCGGCGTGGATACCTCGCGCAAGGTGATCACCCGCAACGATTCTCCCGACATCGGCTTCGATCGCTCGATCAATCCCTATCGCGGCTGCGAGCATGGCTGCGTCTATTGCTTCGCGCGGCCGACGCATGCCTATCTCGGACTGTCGCCGGGGCTCGACTTCGAGTCAAAACTGTTCGCCAAGCCTGAGGCGCCTTCGCTGCTCGAGAAGGAGCTCGCGGCGTCAGGCTACGAGCCGCGGATGATCGCGATCGGCACCAACACTGATCCCTACCAGCCAATCGAGCGCGAGCGCAAAATCATGCGCGGCATTCTCGAGGTGCTGGAGCGCACCGGCCATCCCGTCGGCATTGTCACCAAATCCGCGCTGGTTGTGCGCGACATCGACATTCTCGCGCGCATGGCCAGGCGCAACCTCGCCAAGGTCGCGATCTCGGTGACCTCGCTCGATCCGAAGCTCGCACGCACCATGGAGCCGCGCGCCTCGACGCCGCCGAAGCGGTTGGAGGCGCTAAAGCAGCTCTCAGAGGCCGGCATTCCGACCACCGTGATGGTGGCGCCCGTGATCCCGGCGCTGAACGATTCCGAGATCGAGCGCATCCTCGATGCCGCTGCCCATGCCGGCGTCAAGGAAGCCTCCTACGTGCTGCTGCGGCTGCCGCTGGAGGTGCGCGATCTCTTCCGCGAATGGCTGATGGCGAATTATCCGGACCGCTATCGCCACGTCTTCACGCTGATCCGCGACATGCGCGGCGGCCGCGACTACGATGCGAAATGGGGCGAGCGCATGAAGGGCACGGGTCCGATGGCCTGGACCATCGGCCGCCGCTTCGAGATCGCCTGCGATCGGCTCGGGCTCAACAAGCGCCGCTCGAAGCTGACGACGGATCATTTTGCCAGGCCGAAGCAGAACGGCGAGCAGCTCAGCCTGTTCTGAGGCGCGGAGCGAACGAGGTGTGTGATGAGTAAGGAACTGCCTGCTCCGATACCGCGGCTCACCGTGATCACGCTGGGCGTGCGCGATATCCGCGCCAGCATCGCCTTTTACGACGCACTCGGCTTTTCGCGACGGCTCAAGGCCACCGGCGAGGTCGTTGCGTTCTTCGACACCGGCGGTCCGGTACTCGGCCTGTTTCCCTGGGACCAGCTCGCCGAGGATGCCAAGCTGCCGGACCAGCCGAGGCCTGCGACCTTCCGCGGCATCACGCTCGCCTGGAACTGCGCTTCGCGCGCGGAGGTCGACACGGTGCTGGCGTTTGCGCTCGGCAAAGGCGCGAAGCTGCTGAAGTCTGCACACGAGACCGATTACGGCGGCTATTCGGGTTATTTTGCCGATCCCGACGGCCATCCCTGGGAGGTCGTCGTCGCGCCCGGTATCGAGGTCGGCGATGACCGGCGGGTGCATCTGGCAGACTAGGACCGGGTCGTCTGAATAACGGGAATAGCGCTGGGTTCCCGGTTGCATGAGCTGGGATGCTTGCGCACGATCCCGGCCATGATTCGGGACAAATCCGCCAACAAGCCTGCCAAAGACGCGCCGAACAAGGCCGCTGCGAAGACGGCCGCGCCGGCCAAGGCCAGCTTCCGCCGCGAGCGTGCCCTGATCAAGCGCGGCATCTGGCCGGTTGCGGGCTGCGACGAGGCCGGCCGCGGCCCGCTCGCCGGTCCCGTCGTGGCGGCTGCAGTGATTCTCGACCCCGACCGCATTCCGCGTGGCATCGACGATTCCAAGCGGCTGACCGCCGAAGAGCGCGAAAGACTGTTCGACAGGATCTGCGCCACTGCGCAGGTCTCGGTCGCCGTCGCCTCGCCGGCGCGCATCGATCGCGACAACATCCTGCGTGCTTCGCTCTGGGCGCTGAAGCGCGCCGTGGTGGCGCTGCCGGAGGCGCCGAAGCACGTCTTCGTCGACGGCCGCGATCGCCTCGACACGCCTTGCGACTGCGAGGCCGTGATCGGCGGCGACGGCATCGTGCTGTCGATTGCGGCCGCCTCCATCGTCGCCAAGGTGACGCGCGACCGGCTGATGTGCGCGCTGGCGCAGGATTGTCCGGGTTACGGCTTCGAGCAGCACAAGGGCTATGGCGTGCCCGAGCATCTCGACGCGCTCGACCGGCTCGGCCCCACCGTCCACCACCGCAGCTTCTTCGCCCCCGTCGCCGCCGCCCGTGCCAAGCACATGCCCTGGACGGTCGAGCCGGTGCGGGATTTGTTCGAGGTCGCCGAGGTCGAGGCGCAGGTCGCGACGCCGGTTGAAATCGACGCGTCAGCGGGCCTCTAGCCTAGACTGTCGTTGCCACGGCGCGTGACGCCCTTTATCAAAAAGCTCCTGAGCGAATAGGGCCGGCTGGACGGGTTGGCTGCATCTTGCGGGCGTTGCATGCGGTTTACTTCCCTGGTCATCGAGCTCATTCGCGCCCGGCCGCGGCTGATCGTCTGGATTGCCGTGCTGCTCCAGGCGGCGATGTGGCTGCTGGTGGCGCTGCTGTTCTACCGCAGCCCGCCCGGCAGCCTCGCGACCCTGCTGGCCTTCGGCAGGGAATACCAGGTCGGCACCGATCTCGGCCCGCCGCTGTCGGCCTGGCTCGGAGACATCGCCTACCGCGCCGTTGGCGGTCACGTGTTCGGCGTCTACGTCCTCGCCGAGCTCTGCGAGATCGCCACCTTCATCACGCTCTATCACCTCGCCCGCGCCGTGGTCGGCACCCAGCAGGCGGTGCTCGCCGTACTTCTGACCATGACGATGCTCGCCTTCTCCTCGTCGGCGCTCGACTTCGGCCCCCTCGTGCTGGCGCGGCCGCTCTGGGCGCTGTTGCTGCTGCATTCCTGGCAGATCATCGGCCAGCGCCGCGGCAATGCGTGGTTTGCCTGGTCGATCGAGGCTGGCCTTCTGCTCCTGACCACGCCGGCTGCGATCTTCCTGCTCGCGCTGCTCGTGATCTTTGCGCTCTCGACTGCCGGCGGCCGCCGGACCTTGCGCGCGCTCGATCCGCTGTTCGCGCTCGTCGTCGTCGCCGTGCTGGCGCTGCCTTACGCCATCTGGCTGATGCGCGCCGAGACAATTGCGCTGCCGGCCTTGCCTCAAGTGGCCGACCTCAGTGCCCGCGCGATCCACGCCGCCTGGCTGCTCGGCGGGCTCGTCCTCGGTGCCATCGCAGTTCCGGTGCTGACCTTCCTCAACACACCCCTGTTCGCCGGCAAGAGCGAGGAGGCGCCGATCATCTACCGGCCGCCAGTCGAACCGCTCGCGCGCAACTTCGTCTATTTCTTCGCGCTGGCGCCGGCACTCGGCGCGGTCCTGATCTCCGGACTGTTCGGGTTTGAGGCCGTCGTTGGCGGCGCGGGTGTCGTGCTGATCATGTCAGGTCTTGCCATGGTCGTGGTGGCCGGCGATCTCATTGCGATGCGCCGCGCACGCATGTTGCGCACAGTGTGGGCTGCGGCTGTCGTGGCGCCTGCGGCCGGCGTGGTGCTGGCCGTTCTGTTCATGCCCTGGACCGGCACCGGCGAGATTGCGACCTCGATGCCGGCGCACGCGATCTCGGATTTCTTCGACGAGAGCTTTGCCCGCCGCACCAACCATCGCCTGCGCGCCGTCGCCGGCGAGACGCAGCTTGCGAGCCTGATCGCGCTGCATTCCGGCCGGCCGCATCTCTTCATTGATGCCAATCCTGCGCGCACGCCGTGGATGTCGCAGGCCAAATTCAGCGAGAGCGGCGGCGTGGTGGTCTGGCGCGCCTCGGACACCGCCGGCACGCCGCCGCCCGACATCCTCGCGCGCTTCCCCGGCATCGTGCCGGAAGTCCCGCGTGCCTTCGAATGGCCGGTCAATGGCCGCCAGGGATTGCTGCGCATCGGCTGGGCGATCGTGCGGCCGAAGGGGGCGTGAGCGGGAGAACTCGCTAACCCGCCAGCGCCTTCGCGATCGACCGCAGATCCTGCCAGGCCAGCCGTTTGTAGGACGGCGAACGCAACAGATAGGCCGGGTGGAAGGTCGGCAGCGCGCGGATGGTGCGGGTGCCTGTCTCGTACGCGAACCAGCGCCCGCGCGTGCGCATGATGCCCTCGCGGGTCGAGAGCAGTGTCTGCGTCGAGGGATTGCCCAGCGTCACCAGCACGTCGGGATTCACCAGCTCGATATGGCGCTGGATGAAAGGCAGGCAGATCTGCGTCTCCTGCGGCGTCGGCGTGCGGTTGCCTGGCGGCCGCCACGGAATGACGTTGGTGATATAGGCCGTGGTACGGTTGAGTCCGATCGCGCCGATCATCAGGTCGAGAAGCTTGCCGCTACGGCCCACAAACGGCAGACCCTCGATGTCTTCGTCACGGCCCGGTGCCTCGCCGACGAACATGATGCGCGCCTGCGGATTGCCATCGGCGAACACCAGCCGCGTCGCGGTGTGCTTGAGCGCGCAGCCCTCGAAGTTTTGCATCAGCTCGCGCAGGGCCTCGAGCGTCGGCGCCGTGCGCGCGGCCTCGCGCGCCGAGGCGATCGCGATGTCGGGTGCGGGTGCTGCTTCGCCGCGCATCACCGCGGGCGCGGCGACAGCCCGCGGTGCCTCGACCGGCGGCGCCGCGCGCGGGGCCGGCGGCGGGGCATCTAATTCCGCCAGGCGGTCGACCGGTTCCTCGGCGAGCGCGCAGTCGACCCCGGCCTCCAGATAGAAGGCGAGAAGCTCTCGGACGGTGGGTGCGGGCTCGAGGATCATTTGGAAAGTCAGACTATTAGTTCATCTTAAGGCGCCTTGCATCCCAGCGGAACGCATTTCCGTGGTTGTCCTACCCGGAAAAATCGGAAACAAGGGGGCGCAAATGACAAGGAACCGTCTCAAGGGCTGAGATCAGATGAGCACCGAAGAACTTCCCCCGCGCGAATCCATGGAATTCGACGTCGTCATCGTCGGCGCCGGCCCCTCGGGCCTGGCTGCGGCGATCCGGCTGAAGCAGCTCAACGCCGATCTCAACGTCGTCGTGGTGGAGAAGGGCTCCGAGGTCGGTGCGCACATCCTCTCCGGCGCCGTGATCGATCCGGCCGGGCTCGACAAGCTGATCCCGGATTGGCGCGAGGATTCGGATTGCACGCTCAAGACCCAGGTGAAGGACGACCGCTTCTTCTGGTTCACCGAGACGGGCTCATTCAAGATCCCGAACTTCCTGATGCCGCCCTTGATGAACAATCATCACTGCTACATCGGCTCGCTCGGCAACGTCTGCCGCTGGCTGGCGCGCAAGGCGGAAGCGCTCGGTGTCGAGATCTATCCGGGTTTTGCCGCAGCCGAAGTTCTCTATGACGACAACGGCGCGGTGCGCGGAATTGCCACCGGCGACATGGGCATCGGCAGGGACGGCAAGCCGAAGGACTCCTTTACCCGCGGCATGGAATTGCTCGGCAAGTACACGCTGTTTGCCGAAGGCGCGCGCGGTAGCCTGTCCAAGCAGTTGATCGCGAAATACGCCCTCGACGCCAAGAGCGAACCGCCGAAATTCGGCATCGGCCTCAAGGAAGTCTGGCAGATTGATCCGGCCAAGCACCAGAAGGGTCTGGTGCAGCACGCCGTCGGCTGGCCGCTCAACAACAACACTGGTGGTGGTCTGTTCTTTTATCACTATGACGAGAACCTGGTATCAATCGGCTTCGTCGTCCACCTCAACTACATCGATCCTTATCTCTCGCCGTTCGACGAATTCCAGCGCGTCAAGAATCACCCTGCGGTGCGCGCGACACTCGAAGGCGGCAAGCGGCTGGCTTATGGCGCACGCGCCATCACCGAAGGCGGCTACCAGTCGGTGCCGAAGCTCAGCTTCCCCGGCGGCGCACTGATCGGCTGCGCGGCGGGCTTCGTCAACGTTCCGCGCATCAAGGGCGTACACAATGCGATGGGCACCGGCATGCTCGCGGCCGAGCATGTTGCTTCGGCACTCGGTGCCGGCCGCGCCAATGACGAGCTCATCGAATACGAGAACGCATGGCGCGATTCGGCGGTCGGCAAGGACCTCTATCCGGTCCGTAACGCCAAACCGCTGCTGTCCAAGTTCGGCACCTTTATCGGCGCTGGGCTCGGCATCTTCGACATGTGGTGCAACACGCTGTTCGGCACCTCGCTGTTCGGCACGCAGTCGCATGCCAAGCCCGATCGCTCGACGCTCGATCCGGCCAAGCAGCATGCGCCCAAGAACTATCCGAAGCCGGACGGCAAGATCTCGTTCGACAAGCTGTCCTCGGTGTTCCTGTCCAACACCAACCATGAGGAGGATCAGCCGATCCATCTCAGGGTCGCCGACATGAACCTGCAGAAGATGTCCGAGCATGATGTCTTCGCCGGTCCCTCAAACCGCTATTGCCCGGCCGGCGTCTATGAGTGGGTCGAGGAAGGCGCGGCGCCGCGCTACCAGATCAACGCCCAGAACTGCGTCCACTGCAAAACCTGCGACGTGAAGGACCCCAACGGCAACATCATCTGGGTTCCACCAGAGGGCGGCGGCGGTCCGAACTACGAGGCGATGTAAGGGCGCGCCAGGCGACCAAACAGGTCCGAAGGGTGATGGAGCGCACGTTCGCGTGAGAACGGGAGCACAACAGGTGCCCCCGGGAGCATCACGGGGGCCATCGGTCACGATAAGGCCATAGTAGCGGGGTCTTGGGGCTCTCTTGGCCGATTTGGGGCGTGCGGAGGGGATCGTCCGGTCCGAATCCTTGCGGTTAAGCGCCAAAAGCGGCATTGTCCGGACCCGACGGTTCCGGGTCCGATGTCGCCGGCCGCGTTCGCGCGCGAGACGGCCTTTTGCTTCAAACCCAGGCACTACCAACTCAAGGCGAGCCCTGATGTTTTCAAATCGTTTCAACCGCTGGACTGCTGCTGCCATCGCCCTTGCCGGCTCCGCGATCGTGGCGGTCCCCGGCGCGGTGCTGGCGCAGACGCCGGACCATCCGGCCGACACGGCGGCGCAGTTTCCGACCCGAAACGATCTGAAGTCGCTCACCACCGCCGGCAGCTATCTCGCCGCCCGTCACGCCAGCGTCGAGCGCGACGCGACCTCCGCCGCCGCTTTCTACCGCTCCGCGCTGCGGAGCGACCCCAAGAACAACGAGCTGCTCGACCGCGCCTTCATTTCCTCGGTCGACGACGGTGACATCGAGGAAGCGGTCAAGCTCGCCGAGCGCATCCTCGCCATCGACAAGACCAATCGCGTCGCGCGCCTCGTCGTCGGCGTCCATGACCTGAAGCTGAAGAAATATCCGAGCGCGCAGAGCAACATCAACCAGTCGATCCGCGGCCCGATCACCGATCTCGTCGCCACGCTGCTGTCCGGCTGGGCCGCCTATGGTGCGGGCGATGCCAAGGGCGCGGTTGCGACCATCGACAAGCTGGCGGGTCCGGAATGGTATCCGCTGTTCAAGGACCTGCACGCCGGCATGATTCTCGAGAACGCCGGCAAGGAGAAGGATGCGGGCGTCCGCTTCGAGCGCGCCTACAAGCTCGACGATTCCATGCTGCGCGTCAGCGAGGCCTATGCGCGCTGGCTGTCGCGCAACAAGGACGCGGCCTCGGCGACGGCGATCTATGAAGCCTTCGACAAGAAGCTCGCCCGCCATCCTTTGATCGTGGAAGGTCTGCGTGAGACCAAGGCCGGCAAGAAGATGCCGTCGCTGGTCGATTCCGCGCAGGCCGGCGCGGCCGAGGCGCTCTACGGCATCGGCGCCACGCTGACCCGCCGCGGAGGCGAGGATCTTGCGCTGGTGTATCTCCAGCTCGCGCTCTATCTGCAGCCCAGCCATCCGCTGGCGCTGCTCTCGCTCGCCGATCTCTACGAATCGGTGAAGCGGCCGCAGATGGCGATCAAGATTTACGAGCGCGTCCCGTCTTCCTCGCCCCTCAAGCGCAATGCGCAGATCCAGCTTGCCATTGACCTGGATTCCGCCGACCGCGGCGACGAGGCCATCAAGATCCTCAAGGGCGTGATTTCCGAAGACTCCAAGGACATCGAAGCCATCATGGCGCTCGGTAATCTCGAGCGCGGCCGCAAGAAGTTCTCCGATTGCGGTGCGACCTATTCGCAAGGCATCAGCGTGCTGCCTGCAGGAAACGACAAGGCCAACAGCGTCTGGTACTACTACCGCGGCATCTGCGAGGAGCGCTCCAAGCAGTGGGGCAAGGCCGAAGCCGACATGAAGAAGGCGCTCGAGTTGCAGCCCGACCAGCCGCATGTCCTGAACTATCTCGGCTATTCCTGGATCGACCAGGGCGTGAACCTCGACGAAGGCATGAAGATGATCAAGCGCGCCGTCGAGCAGCGTCCCGACGACGGCTACATCGTCGACTCCCTCGGCTGGGCCTATTACCGCATCGGCAATTACGAAGAGGCGGTGAAGAACCTCGAGCGTGCGATCGACCTGAAGCCTGAGGATCCCACCATCAACGACCATCTCGGCGACGCCTATTGGCGCGTCGGCCGCACGCTGGAAGCCAAGTTCCAGTGGGCCCATGCCCGTGATCTCAAGCCAGAGCCGGACGATCTGCCGAAGATCGAAGCCAAGATCGCCAACGGCATGATCGATGACAACTCGAACTCTTCGGCCGCGCAGGCGGATAAGAAGAAGGACGACGACAAGGGCGGCTAGGCCGCATGATCCGGAAAAGTGTGGAGCGGTTTTCCGACCAAGGTCATGCGCACGACAAAGTAAGTAACTGGGGGCGTATCGCCGATGCCGGCGTTGATTGAAGAAGGGCGCGCGAAGGTCAACTTAAGCCTTCGCGTGATCGGCCGTCGTGCCGACGGCTATCATGATCTCGAAAGCGTGGTTGCGTTCGCCGACTGTGCCGACCGGCTCACGCTGGAGCCCGGTGGCGAGCTCCGCCTTGCGACCACGGGGCCGCTCGCGGCAGCCTGCGGCGAGATGTCGGACAATCTCGTGTTCAAGGCTGCGAAGCTCCTGGGCGAAGCGGTGCCGAATTTGAAGCTCGGCGCCTTCGCGCTCGACAAGGTGCTGCCGGTCGCAGCCGGCATCGGCGGCGGTTCGGCCGATGCTGCGGCGGCGTTGCGCCTGCTGGCGCGTCTCAACAATCTGTCGCTCGATGATCCCCGTTTGCAGAAGGTCGCACTCGCGACCGGCGCCGATGTGCCGGTGTGCCTGCTCTCGCACGCCTGCGACATGACCGGCGTCGGCGAGCAATTGCTGCCGCTGGCGCTGCCGAGCATGCCCTGCGTGATGGTCAATCCGCGCGTGCCGGTCGCGACCAAGGACGTGTTCCAGGCGCTGGGCCTGCGCAACGGCGAGCTTCTGGTCGGCGCGACCGACGTGCTCGAAGCTCCGGCCTGGCCGGAGGCGGGTGGATCGATTGCCGACTGGGTCGAGGTTCTCGAAACCGTTGCCAACGACCTTGAGGCTCCCGCGATGCGGATCGAACCCGTGATTGGCGACGTGCTGCGAGCTTTGCGCTCTTCCGCCGGCGTCAGGCTGGCGCGGATGTCCGGCTCGGGCGCGACCTGCTTTGCGATCTATGGCGCGGCAACAGACGCGCACGCCGCTGCCGAAAAGATCCGCAAGGATCACCCCGGCTGGTGGGTGCATGCGGGGACTTTGAGCTAGGCGTCCCTATCCTCGGCTACGCCCAAAAACCGCCGGATCTCACCCAGCACCTCCTCAGGCTTGTCATGTTGCAGCCAGTGCCCGGCACCGGCGATGGTCTCGATGCGAGCCTGCTGGAAATAACGCTCGAGACCTGCGGTGCGCGCGCCCGCCAGAAAGCTTTCGCCGGCATTGAGCAGCAGCGTCGGGCAGGCGATGCGTGACCACAACGCGACGTGGTCGTCCGGCCAGAGCCGGTGCGGCGCGGAGGCGCGCTGATAGGGATCGAACTTCCAGCTATAGGTGCCGTCCGCGTTCCGGCGTGCGCCATGCGTTGCAAGATGCAGCGCGAGGTCGCGGGAGAGGCGCTTGTTGTGAGGCACCATCTGCGCAGCTGCATCCTCGATGGTTGCATAGCGGCGCGGCGTGCGGTCGTGCAGCCTGTCGAGCTGGCCGACCCATCTGCTGATACGCTCGTGCACCGGAGGCTTCGGTGAATCCGGCAGCATCGTCACGCCGTCGAGCACGACGAGCTTCGAGACCAGTTCCGGGAACGCCCCCGAAAAGATCAGGCTCACCATGCCGCCCATGGAATGGCCGATGAGCGTCACGTCAGACGCTGCGATGCTGCGAACGAGCTGGGCGAGATCGTAGACGTATTCGGTCAGTGCGTAGCTGCCGCCTTTGGTCCAGTCGGAATCGCCGTGGCCGCGCAGGTCGGGTGCGATCACATGAAAATGTGGTTGCAGCGAGCGGGCGATGGCGTCCCAGCTCCGGCAATGATCGCGGCCGCCATGGACCAGGATCAGCGGTGGTGCGTCCGCGTTGCCCCAATCGGCATAATGCAGCCGCAGGCCGTGCGATTCGTAGAAGCGGCTTTGCGGGGCGCTAGCCATTTGCCGGCCGCCGTGCCAGCGCGAGCGAGAGACCGAGGCTTGCGATGAAGACACCTGAGCCTTGCGTGAGGCGCCGCATCAGATGAGGCCGTCCGATCAGCTGCGTGCGGGTTGCCGATGCCATCAACACGACGACGACATCGGCGAGCGTGTTCAGTGTCACCGAGATGGCGCCGAGCAGGATGAATTGCAGGGTGGGGCTTGCGCCTGCCGGGTCGAGGAATTGCGGAATGAAGGCGAGGAAGAAGGCCGCAGTCTTCGGATTCAGCGCCTCGACCAGCACGCCATCACGGAATGCGTGGGTGCCCCCGACGCGCTTGCTCTCGAGCGACAGCGTCCGGCCGGCGCTGCGAAAGGTCTTGATGCCGAGCCAGACCAGATAGAGCGCGCCAACGAACTTCACGATCGCAAACAGCTCGGCGCTCGCCAGGATGATTGCGGAGATGCCGAGGCTGCCCGCGACCACATGAACCAGTCCGCCCAGTGCCGTGCCCGTGGTCGAGGCAAAGCCGCTCGCGCGACCTTCCGACAAGGTTCGCGCCGCGACGTAGAAGATGCCGGGCCCGGGAATGGCGGCAATGACGAGGGCGGCGGCGAGGAATAGCCAGAAATTCGTATCGCTCATCCTGCCTTGGTAGCGCAGCACGCCGCGATTGCAAGGCCAGTCGTCTAGCCCATGCGGCGGAAGATCGCACTGGCATTCACGCCGCCGAAGCCAAAGCCGTTGGAGATGGCGTTGAGCATTGGCATGGGCCGCGCGCTGCCCGCGACGATGTCGATGCCGTCAGCGCCCGTATCCGGGTTTTCGAAATTGAGCGTCGGCGGTGCGATCTGGTCGCGCAAGGCGAGCACAGTGAAGATCGCTTCCAGGCCGCCGGCTGCGCCGAGCAGATGACCGGTGGCCGATTTGGTCGCGCTCACCGCGATGGACTTGTTGCGGCCGAACAGCGCGCCGATTGCACCGAGCTCGCTCTCGTCACCGGCCGGTGTCGACGTTGCATGCGCATTGAGATGCTGCAGATCCGCCGGTGCAAGGCTCGCCTGCTGGAGTGCGATCTCCATGGCGCGGCGGGCGCCGTCGCCATCCGGCGGACCCGACGTCATGTGATAGGCGTCGGCGGTGGTGCCGTATCCGACGATCTCGGCGAGCGGCGTGGCCCCACGCGCGAGCGCATGCTCCAGCTCTTCGATCACGAGAATGCCGGCGCCTTCGCCCATGACAAAGCCGTCGCGGTCGCGATCGAACGGGCGTGAGGCGCGCGCGGGCTCGTCGTTGAAGCTGCTCGACAGTGCGCGCGCCGCTGCAAAGCCGCCGAGGCTGACGATATCGATGCAGGCTTCCGCGCCACCGCAGATCGCGACATCGGCTTCGCCAGATCGGATCATGCGCGCGGCGTCGCCGATCGCCTGGACGCCGGCGGCGCATGCGGTGACCGGCGTGCCCAGCGCGCCCTTGAAGCCGTATTTGATCGAGACGTGGCCGGCGGCGAGATTGGCGAGGAACGAGGGGATCGTGAACGGCGACAGCCGGCGCGGGCCACGCTGTTCGGTGATGCGTACTGCCTCTGCCATGGCCGGAAAGCCGCCGACGCCGGAACCGATGATCGTCGCGGTCCGCTCCAGCGACGCCGCATCCTGCGGCGTCCATTTGGCCTGCGCGACCGCCTCCGCGGTGGCGAGCAGCGCGAACAGGATGAAGCGGTCCATCTTGCGCTGATCTTTTGGCGCGGCGGCCGCTGCCGGATCGAAGCCGCCATCGGCGTCATCGGTCTTGTCGGGCACGAGGCCGGCAATGCGCGCCGGCAGCGCCTGCGACCATTGCGGCAGCGGGCGCAAGCCACTTTGGCCGGCGAGCAGCCGGCGCCACGATATCTCGACCCCACAGCCGAGCGGCGACACCGCGCCCATTCCCGTCACGACGATACGACGCATGTCAGTCTCCAGCCGGCGCGAGGTCCGGGTTCATGGCCTTGAGGGAGGTCAGCCGCTGCCGCATCAAGCGGCTGGCGCGGGGCCCTGCGATCACCACCGCATTGGCGAGCGTGATCGGTTGCATATCGGCGGCATCGACCAGGACCGGATCGAGCGGCCGTCGATCGTCCCGGTTCGCCAGCAAGATGGATTCGCCCTTCGGCGCGAGATGCTTGTTGCCCCAGGCGAGCAGGGCCGCGATGACGGGAAAGAAATCCCGCGCCTTGTCCGTCAGCAGATATTCGTAACGCGGCGGCCGCTCCTGATAGCGGCGGCGGACGAACATGCCGGTCTTGGTGAGATGGGCGAGGCGCCGCGACAGGATGTTCGGCGCGATGCCGAGGTTACGTTCGAATTCGTCAAACCGCGTCGAGCCCTGCAACGCGTCCCGCAGAATTAAAATGCTCCACCACTCGCCGACCGTCTCGACGGCGCGGCCGACCGGGCATTCCAGGATGGAGGGCAATTTGGGCTGCATAAGCCGAAAGTAGGTGAGTGGCTTGCAAAATGCAAGTAACTGAGTCGTCTCGTGCCCCGGACGCCATCAGCGCGTTCACGCGCGTCTTTGACGCGCTATGGCAGCGCTTCCCCGGCGATGCGAAGCATCGTCCGGAAGCGGCGCGCTGCAGAGCCGGGGCCCAAGCTGCTGTTGATTTCTGATGTCGCATGGGTCCCGGCTCAGCGCAGCAACGCGAAGAGCGTTGCAGCGCGTCCGGGACACGACTTGAGCGATGGCCGCACGTCACACTCCGTCATTGCGAGCGGAGCGAAGCCAGGACTGTCTCCGCGGAGGGATTCTGGATTGCTTCGCTCCGCTCACAATGACGCTGTGGAGACAGCAGGAGTGCTGGCGCCTCGTCGCCTAATGCGACCGAGCCAGGCAGAACGCCACCACCTGCTCCAGCGCGCTCTTCATCGGCGAGGACGGGAACAGTGCCAGCGCGTCGACGGCCATGGCGCCGTAGTGCTGGGCGCGGCTCAGCGTGTCCTCGAGCGCGCGGTGCTTGTTCATCAGGCCGATGGCGTGATCGAGATCGCTGTCGCCGATCTCGCCGCGCTCGAGCGCCTTGATCCAGAAGGCACGTTCGGTGTCGTTGCCGCGGCGGAAGGCGAGCACCACCGGCAAGGTGATCTTGCCCTCGCGGAAATCGTCGCCGGTGTTCTTGCCGAGCTTGGCGCTCTTGCCGCCATAGTCGAGCACGTCGTCGACGAGCTGGAAGGCGATGCCGAGATTCATGCCGACCGAGCGGCAGGCGGTCTGCTCGGCCTTCGGACGATTGGCGATGACAGGGCCGACCTCGCAGGCGGCGGCGAACAATTCAGCGGTCTTGCCGCGGATCACGGCGAGATATTCGTCCTCTGTGGTCGCGGTGTTCTTGGCAGCGGCGAGCTGCATCACCTCGCCCTCGGCGATGGTGGCGGCGGCGGCGGACAGGATGTCCAGCGCGCGCAGCGAGCCGACCTCGACCATCATGCGGAAGGCCTGGCCCAGCAGGAAGTCGCCGACCAGCACGCTCGCCTCGTTGCCCCAGAGCATGCGCGCGGAGAGCTTGCCGCGGCGCATCTCGCTCTCGTCAACGACGTCGTCGTGCAGGAGCGTGGCCGTGTGCATGAATTCGACGGACGCGGCGAGCTTGATGTGGCCGTCGCCGGTATAGCCGGCGAGGTTGGCCATGGCGAGTGTCAGCATCGGGCGCAGGCGCTTGCCGCCGGAGGAGATCAGATGGTTGGCGACCTCCGGGATCATGGTCACGTCGGACCCGGTCCGCGACAGGATCGTGGCGTTGACGCGCTCCATGTCAGGGGCGACAAGGGCAACCAGCTCTTCGATCGACGCGCCGGGAGTTTCGAAAGGTACGATGACGGCCACGCCGGTCTCCAATATTTGCCCCGGAGGGGCTATTCTGATGGAAAGACAATAGAAACTGGACGGGGACGCGGCAAGGCCTGTGGAACCATTGACATTTGCCGCTTTGACCCCTTACCGGCAGGAGGCTCGTTTTGCGTGAACTGGTTCGGACCAACGATATCGTTCTGGTGTCGGCGATCGGCGCGCTGCTCGACGGCGCCAACATCCATCATCTGGTGCTGGACCAGAACATGAGCATCATCGAGGGCTCGCTCGGCGTCCTGCCGCGGCGGATCCTGGTCCATGAAGACGACGCCATCGAGGCCCGGCAGATCCTGACCGACGCCGGCCTCAGCCACGAATTGCGCGGCGATGATTGACGTCGTCACAGATCTCACCGAGGACGCGTTTCTCGGCGGGCAATTGCTGCTCAAGCAAAAGCGATCCGGCCATCGTGCCGGTCACGACGCCATCCTGCTTGCGGCCGCGACCGAGGCCAGCGCAGGCGATCGCGTGGTCGATCTCGGCGCCGGAATCGGCACCGCCGGCTTGGCGCTCGCCCGCCGCGTGACCGGAATCGATCTTTGCCTCATCGAGATCGATCCTGAACTGGCCGAGCTCGCGCGCACCAATGCAGCCGCGAATGCGATTGCCGCTGATGTGATAATGCTCGACGTCACCGCCGACGCGCAGGCCTTTGCGGCACATGGGCTCATGCCCGACAGCGCCGACTGCGTGGTGATGAACCCGCCCTTCAACGATCCCGCGCGCCATCGCGGCTCGCCCGACCAGGCGCGTCACACCGCGCATGTCGCGACGGAGGAGACGCTGCATGCCTGGGTGCATGCAGCGCGGCGTATCCTTCGATCGAACGGTGTGCTGACTTTGATCTGGCGCGCCGATGGCCTCGCGGAGGTTTTGGCAGCGCTGTCACGCGGCTTCGGCAGCGTGGCGATCCTGCCGGTTCATGGCGAAGCCGAAAAACCCGCGATCCGTGTGCTGGTGCGTGCCGTTAAAGGCGGCCGGGCACCGCTGCGCTTGCTGCCGGGCCTGATGCTCAATGATGAGTCACGCGTGCCCAAAAAAGAGGTGCAGAATATTCTGGAGGGGAGGGCGGTCTTGCCGCTGGCGGAGCGATGAAGCCTTACTGCGGAAGCGATTCCGATTGCTGTTCCGGCTGGGACGTAAAGCGAATCGCCGTAAAGAGCGCGCCCATCAGCATCAACAGCAGATAGATCTTCATGTCGTTTCCTCCGCTGCTTCATTGCAGCTTCCCAACGGGGATTCTGCAAAACACGTTCCAGGCACTAGCAATGACAGTCGCGTGATAAATAAAGGTTAACCAGAGGTGACGGCATGGCCGAACAATTGAACGATCGCGGGAGTTCCGGCCTGGCCGACAAGCTCATGCAATATCTGCCGGCGCGCTTCCGCCCGGGTACGGCGGTGGTCCCGGTGGTGCGGCTGTCAGGCGTCATCGGCGCGGTGACGCCGCTGCGCCCGGGCATGTCGCTGGCAGGCGTGGCGCGGGTGCTGGAGCGGGCCTTTTCGATGCGCAACGCCAAGGCGGTGGCGCTGGTGATCAATTCGCCCGGCGGCTCGCCGGTGCAGTCGCGCCAGATCTATCTGCGCATCAAGCAACTGGCCGCGGAGAAGAAGCTGCCCGTTCTCGTGTTCGTCGAGGACGTCGCGGCCTCAGGCGGCTACATGATCGCCTGCGCCGGCGACGAGATCTTCTGCGATCCGTCCTCGATCCTCGGCTCGATCGGCGTGGTCGGAGGCAGCTTCGGTTTCCAGGAGGCGATCAAGCGGCTCGGCATCGAGCGGCGCCTCTACACGGCCGGCGCCCACAAGGCGATGCTCGATCCGTTCCTGCCAGAAAACCCCGAAGACGTCGCCAAGCTGAAGGCGCTTCAGCGCGAGATCCACCAGATCTTCATCGCGCTGGTGAAGGAAAGCCGTGGTACCAGGCTGAAGGGCGCCGACGACACTCTGTTCACCGGAGAGTACTGGGCCGGCGAAACCTCGATCGCTCTGGGCTTGGCCGACGGCATCGGCGATCTCCGCTCAACTCTTCGTGCCCGCTATGGCGAGAAGGTTCTCACCCCCGTGATCGCGCAGCCGACCGGGCTATTGTCCGGCCTGCTGGGGCGGAAAACGCCCGGCGCGGGGCAACTTTCGGCCATGGAATCAATGGCCGGGCTGCCGGACGAGCTGATCTCGGCGGTCGAGACGCGGGCGATTTGGGCGAAATTCGGGTTCTAGGCGGAGGGCCTCCCGCGCCATTTGGTCCGAGCCGAGCCAATTGCGGCGCGGCCCGGACTGGGCGAATATGCGCGTGGGGGCTGAGCATTGAACAAGGATCGACCGATGCCGCCGTTCGTCGCATTCGCGGGCGTCCTGGGCGGGCTTGCCGTGGTCCGCTGGGCCTACAAGACCGCACTCAGGATCAACGAGGAGCTGGAGGAGATGCGCCTCTCGCGCGTCGCCGAGGCTGCCTCTATGGGGGACATCCAGACGCTGAAGCGCGACCCCGAGACTGGAGCGTATCGGCCGGGGTAGGGCCCCTCCGCTTAGTCGTCATTCCGGGGCTCGCGAAGCGAGAACCCGGAATCCATCGAACCACGGAGCGAACGGCGCAATGGATTCCGGGCTCGCCCTGCGGGCGCCCCGGAATGACCGCCATTTCCGTCCCTTTGCCTTGATTCCCACCCCCGCCGTCGATACGGTCCCGCGCGATTCACCCCCCCCGCGAGAGCCTGATCTGACGATGGACGCCTCATTGCCCGCCCATATGCGCCCGGAACGCTCGTTCCAGGGCTTCATCCTCGCGCTCCAGCGGTTCTGGGCCGAGCAGGGCTGCGTGATCCTGCAGCCCTACGACATGGAGATGGGCGCGGGGACCTTCCATCCGGCCACCACGCTCCGCGCGCTCGGGCCAAAGCCCTGGAATGCGGCCTATGTGCAGCCCTCGCGCCGGCCTAAGGACGGTCGCTACGGCGAGAACCCGAACCGGATGCAGCACTACTACCAGTTCCAGGTGATCATGAAGCCGTCGCCGCCGAACCTTCAGGAGCTGTACCTGAAGTCGCTCGCCGCCATCGGCATCGATTCCGCCGTGCACGACATCCGCTTCGTCGAGGACGATTGGGAGAGCCCGACGCTGGGCGCCTGGGGCCTCGGCTGGGAGTGCTGGTGCGACGGCATGGAAGTCAGCCAGTTCACCTATTTCCAGCAGGTTGCCGGCTTCGAATGCGCGCCTGTCGCGGGCGAGCTCACCTACGGGCTCGAGCGCCTCGCGATGTATGTGCAGGGCGTCGACCGCGTCTACGACCTCAACTTCAACGGCCGCGACGGTGATGCCAAGGTTACCTATGGCGACGTGTTCCTGCAGGCCGAGCGCGAATATTCGCGGCACAATTTCGAAATTGCCGACACCGCGATGCTGTTCGAGCAGTTCAAGATGGCCGAAGCGGCCTGCAAGAAATATCTCGAATCCGGCTGGCGCGAGGGCAATCGCAAAGAGCACCTGATGGCGCTGCCCGCCTACGATCAGTGCATCAAGGCCAGTCACGTCTTCAACCTCTTGGATGCGCGCGGCGTGATCTCGGTGACGGAGCGGCAGAGCTACATTTTGCGCGTCCGCGAATTGGCAAAAGCCTGTGGCGAAGCTTGGATCCACACTGAAGCGGGCGGAGCGGCCTGATGCCCGATCTTTTGCTTGAACTGTTCTCGGAAGAAATCCCGGCGCGCATGCAGGCCAAGGCGGCCGACGATCTGCGCCGCCTGGTCACCGAGAAGCTCGTCGCCGAAGGCCTCGTCTATGAGGGCGCGAAAGCCTTTGCGACACCGCGCCGCCTCGCGCTGACCGTGCACGGCATCCCCGCGCGCCAGCCCGATCTGAAGACCGAACGCCGCGGACCGAAGGTCGGCGCGCCCGACGCGGCCGTGCAGGGTTTTCTGAAAGCGACCGGCCTGAAGTCGCTGGACGAAGCCAAGATCCAGCGCGACCCCAAGGGCGATTTCTACATCGGCTTGATCGAAAAGCCCGGCCGCGACGCAATCGATGTGCTCGCAGAGATTCTGCCCGTCATCGTCAGAACCTTCCCCTGGCCGAAATCGATGCGCTGGGGCGCACGCTCCGGCAAATCAGGCTCGCTGAGCTGGGTGCGTCCGCTGCACGCGATCACCGCGACGTTCGGGCTCGAGACCGAAGAGCCTGATGTCGTGAAGTTCGAGGTGGAGGGGATCGCGACCGGCCAGACCACTTACGGCCATCGCTTTCTCGCGCCGGCTCCAATTCAGGTGCGCCGCTTCGAGGACTATGAGGCAAAACTGCTCGACGCCAAGGTCGTGCTCGACCCCGAGCGCCGCAAAGACGCGATCCTCACCGACGCCAAGCAGCTTGCGTTTGCGCAAGGCTTTGACCTCGTCGAGGACCAGAACCTGCTCGACGAGGTCTCGGGCCTCGTCGAATGGCCGGTCGTGTTGATGGGCTCGTTCGAACAGGAGTTCCTGAAGACGCCCGACGAGGTGATCCGCGCCACCATCCGCAACAACCAGAAATGCTTTGTGGTGCGCGACCCCAAGACGGGCAAGCTCGCCAACAAGTTCATCCTAATCGCCAATATCGAGGCCACCGACGGCGGGGCGACCATCATCGGCGGCAACGAGCGTGTGATCCGTGCGCGGCTGTCGGACGCAAAGTTCTTCTATGAGACGGATCTGAAGACGAAGCTCGAGGACCGGCTGCCAAAATTCGAGCAGATTGTGTTCCACGAAAAGCTCGGCACGCAGGCCGCCCGCATCAAGCGCATCGAGCGGCTGGCCGCAGAGATCGCGCCGCTGGTCGGCGCTGACGTCGTGAAGGCGAAGCGTGCCGCGACGCTTGCGAAGGCGGACCTGCTGACCGAAGTCGTCGGCGAGTTTCCGGAAGTGCAGGGCCTGATGGGCAAGTACTACGCACTGGCGCAAGGCGAGGACGCCTCCGTCGCCGCTGCCTGCGAGGAGCACTATAAGCCGCAGGGGCCCGCCGATCGCGTGCCGACCGATCCGGTCAGCGTTGCGGTGGCGATTGCCGACAAGATCGATACGCTCGTCGGATTCTGGGCTATCGATGAGAAGCCGACGGGCAGCAAAGACCCGTACGCGCTGCGTCGTGCGGCCCTGGGTGTCATCAGGTTGATCGCCGAGAATGCGCTGCGTCTCTCGCTCATGAAGGTAGCCGCGTCCGCGCTCGCCGGCCTGTCGGTGAAACCCGTAGATGCCGAGAAGATCCCGAGCGATCTGCTCGCCTTCTTCGCCGACCGCCTGAAGGTCCAGCTTCGCGAGCAGGGCGCGCGTCACGATCTCGTCGATGCCGTGTTCGCGCTCGGCGGCCAGGACGACCTCTTGATGATCGTCCGCCGCGTCGAGGCGCTCGGCAAATTCCTCGAGTCCGACGACGGCAAGAATTTGCTCGCCGGCATCAAGCGCGCCAGCAACATACTCTCGATCGAGGAGAAGAAGGACAAGCGCAGCTTCGACGGCGCGCCCGATGCTGCGCTCTACAGCCTCGGTGAGGAGAGGGCGCTGGCGAAGGCGATCGGCGAGGTGAAGGCGGAAGCCAGCGCCGCTGTCGCCAAGGAAGACTTCGCCGTCGCGATGAGCGCGATGGCAAAGCTTCGTCCGCCGGTCGATGCGTTCTTCGACAAGGTTCGCGTCAACGACGATGATGCGAAGGTGCGCGAGAACCGCCTGAAGCTGCTGAACGAGATCCGCAGCGCCACGCGTGCGGTCGCGGATTTCTCGAAGATCCAGGATTGAGGCGCGGTCGCGCGGCAAAACCGCTGTCATTCCGGGGCGCGCCCCTTGGCGCGCGCCCCAGAATGACGAGAAAAAAATGCCCCGCCCGGCGGGGGGAAGACCGGGCGGGGCCTGATGTCCGATTACACTGCTCGCGTCAGCCTGATTGATGTGACGCGCCGGACATCGAGTTGAACTGCTCTCGTCGTTGAACTGCGCTAGTCCACCAGCTCGACGATGCGCCGCGAGCGCGGCTCGACCAGCACGGTCTCGCCGTTCACGACCGTGTAGCGATAGGTCGTCGCGCCGAAACGTTGCGGCACGTCATAATAGGTGATGCCGGTTTCAGGTAAGGTGGCACCGACCACCACGCGATCCGGAATATGGAAGGCCGGCACCCGTTGCTCGACGACATAGTCACGGAACGCCGGCCGTTGCTCGACCGTAATCGTCGGGCCTTCATCGACCACGACAGGCGCGCGTCCCACCGTGATCCCGGTTTGCGCCTGCGCCGCGAGGGGCGACGTGAGTGCGACGCCAAGCGCAGCGAGCGCGAGAATCCTGTTCCGCATGGGCAACTCCTTCGAATTGAGTTCTGCCGGCCAGTGGCGCGACCGGTTGCCAATGCTGCGCCGCGCGCGATGTTCCGAAAAAGCCTTGCCGCATACGCGGCAATTTCGGGCAGTTTTCGCGAAGCGGGGAACTCGCTGGGCGCCTGTGCGTCTCTACCCGCGGAACCCGGTCCGCTATGATCCGCCCGCGATTCGCCTCACGTCACGAAAGATAATTCATGCACATCACAGTCGCCCACATCTCGCCGCTCCTGTCATTGCTCGCGGGTGTGCTCATCTTGATCATGCCGCGTCTGCTCAACTGGATCGTGGCGATCTTTCTCATCATCAACGGCGCGATCGGGCTCGGTTTGCTGAAGTGGCTCCATCTCTAAGCCTTCATTTTCCGGAACTCTTCGACTTGCGCGACCCTGCCCAAAGTGGTGTAAGGCGCGCGATTTCCCATTCCTCTCGCAGGTTGTGTGCAAGCTATGGCCAAAGCCGCCTCGAAGCCTAAGAAACTCCCAGCGAAATCAAAGCCTTCCGCCAAGGCGAAGGCCGCTCCGGCGGCCCGAAAGGCGCTCGCCAAGAGCGCTCCGAAGCCGGTCGCCAAGCCCGCCGCGAAAACGGCTGCCAAGCCGGCGGCGAAGGCCGCGACCAAGGCGGCTGCACCGAAGGTCCCTGCGAAGGCTGCCCTTGCCAAGAGCGCACCCGCCAAGATTCCGGCCAACAAGTGGGTTTTCACGTTCGGTGACGGCAAAGCCGAGGGCCGTTCGGAAATGCGCGACCTGCTCGGCGGCAAGGGCGCCAATCTCGCCGAGATGGCCAATCTCGGCCTGCCGGTGCCTCCCGGCTTCACCATTCCGACCTCGGTCTGCACGTATTTCTACGCCCACGACAAATCCTATCCGAAGGAGCTGCAGTCGCAGGTTGAGAAGGCGCTGGACTATGTCGGCAAGTTGACCGGCAAGGTGTTCGGCGACACCAGCAACCCGCTGCTCGTCTCGGTACGCTCCGGCGGGCGCGCTTCGATGCCGGGCATGATGGACACCGTGCTCAATCTTGGTCTCAACGACAAGACGGTGGAAGCGCTGTCGGAACTGTCAGGCGATCGTCGTTTCGCCTATGACAGCTATCGCCGTTTCATCACCATGTATTCCGACGTGGTGCTCGGCTTCGAGCATCACCACTTCGAGGAGATCCTCGATACCTTCAAGGACAGCCAGGGCTACACGCTCGACACCGACCTTACCGCCGAGGACTGGGTCGATCTGGTCGGCAAGTACAAGGACGCGGTCGCGCGCGAAACGGGCAGGGATTTCCCGCAGGATCCGCATGACCAGCTCTGGGGCGCGGTCGGCGCGGTGTTTTCATCCTGGATGAACGCGCGCGCGGTGACCTACCGCAAGCTGCACGATATTCCCGAATCCTGGGGTACCGCGGTCAACGTGCAGGCCATGGTGTTCGGCAACATGGGCGAGACCTCGGCGACCGGCGTTGCGTTCACCCGCAACCCCTCGACCGGTGAGAGCAAGCTGTACGGCGAGTTCCTGATCAACGCGCAAGGCGAGGACGTGGTGGCGGGCATCCGCACACCGCAGGACATCACCGAAGAGGCGCGGAAGGAATCCGGCTCCGACAAGGCGTCGATGGAAGCGGCGATGCCGGAAGCCTTCAAGGAGCTGACGCGCATCTACACTCTGCTCGAGAAGCACTACCGTGACATGCAGGACATGGAGTTCACGGTCGAGCAGGGCAAGCTGTGGATGCTGCAGACCCGCGGCGGCAAGCGCACCGCCAAGGCGGCGCTGCGCATCGCGGTCGAGCTCGCCAACGAAGGCCTGATCAGCAAGAAGGAAGCGGTGACGCGGATCGATCCCGCCTCGCTCGACCAGCTCTTGCATCCGACCATCGATCCCAACGCCAAGCGCGATGTGATCGCGACCGGCCTGCCGGCCTCGCCGGGTGCGGCCTCCGGTGAGATCGTGTTCTCCTCGGACGAAGCCGCCAAGCTGCAGGGCGACGGACGCAAGGTGATTCTGGTCCGCATCGAGACCAGTCCGGAAGACATTCACGGCATGCACGCCGCCGAAGGCATCCTGACCACCCGCGGCGGCATGACCTCGCACGCGGCGGTCGTCGCGCGCGGCATGGGCAAGCCCTGCGTCTCCGGCTGCGGCACCATCCGCGTCGATTACGGCCGCGGTACCATGAGCATCGGTTCGCGCACCTTCAAGGCCGGCGACGTCATCACCATCGATGGCTCGCTCGGCCAGGTGCTGGCCGGCCGCATGCCGATGATCGAGCCGGAACTGTCGGGCGAGTTCGGCACGCTGATGAACTGGGCCGACCAGGTCCGCAAGATCGGCGTCCGCGTCAACGGCGATACGCCCGATGACGCCCGCACCGCGATCAAGTTCGGTGCTGAAGGCATCGGTCTCTGCCGCACCGAGCACATGTTCTTCGAGGAGACGCGCATCCGCACGGTGCGCGAGATGATCCTCTCCGAGGACGAGCAGTCGCGCCGCGCCGCGCTTGCCAAGCTGCTGCCAATGCAGCGCGCCGACTTCGTCGAGCTGTTCGAGATCATGAAGGGCCTGCCCGTCACGATCCGTCTGCTCGACCCGCCGCTGCATGAGTTCCTGCCGCACACCCATGCCGAGGTCGAGGAAGTGGCGCGCGCCATGAACACCGATCCGCGGCGTCTGGCCGACCGTGCGCGCGAATTGTCGGAGTTCAATCCGATGCTCGGCTTCCGTGGCTGCCGTATCGCGATCGCCTATCCCGAGATCGCCGAGATGCAGGCACGCGCGATCTTCGAGGCTGCGGTCGAAGCCGAGAAGCGCACCGGCAAGGCCGTCGGCCTCGAGGTGATGGTGCCGCTGATCGCGACCAAGGCCGAGCTCGACCTCGTCAAGGCGCGGATCGATTCGACCGCGAGGGCCGTGATGCGCGATACCAACACCAAGATCGCCTATCAGGTCGGCACCATGATCGAGCTGCCGCGCGCCTGCCTGCTCGCCGAGCAGATCGCCGAGAGTGCCGAATTCTTCTCGTTCGGCACCAACGATTTGACGCAGACGACCTACGGCATCAGCCGCGACGATGCGGCAAGCTTCCTCGGTCCGTACGTGACGAAGGGCATCCTCTCGATCGATCCCTTCATCTCGCTCGATCAGGAAGGCGTCGGTGAGCTGGTCAAGATCGGCGTTGCGCGCGGCCGCAAGACGCGCCCGAAGCTGAAGATGGGCATTTGCGGCGAGCACGGCGGCGATCCGGCCTCTGTGGCCTTCTGCCACAATATCGGCCTCGACTACGTCTCGTGTTCACCGTATCGCGTGCCGATCGCGCGGCTGGCGGCGGCGCAGGCCGCACTCGGCAAGGCGATCGCGAGCCAGGCGTAAGCAGAGGCGACATACGTGATGCGAAAGAGGCGGAGCTTGCTCCGCCTTTTTTGTTTTTATGCGATCATCCCTGCACGTCATTGCTGTACCGCACGCGTCCCGTAATGATACGCACGCGCAAGGGTTCCTTCACCATTCGCGTTGACCGATTGTTTACCGCTTCACGTGAGCCCGCATTTACCACGCGCGCAATCGCCCCGTGAAAACACCTGACATCGCTTGAGTGTGTCGCGTGCGCAACGCGGATTAACGCCCCGGCAACCTAAATTAGATACTCACGATAAAGATCGAATTGCACGGATGTACTGCGGATCGATCTTTCTAGTGTAAGCGTAGCGTGAGCGTATCGATGTTTGTGTTGCGTAACCATCCGAAGGGTGCGCGGTTCGCATCCTTCGGACTCGGTCTCTGCATCTTCGCATTGATGCCGAGAGAGATCGGATATCAGGACATCGGCTCGCTGCTGGCGCGTCAGCCCGGCGTTGCCGAGCGCTGGCAGAAGCAGGTGTTCTCTGCGGCCTCGTCCATTCAGCTCGCCACTTACAGCTTCTCGCGTCCGATCGGCACGTCGGTGCCGCAGAGCGCGATGGTGCGTCTCGCGAGCCTCGATGGCCGCGACGTCACCGGTTCGATTTCGCGCAACCCCGTGCTGCAGGCGCCGGCGCGCTACCAGGCCTCTGACTTTCCCAAGGTCGAGCGCGCCCTGAAAGGCGATCGTCTCGCGACCGTGACGCCCGCGCCAGCGCCTGAGACGACACCGGCCGCCACACCCGCGCAGGAAGATCCCGCGACCTCCAATACGTCTGTGTTCGGCGCGAAAACAGTTCAGCTGCCTGCCGCGCAGCCGCAGGCGATGTCGCCGGAGTCCGCGGCCGCACTTGATCCCGAGCTTCAGGAGGCGATGCGCGCGCCGCCCCTGCAACAATATGCCAATCCGAAGGCCGACGACGTCGCGCTGTCCTTCGCCGCCCAGCCGCTCAACACGCTGAAGCAGGCGACGGTGATAACGCCGCCGCGCGATTCCTTCAGTGTGAAGACCTCGAACCTGTTCTTCGGGAGCTCCTCGCTTGGCGGTAACGTCGAGAGCATCGAGAGCTGGCAGCCCGGCGCGGAGCCGCTGATCGTGATGCCCGACCCCGACATGAAGCTGGCCTCGCTGTCGCCGTCCAACGAGGACGTCGCGGCTGCGACCGAAAGCGGCGAGAGCGTCGCGCCGAAGGGCGAGGTCAACGCCGACAACCAGCGCGCCAAATCGCCGGCCGAGCGTTTGGCGCTCGACGACAAGTCCCGCGCCAAGTCGGAAAAGTGCCTCGCCGAAGCCGTCTATTTCGAATCCCGCGGCGAGGCCGTGCGCGGCCAGATCGCGGTCGCGCAGGTGGTGATGAACCGCGTGTTTTCCGGCAAATATCCGGACACTGTCTGCGGGGTGGTCTATCAGAACAAGTACCGGCACTTCGCCTGCCAGTTCACGTTCGCCTGCGACAACAATCCCGACGTGATCCGCGAGCCCGAGATGTGGGAGCGCGCCAAGAAGATCTCGAAGGCGATGCTCGACGGCCAGATCTGGCTGCCAGAAGTCGGCAAGTCGACGCATTACCACGCCTATTGGGTGCGTCCGTCCTGGGTCGCCGAGATGAAGAAGATGTACAAGACCGGCGTGCACACCTTCTACCGGCCGCGCAACTGGGGCGACGGCAGCGAGGAGCCGAGCTGGGGCACGCCGGCGCAGACCGCCGCGCTCTCGGCCGAGCTCGCGCAGGAGGCCAAGAGCTCAGCCGAGATGGGCGTGACGGAGCGGCGGTGAGCTTTCTTCGACAGGTCGTCATGCCCGGGCATAGCCGTCCGAAGGACGGCGTCGCTTCCGCTCGCCTATGTCCCGGGCATCCACGTTCTTCGCACCGCGTAGCAAGGCCGTGGATGGCCGGGACAAGCCCGGCCATGACGGAGACGCCTTACATCTCGATATCCAGCGCGCAGTCGAAATTCGGCGCCGAATGCGTCAGTGCGCCTGAGGAGGCGTAGTCGACGCCGGTGGCCGCGATCGCGGCAATCGAGTCCGGCGTCACGCCGCCCGAGGCTTCGAGCTTGAGGCGGCCCTCCGTCATTCCGACAGCCTCGCGCAGTGTCGCGATGTCCATGTTATCAAGCAGCACCGCATCGGCCAGACCAGTGGCGAGCACCTCGCGCAACTGGGCGAGCGTATCCACCTCGATCTCGATCTTGACGAGATGGCCGGCATGGGCGCGGGCACGCTCCAACACGGGACGGATGCCGACGGCGACGGCGATGTGATTGTCCTTGATCAGGATCGCATCGTCGAGACCAAAGCGGTGGTTGAAGCCGCCACCGCAACGCACCGCGTATTTCTCCAGCGCCCGCAATCCCGGCGTCGTCTTTCGCGTGCAGCAGATGCGCATTCCGGTGCCTTCCGTGCGCGCGACGTAGTCGGCCGTCAGCGTTGCGACGCCCGACAGCCGCCCGACGAAATTCAGCGCGGTTCGTTCCGCGGTGAGAATGGCACGCGCCGGCCCCGAGATCGTCAGCACGGACTGCCCGCCGGCAACGCGCGCGGCGTCGCGGACATGCGCGCGCACCTCGATGTCGGGCGACAGCTTTTGCAGCGTCGCCAGTGCCAGCGGCAGGCCGGCGATGATTCCGGACTGGCGCGCGACGAGGACAGCCTGGGCTTTCGCGGCTTCCGGAATCGTCGCCAGCGAGGTGATGTCGCCGGCGCGGCCGAGATCCTCGTCGAGTGCGCGATGTACGGCCTCATCGATCGCAAGCGGCGAGAGGAAGGCGTCGGGATAGAGCAGGGAGGCAGGGGTGATCATGAGAGACTCCGTCAGGCGATCATGGATTGCGCGAGGCGCGCTGTTGAATGCTCGGTGAGGCCGTCCGCGATCTCGTGCGCTTCGGCGAGTGTCGTCATCGTTCGTTGCGCGAGCGCAGGAACTTCCGCGGGGAAGTCGGTGCGGCAATGGGCGCCGCGGCTCTCGCGCCGGCTCCAGGCCGAGGCCGCCACGAGCAGCGCCGCCGTTGCCATGTTGCGAACCGCAATGCCGGTTGCGGTGTGCTCCAGCGCCGCAAAGCTGCGCACGGCGTCCGCTAGCCCGTCGCGCTCGCGGATCACGCCGACATTTGCGCTCATCATCGCCCGCAGCCGCTTCACGACGCTCGTATCCGGCGCGGCGCCGCGGGGCGTCACCAGCGCCTCAGGCAGGCGGGCAGCCAAGGGGATAGCCTGGCCGGCGATGTCCTCGGCGATGCGTGCGGCATAGACCACGGCCTCCAGCAGCGAGTTCGAGGCGAGGCGGTTGGCGCCATGCATGCCGGTCGACGACACCTCGCCGCCCGCCCAGAGCCCGTCGATGGAGCTGCGGCCGCGCGCGTCCACGGCAATGCCGCCCATGTGGTAGTGCACGGCGGGCGCGATCGGGATGGCTTGTCTCGCCGGATCGATGCCGGCGGCGATGCAGCTCGCATGCACGGTCGGGAATTTTTCCGCGAAGCGTGCGCCCAACGCTTCCCGCGCGTCGAGGAAGGCGCCGCGCCCCGCCGCGATCTCGGCGAACACGCCGCGGGCAACGATGTCGCGCGGTGCGAGTTCGGCGAGCGGATGAAGCACCGTCATGAAGCGCTCGCCGCTATTGTTGATCAGCGTAGCGCCTTCGCCGCGCAGGGCTTCGGTCGCGAGCGGGGCCGGGTCGCGGCCGACCATGATTGCGGTCGGGTGGAATTGCACGAATTCGGGGTCGGCGATCACAGCGCCGGCACGCGCGGCAATCGCAAGGCCCGATCCGTTGGCCTCGGCCGGATTGGTGGTGACGGCGTAGAGATGGCCGATGCCACCGGTTGCGAGTACCACCGCCCGCGAGCCGATCATCACGGGTCTCGCCGCGAAATTCCCGGCCTCGCGCAATTGAAGCCCGGTGACGGCACCGTCCTCGGTCAGCAACGCTTCGGCCACGAAACCCTCGATCAGCCGGATTGATGGCGTGCGGCGCACGGCCTCGCTCAGCGCTGCGATGATCGCAGCGCCCGCGCCGTCGCCGCGCACGTGCACGATCCGCCGCGCCGAATGCGCGGCTTCGCGACCCACGGCAAGCCGGCCTTCGAGATCGCGGTCGAACGGCACGCCATAGGCAAGCAGATCGTGAATCCGCGAGGCTGCCTCGCGTGCGATGCCGAGCGAGACCGCTTCATCGACGATGCCACCGCCGACCGCAATGGTATCCGCAGCATGCGCTTCGGGACTGTCGCCTTCGGCCACAGCGGCCGCGATGCCGCCTTGCGCCCAAGCGGATGATGCGCCGCGTCCGAGCGGCGCCGCCGAGATCAGTGTCACCGGTCTCGGTGCGAGCTTCAGCGCGCAGAACAGTCCGGCGAGGCCACCGCCGACGATGACGACGTCATCGGTGGAGCGGGTAAGGTTGTGGATGTTTGTCATAACTCTCTCCAAGTTCTCAGCTGTCGTCCCGGCGAAGGCCGGGACCCATACTCCGCAGCAGTTGTTGGTTTGCGGAGCTGTGTAACGCTGTTCTTCGCAACCACATCTCCCTGTGGTTATGGGTCCCGGCCTGCGCCGGGACGACACTGTGGGTGTTGCAGCGACTCGCCCTCAATTCTTCAGATTGATCATCCGCTCGACCGAGCGCCGGGCCCGCTCCGCAAGCGCCGGATCGATCGTGACTTCATCGCCGAGCGTCAGCAGGCTCTCCAGGATGTTGGGCAGCGTGATGCGCTTCATGTGCGGGCAGAGATTGCAGGGGCGCAGCATCTCGACGTCGGGCAGCTCGGCGCGGACATTGTCGGCCATCGAGCATTCCGTGATCATCACCAGGCGTTTCGGCCGCCGCTCGCGCACCCAGTTGATCATGTGTGCGGTCGAGCCGGTGAAGTCGGCTTCCGCCAGCACGTCAGGCGGACATTCGGGATGGGCGATGATCTGCACTGAGGGATCGGCGTCGCGGAAGGCGCGCAGCTCGTCGCCGGTAAAACGCTCGTGCACTTCGCACGCGCCTTTCCAGGCGATGATTTTGACGTTGGTCTTCGAGGCGACATAAGTGGCGAGATAACGATCAGGCAGGAAGATCACGGTTGGCGCGTTGAGGCTCTCCACCACCTGCACGGCGTTTGACGAGGTGCAGCAGATATCGACCTCGGCCTTCACTTCCGCCGACGTGTTGACATAGGCGACGATGGGCACGCCGGGAAATTTCTCGCGGAGCAGGCGCACATCGGCACCGGTGATGCTGGCCGCAAGCGAGCAGCCGGCGCGTGAATCCGGGATCAGCACCGTCTTGTCTGGATTGAGCAGCTTTGACGTCTCCGCCATGAAATGCACGCCGCACTGAACGATGATATCGGCTTTCACCTTGGTGGCCTCGACCGCGAGCTGCAGTGAATCGCCGCCGATGTCTGCGACGCCATGGAAGATCTCCGGCGCCTGGTAATTGTGGGCGAGGATCACCGCGTTGCGTTTGCGCTTGAGCTGGTTGATCGCGTGGATCGTCGGCGCCATCAGCGGCCATTCGATCGGCGGGATCACATGCTTGACGCGCTCATAGATGGGCGCGGTGGCGCGCTCGACTTCGCTGGTCCATTCAAGCGAGGGGCGCGGCAGCGTCGGCCCGGTTCGCGCCGGAGCGACCAGGGTGGCTGCTGATTGGCCCTTGGGCCGGTTGGCGAAATCGTCAGGGCCGTAAATTCCAGTGATCGGCATCGAAGCCTCCCGCATGAGTTATATATGCTCAATATGAGTATATATGGTGCCAGAGAAATCCGGCCGAGGGGCCGGGGCGGATTTCAGTGGGACTTAGATATACTCAATATGAGTAAATCAAAATAACACAGGTTCGATAAGACCGCTAGGTCTCGTCGCACACATTCCCGTCAAGTCGCGCTTTCCACGCGCAAGGGGAGGTCAAGGGGAGGTCAAGGGGAGGCCGCCGTGAAACGCAATGCTCCCGCAAAAGCCCTTCCTGGAATGCAATCACTTTCGACTTGGGATTTTCATGCATTTGCATTAAACGGCTGGTTCGCGGCTGCCTATTCCGGATCCGCCAAGAACGATGAGGAAACCCATGTCGATTCAAGCGGGCGAACTCCCTCGTTCCTCCAACTGGCGTACCCCTGGAGTCATCATCCTCTGCGGCTGCGCGATCGGCATGCTCGGCTTCGGCCCGCGCTCGGCGCTGGGTTTCTTCGTGCAGCCGATGAGCCAAGAATTCGCCTGGGGCCGCGACGTGTTCGGTCTCGCCATCGCCTTTCAGAATCTTTTGTGGGGATTGGGCCAGCCGTTCGCCGGCGCGATCGCCGATCGCTTCGGCCTGTACCGCGTGATGTGCGTCGGCGCGCTGCTCTATGCCGGCGGCCTCTTGCTGATGCGCTACTCCTCGACGCCTTTGTCGCTCAACATCGGCGCGGGCGTGATGGTCGGCTTCGGCCTTGCCGGCTGCTCGTTCAACCTGGTGCTGTCCGCATTCACGAAGCTTTTGCCGCTCGAGAAGCGTGGCCTCGCGCTTGGTGCCGGCACCGCGGCGGGCTCGCTCGGACAGTTCCTGTTCGCACCGATCGGCGTGGCGCTGATCGACAATTTCGGCTGGCAGCAGGCGCTCACCGTGTTCGGCTTCCTGATGCTGCTGATCATCCCGCTGGCGCTCGCCATCTCGACGCCTCCGGTTACGAACACGGCCAGTTCAGCAGCTGCGGATGAGCAGACCATCACCAGGGCGCTTGCCGAAGCCTTCGGCCATCGCTCCTATGTGCTGCTGGTGCTCGGCTTCTTCACCTGCGGATTCCAGCTTGCCTTCATCACCGTGCATCTGCCGGCCTTCCTCGTCGACCGCGGCATCTCGACGCAAACCGGCGGCTGGGTGATCGCGGCGATCGGCCTGTTCAACATCATGGGCTCGCTGACCGTCGGCTATCTCCAGAATTCGCTGCCGAAGCGCTACATCCTCTCCGCCATCTATTTCACCCGCGCGCTGGCGACGCTTGCCTTCATCTCGTTCCCGATCACGCCGTTGTCGGCGATCGCGTTCGGCGCGGTCTCCGGCCTCACCTGGTTGTCGACGGTGCCGCCGACCTCGGCGCTGGTGGCGCTGATGTTCGGCACGCGCTGGTTGGCCACACTCTATGGCTTTGCCTTCGTCAGCCATCAGGTTGGCGGCTTCCTCGGCGTCTGGCTGGGGGGCATCGTGTTCGAGAAGTTCGGTTCCTATACGCCGATCTGGTGGCTCTCGATCCTGTTCGGCGTGCTCTCGGCGCTGATCAATCTTCCGATCGTGGAGAAGCCGGTCGCACGAGCGGTTGCACAGCCTGCCTGATCGGCTAAACATCGCCTGAAACAAGTCAGGGAGTTCAGCCGTGGCCACATTCAAGGCGATCCGGATCGACAAGGCGGACAAGGGCACCACTGCCGCGCTTACGCAGTTCGACGAAGCCGAGCTGATGGAGGGCGACGTCACCGTCCGCGTGGAATGGTCGACGCTGAACTACAAGGACGGCCTCGCGCTGACAGGTAAGGCGCCGGTGGTGCGCCGCTTCCCGATGATCGCCGGCATCGATTTCGCCGGCACGGTCGAAGCCTCCTCCCATCCGCAATGGAAGGCGGGCGACAAGGTCGTTTGCACCGGCTGGGGCATGGGCGAGACCCATCTCGGCGCCTATGCCGAGAAGGCGCGGGTGAAGGGCGACTGGCTCGTCGCCCTGCCGCAGGGCCTCTCCGCACGTGACGCGATGGCGATCGGTACTGCCGGCTTCACCGCGATGCTGTCCGTGCTGGCGCTGGAGAAGCATGGCGTCTCGCCGAAGAGCGGCCCCGTGGTGGTCACAGGCGCAGCCGGCGGCGTCGGTTCGGTCGCGACCGCTGTGCTCTCCTGGCTCGGCTATCACGTCATCGCCTCGACCGGCCGTGCCTCCGAGGCCGACTACCTGAAGAGCCTGGGTGCTGCCGAGGTGATCGACCGCAATGAATTGTCGGCGCCCGCAAAGCCACTGGCCAAGGAGCGCTGGGCAGGCGGCGTCGACAGCGTCGGCTCGACCACGCTCGCGAATCTGCTGTCGATGACCAAGTACGGTGGCGCCATCGCCGCTTGCGGCCTCGCGGCCGGCATGGACCTGCCGTCTTCTGTCGCACCCTTCATTTTGCGCGGGGTGTGCCTTCTCGGCATCGATTCCGTGATGTGCCCGATTGAGCCGCGAAAAGCTGCCTGGCAGCGTCTCGCCTCCGACCTCGATCGAACGAAACTGGCTGAAATCACTACGGAAATTTCGCTCGACCAGGTTACTGAATGGGGCGCGAAAATCCTGGCCGGCCAGGTCCGCGGCCGCATCGTGGTAAAAATTGTCTAACGGCGTTCAGACTTTACCAACCAAGCTGCTTCAATGTCGCCATGGTTAGTATGGTAAGCAGCGGGTAAAGAGATAAGGCATCGCCCGCTGCGGGGTTGGTTCGGAGTAGAGCATGCTTGCGCGTATCGTGTTGGGGGCTGTCACGGCAGTCGTGACGTTTGCGCCGGCTATCGCCTTGGCCGGGAGTATGAATGCGGACGAGGCACGCCGCTTCGTCGCAGGCAAAGTGTTCGCCTTCACGTGTTTCGACGGCACCCGCGGTGCAGGCCGTATCCTCGACGATCTCGGCGCCGCCGGCGCGGTGCAATTCTCGGGCTCCGGCCCGGTGCGCCATCTCCGTCTGCCGGGCAACACGCTCCAGATCCGCGGCCAGAACGTCTGCGCCTCGATCAAGGGCATTCCGTTCGAGCCTTGTTTCAACCTTGAGAAGACCGATGATCGCAGCTTCCGCGGCTCCGTCTCGGGCATGGGCTTTGCCTATTGCGACTTCCATCATCAGGGCGGCAACCAGATGCTGATGGCGCGTGCCGTTGCGCGGCCGCGCTCGCTGCGCGCGCCGGAGCAGACCGGTTCGGTCAACGCACCGAGCACCGAGGTCGCCGCGCGTGTCGAGACGCCGCGGGTCGAGAGCAGCCGGATCGAACCGGTGAAGGCGGAAGTGAAGTCCGAGCCCAAATCGGATTCGAGGAACGAAGGTCCGCTGGACCTGCGCCGCTCGACCGAGTAACGACAAGCGCGAAACCGCGCGGCAATTTACCTGTTCTTGACGAATGCACCGCACGGCAAAGCCGTGGCGCCGTAATCATACGGCCCGCGGTTTTTATGCGTTGGTAGCGACTTGCGCCGCAGCTTGCGCAACGGCCGGGAGGCGGCCCTACGCAAGAGTAAAAAAATGTCGCTGTATTTCTTTCGCATCAGCACCGGTCGCTATTCCGGTGCCGCCGACCAGCCGTACGAGTTCGAGGATCGCGCCGCGGCCTGGACCGAGATGACCGAGGTCTGCGCCAACCTGCTCGGCAGCATCGCCCGCAATCTGAAGCCGAATGCGAAGTGGAGCATGGAGCTGCTCGACGAAAACAAGGAGCAGGTCTTTCGCGTCAGCCTGGTCAGCGAGGCCGTCTGCTGCAGCGATAAGAGTGCGGACAGGCGCTGACGAAAGCGCCAGCGCGCCTTCTAGGTGTCCGTCTCTCGTCGAGAGAGCCTCGGACGGCGCAACTCCGACCAGCGCGTGTGGTTAACTTGTTAAGCGCGCGCTACGTGCTTGTTTTGCCGGCCTTTTGATCGAAATCCCGTATTTACCCGGAATTTGCTGTTAACCAAATCGGAACAACAGGCGCTCATTTTTTGGGCAAGGGCGATCAACGCCGAGGGCAGCCGACAAAGACTTGGCTGCGCATTCCCGGAGGAAGCGTGCCCATGTTGAGCCTCATTCAGAATTTGCGGATCGGGACCAAGCTGGCGGTCGCGTCGGCGTTCGGTGTCCTATTGGTCCTTTCCATGATCGTGAGCCAGATCGTCGGAAACGGCAATGTGCGTCGTACCAGCCAGGCCGCGCTCGTGCAGCTGGAACTGGCGCGCGATGCGGTGGAAGCCAAGCTTGCGGCGCGAAGCATGCAGCTCGCCGTGCGGGACCTGCGGCTCGCCAGTCATGCGGCCGAGCTGAAAAAGGCCGGCGATGCCCTGGTCGAACGCATGGGCACGCTGACCAAAGTCACCGATGCGATGCTGAAACTCTCGCTGCTGCCGGAAAACCGGGCGCGTATGGAGGAGCTCAAGACTCTCGGTGCCGATTATCTTAAAGCCGGCCAGCAGGTCGCAGCGGTTCGCGGCGAGGCTATCGCCGCGGGCTCGGACGCCGCGCGCGTCACGCAGCTCGCCGAAGAGGCTGCACGCCTCGTTCGCGAAGGGACGCTGCCGATCGCAGGCGAGATGGACCAGGTCACAAATGAGATCGCCGATCTGGCAAAGCACAAGGGCGAGGAAGACATCGCCGTCTCCGTGCTTGAGATGGCAACGAGCGAGCAAACCGGGATGGTCATCGGCGCATTTGCCATGATCGTTCTCCTCGGCTCCTGGCTGATGTCCTTTTTCACCATCGCCCGCCCGATCCGTGCGTTGACCGTCGCCATGGACAAGCTCGCCGGCGGCGACTTCTCCGTCGTGCTGCCGGGTCTCGGCCGCAAGGACGAGGTCGGCGGTGTTGCAGCGGCCGTCGAGAAGTTCAAGATCGCCTCCGAACAGAAGGCCCGAGACGAAGCCGAGGCCAAGATCAGGCAGGACCTGGCCGCGACAGCGAAGCGCAAGGCCGAGATGCACAAGCTAGCCGATAGCTTCGAATCGGCGATCGGCGAGATCGTCGAGACCGTATCTTCAGCCGCGACCGAGCTCGAGGCGTCTGCCTCTACGTTGACTTCGACTGCCGAGCGCGGGCAGGGGCTTGCCACGATGGTCGCCGCTGCCTCCGAAGAGGCCTCCACCAACGTGCAGTCGGTTGCCTCGGCGACCGAAGAGCTGTCGTCTTCGATCACCGAGATCAGCCGCCAGGTGCAGGAATCCGCGCGCGTGGCGAGTGAGGCGGTCGGCCAGGCCCGCAACACGACCGAGCGCGTCAGCGAATTGTCCAAGGCGGCAACACGGATCGGCGACGTCGTCGAGTTGATCAATACGATCGCCGGCCAGACCAACCTTCTGGCACTCAACGCCACGATCGAGGCCGCGCGCGCCGGCGAGGCCGGCCGCGGATTTGCGGTGGTTGCATCCGAAGTGAAGGCTCTGGCCGAGCAGACCGCAAAGGCGACCGGCGAGATCGGCCAGCAGATCGCCGGCATCCAGGCCGCGACCGAGCATTCGGTCGGCGCGATCAAGGACATCAGCGACACCATCGAAAAGCTCTCGGAGATCTCCTCGACCATCGCCGCCGCTGTCGAGGAGCAGGGTGCCGCCACGCAGGAGATTTCCCGCAACGTGCAGCAGGCGGCTGAGGGCACCCATCAGGTGTCGTCCAACATCGCCGACGTGCAGCGCGGCGCCAGCGAGACCGGCTCGGCATCGTCGCAGGTGCTGTCGGCAGCGCAGTCGCTGTCCGGCGACAGCAACCGGCTGAAGCTCGAGGTCGGCAAGTTCCTGGGCACAGTGCGGGCTGCCTGACGCCAATCACGCAGGCCAGATCGATCTTGCGGCCGTCGTGCGGGATGCATGACGGCCGTTCGTATCGATGGCCCGACGGTGCGCTGGTGAGGTGCGGCGCGATATCGGCGCAACTGCAACAAAGGGTTGCAGGAAGCTAGTGCTCGGCAAATCAGCACTAGGTTCTTGTTAACGGGTGTTTGCAATTATGGTTCCAATCCTACGGGATAAGAACCAGCCAGCATTGGTGGAATGACCTCCGCCCTGCCGTCCGTCGTGACGGCTTGGCGCAGCCAATTTGTGCGTCTAGAGCTCATCGGGATTTTTCGTGATGTCGAAGTTGTCGATCGTCTTCAAGCTTCTGACCGTATTGTCGGTCCTCGTGCTCTCGCTCGCCGGCGTCGGCGTGGTGGCGATCGGCACGATGCAGAACATCAATTCTCACACCGTCGAGATCGCAGAAAGTTGGCTGCCGAGCGTACGTGCGCTGGGCTCGATCCGGGCCGACGTCAACGAGCTGCGCGTCGCGCTCCGTCTGCATCTGATGCAGGACACGCTTGAAGGCAAGGAAGCCGCCGAGAAACGACTCGCCTCGCTACGTGAACGTATTGAGCAGACCCGCAAGGTCTATGAGCCGCTGATCACGTCCGCCGAAGAGCGCTCCATTTACGGGCAATGGACGACGGCCTGGGGCGAGTATCTGAACGGCGTGCAGGACGTGATGGCGCTGTCGCGCAAGAGCCCCGGCAAATTCCCGACTGAGGCCAACGAGCTGCTGCAGACCAAGGTCGCGAAGATGGCGCAGGCCTCCGACCCGCTGCTGACGAAGGATATCGAGCTCAATAATCGCGGTGCCGAGCTGGAAACGAAGCAGGCGGCCGACAGCTACGCCACCATCTTCCGCGTGCTGGTCGGCATCATCATCGCCTCGGTCGCGATCGCGATCGGCGCGGCTTACTACCTCGTGCGCGACGTGTCTCAGGGCATTGCGTCCATCATCAGGCCGATGCAGTCGCTCGGCGAGGGTGACCTTTCGGCCGAGGTGCCGCATCGCGGCGAGAAGACCGAGATCGGCTCGATGGCGGACGCGCTCCAGATCTTCAAGGAAGCGCTGATCGCCAAGCGGGCCGCCGACGAAGCGGCGAGGCTCGACGCCGAGGCCAAGATCGAGCGTGGCCGCCGCGTCGACGCCATCACCCGCAAGTTCGAGACCATGATCGGCGAGGTCGTTGGGACCGTGTCGTCGGCCTCGACCGAGCTCGAGGCCTCGGCGTCGACGCTGACCAATACTGCCCGGCGCGGACAGGAGCTGGCGACCGTCGTCGCCGCCGCTTCCGAGGAAGCATCCACCAACGTGCAGGCTGTGGCATCCGCTTCCGAGGAGCTGTCGTCCTCCATCACCGAGATCAGCCGCCGCGTGCAGGACTCCGCGCGGATGGCGGCGGAGGCCGTCGAACAGGCGTCGCGGACCAACGAGCGCGTCAACGAGCTGTCGCAGGCGGCCGCCCGCATCGGCGACGTCGTCGAGCTCATCAACACCATCGCGGGCCAGACCAATCTCTTGGCGCTGAACGCCACCATCGAGGCGGCGCGCGCAGGCGAGGCCGGTCGCGGCTTTGCCGTCGTCGCCTCCGAGGTGAAGGCGCTGGCCGAACAGACCGCGAAGGCAACCGGAGAGATCGGGGCGCAGGTCTCGGGCATTCAGGCCGCAACGCAGGAATCCGTCAACGCCATCCAGGAGATCGGCGGTACCATCGAGCGGCTGTCGGAAGTGTCGGCGGCGATTGCCGCCGCGGTGGAGGAGCAGGGCGCGGCGACGCAGGAGATTTCGCGCAACGTCCAGCAGGCCTCGGTCGGAACCCAGCAGGTCTCGTCGAACATCACCGACGTGCAGCGCGGCGCGATCGAGACCGGCTCGGCCTCGACCGAAGTCCTGTCGGCGGCGAAGTCGCTCGCGACCGACAGCACCCGTCTCAAGGTCGAGGTCGCGCAGTTCCTGGAATCGGTCCGCGCGGCCTGACGCTCACGTGCTCGTCTGCGGAGCCGGCGGTGGCGCAATCTGCCGCCGGAACAGGATGCGCTGGTAGAGCCAGCCGATCGCGACCAGCACGATGCCGAGGCCCATGAACGACAGCGCGCGCCAGACGCCCGTCAGCGTCGACATGTCGATCACGAAGGCCTTGAGGATCGTCAGCGCGATGACGGCGGCGGAGGCCAGCCGCGCCCGCTCGGAATTGACGAGAAGACCGATGCCGAGCAGCACGACGCCAAAGGCGAGCCAGCCGATCGAATAGGTGTATTGCTCCGCGCCCGTGGTCTCGCCGCTGGTGAGGAAGGGGCCGTGGTAGAAGCGGCGGATCTCCAGCGTCAGATAGACAAGCGCAAACACCAGCGCCGCGCCTGCGATCGTGTTCGCATAGATCTTGCCGCGTTCGCCGACCACCGCATAAGCGAGCAGCAGCATCAGCACCGCAGGCAGCGCATAGCCGAGCAGCAGCAGGTTGAACACTACGCCGCCGACATCGATGTGCCACAGCAGCGGGTTCTCCAGGAACAGCAGGCCGAACACGCTGATGACGCCGGCGATCGCCGTGAGCACGATCGCTCCGACATTGTGCACGATCGAGTGGCTGCGCAGCCGCAATCGCTCGAGCCCGATCGCCATGGCCAGCGCCACGCAGACCTGCAAGGCGGCCTCCAACAGCGAGGGTGAGGCGATCATGTCGCCGCCGGTCGCGAGATGGCGGACCTCCATGAAGGCGAGCAGCGCGGTGAACAGGATCGCGGCGGCTTCCACCATGCGCAGCGGCGCATCGTCGCCCCGGCGGCGCAGGAACAGACTCGCCGCCCAGAACGAGGCGGCCGGCAGGCCATAGCCCCACAGCAGCCAGTTGAAGATCGGCGTGGTGCCGACGGCATCGCCGACGATGCGCGGATCGTAGATAATGCGTGCAGTGACGATGCCGGCAAAGATCGCGGCGAGCCAGCGCAGGAACGGGATCGGTCGCTGCAGCGCGATCCAGGCCGTGCCGAGCGACATCAGCGCCAGCGCGATGGTGAGCCAGCCCTTCTCCAGCGCGAAGGTCAACGCCAGCGCCAGCGCGCCGAGCGTGCCGGTCGCAAACAGCGCCGTTGAAATCGCAAGGCCCGGCCGGGTTTCGCGGCGGGTCAGCATTTCGGTGGCCGCGCCAAAAGCTGCTGCGAGCAGCACCGCGAGGATCGCAAACGGGATCGAGCGGTCGAGATGGGCGATGCGCGCGTAGAGCGCGATAAGGATCGCGATCGGGGTGGCAACGCCTGCTGCCGACCACACCACGGGAATGATCGCCAAATGCGAGCGCCCCTGCGCGACGATGCCGGCGATGCCGAAGCCGGCGGCAAAGATCGCGGCCATCACCAGATGCTGCGTCACCGCGCTATCGATCGCGGTCGGCGTGATGCCCGGCATCGGGCCGCCCGGCAGCACCAGCATGTCAGGATTGGCGCGCACCGCCCATTCGGCGAAGACGATGAATACCGTCGCAGCCGCCGCGCCCAGCGCGCCGGCGGCAGCCTCCGCGCGCCAGGCGACAAACAGCGTCGCCGCAACGAGCAGCGTGAAGGCGATCAACGACAGGTCAGCATGCGCGCTCGACAGCACGATCAACATCGCGCCGAACAGATAGGCACCGAGCGCGCTCGACGAGACCGGCTCGATCTGTCCACCTTCGATATCAGGGCCGAACATGAAGCCGCAGACAACGAGCAGTGCGGCGAGCACGAAGCCTGACATCACGTGGAATGCATGTGGCGCAACCAGCGACGCGCCGGTGTCGAGACCCGGGAAGGTCCAGAGCACCGCGAAGACGATCGTCGTCACGGCCAGCCAGCGCCATAGACGGATACGGGCAAGGCCAAAGCTCGCGGCAGTGACGATGGCCAGATAGATATAGAGCGCCCAATAGTCCGGCTTGCCGCTGGAGACCAGCACCGGCGTCGCGAAGGCGCCGACCACGCCGAGGCCTGCGAGCGCCGGCCCGTGCAGCAGTGCGGCCGCGAGTGTGCTCATCGCAACGATGCCGAGCAGCACGAACGCCGTGGCGGGCACCAGGAAGCCGTAGAGCGCATAGGCCGCGTACACGGTTGCGAACGCCACCGCCGTTCCGGCCGCGGTCAGGATCGCCGGGATGTTGGCGATCGGCAGCGCCTGGATATTGGAGATGCTCTCCTTGCGCCGCGTGAACTCGCCGGCTCCCAGCAACGCTGCTGCGAACAGGCCGCCGAGGAACACACGCACGCCGGGGCCGACGAGGCCGGCTTCGATCGAATAGCGCACCATGAAGAAGCCGCCGAGCGCGAGCGCGAGGCCGCCGATCCACACCACCCAGCGTGTGCCAAGTCGTTCTTCGAAACCGGGCTCCGGCGCGGGCAGCGGCGGCGGTGCAGCGGCCTCGCTTTTGGCTTCGAGCGGTGGCGGCGAAACATCTTCGGTGACGAGCGGCGGCGGCGCGGCCTCGGCCTCCGGCGCAAGCGGCGGCGGTTCTGCCGCGGGCGTGCTGGCTTGCTCCTGCACAGGTAGCGGTGGGTGCGGCTGGACCTGTCGCTGTGCTTGCAGCATCGCCTCGAGCGAGCCCAGCCGCCGGCGCAGCTCGGTCGCCTGGTTCGACGCTTTCAGCGCGATCAGGAACGCGGCGATCGCAATCATCACGGCAAAGACGTCGAACGGGGCGTCGAACATGGGATCTCCTGGCAATCGGCGGGCAGGGGCCGACCACGCAACTATTAGTCTAGCGCCGCGAGCGTACGCGCAAGCCCGGGGCGGGTCGCTCCTGGAGCACGTCGCGGCGGAAGCGGTAGAGCGCCGCCGGTCTCCCGCCCGTCTGTGTCGACATCACACCGGTCGGTTCGACCAGGGCCTCGGTTTCCACAAGGCGGCGGAAATTTTGCTTGTGCAGGTGACGGCCGGAGATCGCCTCCACCGTGTATTGCAATTCCGTGAGTGTGAACTCGGCAGGCAAAAGTTCAAACACCACAGGCCGATACTTCAGCTTTGCGCGAAGCCGGGCGATCGCCGTGGCGAGGATGCGGCGATGGTCAAACCGCATCGAGGTGCCGAGCGCGGGCAGCGTTTTCCGTGCGAGCGCCGCGGGCCTGCCGTCGCGCCGCGCCTCCTCGACGAGGCCGGCCTCGTACAAGAGCTCGTAGCGGTCGAGCACGCGTTCCTCGTCCCAGGCCGCACCCTCGAGCCCGAAATAGAATCGCACGCGGTCCTTGCGTGGCAGCGCGCGCGTGGTCTCGGGCGTCTCCTCCTCGGCCCATGCGGTCAGCGCCGGGATGATGTCACGGGCGATGATCGCGGGCGGCGCCTCGCGCCAGTCCTCCCACGGGAAGAAGCGATACCAGGGCTCGAAGCTCGCGGCATTCGCAGCGCCTTCGGCGGCGCGCGTCAGCGCGAGATAGCCGATCGACACCATATGCGCGCCGGTGTCGCCGGCCTCCGCATGACGGCCGCGGTCGCCAAACGTGTAGAGCTGCTCGACATAGCCGAGCCGCAGGCCCGCCTGTTCCTCGACCCAGGCGCGCAGGCCGATCTCAAAGGTGCGATGGCTCGGCGCATCGAACGGACCGAACGGCAGCCCGGTTAATCCGTCGCCGCCGCGCGCAGTCAGCACCAGCGGCTCGTGATCCTCGATCGCGACGATCGCGGCAGTCAGGCCGATCTCGATCGGCGTCAGCAGCTTGTCGCTCATGCGATGACGATCGCTGCTGTCATTCGAGCTCGATCACGAAGGGGCGGCCCTCGACCAGCATCTCGCCCGGGCCCATCTCGTCGAGCGCGCGCAGCATGCGGCCGCTGCGCCCGAGCGCACGGTCGGCGAGACCGACGATGCGCCGGTTCGGCGAGGCGATCGGCGAGGCCGCGCGGATCTTCTTCGCGATCTCGATTTCGTCGCGATCGGGATTGAGCGCGCAGACGGCGGCGAATGCGCTCGCCGTGGAGCGGCTGATGCCGGCATAGCAATGCACCACCAGCGGCGCGCCGCGGTCCCAGCCGCGGACGAAATTCAGCACCTGGTCGATATGGGCCTCGGAGGGCGCGACAAAGCCATCCATCTCCTCGGTAATGTCGTCCATCGACACCTTGAGATGATTGGCAGGGAGCACCGACACCGGCCGCGCCACCTGCTCGACATTGGCCATCACAGTCAGCACATGGCTGGCCCCGGTGCGGCGGACGGTTTCGGGAAGGGCGGCGAGGGAACAGACATGGATCATGGCGGACCTTTTTCGAAGATTATAGCGACCGCCGTAGAGTGGGCAAAGGCGCATCGCGCCGTGCCCACCACCTCGCACCTACGCGAACACCGCCCCAAACCGCTCCAGAAACTGCTTCTCGGCCCGCGCCGCGGTCCAGGGCGTCAGATAGTCGCGCCTGATGCTGTCGGAGAGGCCCGGGTCCTTGCCGAACAGCCGCTTGGCCTCGCTCTCGCTGAAACCGGCAAGCTCGGTGGCCTCCAGATAGGCCGCGCCGCGATCGGCGGCTTTGATCGCGAGCGTGATCTCCTCGGGCAGCACCGGTGGCAGGCCGAAGCGGATGTGGATGGCGCCGAGCAGGCGCTTTTCCACCGCCTTGTAGTGGCCATCGAGCACGGCCTTGAAAGGCGAGATCATGTCGCCGATCACGTATTCGGGCGCATCATGCAACAGCGCTGCGAGCCGCATGCGCTCGTCGACGCGCGGCATCTCGTGCCGCAGCACGGTCTCGACGAGTAGCGTGTGCTGCGCCACCGAGAAAATATGCGCGCCGGTCGTCTGTCCGTTCCAGCGCGCGACGCGTGCCAGCCCATGCGCGATGTCGGCGATCTCGATGTCGAGCGGGGAGGGATCGAGCAGATCGAGCCGCCGGCCCGACAGCATGCGCTGCCAGGCGCGGGACTCCACGCCGCGTGACATTTTCCTGGCCGTCATTTGGCCTTGAGGCGCGGCTTGCGCTGCAGCTTGCTGCAGGTCGCGTGGCAGTGGCAGTCGACGAGGTGATCGTTGACCATGCCGGTCGCCTGCATGAACGCATAGACGATGGTCGGGCCGACGAACTTGAAGCCGCGCGAGGACAGTTCCTTGGAGATCTGCACCGACAGCGGCGTCGAGGCCGGTACGCTCGCCGTGGTCTTGAAATTGTTGACGTTGGGCCTGCCGCCCATGAAGTCCCACAGCAGCTTCGAGAAGCCGGGCCCCTTCTCCATGATGTCGAGATAGGACTTCGCGCTCAGGATCGTGCCCTCGATCTTGGCCTTGTTGCGCACGATGCCGGCATCGTTCATCAGCGCGTGCACCTTCTTGTCGGTGTAGCGCGCGATCTTCTCCGGCTGGAAATCGTCGAAGGCTTTGCGGAAATTGTCGCGCTTGCGCAAAATCGTGATCCAGGACAGGCCGGCCTGAAAGCCGTCCAGAATCAGCTTTTCGTAGAGAGCGCGGTCGTCATATTCGGGCACGCCCCATTCGGTGTCGTGATAGGCGACGTAGAGCGGATCTTCGCCGGGCCACGGGCAGCGGGTCTTTCCGTCGGGATGCAGGCGGGGAGCACGGCTCATGCGATGGGCTGCTTGGCGGGAACGCGAACGACATCAGGTTCTGCCAGCTTCAGCGCGAGTCCGCCAGCGGTCAGCGCCTGCCCGGCATCGAGCGCGTCCGCAACGCGGTCGATCCGCACCAGCGCGATGCCCTTGCCTTTCGCCGACGAGCCCATGGTGCCGACTTGTTTGTCTCCGGCCATGACGCTGACACCCACCTCAGGCGAGAGATCGTCGAGCAGCACCTTGACGCTGCGGGTGCGCGCGGTGCCGCGATGCTGCATGCGCGAGACGACTTCCTGGCCGACATAGCAGCCCTTGTCGAAGTCGACGCCAGCGAGGCGATCCATGTTGGTCTCGTGCGGGAACGCATCGCTGTACATGAAATCGAGCCCGCCGCGCGGCACGCCGAGCGCGATGCGATGCGCCTCGTAGTCGGCGGCATCGACCAGGTCGGCTCCGATCAGGTCGGATAGTTTCTGCTTGAGATCTTCGGGGATCAGGATGCGCGTGCCAAGCTCAGGATTGCGCGGATCGGCAAAGGCGAGGTCCGGCTGCGCTGCCAGCTGGCCATCCCAGGCCGCGAGCACGCCGAGATCGAGGTTGTCCACCGTCACCTTGGCGCGCAGCTTGTAGAATTTCAGCTTGGTGGCGAGGCCGTCGGCCAGCGGTTTCGGGCAGTCGATCAGGAACCCGCCGCCATGGCCGGCAGGGGCTTCCGTGATCAGGAAATCCACGATGATCTTGCCCTGCGGCGTCAGCAGCGCGCCGAATCGTCCCAGGCCCGGCTTGAGCCTGTCGACATCGGTGGTGATGAGGCCGTTGAGGAAGTTGCGCGCGTCATCGCCCGCGACCTTGATCACGCCCCGGTCGGGAAGAAACGCTGATTTCATGCGAAAATCTCTTGCGACATGGTGCTCCGGAACGTAAGCCCGCAAAGCATAAACGACAAGACCTCGAGCCCTGCGCTTGGGGATGAGAGAGGCTCCATGACCCAGCGTTTCGATGTGATCCTCAGGGGCGGCACCGTCGTCAACCAGGACGGCGAGGGCGTTCGCGATATCGGCGTCGCCGATGGCCGCATCGCCGAGCTGGGTCCGCTGTCGCAGGCTTCCGCGGCCGAAGTGATCGACTGCAAGGGTCTGCATATCCTGCCCGGCGTGATGGACACGCAGGTGCATTTCCGCGAGCCCGGGCTGGAGCAGAAGGAAGACCTCGAAACGGGTTCGCGCAGCGCCGTGATGGGCGGTGTCACCGCCGTGTTCGAGATGCCGAACACGTCGCCTCTCACCGTGACCGAGGCGACCTTCTCCGACAAGATCAAGCGCGCCCATCACCGCATGCATTGCGATTTCGCCTTCTTCATCGGCGGCACCCGCGAGAACGTGCAGGACCTGCCGGTGCTGGAGCGCGCGCCGGGCTGCGCCGGCGTGAAAGTGTTCATCGGCTCCTCGACGGGCGCGCTGCTGGTGGAGGACGACGAGAGCCTGCGCCGCATCTTCCAGGTGATCCGCCGCCGCGCCGCATTCCACGCCGAGGACGAGTATCGCCTCAACGATCGCAAGTCGCTGCGCATCGAGGGCGACCCGCGCTCGCATCCGGTCTGGCGCGACGAGACCGCGGCCCTGATGGCGACGCAACGCCTGGTCAAGCTCGCGCATGAGACCGGAAAGCGCATCCATGTGCTGCACATCTCGACCAAGGAAGAGATCGAGTTCTTGCGCGACCACAAGGATGTCGCTTCCTGCGAGGCGACGCCGCATCATCTCACGCTAGTTGCGCCCGAATGCTACGAGCGGCTCGGCACGCTCGCGCAAATGAACCCGCCGGTGCGATCAGCCGATCACCGCGCCGGGATCTGGCGCGGCATCGAGCAGGGGATCGTCGACGTGCTCGGCTCCGACCACGCCCCGCATACGCTGGAAGAGAAGCAGAAGACCTATCCGGCCTCGCCCTCCGGCATGACCGGCGTGCAGACGCTGGTGCCGCTGATGCTCGATCACGTCAATGCGGGGCGCCTGTCGCTGGCGCGCTTCGTCGATCTCACCAGCGCTGGCCCCGCGCGTCTCTACAACATGGCCTGCAAGGGTCGTATCGCGGCCGGCTACGATGCCGACTTTACGGTCGTTGATTTGAAGCGCAGCGAAACCATCACCAACAAATGGGTCGCCTCCAAGGCCGGCTGGACGCCCTATGACGGCGTCCGCGTGACGGGCTGGCCCGTCGGCACGTTTGTGCGCGGCCGTCGCGTGATGTGGCAGGGTGAGCTGGTGACGCCCTCGCAGGGCGAGCCGGTGCGGTTTCTGGAGACGCTGAAGCAGTAAGGAATTGTTGGTGGAAGGCACGCCCCGTGCCACACTTCCGGTGTCGTCCTGGCGAAAGCCAGGACCCATACCGCGGAATCTATCCGTGATAGACGGTCGCAGTACCGGCGAAGGGATTAATCGCTGGTCTTCGCCAAACGCCACCCTGGGGTAATGGATCCTGGCTTTCGCCAGGACGACGACAGGGGCATAGGAGAGCGCGCATGTCCCAGCCATCCGCCCTTATCACCGCCGAGCGGCTCGCCTCAATTCTCGCCGATCCCAATCTCCGCCTCTACGATTGCACGACCTACAATGAGCCGGTGCCACCAGGCAGTGACGTGCCCTATCGCGCCGTCCCCGGCGACAAGACGTTCGCGGCCGGCCACATCCCCGGCGCCGATTTCCTCGACCTGCAGGGCGAGTTCTCCGACACCTCCTCCTCGCAATTCTTCATGATGCCAGACGTCGCGCAGCTCGAGGGTGCCTTCGGCCGCCACGGCGCCGATGCGAGCAAGACCATCGTGCTCTACAGCATCGGCACCATGATGTGGTCGACGCGGTTCTGGTGGATGCTGCGCTCACTCGGCGTCGATGCGCTTGTGCTCGACGGCGGTTTCGACAAATGGAAGGACGAGGGACGGCCGATCGAGACTGGCGCCCCGAAGGGCTATCCGCCGACGACCTTCAGGGCCGCGCCACGCGCGGGCTTCTTCGTCGACAAGACGGTCGTGAAGGCGCGGATCGGCGATCCCTCGACCGTCACGGTCAACGCGCTCGGACCGCAATTTCACAGGGGACTCGAGCCGAGCCGCTACGGCCGGCCCGGCCGCGTGCCCGGCAGCGTCAACGTGTCGGCCGCAACGCTCGTGAATGCCGACAAGACGCTGACCTCGCTTGCCGATGCCGAAGCGAAATTCGCCGCGGCAGGCGTCACGCGCGACAAGAACGTGATCCTGTATTGCGGCGGCGGCATCTCGGCGACGATCGACCTGCTGATGCTGACACAGCTCGGCTACGACAAGCTCACGCTCTACGACGCCTCGATGGGCGAATGGGCGAGGGACTCGTCTCTGCCGATCGAGACAGACTAACGCGCGAAAGCCTTACTGCCTTGCAAGGCAGATCGAGAACTCGCCGTTGCGGATGCGGGCGGGAAAGCCCTCGACGAATTTCGCCACCGCGTCCTCGCCATAGGTGCCGACGAGTTCGGCCAGTGCCGCGAACAGGCTTGCCTGCGCCAGGCAGTCGCCATCGACGCCATCATGGCGCGCTTCGGCCCAGGCTTCGTTCAGATAGCTCAGGGCGGCCTGTTTCTGCTCGTGGTCGGGCAGCGGCGCGCGTGCGGGGGCGTAGGACACTGGATGGCTCATGAAACTCGATCAGGGCTGGGGCGCGATCCACGGCGATGCGCTGTGCGAGAGGTGTAGCACGCGCATTAACGTTCGCTAGGCCACATCTTTAGGAACGGTTAACGGCTGTGAACAAAGTCGATGACAGGGTTCCTGTGAACTCAGTTCGCGTAACGCGCCGTCAAATCGCGCGAGATCTTCGAGCCTTCCTCGATGTAGCGGCGGATCGCCACCGTCGCGGCCGGCGTGCAGCTACGATAGGTCTGCTGGAAGCCGTTATAGCCGCGGTTGAAGCCCGCGATCATGCGGGTGCGGCGCTCGCCGGCGGGCGTTTCGGCATCGATCAGCGCCTGCATCTCGCTGCGCCATTTGTTGCCCTCGTTGGAGCCGCAGATGCCGCGCAGATAATGCAATCCGCCGAGGATCTCGGCCAGCCGCTGCAAATCGGCGTCGAACGGCGCCGCCGCGTCCTGGGCCCGGGCGGGCGCGGAGGCGCAGGCGAGGATCAGGGCAAAAATGGCCAGAAATCGCGTCGACATCGGCGGGCTGTATGCCCCCTCAGGGCTGATGACGCAAGGCGGGCGGTCAGGGGCCGATCAGCCGCTGGGCCGACAGGATGATCTCCTCCAGCCCCCCGGTCATTTTGAGGTCCCCGAGGCTCCCAAGGGCGTCCGGGGCGATCCACCTGAAATCGTCCAGCTCGTCGTTCAGGGCCGGTTCCCGGGCCACCCAGCGGGCGGCAAAGGACATGATGAGGTAGTGGCCGGCACCGGGTGCGGCCGGCAGCACCTCGCGCCAGCCCGCAAGGCTGACGATCTCGATCTCGAGCCCGGTCTCCTCGTCGACCTCGCGCTTGAGCGCCTGATGCAGCGATTCGCCGAACTCGACCCGGCCGCCCGGCAGCGAATAGAAGCCCTTGGCGGGCGAGCGGGCGCGACGGGTCAAAAGCACCTTGCCGTCACGGAAAATGGCTGCACTGACGGCGATCTGGGGATGGGTGGGCTGGACGACCGCAGGCATTTTTTAACGACCTGGCTCAATTCGCCATGATGGTGTCGACGTCGGCTTCCGCGCCGCCATTGATGATGCCGCCGCAGGCCGCGATCAGCGGCTTGACCCAGGCCGTCGCCTGCTCGGCCAGCCGAACGCGGGTCGTGTCTTTCTCGACCTCTCGCATGGCGGAGCCTACCGCTGTCAGGATTGAGGTCATGGTGTCGGTGATGTGGTCGAACTGGGCGCGCACGGATGGCTCGGCCTTCTCATAGGCTTCGATGGCCAGATCCCGCGCCTTGAAATTCGAGGCCGTAAAGTGCTCGGCATAGGACAGCGGCGACCAGGTCAGAAAATCCTCGGCGCACTCAGGCATGTCCGGGATCATCTCGAGGAGCATCACGGCTTCATTGAAATGGTTGAGATAGTCAGTGGCAAGCCCGGTCCGCGGGTTGATGTTGGCCACGCGCAGCCGTTCGGCCCAGGCCACGGCCTCGGGGCCCGTCTGTGCGCGTGTCGCGGGTTGGGAGGCCATTGAGCTCATCGGCCGCAGTGTTAACGTTCGAGGTTAAAAGGACCTCAACGGACCCTATATTGGCGCCAGGATGTGTGGACGCTTCGTCATAACTTCGGCCCCCGCGGCCTTGCGGCAACTGTTCGGCTATATCGAGCAGCCGAATTTCCCGCCCCGGTACAATGTCGCGCCGACACAACCGATTCCGGTCGTGCTGGTCGAGAATGGCGCGCGCCATTTTCGCCTGATGCGCTGGGGCCTGCTGCCAAGCTGGGTCAAGGACCCCAAGGGTTTTACGCTGCTGATCAACGCCCGCTCCGAGACGGTGCTGGAGAAGCCCGCGTTCAAAAAGGCGATTCGCCGGCGCCGTGGCCTGATCCCGGCTGACGGCTATTACGAATGGAAGTCCATCGATGGCCGCAAGCAGCCGTTCTTCATCCATCGCGCGGATGGCACGCCGCTCGGCTTTGCCGCGGTGTTCGAGACCTGGATCGGACCGAATGGCGAGGAGCTCGATACGGTCGCGATCGTCACGGCGGCGGCGAGCGAGGACCTCGCCACGCTGCATGATCGCGTGCCGGTGACGATCAGCCCGCGCGATTTCGAGCGCTGGCTCGATCATCGCGGCGACGAGATCGACGCCATCCTGCCCTTGATGACCGCCCCTCGCATCGGCGAATTCGCCTGGCACCCGGTCTCCACCCGCGTCAACCGCGTTGCCAATGACGACGAGCAGCTGCTCTTGCCGATCAGCGCGGAAGAGATGGAGGCCGAGGCGCCGAAGCCGAAGAAGGTCGCGCGAAAGGCCGCAGGCACGTCGGCCGATGACGGGCAGGGGTCGCTGTTCTAGGCGACGATGGTGGGCATAGGCGCATCGCGCCGTGCCCACCATCACTGTTCTGGAACTCAAGCCGCCGCGGCGACCGCCGATCCGAGCGCGGAATTGCTGAACGCCTCGCCGCCGATGCCCCAGCCGCCGTCCACGGCGTAGCTGACATTCGCAAAAATGTGCTCGCGCTTGATGCGTCCCTCGGCGGCCCTTTCGATGATAGCAGTCCCTTCCGAGATCCAGGCGTCCTTCAGCTCCTGCGTCGGCAGCACGAATGACGGCACCTTGAGCTCGAACACGGCGATGTCGGCGGGCTTGCCGCCGGAATAGGTGCGCCGCTTCGGCACCACGGTCACTTCACCGATGACGTTCGGCGTCATGAACCGGTTGCCGGTGAGGCCGTGCAAGCGCAACAGCAGTTCGGTCAGCTTGCCGAACGCCTCGGCTTCGGCTGATGGCGTCAGCGCACCTTCGGGAACGATGATCTGGATGGGCATTGAGAGGTCTCCCTTTGAACCGTGAGATAACGGTCGTTATATAAAACATAACGATCGTTATATCGTCAAGCCTAATATAACGATCGCTATCGAGAGGTGGCCGATGGCACGACCGAAGAAGAGCGACGGTGACGCGCGCACACGGTTGGCGGTTTCAGTCGGGCGCGGCTTCCGCACCGGCGGATTCGGCGGCGCCGGGGTGGACGCGCTCGCCAAGGGCGCGGGCCTCACCTCGGGGGCGTTCTACGCCCACTTCGAATCCAAGGCGGATGCGTTCCGGCTTGCGGTCGCGGACGGGCTCGCCTTCCTGCGCGGCGGCATCGCCCAGTTTCAGGCGCAATATGGCAGCGGCTGGCGCGAACCGTTCGTCGATTTCTATCTGGGCGAACGGATGGAGGTCGGCCTCGACGAGGCGTGTGCGCTACCCAGTTTTTCCTCCGACGTGGCGCGCTCGGACGCCGCAACGCGCGCGGTCTATCAGGGCGAGTTGGAGCGTCTGGCGGACCTCGTCGCGCAGGGGTTTCGCGGCACGCATGCGCGGCAGCGCGCGCTGGCGCTGCTTGCGATCCTGACCGGCGCGGCCGACATGGCGCGCGCGGTAAAGGACGACACCATCAGGCGCGAGATCCTCGCCGCAGCCAAGTTAGCTGCGAAGGCGATCTAGTTCTCAGACGATCTCGCGCGCCCTGAGCGCCGCGATCTCCGCTGCATCGAACCCCAGTTCGCCCAGCACCGCATCCGTATCCGAGCCCAATTCCGGAGCCATCCGATCGAGCTTGCCGCCGCCATGCGCGAGCCGAAAGCCGCTGCCGGCAAAGCGCAGGCGGCCGTATTTCGTATCCAGCTCCTGGATCGCGCCGCGGGCCTTGATCTGCGGATGGTCGATCACCTCCTCGACCTTCCAGATGCTGGCGCAGGGCGCGCCGGCATCTTCCAGGATCGTCTCCCATTCGCGCGCAGGCTTTGCCGCGAGCGCCTCCTCGATGATGGCGCGCAGCGCGGGCTCGTTCTCGTTGCGGGAGAACCAGTCGGCGAAGCGCGGATCGGAGAGCGTGTCCTCGCGGCCGAGCGTCGACATCAGCGCGCGGTATTGCTTCTCGTTGTTGACGGCGAGCAGGATGTGGCCGTCGCCGCATTTGAACAGGTTCGCCGTGGTCCGCCGGCTGACGGCCTGATTGCCCGAGAGCTGCTGGCGATGGCCCGCGACCGACCAGTCCGCGATCTGCCCTGACAGAAACGCCATCGTCGCCTCCAGCATGGAGACGTCGATGAGCTGCCCCTTGCCGGTGCGGTCGCGCTGGTAGAGTGCGCTCGACACGCCGAACGCGGCCGTTGCGCCGGAAAGAACGTCGCACACGGCAAAGCCCGCGCGTGTCGGGCCGGTTTCGGGGTGACCCGTGATCGCCATGATGCCCGACAGCGCCTGCATCTTGCCGTCATAGCCGGGCCGCAGGCGATCGGGGCCGGTCTGACCGAAGCCTGACACCGCGCAATAGATCAGCTTCGGATTGATCGCCGATAGCGCCTCATAGCCGATGCCGAGCTTGTCCATCACGCCCGGGCGGAAGTTCTCCATGACGACGTCGACGGTCGCGGCGAGCTTCTTCACGATCGCGATCGCATCGGGCTTTTGCAGGTCGAGCGTCAGGCTGCGCTTGTTGCCGTTGATGGCCTGGAAAGCCGGCGCCAGCCCGCGCTCGGCCCATTCGCGCGACAGCGGCGTGCGGCGCATGTCCTCGCCCTCGCGCCGCTCGACCTTGATGACGTCGGCCCCCAACAATGCAAGCTGGTAGCTGGCGTAAGGACCGGCCAGCACCTGCGTAAAATCCAGGATCTTCACGCCCTCGAACGGTCGCGTCACGTCGCTCTCCCCTCGTTGTTCTCTTTATTTGAGGACGTCAGGCGGCGCGATTGCCGCGCGCGATCTCCTTTTGCTTGTCGAATTCGGCGCGGCGTCGCGCCAGTTCCTCCGGCGAGAGCTGCGCGACATTGTTGTAGTCGAGCTTCCAGGAGGCATCCTCGCTCCAGCGCAGCGGCGACTGCATCGTGGTCTGCGGGCCGCTCGCGGTCTCCAGCAGTTTCATCGCCAGCTCCAGCGTCCGGGCCTGCGAGCCGAGATCATGCGGCTTGCCGGCGGAATTGCCGAGCGGGAAATCGGAGAACAGGAAGCGCGGCACGGCGGCGTGCTCGATGATGTCCTTGGCGCAGCCCATGATCACGGTCGGAATGCCGTTCCGCTCCAGGTGCCGCGCCACCAGCGCCGTCGTCTGGTGGCAGACCGGGCAGTTCGGCACCAGCACGGCGACGTCGACCTTGTCCGCAATGCAGCGCGCCAGAATCTCCGGCGCGTCAGTGTCGAGCGTGACGCGGTGGCTGCGATTGGTCGGTGCGCCGAAGAAGCGCTGGCTTACCTCGCCGATGCGCCCTGCGGCGGCCACCTTCAAGAGCTGCGGCAGCGGAAACCAGGTGCCGTTGTCGGTCGCCGTGGTGTGCTTGCGGTCGTAGCCGATATGCGAGATGCGGAGGTCGTGCGGCTTCGAGGTGTCGCCGTCATAGACCTGGTAGAACTTCGCGCCGCCGTTATACGCAGCGCCGGGTCCCTGATCGCCCTTGGTTGGATCATACGGCGCCGCCGTGGTGATGATGGTGACACGCGACTTTGCCAGCGGCTTCTTCAGCGGCTGGAACGGTGCCTCGGAGTAATGCGCCCAGCGATACGGCGTGGTGTAGCCGATCGCGCTGTAATAATCCCGCGTGCGCTGCATATAGGGGATTGGGGCATCATAGTCGGGCGCAAAGCCGAATTCGTCGTCGCGCGGAGCGGACATGGGCGCGTCTCCTGGTTCTTGGTTAGAGCCAGACTAGAGATAGTCGGCGGTTTGCTCAACGGGGGGAGCGGTGGCGCAGGACAGAATTGCAGATGAAGATGGTGAGACGTCGGTGCGGTTAACCCTCTCCCCTTGCGGGAGAGGGTGGCTCGCCGCGATAGCGGCGAGACGGGTGAGGGGTATCTCTCCGCGTGTCCCACTGCTCTGGGAGTCCGTGGAGACATACCCCTCATCCGGCGCTTCGCGCCACCTTCTCCCGCAAGGGGAGAAGGGAAGGTAACTCACCTGAAAATATGCAGCGCCGCGTATTGCAGCAGCATGATCGCCTTGGCGTCGATGATCCGCCCGTCGGCGATCATCGCCAGCGCCTCGTCGATGCCGATTTCCAGCACCTCGATATCCTCGCCCTCGTGCTCGAGCCCGCCGCCGTCGCTGACCCGCATTCCCGGCTCGTACTCGGCGACGAAGAAATGCAGTTTTTCGGTGACGGCGCCGGGGCTCATGAAGGCCTCGAACACCTTGTGGACGTGGTGCAGGCGATAGCCGGTTTCTTCTTCGGCTTCGGCGCGGATGCGCACCTCGGGCGCGGCGTCGTCCAGCACGCCGGCGGCCGCCTCGATCAGCAGGTCGTCATATCCGCGGATGAACGCCGGCAAGCGAAACTGCTTCACCAGGATCACGGTGCGCCCGGCACGGTTGTAGGGCAGCACGGCGGCCGCGTTGTCGCGCTCATAGGTCTCACGGTGCTGCGTCTGCCACGCGCCATTGGCGCGCCGGTAGTCGAACGTGGTGTTCTTCAGCGTGGTCCAGCCGTTCGAGAGCACGCGGACGTCCTTGATGCGGACGCGGTCGGAAATGGTCATGGCTGTCTTTCAGTGTTCGCGGCCGTCGAGCCACTTCTGGAACATCACCGAGGTCGATTCCTCGAAGCCCAGCGACTGATAGAACGCATTGGCCTGCGCATTCTCGCGGCGGACCAGCAGCTGCAGCTTGGCGATGCCGGCCGCACGCAGCCAGTCTTCGGCGGCTGCCATGATCGCCCGGCCATAGCCGCGCTTGCGCCCGTCAGGATCGACCGCGACGTAGTAGACCCAGCCGCGATGGCCGTCATGGCCGACCATGATTGTCGCGACGATCGCGCCATTGTCGCGACCGATCAGCACGGTGGAATTGTCCCGCCGCCGCGCCAGCGCGATGTCGGCATGCGGATCGTTCCAGGGCCGCGTCAGGCCGCAGCGCTGCCACAGCGCAACGACGGTCTCGATGTCAGCTTCATTGATCGCATCAACAGTCAGAGCAGCCACGGTCACAGCACCTTTCCCGGATTCATGATGCCGTGCGGATCGAGCATCGCCTTGATCTGTCGCATCAGCTCGATTGCGGTCTTGTCCTTCACCTCAGGCAGCTCGTCGCGCTTGAGCACGCCGATGCCGTGCTCGGCCGAGATCGAGCCGCCCATGCGCAGCACGATCTCGAACACCACGGCGTTCATCTCGTGCCAGCGCGCCAGATAATCCGCCGTATTGGCGCCGATGGGCTGGCTGACGTTGTAATGCAGATTGCCGTCGCCGAGATGGCCGAACGGCACCGGCCGCGCGCCGGGGATGAGCTTGACCACGGCGGCGTTGGCTTCCTCGATGAAGGCGGGCACGGCGGCGACCGGAACGGAGATATCGTGCTTGATCGAGCCGCCTTCGGGCTTCTGCGCCGACGACATCTCCTCGCGCAGCTTCCAGAAGCCGTTGCGCTGGCTGAGATTGGCCGCGATCACGGCGTCGTCGACGATCTCCTCCTCCATGGCGCGGGCGAGGATCGTCTCCAGCGGCGTGCGAGCATCGTCACCAGGAGAGGACAGCTCCATCAGCACGTACCAGGGATGCTTCTCGGCAAGTGGATCGCGCACGTCGATGCCGTGGCGGACCGAGAAATCGACCGCCATCTCCGACAGCAGCTCGAAGCTCGTCAGCGCGTTTGCGGCTTCGCTCTGCGCGATCGTCAGCAATTTTAGCGCCGCTGCCGGCGACTTCAGCCCGACATAGGCGGTCTCGATCGCCCGCGGCTTCGGAAACAGTTTTAGGGTCGCCGCGGTGATGATGCCGAGCGTGCCTTCCGCGCCGATGAAGAGATTGTGCAGATTATAGCCGGTGTTGTCCTTCTTCAGCTTCGACAGCACGTTGAGCACGCGCCCGTCGGCGAGCACCACTTCCAGCCCGAGCGCCATCTCGCGCGCCACGCCATAGGCGAGCGCCGCGGTGCCGCCGGCATTGGTCGAGAGGTTGCCGCCGATGGTGCAGCTTCCCTCTGCGCCGAGCGAGAGCGGAAACAGCCGGTCCACGTCTGCGGCCTTCGCTTGCGCGATCTGCAGCACGACGCCGGCCTCGCACGTCATGGTGTTGGACGCCGTGTCGACCTCGCGGATCTTGTCCAGCCGCCGCAGCGACACCACCACCTCGCCATTGTGCGGCGTCTGCCCGCCGACAAGGCCGGTGTTGCCGCCCTGCGGCACCAGGGCGATCTTGTGCTCGTTCGCGAGCTTGCAGATCGCGGAGACTTCCGCCGTCGAGCCCGGGCGCAGCACCAGCGGCGAGCGGCCGTGGAACAGATTGCGCTCCTCGGTGACGTAGGCCTGGATATCGGTCACGTCAGTAATCGCGTGCTTGTCGCCGACGATTTTGCGGAATTGGTCGATCAGCTCGGGCGCAAGGGGAGGGGCGGCGGATTGATTGATGTTCATGTCGTCTTCTCTCATTCCGCGTTCTAGCGCGCAACCGCCGCGCGACGCAGCCGGTCGTTGATTGCTTCGCCCAGATCCTGTTCGGGGATGGCCATGACGGCAATCGCTTTGGGCGCCTTCGCATCAAGCGCCCGAAGATAGCCGAACAGATTGGCGGCGGCTTCGTCGAGATCAGCCGCGGGCGACAAATTCATGACAGCGGCGGCGGCCTCCTGGCCGGGCAGGCAATCGGGGCCGAACGCCAGCAGCGCTTCGCCTGGCGCAACGTCTTGCGCGCGCAGCCGAACCATCGCGCGCGGCGCGTAATGCGACGCCAGCATGCCCGGCGCCAGCGGCTGGCTGTCGTCGCTCTCGGCCTCGACAGGCGGCCTTGCGAGCGGCGCGCCAAGCACAGCCTCGATCCGTTCGCGCGAGAGCCCGCCGGGCCGCAGCAGCATCGGCGCGTTGAGGCAGCCGACGATGGTCGATTCGACGCCGACCGCAACCGGCCCGCCGTCGATGATCAGGTCGATGCGCCCGGCAAGATCGCTTTCGACATGCGCCGCCAGCGTCGGCGAGACGTGGCCGGAGATATTCGCGGATGGCGCCACCACGGCCCCGCCAAAGGCGCGCAGGATCGCCTCCGCCACGGGGTGGGCGGGAATGCGGATCGCGACGGTGTCGAGGCCGGCCGTGGCGAGATCGGCCACAGGGCAATCGTCCGTCTTCGGCACCACCAGCGTCAGCGGCCCCGGCCAGAATGCCTCCGCAAGCTTCAGAGCGCGCGCATCGAACCGGCCGATCCGCCGTGCCGCCGCGAGATCGGGGACATGGGCGATCAGCGGATTGAAGGCCGGCCGGCCTTTGGCGCTGTAGATGTGGGCGACCGCCGTGGCATTGGCGGCGTCGGCGCCGAGCCCGTAGACCGTCTCGGTCGGAAACGCGACCAGCCCGCCGGCGGCCAGGGTCCGGGCGGCAGCTTCCGCGCCGGCCTCGCCGGCCGGTAAAACCAGTGTTTCAAGACCCGTTTTCACAGGGACAAAATTCCTCGTCTCGGCCGCTTGCGGTGCGCCAAACCCGACGCTATAAGCCGGCCTCTTGTCGGAGTGTGGCTCAGCCCGGTAGAGCACTGCGTTCGGGACGCAGGGGTCGCAGGTTCGAATCCTGCCACTCCGACCAAGAATTTCAGATACTTAGCGTTTTGCACTTTTTTCAAGCCCAAGAAATAGCCCAAGATTGATATCAGACCACGGCTTTTTTCATGGGCCGCTTGGCCGTGATGCCCCGAACCGCGTCTGCCAAATGATCCGGGTGATGATGGCCATATACCCGTTCCAGCACTTCCACCGTCATGCCCAGATAGCCGGCCGCCGTCCATAGATCGACGCCCTGGTGCATCAACCATGTCGCCGCCGTGTGGGGGGTGACGTTCTCGACGGTGGTGTCGATCTTGGCGAGCTTGACCACCGTCCTGAAGGCCTTCTTGACCGAGAGAACGGGCTTGCCGTTGTATTCGACAAAGTGCTCTTTGGCGACGCCCAACGGGCGCCCAAGGAGAGCGGTGCCGAAATCGCCGCCCGGATCTTGGCTGAAGGAGCCGCGGTCGTCTTTGATTACAGTGCCAGCAAGCTGGCCGCGGACCAGGTGGTCGCCGCGATGATGGTCAAAGGCGGCAGGGCTGTTGTCGTCCACGGCAACTTGACTGGTTGCGCGTTCACGAGAGTTCCGAAGCTGCGCGTGTGATGCGTCGACACGCATCTTCGAGTTCGACGGCGGAGGTCGCGTAGGAAATCCTGAAATAGGGCGCGAGACCGAACGCCGAACCTGGGACAACCGCGACACCGGCGGTGCGCAGAAGATATTCGGTGAACGCCGTATCGCTCTCGATCCGTTGTCCGTCGGACGCCGTCTTGCCCATCAGACCGGCGCAACTCGCAAACGTATAGAAGGCACCCTCGGGCACGCGGCAGGTGATGCCATCGATCCTGTTCAGTGCGCCGACGACAAGATCGCGCCGTTCCTGAAAGGACCGGCAGCAGTCGTGGACAAAATCTTGAGGGCCATTCAGCGCCTCGATCGCTGCGGCCTGACTAACCGACGAAGGGCAGGATGTCGACTGGCTCTGGACGACGGCCATCGCTCGGATCAGAGCACTTGGCCCGCCGCCGTAGCCAATGCGCCAGCCGGTCATCGCATAGGCCTTCGAGACGCCGTTGATGGTCAGCGTCCGGTTGCGCAGAGCCGGCTCGATTGCCGCCGGCGTGGCGAAGCGAAAGCCGTCATAGACGATGTGCTCATAGATGTCGTCCACCATCAGCCAGACCTGCGGATGCGCGAGGAGCACGTCGAGGATCGGCCGGTAATCGGCCTCCGCATAGGCCGCACCGGATGGATTCGACGGCGAGTTCAGCATGACCCATCGCGTGCGGGGCGTGATTGCTCGCTCGAGATCTTCGGCTGAAAGCCGAAAGCCGTTGGCTTCCGAACAAGGCACCAGCACCGGCGTGCCACCGACGATCGCTACGATGTCGGCGTAGGTCACCCAGAACGGCGTCGGGATGATGACCTCGTCGCCGGGGTTGATCGTTGCCATCATGGCGTTGAACAGAACCTGCTTGGCTCCGGCTGACACGGTGATCTCGTCTTGCGCGAAATCGAGCCCGTTGTCCCGCTTGAACTTGGTGCGGATCGCAGCCTTGAGTTCGGGCGTGCCGTCAAGAGCGGTGTACTTGGTCGCGCCGGCGCGCATGGCGCGCTCGGCTGCATCCTTGATGAAGTCCGGCGTATCGAAGTCAGGCTCGCCTGCACCGAGGATGATGACGTCGCGGCCTTCTCGCTTCATCTCCGCGGCGAGCCCACTGATTTTCAGGATCTCCGACACGCCAATCGACGAAAGGCGGTGGGAGGGGCGGAATGACGTTGAACCGGGGAAGGGCGCGTTCATCAAACGGTCCTCTACGCCACGTCGAACTTGACGCCCTGGGCGAGCGGCAAAGTCCGGCCAAAATTGACCGTGTTGGTTGCGCGGCGCATGTAAGCCTTCCAAGCATCCGAGCCCGACTCGCGTCCACCGCCGGTTTCCTTCTCGCCTCCAAAAGCGCCGCCGATTTCGGCGCCGGATGGACCGATATTGACGTTGGCGATGCCGCAATCCGATCCTCGCACCGACAGGAAGGATTCGGCTTCGCGGAGGTCGTTGGTGAAGATCGAGGACGAGAGGCCCTGCGGGACCGCATTGTGCAAATCGAGCACCGCATTGAAGTCGTGATACTTGATTACGTAGAGAATGGGCGCGAAGGTTTCGTGCACGACGGGCCCGGTTTGTTCTGCGATCTCGACCAGCGCCGGGCGGACATAATACGCCGCATCGGCGCCGCCGGAGAGAACGCGCTCGCCGCCGAACACCTTGCTGCCTTCGGCACGCGCCTCGCTCAGCGCCTTCTGCATCGAGGCGAAGGCTGCGGCGTCGATCAGCGGACCGACTAGGGTGCCGTCCTTGAGCGGGTCGCCGATGGTCACGGACTCATAGGCGCGCTTCAGTCGCGGCACGAACGTGTCGTAGACGCTGTCGTGAACGAAGAGGCGTCGCAGCGTCGTGCAGCGCTGGCCTGCAGTGCCCATGGCGGCGAACGCGACGCCGCGTAGCGTCAGGTCGAGGTCGGCCGTCGGCGCGACAATGGCGGCGTTGTTGCCACCGAGCTCGAGGATCGCGCGCGCAAAGCGTTTTGCCAGCCGCGGGCCGACGATGCGCCCCATTGCGGTCGAGCCGGTCGCCGACACCAGCGGGACCTTGGCGTGATCGACGAGGATTTCACCGATCTCGCGACCCCCGAAGAGAACGGCGGACAGCGCCTCCGGTGCCTTGCCGCCTTCCGCTTTGAAGCGCTCCAGCGCGCGATCGAACAGCGCTTCCGTGGCAAGGGCGGTCAGCGGCGTCTTCTCGGACGGTTTCCAGACGATGCTATTGCCGCAAATCAGCGCCAGCGCTGCGTTCCAGGACCATACCGCGACCGGGAAGTTGAACGCCGAGATGATCCCAGTGACGCCGAGCGGATGCCAGCTTTCCATCATCCGATGCTCGCTGCGCTCGGTTGCGATGGTTAGGCCATAGAGCTGGCGCGACAGGCCGACCGCGAAGTCGCAGATATCGATCATCTCCTGGACTTCGCCGAGGCCCTCGGAGGCAATCTTGCCGGCCTCGATCGATACGAGCCTGCCAAGCGCCTGCTTGTTGGCGCGCAACTCCTCGCCCAGCAGGCGGACGAGCTCGCCGCGCTTCGGCGCCGGCACCAGTCGCCATTCGAGGAAGGCCGCATGTGCCTTGTCGATTGCCGCCTGGGCGTCGGCGGCACCGATCTCGTTGACATGGCCCGTGATCTCGCCGGTGATCGGCGATCTTGCAATCAGCTGGCCGCCGGTGTAGCGGCTGCGCTTGACGCCGAGTGAGCTCAGGAGCGCGTCGGCCTCGCCCGCCAGGGAGTTGACGGTGCGGGTTGCGGTTTGGGCTGTGGTCGTCATGGCGTTTTTCCCTTGGACGGTTAAAGTGCGGTTCGATCAGGCCATGGCCCGGCGTGCGAGGTGCGGTGACCCGAGCTGGACCAGAGCTTGCTCCAGCGAATCCCTTTCCGCCTGCGCATAAAGCTTCATTTCGTCGTGAACCTTGGCACCGAGGGCAGTTTCGAACGCAGCCCGGTTGGATCGCGCAGCGTAGTTCTGCTGCTGTTCGGTGCCGAGATTCGACTGGAAGATTCCTGCCGCGCTCACGGGGAGGAAATCCTCGTAGACGATCGGATCGTAGCGCAGGAAGCCCGCAGCCACCAAATCATCGAGGCTGGATGGCGGTGCCTGCCTCTTGGAGGCCTCAATGCCTGCATGCGTCGCCGAATAGCGGAAGAAGGCGAGCCGCTGTGCGTGAAGCTCCGACCAATCGTCCGGAAACGCTTTGAATCGTTCCGTCAGTTCGGTGTCGTAGTCGCGCGCGGTCGCGCCCGCCTGCCGCACGGAGGCGAGCAATCGGTCGTAGAGCTCGCGGCCTTTGGGCGTGAGAGCGGCGCCGCGCTGCTCGATCTCACCGAAGCGGGCCGTATGCGTCCCGGCGACCTTCGCGGCATTTGCCTGCTCGAACAGGATCGGCTCCTCGAGCGCCTTGAAGCTGGTCTGGCGCAGCAGGATCGGGCAGTCGCGGTGCGGTGGCCCTTCGATGACCGCCTTCGGCGCAATGCCGCGTCGTGGCATCGCGGCCTGGACGGCATCAATGTCCAGCGTGCGCGGTGTCAGATGGTTGATGTGAGGGCCTCTGAAGCTCACCACGTCGGCGATCAGTCGATGGGCGTCATGGAGCTGCTTGTAGACCTCAAGGCTCACCGTCGCTTCGCTATGCCAACGGAAGGTATCGAGGGCTTCGCGCACAAACTCCTCCGCCTGTGCGACGGTCAAGTGGCCCTCGGATTCGAAAATGCTGACGAGCTCGAGCGTGCGCGGCGTAAAGATGTGGCGCTCGCCAAGGATTCGCTCCGCCTGGGCACGAAGGGTCTCATCCTCGATCAGGTCGAGGCGCAACAGCGAGGTGAATACCCGGAACGGGTTGCGCCGGAGCGCGGCATCGTCGATCGGCCGAAAGGCCGTGGCATGAACGGGCACGCCGGCCACCGACAGATCATAATAGCCGACCGGGTGCATCCCCAACACGGCAAAGACGCGACGCATGTTGAGCAATTCGTCCGCGCGCCCCAGGCGAATGGCGCCGTGACGCTCGACGTTCAACCGCTCGAGTTCATCGTTCCGCTCGAGGCTCGCTCGAAGCTGCTCGTGCTGGCGCAACGTTTCGCGATTGGTGTCGTCGACGAGCTCCATCAGAGTGCCGTATTGCGGCACTTCGGCCCGGTACATGTCCGACATGGCGCGGGAAAACAGGGTGCGAATCTCGTCCGCGTCCGCGCGCAGCGCTGGCATCAAAGTCTCCATTTGAGGGCGGATCCGCCGTCCGCGTTGGCGAGATCCAAGGATCATGCAATTTCATCATGAACGAGGCGATTAGACCTTGCCTATTCGGCCAGTTCAAACGATGTTTATTCAGAAGATCATTCTGAAACGGAATGAGTAGGGATGAATCCGCAAACACCTCGTCGCTTTCTTCCCTCCACCGCCGTCTTGTCGGCGTTCGAGGCCACCGCGCGGACCGGCAGCATGACGCTCGCCGCGCGCGAGCTTCGACTGACCCAAAGCGCCGTTAGCAGGCAGATCAAGATCCTGGAAGAGCAGCTCGATGTCGGGCTCTTCATCCGCGAGCGGCAGACAGTCCGACTGACCTCCGTTGGCGAGTCCTATGCCCGCGAAATCCGCGACGCGCTCCACAAGATCAGCACGGCCTCCTTCAATCTCCATGCGAACCCTGGGGGAGGGACTCTCAATCTCGCGATCCTGCCCACTTTCGGCACTCGCTGGCTCGCGCCGCGCCTGCCCGGGTTTCTGGCTGCCAATCCCGGGATCACCATCAATCTTACGACCCGCTTGTCCTATTTCGATTTCCGGGCCGAGTCCCTGGATGCAGCGATTCACTTCGGTCAACCGGAGTGGCCCGGGGCCGAGATGGCTCTGTTGCGATCCGAACAAGTTGTGCCTGCGTGCAGCCCAGGGCTGAAGAAACAATACGGCTTCCGGGTTGCGGGTGATCTCCGAGAGGCCCCGCTGCTGAGCATCTCAACCCGCTTTCACGCCTGGGATCGATGGTTTTCCGCTCACGGTGTGTCAGCCAGAGCCGCTCAGGGCATGGTGTTCGATCAGTTCGCGACCGCAGCCCAGGCGGCGATCGCCGGCCTAGGTGTCGCGCTTCTGCCGACCTTCCTCATTCAGGACGAACTCGCGACCCGCAAGCTGGTCCGTGCCCTCAACCTGCCGATGGAAAGTCCCGAACGCTATTATCTGGTTTGGCCGTCCGACCGGACGAAGTACCCGCCACTTGCGGCTTTCAGGGACTGGCTGATCGCGGAGACCGCGCCGGATCGTTCAAAATGATGCGCTGGACCTTTTCCCGACGGAGCGCAATAATTTCCCTTCGTTTTGTCCATAAACAGGCACTTTGGAGGGTTGTAGATGGCACGTCCGGCGGATGCCAGGAAGGACCAGGATCTCCTCAACATCCTGATCGCTAATGCACGGACGTCGATCTCCGATATTGCCAAGGCGCTGGGCGTATCCCGCGCGACCGCACAGGGACGTATGGCAAGGCTGGAAAAGGAGGGCACGATCGCTGGCTACACGGCGATTTTGGGCAAGCAGGAGCATGTTACGTCGATCTCGGCAATCATCCTGATCGAGCTGGAAGTGAAGCAGCAAGGCAACGTCATTGCGGCCCTGCGCAAGAAGGCCGAAGTCGTTCATTGCTACACGCTGAGCGGTCCGTTCGATCTTTTCGTGAAGATCAATTGCGCGACGTCAACGCATCTCGACGAAATCATCGACTGGATCGCCGAGATGGAAGGTGTTCGCCGCACCACGTCCTCCATTCTTCTTGCGAGAAAATTCGAAAGGTGAGCAGGGCTTAAGCAAAACACTGCCTCGAAGCCGTCATTGCTGCTCCATTTCTTGGCAAAATTCCTCGTTTCCCATCGAAATAGAAGTTATCCCGACGGATTGTAACTATATTGTTCCTATAGCCGGCGGTTTGGATATTTATGTCGCGCCTATGCTCCTGAATAAAAGAAAGAAGAAGGAGCATTTGAAAATGAATGGTGCGACCGCTCTCGTGAGCATGCTGTCCGGCTATGGTGTGGACGTTATTTTTGGCGTGCCCGGCGATACGAACGTCGCGCTCTACGAGGCTCTTAGAACGACAAAAGGGGCTCCGCGTCATATTCTCTGTCGTGACGAACGTTCCGCGGTCTTCATGGCGGACTGCTACGCGCGCCTGTCTGGAAAGCCCGGTGTCGCAGAGGTGCCGAGCGGTGCCGGCGCGCTCTACGGCTTGCCGGGCGTGGCTGAAGCCAACAAATCCTCGGTGCCCATCATCCTTCTCGTGAACGACATCCCGCAGCCCGGCGTCGGGCGCGGCACGCTGACCGAACTGCCCGTCCAGGATTTGTTTAAGCCCATCAGCAAGCGGGCGGAGACGCTCTCCCATGTCGGGAAGTTGCCTGAGGTCGTCCGCCGTGCCTTTCGCGAAGCGACCGGCGGTCGTCCGGGCGCAGTCGTCCTCGCGTTGCCGGAGGATATTCTCTACCAGGATCTGCCGGGCGAAGGGGTATCGCTGCATGTCGAGCCGCAATGTCGGCAGGCACCGTCCTACCGCAGCAGACCCGCGGACGGCGATCTTGAAAGCGCACTGAAAGCCATTCTCGCCGCCGAGCGCCCGCTGATCGTTGCGGGCGGCGGCGCCAATCGATCCGGTGCGGCAGCTTCAATCACCGCCTTTGCCGAGCGGCTCGGCATCCCCGTCGTCACCACGATCACCGGGCAGGGCATCATTCGCGACGACCACAAGCTTGGCATCGGAATCATCGGCGACAACGGCTTTCATCCGCACGCGGTGTGGGCGCTCGGGTGCGCCGACCTCGTGATCTATGTAGGGTGCCGTATGGGGTCGGTCGCCACGATGAACTGGCAGTGGCCCGTCCCGAACGGAGAGACGAGGATCGTTCAGGTCGATCTCGAACCTGAAGTCATCGGCAACACCTACGCCATCGACTTTCCGCTTGTCGGCGATGCCCGCGCGGTCGTCGATGCGCTGCTCGCATTGGTACCCGTGGATCGCGGGCCAGGCACGGCTGGGTGGGTCGAGGATATCAACCGGCGCCGTGCGGAGTTCTGGGACGTGATGGCGCCGCAGCTGGAAAGCGATGAGGTGCCGCTGCGTCCCGAACGGGTCATCGAAACACTCAATCGCTGCCTGCCGACGCCCTGCAACGTGGTATCGGACGCCGGAACGCCGACGCCCTATGCGACGCGTTTTCTCCGCCTGCGAGATCCGCAGTCCAAGCTCGTGATCCCTCGTTTCTATGGTGGACTTGGCTACGCCATCCCCGCCGTCATCGGGGCCTACTTCGCAGCGCCGCATCTCAAGCCGGTTGGCTTGTTCGGCGACGGTTCGCTCGGCATGTCGGCTGGCGAACTGGAAACGCTCTCGCGCCTGCAAATTCCGGCTGTACTGATTCATTTCAACAACGCCTGCTTTGGCTGGATCAAGGCGCTGCAGCGGGTCGTCGACCGCGATCATGCCCGCAAGGGCTCCGGCTCCGGCCGCGGCGAGGCTGCACCGAGCAACGACCCGACCTTCAGCGTCGATTTCGGAAGGTACGACATGAGCAAGCTCGCGGCCGTCTACGGAATCCGCGGCTTCCGCGTCGAGACGCCTGCGCAACTTGAGACGGCTCTGCGTGAGGCTTTCGCGCTAAACGAGCCGGTCTTCATCGATGTGGCGGTCGAATCCATCGCCGACCGCCTGCCACCGGTGTTCTCATGGTTGAAAAAAGTGGGGGCCGATCCGGCAGCGGTCGGCGTCCAGGCTGCTCTCTAGAGAGGTTCAAATATGGCTCATTCATCGCGAAACATCGCTGTTCTCGGCGCCGGTCAGATCGGTGCCGTAATCGCCGGGATGCTGGCGGAGCAGGGGCACAAAGTCACCTTGGCTGACGCTTCGGAGGCACAGCTCCGCTTGAGTGCCGGACGGACCTTCGCTACCAAGGTCGTGGATGCTGCGGACCTCGACGCTGTGCGGGCCTTCCTGAAGGACCAGGATATCGTCGTCAGCGCCTGTCCGTACTTTCTCAACCAGGGTATCGCGCGAGTAGCTGTGGAGACCGGGACGCACTATTTCGACCTGACCGAGGACGTGGCGACGACGGCCTACATCAAGGAGATCGCGGCGGGCGCCGATGTGATGCTGGCGCCGCAGTGTGGCTTGGCGCCGGGCTTCATCTGCGTGCTCGGCGCCGACATGGCGGCGCGTTTCGACAGTGTGAAGACCATCAAGATGCGCGTCGGCGCGCTGCCGCTCTATCCGACCAATGCCTTGCGCTACAATGTGACCTGGTCCGTCGACGGCTTGATCAACGAGTATTGCAATCCTTGCGAGATTGTCTTCGACGGCAAGCCGATCGCTGTGCCGGCGCTCGAGGGCGTCGAGAGTGTCATGATCGACGGCGTCGCCTACGAGGCCTTCAACACGTCGGGCGGGCTCGGTACATTGACGGAGACGCTCGCCGGCAAGGTCCGCGACATGAGCTACAAGACGCTGCGCTATCCAGGCCATTCCGAGATCATGAAGCTCCTGCTGCAGGGGCTGGGGCTCGCCGACGACCGTGAGACCATGCGCCGCATTCTCAACCGCGCCGCCCCGTTTACCCGAAAGGACGTCGTCGTGATCTTCGTCACCGGCGTCGGCGAACGTAACGGCCGCTTCGAGGAGGACAGCGTCGTGCTGCGCTACGATGGCAGAGCCGAGCTCGGCGCGATTCAACTCACCACGGCAGCCGGCTGCGTCGCGATGGTCGAGCTGTTTCTCTCGGGCAAGCTTCCGGTAAGGGGCTTTGTGCGGCAGGAGGATGCGACGTTGTCCGACTTCCTGGCCACGCATGAGGGCGGCCGGTTGCTCCGGGAGGCCCGTAGCTCCGAGACGGGTGACTTTGCCGCCAGATTCGCTACCAAGAGGGCGGCGTGAGTGCGGCGTTGCCCGCAGTATTGGATCGCGGCCTGAGGAATTCAACTGGAAAAGGGGGAGTTTGATAATGGTTAGTCGTCGTGAAATTGGATCGCTTGCAGGACTCGGCGTCGCCGCCGCTGCGATGGCTGCGGGCTCAGCCGTGTCGCCGGCCGCGGCCCAGGCACAGCCTCCGGCCGAGAGTACTTTCGCCCAAATTCGCAGGACCAAGAAGCTTCGCATTGCCGGCATCGTCGGCACGGAGCCGTACTACCACAAGGACATTGCCACCGGCCAATGGTCGGGCTTTTGCGTGAGCATGGCGACGGATCTCGCCAAGGCGATGGAGGCCGAGGTCGAGATCATCGAGTCGACCTGGGGCAACTCGGTGCTGGATCTTCAGGCTAACAAGATCGACATCATGTTCGGCCTCAGCCCGACTCCGTCGCGCGCGTTGATCGTCGAATTTACCCGCCCGATCATGAACAACACTTTTACGATCATCGCCAAGTCCGGTTTTGAGCCGAGGACGTGGGAAGACCTCAACAAGCCGGAGGTGCGGGTTGCCGTCGACATTGGTTCGACGCACGATCTCTATGCCCGGCGAACCCTGCCGAAGGCGACGTTGGTCGCCCTCAAGTCTCCGGATGAAGCCGTGCTGGCGGTGCAATCGGGGCGGGCGGATTGCCTCATACAGGTAGCGATGCTGTCGCTGGTGACCGTCAAGAAAAATGCCAAGGTCGGTAAGGTCATCATCCCCACGCCGGTTGCGTCACAGCCGACCTGCTGTGGCGTGCGCGTCGATGTCGATACCCGCTTCCGCACCTACGTCGACAATTGGCTCGAATATAGTCGCTCCCTTGGAGCCTTGCGCGAGTGGATCCTGTCGAGCCTTTCGCTCGTCAATATCCAGGAGCAGGACGTTCCTCCCGGCCTCCAATTTTGACTTTCGACCGGGCTGCCCGCGTCTCCGTTGACGCGGGCAGCTTTGTATCAGGACGCTGTTGAGTTTTGAACCAATCAGTCTCCGGCGCGAGAGGACACTTGATTGATGCAACATGAACGACGTCCTCCACTGGGCATCATCATGCTTGATATAGCGATCGACCGCCCGCCGGGAGATGTGGGTCATCCCGCCAGTTGGCCGTTCGAGGTCATATTCAGGACCGTCCCGGGCGCGTCCGCGCGGAAGATCGTCGATGGCAATGACGCCGATCTGATCGAAGCATTCGTCGCAGCCGGCGACGCGCTGCATGCGCAGGGGGCGATCGGTCTGACAACGTCATGCGGCTTTCTGGCGTCGCGCCAGCGCGAGCTTTCCGCGCGGATGAAGCTTCCGCTCGCAACGTCGAGCCTTCTGCAACTGCCCATGGTCGAGCGTTGCCTTACGGCCGGCCGCCGCGCCGGCGTCATCACCTACGATGCGAAGGCGTTGACGGACAGGCACTTCGTTGAAGTCGGCGCCGATCCGGGGACGCCGCGCGTTGGACTGCCGCCGAACGGCAGCTTGCGTGCTCACATCGAGGGCGGCCGGTCCTATGATCGCGACGGGCTGCGACGCGATGTGCATGCGGCCGTTCGCGCGCTGCTCTCCGAAAATCCAAACATCGGCGCGATCGTTTTCGAATGCACAAATCTTCCGCCGTTCTCGGATGACGTGTCTCGTACGTTCGGGTTTCCCGTCTACGACATCATTACGCTCGGGCGCTGGTTCCATTCGGGGCTGACCCAGACCGCCTATTCGCAATCGATTGGCAAGGAATAGGTCCGATGCATTACGACTGGAATTTTGGATTTCTATTGCAGTACAGCAGGATCATCGGTGTCGGCGCCGCCTATACGATTGGTTTTACGATCCTGACTGCTGGAGCCGGATTTGTTGTCGGATGCGTGGTGGCGATCGCGAGCTTATCTAACCTGAGATTTATTTCGGCTCCGCTCGTGATGCTGGTCGAGGTCTTTCGCTGCACGCCGGTGTTGGTTCAATTGGTGTGGATCTATTACGCGCTTCCGGTGCTGATTGGTGTCGAACTCTCGCCCGCAGTTGCGGCCTTCATCGCGCTCAGTTTTTACGGGGGAGCCTTCTATTCGGAGATCATTCGCGGCGGGATCGTGTCGATCGATGCGGGGCAGTGGGACGCCGGCCGCGCGCTCGGAATGCGCCGCTTCGACCTGATGAAGCGAATCGTGATGCCACAAGCGTTGAAACGGATGATCCCGCCTTTGGTCAACCAGGCCGTGCTGCAACTAAAAAACACCTCGCTCCTATCCGTGCTGGCGGTGCCGGACCTGCTCTACCAAGGGCAACTCATCACCTCGGCGACCTACCGGCCGCTGGAAACCTACACCATGATCGCCGTGATCTACTTCATCATTCTATTCCCCATGACTCGTTTCGCACGCGTTCTCGAGGCGCGGTTTGCGCATTGAAGCATGACGCTACCAACGACAGGAGAATGCTCCCGTGTCTGATTCCGCGATGATCGAGCTCATTCAGGTGAAGAAGTCGTTTGGGGCCTTGAGCGTGCTGAAGGACATCTCACTGCGCGTCCCCCGCGGTGGTGTCGTGGCGCTGATCGGTCCCAGTGGCTCGGGCAAGTCCACGCTGCTCAGGTGTCTCAACTTGCTGACCATCCCTGAGAGCGGCGTCATCCGGGTTGGTCGAAGCAGCATGGACTTCACCAACGGGCACAAGCTTCCGCGCGACAAGGAACTTGCGGCGTTCCGCGCGCGGACCGGCATGGTGTTCCAGAACTTCAATCTGTTTCCCCACATGTCGGCGATACAGAACGTGATGGAAGGACCGGTGACGGTGCTCAAGGTTCAACCAGCCGTCGCGCGCGAAAGGGCGCTCGGGTTGCTGGAAAAGGTGGGATTGAAGGACAAGGCCGACGTAGCGCCTGACAAGTTGTCCGGTGGCCAGAAGCAGCGCGTGGCGATCGCGCGCGCCTTGGCGATGGAGCCGGAGGTCATGCTGTTCGACGAAGCGACCTCGGCGCTCGATCCCGAATTGGTCGGAGAGGTCCTTGCGGTGGTCCGAAGACTCGCGGCGGAAGGGATGACCATGGTGCTCGTGACGCATGAGATGGCATTCGCGCGCGAGGTCGCCGATACCGTCGTCTTCATGCGCGACGGCGTTGTGGTGGAAGAGGGGCCGGCACGGCAGGTCATCGATGCACCACGCCAGCCGGCGACACGCGCCTTCCTCAGTCATTTCCATAGCGGCCGCCTGCCGGCCGCTGCGGCCAACGGGTGACGAGCCGCGGCCGGATCTGGAATGGAACAGGACAAGAAGCCGTTGCGCATCGCGGTGATCGGCGCCGGCATCGTCGGAGCTGCCACGGCCTGGGAGCTGATCAAGGACGGACACGCTGTCACGCAGATCGAGCCGAGCGAGCCGGGCGGACCGCAAGCGGCGAGCTATGGAAACGGTGCCTGGATCAGCCCCGCTTCGATCGTGCCGATGTCGATGCCCGGCCTCTGGCGCAAGGTGCCGGGCTATTTGCTCGATCCTAACGGTCCGCTAGTGCTGCGTTGGGCGGCCCTGCCTTCATTGGCACCGTGGCTATTGCGTTTCCTCATGGCAGGGTGGACGGCCCGGAAGGTCGAGCGCACGGCGCACCTGCTCGCATCGATCCTCCGCGATGGTCCACAGCGCCATGCAATCCTGGCGGAGGAGATCGGAAGGCCAGACTATATACGCCAGACCGGCCTGCTCTATGCCTATCGCGATCGAAACGCGTTCGCGGAAGAAGCCCTCGCGTGGCGTCTCCGAAGGGAGAACGGGCTGCGATGGCGCGAACTCGATTCGGAGGAGCTGCGGCGACGCGAACCGGATCTCAGTCCCGCCTATCGGTTTGGCGTCTTTGTTGAGGACGGCGCGCATTGCACGGACCCGGGCGCCTATGTCGCCGCTATCGTGCGGGCCGCCTGCGCGCGCGGTGCCGTTCTTCACCGGGCACTAGCCAACGGATTCGTTTTGAAGAGTGGCCGCCTCAGAGCGGTGACGACCGATCACGGCCGGATCGACTGCGATCGCGCCGTGATCTGCGCCGGCATCTACTCCCGCGCGCTCGCGCGGGCTGCTGGTGACCGGGTCTTGCTTGCCAGCGAGCGGGGCTACCACGGCGTGATCGCGTCCCCTCGAGCCGGCCCGCGGCTTCCGATCATGCCGAGCGATGGACGAATGGCCAACACGCCTACGGCTGCCGGCCTCCGGCTCTCGGGACAGGTCGAACTCGCCCATGTTGACGCCGAGCCAGATTGGGCCCGAGTTGATATTCTAGTCCAACATGCGCTGAAGACCTATCCCGGCCTTGGGCCGCGCGAGGGCCTTGCGATCGAACGCTGGATGGGGCATCGGCCATCGACGCCGGATGGTCGTCCTGTCATCGGCCCGTCCGCGACGTCACCTGATATCTTCCACGCATTTGGCCACGGACATATCGGTCTTGCGTCGGGGCCGATCACGGGCCGGATCATCGCGGATCTCATCTCCGGCCGGGCCGCGCCTGTCGACCTTACGCCCTTCGCCATATCGCGATTTGGCTGATCAAGCAGACAATCTGGCATTCGGGGCGGTATGAAGCCACGCGGCGGTTATGTCATCGTGTGTCCCCCAACCGCGACGCACCCTCGGCGGTTGGATGTTTCGCTGTAAGCCATTGATCTCTAATGAAGGGATTTTAACTCAGTTGGAAAAATTCTATCGTAAAATTAATGATCGTATCGTGTCTCTTAATCAGCGGGTCCCAGGTTCGAGCCCTGGTGCGCCCACCAAGCAATATCAATTGCTTAAAGCGATTGCAGATCGGAACGGACCTTTTTTAGTTGGGAAATCTTGCTACGATTGTTTGCGATTGCGCAGGCTAATCTACGATTTAGTTGCGATCAGTTGGACGCTTCGTGGAGCGGTGACAATTGGCTGCCGATGACCAACGTCAGCTCTTCGAGTTCGAAAGCGACGCGCTGGATCCGTATATTGCGAACGACCGATGATTCGCACCGAGCCTCTGATGTGAGCCTCGGCAGCGAAAGCAGTCATCACGCCGAGTGGATCGCTGCGTGTCAAAAAAGTGCCCGGAGTTCGTGAGAGATCCGGGCAGTTGAGGGAAGGAGCGCGACGCGGGGTGCCTGCCCGCGATTTGTCACGTTTCGGCCGGCTGGCGGCGTTCGGAGCCGCTTCATGGTGGCTCAAGCAGAGATCGCCTTCGCCGAGTCGACCTGATTGCGCAGCAGGAATTTCTGGATCTTGCCTGTGGAAGTCTTCGGGACTGGCTCGAATACGACGACCTTGGGCGCCTTGAAGCCGCTCATATGCGTGCGGCAGAAGGCGATGATCTCGGCTTCCGTCGCTTTGGCGCCGTCCTTCAGCTCGACGAGGGCGCAGGGCACCTCGCCCCATTTCGAATCGGGTTTGGCCACTACGGCCGCGAACAGGACGGCGGGGTGCTTGTAGAGGATGTCCTCGACCTCCACGGAGGAGATGTTCTCGCCACCGGAGATGATGATGTCCTTGGAGCGGTCCTTGATGATGACGTAGCCGTGCTGGTCGAGCACACCGAGATCGCCGGTACGAAACCAGCCACCCTCGAAAGCTTCCGTCGTCGCCTTCTCGTTCTTTAGATAGCCCTTCATGACGATGTTGCCGCGGAACATGGCCTCGCCGATGGTCTCGCCGTCGCGCGGCACCTCCTGCATGGTCTGCGGATTGATGACGGTGACGCTTTCCTGGAGCGGGTAGGGCACACCCTGCCGGCGCTTCATGCGAGCGCGCTCGGCCGGCGGAAGCTCCTCCCAACCGGGGTGCTCGGCGCAGACGGAGGCGGGGCCGTAGACCTCGGTCAGGCCGTAAACATGCGTCAGCCTGATGCCAATGTTTTCGGCGCCTTCGAGCACCGCGACCGGCGGCGCAGCGCCGGCGATCAGGCCGACGACGCGACGAGCCGCGTTGCCTCTTGGTGCATCGGGCGCATTGATCAGTGTATTGTACACGATCGGCGCGCCGCCAGGCGCCTCGGGGTCCCTTTTTGCAACGGATTTGAGGGCGGGTCCACGGCCGATTTGGATCGGCAGGGGCGTCTGTTGCGGCAACATGGCTCGCCCGTCGCCGGCGCTCCACAGTTGCGCGATCAGCCAGAGGCCTACCGCCTCGTCACCAGCACGCCCAGCAAGAACGCCACCATCAACGATGGCAGCGGGGCCTCGCGCACCATGCCGCGGACGATGTCGGACCAGTGCGGCTCGGGCGCCAGTCTTGGCGATTTGACTTCGACTGCGGGCGCGATACCCCACTGTGACGCAAGCCCGGCGATCTCGCTTGCGGCGAGGCGCACGCCGTCGCGCACCCGAAAAATCGCGGCGTCCGCGCGCTCGCGCGGGGCGAGCAGCATCACCGTCGCGATCGCCGTGCGCAACGTCATCTCGCCGAAGCCTTGCAGCCTCACCGACTCCTCGGGGTCGGACGTCATGCGATCGTTCCTCACAGCGCCAAATTCTTCACAACGCCAAATTCTTCACAACGCGAAGTGGTGCGCGATGGTGAAGGCCATCGCCGCGCACAGGACCAGCGTGGAAACCGCGCCGGCCAAACCGCGTGCGAAATGAGCTCGCGTCAGGTGCCTGGTCATGATTGTGCTCCATGCTCACCATGGCAATGGCGGGCGTGGGCGTTGGTTCCGTGAGCAGCGTCGAATCGTCGTGGCCGGCTATTTCCGCAGCAATTCCCCCAGCGCCGCCGTCGCCTCCGCGCAGCGGATGTCGTCGATCTCGCGCGACAGGCTGAGCGCGCTCGCCTTCAACTCGTCGATCCCCAGGCTTTCGGGATGCTGGTTCTCGAGCTGGCTGAGCCGCTTGTTCAAATCATCCAGTTTCGATTGGAGCTGCCCGATGCTGGCGGCCCCATTCACGTTCCAAACGCGTTGTGCACGCATCGTGATTCCCCTGATAGTCTCACGGCGTTGTGAGCAGGGTTCGTGGCGGCAATGGGCATTTCTCTTGTCTGGCATGAGACGGTGGGGAACCGTTGCAGATTGGCAACGAAAGTTCCCGAAAATCCGTGCGCGACTTGTTCTGGTCAAACCCACGGGCCTGGGGGGCGTAGAATCTGCATATGAGCGTGCACGACGATGGGCCGGTCAGTCCGGCAAGCGAATGAGGGAAGATACGTGGCAAGATTTGTGACTGTCGCGGCCGGCCAGCTGGGTCCGATTGCGAGGAGCGAAACGAGGGGCGAGGTGGTTGCGCGGCTGATGGCCTTGATGCGCCAGGCCCACGCAAACGGCTGCGACCTGATCGTCTATCCTGAGCTCGCGCTCACCACGTTCTTTCCGCGCTGGTACTTCGAGGATCAAGCCGAGATCGACCAGTTTTTCGAGCGCGAGATGCCGGGGCCGGAGACGCAAGCGCTGTTCGATCTTGCGCGCGAGTGCGGCATCGGATTCTACCTCGGCTATGCCGAGCTCACGGTCGAGGCAGGCATCGTGCACCGCTACAATACGTCGATCCTGGTCGACAGGAGCGGCGCCATCGTTGCCAAATATCGCAAGGTCCATCTGCCCGGTCATACCGAGCATGAGCCGTGGCGCAAATTCCAGCATTTGGAGAAGCGCTATTTCGAGCCGGGCTCCGGCTTCGGCGTGGTCGATGCGTTCGGCGGCGTGATGGGCATGGCGATCTGCAACGACCGCCGCTGGAGCGAGACCTATCGGGTGATGGGTTTGCAGGGCGTCGAGATGGTGATGATCGGTTACAACACCCCGGTGCACAATCCGCCCGCGCCGGAGCATGACGACCTCTCGCTGTTTCACAATCATCTGGTGATGCAGTCCGGCGCCTATCAGAACGGCACCTTCGTCGTCGGCGTCGCCAAGGCTGGTGTCGAGGAGGGCGTCGACCATATCGGCGGCAGCTGCATCATCGCGCCTTCAGGCGAGATCATTGCGCGCTGCACCACCAAGGGCGACGAGCTCGCGCTCGCCCGCTGCGATCTCGATCTCTGCAATTCCTACAAGCGCACGACCTTCAATTTCGATGTTCATCGCCAGCCCCACGCGTATGGGATGATCGTCGAGCGGAAGGGCGTGGCCACCATGGCAGATGGCACGCCGGTGCGACCGAAGGGGTGATCGCTCTCGCTTTCGTCATTCCGGGGCGATGCGCAGCATCGAGCTATGGTGCGCAATTGCGCACCTGAGAATCCATTGAGCCACCAAACATGCCGCTAAATGGATTCCGGGCCCGCGCCAATGGGCGCGTCCCGGAATGACGAGGGAGAGAGCGGGCCCTTTCCCGCCCCCCGATCACAACCACGTGTCTTTATTCGGAAACGATCATTCTCTAATATCCCGCAATGCAAAAAGCCGCCCGCAAATTCGAGCCTGCCTCCAATCCCCCCGGCCGTCCCCGGGAGTTCGACATGGACTCCGCCCTGGACGGCGCTATCAGGGTGTTTTGCGAGCGCGGCTATCATGCCACCTCGGTCGGGGACCTGACGGCGGCCATGCGGCTTGCCACCGGCAGCGTCTACAAGGCGTTTCGCGACAAGCATGCCGTCTTCCTCGCCGCCTTCGAGCGCTATGCCGCGGTACGCGGGGAGCAGACCCGCAGCGCGGCGGCGCTTGGCACAAACGGTCGCGACCGGGTGCGTCATGTGCTCAATTCCTATGTCGAGCACTCCCGGGGCAGCGAGGGGCGCCGCGGCTGCATCGTGGTCGGTAGTGCGGTCGAGCTGTCGGCGGTCGATCCGGTGATGCGCGCGCGCGTCACGGCGCAGCTCAAGACCGTTGAGTCTTTCATCGCGGGCCTCATTCGCGAGGGGCAGGCCGATGGTTCGATTCCCCGCCATGTCGATGCCGATGACACCGCGCGGCTGATGATCTGCATGACGCAGGGCCTGCGCGTCGTCGGCAAGGCGCGCCTGCCGCTCGACGGCGATCGCCTGGTCGGCGTCGCGCTGAAACTGCTTGATTGAATCCTTGTCAAATTAGGAAATGAACGTTTCCTATCTATGGAAAGTGTCGGAGAGTTTGGAATGACGATGAATGCCACGATCGACGCCGCGCCCGAGCCGGACACGGTGTCGCAGCGACTGACCTTCGTGCTTGCCGCAGCCTGTGGCATGGTTGCCGCCAATATCTACTACGCCCAGCCGCTGATCGCCCCGATCAGCGCCGCGCTCGGCCTGTCGCACGCGGCCGCAGGCCTGATCGTGACCATGACGCAGATCGGCTACGGCACGGGGCTGCTGTTCATCGTGCCGCTCGGCGATCTCGTCGAGAACCGGACGCTGATCTGCACCGTCATCGCGCTCGGCGCGGCGTCATTGATCGCGGCTGGCTTTGCGACGCATGCGCTGTCGTTCCTAATCGCCGCGCTGTTCATCGGGCTCGGCTCGGTCGCGGTGCAGATCATCATTCCCTACGCCGCCCATCTTGCGCCGGAGGCCATTCGCGGTCGCGTCGTCGGCAACGTCTCGACCGGATTGATGCTCGGCATCATGCTGGCGCGGCCGGCCTCGAGCTTCGTCACCGCGGCGCTGTCGTGGCACGCGGTGTTCTTCTGCTCGGCGGCATTGATGATCGCGCTGATCGTCGTGCTTCGAGTGACGCTACCGACGCGCAAGCCGGTGGCGCGGATGCATTACGGCGAACTGCTGCTGTCAATGCCGCATCTGGTGCGGACCATGCCACTGCTGCGGCGCCGCGCGCTCTACCAGGCCGGGCTGTTCGGCGCCTTCACGCTGTTCTGGACGGTGGTGCCGCTGCAGCTTGCCAGCCAATTCGGCTTCACCCAGAGCGGCATCGCGCTGTTCGCGCTGGCCGGCGTGTCCGGCGTGTTCGCGGCGCCGATCGCAGGCAGGCTCGCCGATCGCGGACATAGCCGCATCGCCACCATCGCCGCGATGCTGTTCGTCGCGCTGGGCTTCCTGGTCACGCATGTCGGCGCGGCCGGATCGATGCTCAACCTTGCCTGCCTCGTGGTGGCCGCGATCGCGATCGATTTCGGCGTGCAGGGCAATGTCGTGCTGGGCTTCCGCGCCATCTTCGTGCTCGGGCATGAGCATCGCAGCCGCCTCAACGGGCTCTATATGGCGACGTTCTTCGCCGCCGGTGCGGCCGGATCCGCGCTCGGCACCTGGGCGTTCGCGCAGGGCGGCTGGACGCTGGCCTCGGCCATTGGCCTTGCGCTGCCGGTCGCCAGTTTGATCTATGCCGCGACTGAATAGCGGTACGATTGTGCTGTCCGGGGCTGTTTACCACGCCTCGGTGTGGTCGGCTTGGCGGACGCCATTTCCATCTCGCGGATTCCCGGCCGCTGTAGTACTTTGGTCGCAAGCGGCCTGGTTAACGGCGGCAGGGGAGGCCCTATGAAGCGTGCGGGACTGGTTGGCGTACCGCGAGTACGGCCATGGTCGTGGCAGGCATTTCTGCTCGGATTGATTGTCGTCGCAGCGTCGGCTGCGATTCAAGGCGTCTGCGTCGCACTCGGCGCCAAGCTCTATTTCGCAACGTTCCTGCCGAGCCTGTTCGTGCTCGGCCTTGTCGCCGGCGCGCCAGCGGCCATCTTCGCAGCTCTGCTCACCGTGCCGCTGGTGTGGTGGGCGTTCATGCCGCCGGTGTTCGAGATTGCCCCGCTGACCCCTGCGGACGCGGATTCCATCAATTTGTTCTTCCTGCTCGCCGTGCTCCTGATCGGCCTTGCCGATCTCTGCCGCAAGGCCATGGCCATCATCAGCCGCGGCGGCTTGAAGTCGTCAGGCGAGAGCGCGGCGACGAATTCGCAATAGGCCGGACGCGCGTTGCGCACGTGCAACAGTCCGGCAACCATCCGCGCAGCCGGATCGCGCCGCTAACTTTTCAAAAAAGATTTGGCCGCATTTTCCCTCGCGGGAATGACGAGGGAGTTTTCGACATGAACGGTCAAGCCATTTTCGAGAACGTGCGCCGCTATCGCGGCATCGCATCGCTCTATCGCCAGACCGCTGCGTTCCGGCCGGGCCAGCGCTGGTCGCTGCTCGAGCAGGCCAGCGAGTGGGAAGCCCGCGCGCTGTCCGAGCTGGAAGCCTATTTCGCGGCCCGCGCCGATTACAGCGTTCCGCTCGCCGCCTGAACATTAACCATCACGACGGCCGGAGCGCGCGATGATCACCTTCAACCGCATCTTCACGACGCAGCGCCTGCTCCAGATCATCGTCATCCTCGCGGCGACGATCGCGATGAAGCTGATGGGCTGAGCCCCGGCTTGCGCTATCGCTCGCCGAAATCGGGCAGCTCAGGCAGATAATTCGCGCCTTCCGATCCCAGGAAATCGAACATCGCCTGCGCCGGCGGCAGCAGCACCTTGTCGCTGCGGCGGATCACGTACCATTGCCGGACGATCGGCAGGCCTGCGACGTCGAGCACGACGAGGCGCCCTTCGGCCAGCTCATGCGCCACCGTGTGCGCCGAGATGAAGGCGATGCCGAGCCCCGCGATCACCGCCTGCTTGATGGTCTCGTTGCTGCTCATCTCCATGCCGATGATCGGCTCGAGATCCGACTTCTGGAACAAGCCCTCCATCAGCGTGCGCGTGCCCGAGCCGGGCTCGCGTGTGAGGAAAGTCTCATGCACGAGATCGGTCAGGCTGAGGCCTGAATCCTTCTCCAGCCAGTGCCCCTTGCGCGCGATGATGATGTGCGGATTGCGCCCGAGCTGGCGCACGTCGACGCTGACATCGGCCGGCGGCCGACCCATCACGGCGAAATCGAGCTCGTAGCCGTGCATGGCCTCGCGGATCTCCTCGCGGTTGCCGATCGTCAGCTTGATCTCGATCTTCGGCGAGCGTTTGGAGAATGCCGCGATCGCGTGCGGCACGAAATATTTCGCGGTCGAGACCGCGCCGAGATGCACCGTGCCGCCGGTCTTGCCCGCAAGCAGGTCGAGTGCGCCCTGGCAGTCCGTGATTGCGGCCTCGACGCGCTCCGCAAGCGCCAGCACCTCGCGGCCTGCCTCCGTCAGCAGCATGCCGTCGCCGGTCCGTTGCACCAGCGGCAAACCCGCGAGGTCCTGAAGTTGCCGAAGCTGCTGCGTCACGGCCGGCTGGGTCAGCCCGAGCTGGGTCGAGGCCGCCGTCACGCTGCCCTTCACCGAAAGCGCCGCAAGCGAACGCAGCTGCCGGATCGTCAGATGCCGGAGCTGGTGGGTCGCCGCGTGGCCGGAACCATTATAAGGAAATTCTTTGGCACTCATTATGAATAGAAATTTTCCTTATTAAGCCGCTCCTGTCAATCTCGTCGTGCCGGGACAGACCGCACCAACCTCCCGAGTGGAGGGAACTGGATGCGGCGCCCGCAAGGGGATGGACGCAGATGACCGGGCAACTCAGGCTGGACGACCACCTTCAACGCTATTCCGAGACGGCGCCGCATGCGCTCGCCGTGGCGGCTGCGGTCGACGCCATCGCCGCCGCCGCAATCGAGATCGCCGACCTCATCGCGACAGGCGATCTCGCGGACGCCTCCGGCCTGACCACCGGCTGCAACAGCGACGGCGACATCCAGCGCGATCTCGACGTGCAGGCCGATGCCATCCTGCGCCGCTGCCTCGGCAGGCTGCCGATCGCCGCACTGGCGTCAGAGGAGATGCGCGAACCGCAGATCGGCGACCGCGACGCCAAAATCTGTGTCGCGATCGATCCGCTCGATGGTTCCACCAACATCGACCTCAATATGACTGTCGGTACGATCTTCTCGATCCTGCCCGCACCCGATGACCTCGCGCTGGCCTTCCATCAGCGCGGGTCGGTGCAACTCGCCGCGGGCTTCGTCACCTATGGACCCCAGACCTCGCTGGTGCTGACGCTCGGCGAGGGCGTCGACATCTTCACGTTCGACCGCAAGGCCGGCTGCTTCCGTCTCGCGCGCAGCGCCGTGCAGATCTCCGAGACCTGCGAGGAGTTCTCGATCAACGTCTCCAATCGCCGCCATTGGGAGCCGCCCGTGCGCGCCTTCATCGACGAATGCCTTGCCGGCGTCGACGGGCCCGCCAACCACAATTTCAACATGCGCTGGGTCGGCTCGCTGGTCGCGGAGGCCTATCGTATCCTGACCCGCGGCGGCGTGTTCCTGTATCCCTCCGATGCGCGCGCCGGATATGGCGATGGTCGCCTGCGCCTGGTCTACGAGGCGCACCCGATGGCCATGATCATCGAGCAGGCCGGCGGCTCGGCTTCGACCGGCCGCGAGCGCATCCTCGATCTCTCAGCCCAAAATCTGCACCAGCGCGTCCCGCTGGTCATGGGCTCCAGCAACGAGGTGCGGCGCGTCGCCGAGCTGCATTGCGATCCGCTGCTGATCGCCAGCGTCTCCGCGCCGCTGTTCGCGCGGCGCGGCTTCTTCCGGCTGTGAGCGAGGTGATCGATGTCCAGAAAGCACCCGATCATCTCCATCACCGGCTCCTCGGGCGCCGGAACGACCTCGGTCAAGAAGACGTTCGAGCAGATCTTCTTCCGCGAGAAGGTCAACGCCGTCTACATCGAGGGCGATGCCTTCCATCGTTACGACCGCGCCGAGATGCGCACGCAGATGGCCACAGAGGCCGAACGCGGCAACAAGCACTTCAGCCATTTCAGCCCGGACACCAATCTGTTCGAGGAGCTCGAGCGCGCCTTCCGCGACTATGGCGAGACCGGCACGGCGACGACGCGACACTATGTGCACGACGCCGAAGAGTCCGCGCTGCATGGCGCTGCGCCGGGTACCTTCACCGAGTGGAAGCAGCTCCCGGAAAATTCCGACCTGCTGTTCTACGAAGGCCTGCACGGCGCCGTCGTCACCGACCGAGTGAATGTCGCGCGCTATGCCGACCTCAAGATCGGCGTCGTGCCCGTCATCAATCTCGAATGGATCCAGAAGCTGCACCGCGACCGCAGCGCGAGGGGCTATTCGACCGAGGCCGTCACCGACACGATCCTGCGGCGGATGCCGGATTACATTCACTATATCTGCCCGCAATTCACCGAGACCGACATCAACTTCCAGCGCGTGCCGACAGTCGACACGTCGAATCCGTTCATCTCGCGCTGGATCCCGACGCCGGATGAATCGATGGTCGTGATCCGCTTCAAGAATCCGCGCGGCATCGACTTTCCGTATCTGCTCTCGATGCTGCCGCACAGCTGGATGTCGCGCGCGAATTCGATCGTGTGTCCGGGCGCGAAGCTCGATCTCGCCATGCAGCTCATCCTGACGCCGCTGATCATGCAGCTGATCGAGCGCAGGCGCAGCTTGAAATGAAAGGGAGCATCCGATGAATATCTCGGTTCATGCCGACGCCGACCTGACGGCCGTTGCGCATAACGATCTCGCCAACGCCGTCCGTTTCCTCGCGGTCGATGCCATCGAGACCGCGCAGTCCGGTCATCCCGGCCTGCCCATGGGCATGGCCGACGTCGCGACCGTGCTGTTCTCGCGTTTCCTCAAATTCGACTCGGCGCATCCGAACTGGCCCGACCGCGATCGCTTCGTGCTGTCGGCCGGACACGGCTCCATGCTGCTCTACGCATTGCTGCATCTCACCGGCGGCGACGTCAGCCTCCACGACATCAAGGCCTTCAGGCAGTGGGGCTCCAGGACGCCGGGGCACCCCGAATATGGTCACACGCCAGGCGTCGAGACCACGACGGGTCCGCTGGGGCAGGGGATTGCAACGGCCGTCGGCATGGCGCTTGCCGAGCGCATGGCCAATGCGCGGCATGGCGACGGTCTCGTCGATCACTTCACCTATGTGATCGCGGGCGACGGCTGCCTGATGGAAGGCATCAGCCAGGAGGCGATCTCGCTCGCAGGCCATCTGGGGCTCGGCCGCCTGATCGTGCTGTTCGATGACAACGGTATCTCGATCGACGGGCCGACGTTACTTGCGACCTCAGATGACCAGCTCGCACGCTTCGCCGCCTCCGGCTGGTCGGTGCGCCGTGTCGACGGACACGATCCCGAAGCGGTTGCGCAGGCGATCGGGGAAGAACGCGAAACCGCAAAACCGTCGCTGATCGCCTGCCGGACCATCATTGGTTACGGCGCGCCGGACCGCCAGGGCACCGAGAAAGCGCATGGCGCGCCGCTCGGCACCGAGCAGACCGCGGCGGCAAGGCGGACGCTCGGCTGGGACTATCAGCCCTTCGTCGTGCCTGTCACCGTCGCAAAGGCGTGGCGGATGATCGGACAGCGCGGGCAGGTCGAACGCCTGGCCTGGCTCGATCGCTACGAAGACGCGACACCCGAGCAGCGCGAACTCTTCATCGAGGGCAAGCCGGTTGCCCTGCCGAACGCCTATGCCCAGGCCTCGGCGAAATTGCGCGAGCGCTTTGCCACCGAGCGCCCCAAGCTTGCAACGCGGCAAGCCTCACAGCAGGTGCTCGACGGCATTGCGGGGACGATCCCAGGATTTGTCGGCGGCTCGGCGGATCTGACGCATTCGAACCTGACGCACGCCAAGGCGCAGGCGCCCGTCAAGCGTGGCGCTTTCGCCGGCGACTACATTCACTACGGCATCCGCGAGCACGGCATGGCGGCTGCGATGAACGGCCTCGCGCTGCATGGCGGCTTGATTCCCTATGGCGGCACGTTCCTCGCCTTCTCCGACTACAGCCGGCCGGCGATCCGCCTTGCGGCCCTGATGCGGCTGCGCGTCATTCATGTGATGACGCACGACTCCATCGGGCTTGGCGAGGACGGGCCGACGCATCAGCCTGTCGAGCATCTCGCAGCGCTGCGCGTCATTCCGAACCTGCTGGTGTTCCGCCCCGCCGACGCGGTTGAGACGCTGGAGGCCTGGAATTGCGCGCTTGCGAGCGAAGATCGTCCATCCGTGCTGTGCCTGTCGCGGCAAGCCCTGCCGACCTTCCGCAGCGATGCGCGCGGCAAGAACCGTGTCGCGCGCGGGGCCTATCTGATCGTCTCGCCTGATGGCGGGCGCGACGTGACGTTGATGGCCACAGGCTCGGAAGTCTCGATCGCGCTGGAAGCCGCCCGCCTGCTTGCGACCGAACATGTCCGCGCGGCCGTGGTGTCCGCGCCGTGTTTTGCCCTGTTCGATGAGCAGCCGGATGACTATCGCGCCGCCGTTCTCGGCACCGCGCCACGTGTCGGCATCGAGGCGGCGGTCGCCGGCGATTGGCACCGCTGGATCGGCAGTGACGGTGAATTCGTCGGCATGCGCGGTTTCGGCGCCTCGGCTCCGGCGCCGGTGCTGTACCGCGAATTCGGCATCACACCGCAGAGCATTGCGGAAGCGGCCCGCCGGGCGATCGCCCGCAAGAGCCAATAAGGAGGACGTCCCGTGGCCCGTATCACCCTTCGCCAATTGCTCGATCACGCCGCAACCCACGGCTACGCCGTGCCGGCGTTCAACATCAACAACATGGAGCAGGGCATCGCGATCATGCAGGCCGCGGCCGAGGTCGACGCGCCTGTCATCATCCAGGCCTCGCGCGGGGCGCGCAGCTATGCCGGCGATTTCATGCTCTCGCACATGATCGACGCGCTGGAGCGGACCTATCCCGACATCCCGCTTTGCATGCACCAGGACCACGGCAATGACGAGGCGACCTGCGCCTCCGCCATCGCCCACGGCTTTACCTCGGTGATGATGGACGGTTCGCTCAAGGCCGACGCGAAGACGGCCGCCGACTATGACTACAACGTCGCGATTACTCGCCGCGTCGTCGATCTCGCCCATTGGACCGGCGCCTCCGTCGAAGGCGAACTTGGCGTGCTCGGCTCACTCGAACATGGCGGCGGCGAGCAAGAGGATGGCCACGGTGTCGAGGGCAAGGTCAGCCATGACCAGCTCTTGACCGATCCCGATCAGGCGGTCGACTTCGTCCGTGCCACCAAGGTCGACGCGCTCGCCATCGCGATGGGCACCTCGCACGGCGCCTACAAGTTCAGCCGCAAGCCCGATGGTGACATCCTGGCGATGCGGGTTGTCGAGGAGATTCACCGCCGGCTGCCGAACACGCATCTGGTGATGCACGGCTCTTCGTCGGTGCCGCAGCCGCTTCAGGACATGTTCAACCAATTCGGCGGCGAGATGCCGCAGACCTGGGGCGTGCCGGTGGAGGAGATCGTCCGCGGCATCAAGAGCGGCGTGCGCAAGGTCAATATCGATACGGATTGTCGCCTGGCGATGACCGCCGTGTTTCGGAAAGTGGCGGCGCAAAGCCGCAACGAGTTCGATCCACGCAAATTCCTGAAACCTGCGATGGATGCCATGCGCGAGCTCTGCCGCGATCGTTTCGAGCAGTTTGGCACCGCGGGTCACGCCAGCAAGATCAAGGTCGTTCCGTTGAGCGAGATGGCACGGCGCTACCGCGCCGGCGAGCTCGACCCGTGCATCGGAGCACGCGAACCAGTCGCGGCTTAGTCATTCAGAGAGAGAAGAGGAGAGAGCCATGAATGCACACGCAGGAACGGTCCGCGGCAAGGAGCGCTATCGATCGGGCACCATGGAATACGCGCGCATGGGCTATTGGGAGCCCGAATACACGCCGAAGGACACTGACGTCATCGCGCTGTTCCGCGTCACGCCGCAGGAGGGCGTCGATCCGATCGAGGCGTCCGCGGCCGTCGCCGGTGAATCCTCGACCGCGACCTGGACGGTGGTGTGGACCGACCGCCTGACGGCAGCCGAGAAGTATCGCGCCAAGTGTTATCGCGTCGATCCGGTCCCCGGCACGCCTGGCTCGTACTTCGCCTACATCGCCTATGACCTCGACCTGTTCGAGCCGGGCTCGATCGCGAACCTCTCGGCGTCGATCATCGGTAACGTGTTCGGCTTCAAGCCGTTGAAGGCGCTGCGCCTGGAGGACATGCGCTTTCCCGTCGCCTATGTGAAGACATTCCAGGGACCGGCCACCGGCATCGTGGTCGAGCGCGAGCGGCTCGACAAGTTCGGCAGGCCGCTCTTGGGTGCGACGGTGAAGCCGAAGCTCGGCCTCTCGGGCCGCAATTACGGCCGCGTTGTCTACGAGGCGCTGAAGGGCGGGCTCGACTTCACCAAGGACGACGAGAACATCAACTCGCAGCCCTTCATGCACTGGCGTGACCGCTTCCTGTATTGCATGGAGGCGGTAAACCGCGCGCAGGCGGCCTCGGGCGAGGTGAAGGGCACGTACCTGAACATCACCGCGGGAACGATGGAGGACATGTACGAGCGTGCGGAGTTCGCGAAGGAACTCGGGTCGTGCATCGTCATGATCGACCTCGTGATCGGCTACACCGCGATCCAGTCCATGGCGAAATGGGCACGCCGCAACGACATGATCCTGCATCTGCATCGCGCCGGTCACTCGACCTATACACGGCAGAAGAGCCACGGCGTGTCGTTCCGCGTCATCGCGAAGTGGATGCGGCTTGCGGGTGTCGACCACATTCACGCCGGCACCGTTGTCGGCAAGCTCGAAGGCGATCCCAACACAACGCGTGGCTATTACGATGTTTGCCGCGAAGACTTCAATCCGACCAGGCTCGAGCACGGCATTTTCTTCGACCAATCCTGGGCGAGCCTGAACAAGATGTTGCCGGTCGCCTCCGGCGGCATCCACGCCGGGCAAATGCACCAGCTGCTCGACCTGCTCGGCGAGGACGTCGTGCTGCAATTCGGCGGCGGCACCATCGGCCATCCCATGGGCATTGCGGCCGGTGCGATCGCCAACCGCGTGGCGCTCGAAGCGATGATCCTCGCCCGCAACGAGGGACGCGACTACGTCCACGAGGGCCCGGAGATCCTGGCCAAGGCCGCGCAGACCTGCACGCCGCTGAAGTCCGCGCTCGAAGTCTGGAAGGACGTGACCTTCAACTATCAATCCACCGACACGCCGGACTTCGTGCCGACGGCGCTGGAAACCGTCTGAGGAGCTTTGACAATGAAACTGACCCAGGGCTGCTTCTCCTTCCTGCCTGACCTGACCGACGACCAGATCACCAAGCAGGTGCAATACTGCCTCGCCAACGGCTGGGCCGTGAACATCGAGTTCACCGACGACCCGCATCCCCGCAACACCTATTGGGAGATGTGGGGTCTGCCGATGTTCGATCTCCAGGACGCCGCCGGCGTGATGATGGAGCTCGCCGAATGCCGCAGGGTCTATGGTGACAGCTACATCCGCATCAGCGGTTTCGACTCCAGCCACGGTTGGGAATCCGTGCGCATCTCGTTCATCGTCAACCGGCCGAAGGAGGAGGCCGAGTTCGAACTGGTGCGGCAGGAGGTCGGCGGCCGCGCGATCCGCTACACCACGGTGCGCAAGCCGGCCGCGCACGCATCGACCTGATCATCCTCTCCGCGCGGAGCGCTCCCTGCTCCGTTTCCTTGGCGGACCACTGCTTCGCCGCTCCCCCCGCGGCGAAGCTCTTTTCTTCGAGGCGCCGATGCTTGACATGCCCACCGCACCGACTACCGAGCCGCATGAGGCCACGTTCGATCTCCGTAAGGAGGCCGAAACGGCCGGGATCACCGATACGCTGCAACAGCTCGAGCAGGAGCTGATCGGGCTGAAGCCGGTCAAGAATCGCGTGCGACAGATTGCTTCGCTGCTGCTGATTGAACGCATCCGGCAACGTGCGGGCCTCGCAGCGGCCCCACCGACGCTGCACATGTCGTTCACCGGCAATCCCGGCACCGGCAAGACCACGGTGGCGCTGCGCATGGCAAAGATTCTGCATGGCCTCGGCTTCGTGCGGCGGGGGCAAGTGATCTCGGTGACCCGCGACGATCTGGTCGGGCAATATATCGGTCATACCGCGCCGAAGACGAAAGAGATTCTAAAGAAAGCGATGGGCGGCGTGCTGTTCATCGACGAGGCCTACTATCTGCACCGACCCGACAATGAACGCGACTACGGCCAGGAGGCGATCGAAATCCTGTTGCAGGTGATGGAGAACCAGCGCGAAGACCTCGTGGTGATTCTTGCCGGCTATGGCGAGCGGATGACGAGCTTCTTCGCGTCCAATCCCGGCTTCCGTTCGCGCATCGCTCATCACATCGAATTTCCTGACTATGCGGAAGCTGAGCTGCTGGTCATCGCCGAGCTGATGCTGAGGGAACGCGGTTATCGCTTCTCGGCAGCCGCACGCGAGGCATTCGAGAAATACATTGCGTTACGCCGGACCCAGCCGTTCTTCTCGAATGCGCGCTCGATCCGCAACGCGGTCGATCGTATTCGCCTGCGGCAGGCCGATCGCCTGGTGTCCGACCTCGATCGCATGCTCGATGTCACCGATCTCGAAACCATTGATCCGGCGGACGTGCTGGCGAGCCGTGTCTTCAGCGGCGGGGCGGACGCGCGGAGTGCCAAGCCATGACCCATGAGATCATTGTTGCTCCCTCGATTCTGGCGGCAGATTTTGCGCGCCTCGGCGAGGAGATTGCAGCGATCGATGCGGGCGGCGCCGACTGGATCCACTGCGACGTCATGGATGGCCACTTCGTGCCGAACGTCAGCTTCGGCGCCGATGTCATCAAGGCGATCCGGCCGGTGACGACGAAGCTCTTTGACGTGCATCTGATGATCGCGCCTGTCGATCCCTATCTCGAGGCATTCGCGAAGGCGGGGGCCGATATCATGACCGTGCATGCCGAAGCGGGCCCGCATCTCGACCGTTCGCTCCAGGCAATCCGTGCGCTCGGCAAGAAGGCCGGCGTGAGCCTGTGCCCATCGACATCAGAGAGCGCGATAGAGTATGTGCTCGATCGTCTGGACCTCGTGCTGGTGATGACGGTCAACCCGGGCTTCGGCGGCCAGTCCTTCCTCGGTTCCCAGCTCGAGAAGATCGCGCGCATCCGAAGCATGATCGGCGAGCGGCCGATCCGGCTCGAGGTTGATGGCGGCGTCACCCGCGACAATGCCGCCGCAGTCGCCGCAGCGGGAGCCGATACGCTGGTAGCGGGTTCCGCGGTGTTCCGCGGCGGCAGCGCCAACTACGCCGGCAATATTGCGGCCATTCGCATCGCAGCAGAGGCCGGTCGGGTTCCGAAACTGCAACCTGGTTCCGCGCGGCCGATGTGTGCGGGCGAGGGTGCGCGCATCCGGTAGACTACGGAGACGCCACCTGGGCAAGTGACAATTCTCCGGGCTCCTACGGAGAATCGATCACGTATCCGCAGTGCATTTTCATGCCGGGGTAACCAATGGTGGTAAAGCAGGTGCCGGATTAACGGCGAGGCAATGCGCCGCACCACAATCTGTGGTTCAAGGACCGCAGAGAGCGTGGGATGCAGATTCAATATCGCCACTGGAATGCTGCCCATCGCTGGCGCGGAGCAAATGCTCTGCGCGAGCCGCCGCAGCTCGTCCTCTATTTTGGCAGCCGTGAGGGATTGGCGGGCGGCGAGCGCTATCGCGAGCTGCGCGGTTTCTATCCCGACAGCCACATCGTGGGTTGCAGCACCGGTGGCCAGATCCATGGCGATGACATCGCCGATGACGTGATCGTCGCCGTCGCCCTGCATTTCGAACGGACGCAGGTGCGGGTCGTGAACGAGACGATCGAATCCCGCGAAGCGTCGCGCGCCTGCGGCATGCGCTTCGCCCGCCAGCTGGCGGGGCCTGATCTCGCCGGTGTCTTCGTTCTCTCCGAAGGATTGAACGTGAACGGCAACGAGCTGATCGCGGGCATTTCCGAGGTGCTGGGACCCGACTTGCTGGTGACCGGCGGACTGGCCGGCGATGGCACCAGGATGGAGCAGACCTTGGTTGGCGCCAATGGCGAGCCGCAGCCGAACCGAATTGCTGCGATCGGCTTCTATGGCGCGTCCTTCCGCTTCGCACATGGCTGCGCCGGGGGCTGGGACGTGTTCGGCCCGCGGCGCAAGGTGACGAAGTCGGACGGCCCTGTCGTGGTCGAGCTCGATGGCGAGCCGCCGCTCGACCTCTACACCCGCTATCTCGGCGAGGAAGAGGCCGCCGCGATGCCGGGTTCGGGTCTTGCGTTTCCCTTGCGCATCCATGACGAGGCCGCGCCGGAGCGACAGATTGTGCGCTCCGTGTTTGCGGTGAATCGCGATGCCGGCACGCTGACATTTGCCGCCGATATCCCGGAAGGGTGCACCGCGCAACTGATGCGTGCCAATTTCGATAGTCTCGCCGCAGGTGCAGGGGAGGCGGGCCGACAGGCGCGTCACGCTCTCGCAGATGAGGTCGTGGGCGACAAGCTCGCGATTCTCGTGAGCTGCACTGGCCGTCGCAAGGTGATGGGGCAGCGCACTCAGGATGAGGTCGATGCAGTTGCCGCCGAGCTCGGTGACGACGTCACCCGGATCGGCTTCTACTCTTATGGGGAGATCGCGCCACCCGCGGCGACCGGACGCTGCGAGCTGCACAACCAGACCATGACGATTACGATGATCGCGGAGGCGGCCGCGTGACCATGCATCGCCTGCTGGCAAGGCAGATCAGGCAGTCGACGGACGAAGCCGGGCAGGTCGATATGACCAGGCTCGGCGAGCTCGTCAGCGCGGCCTATGAGGAGAGTGATCGCGATCGTCGCCGGACCGATCGCGCCATCAAGCTGATGATCGAGGAGCTCGAGCAGACGCACAAGCGTGCCGAGCAGGATTTGTTGCGGGCGCGCGAATTTCTCGACAGCATCATCGAGAACATCCCGATCGCGGTGTTTGCCAAGGATGCGAAGGACTCCCGCTACGTCCTCCTCAACCGCGCCGGCGAAGAATATTACGGCATGCCCCGCGAGGAGATGCTGGGCAAGACTCCGGAGCAGATCTTTCCCGACGATCTCGCCCGCGTCGTCAAGGAGCAGGACCGCCGCGTCGTCGAGAGCGGTACGCCGTTGTTCCTGGAGGGGCATCGGCTCGATGTGGGCATTCGCGGTCACGATCGCGTCGTCAATTCCCGCAAGCTGCTGGTCCGCGATAGCAGTGGCGCGCCGCAATATCTGGTCGGCGTGATCGAGGATGTCACCGAGCGGATCACCAACGAGGCACGGATCAGCCATCTTGCCCATCATGATGCGTTGACCGACTTGCCCAACCGCAGCGCCTTCAACGCGGCGCTGGCCGAGCGGCTGGAGCGCGCGCAGGAGGCGTCGAGCAGCTTTGCCGTCCTCAGCCTCGATCTCGACCGCTTCAAGGATGTCAACGACGTATTCGGTCATCCCGTCGGCGACATGATGATGCGGGCAGCCGCCGAGCGTCTTGTCGCGGAGGCCGACGGCGCCTTCGTCGCTCGCATTGGCGGCGACGAGTTCATGATCCTGATGTCCGACGATGCCAGGCGTGAAGACGTGCTTTCGCTCGCCGAGCGCATGGTCGAGGCGATCGGAAAGGAGCTCGAGGTCGACGACTATCTCTCCCATGTCGGCGTCAGCGTCGGCATCGCGGTCTATCCGGACGACGGCGTGGATGCGGCGACGCTGCTGGCCAACGCCGATTCCGCACTCTATCGCGCCAAGCGCGAGGGCCGGGGCAGGGTCTGCTTCTTCGAGACCGAGATGGACCGGGAGCTGCGCGACCGCAGGCTGTTGCAGCACGATCTGCGCCAGGCCGTGGAGCAGAACCAGCTCCTGGTCTACTTCCAGCCGCAGGCGCGGATGGATGGCGAAATCATCGGTTTCGAGGCGCTGCTGCGCTGGAACCATCCGACGCGCGGCATCGTGCCGCCCGACCAGTTCATTCCGCTCGCCGAGGAGAACGGGCTGATCATCGAGATCGGCGAATGGGTGCTGCGCGAGGCGTGCCGCGAGGCAGCGTCCTGGCCGCGACCGTTGCAGGTCGCTGTCAATTTGTCGCCGGTCCAGTTCCAGGCTGGCGATCTCGAACGCTGCATTCACCAGATCCTGCTGGAGACGGGGCTTGCGCCGACGCGGCTCGAGGTCGAAATCACCGAGGGCGTGCTGATTGGCGATTTCGCGCGTGCGCTGAACTTGCTGCGACGGCTCAAAGCGCTCGGCATCCGCATTGCGATGGACGATTTCGGCACTGGGTACTCATCGCTGTCCTATCTGCAGTCGTTCCCGTTCGACAAGATCAAGATCGACCGCAGCTTCATCCTGAACCTCGAGGCCGCCCCGCAATCGGCCGAGATCGTCCGCGCGGTGCTGAGCCTTGCACACGCCCTGCAGATCCCGGTCGTTGCGGAAGGCGTGGAGACGGAGGCGCAGCGCGCCTTCCTGCAAGGTGAGGCATGCGAGGTGATGCAGGGCTATCTCATCGGGCGGCCGGAACCGATCGAACGCTATTTCGATTTGATCGGCATCAACGTCGAGCGCCGCCGCTACGCCTAAAATTGTTACAAGTTCCAGGTTGGGTTCGTCCGAGGGGAACGAAAGTGCGCCCGCGCATTTCCTGAAAGTTAACCCAGGTTAAGCGGTCTATGCGCGTAAAGAATGTTTTGCACAACCGCCATCGGCGTGACGCAAATCAGGGCAATAAGCCCAGAGTGAATGCGAGGGAGGGTCTCATGGAGAACGTACGTCGCTACCGCGCGCTGGCGTCCCTCTGTCGCCAGCAGGCGGCCTATCGGCCGCTGCAGAACTGGCAGCTGCTCGGTCAGGCCGAACATTTCGAACATCTCGCGGAAGTCGCGCTGAAAGACCATTTCGACGCGTGCAATGCGCAACGCGAAGAGGATGCCATCGCAGCCGCAGCATGGGAGCGCCCCGCTGCGGCGTGAAGGCGACTGGCCATTCCTCCTTCGCTAATGCGACATCAGCGTCGGGACGGTCATCGCCTCCAGCATGGCGCGCGTGACGCCGCCCAGGAACCGCTCCTGCAGGCGTGAATGGCCGTAGCCGCCCATCACCAGGAGATCGAGGTTCTCGTCTGCCGCCAGCGACAGGATGGTCGGCTGGATATCGGCACGCGTGGCCGACAGGCTGATGGTGCGGGTCGACAGGCCGCGTCGCCCGAGGTGTTTCGCCAGATTGCTGGCCGAGACGTCGCCAGCAGCGGTGTCGCTCTCATTGATCGCAATGATCACGATCTCTTCGGCGCGCGCGAGGAATGTCGCTGCATCGCGCAACGCACGAGCCGCGACACGGCTGCCGTCCCAGCAGATGCCGATCCGCTTCGCCTTGAAGGGCCCGCGAAAGGTGTATGGCAGGAACAGCACAGGGCCGCCCGCCTGGAACAGGATCTCGCGGGGGACGTCGTTGTCGAACGTCACCTGCTCGGGATCCGGCTGGAGGACGACGCTGAGATCGTGCAGCCGCGCCATCTCGCCGAGCGAACTGGCTGCATCGGCAGGAATGGCGCCGAGCGGGTAGCAGGTACTGGAAATATCGGCGTTCGCCGCTTCGCTCCTGAAGACCGCAAGCGCGGCTTCGGCCCGCTCGACGGCGCGCTCGCGTTCCATCTCGAACACGGCCGCCACGGCAGCTCCGCCCTCCATCACGTAGGCCGTGGTGCTCGCGACATAGCCGACCGCGACCGCGTCGACATGGGCATTGAGGCTGGCGGCGAGCGAGATCGAGCCGTCAATGACGGCCCGCATCGGTCGTTCGGTCGGGATGTGGACGAGTATGTCTTTGTACATGGCAGCGCCTCCGGGTGGACATCATCCGATGGCTTCAGTGTTTCACCGCCTGCGGGGCTCGCGTTGAGCTGCATCAAATGTGCGGTGCGGAGTTTTGGCTGCGGCTGCCGGCCGCACGTTCTTTGCCAAGAATTAATCGCGTGGACGGGGTGCCGTAAGGTGACGATGTCCATGTTGGGTGCAAGGCGACTTACCCCAACATGGACATTTCGACATGATCGATCGCGTCAATTCCGACACCACCACGACTCGTACCATTCTGAAGCCGCGCCGGCTTGCGCTGCTTGGCACTGTGGCTGCGCTTGGCGTGGCCGTGCTGGCTGCGTCTCCCGCTTCAATGCCCCTCAGTGTGAGCTCCCTGATTTCGCCGGCGCAGGCCGCGGAAACCACCGCAACGCCGCCGGGCTTCGGCGACCTCGTCAGCAAGGTCAAGCCGGCCGTCATCTCGGTGCGCGTGAAGATCGACCAGGACAACGACAAGAGCGCGATGCTGCAGCAGAACCGGATGGATCAGGACGAGGATTCTCCGTCCGACCAGTTCTCGCGGCAGTTCGGTTCCCGCGTCCCGGGCGGCATGAACGGCATGCCGCGCCAGCGCCACCAGATGATCACGGGCGAGGGCTCCGGCTTCTTCATTTCGGCCGACGGCTATGCCGTCACCAACAACCATGTCGTCGACCACGCCGAGTCCGTGCAGGTGACCATGGATGACGGAACGATCTACACCGCAAAGGTGGTCGGCACCGATCCGAAGACCGATCTCGCGCTGATCAAGGTCGACGGCAAGAAGGATTTTCCGTTCGTGAAGTTCTCCGACCAGAAGCCGCGGATCGGTGACTGGGTGGTCGCGGTCGGCAATCCGTTCGGCCTCGGCGGCACCGTCACGGCCGGCATTGTCTCGGCCAGCGGCCGCGACATCGGCAACGGTCCCTATGACGACTTCATCCAGATCGACGCGCCGATCAACAAGGGCAACTCCGGCGGACCTGCGTTCGACATGAATGGCAATGTGATCGGCGTGAACACCGCGATCTACTCGCCCTCCGGAGGCTCGGTCGGCATCGGTTTCGACATTCCCTCTTCGACCGCAAAGCTCGTCGTCGCCCAGCTCAAGGACAAGGGGGCCGTCACCCGCGGCTGGCTCGGCGTGCAGGTGCAGCCGGTGACGGCGGAGATCGCCGACAGCCTCGGCCTGAAGGCAGCGCGCGGCGCGATCGTCGACAACCCGCAGGATGGCAGCCCGGCGGCGAAGGCCGGCATCGAGGCCGGTGACGTCATCACCGCCGTCAATGGCACCGCGATCAAGGACTCCCGCGATCTCGCCCGCACCATCGCAGGGCTGGCGCCGGGCACGTCCGTGAAGCTCGAAATCGTCCACAAGGGCGACGGCAAGACGGTGACGCTGGCGCTCGGCGAACTGCCGAACGAGCGGCAAGCCAAAGGAGGCGATCAGTCGGGTGACGGCAAGACGCAGCAGGCCCCCGGCACGCCGCGCCTCGGCCTCAGCCTGGCGCCGGCCAGTGAAGTCCAGGGCGCCGGCCAGAAGGGCGTCGTGGTCACCGAGGTCGATCCGCAGGGACCGGCAGCGCAGCGCGGCATCCAGACCGGCGACGTCATCCTCAATGTCGGCGGCAAGGCCGTCGCCAACATCAGTGACGTCCGCTCCGAGCTGGCGCAGGCCAAATCGTCAGGCAAGAACAGCGTGCTGCTGCAGGTGAAGAGCGCAGACGCAACCCGCTTCGTCGCGGTGCCGCTCGCCTGATCTCTCGGCCTCGACGGCAAATTCAAAAGGCGGCCTGCGGGCCGCCTTTTTCGTGCGCGATTGCGAGATACCCACAGGCCGCCGATAACATTCTCGTTAACGGCAGCAAGAGTGACGAATTCGTCCGAAAATGCCGCGTTCGCTGACCAGACTTTGGAATCGCGTGTTGAGCTTTGGCGGCAATGACGGCGCCGAAGCAAATTGCTGGAGTGGAACTTCGGACGTCCGGCCGCTTTGTGGAACCGGCCGGTGGTTCGCATTGATCGGTGCCGACATGGATCGATTGAGGCTCTCGCTGAGATGTGCGCTGCTTGTCGCGCCTCTCATTCTGTCGACCGGAAGCGCCCTGGGGCGCGATGACGGCCGCTTCAAGGATTCGCCGCTCAAACCCTGGTTCGACGGTTTGCGGAGCCATCTGGGTCCGTGCTGCTCGGATGCCGACGGCGTGGCCGTGGCCGATCCTGATTGGGACTCGCACAATGGTCATTACCGGGTGCGGCTCGACGGAGAGTGGGTCGATGTCCCCGACGAAGCCGTGATCACCGAGCCAAACCGGGCCGGCCGAACCATGGTCTGGCCGGTCAAGACGGTGTTTGGCGTTTCGATCCGCTGCTTCATGCCCGGCAGCATGATCTGACGGCAGTCGGCGTCACCGCCTGGCGGATTTGCGCTTCGCGCTTGTCTTGCTGGTCTTCCCGGTCGTCTTTCGCTTCGATGCCTTCTTCGGCACCTTCTTGCCTTTCGCGCGCGCTTCGGACAGGCCGATTGCGATCGCCTGCTTGCGGCTCTTCACGCGTCCGCCGCGACCGCCAGGTCCGCTTTTCGCGGTGCCCTTCTTGTAACGCCGCATCTCGCGCTCGACATCGCTGCCGGCGCTGCGCGAATAACGGCGCTTTTTTGCCTTACGTGCCATCAACTCTCTCCCTTGGCTTGGCAAGAGAACCTGGCAAGAGAACAGGAGCGCCGACGCAACGTTCCAAATGCGCCAGTCGCTGGCTCAGAAGGAGTTTGCGAGCTCGATCTCCGCCTCCAGCACCTGGATGCGGCGCGCGGCTTCGGCAAAGGACAGGCCGCGATCGTATTGCGTGGGCTGATAAGCCTCTTCGCTCAGCCGTTTCAGCCGCAGCCCCTGCGCCCGCGTCATCTGCTCCATGAGAAAGACCTTGGCGTCGTATTTACCTTGAACCTGCATCTGACCCCTCCGTCCTGAATTCGTGACTTGACTATATGTTCTTATTTTGTTCTAACAAGCCATGGACAACAGAATTAATGAAATCCGACGTAAAATCAGCGCCTTGAGGCTGGAGATGGCCGATGTCGAGGCGGCTGTGCGCGATCTCGTCAATCGCGACCGCGACTGCACCGAGAAAGCCCAGGCGCAGATGGATCTGCGCCGGAAAATCAATCTGCTGATCAGCGAATGGAAGGCGGCGGGTGGCTGCGATGTCCTGCCCGACATCCGTGACCGGGTGCGCGCTCGTTCGCTGAAGGGCGAGATCAAGCCGGTACGTGGGGCGGCCCGTCGCTGAAACGACGTCGCGCACATCGGATGGAGGCAGGCGGTGGAGGAAGACCCGGACACCTACCGGATCCTGAAGCTGCGCGCCGAGATCCTCGAATTGGGCTCTGCGATCAGGCAATTGCAGCGTGAGGGCCTCGACGATGCGGCGGCCCAGCTGCTGATCGCGCGCAAGCGGGCGCAGCTGGACCATCTTGTGAAGGCGGGCTCTGCTAGAGCATGATCCGGAAAAGTGCGCAGCGGTTTTCTGAAAAGATCATGCTCAAACAATAACCTAAAGCGCGATGACTATTCATCCTAATCTCATCGCGCTTTAGTCCCCGCCTTAACATCACTGACATCCGACGCAGCTAAAGCGGTCGCGCAACGCGACATGCCGGAGCTCGTCCATGCCGGATGCCGAAATGACCGCCCTGCTGCAGGCGGTGTTCGATGAAGTCTGCGCGGAAATTCCTCTCTCGGATACGACGACGCGCGAGCGCGTTTCCGCGAAACTGAATGACCTCGCCCGATCTGGGCCATGTTCGGTCGAGGATTTGAAGCGCGCGGGCCGCGATGCGCTGACCCACGCGCCCACCATGTGGCCTTGAGTGTATGTTCGGTCATGCAACTAAAAAGGCCCCGCTGTCGCGGGGCCTCGGTCGTCGCGCGCCTGCTACTTGGTGTTGCTCGGTGCGCTCTTGTTGGACATGGTGCCGCTCTGGTCGGAGCCGGGAGCGGAGCTGCCCTGGCCCGTACCTTGGCCCGTGGTATCGCTGCTCTTGGATTTCATGTTGGCCCCCGTCGTCTGCGACGATGATGTCGCCGATTCATGTTTGGCCTTGTGCGACTTGGCCTGCGCGGCGAACGGCGCGGCGGCGAGGCCTGTTGCCAACATCACGGCGAGAGCGAGCTTGGTCGTCTTCATATGGGGGAACTCCCTGAGTTGAATTGACGCAGGCAGCCAACCGCCATTCGCCGCAGGAGTTCCGAACAAATCGGAGGACGCGCTTCACGCGCGCGTCAGGATTCCCTGTCCTCGTTGAGAATGAGCACGGCGCCGGTCAGCGTTGCACCGATGGAGAAAGTCGTCACCATCGTCACGACAAAGACGAAGATGGTCCCGCTTCCGCCGTCTTTCAGCAACTCTGCCACCGCAGGATTGGCCAGAATGAGTGCGAGCGTGAACGAGAGACCAAGTGCTGCGCCCATCATTGCGTTTGTCATCAGCTTGATGAGTCCGGCGCAAGAGATCAGGCTTGGTGACTTTTTTGCGCGCATGGAACCGGGGCTCCTTTGGCATGCAAACGCGGGCCTTGATCGCCGGTTCCATCGGGAATGAAGGATTCGTCATCATCCGCTTCATCCGACGTTCATGCCGGTCTTGCGAGGATGACGGCCATCAACACGGGAACATCAGATATGGGCAAGGTGGTCTTTCTCTATCGCTCGCTGGCCTACCGCAACGCGGCGGCCGACATGTTGCGCAAGGCGCGCAAGCTGCCGCGTGGAGCGGAACGCAGTGCCGCCCGCCGCTACGCGAGGGCGTTGCGAGATCTCGCGCAAACGGAAGCCTGGCTCGAAGGACGTGTCGCCGACGAGCCGCGGCCGATGCCGCCACTGAAACTTGCCGCGTCGCGCTAACCCGACGCGCGCTGCAGTTCGGGTGAGGTACTGGCCTCGAACTTGTCCAGCGCTGCCGATGTCGCTGCGCTCTTGCGTGTCAACGGGACCTCGAGACGGCACAACAGGCCCTCCGGGCGCCAATCGAATTGGGCCTGCCCGCCGAGTTGGGATTCGACGCTCGCGAGCAGGCTCCTGGTGCCGAAGCCGCGCGATTTGGGCGTCCTGACCAACGGCCCTCCGGTCTCGTCCCATGTCAAGGTGAGGAGATCGTTCTCGGCCTGCCAGCCGATCATGAGCCGTCCCGACCGCGTCGAGAGCGCGCCATACTTGGCCGAATTGGTGAAGAGCTCGTGGAGCGCCAGCGCCAGCGTCTGCGCGATCGCTGGCAGCAACTGCACTTCGGGACCCGCAAGCTTGATCTGGCCGCCGAGCGAGTAGGGTGCCAGCTCTTCCGCGATCAGCTTGGTGAGCTCGGCGCCCTGCCAGCTCGACAGCGACAGGATAGTGTGCACGCGGGCGAGCGCATTGATACGGCCCTCGACGGCACTGACGTAAGCCTTGACCTCGTCGGCACGGGTGAGGCGCACGATCGATTGCGCCAGTGCCAGGGCGTTCTTGGCCCGATGATCGACCTCGCGCGCCAGGAGGTTTTGCCGCTCCTCGGCGCGCTTGCGTTCGGTGATGTCGACGGTCACGCCGCTCACCCGCACGACGCGACCGCTCGAGTCCAGCGTTGCGGCCGCCGTGCCGACGCACCAGCGCACCTCGCCGTCGGGCCGCTTGACGCGAAACTCTCCTTCGTAGGCGTGCGTACCGGTGTTGAACGCGGCAATCGCCCGGCTGAATTGATCGACGTCATCGGGATGCAACAGCGCCTGGACGCTGGCCGAGGTGACGTTGAACGTCTCCGGCGTCACGCCGAAGATGCGGTACTGGCCTTCGTCCCACATCCAGTCGCCGTTGACCCAGTCCCAATCCCAGGATCCCATTTTGCCGGCCGCGATCGCCATGCTGCGCCGTTCTTCGCTCTCGCGCAGTTTCGCGGTGGAATTTTCGAGCTCGGCCGTGCGGGCACGCACGCGGTCCTCGAGATCCTGGTTGAGCCGCTCGAGCTCGCGCGTCTTGCGATACAGCTCGGCAAACACCTTGACCTTGGCGCGCAACACTTCCGGTATGACGGGCACCGGCACATAGTCGACCGCGCCCATCTCGTAGCCGCGCAGGCGGTCGATGTCGCTGACCTGAATGGCCGAGATGAAGATCATCGCGGTCTTCTGGAAGCGCGGGTGCTCGCGGATCATGGCGGCGAGCTCGAAACCGTCGAGCTCGGGCATGCAGACGTCGACCAGGATCACCGCGATCTCGGTCTTGAGCAGCACCTCCAGCGCCTCGCGGCCGGACGAGGCGATCACGAGGTTTTCGCCGAGTTCCTTCAGGATCACTTCGTAGGCGAGCAGCTTGGCTGGCTGGTCGTCGACGAGGAGAATGTTGACCTTCTCATGGTCCATTCGCGGATCCTACTCAGCGATGCAGCCACATGCGGATTGCAAGCAGCAATTGATCGGTATTGACGGGCTTTGCGAGATAATCCGAGGCGCCTGCCTCCAGGCATTTCTCGCGGTCGCCCTTCATCGCCTTCGCCGTCAGCGCGATGATCGGCAGGCGCAGGAAGGCCGGGTTCTCCCGGATCACGCCGATGGTCTGATAGCCATCCATCTGCGGCATCATGATGTCCATCAGCACGATGGCGATCTCCGGGTTGGATTCAACCAGTGTCACCGCCTCGCGGCCCGTGGTCGCCGTCAGCACCTTCATGCCGCGACGTTCCAGCACGCTCGATAGCGCGAAGATGTTGCGGGCGTCGTCGTCGACGAGCAGCGCAGTCTTGCCGATCAGATCCTCATCGGAACTGTTCAGCTTCTCCAGCATGCGCTGCTTCTCGACCGGCAGTTCCGTGATCACGCGGTGCAGGAACAATGCGGTCTCGTCGAGCAGGCGTTCCGGCGATTCCACGCCCTTGACCACGATGCTCCGCGCCATGGTGTGAAGTTCCGCATCCTCCTCGGCCGAGAGCTCGCGGCCGGTGAACACCACCACGGGGATGTTTGACAGCGCGTCGTCGCGACGGATTTGATCCAGCACCTCGAAGCCGCTCATGTCGGGCAGCCTGAGATCGAGCACCACGCAATCACAGGGGGCTTCGCGCAATGTCGAGAGCGCGCCGGCGCCCGTGTCGGTGGTCACGATCTCGATGTCGTCGTGATGCAGCAGCTCGCGGATCGACAGCTGCTCGGCCTCGTTGTCCTCGACGATCAGCAGCCGCTTGCGCCGCGGTCTTGCATACTCCTTGATCTGCGTCAGCGCGGCGGCGACGCCCTCGGTCGTCGTCGGTTTGTTGACGAACGAGAAGGCACCGCGCGCCAGCGCATGCTGGCGGTCCTCGTCGAGCGTGATGATCTGCACCGGGATGTGGCGCGTCAGCGGGTTGTGCTTGAGTTGGCTCAGCACCGTCCAGCCGAGCATGTCAGGCAGGAACACGTCGAGCGACACGGCCCTCGGCTGATACTGTTTGGCGAGTTCGAGCGCTTCCGCGCCGCGCGCGGCGACCAGGACCTTGAAACCCTTGTCACGCGCGAGGTCGACCAGGATCCGCGCATAATGCGGATCGTCCTCGACGATCAGCAGGATGCTGTCGCCGGGCTCGAGGTTGAGCCGGTCGTCCGGCAGCTGCTCGGTGACGCGCTCGGGCGCGGTCGCGGCCGGCTGGAGTGCCGGCGGCTGGTTGTGTTGCTGCGAAGGCGTAGCGCGCGGCGCCAGCGTCGGGCCGGAATATTTCAGCGGCAGATACAGCGTGAAGGTCGAGCCTTTGCCGGGAGCACTGCGCAGGTGGATTTCGCCGCCGAGCAGGCTCGCGAGCTCGCGACTGATGGCAAGGCCGAGGCCAGTGCCGCCATATTTGCGGCTGGTGCCGGCGTCCGCCTGCTGGAAGGCCTCGAAGATCAGCTTCTGCTTCTCCACGGGAATGCCGATGCCGGTATCCGATACCTCGAAGGCGATCACGGCCGGCGCCGAGTTCAGCACCGGATGATCCGTGCCCCAGCCGCCGAGTGCACCGGCGACCTTCAGCCGTACTTCGCCTTCGCCGGTGAACTTGAAGGCGTTGGAGAGCAGGTTCTTCAGCACCTGCTGCAGGCGCTTGGAGTCGGTGACGATGCTGCGTGCGAGGTTCGGATCGACGTCGATCTTGAACGACAGGTTGCGGTTCTCGGCCTCATGCCGGAACGGCCGTCCGACCGTCTCGAGCAGGTTCGCGGTGAGGATTTCCTCGGCATCGACCGTCACCGTGCCGGACTCGATCTTGGAGAGATCGAGAATGTCGCTGATGAGGTTCAGCAGATCGGTGCCGGCGCCGTGGATGGTGCGGGCGAATTCGACCTGCTTGGCGGAGAGATTGCCGTCCGGATTGTCGGTGAGCTGCTGCCCCAGGATCAGGATCGAATTCAGCGGCGTGCGCAGCTCGTGGCTCATATTGGCCAGGAATTCCGACTTGTACTTCGAGGTCAGCGCGAGCTCGGTCGCCTTCTCCTCGAGCGCGCGGCGGGCCTGCTCGATTTCCTGGTTCTTGCGCTCGACCTCGACGTTACGTTCGGCGAGCTGCTGCGCCTTCTGCTCGAGCTGGTCGTTGGTCTGCTGCAGTTCGCGCTGTTGCGTCTGCAGCTCGCCGGCAAGCTGCTGCGACTGCTTGAGCAGGCCTTCGGTCTGCATCGTCGCTTCGATCGAGTTCAGCACGATGCCGATGGAATCGGTGAGCTGCTCCAGAAACGTCATCTGCGAGGTCGTGAACGAGGTGAGTGAGGCAAGCTCGATCACCGCCTTGACCTGGCCCTCGAACAGCACCGGCAGCACCACGAGATTCTTCGGTGCGACGCGCAGCAGCGCCGAGTTGATCGGCACTACATCGGCGGGAATGTCGGCGACCACGCGCGGGCGGCGGTCGAGTGCGCACTGGCCGATCAGGCCCTCGCCGAATTGCAGCACGCGCTGATACGGGTAGACGCCGTCGCCGGCATAGGAGGCGAGCAGCAGGAGTTGCGGATTGTCCTCGTTCTCGACCTGGTAGATCACGCCGGTGTGCGCGTTCACCAGCGGGGACAGTTCGGTCAGCAGCAACCGGCCGACGGTGGTGAGATCGCGCTGGCCCTGCAGCATGTTGGTGAATTTGGCGAGGTTGGTCTTGAGCCAGTCCTGCTCGGTGTTCAGCTCCGTCGTGAGACGGAGGTTGGTGATCATGGTGTTGATGTTGTCTTTCAGCTCGGCGAGCTCGCCGCGGGCGTCGACCTGGATCGACGGCGTCAGGTCGCCCTTGGTCACGGCGGTCGCCACTTCCGCGATCGCGCGCACCTGCGAGGTGAGGTTCGCCGCCAGAAGGTTGACGTTGCCGGTGAGGTCCTTCCAGGTGCCGGCCGCGCCCGGCACGTCGGCCTGACCACCCAATCGGCCTTCGACGCCGACCTCGCGCGCCACCGACGACACCTGGTCGGCGAAGGTCGCGAGCGTTTCGGTCATGTTGTTGATGGTGTCGGCGAGCGCGGCGACCTCGCCCTTCGATTTCACGGTGAGGTTCTGCTTGAGGTCGCCGTTCGCGACAGCGGTCACCACCTTGACGATGCCGCGGACCTGCTCGGTCAAGTTCGCCGCCATGAAGTTGACGGTGTCGGTGAGATCCTTCCAGGTGCCGGCGACGCCTGGCACCTGGGCCTGACCGCCGAGCTCGCCTTCGGTGCCGACCTCGCGCGCGACGCGGGTGACTTCGCCGGCGAAAGCATTGAGCTGGTCCACCATTGTGTTGATGGTGTTTTTCAGCTCGAGGATTTCGCCCTTCACGTCCACGGTGATCTTGCGCGACAAGTCGCCGCGCGCGACGGCCGTGGTGACTTCGGCGATGTTGCGGACCTGTGTGGTGAGGTTTGCAGCGAGCAGGTTGACGTTGTCGGTGAGGTCCTTCCAGGTACCGCCGACGCCGGGCACCACGGCCTGACCGCCGAGCCGGCCCTCGGTGCCGACCTCGCGGGCGACGCGCGTCACTTCGGCCGCGAAGGAGCGGAGCTGCTCCACCATCGTGTTCAGGGTGTCTTTCAGCAGCAGGATCTCGCCGCGCACGTCCACCGTGATCTTCTTTGACAAATCGCCGCCGGCGATCGCGGTAGCGACCTCGGCGATGTTGCGGACCTGGGCCGTCAGATTCGAGGCCATGAAGTTGACGTTGTCGGTGAGATCCTTCCAGGTGCCGGCAACGCCGGACACTTCGGCCTGTCCGCCGAGCTTGCCCTCGGTGCCGACCTCGCGGGCGACGCGCGTCACTTCACCGGCGAAGGCATTGAGCTGGTCCACCATGGTGTTGATGGTGTTCTTGAGCTCGAGGATTTCGCCCTTCACGTCCACGGTGATCTTACGCGACAAGTCGCCGCGCGCCACGGCGGTGGTCACCTCGGCGATGTTGCGGACCTGGGCGGTGAGGTTGCCCGCCATCGAGTTGACGGAGTCCGTCAAATCCTTCCAGGTGCCGGCAACGCCGGGCACGTTGGCCTGGCCGCCGAGCCGGCCTTCGGTGCCGACTTCGCGCGCCACGCGCGTCACCTCGCCCGCGAAGCGGTTGAGCTGGTCGACCATGGTGTTGAGCGTGTCCTTCAGCTGAAGGATTTCGCCGCGCACGTCCACCGTGATCTTGCGCGAGAGGTCGCCGCCGGCAATCGCGGTCGCGACCTCGGCGATGTTACGAACCTGGGCGGTGAGGTTGCCCGCCATCGAGTTGACGGAGTCCGTCAGATCCTTCCAGGTGCCGGCGACGCCGGGCACGTCGGCCTGGCCGCCGAGCTTGCCGTCTGTGCCGACTTCGCGCGCCACGCGCGTGACTTCGCCGGCGAAGGCGTTGAGCTGGTCCACCATGGTGTTGAGCGTTTCCTTCAGCTGAAGGATCTCGCCCGACACGTTCACGGTGATCTTCTTCGACAGATCGCCCTTGGCGACTGCGGTCGCGACTTCGGCGATGTTGCGGACCTGGCCGGTCAGGTTCGAGGCCATCGAGTTGACCGAGTCCGTCAAATCCTTCCACGTGCCGCCGACGCCGCGCACGACGGCCTGGCCGCCGAGCTTGCCTTCGGTGCCGACCTCGCGCGCCACGCGCGTGACTTCGCCGGCGAAGGCGTTGAGCTGGTCCACCATGGTATTGATGGTGTCCTTCAGCTCCAGGATTTCGCCGCGCGTGTCCACGGTGATCTTCTTGGAGAGGTCGCCGCCGGCGACCGCCGTCGTCACTTCGGCGATGTTGCGAACCTGCGCGGTCAGGTTCGACGCCATCGAGTTGACGCTCTCCGTCAGATCCTTCCAGGTGCCGGCGACGCCGAGCACGTTGGCCTGGCCGCCGAGCCGGCCTTCCGTGCCGACCTCGCGCGCGACGCGCGTGACTTCGCCGGCGAACGCATTGAGCTGGTCCACGCAGGTGTTGAGCGTTTCCTTCAGCTGAAGGATCTCGCCCGACACGTTCACGGTGATCTTCTTCGACAGATCGCCGCCGGCGATGGCGGTGGCGACGTCGGCGATGTTCCGGACCTGCGCGGTGAGGTTCGAAGCCATGAAGTTGACGTTGTCGGTGAGGTCCTTCCAGGTGCCGGCCACACCGGGCACCTGGGCCTGACCGCCGAGCTTGCCTTCCGTGCCGACCTCGCGCGCGACGCGCGTCACTTCGGACGCAAAGGAGTTCAGCTGGTCCACCATGGTGTTGATGGTGTCCTTCAGCTCCAGGATCTCGCCGCGCACGTCCACCGTGATTTTGCGCGAGAGGTCGCCGCGCGCGACGGCGGTCGTCACGTTGGCGATGTTGCGGACCTGCGCGGTGAGATTTCCGCACATGGCGTTGACGGAGTCCGTCAGATCCTTCCAGGTGCCGGCGACGCCGGGCACGATGGCCTGGCCGCCGAGCTTGCCGTCGGTGCCGACCTCGCGCGCGACGCGCGTCACTTCGGAGGCGAACGAGCGGAGCTGGTCCACCATCGTGTTGATGGCTTCCTTGAGCTGAAGGATCTCGCCGCGGACGTCGACGGTGATCTTCTTGGACAAGTCGCCGTTGGCGACCGCGATCGTCACCTCGGCGATGTTGCGAACCTGGTTGGTCAGGTTGTTCGCCATCGAGTTGACGCTCTCGGTCAGGTCTTTCCAGACGCCGGTCACTTCGGGCACCTGAGCCTGGCCGCCGAGCTTGCCCTCGGTTCCGACCTCGCGCGCGACGCGCGTCACCTCGGAGGTGAACACGCTGAGTTGCTTGATCATCGTGTTGACGATGGTCGCCGATTGCAGGAATTCGCCGCGCAGCGGGCGGCCGTCGACGTCGAGCTTGACGGTCTGCAGCAGGTCGCCCTGCGCCACGGCCGCGACCGCCCGGGTCACTTCGCGGGTCGGCCACAACAGATCGTCGATCAGTGTGTTGACGGAGCCTTCCATGTCGGCCCACGAGCCGGAGGCGAGGCCAAACCGCACGCGCTGCTTGGTGCGGCCCTCGCGGCCAACGACTTCGCCGACCAGCTCGAGCTGCTGCGCCATGCGCTGGTTGGCTGCGATGATTTCATTGAAGGTGTCGGCAATCTTGCCGTCGATGCCGAGATACTCGCCGCTCATGCGAGCGGAGAAATCGCCGCTGCGCATGGCTTGTAGCGCGAGCAGCAGCTCCTGCCGGGAGTCCGGCTCCGACGTACCGTTGATTTTTGGCTTTGGGACGCGACGACCGGAGCGCGACGCAGTTCCGGGATCGAGGTCGCTCATACTGATTCCCCCGCAGGCACCTCGCCGGATCCAAAAGCGAAGCGCGTTGATCGAACTAGACCGTCAGCTGAATCGCAAATCAAGCGCCAAGGTCGCGACGCGTGAAAATGGAACCTGCTCTGCTCAGCCCGGCCAAAACAACCGCGAGGTCTGCGATTGGTTCCACGGGGTTCCGAAGAAAATTGAACTCGCTCTCAGACCGTGTCGGAGCGATCAGGGTTGATGGTGTCCTGAATCTCCTTCAGCGCATTGTCGTGCTTCGTAGCGCGGAACGCGGCGAGGTTACGATCCAGTAAGGGCGGTTGCGGGCAGGGGGTTCCATGCCCACGTCTTGTCCATGAAACAGTCTGACATCTTCAGGGATAACGCCGAGAACTGCCTGCAATTGGCCGAGCGCTCCGACGGGCAACCCGCCTATAATCGCTATTCGCGCATGGCGGATGCCTGGACGGCCTTGGCGAAAGAGCAGGACTGGCTCGATGGCGAAATCCCGCCCGTGACCCGCATTGGTCGTCAAGAGCTGGATGCCTAAAGCATGATCCGGAAAAGTGCTCCCGCTGTCGTGAGCCCGGGTGTGAGATCGCTCACGGAACGCGAGCAACCAATCAACGATATTAGGGACCAGTCGATCGCTTTGATTTTTTGATTCCAGAAGGAGGTTTGCGATGGCTCCACGTCTTGCACTTCTCTCACTCATTCTCGCCTTTGGTGTATCGGTCGCGTTCGCGACGGTGACGACGGTCCGGCAGGTGCATCAGGAAAATGCGTCTGTCGTCGTGCACGCGGCACATGGCTAGTGCCGAGGCCTCTCGCAGGAACATTCGATCCAGGCAAGCGTAAGCGCTTCGACGCATCGAAAGGCGAGAGGACATCATGGCACATTCCGACCACGGCATCGTCAAGGACCAGCGCGGGGAAGATCAGCCGCGCGACAAGCAGCGCGTACAGACCGTGCACACGACGGATCAGAAAGGGTCGCCGTCGCGTGAGGCGACGCGAGATCCCAAACTCAACGACAACAGCAAGACACCCGGCTCCGGCATGACGCCCGATGATTCCGGTGCTGCCCCGAGCGGATAAAGAGGAACGAATCTCCGCCCGAGGAGTCGACAGATTGCTTCCAGTGACATGCCCCCGGTGCTCTGGAAGCAATCTCCAAGGACGGCCCTGGCACCCTGTTGTGCCGGGGTCGTTTGCCTTGTGAGATCGCGTTTGGATCAGTCTTCGGTGCCGCTCTCGGGATCGCCCTGCGTGTGGCCGTCAGCCCCGCGGCCGAACACGCCGAAGCTGCTCGATTTGACCCCGGGGATTGCATCAACGCCCATTGCGGCCAGTCCGAACTTGAGAAGTTCGCGCACCGCTGCGGCACGCGTCGGCATGCGATGCCTGAACCGGAAATCGTCAACGGCGGCCAGCTCTTCCGGGGAAAGCATCACCTGAAGCCGCTCGGCGCGAAGGTCATTCATGATCGTCCACGCAAGGTGAGTAAGGTGAGTAGCTTGCTCAACGGACGAACTTGGCGCGAGTTCCACAAGAGTCGACAGAATCCCCAAATGAGTAAAAATATTCAATAAAATCAATAAGTTAAGATTGAAACGAGTTGCGCATTGGCGCATTCTTCTTGAAAGGGAGATGAGCCATGACGGAAGAAGTCAGGTTGCCCCGCAGGCTTTCCGACGAGCCCGAAGCGCCCAAGCCGGTGCGCCCGAGCCACCAGAAGGTCATTGAACAAGTCGAGCGCTGGGCCAACAGCCCGGGCCTGCAACCCCCGAGGAGAGACGATGCGAAGACGATCTGAACCACACACATTCGAACAACGCATCGACGCGCAGCGGCAGCGCCTTGAGCGTGAACTGGCGAGCCTGCCGGACGGGACGCAGCGCGACGCCCTCAGCGTGCGCATCGAGCAGCTTCGGACCGCGTCCGAAATGTTCGAATTCCTGAAGTTGCGCGAGCCGGCCGCGACGACGCGCTAGCTTCGCCTTGCGGCGTTGCGGCTCACGGCGCGTTTTGGAACGATCATCTTCAAGCAAGGTTGCAAGCAAGGTTGGTCAACGGATTGACTGAGTGGAGAAGTGAGATGTTGAACCAAGGCGAACTGGATCGCGCTGAGATGGGCCGGTTGATCGGCAGCGACAAGGTCGAGGGAACGTCGGTCTATGGCGCCGATCGCAACAAGATCGGTTCGATCGAGCGCGTGATGATCGACAAGGTCAGCGGCAGGGTATCCTACGCCGTGCTCGGCTTCGGCGGCTTTCTCGGCGTCGGCAACGATCACTACCCGTTGCCCTGGCAATCGCTGAAATATGACACCGAGCTCGGTGGTTACATCACGGGCATCACGGCCAGGGAGCTGGACGGCGCGCCGAAATATGGCGAGCGCAGCGATTGGAATTGGGGTGACGATGCGGCGTTGCGCGGCATCAATGCCTATTACGGTGTTCCGTTCGCTTGACCTCGCGACAGTCCGTCCGATCTCGGTTACCAGCAGACCATCGATGCGATGACGCGCTACTTCTCGGCGCGCCGGCGCGGGGGCATTAGGCCGCGTCAGCGCCTCGCCGCCCCGGCCCCGCATGCACATGCACTTGCCTTGCGTGCAGCGGCTCGCCGCATTCCGAGCACACCATCACGGGATCGAACAGCTTGCCGCATGTCTTGTGCTCGTGCAGCAGCGGGCGGCCGCGCTCGTCACCCATGTGGGTGTCGCCCCAATGCACCATCGCCATGATGATGGGATAGAGGTCGAGCCCCTTCTGCGTCAGGATGTATTCGTAGCGCTTCGGCGCCTCGGAGTAGGGCACGCGGCGCAGGATGCCGAAGCGGACCAGCTTCTTCAGCCGCTCCGACAGCAGATGCCGCGTGATCTGGAGCGATGACTGGAACGCCTCGAAGCGGCGCACGCGCAAAAAGCATTCGCGCAGGATCAACAGCGTCCAGCGGTCGCCGACCACCGCGACGGTGCGGGAGAGCGAGCAGGGCTCCTCGTCCAGCGTGTCCCATTTCATGATCCGGTCTCCGGTCCCCTGGTCTAGTCAGTCAGAAAAAGGAACTGACTTGAATTGTCAATGCAATTTTTCAATGAATCTAGCATCCGAGCCTATAGTTTGACAGTTCTATTTTAGAACTATAGCCTCCGCCCCAATCAGATGCTCTCACCGGAGGAGGCGACCTTGCCCAAGCGAAATGCGACCGCGGCCGTGATTGGGGCTGGCGATTACATCGGCGCCGAGATTGCCAGGAAATTCGCCGCCGAAGGCTTTTCGATCTACGCCGGCCGTCGCAACGGCGACAAGCTCGCGCCGCTGGTGAAGGAGATCGAAGCCGCTGGCGGCGAGATCCACGCGCGCTCGCTGGACGCGCGGAAAGAGGAAGAGGTCATCTCCTTCCTCAACGACGCCGACAAGCATGCGCCGCTGGAGGTCTGCATCTTCAATGTCGGCGCCAACGTCAATTTCCCGATCCTCGACACCACCGAGCGCGTGTTTCGGAAAGTGTGGGAGATGGCCTGCTATTCCGGCTTTCTCGCAGGGCGCGAGGCGGCGCGGCTGATGCTGCCGCGCGGCGGCGGCAACATCTTCTTCACCGGCGCGACCGCGTCCTTGCGCGGCGGCAGCGGCTTTGCCGCCTTTGCCAGTGCCAAGTTCGGACTTCGCGCGGTGGCGCAGGCGATGGCGCGCGAGCTCGGGCCGAAGAACATCCACGTCGCTCATCTCATCATCGATTCCGGCGTGGACACCGAATGGGTGCGGCAGCGCCGGCTCGAGGCGCTCGGGCCGAACGCGCTCGATAATCCTGATTTGCTGATGCCGCCGTCGGCCGTCGCCGATTCCTATTGGCAGCTCTATCAGCAGCCCAGGAGCGCCTGGACCTTCGAGATGGAGATCCGCCCGTTCGGAGAGAAATGGTGACCGCGTTACAAAAGTCTGGCTAGATCAGTCCAAGCGCCAAGCAAAATTCCGGGAGGTACTGAAGTGAAGACCGCGATCACCGAACTGTTCGGCATCGAGCACCCCATCATCCAGGGCGGCATGCATTTCGTCGGCTTTGCCGAACTGGCGGCCGCTGTCTCCAATGCCGGCGGGCTCGGCATCATCACCGGCCTGACGCAGAAGACGCCGGAGCTGCTCGCCAAGGAGATCGCGCGCTGCCGCGACATGACCGACAAGCCGTTCGGCGTGAACCTCACCTTCCTGCCGACCTTCTCGGCGCCGCCTTATCCGGAATACATCGCCGCCATCGTCGAGGGCGGCATCAAGGCGGTGGAGACCGCGGGCCGCAGTCCGGAGCAATACATGCCGGCGCTGAAGGCGGCCGGCATCAAGGTGATCCACAAATGCACCTCGGTGCGCCACTCGCTAAAGGCCGAGCGGATCGGCTGCGACGCGGTCAGCGTCGATGGGTTCGAGTGCGGCGGCCATCCCGGCGAGGACGACATTCCGAACATGATCCTGCTGCCGCGCGCGGCGGAGGAATTGAAGATCCCGTTCGTGGCCTCCGGCGGCATGGCCGACGGGCGCAGCCTGGTCGCCGCGCTGTCGTTGGGCGCATCAGGCATGAACATGGGCACGCGTTTCATCGCGACCAGGGAAGCGCCGGTCCATCAGAACGTGAAGAACGCGCTGGTCGCGGCAACCGAGCTCGACACCCGCCTGATCATGCGAAGCTTGCGCAACACCGAGCGCGTGCTGAAGAACGCCAATGTCGATCGCCTGCTGGAGATCGAGCATGCCAAGGGCGACAAGCTCACGATCGACGACATCCACGACCAGGTCGCGGGCGTCTATCCCAAGGTCATGCTGGAGGGGCAGATGGACGCGGGCGCCTGGAGCTGCGGCATGGTCGCGGGGCTGATCCACGACGTCCCCTCCTGCAAGGAACTCATCGATCGCATCATGAGTGAGGCGGAACAAATCATCCGTAACAGGCTGATGGGGTTCCTGGATGGGACGGGTGCGACGCGAAAGGTCGCCTGACACCGCCAAACTTCTTAACCACGGCGGCACTTGGCCGCTGGAATTGCGCGCGACGCCTCCTAAATAGGAGTAAATTACTCCTTAATTCATCAATTTCAGGAGGCGTCCGTGGTCCTGAAAAGCGTTCCTGTTGCGGTTGCCGTTGCCCTCGTGCTTGCGGTGGGCGGCATCGCGCGCGCTGACGGCTACAAGCCCGACGAATATCTCAGCCTCAATCTGTCCAAGGCAGTCCTGTCGCCGAAGCGGCTCGGGCCGGAGACGCACTTTGCGCCCGTTGCGTTGGAGGCGAAGGGCGGCAACGAGGCGCAGGCCCGTGCCGAGCCGGTTAACGTGCCGAAGAAGGTCGCCCGCGCCAAGAGCGAGCCGCGTGGCGCAGCGCGCACGAAGCTTGCGCATCGCCATGGCAATCCGCTGGACGCGCAGGCGATGGACACGCGTATCCAGACCTGGCCATGCCGCTCCGGCGGCATCTGCAACTGGAAGCATTGAGCGGTCCGAGACCGTCACCTCCGCGTCGCAAAACCGTAGGCCCCGAGTCAAGAAACCGTAAGCTCGCCGTCAAACGGCGCAGGCACCTTCCGTCGCGATTCGACGAAGGTCTCCTTGATGGCAACGCTCCGCGCCGCGCGCGCATGGACCCGGCGACAGTTCCTGGTCCGCTCCACATCCACTCTCGCCATCGCCTCGCTCGCAAAGCCCTCCATCAGCCGCGCCGCCGATCGCCCGCGGATCGCGGGCGGCATCCAGTCAGGCGACGTCTCCGATGGTTCGGCGGTGATCTGGGCGCGCGCCGACCGGCCTGCGCGCATGCAGGCGGAGGTTTCGACCGTCGAGAGTTTTAGGACGATCATCGCATCGGCCTCGCGCGACGCTTTGCCGGATGCAGACTTCACCGCAAAGCTGCAGCTCGACGATCTGCCTCCGGGGCAGGACATCTTCTATCGCCTGCGCTTCGACGATATCGCCACCGGCATCACAGGCGAAAGCCGCGTCGGCCATTTCCGCACCGCGCCACTTGCAGGCCGGTCGATCTCGTTCGTCTGGTCGGGTGACGTCGCGGGGCAGGGCTGGGGCATCGACATCTCGCGCGGCGGCTATCGCAGCTATCGCACCATGCTCGCCAACCGTCCGGATTTCTTCATCCACTCCGGCGATCACATCTATGCCGATTGCACGATCCCCTCAGAGCAGACCCTGCCGAACGGCGAGACCTGGCGCAACCTCGTGACTGAAGAGAAATCGGAGGTCGCACACACGCTGGCGCAGTTTCGCGGCAACTACAAATACAATCATCTCGACGAGAATTTTCGCGCCTTCCACGCGGAGGTGCCGATGTTCGCGCAATGGGACGATCACGAGGTCACCAACGACTGGTCGCCGGCCGGCAGCTATGACGAGGCCGGCTACGAGGACGACGGCACGCCGCGCCTGGTCGCGCGCGCACGTCGCGCCTTCTTCGACTTCATGCCGATCCGGGACATCAGCGCGCGCCAAGGCCGCGTCTATCGCAAGATCGCCTATGGGCCGCTGCTCGACGTCTTCATGATCGACATGCGCAGCTATCGCGACGCCACCTGGAACAAGGGCGACGACCACCGCGGCTGGATTTTTGGCGCCGAGCAGCTCGCCTGGCTGAAGCGGGAGCTCGCCGCCTCGCGCGCGACCTGGAAGGTGATCGCAGCCGATTTGCCGATCGGCCTGATCAGCCTCGATGCCGTCGCGCTCGGCGACGGCCCGCCTGACCGGCGCGAGCACGAGATCGCCGATCTGCTCACGTCCATCAAGCGCGCAGGTGTTCGCAACATCGTCTGGCTCACCGCCGACATGCACTACACGGCCGCGCATTATTACGATCCGAACAAGGCGCAATTTCAGGAATTCGAGCCGTTCTGGGAGTTCGTCTCCGGCCCCCTCCATGCCGGCACCTGGGGCCCCGGCGAGCTCGACAACACGTTTGGCCCCGTGGCGATGTACCGGAACGGCTGCAGCGAGGCCCAGGGCGAGAACCTCGCGCCCTGTTTCGGCCTGCAGTTCTTCGGCCGCGTCGACATCGACGGCGTGAGCGGCGTGATGACCGTGACCTTGAAAGACGTCGACAACCGCGACCTCTGGTCGGTCGATATCCTGCCGCAGCCGCAGGCACGTCCGGCTGTAGTGGCGCAGCATTCGTGATTAGCCGCGCCGCGCCCGCCGCGCTATAGTCTCCGCTCCCGCCACCTCTTTTCCATCACCGAAGAGTCTGCTCACGCGGCATCGCCGCGCGCATCCGGCGGGCTGAAATGCCTTAGGGGAGCCTGTTCCATGGACCATCTGAAAACACAGGGCATCAGCATGCCCAAGCTCGGCCTCGGCACCTTCCGCATGCAGGGCGATGCCTGCCGCGCTGCGGTCGAGAGTGCCCTGTCGATCGGCTATCGCCACATCGACACCGCCGAAATGTACGCGAACGAGGAGGCCATCGGTGCTGCGCTCGCCGCCGCCTCCGTGCCCCGCGGCGAGCTGCACGTCACGACAAAAGTCTGGCACGAGAATCTGGCGCCGGACGCGATCCGCCGCGCCTTCGATACCAGCCTGACAAAGCTCGGGCTCGACCATGTCGATCTCTATCTCGTGCACTGGCCGTCGAGATCGGCGAATTGGGGGGCGGTGTTCGAGACCTTGATGAAGCTGAAGGAGCAGGGGCGCACGAGGGCGATCGGCGTTGCCAATTTCACCACCGCGCTGCTCAAGATCGCGGTCGAGGACATCAAGGCGCCGATCGCCTGCAACCAGGTTGAATATCACGCGATGCTGGATCAATCGAAGGTGCTGGCCTATCTCAGGGCGAAGTCGATCCCGCTCGTCGCCTATTGCCCGCTCGCGCAGGGGCGTTTTGCCACCGACCCGGTGCTCGCTGAGATCGGTGCCAGGCACAACGCGAGTGCGGCACAGGTGGCCCTGAAATGGCTGCTCGACCAGGACGGCGTCGCCGCGATCCCGAAGGCCTCGCGCCGCGAGAGCCAGCAGGCCAATCTGGACGCGCTGAAGATCACGCTCGACGATGCTGATCGCAAGAAGATCGCCGCACTGCCAAAGGACAAGCGTTGCGTCAATCCGGGCTTCGGGCCAGCCTGGGATTAACAGCCGATGCGACGCGCACTGCTGCACCCTCTCCCCTTGCGGGAGAGGGTGGCTTTGCGAAGCAAAGCCGGGTGAGGGGTTCTATCCGCGCGCGAATCTCTTGCGTTGGAGTTCGCTGAAGCAACCCCATCCGGCGCTCGGATAACAGTCGCCTATTGATTTCGAAACCGCGTTCGCGCAAAACAGAAGTGCGGTAACGCATCGTGACAACCCCGCTGTCACTGTAATTATCGTGTCTCAGTTCAGGGGTGCAGTCCAGCACTGTCACCGTAATCGCCGTAATCGCGTAATCGCGAGGATATGTCGGCCGTCAAGGGTAGACCGGACCTAACTTAAACCGGGCCGAACCGTCGCGATTGACCCATTGCAGACCTAGGCGAGGCGGTTTTCCGCGCGAGCGGATCCTTTCAAAGACATCGGCTGCTGCGTGCCGTACATGATCGTTCGCCACAACCATTCGACCGGGCCATATCGATAGTGCCGCAACCACCAAGCGCTGAAGATTACCTGGCCGACGTACACGGCAAGCCCGATGGCCAGCGTCTCGGCCGCGCCGAGTTGCCCGAATAGGCCCAGGCCGTATCCATAGAAAATCCAACCAAAGATCACAGACTGGGCGAGGTAGTTCGTGAATGCCATCCGGCCCAACGGCACAGCCCAACCCAGCAGCATTTTTCCGCCCGTCAGTTCGGCTACGGCCAGGCATGTTGCACCATAGCCGAGAGCGATGAGGATCGTGCCGGCGGGAGTGGCCATTGCGTCAAGACTGCGGCTCGCTAAACCGCCGTTGACTTTCAGAAAGATCAAAGTTGCGCCCAGTCCAACGCATGCGGCCGCTGTTGAGAACATGAGCATTCGATCTGGCTTTCGTAGAACGTCACTCCGCCAGATGAACGCACCAAGGAAAAACAGCCCTATGGTGCGTGGGAAGACGTAGATGTGTAGAGGAACGATCAGAGGGATTTCGCGAAGCCGGAATGCCAGCACCTCCCAGAAGCTGCCGGCGGCATAGACGTAATTGGCCTCCTGCACATCGCGTTGGATTGCAGCAAAACTCGGAAATAATCCAGGCGGTGACCATATCTGCAGAGCCAGATACAGTCCCAGGAACGTCGCCGCGCCGCTGGCCAAGAGCCAGCGGGGGCCGAACAGGAATGGTAGAAAGATGAGACCTGCGATTGCATATTCGGTAAGAATGTCACCGTTCCAAATGAGGCAAAGATGAAGCAATCCGAGTGCCAGCAAAACGATCAGACGGCGAAATAAAAGAAGCGCGCGATCCGGGTTCGTCGAAAGATGCTCAAATTGAATTGCAAGGCCGACTCCGAAGAGCAACGAGAAGAGCGCAAACGCCTTCATGTCGACCGCTAGCATTAAGATGGTCTCGACAGCCCTGTCTAGCGGAGCTGCGGGCCGCGCAGCGGGCAGGAACTGCTCAAAAATGGAAATACGAAATTCGGTGACCAGATTGATAGCTAGGACGCCGAGCAACGCCACGCCACGAAGCGCATCGATGCTTCCGATTCTTTCGGATGGATTGATGGGACTGTAACTGCTCTCATCGATTGTAGCGGCCATGCACCAAGACTATAGATTGTGGGAGAGCTTCAGTCACTTCAATTCCGCAAATGGCCCACAGCCAACCTAGCTCGATGTCCGCTGTTCGGCCGCTATTCGATGCAGAGCCAACCTGGTGCATTCGCGAGTCCATGTCCTCGTCGTCTCCGCCGATTCGAACGCAAAGAAATGGCCCTGCGAGGGGCCATTTCCAGTTTGCGTTGCGCATTAGTCCCAGTGGTGATGGCCGTGCCTGATCACCACGACGCGGTCGTGATGGTGCCAGCCGCGATGCCAGCCATTGTCGCGATGCTCGCGGAATTCGGCGCGGGCGCCGTACGGGCCATGATGGCCGTGCTTGACGATCACAGTCTCTGCACTTGCCAGGATTACGGTGACAGTGCACTTAATTCACTCGATCCGTTAAGGCGGCTGCACGCGATGACGCGTGAGTTTAGTGCACTGTCACCGTAATCATGCATCCCACGACCGAGGATATGTCGGCTGTCAAGGGTAGACCGGACCTAACTTAAACCGGGCCGAACCGTCGCGATTGACCCGAAGCGGACTTACCGCTCCCTTGCGGATTAGCGCTGGGGTGGGGCATAGGATGGGCCAATCGACTTGTGATTGTGCAGGCATTCCGATGATCTACCCGACGCTCTTCTTCAAACATCTCAAAGTTCGTCGTGCTATTCGCGACTACCCGCTCTACGACGTCCCGAACAAACAGGAAGAGAGAACGCTCGACGAAGCCAGCGTGCAGGCTAATTTCGCGTATTTCATGCGGGTTCGCCTCGATCGTCTGGCGTTCTTTCAGAATTGGTTGCGCGATTGGTTTGGCGTCAGAGCGGCCTTGAACGGTGACGGTCTGTTGGCGCTCAATGGCTGGATTAATCGCTACGGTGGCGGCCTGATCGACGACGCCACGAACATACAAACGATCTTCGAGACCTATCAGCCGGCCTGGCGGGGCAAATACGCCGGCTACAATGTCATGGTCGATATCGGAATCTTCATCGGCGAATATTTGATCACCAAGCGCCCCCAGTTGCGCTGGGAAATCTATCGCGGCCATCTGAACGACGATAGTGAATTGACGGGCCCCAATCTCAAGCGACCAAATCTCGCCGGCTTCCCGCGCCAGTGGACGGAGGATGCGCTCGGACTGGGCTATGGGGTCATCGCTGGTTCTCGGAAGAGGGCTCATATTGCTGGTCGCCCACATCTCGGTGATCGAAATGCAATGATCAACCACTGCAAGCAGTCACTCCAACTCGCGAACGCTCCTGACAACGGTACTCCCTATATTTTTGGAGACTACAGCAATGAGCCAATCTGATCTTGCTGCGGTCGGAGCGATTCCGGCTTCTGGCCCACAGCCGACCTATCTCGATGTCCGCTGTTCGGCCGCTATTCGATGCAGAGCCAACCTGGTGCATTCGCGAGTCCATGTCCTCGTCGTCTCCGCCGATTCGAACGCAAAGAAATGGCCCTGCGAGGGGCCATTTCCAGTTTGCGTTGCGCATTAGTCCCAGTGGTGATGGCCGTGCCTGATCACCACGACGCGGTCGTGATGGTGCCAGCCGCGATGCCAGCCATTGTCGCGATGCTCGCGGAATTCGGCGCGGGCGCCGTACGGGCCATGATGGCCGTGCTTGACGATCACCGTCTCTGCACTCGCCGGCGTTGGCGCCGCAACCGCGAGCGCACCCAGAGCGGCAACGACGTAACCAAGCTTCTTCATGATGTCCTCCTCCAGTCGAATGCAAATTTAAACCGCGCATTCGCGTGAACGTTCCCAAGGAATCGGGAAGAGGGAATGGGAAGAGAATTCTGAATGGATGTTCAGCATCAGGACGATTGTTGAGAGCAGCGTTGCTGCGGAAGTGTCGGCGCGCCTGATTTGACGTTCTTGCCGTCCCTGATCGTGTACTCGCCGTGCTCGCTGCGATTGTAGATCGCGCGCAGGCTGCCATCCTTCGCGAGCAGCAATCCAAATTCGCGGGTCTGGTGCAGCGATGGAAAGAACACCATCAGATTGAGCAGGCCCTCGGCGTTGACGGTGGCAGACACCACCTCGTTCTCGTCCTTGGCGTCGCCGAAATTGCGCCGGTACATCACGCGGCCGTCCTTCCGGATTTCGTAAGTCAGCAGCGCGCCCCTGTCGCGGTCGGGCCTGACAGAGCAATCGACCGCCCATGAGCCGAGCAGGCCCCATTGCTCGACCGTTGCGGCGAGCGTTTCGGCGCGAGCGAACGAGCAGAATGCAATCCAAAGCACAGCCGCGCACGTCCAGCGGCTCAAGCAACGCGTCATATCCTGAAAAGCCCCGCCTCGAACACGTCCGGACTGTAGCATCCCCGTCGCGGCCGTCCACGCTCGCCTGCCGTCGCGCGCGAATTTGATCCGCGTCAATGAGGCGGCGCGTATCGGGGGTAAGATGGCGCTCCCAAAGGCGGAATTGGATGGACCGATGCTAAACCAAGTGATGGATTTCGCGGGCGAGGTGCTGCCGGGAAGCTGTGCCGTGCCGCCATATTCGGAGGCCGCGTTTCTGGCTGAGCTCGGCCAGCGCCTGAAGTCCTCGCGCGCGCGCTGCGAGCTGTCGCGCCGGGAGCTGGCCCGCCGCTCCGGGATTTCCGAGCGCTACATCGCCCAGATCGAGGCCGGCAAGGGCAATGTCTCGATCGTCCTGCTGCTCCGGCTCGCCTCCGCGATCCACGGCAGCCAGATCCAGGCGGCCTGACGCATCGAGGTGACCGCCATGGGCCAGCTCGTACTCGCGGCCAAGGTCACCCATGTTCCTTCCTTGATGCTGTCGGAGCGGCCCGACAGCCCGTTGCGCGCGGCGCGAGAACCGGCGGTCAGGTCCCTGCGCGAGCTCGGGCGGCGGGCAAGAGAGCGCGGCGTCACCAGCTTCGTGGTGTTCGACACCCACTGGCTCTCCAATTTCGGCTACCACATCAACGCCAATGAGCGGCATTGCGGCGCGTTCACCAGCCACGAGGCGCCGCAGATGATCCAGGATCTGCACTACGATCTGCCGGGTGATACGGGCCTTGCCAAGGCCATCGCGAGCAGGGCGCTCGATGCCGATCTCAACGTCACCGCGCATGAGGTCGCGAGCCTTGGGCTGGAATACGGCACCATCGTGCCGATGCATTACATGAACCCGGACGGCTTCGCGAAGGTGGTCTCGGTCGCCTCGCCGCTGTTCACCTCATTCGAGGAGAGCCGGATTCTCGGCGAAGCAACCCGCCGGGCCATCGACGCGTCCGGTGAGCGCGTCGCGATTCTCGCCAGCGGTTCGCTCTCACATCGGCTCTGGCCCAACCGGAAGCTGGGGCCTGACGCATGGACGTCGATCGCCAGCGAGTTCAACCGCCAGGTCGATCTGCGCGTGCTCGAGTTATGGCAGAACCGCCGTTACCGCGAGTTCCTCGACATGCTCCCCGACTACGCCACCAAGTGCAACGGCGAAGGCGGCATGGCCGACACGATCATGCTGTTCGCCGCGCTCGGCTGGTCCAACTATCGCGGGACGGCCGAGCAGCTCTGCGATTATTTCCCATCGTCCGGCAGCGGCCAGGTCAACGTGGAATTCCACGTCAACCGGTGAGGCATTGGCGTCAGGCCCGCTTCTCCACATTGGCGCTGCGGGCGGGCACGCCGAACTCCTTGCGGCAGACCTCGGCCAGCACCGCGACGCCCTCGCGGATTTGCTGATGCGAAGGGCTGCCGAAACACAGCCGCAGCCGCGAGCCCGAATGGCTCTTGTTGGTCGACCACTCCGGGCCCGGATTGATCGCGACACCCGCCGCGAGTGCGGCCTGATAGAGCTTGAGCGTATCGACCTGGTCGGGCAGCTTCACCCACAGGAAAATGCCGCCCTTGGGCGCCTCGAATTCGGCTGAGGTCCCGAACTGCTCGTTGAGGGCCTCCATCAGCGTGTCGAGCTTGGCGCGCAGTGCCTTGGTCAGAACAGGCACATGGCTTGCGAAATGCGGCTGGCAATAGGTGGCGAGCACCATCTGCTCCAGCGCGCCGGAGCCGGCATCGGTCTTCAGCGCCAGCATCCGCGACATCACATCCCAGGGCGCGACGATAAAGCCGACGCGCAGCGCTGGCGCGATCGATTTTGAGAACGAGCCGACATGGATCACCCCGCCATTCTGGCTCATCGCGTAGATCGCGGGCGGCCGCTGTCCGGACCAGACCAGGTCGGCGTAGCAATCGTCCTCGAAGACGGGCACGCCATATTCGGCCGACAGGCGCAGCAGTTCGGCGCGGCGCGTCTCCGGCATGATGCTGCCGGTCGGGTTCTGCACGGTCGGGATGGTGTAAATGTATTTTGGACGGATGCCGCGGCTTTTCAGATCGGCAAGTGTCGAGGCCAGCGCGTCCATCCGGATGCCGCCGTCGTCGAGGGGAATGCCGACGGTGTTGACGCCGAGCCGCGTCAGCCGCTGCAGCGCGCCCTGATACGTCTCCTGCTCGACGATCACGGTGTCGCCGCGTGCAAGCAGCGTGTTGTTGACGAGGTCGAGCGCCTGCAACGAGCCGGAAACGATCATGAGATCGTCGACCGTGCAGTCGATGCCCGCGTCGCGCTTCAGTTTTGTCACCAGGAATTCGCGCAGCGGCACGTACCCTTGCGGGCCGTGCGCCAGCCCGTAAGTGGAGAGCGAGCGGCCCTCGCGCTGCAGGGCCTGAGTGGCGGCCTCGATCAGCTCGTTGAGCGGCAGCTGCTCGGAATCGTTGTTGCCGCCGACAAAGCTGTATTTGGCAAGGCCCGTCCAGCGCGCAGAAGGGGCCGGCAGCCCTGCGGGAAACAGGGGCGCGAAATCGAAGCTGGACGTCATGGGGCGTTCCTCGTTGTTTTTTTATGGAGCGTCGTTTTTCTGGAGTGTTGTTTTTATTGACCGGCCGGCCTGGTGCCGACCGGGCGCCGCGATTTCGATGATGTCATCATGCCAGTGTTTTGCCCGACGGGTCAAACGAAATTCGTAAAATCCGCATCTCTTCCGTACGGGCCAGCAAGCCTTTGATTTTGCAGGTCGGCTCTACTGTGCATGGGGTTGTTTTCGGGTTTGCGATTTGAGGTCGCGCAGCGCTTGCTCGAAGCTGCGGCTACACTACCTCTTGCCCACCGTTCTGGTCGGACGGCCTTATTTTTTTCCGGCCGTCCTGGTCGGACGGCCCTGGCTGATGAAAGCGTAATGCGCATTGGCGACGCCGCCGACCATCAAGGCCTCGACGACAGGCTCGGCGATCTCGCCGGTGGCGGCCCAGTCGACGATGAAATTGGCGCCTGTTCCGCCGCGCACATCGTCGGTCGGAATGAAGATCGAGATGGTGGCGAGCGGCTTCACGGCGACCGGCGCCTTCAGATAGCTCTCGACCTGCTTGCCCGCGGTGTCGAAATAGGCGATCCGCTTGACCACCAGCGCCTGCGTCTCCGAGGCGTTGTGGACGCTCAATGTCACCGAGAAATCGACCCGCAGCTTGCCCTGGCTCATCGCCACGCTGGAATAGGCCGGCACGTAGAAGCCGCCGGATACGCTCAGCTCCTGCTTTGGCACCGGCGTGAGCGAGCCGGCGAAGGCCTGTTCGATATCGACCTTGCTCTGTGCGAGCGCCGGCATGACCAGGACAAGCGGGCACAGCAGGCTCGCGAGGAGTGGCGCGACGAATCTCATCTGGTACATTGCCCGTTTCACCCTTGGCTCAGTTTGCCCGGCAGCCATGACCCTGACTACCCTATTGCCGGAGATTGCACAGCTCCATTCGGCGCCGGTCTGGTCATGGGAATGTTCGGGGCACCTCCCGCGCGCCCCGGCGGCGCCTATATATCCGCGATACAGGCCTCCAAGCCGGTCCAGACGGCATATGCGGTTGCGTTCGGGGCACTAGCGCACGGATCGGAGTCCAGCTAAGCCTCCGGCTCATAACCAATAGAGACTGGGACATGCCCGATACCGTCCAGGAAGTTTTGCAGGCCTTTGCCAGGGGCGAGCTCGTCGTCGTGACCGACGACGAGGATCGCGAGGGCGAGGGCGATCTGATCGTCGCCGCCTCATTCTGCACGGCGGAAAAGATGGCCTTCATCATCCGCCATACCTCGGGCATCGTCTGTGCGCCTGTTACCACCGAGGATGCACGCCGGCTACGGCTCGATCCGATGGTCGCCCACAACGATTCCGCGCACACCACCGCGTTTACGGTCTCGATCGACTACAAGCCCGACGGCGGCACCGGCATCTCGGCCGAGGAGCGCGCCTCCTGCTGCCGTGCCCTCTCCAATCCCAATGCCGGCGCCAACGACTTCGCCCGCCCTGGCCACATCTTCCCGCTGATCGCCAAGGATGGCGGCGTGCTGCTGCGCTCCGGCCATACCGAGGCCGCGGTCGATCTCTGCAAGCTCTCAGGGCTCCCGCCGGTCGGCGTCATCAGCGAGCTGATGAACGACGACGGCAGCGTGATGAAGGGCGAGCAGGTCTCGCAATTCGCCGCCAGGCACAAGCTGAAGCACGTCACCATTGCCGACATGATCGCCTACCGGCAGGCGCGGGAAAAGCTGATCGAGCGGGTCTCGACCTTCACGACCGAAAGCCCGATCGGCCCGCTGCAGGGCTACGCCTACCGCTCGCCGTTCGATTCCATCGCCCACGTCGCCTTCGTCTATAATGGCGTCGGCGACGGCAAGAACGTGCTGACGCGCTTCCACAAGCCGAACATCGTTAAGGACACCTTTACCGGCCACAAGCGCATGGCGGCCGTGCTCGAGCACTTCAAGAAGTCCGGCCGCGGCGTGCTGGTTTACTTGCGCGACGGCGCCGCCGGCGTTCCCGTGTCGCCGCTTTCGGACGAGACGGCGACGGAGGCCGACCGCAACCGCCAGTGGCGAGAAGTCGGCGTCGGCGCGCAGATCCTGCGCGATCTCGGCGTCACCTCGATCCGCCATCTCACCTCGTCGGTGCATGACTACAAGGGCCTTTCCGGCTTCGGTATCGAGATCGTCGCCAACGAGCAGCTCGAAAGCTAGCGCTAACGCAATTGCACTTGTTGCCGCGGCGCTTTAGTTTGTCCGGCAATTTTTAAACGGAACCAGACCCGAAAGGACGTTTCATGAGCGTGCGCCCTCAGACCAAGGACAAGCCGGCTGCGGCTTCCTTCCAGTGGGACGATCCGTTCCTGCTCGATGAGCAGCTGACCGAAGACGAGCGCATGGTGCGCGACACCGCGCGCGCCTACGCCCAGGACAAGCTGTTGCCGCGCGTCACCAAGGCCTATCTGGAAGAGAAGACCGACCGCGAGATCTTCAACGAGATGGGCGAGCTCGGCCTGATCGGCATCACGCTGCCGGAGGAATATGGCTGCGCCAACGCGAGCTATGTGGCTTATGGCCTCGTTGCGCGCGAGATCGAGCGGGTCGATTCCGGCTATCGCTCGATGAACTCGGTGCAGTCCTCGCTGGTGATGTATCCGATCTACGCCTATGGCGACGAGAACCAGCGCAAGAAGTACCTGCCGAAGCTCGCCAGCGGCGAGTGGGTCGGCTGCTTCGGCCTCACCGAGCCCGATGCCGGCTCCGACCCGGCCGGGATGAAGACCCGCGCCGAGAAGGTCTCGGACGGCTATCGCCTGACCGGCAGCAAGATGTGGATCTCGAACGCGCCGATCGCCGACGTGTTCGTGATCTGGGCCAAGTCGGCCGAGCATGACAATCAGATCCGCGGCTTCGTGCTCGAGAAGGGCATGAAGGGCCTGTCCGCGCCGAAGATCGGCAGCAAGCTCTCGCTTCGCGCCTCGATCACCGGCGAGGTCGTGATGGACGGCGTCGTGGTCCCCGAAAGCGCGCTGCTGCCCAACGTCTCTGGCCTCAAGGGCCCGTTCGGCTGTCTCAACCGCGCCCGCTACGGCATTTCCTGGGGCGCGATCGGCGCGGCAGAGGACTGCATGCATCGCGCCCGCCAGTACACGCTCGACCGCAAGCAGTTCGGCAAGCCGCTCGCCGCGACCCAGCTGGTGCAGAAGAAGCTCGCCGACATGGAGACCGAGATCGCGCTTGGCCTTCAGGGCTCGCTTCGCGTCGGCCGCCTGATGGACGAGGGCAAGTTCGCGCCCGAGATGATCTCGATCATGAAGCGCAACAATTGCGGCAAGGCGCTCGACATCGCCCGCGTCGCGCGCGACATGCACGGCGGCAACGGCATCTCGGCCGAATTCCACGTGATGCGCCACGTCCACAATCTCGAGACGGTCAACACCTACGAGGGCACCCACGACGTCCACGCCCTGATCCTCGGCCGCGCCATCACCGGCATTCAGGCGTTCTTCTGAGTGACTGACCTCAGCGTGGGTTGCGACTGAACTTTCCAAGTGCGTCATGGCCGGGCTCTGTCCCGGCCATCCACGTCTTGGCCACCAGAAAGAACGTGGATGCCCGGCACAAGGCCGGGCATGACGAAGTCAGCAAGGTATGAGCAAGCCATGTCCGATAATGACGACGTCCCGTTCAACCGCAACTTTCCGCTGAAGGCCGGTGTCGTCGAGGAAGTCCGTCCCGGCGTGCGGCGCGTGCTCTGTCACAATCCGAGCCCGTTCACCTTCACCGGGACCGTCAGCTACATTGTCGGCAAGGGCAACGTCGCGATCATCGATCCCGGCCCTGATAATGAGGCCCATGCGGCCGCGCTGCTCGATGCTGTCAGGGGCGAGACGGTGAGCCACATCTTCGTCACCCACACGCATCGCGACCATTCGCCGAACACGCCGCGGATCAAGCGGGCGACGGGGGCGCCTGTTTATGCCGAGGGCCCGCACCGCGCCTCGCGCCCGCGCTTCGAGAGCGAGAAGCACAATCCGGAATCGGGCTCCGATCGCGACTTCGTGCCCGATATCAGGATCGCCCATGGCGATGTCGTCGAAGGGGACGGCTGGCGGCTCGAGGCCGTGGCGACGCCCGGCCATACTGCCAATCATCTTGCCTTTGCCTGGCCCGAGCGAAAGTTCAACTTCGTCGGCGATCATGTGATGGGCTGGTCGACCTCGATCGTGGCGCCGCCCGACGGCTCGATGATCGACTACATGGATTCGCTCGACCGGCTCGCTGCGCGCGAAGAGGATCTTTATTTCTCCGGCCACGGCCCGGAGATTCCAGACGGCCAGCGCTTCGTGCGGTTCCTGATCCGCCACCGCAAGGCGCGCGAGGCCTCGATCCTGCACCGCCTCGCCAAGGGCGAGGCCGATATCCCGACCATGGTGCGCGCGATCTATATCGGCATCGATCCCAGGCTGACGACGGCCGCCGGCTATTCCGTGCTGGCGCATCTGGAAGACCTGGTTGCACGCGGCGTTGTCGCGACGGACGGTGATCCCGTGATCGGCGGGACGTACCGGATGGCGAGCGCCTAGCTCACCGTCACTTCTTCACCGTCTTCGCCGGTGCTTTGGGCGGCGGTGCTACCGGCGTTTTCTTCGCCGGCTTGAGCGCGTCCGCGTCGGCTGCCGTGTTGAGGTCGTCGATGAATTTGGTCACGCGCGCGGCGTTGCTGCCGAGATCGCTGTCGAAATAGCGCGAGGCGGAGCGGATATCGACGCGGGAATCGTCGCCGTCAGGCACGACCCTGATCGAGATATCCTCGCGAAAGCCCATGATCGGCGTGCGCGCCACGGCCTCGATGCGGCCGATGCGGCGCGGCGGCTGCGGCTCGCGTTCGTCGATGACGGTCCATTTGCGCTTGATCACGAGCTGGCGCGCGATCGCATAGGCGCGGTCGACGGGAATCTCGAGCTCGATCGGTTCGATGTCAGGATAGAGCTGGCGCTGTTGCTCGGCCGAATAGAGACCGGCATACACGGCGGTGTTGGTGCCGTCGCCGGTGCGCAGGCGCGACAGCGAATCGAAGCGCGGCGGGTCGATCGGGTCGGTGGTGATGTCGTAGATATGAGGCAGCCTGCTGTACAGCAGGGCCTGATAGGCGGGATAGGCAAGGATCGCTCCGTCGATCAGGAAGGCGAGCAGGATGCGCGCCATGCCGCGCGAGCCGTTCTGCCAGATCGCGGCAAAGCCGGCGAGGCCGAACAGGATCGAAAGTCCGGCGATCGCGAGCCCGCCGAGGAACGTCGCCATCGCCGGCTTCATTTCCAGGAAGTCGAAGCGCACGATGATGATTGACACCACAACCACCACCACTGCGAACACGGCCAGGTTGCGCGCCCAGCTCGCGAGGCTGGACACGGGCTCCGACTGATAGGGAGCGGAAAACCTGCGGGCCATCGGGTGAGCTCAACGGGGTTTGCGGTGCCGGCCGATCCGGCGCGAGGATTGGGTCGTTGAGATCACGGCCCGGGGGCAAATTCAAGAGAGTCCGGGTTGTGACTGCCCGTCATTCCGGGCGCCTCGAAGAGGCGCGTCTCCGGAATCCTGGCGATTCCGGGGTGGTCCTTCGGACCATCCCGGAATGACATTGCTTGCCGCGTAGTTACGCCGCAGCGTTCGGGAAACGATAGTCCTTGAACTGGTCGCGCAGCGCGGTTTTCAGGATCTTGCCGGTCGCGGTATGCGGGATGCCGTCGACGAAAGCGACGTCGTCGGGCATCCACCATTTGGCGATCTTGCCGTCCATGAATTTCAGGATGTCCTCGCGCGTCGCCTGCTGCCCCTGCTTGAGCTGAACGATCAGGAGAGGCCGCTCGTCCCATTTGGGATGGAAGACGCCGATCACCGCGGCCTCCGCCACGGCGGGGTGGCCGACCGCTAGGTTTTCGAGGTCGATCGAGGAGATCCACTCGCCTCCGGACTTGATGACGTCCTTGGAGCGGTCGGTGATCCGCATGTAGCCGTCCTGGTCGACGGTCGAGACGTCGCCGGTGTCGAAGAAGCCGTCGCTGTCGAGGATGTTGGCATCGAGGCGGAAGTAGCCCTTGGCGACCGCGGGCCCCGAGACCTTGAGACGGCCAAAGGTCTTGCCGTCCCACGGCAGGTCGTTGCCGGCATCGTCGGTGATCTTCATCTCCACGCCGAACGGCGGGTAGCCCTGGGTCTGCAGCACGTCGAGACGTGCATCGCCGGTCGTGCTCTGGAACGGCGGCTTCAGCGCAGCGACGGTGCCGATCGGGCTCATCTCGGTCATGCCCCAGGCGTGACGGACGTTCGAGCCCATGTCGAGGAAGGCCTTGATCATGGAGCGCGGCATCGCCGAGCCGCCGCAGATCACCATCTTCAGGTCCGGGAGCTTCAGATGATTGGCGGTCATGTGCTGGAGCAGCATCAGCCACACCGTCGGCACGCCGGCGGTGTGCGTCACCTTTTCGGTTGAGAGCAGCTCGTAGACCGAGGCGCCGTCGAGCTTGGCCCCGGGCATGACGAGCTTGGTGCCCTGCGAAGGGGCGGAGAAGGCGATGCCCCAGCTGTTGGCATGGAACAACGGAACCACCGGCAGCATTGTCTCCGAGGCGCTGGTGCCGAGCGCGTCGACATTGTTGGCCATCAGAGCGTGCAGCACGTTGGAGCGATGCGAATACAGCACGCCCTTGGGGTCGCCCGTCGTGCCTGACGTGTAGCACATCGCGGCCGCCGTGTTCTCGTCAAAGTCCTTCCATCTGAATTTGCCGTCGGCCTCGGCAATCCAGTCCTCGTAGGCCACGACGTTCTTCAAATTGGTTTCGGGCAGATGCGCCTTGTCGGTGAGGATGATGTACCGTTCGACGCTCGGCAGCTTGTCGGCGAGCTTCTCCAGCACGGGCACGAAGGTCAGGTCGACCATCACGATGCGATCCTGCGCATGGTTGATGATCCAGGCGATCTGCTCGGGGAAAAGCCGGGGATTGACGGTATGGCAGATGGCGCCGATGCCCATGATGCCGTACCAGACTTCGAGATGACGCCAGGTGTTCCAGGCGATCGTGGCGACACGGTCGCCGAGCTTGATGCCGTCGCGCTCCAGCATCTGCGAGACCTTGAGCGAGCGCTTGTGGATTTCGGCATAGGTGGTGCGATGGATCGGACCTTCGATCGATCGCGTCACGACCTCCTGCTTGCCGTGAATCTTGGCAGCGTGTTCGATGATCCGGTGGCAGAGCAGGGGCCAATCTTGCATCAAGCCGAGCATTCAGACGTTCCTCCGAGAAATCGCTGGGCGCGTTATCGCCCTCAGCGCAGGGCCAAAGAATTGTCATGAGTTTTAGCCTGCCGGACTTTCGCCGCAAATGGTCTTGTCGCGGCAATATGTCCGCCGGCGCGGCAATGGTTACCGCTGCGCTGGGGCTGGCGCTTGTGCTCACGGATCGGGCGGACGCGCGAAACTATGCTGCGCCGCTCGATATCTTCGGTCTTGGTACACCACGGCCGCGCGGCAGCGTTCATTCCGCGAGGGTACCGCTACCAAAGCCGCGTCCGGAGGAAGCCCCAAAGGCAACCGATGAGGCCGCGGCGGAGGCCGGCGAAAAGTCTGCCCCGGACAAGCCCAATAAGCCAGCCGAAGCTGCGCCGCCGCCCGAGAAGGAGCTCTCGGCATGCCGACTTGCGCTGACCGAGGAGATTGCGGTCGCGCCGTCCATTCCCGACATCCACGGCCCCGGTGCCTGTGGCGGCGAAGACCTGGTGCGGCTGGAGGCGATCGTCTTGCCTGACAAGCGCAAGGTCGCAGTCAAACCGGCGGCGATCCTTCGATGCACCATGGCATCGGCGATTGCGGATTGGGTGCGCACTGACATGGTGCCGCTGGCCACGGGCCTCGGCTCGACCATCACCGACCTCGACAATTTCGACAGTTTCGAATGCCGCGGCCGCAACCGGATCGTCGGCGCGATGCTGTCAGAACACGGAAAGGCCAACGCGCTCGACGTGCGTTCGTTCAAGCTCGCCAACGGGCAGTCGATCGGCCTGACCGACCGCACTATGTCCCGCGACGTGCGCGAGCGCGTGCTGCAATCGGTCTGTTCGCGATTCTCCACCGTGCTCGGCCCGGGCTCGGACTGGTATCACGAGGACCACATCCACCTCGATCTCGCGCAGCGGCGCAACGACTACCGGATCTGCCAATGGAACGTCTGGGACCCCTTGCCCCAAGTCGCGCCCCTGTTGCCGGCGGAACGCCCCGAGGAGGCGCCGCCGCGCGAGGTCGCGGCCAAGTCTGAGGGGGGCAAGGATGGGGCCGAGGACGAGGCGGCGGAGAGGGCGAATCTAGTTCTGCCTCCTGCTGCCGCACCTGTCAAAAAAATGAAACAGCCCCGGTTCAGAGCTAAATAGCCCGCCATTTTCCGGTGCGGTTGCTCAGCCGGGACCTCTAATGATTGCCATACTCCGATCCACAATTGTCCTCTTGCTCTTGATTCCGACCTTGGCCGTGGTGGGCGCTAGGCTTGCCCGGGCCAATGATTCTTCGGCCTCAATGGCTGCAGGCGGGTTGGAGTTAGTCAGGAATGACCACGTCCGGATGGTGTCCGAGGTCCTGCGCATCTCGCCCCGGTTGGTTGAAGTCGACTATGTCTTCGAAAACACGGGCAAGACGGATGTAACGACGCTGATCGCATTTCCCCTTCCGGAACTCAGCCAAACCGTCTGGTATTTTAGCCCGCTCAACATCCCGTTCGGCAAGGATCCGAATTTCATCGGGTTTCAGGTCTGGGTCGACGGCCACGAGGTCAAGCCTGACATCGAAATCAGGGCATTCGGCAAAACCGAGATCACCGCCGAACTCAAGCGTCTCGGGGTCGATCCTTTCAATCCAGACTTCAGCCGGACGGACAAGGTGGATGCGCTTCGACGATTAGGGGCCATCATTGGCGGCGCTATCGATTCGAAATCCGGGACAGCCGATCCTGTCGCCGACTGGTCCGTGAGGGTCAATTTTCACTGGCCGCAGACATTTCCAGCTGGGAAGCAGATTTCGGTACGCCACCGGTATCGTCCTATTTACGGCAATTTCTACGTCACGGCAGGTCCAAACGATGGGAACAACAGGTTAGCGAGAACCGATCAGAAACTAGGCGGGCAATGGTGCTTCGACCAAGGCTACAACGTTGCTGAAGGCAGACTGCTCGACCGCCAGTATCAGGCCGCTATGACGAAAGGTGGAGTTCTCTCGGGTGATTTCACCACCTGGTACGAGAACGTCCAGTACGTGCTGAAGACCGGCGCGAACTGGCGTGGCCCGATCGGACGCTTCGAGTTGCAGATCGATAAGGGCGGCGCCGAGTTGGTGTCGACCTGTCCGGTCCCGGGCCTGCACTTGCAACGCGCGCCCTATGGCTTCAACGCGGTTGCCAACGATTACACGCCGATCAGCGATCTCGACATTCTGTTCGTCTCCGGCCGCGACCTGGGCAAACCCGATGGATCGGCGGCGAGATAGGCACGGAGCCAAGCCCACCGATCTGCACGGCCGCCGGTGCCTCGCCCGCAACAAAAAAGCGCCGGTGAAACCGGCGCTTTTCAAAAGCTTGATGCAAGTTCCGCTTAGTAAGAACTGGTGTTGCCACCGCCCCCCTGGAGCGCAAGGCGCGAATTGTAGGGCGAGTCGCCGTGCTTCGGCTCGAGCACCACGACGATGGTGCCGATCTTGACACGGCTGTACAGGTCGATTGCGTCCTCGTTGGTCAGGCGGATGCAGCCCGACGAGATCGAGGCGCCGATATATTCCGGTTGGTTGGTGCCGTGAATGCGGAACAGCGTGTCCTTGCCGCCCGAATACAGGTACATCGCGCGCGAGCCCATCGGATTGTCCGGACCCGGGGCGACAAAGGTCGGCACGCCCAGGCGCGAAATCTCGCCCGGGGTCGGGTGCCAGGCCGGCCACTCGGTCATGCTGCCGACCTTGGCGATGCCGGACCAAGCCATGGCCTCTTCGCCGACGGTGATGCCGTAGCGGATCGCCTTGCCGCCATCCATCACGTAGTAGAGGTAGTGGTTGTCGGAATCGACCACGATCGAGCCCGGCGATTCCTTGCGGTGATAGTCGACGATGGCGCGACGGAACGGCTCTGCCACCGGCGTATTCTCGTACCGGATCTTGGCAAGGAGTTCCTTGTCCTTGGGCTTGAAATTCTGGGTGTTGGTGGCTTCGTAATGCGCGCCCTGCATGCAGCCAGACAGCATGAAGCCAGCAGCCAACACGCCCAACATAACTTTCAGCGACGACATGGTTTGGTTCCAATCAAAACAACACCGCGCAGGTCCTTAAGTGTAGCACCCAAGGCCTTCGACTCCGTTGATTTCATTATCGTTGAAATCTGCCACAATTCCAGCTTTTAGGAGCTTATCCCGCTCTGCGAGATCCAACCTGTGGCTTTTTTGCCGCAAGTTTTGCGCGGTTAGGGCAGGGTTTTGGCGCGAAAAGCCCGACTGTCGATTCTTTGCCACAGTTGGGCCACGTCCCCGCCACAAATGCAAACGCTCCGTTAATGTGGTTGTCATCATGAACTTGTCAGAATCGCGCTAAGGGCCAGTCATTCTGTCGCAGGCCTCTCTTCAGTCTCTCTTGGAGTTGTTCATGTTTTCTGTGTTCGTTCCCACCGACTCCTCTCTGAAGAAGGCCGTCGTCGAGGACCTTGGGGCTCTGCCGGAGAATTCGCCGTGGATCGACCTGGTCAACCCGACCGCGGCCGAGGACAAGGCGGTGGAGCGCCTCCTGGGGATCGCGATCCCGACCCGGGAGGATATGCAGGAGATCGAGATCTCCAGCCGCCTCTATATCGAGAACAGTGCGCGCTACATGACCGCGACGCTGATGTGCCACTCCGATACCGACATGCCCCGGACCACGGCGGTGACCTTCATCCTCGGCGACCATCGCCTGGTCACGGTCCGCTATGACCAGCCCAAGCCGTTCGCCCTGGTTGAGGCCAAGCTCGCCCGGTCCTGCACCCCCGCGATCACAGGCGAGATGGTGCTGATGGAGCTCCTGGACGCCGTGATCGACCGCTGCGCCGACATTCTGGAACGCTGCGGCATGGAGATCGACCAGGTCAGCCACGACATCTTCGAGCCCGAGAGCGAGCGCCACGGCCACGCCAAGCAATACTCGCAGATCCTGATCTCGATCGGCCGCAAGGGCGATCTGACCTCCAAGGTTCGCGAGAGCCTGGTGTCGATCGGCCGCGTCGTCACCTTCCTTTCGGCGGTGGTGGAGGGCGTAAAATGGTCGAAGGACATGCGCGAGCAGCTCAAGACCATGCAGCGCGACGTCGCCTCACTGACCGACCACGCCTCCTATCTTTCCAGCAAGATCACCTTCGTGCTCGACGCCATGCTCGGCGTCGTCAACCTCGAGCAGAACAACATCATCAAGCTGTTTTCGGTCATGGCCGTTGTCCTGATGCCGCCGACGCTGATCGCCTCGATCTACGGCATGAACTTCAAGGCAATGCCGGAGCTCGAATGGGAGCACGGCTATCCCTTTGCCATCGTGTTGATGGTGATCGCCGCGATCGTTCCTTACTGGCTCTTCAAGTTGAAGAAATGGCTCTGATCCGGCACGCGCTTTTCGAAATAGTGACCGAGACCTTACGCCGGTCGCCGAGACATGGCTGATGGTGTCGCAGAATAGAGCGCCATTGCGGCCGCGCCGTGATGTGTGTGCCGCGCCCCAATTCCTCCGGTAAAATTTGAGCAGTGGGCTGAACGTTTGTGCGAAACTTGTCTGCGATAAGCAGCGGGTTAGCCGCGAGGAAAAACCATGGTTGAGAAACACATAACGACGCCCCGCAACGTCATCGATCTGACGACCTATCGTCAGGTGGTGGCGAGCGGCAAGGCGCCGTCGTTGTCGGCGCGCATGTGCCGGCACTGTGGTGCTCCGCTGCTCGATGGCGAGAACGACGACGATTGCTCGACTGCATTCAGTGCAACCGCACCAAATGCTGCAACGTTGAGGCTGCGCGAACGGTCGCGTCGCATTCGCCTGGACTGAGGAGCGGAAGGAAGGGCGGGCGATCCAGTCCTGCGGCGGCGTTGTCTGGATCGCCTTGCTTCCCGCCTTCCGCGGCAAATCCCCTAGCGCTTCACGATCTCAGCCGTCGAGACGATGGTCTCGGCGATCGCGTAGTCGTGGTGGAACGAGACGAGATGGTTCTCGACATCGCGCAGCATAGCCTCGACATTCTCGCCCAACGCCTCGCGCGAGGACGATGAATAGGTGAGTGTGCGTTCCGCCAACTCCCACAGGCCGACCAGATGGTTGGTCTCGACTGTGACGAGTTCGGTGGGGTGGAACGAGCTGCCGCGAAAGAACGCGGGAAGGTCGCGATGGGTACGCGTTCCTTTGCCGGCTTCCTCCCAGAGTTTGGCCGGTGACCAGCGGCGGCGAATCTCGTTGTAGCCATCAAGCCACGGGTTACGGCCGTCGGTGGCGGAGAACGAAGCGCAGATCAGGATCGCGCCGTCGCAGGCGACCAGCTCCTCGAGCCGTGCGAGCACTGCATCACGATCCATCCAATGCAGCGCTCGTCCGATCGTGACGATGTCGAAACTGCCGATATCGAGGGGAAGCGTCTCCGCCTTGCCTTCGATCAGCGTGACATGCCGCCCTGCGCGCGCGGTGGCAAGTCGGGCAGCGTCGAGCATCGCAGGCTCCGGATCAACAGCGACGACGCGGCCGACATAAGGACCGAAGCCCAACGCCAGCAGGCCGGGTCCGGTGCCAAGATCGATCAGGCTGCTCTCTCTGGTGGGGCTGAGCTTGTGTGCGACGGTGCGAAAAAATTCGCGCGGGTAAGGTGGCCGCAGGTGCTCGTACATTGACGCCGTGCTTGCAAACCGGCCCATGCATCACCTGGCCTAGACGTGCTGGCCGCCGTTGATGTGGATCTCGGCGCCGTTCACGTAGGAACTGGTGTCCGTGCACAGCACGTAGATGATCTTGGCGACTTCGTCCGGCGTGCCCAGGCGGTGCATCGGAATCTGCTGCTCGACGATCTTCTCGGTGCCCGGCGACAGGATCGAGGTGTCGATCTCACCAGGTGCGATCGCGTTGACGCGGACGCCGACGCGGCCGAAGTCGGAGGCCATCTCGCGCGTCAGGGATGCAAGCGCAGCTTTCGAAGTGGCGTAGGCCGCGCCCGCAAAGGGATGCACGCGCGAGCCCGCGATCGAGGTCACGTTCACGACCGAGCCCTTGGCCGCCTTCAATTCCTCGATCAAGCCGCGCGCGATCATGATCGGCGCGAAGAAGTTGACGTGAAAGACGTGCGTCCAGGTGTCGAGGTCGGTGTCAACAGAGCCGAGCCGCGAGCCGCCCGGACCCTTCGGCGAGATCGCGGCGTTGTTGACCAGCGCATGCAGCAGGCCGCCTTCGAGCCGGTTGCGAATGTCGGAGATCGCGCGCGCGGTGTCCTGGGGATTGCCGAGGTCGACCTGGATGTGGTCCTCGGGGCCTGCGTCCCACGGGCAGTCCTCCGGGAAGGCATGCCGCGAGCAGGTGATGACACGCCAGCCCGCCGACGAGAAGCGGATCACGGTGGCGTGGCCGATGCCGCGGCTTGCTCCGGTCAGGAGCAGCGTGCGGCGCGGCGCATTGGACGAATGCGGCATGGACATCTTTCAGGTCGGCCCAAAAGCTTCAGGGATACATGCGCGTCTTGGACCACGGCTGGCCGGCCGCGTCACGACGAAATTCGATGCGATCGTGCAGGCGGAACGGGCGGTCGTGCCAGAACTCGATCCGCGAGGGTGTGATGCGCCAGCCGCTCCAGCCCGGCGGCCGCGGCACATCGCCGATGACGTGCCTGGCCGCGACTTTCGCGATGGCCTGCTCGAAGGCGAAGCGGCTCTCCAGCTCCTGCGACTGCTTGCTGGCCCAGGCGCCGATCTGCGCCTGCTTCGGGCGTGTCGCGAAATAGGCGTCGGCCTCGGCATCGGTCACCGGCGTCACGTTGCCGCGGATGCGCACCTGACGGCGAAGCGACTTCCAGTGAAATAGTAACGCTGCCTTAGGATTTGCGGCGAGTTCGCGGCCCTTTTGGCTTGCGATGTGGCTGTAGAAGACAAAACCCTCGGTATCGAAGCCTTTCATCAGCACCATGCGCACATCGGGCAGGCCGTCCGGATCGACGGTTGCGAGCGCCATGGCGTTCGGATCGTTCGGCTCGCTCTTGATCGCCTCGTTCAACCAGGCCTCGAACAGCGCGAACGGCTCATCGGCGGCGGTAAAATCACCGGATGTTAAGGGTGTCTGGTGTTTTATCGAGGTCGTGTCGGTCATGTCTGGAGTCCGAATTGCGTCCCGCGGCCCAAAGCGCGCTGTTGTCTGCTCTCGCCCTATATAGGGCATGGGGACGCGTTGGCCTATCGGCGATGCGGCCATCAAGCCTCGTCATGACGATGATTCTAATCGGACTCGGCGCCGGTGGCTGCAGCCTGTCCCGCACTGACACCAACGCCTACGCCAAGAGTGAAGACAGCGACCTCACGGGTTCGATCGCGCGGCCGGCGAAGGACGCCGCACCGACCGAGACCGATCTCGCCTTTGCCCGTAACGCCGCCTCCGACGTGCTGAGCATGGGCGACAAGGATGCCAGCCAGCACTGGGAGAATCCGGAAACCGGCGCGCGCGGCTCGGTGACGCCGATCGCGCAATCCTACGCCGCCGAGGATGGCCGCAAGTGCCGCGACTTCCTGGCAAGCTACGTCAACGGCACCACCGAAAGCTGGCTCCAGGGTGCCGGCTGCCAAAGCAGCCGTGGCCGTTGGGAGATTCATACGCTAAAGCCGTGGCGGAGCTAGGATTCGGAGCGCGTGCCTAGTTGCAAAAATACCACTCCACCCCCACATGAGCCGGCGGGTAGGGCGGGGAGCCCTTTGAACAATTGGATTTCTTGAAGGAGACGTGACGGATGCGCGACCCCTATGAGGTCTTGGGGGTGCCGCGGAGCGCGAACGCTGCCGCGATCAAGAGCGCCTATCGCAAGCTGGCCAAGAAGCATCATCCTGACAGCAACAAGGATGATCCCAAGGCCGCGGAGCGCTTCTCCGAGATCAATTCGGCCAACGAGATCATCGGCGACGAGGACAAGCGCAAGCAGTTCGATCGCGGCGAGATCGACGCCGAGGGCAAGCCGCGCTTCCAGGGCTTTCCGGGTGGCGGCGGGCCGCGCGGTCGCGCGGGCGCAGGTCCCGGCGGCTTCGAGTACTCGTTCCGTGGCGGCGGCGCTGGCCCCGGCCAGGGGGCGGGCGCCTTCGAGGATATTCTCAACAGCATGTTCGGCGGTGGGATGCGCGGTGCGCGGCCCGGAGCCGGCGGCGGTCCCCAGTTTGAATTTGACACCGGCGGGATCGGGCTCGATCTCGACGTCAATGTCGCCATGTCCGTCTCGCTGGAAGAGTCCATCAAGGGCGCCGAGAAGCGCGTCCGGTTGCCGAACGGCAAGGAACTCAACGTCAAGATTCCCGCGGGCGTCATTGAAGGTCAGCAGATCCGTCTGCGCGGACAGGGCGAAACCGCGCAGGGCCATCCGCCCGGCGACCTCCTGATCACCATCAGCATCGCGCCCCATCCGTTCTTCAAGATCGATGGCGCGGACCTTCGGATCGATCTCCCGATCACGCTTTACGAGGCGGTGCTCGGTGGCAAGATTCGCGTGCCGACGCTCGGCAATGCCGTGGAGCTGTCGGTCCCGAAGAACACGTCCAGCGGGCGAACGTTCCGCCTCAAGGGCAAGGGCTTGCCGAAATCCGGCGGCACCGGGGATCTCTTCGTCACCATCAGGATTATGCTACCGGACGGGAACGACGCCGAGCTTGAAGCATTGATGCAGAAGTGGCGGGACCAGCACCCCTACAATCCGCGTAGCGGGCTTGGCTAACGCATGATCCGGAAAAGTGCGCAGCGGTTTTCTGGAAAGGTCATGGCCAACAATAAGCTAAAGCGTGGCATGTCGCGCTTTAGGGCGAGATCCAGCCTGAAGGGGTTCTCCTAAAGGCTTAGCGCATCTCCGGACGGATGATGCTCGTCATACACGCGAAGCGTGGTAGCGCTTCGATGCTCGACGTGTCGGCTGTCCGGCGGGGCAGCCGATAAAAAGGTGCGGCCTCGAGAGGGGGACCAGCGCGGTACCAAAAACCCCAATCGAGGCCGCCCGCGTCGATCGGCGGATCGAACGCCACTCATAATCGCGTGAACACCCGGTGCGATAATGAGACGCGCCCATGTCTTGATTCCAAATTTTCAATGACGGAATCGAGGCACGGCGTTTGCGCGGTTGTTCAGCCGCCGCTTTTCTCGGCCTGGTCGTACACGGCCTGGGCCACCCTGGTCAGCCGATCGCGGTCGGCGCCGCCGCTGACGACGTAACCGACGCCGCGCTCGGCCCAGAACAGCGCCCCGTCCTTGTCCGTCCTGGCGTAGCGCATCTGGGTCGCGCCGGTCTCCGTCTTGGCGGTGTAGATCGTATAGCGCTCGCCCGAGGCGCCCTCATACATCAGGAACGATGCCGGCCCGTTCGGCCCCGGCAGCAGCCGGCCGCCGACGAGCTTGAGCCCGCTCGCCTCGAGATTGGGCGCGAACACGGTCCAGCCGCAGCGCCGGGTCAGCCAGGCCTGGAGGTGATCGCGCTCGTTGCCGCCGACCTCGACGGGGTGGCGGACCTCGACGACATAGAGGCGGTGGGCATCGAGCGCGTCCGCCGTAAACGCCTGGAAGGTGGAAGGCGCGTTGGCGGCACCATGGGCGATCCAGCCGGCCGTGCCGCCGGCGACGAAGGCAACCAGCGTGGCCGCAATCGCGCCATAGAGCCATTGCCGCGGACGGCGCTCCAGCCGCTCCAGCTCCAGCCGGGCCGGCACCGGCTCCTGGGCGACCGCGTCGTAGCGGGCGTGCAGCATTTCGGCCATCGCGCGCCAGGACTGCACGCGCTCGGCATCCTCAGGATGGGCGGTCAGCCAGGCCTCGACGTCGGCGCGGCGCTCGGGCGGCAATTCGCCATCGACAAAGGCGTGCAGCTCGTCTTCGGTCACGGGAATATTGCGGTCGTTCATATCGGTCGTCTCTGGCTCTGCGGCCCAAAATATCTGACGCGGTCCAATTGCGCTGCTGCTCTCTCCGTGCAGGGGACCCGGCCTTTGCGATGCATCAATCCTGCCATCATTTCACCCGTCTGAGCGCCGGGCGCTCACCCTCCAGCGAGGCCTTCACGTGGGCGCGGGCGCGCGCCAGGCGGGACATGACGGTGCCGATCGGCACGCCCTGGATGTCGGCGACCTCGCGGTAGCTCATGCCCTCCAGCATCACCAGCAGCAGCACCGAGCGTTGCTCCTCGACCAGCGTCGAGAGCGCGCGCTCGATGTCGCGCCCTTCCGCCTCCGTTCCGCTGGCATCCGGGTTGTTCTCCGTCAGCTGCATGAATTGCGGCCGCCTTGCCAGCGAGCGCCGCCGGTTCTTGTTGAGGTTGGTCAGGATCGTGTAGAGCCAGCTCCTGACGTCGCCTCCGAGAAACAATCGCTCCGAACGCAACGCACGCACCAGCGTGTCCTGCACCAGATCGTCGGCCGCATCCGCATCGCGCGTCAGCGCGCGGGCGTAGCGGCGCAACGCCGGGATCATGGCTTCCACGCTCTGGCGAAACGCACTCATGGCCGTCTGGACGTCCTTCACATCAGGCGCGAGCGCCTATAGCGATCATAACACCCGAATGGAACGGCTATTCCGGCGCTGGAAACAGCGTTAACGCCGCGGATTAGGACTGTACCGCGCCGGAGGGCTGGTGTACCTCCAAACCTTAACGAGAGCTACAGGACGCGAGCAATGGCGCAGAATTCAGGTCTGATGCAGGGTAAGCGCGGGGTCATCCTCGGCGTTGCCAACAACCGCTCGATCGCCTGGGGCATCGCCAAGGCATGTCAGGCGGCCGGCGCCGAGATCGCGCTCACCTACCAGGGCGATGCGTTGAAAAAGCGCGTCGAGCCGCTCGCCGCCGAGCTCGGCGCGCTGATGCTCGGCCATTGCGACGTCACCGATGCTGCGACCATCGACGCGGTGTTCGACGTGCTGAAGGAGAAGTGGGGCAAGATCGATTTCGTCGTGCACGCGATCGCGTTTGCCGACAAGGACGAGCTCGAGGGCCGCTACGTCGACACCTCCGCGGACAATTTCTCCAAGTCGATGCTGATCTCCTGCTACTCGCTGACCGCCATCGCGCAGCGCGCCGAGAAGCTGATGACCGACGGCGGTTCGATCATCACGCTCAGCTATTACGGCTCGGAGAAGTGGATGCCGAACTACAACGTGATGGGCGTTGCCAAAGCTGCGCTCGAGGCCAGCGTGCGCTATCTCGCCGCCGATCTCGGTGTGAAGGCGATCCGCGTCAACGCGATCTCGGCCGGTCCGATCAAGACCCTGGCCTTCGCCGGCATCGCCGATTCACGCCTTCTTCTGAAGTATAACGAACTCAACGCGCCGCTGCGGCGCAACGTGACGATCGAGGAGGTCGGCGACAGCGCGGTGTATTTCCTCTCCGACATGTCGCGCGGCGTCACCGGCGAGGTCCATCATGTCGATTCCGGCTACAACGTGCTGGGCATGGTGCGGCCTGAAGCCTCGGATACGTCGAAGGACTGACCACCGTCAGCAATGCCCGTGCCCACGATCTATTATCTTCGCCACGGCGAGACCGAGTGGAACGCGCTCGGCAGGCTTCAGGGCACCCGGGACATTCCGCTGAATGCGCGCGGCCGCGACCAGGCCGTGCAGGCAGGCCTCATCCTGGCCGATCTCCTCAGGCGCGACGGCCGCGACAAGGCCGCACTGCCCTATGTGTCGAGCCCGCTCGGCCGAGCGCGCCAGACCATGGAACTCGCGCGCGGCAAGCTCGAATTGCCGGTCGCTGACTACGCGCTCGACGATCGCCTGCGCGAGATCGGCTACGGCGTCTGGGAAGGGCTGACGCTGGCCGAAAGCGAGGCGAGAGATCCCGAGATCTATGCGAGGCGCCTTGCCGACAAATGGACCGTCGGGCCCGCGGGTGCGGAGACCTACGCCGACGTGCAGGTCCGCGTGCGCGCCTGGTACGACGAGCTCAAGGCCGATACCGTGGCGGTCGCCCATGGCGGCACCTGCCGGGCCCTGATGGTCTCGCTCGGCCTGGAGACGCCGGCCAGCGCCGCCGAGCTCTATATCGAGCAGGGCGCCGTCTACGTGTTCCGCGACGGCCGGCTGGACAAGTATAGTTAAGCCAACCCACTGTCATTCCGGGGCGCCCGAAGGGCGAACCCGGAATCTCGAGATTCCGGGTTCGATGCTTTGCATCGCCCCGGAATGACGGAACTAGGGTTGAACCCAATCCTCCTCGGCGCTACGACGTTGACAAACAACGTTTATGCAAAACATCAACGCTAAGCGGCAGCTCGGTATGTCCTTCAACACCTTCGGCCACATGTTCCGCGTCACCACCTTTGGCGAGAGCCATGGGGTGGCGATCGGCTGCGTGGTTGACGGCTGCCCGCCGATGATCCCGCTCACCGAGGCCGACATCCAGCAGGATCTCGATCGCCGCAAGCCGGGCCAGTCGCGCTTCACGACCCAGCGCCAGGAGCCCGACCAGGTGAAGATCCTGTCGGGCGTGATGGCGCATCCCGAAACCGGTGTGCAGGTGACCACGGGCACGCCGATCGGGCTCCTGATCGAGAACACCGACCAGCGCTCCAAGGACTATTCGGAGATCAAGGACAAGTTTCGCCCCGGTCATGCCGACTTCACCTATGAGGCGAAGTACGGCCTGCGCGACTATCGCGGCGGCGGCCGCTCCTCGGCGCGCGAGACCGCGATGCGCGTCGCCGCCGGTGCGATCGCGCGAAAAGTGCTGCCTGACGTGAAGGTGCGCGGCGCCCTGGTGCAGATGGGGCCGCACAAGATCGACCGCGCAAAGTGGGACTGGGACGAGATCGCGAAGAACCCGTTCTTCTGCCCTGATAAGGACAAGGCGGCGTTCTTCGAGACCTATCTCGACGGCATCCGCAAGAGCGGCTCCTCGATCGGCGCGGTGCTCGAGATCGTCGCCGAGGGCGTGCCGGCCGGCCTTGGTGCGCCGATCTACGCCAAGCTCGATTCCGAACTCGCCGGCGCGATGATGACCATCAACGCCGTGAAGGGCGTCGAGATCGGCGCCGGCTTCGGTGCGGCCGAGCTGACCGGCGAGGAGAACGCCGACGAGATGCGCACCGGCAATGACGGCACGCGCTTTTTGTCCAACCATGCCGGCGGCATTCTGGGTGGTATCTCCACCGGACAGCCGGTGGTGGTGCGTTTCGCGGTGAAGCCGACCTCGTCGATCCTGCAGCCGCGCCTCACCGTCGATCGACAGGGCGCCGACACCGAGATCATGACAAAAGGCCGTCACGACCCCTGCGTCGGCATCCGCGCCGTCCCCGTCGGCGAAGCCATGATGGCCTGCGTGCTGGCCGACCACTTTTTGCGCGATCGCGGACAGGTGGGGCGCTAGCGCTCTCGCGTGAAGCTTTCATGCCGCGGTACTAGCCCACCGCGCGGCTTGACGATTCCACAACTTCGTCGGCAAATGCGGCCATGGAAAGCTCCGAGCTCCAGCACATCATCAATTGGCTGATCGACGGTGCCCGGTCGTCACGCGGACCGGCCGAGATGATCTCGGACGCCTGCGAGCAGCTGGTTGCAGCCGGCCTGCCGCTATGGCGGTTCGGCGTCTTCATCCGCACGCTGCATCCCGAGATCTTCGGCCGCAATTTCATCTGGCGGCAGGGCGAGGAGCTCGAGATCGGCACCGTCGATTTCGAGATTCTCGATACGCCCGAATTTGCGCGGAGCCCGCTTCGGATCGTGTTCGAGGAGGGACGGGAAGTCAGAGGTCGTATCAACGACGTCGATACCAAGCGGTTTCCGTTCCTGGAGGACATGCGCGCCGAGGGCGTCAGCGACTACATCGCGACGCCGATGCGGTTTCTCGACGGCTCGATCCATGCCATCAGCTGGACCACGCGGCATCCCGGCGGCTTCAGCGATGACGACATCGCGACCATCCGCTCCATCATCGCGCCGCTCGCGCGCGTCAGCGAGATCGTCACCCTGCGTCGCACCGCCGCGACGTTGCTCGACACCTATGTGGGAAATCGCGCCGGCGAGCGCATCCTCGCCGGCCAGATCCGCCGCGGCCACAATGACACCATGCAGGCCGCGATCTGGCTCTCGGACCTGCGCGGCTTCACCGCGCTCTCGGACCGGCTGCCGGCCGAGACGGTGGTCGAGATCCTCAACCGCTATTTCGACTGCCAGGTGGCCGCGATCCGGAGCCACGGCGGCGAGGTGCTGAAATTCATGGGCGACGGCCTGCTCGCGGTGTTTCCGATCGACGAATATGTCGGCGATGCCGCCCATGTCTGTGCGCGTACGCTGGAAGCGGCGCGCGAAGCCCGTGCCAGCGTGGATGCGCTGGCGCATCCGGTCGGCGATGTCGTCGAACGTTTTCGTTTCGGCGTCGCCCTGCATGTCGGCAACATCCTCTACGGCAATATCGGCGGCGGCAACAGGCTCGACTTCACCTGCATCGGCCCCGCCGTGAATCTCGCGGCGCGCATGGAGAAGATCGCAGGTCGTCTGGGACGGACCGTCGTCGCCTCGGAGGTCTTCGCCAAGGCTTGCCAGCAAGATTGGCGCGATCTCGGCGATTTTCCGATCGCGGGATTTTCCAAGGCGCAGCGCGTGTACGGGCTCGCGGAGGAAACGCCGGTGGTGATGGCGTGATAGCGGCGACCGATGATTTTTCTCCGATCACCTACCGCGGCGATAGCACACTTAGTACGCGACCTTCATCGCCAGCGTTGCGATCACGATCATGATGGCGCCGCCGACGCGGGTTGCGATCTGGGCGAAGGCCATCAGTCCCATACGGTCGGCGGCGCCGAGGATGGCGACGTCGCCGGTGCCGCCGAGCCCGGAATGACAGGCAGTGACGATCGCGGCCTCGACCGGATACATGTTCAGCCACTTTCCGACGAAGAAGCCGGAGGCGACCATCGCCAGCACCGTCGTGGTGCAGATCGCGATATAACCCGGATTGAACGACGCCACGAGCTGCTGCCATGAGACGAGCAACGTTCCCATCGCGACGAGGATCGCGAAGGTGAGGTTGGTCGACATGAACTTGTTGATCTGGTAGGCGCCGAGCTCCATCTCGGCCGGCAACAATTTTGTCAGCTTGAGCACGACCGCGGCGATGATCATCAGGATCGGGCCGGGAATGCCGGTAGTGGGCGCGAGCACCATGCCGAGCACGAACAGCACGCAGGACAGCACGATGCCGGCACCTAACAGGCCGAGATCGATCGGGTGGTCGGATCGCACGGGACCCAGAATGTCGTCATCGCCTGTCTTCACCAGCATGCCCTGGCCGTTGAGGTCGCGCCGCTTCTCGGCGAGGCGCGCAAGCAGGCCTGCCGCGACGATGGCGACGACGTTGCCGAGCAGGGCAGCAGGGACCATCTGCGCCACGAGTTCTCCTTGCGGCCGATGCAGCATCTCCGCGTACGCGATCGACAGCGGCAGGACGCCTTCGGCGAGACCGCCGCCGACGATCGGGATGATCACGAAGAAGAACGTCTCCTTCGGGCTGTGACCGAACAGCAGCCCGACCGTGATGCCGACAGTGATAGCGCAGAGCGTGCCGACCAGCAGCGGCACGAACATTCGGACGAAGCCCTGCACCAGGACGCGGTGCGGCATACCGAGAATCGAACCCGCGACGAGACAAGCGATGAAGAAATACTGGAAATTGGCGGTGCGGAAGGTCGTCGTGATCGCCTTCAGCGCCGTCTCGGGCATCAGGCCGTAGGCGACCAGCGCTGATGGCACGAACAGGCACATGATCGCCGTGCCGCCGATCCGCTTCAACACCGGAATGGTCTGGCCGAGCTTGCCGAGCAGGAAGCCGAGCAGCATCAGCACCGACAGGCCGCCGATCACGTCATTCGGCAGCTTGCCGGAATAGACCGCGGCGGCGCAAACGAGCGCGGCCGGAACATAGACGGTGATCGGCAGCGGGCCGATTTTCAGCGCTGCAAGTGTAGATGGTGGCGTCGTCTCCGCCAGCTTCATCGTGGTGTCGGTCAAGAAAGCCTCCCTTTGTCGTTTTCGTTTTTGCTTGGGTATGCGTGCTCAGAACCAGGGATTGTCCGCTCGATGGCGTGCCTCGAAGGCACGGATGTCGTCGGCGAAGACGAGCGTCGAGCTGATCGCGTCCCGCCCGGTGAGGAAGGCCTCTTTCCGCGCCGGTTCGATCAGGAAAGGAATGGTGCCGCCGTCGATGCGGATGGTTTGCCGCTCGAGGTCGATGGTGAGACGATTGCTCGCGGGGGTCGCGACGATGTCGGCAAGGGTGCCGACCGTGGCGGCATCGAGGCTGATCGTCAGCAGGCCGTTATTGGCGCAATTATCGCTAAAGATTCCGGCGAAGCTGGTGCCGATCAGGGCGCGGATGCCGAGCTGCTGAAGCCCCCAGACCGCATGCTCACGGCTCGAGCCGCAGCCGAAATTCGGCCCGACGATGAGAAAACAGGCGTCGCGATAGCCGTCTTGGTTCAGGACGAAGTCGGGATTGGGCTTTCCTTCGGTGAAGCGGAGCAGATTGAAGGCGCCGTCTCCGAGGCCGCTGCGATCGACACCCTTCAGGAACATCTTCGGCATGATCACGTCGGTGTCGATGTTCGGCGTCGTCATCGGTGCTGCCGCGCCGGAGACAGAATGGAATGGCGTCATGGCAAATCTCCCCGGATCAGGTCGCGCACATCGGAAATGCGGCCGGTGACTGCGGCGGCCGCGACCATCGCCGGGCTCATCAGATGCGTGCGCGCACCGGGCCCCTGACGGCCCTCGAAATTGCGGTTGGTCGAGGACGCCGAGCGCTGGCCCGGCGCGAGGATGTCGTCGTTCATCGCAAGACACATCGAGCAGCCGGATTGCCGCCATTCGACGCCCGCATCGATCAGGATTTTGGCGATCCCCTCCGCCTCGGCCTGCGCGCGGACTTGGGTCGAACCGGGAACGACGATGGCGCGCACGCCTGATGCGACGTGGCGGCCTCTGAAGACGCGGGCCGCGTCGCGCAGATCTTCGATGCGCGAATTGGTGCAGGAGCCGATGAAGGCGAAATCGATCGGCACCGACTGGATGGGCGTTCCCGCGGTCAGGCCCATATAGGCGAGGGCGCGCGTCGCCGCCGTCTTGCGGTCCGCAGTGGCATTGCCGTCGGGATGGGGCACGCGATCGGTCACCGCGATCGCCTGGTCGGGGCTCGTGCCCCAGGTCACGACAGGCGCGACGTCGCCGGCATCGATCGTCATCTCCCGGTCGAAGCGGGCGTCGGAATCGCTACAAAGCTGCAACCAGGCGTCGGCGGCGCGCTCCCACATCTCACCCTTTGGCGCGCGCGGGCGTCCCCAGAGATAATCGAGCACCTTCTGGTCTGGTGCGATGACGACGCCGCGCGCGCCGGCCTCGACGATCATGATCGACATCACGATGCGGCCTTCGACGCTCATCTCGCTCACCGCAGGGCCGGCGAACTCCACCGCAAAGCCGGTGGCACCATCGGCGCCGATGCGCCGGATGATCTCCATCACGACGTCCTTCGACGTCACCCCGAGCGGCGGCCGCCCGGTCACGTTGATGCGCATGGTCTTCAGCCGGCGGTAACGCACCGTCGAGGTCGCGAGATAATGCTCGATGTCGGAGGTGCCGATGCCATAGCCGAGCGCGCCGAACGCACCGTAAGCAGTCGTGTGGCTGTCGCCGGCGGCGATCACCATGCCCGGCATCACCAGCCCCTGCTCGGGGGCGACGACGTGCTCGATGCCCTGGCGCGGATCGAGAATGTCGAAATATTCGATGCCGAAATCGCGCGCATTGTCGGCGAAATAGTCGACCTGCCGCGTCGCATCGGCATCCGGCATCCGGCGAGTGCGGCGGGCCGCAGTCGGGTTGACGTGGTCGACCACCATCAGCGCGGCCGACGGATTCCACACCTTGCGCCCGGCGGCGCGCAGGCCGGCAAAGGCCTGCGGACTGGTATATTCGTTGAGGACGGTGCGATCGACATAGAGCAGCACCAGCCCGTCATCGTCGAGCTTGCGGACCACATGCGCGTCGATCAGTCTGTCGTAGAGCGTGCGCCCGGACATTCCGCCTCCCGAAAGTAAATCTGGCTTTCAGGGAGGGTGCAGGCTGGCCTTCTGGAAATCCAATGTCACCTCATGATATGATTATGCAGGATTTGCATAAGCAGGGCGGACACCATGGAGATCAACTGGCTGCACGATTTTATCGCGGTGGCGTCGACCCGCAGCTTTTCGCGCGCGGCCGAGCAGCGCAATTCCTCGCAACCGGCGCTGAGCCGCAGGATCAAGGCGCTGGAAGTGTGGGCGGGTGCTGCGCTGTTCGAGCGCACGACGCATGCCGTCAGTCTCACAGAAGCGGGCGATGCGTTCCGCCTGACCGCCGAGGACATCATCCGCCGCCTGTCTGCGGGCCGCCTCGAGGCCCAGGAGCTAGCGCGCGGCTCATCCGACGCGCTGAAATTCGCCTCGACCAACGCGCTGTCGCTGACGTTCTTCCCGGACTGGCTGCGCGGAATCGAAACGACGCTGTCCTTCGTGCCGAACGTGCAGCTCGTCGCCAACCACATGGAGGCATGCGAGCGCATGCTGCTGGCGGGCGAGGTGCATTTCCTGCTTTGCCATCATCATCCGGCCGTGGTCACTGAGCTGACCACGTCGCAATTCCGTTCGGCCCATGTCGGCGATGATTGCCTGATCCCGGCATCCGTGCCGGTCTCCAGATCAGGCAAGGCCCCGCGCTTCAGGCTGCCGGGAACGGCGGCCGCGCCGGTGCAATTCCTGAGCTACCGCTCCGAGTCAGGCATGGGAACGATCCTCGAGACCGTCCGCTCGACTTCACCTCTCAAGGCGGAGCTCAAGCCGGCGTTCACGTCACATCTGGCAAAGCTGCTCGTCACCATGGTCCAGGCCGGCCGCGGCATGGCCTGGCTTCCGCAAAGCCTGATCGCCGATCAGCTGTCATCGGGCGAGCTGGTGAAAGCCGGCGGACGGGAATGGGAGATACCGATCGAGATCCGGGTGTTCCGCCCGAGGTCGCGACTGACACCGGCGGCAGAGGCATTCTGGACTCACGTTCGGGAGCGTCCCGCAAGCAGCCCGCGCAAGGCACCACGGGTGCGCCGCGGCTAGCGCCTTATTCCTCCGGCTCGGTCGTGAACAGCAGCGGATAACCCTTGGCGCGGCCGGCGTCGGTGGCGCGGGTGGCCTTGGTCTCGGCGACGTCCTTGGTGAACACGGCGACGACGCATGCGCCGAGCTTGTGCGCGGTGATCATGACCTTGTAGGCCTGATCCTCGGTCATGCGGAATTCGGCCTTCAGGATCATCGTGACGAATTCCCGCGGCGTGTAGTCATCGTTGATCAGGATGACCTTGTGCAGCTTGGGCCGCTCGACCTTGGTCCTGGTCCTGGTTTTCGGCTTGCTGACGGTGTCGTTCATTCCGTCTCCTGGACACGGCGGGCTCGGGTTCCCAGCCGGAGCGATCAGCTCGCGGCCTTCGTACCATATTGGAGGACCTGTACCTTCTCCAAGGTGATCAGGCCGCTCGACATCATGTCATCCAGGATGGGCAGGAATGCGTTGACGTTGTCCTCGCTGTCGACGATTTCGATCAGCAGCGGCAGGTCTTCCGAGAGCCGCAGGATCTTCGCGGTGTGTAGCCGGCTCGACTTGCCGAAGCCCATGGGACCGCGCAGCACGGTGGCGCCGGCGAGATGCCGCTCGCGCGCTGCCAGCACGATAGCTTCATAGAGCGGCTTGCCGTCGTAATGATCGCTCTCGCCGATGAAGATCCGCAGCGAAACAGCCTGATTGGGGATTTGCATCGTCAACTCCTGGTCAAGCGGTTGTAGCGGCCCGCCATCATATGCCCTGCCCAGACCGACACCAGCCAGCAGACGACCGAGGCCGCGATATAGGCGAGGGCGGTATATTTCATGCCGCCGTGGACCAGTCGGAAGGTCTCGAGGCTGAAGGTCGAGAAGGTGGTGTAGCCGCCGCAGAAGCCGGTCATGACGAACTGCCGGTGCTCCGGTCGCGCCAGCACGCGGCCGTCGGGCCCGGTCAGCGTTGCGTAGAAGCCGATGATCAGCGAGCCCGTGGCGTTGATGAACAGTGTCGCGAAGGGAAAGCCGGGGCCGGTGTCGAGAGCGAGCCCGACCAGATAACGCGTCAGGCCGCCGACGATGCTGCCGGCGGAAACCCAGGCATAGAGGATCGCGGTACGCCAGCGGTCAGCAGCGGACGTCTTCATTTGCCGCTAGCTCCCAAAACTGTCCGTAAGAAGGAAGCCACAGCTCACGGCGGCGAGGCACAGTCCGACGGAGAGTACGACATTGCCGAGTGCTTGCGTGGGCTCGCCGTTGCGCGCCAGGGTCAGCGTTTGCAGGCTGAACGAGGACACCGTGGTGTAGCAGCCGAGGAAGCCGGTCACTGCGAACAGCCACGGATTGGGCGTTGCGAACACCGAGCCGGGATGGGTCGCCAGCGCGCCGAAGATGCCGATCAGGAAGGCCCCGGTGACGTTGATGGTCATGGTGCCCCAGGGAAAGGTCTCGCCCAGCCGCCGCGCGATGGCGCCGGAGACGAAATAGCGGGCGCAGCCGCCCAGCACGCTGCCGATCACGATGGCGATCAATCCGCTCAGCACGATGAACGATCCCCCGTCATTGCTTGTTCTCCATTGCCAGACCCTTGCCGATGGCAAGCAGTCCCACCAGCGCGGCCAGTGCAAAGCCTAGTCCGGCAAGGAACGTGCTGACCGGGCCATAGGCATCCCACAACGCGCCGGCGATGACGCTCGCGGCCAGCATCGCAAGGCCGGTGAACAGGTTGAAATAGCCGAATGCAGTGCCGCGTAGCGCCGGCGGTGCCGTATCGGCGACGAGCGCCGAGAGCAAGCCCTGCGTCAGCCCCATATGCAGGCCCCACAGCACGACGCCGAGCGCGAGGCCGGGGAGATCAGGAACCAGCGCGAGGACGAGGTCGGCGCCTGCGAGAACGACGAGGCCGAGCGCGAGCAGGGCGGTGCGGTTGATCCGGTCCGACAGCACGCCGGCCGGATAGGCCGAGAGCGCGTAGACGATGTTCATCAGCACCAGAACCGCCGGCACCCACATCGCATGGAGGCCGATGTTCTGGGCGCGCAGGATCAGGAAGGCCTCGCTGAAACGCGCCAGCGTGAACACGACGCCGACCGCAACGACACGCCAGTAGGTCGGCCCGAGCTGCCGCATCGCGGCGGTGTTGAGCGGGTTTTTCGCGGGCTCCCGGCTTGCGTCCGGCGCGGGTTCGTTCACTGCGAATGCGATCAGTCCGAAGGACAAGAACGCCGGCACCACGGCCACCCAGAACACGGCGGCAAAATGATCGGATGTCCACCACATCAGGCCGATCGCGGCGAGCGGGCCCACGAAGGCGCCGACCGTGTCGAGTGATTGCCGCAGGCCGAAGCTGGCGCCACGCAGGCCGGCGGGTGAGATGTCGGCGATCAGCGCATCCCGCGGCGCGCCGCGAATGCCCTTGCCGACGCGATCGATGAAGCGCGCCGCGACCAGCCAGCCGACGCTGGGCGCGAGCGGGAACAATGGCTTCGTCAGCGCAGCCAGCCCATAGCCGAGGGCGGCCAGCAGCTTGCGGCGTCCGAGCCAGTCGGACAGTGCGCCGGAGAAGATCTTCGTGATCGCGGCGGTTGCCTCGGCGATGCCCTCGATGAAGCCGACCGTGAGGGTGGACGCGCCGAGCACGGTGACGAGATAGACCGGCAGCAGCGCGTGGATCATCTCGGACGAGATGTCCATCAGCATGGAGACGAAGCCGAGCACCCAGATACCCCGGGGCAGCTTGGCGCGCGCAGCGTTTGGCGTTGTCGTCGTCACGTCCTGACCTTCGTTTCAGGCAACAAAAAACCCGCCATCGGCGGGTTTGGAAACGCTCCCGCCAAAGGCAGAGGCTCATCAATGCCTCACCTCGAGCAGGAGTCATCAGCCCACCACGATCCTGCGACCGCCGGGCGGTTGTCGGGGGACTCCATCCCCATCCATGTGGTCAGCCTAGCATGGAAATTGCGCCCGGCAAGTGGGCGAGGAGCGGTCTCCACATCGCACCGATGCGCTCCCAGTCAGGCGCGAGCGCGGCGGCGGCGCGGCAGCTTTGCGCGCACGCAAAATCCTGACGCGCCAATCTCTAACCTGAATGTGAAGCACAAGCGATCTTCGCGCTTTGCGGCAAGGCGTTTGCATGTCACCATCGCGTCATACGACGGGAGACTGCGATGCGCATGCTGTTCTCGATCGGGGCTGTGCTGTTGGCCGGCGTGCTTGCCGGAGGGGACGTCGCGGGCATCGCGGCACCAGGTCCAAAATTTGAACCGCCAAAATTCGAACCGTCTCGACAGCAGCGGCAGGCGGCCGACGGCGATGCGCAGTCGGTCGATGTCGAGCTGGTCCTCGCGGTCGATGTCTCCTACTCCATGGACATGGACGAGCTCGCGATCCAGCGCGAGGGCTACGCGCAGGCGATCCAGTCCAAGGAGTTCTTGCAGGCGCTGAAGGCCGGCCCCAACGGTAGGATCGCGGTGACCTATTTCGAATGGGCCGCATCCAGCGACCAGAAGATCATCATCCCCTGGCGCCTGATCGACGGACCGGAGACGGCGGATGCGGTCGCAGCCGAGATCCTGAAGACGCCGATCCGGCGCGCCTCACGCACCTCGATTTCAGGTGCGATCGGATTTGCGATGCCGCTGTTCGACGAGGATCCTTATCACGGAATTCGCCGCGTGATCGATATCTCCGGCGACGGGCCCAACAACAATGGCGGTCCGGTCACCGTGGCGCGCGATCTCGCGCTGGAGAAAGGCATCGTCATCAATGGCCTGCCGATCATGGTGAAGGAGCCGTCCTATTCGACGATGGATATCGACAATCTCGATTTCTATTACGAGGATTGCGTCATCGGCGGTCCCGGCTCCTTCGTGATCGCGATCAAGGATCGCGAGAAGTTCAAGGAGGCGATCCGTACCAAGCTGCTGATGGAGGTGGCTGGCCGCACGCCTACTGTGATGCACGTTGCGGACAAGGACAAGGAGCCGCGCGTGAGCTGCCTGATCGGCGAGAAGATCTGGTCGGATCGCTGGGGCCGCTGAAGTGGTCGACGAGGCCATCCGCCGCCGCAGCCAGCGGCTGAAATTAACCGCCCATTAACCCCTGCGTGCCCCTAATCCAACTGTTTCTGAATGTTGCTGATGCTGCCTGCCGCCGCTCGCAGGCCAGCAAGCTCGTCGAACTCGTCCATCGCATGCACTCATGCCCACTATCGCGCCAAGCACCAGCCAGATTTCGCCCGCCAACGAGCGGCTGTACCACCAGAGCGCCCTGATCGGCGACTGGAAGGGCAATTGGGTGGGCAACAACCAGCCGGTTGACTTCAAAGTGGTGAACATTCGCGGCGCCCGGGCGCAGGTCGAGTATACCCATAACGGGCACACCGAGCGCGGCTTCGCACAGGTCAAGGGCACGCTTATCACCTTTGGCGGGGTCACGGTCGGCACCAAGGACGGCAAGAACATGGTGCTCCTGTTCTCGTTTGGGGGCAGCGGCAGGCAGACTGCAAATCTCGAGAAGCAGGCGCCGCCGGCCTCCGACAGCCGCTTGATGGGAAGCTGGGGCGGCTATTCCAGCGACAACGGCAAGAGCGCGAGCTTCAAGGTGCTCGCTGTCAACGGCAATGAGGCGCAGGTCAGCGTCACCACCGACGGCATCACCCGCCAGGGCACCGGCATCGTCTACAAGAACGTCATCATGTTCGGCCAGGCGCAGATCGCGACGGACGACGGGCAGAACGGCAAGATCATTTATCAGGTCGGCACGAAATCATTCATGGTGCCGGTGACGAAATATCCGCCGGCGGATTCGTCATCCTCGGTTGACCGGACCGCATAATCAGATCCGCGCCTCCAGGATCAGGTTGAACGGCGTTTCGGCGGCGCGGCGGAAGCGTGACAGGCCGCCTTCGCTGGCGACCTTGCGCAGCCTTGCCTCGCCGGCTTGCGCGCCGAGTGCGAGGCCCACCTCCTGATCGAGCGAGGCCGGCGTGCAGATCATGGTCGACGCTGCGTAATAGACGCGCCCGACCGGGTTGAGATTGTCCTCGAGGCGGTCGCCGGCGAATGGCTCGACCAGCATGCAGGTGCCGTCCTTCGCCATGGTCTCGCGCACATGGCTGATGGCGCCGACGGGATCACCCATATCGTGCAGGCAATCGAAGAAGCAGACCAGATCGTAGCCCTCGGCCGGATAGGTCTTGGCCGAGTGAACCGCGAAGCTGACGCGGTCGCCAAGTCTGGCCTCGCTTGCGGCCTTTCGTGCCGCCTCGATCGAGCCCTCATGATAGTCGAAGCCGTAGAAGCGCGAGTTCGGGAAGGCTTCCGCCATCAGCCGCGTCGAGACGCCATGCCCGCAGCCGACATCGGCGACCTTGGCGCCGCGCTTCAACTTGTCCACGACGCCGTCGAGCGCGGGCAGCCATTCCTGCACCAGGTGATGCATGTAGCCGGTGCGGAAGAAGCGGGCCGTGCCGCAGAACAGGCATTCGCTGCGCCGGTTCCAGCCGACGCCCTTGCCGGACTTGAATGCGTCCGAAATCTTCGGCTCGTCAAGGAAGGTCGAGGCAATGACATTGGCGAACGCGCCGAGGAAGACGGGACTGTCCTGGTCGGCAAGCGCCATCGCCTGCTCTGGGAGCATCGAGAACCTTCGCGATGCGGAATCATACTCGACGTAGCCCGATGCTGCCTGGCTCGACAGCCATTCGCGGACATAGCGTTCCGTCGTTCCGGTGGCGCTCGCGAGCTCGGCCGAGTTCATCGGCCCCTTGGCGGCGAGCGTACGGTACAGCCCAAGCTTGTCGCCCAACAGAACCAGCGAGGCGTTCATCGCCGCGCCGAACTCGGTGACCATCTTGCCCATAAAGGCATTCAACCTGTCGGAATTGACCTCCATGACGGCCTCCATCCAATGTCGGGCATTTTCAAAGGTCTGCGCAATTGCGCGTGATGGGACCGCGCAAGGCCGTTTTTGGCCCAAGCTTGCGCGTCCTTTCAATGGGTCAATTCGCCACGAAGGAGGTTCAAGGCGTCAGGAAGAGCCGATCTGGAACCTGATGATTTGATCGGCGGCATCCGGTCGCTGGTATTCGCACGATGCCGGGCGTATAATTTGCGCGCCATCCTGACGGTTACCTGAATGCCCAGCCTTGCTCGTTCCTGCTGTCTCGTAACTCTCTTCGCAGTGCTCTGCCTTAGCGGCGCACCTGCTCATGCCCAGGTCGCGCCCGTGCAGTATTGGATTCCGGGCGGGGCTTTCGGATATGGCGGCAGCACCGAGAGCTACAGCAATGGCTACGATTTCCGTCCCGGCTTTTTCGTCGGAAGCCAGCGCGGCAATCTCGGTCTGAGCGGTTTCACCCAGAGTGGGCCCGCCAGCAATTTCAGCGCGCTCACCTACGATAGCACGCAGTTCGGCTACAACATGAAGACCGCCGGCGGCTCGCCGGTGACATTCTTCGCCGGCTTCGACACCCTGAAATACGGCAATGGCATCGGCAGCTCGGTTGCGCCGCTCACCTCCGCAGCCGGACCTGGTTACGGTGCCTTTGGAGGCGTCGAATTCAAGCCGACCTCCAACCTCAGCCTGTCGTTCAGCGCCGGATTCACCCAGCGAAATTCGGGTCGCATGGACAGCGATATCAAGTCGGACATGCTGCCGGGCGAGTCGCCGGCGCTCGGCCAGCTGCGACGCTAGAATTGCATCACCTGTTCCGGAGGACGCCGCAGCGATCTCGGCAAATCCGGACCGGTTCCGAAGCGCATCACGATGTCGGGGCGCCGTTCGCCCAGTCCGAGTGATGCCGCGAATTGCGGCCGCAGCGCTGCAACCTCGACGGGTTGGTTGACGAAGGAATATTTGAGTCCCAGCGCGGTCGCCTGCAAACCGAAGCGCTGGCAGGCGCGGCCGACCGCGATCCAGTGCGTCTTGTCGCTGCGATCGGCTGCGAGCACGACAACGCCCGCGGAGCTGTCGAGTTCATCGCGGTATTTTTTGTTTTCCCCGTCTTCAGTGAAGAAGAACCTCAGCAGCGGCCGGGCGATCCATGCGGGCAGGGAGGGATTTCCCGAGACACGCGAGAACAGTCCGTCCATCGTTGCGAGCGCATCGGTCTCATTGAAGCGCATCCAGCTCACGAGCTCGCGCATGAAGGCCTGGTCGCGCATTTGTGCCGAATTGCCTTCGAGCACATAGTCGGTCACCTTCTTGATTGCGATACGTTCGGTCATCAGGATCGCGGCGACACCAGGTTCGCGACAGGCGGTCTCGAGCTGACGCACGATGTCAGGTGCGGCCTGCCTGCCGTCGAACACCGCACGCGTACATTGCCTGACCGGAATGGCACCGGTCAGCGCCGATTCTGCCGGCGGGGCTTCCTCGAGCGCGATCACGATCTGGTTGCCGTCGAACACTGAGTTGGCGCGCCAGCCCAGCGCGGATGCCGCCAGGCTGAGGTTTTCGGCGGCGCATCCGAGACTGATGAAGAGATGATGATCGTCGGGGTCGACGGCCGGACAGCGGCGCTTGAAGTCGGGCGCAATCGTGATCTCGTTGCCGTGGGCGGCAAAAATCCAGGGCTGCGTGTTGTGGCTGTTGGCTGCAAGTGTCGCAAAACGCACGAGCTCGCGGTCTCGCGACGCGGCCCCCAGCGGGGCGCGTGACGCCTTGACGGCTTCGTCGTAGGTCAAGCTTGCCGCACCGGCGGGGAGGCCGCCGACGGCGACAGCAGAAAGCCCGAGTGCGGCCCCGATGAACTGTCGTCGATCAACCACAAGCGTCCGCTCCGCCTTCCCACCCAGAGGACGTTTTTTAGCGCCAGAGAAGCACAGGGCGATTGAGCAGAATCAAGGTTCGACCGTGCCGGCTCGATCCGAAATCGCCGCCTAGCGCGTAAACCGTGCGACGATCTCGACATGCGGCGTGTGGCGAAACTGGTCGACGGGAACGACCGCGTCGATCTTGTAACCGCCATCGATGAGCAGCCGCGCGTCGCGAGCGAACGTCGCGACGTTGCAGGAGACTGCGATCACCACAGGCACCTTGCTTGCCGCGAGCTTCAGCGCCTGCGCCTGGGCGCCCTGGCGCGGTGGATCGAACACGACGACATCGAAGTCGCGCAGCTCCGGCGGCACCAGCGGACGGCGAAACAGGTCGCGCGGCTCGCACCTGATCGGCTTCAGCCCCGGCGTGCGTGCGGCCTTTGCCAGCGCGGCGACCGCGCCGGCATCATTGTCATAGGCGGTGACCCGCGCCTTCTCGGCGAGCCTGAGCGCAAATGGGCCGACGCCGCAGAAGAGGTCGAGCACCTCCTTGGCCTTGCCGATGCGCTCAGTGACGAGTGCGGCGAGCGTCTCTTCGCCCGCAACGGTTGCCTGCAGGAACGAGCCCGGCGGCAGCGTGACTTCGGCACGGCCCATCTTCACCGTCGGTGGCAGCCGTTGCAGCACCAGCTCGCCATGTCGCGTCAGCCGCGCCAGGCGATGCTGCTCGGCGACCCGCGACAGTGCCGTTACCAGCGGCGTCGGCAGCGGGCCGGAGCCGCGCACATCGACATCGAGGCCGTTGGTGGTGGCGGTGACCTGGATGTCGAGCGGTTTCGTTACCGGCATCTTTGACGTCAGCGGCTCGGCGAGCGCCCACGCGGCATCGAGCGCACCCTCAAGCGCGGGATCGAGGATCGGACAGCGGTGGATCGGGATCACGTCGTGCGAACTCGTCGCGGAGAAGCCGACCTTGAGCACGTCATGCGTGCCGAAGCGGCCGTGCAGCGTGACGCGCCGTCGCCCGGCGCCATGCGCATCGACCAGCGGCGCCACCTCGCAATCGATGCCGGCCTGCGCCAGCGTTTCGACCACGATGTTGCGCTTCCACACATGATACGGCTCGGTCGCCCAGTGCTGGATCGCGCAGCCACCGCAGATGCCGAAATGCGGACAGAACGGCGCGATCCGCTCGGGGCTTGCGATATCGACGGCCAGCAGCTTGCGGCGGTCGGGGTGGTGGCCTGCGACATGGTCGACCTCGACGGTCTCGCCGCCGAGCGTGTAGGGCACATAGACCGCATCGCCTGTCGTGAGGGAGACGCCGTCGCCGCGATGGCCGACATGATCGATCGTGACGCGTTCAACCACGGCGCGCGCCCAGGAAGAATTCGATGTTGCCGTCGCCGCCCGCAATCGAGGAGGGAAACACTTCGATGTCGGTGCAGCCGAGCGAAGCCGCGAAGGCGGCGATGTCGTCGCAGATCTCCTGATGCATGGCGGCATCGCGGATGATGCCCTTCTTGTTGTGCTTCCTGTCAGCCTCAAATTGCGGCTTGATCAGCGCCAGCAGGCTCATCGGCGCGGCGGCGAGTGACAGCGCGACAGGCAGCACCGTCTTCAGCGAGATGAAGCTGACGTCGATGACGACGACATCGGGCCGCGCCGGCAGCCGCTTGCCCTCATAGCTGCGGATGTCGGTCTCCTCCATCGACACGATTTTTGGATGACCGCGCAGCGAGGCATGCAGCTGGCTGGTGCCGACATCGATGGCGAAGACGAGGCTCGCGCCATTGGCCAGCAGCACCTCGGTGAAGCCGCCGGTGGAGGCGCCGACGTCGAGGCAGACATGATCCTCGATCTCGATCGGATAACGCTCGAGCGCGCCGGCCAGCTTGACGCCGCCGCGCGAAACATAGGGGTGCGCCGGCTCGGCCTGGATCACCGCGTCCTCGGCGATCGTCTCCGACGGCTTTGCGACCTGCTTGTTATCAGCCGTGACGAGCCCGGCCTCGATCGCGGCGCGCGCCCGCGCCCGGCTCTCGAACAGGCCGCGCTCGACCAGCAGAACATCCGCGCGCTTGCGGGCAGGGGACATCATCGCTCCGGAATGAATTCGCGCTTATGTAGCGATCAATCGCGCAGCCGCCATCCGGACGCAAGCCTCGAACGCGGTAAGATCGCGCCAGACGTCGATGGGCTGCTTTGCCGGTGTGACCAGCGGGCCGCCATGCAGCTCCAGCGCGTGGATCATCATGAGGTTGTCGACGAGGCCAAAATCCTCGACCGTCAGCCCCTGCGCATCGACCAGCCGGCCGTCCTCGGTGGTGACGGTCATGAAGCGACTGAGGCGATCGGCATAGGTGGCGGGATCGTTGGAATAGGCCAGGCAAAACTTGCGCCGGCCGGCCATGTAGCCGAGCTCGTAGACGGTGCCGGGATCGGCGCCTGCGCCCCGGAACGGGGTGAGATTGGCGATGATGGCATCGGCCTCGTCCATCATGGCCTCGTTGCCGCAAAAGATCTGCCGCGACGCATCGGGCGCGCTGAGGTCGATGACGTTGTCGAGAGGATAGAGGCCGGTGAGCCCATGAGCCGCACAAGTCGCGGTCTTCTGCCGGCCGATCTCAACCGCATCCGGCAGGAACACGTCGGGACCTGCCAGATAGATTTTCATGAGAGTCGTGCTGCTTCGCGGAAGGTCGAAGCTCGCCCTCAGGCCAGCTTGACCGTCTCGGTCTTGACGTCCTTGCCGAGCGCTTCGAACACCTTGGCGACGATGCCCTTGGCGTCGAGACCGGCGCGGGCGTACATCGCCGCGGGCGTGTCGTGGTCCTGGAACACGTCGGGCAGCACCATCGAGCGGAACTTGACCATGCCGGTGTCGAGCACGCCCTGATCGGTCAGGAACTGCGCGACATGCGAGCCGAAGCCGCCGACCGAGCCTTCCTCGACCGTGATCAGCACGTCGTGGTCGCGGGCAAGCTTCAGCACCAGCTCGGTATCGAGCGGCTTCATGAAGCGGGCATCCGCAATCGAGGTCGAGAGGCCATGGGCGGCGAGCTCGTCGGCCGCCTTCTCGCATTCGGCCAGACGCGTGCCGAACGAGAGCAGGGCGATCTTGTTGCCCTGGCGGATCATGCGGCCCTTGCCGATCTCGAGGGGAACGCCGATTTCGGGCATCTCGATGCCGCGGCCTTCGCCGCGCGGATAGCGCAGCGAGCTCGGACGGTCGTCGATCGCAACCTGGGTCGCCACCATATGCACGAGCTCGGCTTCGTCGGCGGCCGCCATGATCACCATGTTCGGCAAGCAGCCGAGATAGGCGTTGTCGAACGAGCCGGCATGGGTCGCGCCGTCGGCGCCGACGAGACCGGCGCGGTCGATCGCGAAGCGCACCGGCAGGCTCTGGATCGCGACGTCGTGGACGATCTGGTCGTAGCCGCGCTGCAGGAAGGTCGAGTAGATCGCGCAGAACGGCTTGTAGCCTTCGGTCGCAAGGCCGGCGGCGAAGGTCACCGCGTGCTGCTCGGCGATACCCACGTCGAAGGTGCGGTCGGGGAACGCCTTGTTGAAGATGTCGACGCCGGTGCCGGACGGCATCGCCGCGGTGATGGCGACGATCTTGTCGTCCTTCTGCGCTTCCTTGACGAGGCTCTGGCCGAACACGTTCTGGTAGGCCGGGGCGTTCGGCTTGGCCTTCGCCTGCGTGCCGGTGGCGACGTCGAACTTGACGACGGCGTGATACTTGTCGGCCGAGGCTTCCGCCGGGCCGTAGCCCTTGCCCTTCTGCGTCACGACGTGGACCAGGATCGGGCCGGTCTCCATGTCGCGCACGTTCTTCAGCACGGGCAGCAAATGGTCGAGGTTATGGCCGTCGATCGGGCCGACGTAATAGAAGCCGAGCTCCTCGAACAGCGTACCGCCGTCCATCATGAAGCCGCGCGAATATTCCTCGACGCGGTTGGCGCGGTTGGCGAGGATCTTGGGCAGGCGCTTGTTGATCTGCTTGGCCGCCTCGCGCAGCGTGCGGTAGGTCTTGCCGGAGTAGAGCCGCGACAGATACGCGCTCATGGCGCCGACCGGCGGCGCGATCGACATGTCGTTGTCGTTGAGGATGACGATCAGGCGCGAGTTCATGGCGCCGGCATTGTTCATCGCCTCATAGGCCATGCCTGCCGACATCGCGCCGTCACCGATCACTGCGATAACGTTGTTCTTGCCGCCGGCGAGGTCGCGGGCGACGGCCATGCCGAGGCCTGCGGAGATCGAGGTCGAGGAATGCGCGGCGCCGAACGGATCGTAATCGCTCTCGCTGCGCTTGGTGAAGCCGGACAGGCCACCGCCGGTGCGCAGCGTGCGGATGCGGTCGCGGCGTCCGGTGAGGATCTTGTGCGGGTAGGCCTGATGGCCGACGTCCCAGATCAGCCGGTCGCGCGGCGTGTCGAAAACGTAGTGGATCGCGGTGGTGAGCTCGACCACGCCGAGGCCCGCGCCGAAGTGACCGCCGGTCACCGAGACGGCATCAATGGTCTCCTGACGCAGCTCGTCGGCGACCTGGCGAACCTGCTCGATCTTGAGCTTGCGCAGGTCGTCCGGCGTCCGGATGGTGTCGAGAAGCGGCGTTTTACTGTATGCGTTCACAGCGATTTCCAATTTTTCAGCGCCGGAAGGTCATTCCGGTGCACGATGGGTTTGCACAATGTCGGCGCAGCGCGAGTCCTCAAACCGTCGGAGCCAGCTGCATGGGGCAAGGCCCCCTGTTCAAGCTTAGGTGAGCGTAAGTGCGCTCCGGTTCAGTCTCTGTGACCCCTGTCACGAAGATCGGCTTCGTCCGTCCCAGCCAATTTCATTAGCAATTTGAAGCGCTTGACGTTGAAAATTGGTCCCCACGTCAAGGCTAACAAAAAGCCACACAGCGCGCAGCTTTACACCAAAGCTTGGGGCAAAGCCAACCCGCCCGACCGATTACGGGTATGCAGGTGCAACCGGCGGGCCAATTTGGTTAATCGCGGCGCCGGCGGGGAGGTTCCAATGCTGCCCGGTTCCTTGGCAGGATTTTTTGGGGGAAGGACAGCGTTTTTGGCGGGAATCGCCGGGGATAAACGAGGGCAATTCGTCAGGAAAGGCTCCGGGCGCCGCCAGGCATGGGCCAGACACGGGACCAGGACAGGGGGCGTGCGATCTCGAAGAACTGCAGGCGGCCGGGGGCCCGGGACGAAAGACCGCGCGAGCCCTTACTGCACGTCGAGCGGCGCGGTGCCGACGGCCTGGCCGCTGGCATCGGTGGTGATCTTGTCGACGCGGGCCTCGGCCTGGCGCAAAAGCTCCTCGCAGCGGCGCTTCAGGGCTTCGCCGCGCTCGTAGATCGTAACGGATTCCTCGAGCGGCACCTTGCCGTCCTCGAGCCGCTTCACGATCGTTTCGAGTTCCTCGATCGCGCGCTCGAAGGTGAGCCTGGAGACGTCGACTTGGGTATTTTCGGCCATATCCGTTTCCGATTGCCCGATTCTGGTGTCTTGCAAAACAGCAGAGTTTTGCGGGCTTAATGTGGCGGGTCGATCAAGCGCCCATCAGGGCGCCGACATGCGCCGTAACAGATTCTTTCAGTCCTTGCAGGTCGTAGCCGCCTTCGAGCACAGAAACAACGCGGCCGCCGGCGGACTTGTCGGCGAGATCCATCAGCTTGCGCGTCACCCAGGCATAATCCTCCGCGCGCAGGTTCAGCGAGGCCAGCGGATCACGGTAATGCGCGTCGAAGCCCGCGGAGATGATGAGCAGTTCGGGGCTGAATTCGGTCAGGCGCGGCAGAATCAAATTCTCGAACGCGCTGCGAAATTCGGGTCCGCCGTCTTCCGAGGCGAGCGGCGCATTGACGATGGTGTCGTGATCGCCGCGCTCGCCCGTGGCACCGGTGCCCGGAAACAGCGGCATCTGATGCGTCGAGCAGTACATCACGGTCGGATCCGACCAGAAGATATCCTGCGTGCCGTTGCCATGATGGACGTCGAAGTCGACGATGGCCGCGCGCTTGATGCCGTATTTGCGCTGCGCGTGGCGCGCGGCGATCGCGACATTGTCGAAGAAGCAGAAGCCCATCGGCTTGCCGATCTCGGCGTGATGGCCGGGCGGGCGCACCGCGACGAAGGCGTTGCGATGCTCACCATTCATCACCGCTTCGGTCGCCGCCACCGCGCCGCCGACGCCGCGCATCACCGCTTCCCACGTGCCGGGGGACATCGAGGTGTCGCCGTCGAGATAGACCTGGCCGCTGGTCGGCGCGATGTGGCGCAGCTCCGTGACGTAATGCTCATTGTGGCACAGCGTGACGAGATCGAGATCGCCCTCAGGCGCCAGGTCGCGTGCCAGGAACTGGAAGCGCTCAACCGACAGTGCTTCCTCCACCGCACGCAGGCGGTCCGGGTGCTCGGGGTGTCCGGGCGGCGTGACGTGGTCGAGGCAGGCCTTGTGGGAAAGGAGAAGCGTGCTCATCAGGCGGCCTCACAGGGAACGAACTCTCGACGTCGCTTGGCGCATCCGGCGCCAAAACGCAATGCAAAACACAATCTAGGCGTTCCCTCGGGAATGGCAAAGGGCCGTCCGAAATGGCCCGTTTGATCCGGATCAATTCACGCGCAGGATGCGGGTCGGCGGCAACGGCCCGATCGGCCCGTGTGCCTTGAAAAAGGCAAACAGCGCGTCGGCGTCATAGCCGCCATATTGCGGGGATGCGCCCCGTGTCGCGATCGTAAAACCGTCACCGCCGACCGCGAGGTAGTCGTTGAGGGTGACGCGGTAGCCGGTGGCCGGCTCGACCGGCTTGCCGTTCAGCGTCATCTTGTCCGCCATCACGCGTTCGCCGAATGGCTTTGATGCATCCCAGCTGTAGCTGAACCCGTTCGAGACTTGCAGGATCCGCGGCCGCTTCGGGTCGAGCCATTGCTGCTCCAGCATGTCCTTGAGCTGGCTGCCTGACAGCGTCATGGTGACGAGGCGGTTGCGAAACGGCTGGCTTGCGAAGATGTCGCCGTAGGTCACGGCGCCGTTCGCCTGCGGCATGATGTCGGTGCGGATGCCGCCGGGATTGGTGAGTGCGATGACAGCGCTGCCATCCCTGGCGTCGCTGGTCGCGGCGAGCTGCGCATCGGCGATGACGTCGCCGAGCGCGCTTTCGCCGGCCTCGTTCGGAACGCGCGACAGCGTCTGCGTCACCGATCCGGCCGGCCGGTTGGCGATCGGCGCGGCGAGCCTGTCATAGGCGTCGATCAGCGCCGTTTGCTCGGGATCTTTCGCCAGAGAGGCGTTGGCGACGATGACGTTCTCGGCCTTTGCTCCGACGATGTCGCGGGTTGCGGGATCGAGCTTGAGGTCGATCGCGGTCACCAGCGTGCCGTATTTGTCGCCGCTGGTGACGAGCCGTCCATCGATGTCGCAGACATAGGCCCGATGGGTGTGGCCACTGACGACGACGTCGACGGCGCGATCGAATTTTTTCACGATGTCGACGATCGGCCCGGTAATGGCCGGGCATTCATTGTAGTCGCCTGAGGGCTCTCCGCCCTGGTGAATCAGCACCACGATCGCCTCGATGCCCTCAGCTTTGAGCTGCGGCACCAGCGCATTCACCGTCTCGGCCTCATCGCGAAATTCCAGTCCCGAGATGCCTTTGGGCGAGACAATGCCGGCGGTCTCCTTCAAGGTCAGCCCGATGAAGGCGACAGGGATGCCCTCGAACTCGCGGATCTCGTAGGGCGGCAGCACGCTCTTGCCGGTCGCGGTCTCGACGGTGGACGCCGCGAGATAATGGAATTTGGCGCCGGCGAAGGGGTGCGGACCCTGGCACCCATCCTCGGGATGGCAGCCGCCATATTGCATCCTGAGCAGCTCGGTCTTGCCCTCGTCGAATTCGTGATTGCCGACCGAGGTGATCGCGAGCCCCATCATCGAGAGCGATTCGACCGAGGGCTCGTCATGAAACATCGCCGACAGGAACGGGCTCGCCCCGATCAGATCGCCGGCGGCGACGAAGATCGTGTTCTTGTGCCCCGCGCTCAGCTGCTTCACCAGCGTCGCCATGTACTCGGCGCCTCCGGCGTTCACCATCACCTTTTTGGTCTTGTCTTCGGGGTCATTGATGCGGATGCCGCCCGGCGGTGGACGAAGATTGCCGTGGAAATCGTTGATCGCGAGAATGCGCAGCTCGACAGGCGCCGCGGGCTGGGCGGATGCGGGGAGGGCGCAAAGCGCGAGGGAGAGCGTGGCAAGGATGAATTGGTATCGCATGGAACCAGATTAATAGTTCCGCGCGAAGATTTCACGAAAGTTCTCGCCGAAGAGGACCCTACCTCTTCTTCCGGTTCGCAAACGCCTTGAATGCCGCAACGGCTTCGTCCGATTTCAGCCGCTCGCCGAACAGATGGCCTTCCTGGTCGATGCGGCGGGTGAGCTCTTCCGGCGGGGTACGCAGCAGCTTGCGCGAGGTGGCGACCGCCTCGGCCGGCAGCTTGCAGATGTCTCGCGCCACCTTGCGGGCCTCGACCTCGGTATGTCCGGGCGAAACCACGGTGTTGACGAAGCCGGCGGCCTGGGCCTCGTCGGCGGTGAAAGTGCGGCCCATCACCAGCATGGCGAAGGCGCGCTGGTAGCCCATGGTGCTCGGCATCAACAGGCTGGCAGCGCCCACCGGAACGAGCCCGAGATTGATGTAGGGCGCCGAGAAGGTCGCCGCGCTCGAGGCGAGCACATAGTCGCAGTGAAACAACATCACCGTGCCCATGCCGATCGAGGCGCCGTCGACGGCCGCGATGATCGGCTTGACGTTGAGCGCGAGCGAGTAAAGAAACTTGGCGCCGTCCGACAACGTCTCGGGGCGCGACGGGTCGGCTTTCATGAAATCGGCGATGTCGTCGCCGGCCGTGAACACGCCGGAGCCGCCGGTGATGATCATGCAGCGGATATCGGGATTGTTCTGCGCGGTGTCGATCGCGCGGCTCATCTCGCGATACATGTCCTGCGTGATCGCGTTCTTCTTGCCCGGACGGCGCAGGGTGATGACGCGCGTGGCGCGCTCCTCCGTGACGATGATGTTACCGTTCGGCATGAGTACTCCCTGCGCCGCGCCTGCCGGTCGCGAGCCCTGCGACTCTCAGCCTACATGATCCGGCAGGCGTGCCAATCCTGTAGCTCATCCATTCTGCGACATTTTGCGCATTGCAACAATCGGCTACAATGTTTCATTTGAAAAACCGAGGGTTGTGCGGCACGATCAACCGTCTCGTTCATTAAGCCAACATGCGATCGCTGATTGCCGCAACGGGTGTTGATGAATCCTCGCTGCATTATCGCGGCTGGCGTGTCGTGCTGGCCTGCTTCCTGATGGCTTTTTTCATGTTCGGCTTTGGCCTCTACGGCCAGGGCGTCTATCTCGCCGAGCTCCAGCGCGCCCATGGCTGGCCCGGCGCGCTGGTCTCCTCGGCCAGCACCTTCTCGTTCCTGCTCAGCGCCGTCCTCGTCATCTTCACCGACGACCTCCTTGCCCGCATGGGTCTGCGGGCGCTGATCCTGTGCGGGCTGACGGCACTTGGTGCGTCCACCGCGCTGCTGGGGATGATGCAGTCGCCGTGGCAGCTCTACCTCGCCTATGCGCTGATGTCGGTCGGCTGGACCGGAATGGGCTCGGTGGTGATCGCGACCGTGCTGAACATCTGGTTCGAACGACGACGGGGGCTCGCGCTCAGTCTCGCCTTCAACGGCGCCACCTGCGGCGGCATTATTCTTGTTCCGCTGCTGCTGGCACTGAGCGCCAACATCGGCTTCCGCTCGGCCATGCTGGCGGCGACCATGGTGATGGTGGTGCTGGTGTTGCCGGTGGTTGTCGTCTTCACCTCATGGTCGGTCAGTGCGTCGTCGAATGCAGCGGCACCAGCCTCCGATGGTCGGAAGGTTGCGCGTCATTCGCGCCGGGCGCTGCTGGCCAATGCATCGTTCTGGACCATGGTGCTGCCAATCGCGATCGCGCTGCTCGCGCAGATGGGCTTCATCATCCACCAGGTCGCGTTTCTCGAACCACTGACCGGCCGGGCCAGTGCCGGCCTCGCGGTCACCATCATGGCTACGATGGCGGTGGTCGGCCGGCTGACGCTCGGCCTGTTCGTCGACCGGCTCGATCCACGGCTCGCCTGCGCGGCGTCGATGATGAGCCAGGCGGCGGCGCTACTCGTGCTCCTGCAAAGCCAGAGCCCGATCGTGCTGCTGATGTGCTGCGCCGTCTACGGCTTTTCGATCGGCAACATGATCACGTTCCCGCCCTTGATCATCCAGCGCGAGATCGGCAGCACGGCGTTCGCGGCAGCGATGGGGCTGGGGACGTCGATCAGCGGCATCGTCAGCGCGTTCGGCCCCGGCATCGTCGGCTTCGTGCACAGCGCGAGCGGCAATTACACGATGGCGTTTGCGATGTGCGTCGTGCTCGATGTCGTTGCGGCCGGCATCGTGCTGTGGCGGCCGGGGAGACGCGCAGCCGTCTCGCAAGATCTGACGCCTGGTCAAGATCGTAGGGTGGGTTAGCCCGCGGCTACGCAAAGCGTAGTCCGCTGGCGTAACCCACCACTTCTGTTTCCGCGGATATCAAAGTGGTGGGATACGCCGAGCAGATGCGCTACGCGCATCTGCAGGGCTAACCCACCCTACGTTGCTACTGATGCACCCTTACCCCAGCAGCACCGCATCCGCCGCCGCGACCGACGCCGCACTCTCCGTCACCGTGCGCTCGAGTGCGCCGGCCTGCACAGTGATGTTCTCGGCGAAGAAGCGCGCCAGCGCGACGTAGCGCGATGCGTCGCTGTTGCCGTCGGCCTTCGCCGCGAGCGCTTCGGAGGCGAGCATGCAGCCGCCGAGCGTGGAGCCGAACTGCTGCAGATAAGGTGTAGCTCCCGCGAGCGCCTCGTTCGGAGCGGAGGTGACGCGTTCCAGCAGCCACTTGCTGGTGCGCGTCAGCGCTTCCAGCGCCTCGCGCAGTTTCACGCCGGTGGTGCCGAACGCGGGATCGTTGGAGGCTTCGACCTGCTTCACGGTGGCGGAGAGTTCGTCGAGCAGCGCCCACACCGACGCGCCGCCGTTTGCCGCGAGCTTGCGCGTTACGAGATCGATCGCCTGGATGCCGTTGGTGCCCTCATAGATCGCAGTGATGCGCGCATCGCGATAGTGCTGCGCCGCGCCGGTCTCCTCGATGAAGCCCATGCCGCCATGTACCTGCACGCCGAGATAGGCGACCTCGTTGCCGATATCGGTGGAATAGCCCTTCGCCATCGGCGTCAGCAGCGCCGCGCGCGCGGCGGCTTCAGCGCGGACCTTGGGGTCCTTGGCGCGCAGGGAGACGTCGAGCGCGACCGCGGTCGCGTAGCAGATGGTGCGCGCGGCGGCGGTCTGCGCCCGCATCCGCATCAGCATGCGCTTGACGTCGGGATGAACGAAGATCGCGTCCGACCCGTCGCCCGTCTTGCCGACGGCGCGGCCCTGCTTGCGCTCCTGCGCGTAGCCAAGCGCCAGCTGGTAGGCGCGATCGGCAACGCCGACGCCTTCGAGGCCGACGCCGAGGCGGGCCTGGTTCATCATCGTGAACATGCAGCGCATGCCCTGGTTCTCTTCGCCGATCAAAAAGCCGATGGCGCCGCCTTGGTCACCCATGGTCATGGTGCAGGTCGGCGAAGCATGCATGCCAAGCTTGTGCTCGACGCCGCTGGCAAAGATATCGTTGCGCGCGCCGAGCGAGCCGTCGGCGTTGACCATGAACTTCGGCACCAGGAACAGCGAGATCCCCTTGGTGCCGGCGGGCGCATCGGGCAGGCGCGCCAGTACGAAATGAACGATGTTGTCGGTCATGTCGTGCTCGCCATAGGTGATGAAGATCTTCGTCCCCTTGATGCGATAGGTGCCGTCGGCCTGCTTCTCGGCGCGCGTGCGCAGCGCGCCGACATCGGAGCCGGCTTGCGGCTCGGTGAGCTGCATCGTGCCGGTCCATTCGCCGGTGACGAGCTTCTCCAGATAGATCTTCTTCAGCTCGTCGCTGCCATGCGCCTCGAGCGCCTCGATCGCGGATGCCGTCAGCAGCGGACAGAGGCCGAAGGCGACGTTGGCGGCGCTCCAGATCTCGGTGCAGGCGGCGTTGATCGCCAGCGGCAGGCCCTGGCCGCCGAAATCCTCGGGGCCAGACACCGCGTTCCAGCCGCCGTCGGTCCAGCGCTTGTAGGCGTCGGGCCAGCCGGGCGCGGTCGTGACCTTGCCGGCATCGAGCTTGATGCCGTGCTCGTCGCCCACTTTATTGAGCGGCGCCAGCACGTCGGTCGCGAACTTGCCGGCCTCTTCCAACACGGCGGCAACGATATCGCTGTCGAAATCGCCGTAATGGCCGGCTTCCACGGCGGCCTTCAGCCCGGCGCCATGGTTGAGCGACAGCAACATGTCAGAGATCGGCGCGCGGTAGGTCATGGGCTCACTCCCGGAGGACAGGTTTGCCGCCGTATTCCCACGAAACGGCCGAGGTCTCAATGGCCGCGATACGGCACCGCACCGGGGCTTTGTCCCGGCCTATAAAGGCCCGGCCCAGCGGTATTTTGCCCCTCCAGGCGGTTGAAATGCCGCGCCGCACCCTATAGACCGGCTGCGACCGGAGGGAATCTGCGGGCACCTGTTTGTCCGCCGTTCCCCGTGTCGCCTGATGGGGCGTAGCCAAGCGGTAAGGCAGCGGATTTTGATTCCGCCATTCGGAGGTTCGATCCCTCCCGCCCCAGCCACCGGTATTATCAAGCCTCCTCAATCCTCCTCCCATTTCCTTCCCTCGCATCGCGCCCTTAACGACAAGGCGTTGTTAGTTATTGGGTTTTCTCCTCAAATCATGTCTTGCGTCCGCATCTCTCATCACCCGCCTCGGGTCGCCTTGAATTAAAACCGGAATCAAACTAGATAATCCCTCGAAGGGTGACTGGGCATTACGCCCAATCGAACTTGGGAAGCTCCGAAATTATGACCAAGTTTTTCAACGCCAAGAATCTTCACTCTCTGCCGGACGGTGGGCCGGACGAGAAAGGCAAGCGCAAGCAGAAGCTCTATACCGATGAACACCATCGGAGCTTCAAACTGCTCGTGACCGGCAACTCGCGTCTGTTCTATTCGCAGTGGGAGAAGCCCAAGCACATGCTGAAGGAGAGCCAGAAGCGCCAGCCCAAGCTCACGCCACTCGGCAGCGTCGAGGATTTCTCTTACAGCGCCGCGCTCGCCGCGCATCTCAAACTGCAGGACGACATCAAGCAGGGCATCTATCCTGAGGCCACCAAAGGCGTGGGCCGCCGCAAGACCGGCCCGACCTTCGAAAGCTATGGCACGAAAGTCGTCGCAGGGTGGGCTGACAAGCGCAAGAACGCCAAGGATGCCGCAGGCATGAAGCGGATCATTCCGATCTATTGCACGGCGATCAACAACCTGCCGATTGAGAAAATCGGCACGCCCGAGGTGCTCGATGTCATGCGTCCGATCTGGGACGCCAAGCCGGCGATGGCCGAGGAAGTGCGTGCGCTGGTTGCCCGCGTCTTGAAGGCGGCGGCGAGGGAAGAACTGCGTCCCATGGGCGATCCGGCAAGCGTTGAGGCTATCGTCGCGGTGCTCGGCAAGCCCGTCAAAAAGCGCGGGCGGATTCGCGGACCCATGAAAGCGCTCAACGGAGAGAAGATGCCTGAGTTCATGGTCGAGCTGCGCGCCATCAAGAGCCAGTCGGCACGCGCGCTTGAAGCGCTGATCCTCTCCAACCTGCGCACCAATGCGGTGCGCTATCTGCACATCGACCATCTCGATCTGGAAGGCGGTGCTGACGATCCGTTGCGGCCGGGACCGAAATGGACGGTGCCGAACGACCTGATGAAGGTCGATGACGACGGCCATTCGTTCATCCTGCCGATGGTGCCGCGTCTCGTCGCCGTGCTCAAGGAGCAGATTGCGTACCTGCAAGAAACCTTCCCCGGCCAGCCGGTCGGGCTGTTGTGGCCCGGCGATGCCAGTCAGCTCAAAAATCCGTTCGAGCAGCCGATCTCGGAAAACACCATGCGCGATCTGCTCGTGGATACGCTGAAGAAGAACGCGACGCCGCACGGCATGCGCGCCACCTTCCAGACCTGGGCGGAAAATGAGCTGCAGGACGACGGCGAAACCATGAAGTTCAATCCCGATGCCATCGGCTACTGCATGGCACACAATCCGGGCGACAAGGTCAAGCGCGCCTACCGGCGCAATCGGCTCTGGAAGCCCCGCATGGGCATCATGAATGCATGGGAGCGCCACCTTGCGCGGCCGAGGCCGCAGCTCAAGGCGGTCGCCTGAATATGCGGCGTTGGGGACGCGACGGAAGGCTCCTAGCTGAAAATTAGTCTTCACCGCGCGCCACGAACGGCGCGCGGTTGTACGTCGGGCCATTGCTCGATATAGCGCCTGATCTCGCTCGCCATCACTACCACCGAGTGTCCGTGCTTCTTTGCCTTCAGTTCGCCGCGCGCGATCACGCGGTCCAGTTTTGCCAACGACATCCGCAATTCGATGGCAGCCTCCCGGCGTGTCAGGAACAGCCGCTGCGTTGGCGCTGGCACCTCTCGTTGCGCCTTGTGCATTCCCGTCATGGCCCGTCTCCTCTTCATCGGCGCTCCAGCTATCATCAGTCGCGGGCTTCGATCTCCCGGATGTAGCGGATGAAATTCTCGCTGAACCCGTCGATGTGGGTCCATCGGACACAACCAACGCCGTTCCTGTTGGAGGCGAAAATCTCTCTCACGGCTAATCTAGGAATAAGCTCGGGCGACCCATCACGGTCGCAGAGGGCTGACCCGAGGTGAACAAGTTAATGCTGAGGTCGTTGAATCGGCGGCTAAGTCGTGCATATAGGTGGGTTGCTCTGAATGTCGTTGAGCTCAACTCCGCCTGCGCGAGCCGCCGACTGACTACGAATCCGAGGGTCGGACGTTCGAATCGTTCCGGCGCGCCATCTGTCACCTTAATATATCTTGGATATCGAGAGCGGCCTGACACAACCCCAGACTAAGATTTCCGTTTAGCCTGGGTTTTAGTCTGGAGAAAATTTCCTCTGCGATGCCGCGCCTTTTCTACCGGGGGGAGTTACCGTGCGGCCGATCGAGAAGATCTCTGATGGGGGTGTGGTCGCGGGATAGTGTGAATCGGTTACCCGAGCTTCGGCCGTGATACCAATTAGGATCGCGCGAACGCGATGAGTGGCGCGAAATCGTGATTGTCCGCGGCCTTGAGTGCGGCGATGTAGGTGTCGCGAGCCGTGCCAGCGGCACGAAGATCCGCACCACCCCAGGTGAAACGCTTGCTGCCGAGTTGCGTGATCAGAACGTCGGCCGCCAAACGGGACCAGCGGCCGTTTCCGTTTGGAAAGGGGTGCACCGAGACCAGCCGGTGATGGAAGCGCACCGCCAGTTCATCGGGCAGATAGGATGTGTGCTCGACCCAGTATCGTGCGTCGTCGAGCACCTGACGAAGCGAGACCTCGATCAAATGAGGAGCGACGCCAAGGTTGCGTTCTGTTGTCCGGTATTTTCCAGCCCAGCGCCAGACACGTTCGAACATGCGGCGGTGCAGGCTTTTAAGAAAGCTCTCGCGGGTCACGACGTGGCGACGGCTAGACGCCCACCGATTTCCGGTTGCGATATTCTGCTGTTCGAGTTCATTCAGCTCGCTGCGCAGGGTGATATGGGTTGGAATGAGATCTTCCTTTTCCGCCTGCGTCAGTGGAGTCGCATGATCGTCGGCAGCGTGAAGATCGGTCATTCTTCATCCCAGAGGCGCGCGGGGCGCTTCAGCAAATCTTCGATCGCCTGCTCGCGAAGCGCGCGGGCGGCCCTCGTGTCCTTCACAGCCTGGTCTTCCAGCCGCATCGTGTGCTCGACTGCCTTCGACTGGCGTTCGGCGACGAGCTTGGCCCGCTCGGTCACGACTTCAGCCAATGGCTGTTCCGGCACGAGCACGTAGACCAGGCGGCAGCCGAGGACTTCCGCCGCCCGTTGCAACGTCTTGAGGGTGACACTGCCGTCCTGCTCAGATTTTTCCAGTTCCACGATGCGGGGCTGCGAAACGCCCAGCCGCTTCCCATATTGGGCCGTGGTCATACCCAGGGCGTCGCGGATCGCCCGAAGCCAACCCCTTGGCGGGCGTTGGAGCTTCGCGAGCGAGCGCAAGCTTGAAAAGCGCTTGTCGAGATGGCGGATGGCGTCCTTCATGCGATAAGGTATAGCATATTATCTGTGAATGAATCTATAAGGTATATCTTATTGATAAATGCGGATATTATTACATATAGCTTATTGGATTGGCGCGCGCTTCCAGCATGGGCCTGAAAACTCAGACTGGGGGGCAAGTCCGCCGGCCCATTGCAGATGTTCCCGAAACGTTCTAGGAAGCTCGGCTGCACGGACTACCACACCATGAAGAAGGCCACGCCGAAGAAGAGAGCCCCTGTTCAGCTCACTGCCGGAACTGGTTTCCGCAATGAGAACTGCATTGCCGCGCGCTTTCTTCTCGATCTTTTGGCCGGGACCAACACGCTCGGCGAGGAGTTCGGCAAGATCGACCGCGTGCAGTGGCAGGGACGCGACCTCGGCTGGCTTGCAGACGATCTTGTCATCGAGTGCTCGGCTTCTGCCGGTAGGCGCGCCGCCGGCATTTCGATCAAAAGCGATCGGCAAGTTACAGCCGCGGGCTTCCCTCCGGATTTCGTTGCCACCGCCTGGGCGCAATGGTTTGGCATCAAGACCCAGCGCGTTCTTCGCGGCAGCGACGACGCTGTTGCCCTAATGGTCGGAAGCCTGTCGCATGATGTCGAAGACGCCTGGTCGAACCTGATCAGTGACGCCTTGATCACGACGTCCGACCGTATGCTCGCGCGGCTTGTCGAGCCCGGAGCCGCCGACGGTTCGCAATCCTCCGCGTTGCAGCGGGCACTGTTCGCGAGCCTGCGTTGCCCCGAGGAGCTTCGTAATGAAGGCGACGCCAGCGACGCCGCCGCGTTGCAACTCCTTTGCCACGTGCGATTGATGCGGTTCGACTTCGAGGCCACGCCGTCACGAGATCACGACCACGCGCTTCGCGACTGCCAGAATGTTTTGCGGTCCGGCGACGCCGACGAGGCCAAGAGCCTCTGGTCTCGCCTTGTTGCCATTGCCGACGCCCACAGGGCAGGCGGATCGCTCGACCTCGCGGGCTTGCTTGCGGAGCTGCGTGACGAATTCGACCTGCGCGACCGTCCGGACTATCGGCGTGACTGGGAAGTCCTGAACCGCTCAAGCCAGGAGCTTATGGCCGATATTCGCAGCCAGATCTCTGGGTTGCCTCCACTGCCGCGCGATGACGCGCGCGCTAAGGTCCTCGATTGCCTCAATCAGGATCGCGCATGTTTTCTCGTCGGCGAGTCCGGCAGTGGGAAGTCCGCCTTGGCCAAGCAAATCGGTAAGGCAGACTACGGCCGGTGCGTATGGCTTGCCGAGGTTACGATCGACTGCGACACAGAAGCCGGGTTCGATCGCGACATCGGTATCGCTCATCCGCTTTGCGAAATTCTGTCTACATCGCCCGAGCCGTGCTTGGTCGTCTTCGACAGCTTCGAACGCTACTCGCCGCGCGCGCAGCGCCTCGCGCACCGCTGGATGCAGGCGCTGCTTGCTGAAAATGGTCCGAAGCACGTCCATCTTCTTATCACGAGCCAGATCGAGCCGGCGCCCAAACTTATGCGGAGCTTCATCGAGGCCGGCCTGCCGCCAGCCTTGCACCGAACGACGCCACTCGATTTTCCATCGGCGGACGACGTTGAAAGCCTCGTCGCGCCGATCTCGGAGTTGCAATGGGCATCGTTGCGACCCGAGCTTCGGCCCTTGTTGACGAACCTGAAAATCCTCGACTGGCTGGTCGCGGCAGCGCGCAGCGGTAAGGCGATCAATCCGGCGTCGATCATTGGAGTCAGCTATCTGGTCGACGCGCTATGGGAGCGCTGGGTCGAAGGCGATACTAACCAGCTCAGCCGCTCACATCTCCTCATGCGGCTCGGCACGCTCGAAGGCGACACCCTTCTCGCCAGCGTGCCGCGCATGCAATTGGAACAAAGCGAGCAGGCTGCGCTGGGCAGCCTGACTTCCTCCGATCTTGTACGCATCCGCGACCAGCGCGTGCGCTTCACGCATGACATGCTTGGCGACTGGGCTCGCCTACACGTCCTGGTCGGCGAGCCGGGCCTTTCCGCGCCCTCTGTCCGCGCCCGTGCCAAGCTGCCCCGCTGGCATCGCGCTATGCGCCTCTTTGGGCAGAGGCTTCTCGAACAGGCTGACGACGGCCCCGACCGCTGGCGACAAGCTGTCGAGGGTCTGGCAGATGGCACTGAGGAATGTGCGATCATCCGCGATCAACTTATCGAGGCGTTGTTCCTCGCAACGAACGCAGTCGCGCTGCTTCAGCGTAGTTGGGAGGCGTTGACGGCAAATCGCGGTCGCCTTCTCGCGCTGATGCTCGGCCGTTTCATGTTTGCCGCGACGCTGCCCGATCCGAGGGTCGGCGCGCTGTTGGCAGACACAGAGGACGCGGGCGAATGGGACCATCTATTCCGGCTGCCGTATTGGCCCTATTGGGGACCGATGCTGACTGTGCTCCACGCCCATCGCGACGAGGTTGCGCGGCTTGTTCCGCATGCAGCGGCCAAGCTTTGTGCACTGTGGCTGAAGTCAGTCCCCGTCGAGCTAGGCGAGGGACAGCCAATGCCATGGCGACGGCAGGCCGCCGAGCTCGCCTTGGCCATCGGCCGCGAGGTCCAGGCGCTCAATGCCGAGGGCAACTATTATTCCGACGGCCACGACAAGACTGTGTATGAGGCCGTGTTGTCCGCCGCACCTGAAATGCCGGATGAAGTCGCGCAGCTTTGTCTTGAACTCGCGGAGAGGCACGATCTCGATCCAGCAATCAGGGCTCGGGTCGAACAGGCGCATGAACGACAGCGCGAGCAACGACGCCAATTCCTTGAGGCGAATCCGGAAAGGCGGGAGCGGCGGCCGTTTCCTCCGACTTTCCCTCGCGGCGAACTGCGTGATCCTTGGCCAGATGGCCCGCGCGATGGCGTGCAGAATGCATTTCAAGAGGCATGTCTCGACACTGCGGCCTTTCCGGCGCTCGTGCGCGCAAGGCCGGACGCTGCGCTCGAGGTCTTGTTGGCGGTCTGCATCGAACCGCCGCAGCATGAGGACTTCGGTCGCAGCTCGATGCCCGAGACCGGTCTCGATCACTGGGATGGCGGCGATCCTCCATTGTACTGTCGCGGACCTTTCCTTCAGTTTCTCAAGGAGGCGCCGGATCAGGGACTGTCTTTCGCGCTGCGGCTCGTCAATTTCGCATCCCGACAGTTTTGTGAAGGCCACGGCCTCACGGTTCACATCGGAAACGAAGCTCGCCTCTGGTGCGGCGATCCGAACGTCTTTCGCTGGCATCACGATTGGCCGATCACGTTCGGCTCGACGGTTCACTGCGTGCTGATGGCGGTGGAGCGCTGGCTCTACGAGAAGATCGACCGTGGCGAAGATATCGCCCCGTGGATCAGCCGCATCCTGCGGGAGAGCGAGTCGCTTGCCTTTGCCGGCCTTCTTTTCGATGTGGGGAAATACCGCCCCGCGCTGTTCGCCGGTATCCTCAAGCCGCTTCTCCAGAACTGGCTGTTTCTCGATTGGGACCGCCAAATCTCCGCGTTACGGAGATCGGGCGGTTCCGATGCCATGGGGCTCTGGGCGAACCAGCCCCGTCCCATGATCGATCTTGGCCGCGCGTGGTATCGAATGCCTCATCGGCAGGACTTGTTGCTCTATATCGGCGGCGGCATCGTCGAAACGCTGATCGCTGACGAAGCAGAACGGGCCTTTCTTGCGCAATTGCGGGCGGGATGGGTTTCCGACCTCAACGGCGAGGAAACGCCAGAAGCCCTTCGTCTGCTGAGCGAACGCCTCAATCCCGACAACTACAGCTTCGAGACACGCGACGGAAAGCGCGTGGCCGTCAGCTTCGACTGGTCGGAAGAGGTCAAGCAGAAGAATGAAGAAGACCTTCAGCGGATCGCCACGGACCAGACGATCACCAACTTTCCCTTCCAAATGCGGCGATTGCTCGATTCCGATCAGCGTTTTCCGCAGGACCAGCTTCCTCAGTTTTGGGAATTCGTGCAGGGCCTTGAAGATCACGCGCCGAGGCTTGCCAACGACGGCGATCCGCTGCACCGAATCGAGGATTTGCTCTGCGGCGCGATTGCCGTGCTGGTGATCAAACATCACGACTGGCTCGCGGCCGATCCGGAACGCATGGCTTGGTGTCGCGCCAAACTGGAATCGATGGTCCGTCAGCCGCCTGCGCCGCTCCGGTTCGATTCCGCAACTGCCGACGGCGACCGGAAATGGGATTCCTTCGCGGGCGAGGCCGGCGTTGCGCTTCTTGCGCATGACCGGGACGATGCCTTGGCTCGCTGCCTTGTGGCGGGCGGCGTACTCTCCTTCCATTACACCACGACAAGTAGGACGCTGGTCCGCGCTTCTCAACGCCGCGAGCAACTCGGCGAAGACTTCGATCGCATGCTGTCTTTGGCCGTCCGGTGGGCCGCCCAGCGTCCCGCGCTCAACCTCGCGCAGAGGTTAAGGATCGATACCGATGCTGAGGACGATCATGCTGGCAAAGAAGCGCTGATCGAGGAATTTGTCGATCAACGGTTGCCGACTGAGCTGCCCGATATCCTCGAATTGAGCGCGCAGGCCGAGAGGGAGATCGAGGCCATGCGCGCGCGCCAATTCCCCGAGTCGACGCGTATGCGTCGCCGCGAGCGCAGCACGCGCCGCCCCGGCAGCGAAGTCGAAACCCTTCATCGCGGGCGGCTCAGCGTCGATACTCGCGTTCTTTCGGCAGCTTTCGCCTGGCTGGACCTCGAGGCGGCGCGGCCAGACGAGAGGGCCAAGTGGCTCGGGCTCGTTCGGACTTTTCTCGACATCACGCTGGGCCTGATCCCCAAGATCAACGATCCCCGGCGGCAGCGAACCGAAGATCATGCGGACGAGTTCGATGCCTGGGTCTATGGCGTCGTGGCCCGAACAATCCCTAGCATGACGGCCGCCGAAGACCATCGCACGTTATGGCAGCCCATCCTTGATCGCGGTCCGCCAGCCCACCAATGGATCGAACGCTTTTTCTGGGAGTGGTTTACGGTCGGTGTCCGAGCCGCGCAGACCCCCGAGCGCTTCACGGAGATCTGGAGCGTGATGATCGAGCACGCCCTGCAAAGCCCGGCATGGGATCCCGCGACAGGCCGGTCCTATGAGCTCGATGACGCCGTTTTCTGGCTCCTCGGCCTCGGGACCAGGATCAACAAGATCGGCGAAAGGCCGGAATTCGCCGCCGCGCTTTCTGGCATGGAAGGTCTGTTCGCGAGGGCTGCCGGCCGGTGGTTCAAGAAGTCGAGACTGGTTTCCGGTTTTCTCTACTGGCTCATGCAGCCCGCAGCCGTCGGTCTGCTTGTTCCCGCAATCAGGTGGCTGGCGCCGGTTGTCCCGACTTTCGATTCCTATGACTGGCGGGATGGTCTTGAAGGAAATCTGATCCCGTTCCTGCGGACCTGTTGGGAGCGCAAAGGCCAGCAGATTTCCGCCGATCCCGATCTTGAGAGGGATTTTCGCGCGTTGCTGGCAACCGTCGTTTCCCGGGGGAGTCACGCCGCCATAGCGCTTCGCGATCATGTGGTCGGTTCGGCGACCGCTTGAGCATGGCAATGCAGGCCTCTGATTCCGGACAAAGGATGCGCATGGATATCCCTCGCAGAGACGCCGAACCGAAATTCCTCGAGAAGCTGCGCACCCACAACTGGTCGGCAGTCATCGAGCGGGAGTTCACGGATGGCCCTATCATTGCCGCCGAGGGCGGCGGACACCGCCACATCATCGCGCAGATAGTGTGCACGTGAAATCTGCCCGCACCCGCTCGCCGCCGGTCGGAAATGGATTGGGTGCGGCTTCGTTTGCTTGAGGTTGAGCGTCGGCGATATCATGCTTGTCGGAGCTAAGCGGAACGCCCGAAAACGGGATTCGACCGTTGCATGATTATGCGTGCAGCAAGGCGATCTCTCAACATCGGCTGAATTTGCCGTTGCGTTGCGTAATCGGCTGATATTACAAAATGAATCGTAATTTCTAAGGCATGCTTCGCTTGGCGAGGTCGCATTATGACCGATGACAATCCAGAACGCGAGATTGAACGGCGGCTCAACGAAGCCAAACTGTGGCCCCTGAGCTCCTATGGATGGGTCGATGAAAATACGGCCGATCCGGATTTTATCGGTTACGCCATGTGGCAAGTCGAGCCGCCGGTTAGCGACGAGCGGTTCTTTTGGACGCATTCGACTCGAGACGGTGTGCCACCGCCTCCTGCACCATCCGAGCGGCAGCAATCCCTTATGGTATCCGGCACCGACTTCGAGGGGTTGATGGCCTGGGCGCGGCTGTCAATCGGTTTTGTGCTTAGCCAGGTATCTTTGGCGCAAGGGAAGACATTCAGCGACGAAACGATTTTCGAGCTGCACCGGGCTGGCGCATTAATTTATCTCTCGACGGCATCAGATCGCATGCGTGATTTCTTCATCATGGCGGTGTTTGACAAGACTCGCGATCGGTATGACCGGCAGGGGCAATTCGGCATCGAACCGCGAGGCAGGTTCAAGACCGTGTTCGTAGAAGCGCTGCAATTGTTAAGCGGACGGCAGGATGTCGCGTCGAGTTTATCGACGCTTCTGCCCCTAGCGGAGCAGGTCGAGGAATTACGCAAGCGGCGGAATGAAATGATTCATGAGCTTGCAACCGAAGCAGCTCGCCGCGAGCGGAGTGACCTCGCAAAGCCTATAACGAAAGCGGCACACGATCTGGATTTTAACCTGCTTCAGGAAGCGGCGAGTAACCATCGCCGTCTGCAGAAGGAGCGCCTTGGCGCGGTGATCGATGAGCTATGTCGGTGGTATAGGTTGCTTATCAAGCTCAGCAACGAGGCCTTTGTCGTAGAGCATCGGTTGCGCAAGTAAGCCCGGCTACAAAGCGGCGATCACGTCTGCTTGGAAAAAACGTTCAATAAAGCATCAACGAGCACGGCCACCGGCGCGACGGCATCGCCTTCCATCAGAAACCCGCACTCAAGATTCATTTCGCGCGAACGGTAGAGGAAATTGGCGGAACCGACATAAGCGGCGGCGCCATCCGCCAATACGATCTTGGCGTGAAAAGTTTCGGTGTAGGGCTGGCCATTAGCGAAGGTGCTGGCAAGTGAATAGTCGAAAATCTGGCTTGCAGAGCGTCGCAGGCGATCTCCAGGCTGTCCGCAAGCATCGATCTGAGCGCTTCCGCGCAATACAAGTATCCTGTTGGCGGCTTGGGTCGCCTCGAACAAATCAGCGGCCCAAGCCGCACCCAGAACATCAATGTATGGCGTTATGATTGCCAGTCGTTGGCGCGCGCGCCGAGCGAGGTGAAGGAACGCGTCTCGCGTATCGGTAAGGGTCGTAAAGGAAGCTCCTGCCAGCTTTTGCAATTGCTCACCAACACGGCTCGGCTCGGGCGGTAACGTCACCACAAAACGGGCTTTGGCTGATGGAGCGATCAAGGAGTCAGTCACGGAGCCAAACCCGGATCGAAGAAGCCAACCACGGGCGGACTGCCCTGCGGCTCCCAATTTGGCGCCGGCCCGCCTTTCAGGGCTGAGCGCGAAAGGAGTTGATTACCGCCAAGGCATGTCACTTCCGATACCATGATGCAGGCGGGACAAGCTCCGCCGCGCGTGTCACACAACGATCCAGAGCCGCACCTCAACAGCCTTTGATCGAGCAACCGATGCAGAAAGTCCTGCGCGTGGTTGCGCCACATGGCGGAGATGTTACCGAGGTCAGGCGTCATGCCCTTTCGGTACACAGCAAAGGCAAGATCGGCCGGAAAGATGTGCTCACCAAGTCCGTCTCGATCAAGGCCAGAAACGTCGGCGAGCGCGTGCATCACCTGGTGGGCTAGGCTGTGGAGAAGCAAATAGACGAATGCTGTGATGGAGCGTGGTGCCTGGCCGCGACCTTCGCGCTCCTTGAACTCGTCGAGGAACGCGCCGAAATCGGCGTAATGCTCGAGATAAATGGCGCCAAGCGTTTTTCCGGGCTCGTTGTCAGCGTCTGGTATGCCGTTGGCGGCAAGCCAGCGCCTGACCCGGTTCTCGTCGACCTTGAAATACAGCGCCTCGTTCCGCTGTTGCGTGACGTAGATCGGCCGACGGCTGTTTGGGAGCTCGGGAAAAGCATTCAGCCTGACCGGCATCGGAACCCTGCGACCATTGAACTCGCGATAATAGATCGGGGTGGAAGAAACGCGGGTAAATCCAAAACTGAACTCGCAAATTGGCAACCCGCGGATCAAGACGATCTGATCGAGCCCGATGCGCCGGAACAGGTTCCTTGTCGCGGTCTGGTATTGGCCCAATCGAACCGGGTCGCCGACGGCATCGCAGATGAGACGGTCTGGCTCCATGACGTCAATGGATTCGTGTTGCGCGCGGCGCTCGTGAATGTGCTCCGCAAGAAAGCGGTCATGTTCGATGGTCAGCCGAATGGGATCAAAACGACGTGCCCACTCGCCTCGTTGCGCCACTGCGGCAGCGAGGGCCGGGCTCTGAACCTGGCCACGCTCGACGATGCTCGAGGTGTACCATGCTTCTCGGATCGCTTCGGCCTCGCGCAATAATGTGTCTGCGCGATCCGTTTGACCTCGGCCGGCCGCCCGTTCGGCCATTTCGCGGTGATCCGTGTAGTCATCCCACTCGGCGATACGGCCGGCAGCATCCAAAGCCGCTCGAATTTGCTCACCTGACGGCAGAGCGAAGGGGATGCGATGGATTTCGGCCAAGCGCAGAAGCAGATCAGGCTGACGTTGCGGAAGCAAAAGTTCGACAACACGGCGATCGCGAAATTCGATGAACGTGCCCTTCTGCGGATAGAAGGCAGAATTGGCGCGGTAGGAGACCGGCAACATGTTGACTTCGATGCGCTCGAAGTTCCGCCCGGTAGTCTGTCGCTCTCGCTCAAGGAGCTCCAATGTTAAAGGATCGGGCTGCTTAAGGTCACGATGCGACTTGCAACTTTCGCAGACGAAGTGCCAATCGGAGAAGACTGGCGTGTGGCTATTCAAGGAGAAGTCTTGCCCGCCGCACGTACATGTCGTCAGTCGCGTGACACGTCGGCGGTTTGGATCGTAATTGTTGCGGTATGGACTGAGCGGCTCAAGATGCCCGGACCAATGGACATAGACGACGTCAATTTGCGACCATCGGGCCTCGTGGTTGCCGCATCGCGCGGGCAGAGGATGGTGTGCTTGATCGGCAATAGTGTCGTACTGGCGAACGTGACCGCATACCCCACACCGATAGACAAGGGGGTAAGGGATATAGCCCATGGTGCCAGGATCGCAGAGCTGGAAGATCCGTCCCCAGTCGCGGTCAACAATCTGGGCGTTGCGGTCGTAGAAGACATCATCGAGAATGAGTTCGATCGGAACGGCCACGGGCGCTCTTAGGCCGGAGGCCCGGGCAAACCACGTCGAGGCGATCTCCTTCATGCCGTCGAAGATTAGAAGGCGCGTGGCGTCGGAAACTTGAGCCTCGCCGCGATCGATGGGCACCGCCCTGCAAATTCCCTTAGCACCTTCCCAAGTGAAAAGGACGCCGGGCGCGTAGGTCGTCGCGAGTTGCGTGCGCGATCGAAACATCACTGGAGGCCGTTGGCGGCGTTCTCCATCGGCCTCATCATCACCGCGCGGCTGCGGTACAGCCGCGCGTGGTCGGTTGCGCCAGTCTCTCGGCCCGCTTCCCTGTTTTCGCCCGCCATTCGTCATCAAGGTGTCCTCGCCGGTGTATCGACATCGGTTTCAGCAACGCTTCCTCGCTGCTGGCGAATGGCACGCATGACCCGAACCAAGTCGTCTTGGTCGATTGTTCGACGACCTTGCGTGATGCGCGCATCGAAGCTGGCTGCCGCGATCACGCCAGCTTCATCCACATCCCGCAAGGAAGTCATGGGTGGCTTGAATGCGGCAGCCGAGTCTTCCCAGTACTCGTAGAGCCGAAGCGGTGTATCGAAATTCCGCACGCTGGATACGAAGCGCCCGATCTCTTGCTCCACGAGCGCCCGGTACAATTCTGAATAGATCGGACGGCCGAGCGCGTCCTGCCCCCGTCCTTGGAAGCCTATGGCGCGCAGCACGAAGTTACCCAACTCTACCGCGAGGCCAGTGGGATCGGTACGGATCAGCGTCCGAATTGGGCTAATCGTCTCAAAGCAGTCCGTGCGGGCCTTTGCCGCGTCAGTTGCGCGAATGAAGGATTGGTTTTCCCGCATGATGGCCCATGTCTGAATCAACGAGGCCATGACGCGGCGGATCGCATTTTCGGCCCAGCGCTCGACAGCAGGCGGTGCAATCATCCGCTCAAGGAAGCGATGGAAGATGTCATGAGTTTCCACAACGTACCGGTCACGCCTGCTTTGCGGTGTTGGCATCAGCATTACGAATCCGACATGCGTTCTCCCCACGCGGCTTGATGCCTGTATATATTCGGCAATATCCGAGGGGAGGCCGGCGAAGAACATGCTGTTGAAGCGGTCAACGTCAACGCCATGGCTTATGGCGGAGGTGGCAACCACGCTTCGAAGCTGCGTATCGAGCGGTGGGTACGCCTGACCGGGATTCCCGGCCTCTGCCTCCACCATAATTTCCTGTATCTCTTTCATATCGATGCCGCCCGAAATCAGGCGGCTCACGAATCCATCCAATGGCTGGTGCCGCGTACGATGGCGGAGCCGTACCGCGGCATCCAAGGCATCCATAACTTGGTCGCCGCCCTTCTTATTAGTCACGTAAGCCAAAGCGATGCGGTGAAGGTCGATGAGTGCGAAAAGATCGTTCTCGCGGCAGGCTTGCACTGCCCTACGGATCGCGTCTCTTCGCCAAGCATTTCCCTCGTCGTTTCCTTGGAAGCTTGCTAAATCGCCGGCCGTCGCCTGGCGTGTCGCGGGATCGAGCAAGCGACGCCAAATGTCGGTGATAATCGAGTGGTAGGCACTCAAAACGGCTACGGCCGTCACGGTGTGCGTGGCATCGTTGGTCATCACCGACACAAATAGCCGCATCCACGGTGAAGTCCGCTCGGGTATTTCATAGAGTGGAATGGTCTGTTCGAGTGCCGCGCGTGCCGGATTCTCCGCGGGCGCCGGGGCAGGCTCCGCAAAGAATGATCGATAAATATCTGGGCCTTGACAAGGAAAGCGCAGCGGAAGCCGTTGATAAAGTACTTCGAGCTGCCGATCGGGGTTTGAGATGGTGGCGGTCGCCGCGATCACTTTCGGGGTCCGAGGGCGGCCGGTGCCGCCTCCCTGCCGAACACGGGAAACATTTAGTTCCTCGCCGGCCAATTGGTCGATCTCGGTGAACACCTCTTCGAGCAAGCTGTCGAAGAGGCCGCTGAAGGTGCCGAGGCTCTCTTCGAGGAGATGTGCTTCGTCCTGAATGATGAGAGATGGGAACGGGTCGAAGAAGACGCGCTGCCCCTGGCGAAACGCCGGAAAGACCGGCTGATAACCATCGCCGGTAAGCCATGCAGAAATATCGCCCTCGTTGGCAGGCGACGTAAGGTGGCCGGAGGGCCCAATGCCACGAGCAAGCCCGAACATCCCAATAAGTTGACGGATGGTGGTCGTCCGTTGACCAAGCATCGCCAGTTTGTCGATCGTCCCAAGGACGATCGAGGGCGCCCTTGCGTAGATTGTGTCGTCGGTCAGTAGGAAAGGTAGTGGAGTCCTGGTGGTGTGCGCACGGTTGAAGGCGCACCGAGCGTCAAAGCAGACAATGCCTAATCGCCGCGCTGTCGTGCCTTCACCTTCAAAGCGGCGCAAGCCGGTCGCGCCGCCGCAACAAGGGCAATTTGGGACCTTATTGAAGGCGGCGCGGAATTCGCGATAGCGCGCGGCGGCACGCTGCGCTTCGGGATCGACTACGTTAGCCTCTTCTTCAAGCTGCTGGTCATCTGGATGGTCGGCATCACCTGCGCGAGGCACGATTGCAGGAACGTAGGAATAACGATTGGGCGTGTTATTGCCACCAACCCAAAAACCAATTTCGAACGGCCAGCCGCCAATGCCGCGATTGATCCGCACAAGCTCGGCAGCGGTCACAAGACGCAAGAGCCGCTGCCCTTGCTGGAGCGTGAGCAAACGGAGCGGATAGCGGATCATTGCAGAGACGCCGCGGGATTTACCGCGAAGTCGGTCGAGGAACATTGCGAAGATCAATGTTCCATAGAAAGCTTCTGACTTTCCGCCACCCGTAGGGAAATAGAGGAGGCTGGCTGCCGCTTCATCGAGTAGAGGATCGAACGAATCCCGGTATTCCTCCATGCGCGAGGCGAATGTGGGAACATGCGCCAGAATGAAGGCGAGTTGAAAGAGCCGCCATCCTCGCCGCGGATCGCGATTGTCGCGGTTGAGGAAGCTTTCGTTCATCATCAACCAAGCGCGATAAGGCGCGGCCCGTCGTTCCAAGGTGGCGCGCTGCGGAGCGCTGACCGATGTGAGGGAGCGATACGCCTCTTGCGACTGACTAAGTAAACGAATGCCACGCTCGATATATCCCGCTTCGCGGCGTTGATCCCGCAAGTCCTGCTCAAGGCGATCAGTTTCAATACTCGCCTCGGCCAGGGTTAAGCCTTCGCGCACGGCTGTCCTCAGCCTCGCCTCTTCCTGAGCAATCCAGGCTATGTAAGCTTGGGGAATGGCGAGGAGATCTGCGACGGTACGGTCCTCTGCAGCCAGCTCGGCGAAGGCAACAGGCGCGTTGGGCGCGCGAGGGACAATTCGGGGCTGGACGAACCGAGGTGACCATGTCGTGCGTAACGTTAGAACCTCACCCGTCTGTTGACTCGCAACGCCGCAATTCAAGCCAATAGCGGCATAGTGCATGAAATGCCGGAACCGATACGAGGGCTCGACCCGATCTAGGCGCAATGGTCGGTGGACCGCAGCCGGCAAGGTAACGGTAAGTTGCGTGATGAAGATAACTTCGCAACGCGTGAGTGCGTCGCGACGTGAAAGCTCTGGAGAGCTATTGTCGAGCATCACGCGCACGGCAACCCGCGTGGGATCGACAAAGTCCGGCGTTCGGTCGAGTTGAAGGGCCACACCGCCGATGGCCGGAAGCACGTCAGGTAAAGACGGAGGCGTTTGGGCCGCGCGATACCTGAACGCATTCCAAGCAGCTTCTGAGATCACATCCTGCGGCTGGACCCGAACGTCACGCCAGATTTGGGCCAATCCTTCAGGAGAGGTAATCCAGTCAGTAACTTGCTGAAGTGCGCTATCGCGCATCGTTCGAGAATAGTCGGCGACCTGTGTTGCTAGTTGCGGGGCATCCGCATGGAATTGCCAAACAAAGGGCGTGAAGGTGAGATCAATCCTGCGCCATTTAGGAGGAGCGGCTACCGGTTCCAGGAGCGCGAACGGAACCGATCGGCCGCGCTGCACGAGCCGGCCGATGCGGAGCTGGGCATTTTGATCGTCCGTCTCATCGGCCTGTGGATCTTGAGGTCCTGGGTTGGGGGCTGGTAGGTTTGCGGCAACAGGGCCATCGACATTCAGTAACGCTTCATCACCGGGTTCAAGCTCGATGCCCTGCTCGCGATAGGCTTGCCGCCGAACCTCTTCGAGGATCGCTTGCCGCTGTTGATATATACGTTGGCGCTGCTCGGGGTTGAGATTTGGCCAATCTGGCGTGGCGACGCGGGCGGCTGTGAAGCGCTCGGTACGTAGTTGGCGGAAGCGGTTGTCAATCGAATCTTGAACAGCGCGGCGTAGCTTGAAATCCACATCGAGCCCAAGCGCTTCGTCTGCCAGCTCGTTCCAGTCAGGAAGCACACGTATGTAGACAGAGAACGATGGAACTATTGTCGATTGCCCAGCGGCCTGAGCGCTAATATGAAAGTCGAGGCCTGAAGCAGCAATGCGAATATCGGAGGTCTCATCGTCCTGGCCAGTGGGATCGAAGCGGGGCAACAATTGGCCGGACACGATGGCGCGCCGTGGCGATCTCCCATAAAGGATGCGGCCTTCGTTATCGCTTCCCGACACTCGCGCAATCGTCATGTTAACGAGGGCGTTGCAAACACCCTCCTTGAGCTCTTGCGAAATGGATGACAATTGCGCTGCGCTAAGCCCGATCACGTTCGCCTCGCTGTTCGGTCTTTTCCTGCACCACCGCGACGAAATCCTGAGCCGCGGCCTTTAGTCTGCGAATTTCCCTTGCTCGCTCTGGATTGCTCGACTGCGCAGCGTAAGTGTCGATCAGGATCGTTCGGTAAGCATCGTGGAAGCTAATCGCAGCGCGGAGCCGGCTCGTCCGCTGAGCGATTACCGCCCATGTCCAAAAGCGAGCGGCGATCGCCTCACTGAGGCCGAGCGCCGCCATAAAAGCCATGAAGGTCGGTCGTTCGCGAGGCGCATGGGGCACCACCTCGTGCAACGGAACGCATAGCTGGTCGCGGAGGTCGATCCAGTAGCCGGCACGCTGAACCGTGACGGTAGGAAGACCCATTGCGGTGACTAAGGAGACGAGCTTGTCGTGATCCGACGCTCCCTGAAGCCGGGAGAAACGCTCCAGCACCACGTTGTGATAGTCCCGTATCTCTTCGGCCGCCCGGGCGGTGATATTGAGCAGGGGGCGAGCCATTTCCAGGAAGGCGTCGCCGATGACGCAAACGCGTTCACCCACGTCAACGTCTTTCGCATCGCACTCGGTGAAAATCGGAACCGCGCGCGAGTGGTCGAGGAGAATGAGCTTGGTACCGGGCCGGGCTATGACGACTTGATCCCCGGAGAGGCGAAGCCGGATCGTTGGTTGGTTGGGGCGTACATTTCCGGCGAGATTGACCACGCTGCTCGCAGGAAACTCGATATCTTCGTCCAGCGCCCCCCGGGTGGGATCGGCCTCGCCGCCCTCACGGTGTACGGCTTTGCCTGCCTTCTCCACGAAGACGGAAACCCGTTTATGGATCGCAGACAACTGCGGATAGGCCAGAAGTCGTGAGCCGTCCCGCGCGGCGCTCGCAAGCGTATCGCTGTCTGCGAGGATTATGAGGCTATCCGGAAGCCAAGGACGAGCTAACAGCGCGAGAATTTGCGAACGCGTGGGCGCGACACAAATCAGTGTCTTTATCTGGTTTCGTTCGGTTGTTCGCAGTTTCGCCAAGTCGTCAAAGGACTCCTTGTCGAGGAAAAGCAGCATGTTCTTTTCAATTCGTGCGTCGATGTTCGCGCCGATCTCTTCATCTTTGCGGAGTACGAAGGAGGCAAAGTCGCTGAGCATGTCATTGCGAAACAGGATGGCAGTACGCGAGCTCGCGCGCTCAAATCGCTTCACAACATCACGAAGCAAGGGCGCCATCGGCGTGAGCTGCGCGGTGTTGGCCCAAACGCGTTCGACACTGGCACAGAGATCCGTGAGGTCGGCATGGTGCTGCTGTGCCCAAGGACCGATATTGGCCCTGATTTCGGCGATTACACCACCTGCCCGATACGAGGCCAGAAGGTCGGCCGCCGCCCAGCTACCGGCTTCCATTTCAACGTAGGCGGAAAAGTCGCTTCGCGAACCAGGCAAGGATGCGCAGCGCCGCAGGATGCCGCTCAGGCGGTACAATAATTCGGTCGCAACGCTGTCACCAAGATCGGACGCTGCGCGTGCGTTCGCTCGAATTCTCCGTAACAACGTTTCAACTTCACCTGAGAAGCCGATGGTATCCTGTTTGACGACGGGGGTGTAGTTGACATTTGCAGAAGTATCAGAGACGACGAGATCAGACGCCTGACCAAAGATAATTTCGTATGGTGCCGGCTTCGAGCGGCTCTTGCTGGACACCGGGCCGCGAAGAGTTTCAAAACGAAGCTTGTCGAATGTCCAAGGATCATCCGTGAGGGCGAGAATAGCGACTGCGCCAACGGTTCGGTCCAGTTCGGCAAGGAAGTTTTGAACGCGCGCTGCCCAATCGCGTCCGAGCCGATTGCGTCCAGCCTGAGCAAGGTCGAGAAAAACGATGTCGAGCTTTTTGGGCAGTGATTTGAGCGACGCTGCTATGTTGTCGTTGGCCCTCAATCCGAACAGGTAGAACTTGGCATTTGCCGGGTCGTCTGCCTCGCCCGAGCGGCTGATCTTCAGCAAGTCAGTCTTCGACTTTACACGCCACAGAAGTTGCTTGCGTCCATCGCCTCCAATGCAAGGGCCAGATGGCAGCATCTCGTCCATGCAAGGATGCTGAAATTCGTCGTAAGTATTCCCATCAAGCGCTCTTCCGGTGAGCGTTTTGACGCGCGCGAGAGCCTTGTGATAGTCGGCCAACGCGCGGTCTTCGCCGTGGCGCATAGCACGCACTTGGTGTTGTGTGTGCAGGCGCCCCAGAGAGTCCTTGTCGACGTAGAGCTTTCGAAGTGGTCTATGAACGCTGCTGGCGTAGGGAAATATCAAAGCCCGCAGGCCGAGTGGTGGTGCCCTGGCATCGAGACTATCGTGCTTTATCTGTTCCGCCGCAGCGTTGTCTGCCAGTGTCAGGAAGGCGGCGATTGCTGCAGGCGATGCGTCAAATTCGGGCCAGCATAGGACGGGTTCTCGGCTCCGGTCTTCGATGCAGCGGACGGCAATATCGACGAGGCGCTGATACGTTGGGCTGATTGAAAGACGCGCGGGTTCGCCTGAACGGGAAAGAGGAATGGCCGCGAGGGCCGCGCGATAAGCCGCAGCGGAACGTCTAGGCCGTGCTGCATTGGCGGCACGCTCGGCCTCTGTCTTGGCCGCCCGCTCGGCTAAATGGCGCGAGCGCGATTCAAGTTGCTGCTTAAGGGCTGAAGCGGCCTGTTCGATACGTTCGCGGTGCGAGGGGTGTCGCAAGTGAGGATCGCGTTTCGGATCGAAGCGGCCGGTCTTCATGCGATTAACGTCGCTTTCGCCGGTGCACCCGCCGCGTAAGCGTGTTCGATGGCTACCTCACACAGGCCATGCCGATCGATCGCTTGTGCTAACGCTCGAGGTGTTGGGAGATCAAGGTCGCGTAGCAAGCTGGCAGAGACGCTGGCCGTGCCTGACAATCGGCGATACCGCGCGTCCACCGCAGCCGAGTTAAGCAAAAAGCAAAGGGTATTGAGCGTTGCAATGTTCGGTGCCGTCACGACAAGAGTATGGTTCTCTGTAACGAAGCCTCCCCATTTCTTCAGAACGGTTGGGGATACGCGCGCCGCTACGAGCCGGCGTGATTGAGCGTTGTTTGTGGTCCGCTGCAAAATGATGGCGTTCTGCCTGATGATGGCCGAGGACTCTTCCTCAAAACGCACGAAGTCGATGCCCTTACCCGACTTCGCTTTTGGCAAACAGAATGTGCCCGGACGGACATTGCGCGCCCATATGAGCGGCATGTCGAGCTTTGCGTTTCGCCGTTTCGACATGCGTTCAAGCTGGCGGTTCCACACGAAGTATCCGACGCGCAGGCTAGCGCAGTAATCGGTAAGTGTAGCGCCACCAAATGTTACGCCTGGCTCCTTCCCGGCAGACGTCCATGCCTCCTCGGGTTTAGCCGGGAGCGTTGTCGCGAGGGTCGGCTTAAAGGGGCCAAAGCCAGTAACGCTACCGAACGATACGGCACGTTCCGCCCGATGCGGTGTTCCAACACGCGCCACAACAATTGATACGTCTTGCTGGACATCGACGAAGACATCGTTCCGCATCGTGACCGAGCCAAGCGTGAGAAGTTCTCCCTTCATCCGCATGTAGGCTCGTAATTTTCCGTAGAGAGGCCCGGCGATGAAGCTGGACGGAAGAACGAGTGCGACGAGTCCATTTGGCCTCGCCAAGCGAAAGCAGCGCTCGGTGAAGAGAGCATATTTGTTGATATGCCCTGGGTGGCATACATCCTCCCACGCCTTATCACGCAACTCGTCCACCGAGATGCGGCCATAGGGCGGATTGGCAATGACAAGATCGTAGTTCTTGGTATGCCTCGCCTTGAGGGCGTCGCGAACCTCCACGACGGATCCCGAAGGGATGGTGCCGTTGATGCGATCGGCAATCAGGGCTTCCGAGACGCGAGCCAGCCCGCGGTCAATCTCGATGCCATGCAAGCGCTGCAAGATATCTCTTGGCGAGGCACCAAGTTCCCGCATTTCGCCCGCGAGCGTCGAAAGGAATGCGGCCCCGCCGGCGGCTGGATCAATCGCGGCGTGTCGCAAAGGATCGAACCCTTCATTGCGCGCGAGGCGAATAAGAGCCTTTGAGAGATTGGGTGGAGTAAAATAGGTTGCCTGCGCTCGCCGAGCGGCGGGTGACAAGAGCAGGGTATAAAATGTCCCGACCCAATAATGCTTTTGGTCGACACCGAGCCTGGCCAGCCGCGCCGCGAACTCGCCCAAAAGCCCGTTGCTCGGCAAGCCGTCAAGCAAGCCAAGGCACAAGCGCACGCGCTTTATTGATGAAAGTTCGTCGGCACGCACTTCTGTGGACGCTGCCTTGCGAGCCAATATCAATAGCTCGCGGGCATAGATGATCTTTGCTTGAACGCCCACGCCTCCCCCTGACGCGCAATTCAGATAATTAAACGGTTTTGCCCCGTCGCCGGTTGTTCAACCGTCAACCGGATAACTCATGGTAGTGCATGGTACTGGGCAATTTTGATATACGAAAGCAGACTTTAGGCGTCAGTAGCGGCAAAATAGGGGATTACCCGGCTTTAGAGAGCTAGGTGGACTAGGCGAACCTCGGTCACCCTTCCGGCGCCCAGGGTCGAATCGCGTCTAGCCGTCGGCGAGCTGAAGCAGGCCTTGGCACATCACTGTCAGCGGGATTACGGCGCGCGGCCTGCATGCAAAGTCGCGGGGGTATTTCACTAGATCCCCGGTGAGCTTTTCAGCCTCCCGAGTCGTGCGTACGAAAGCCACTTGTATCTTGTTGGGCAGATCAAAGCTGCCCTTGCAACGCCATTCGCGCTCGTGGACCCAACTGATCCAGCGGTCTTTCTGAGATTCGAAGCGGACCACGCGCCAAAGCTCTGCCCGGGGAATGCTGAGCTCATCGAGTTCTGCGTTAGAGAGATAAAGCACCGGCCGACAACCTGCGCCATAGGCGAATCTTTTGGTCAACGCGATGCCATATGGCTCGTATCGCGGCTTCTGCCGGTCCATGTTCTCGGGCGTGAGGACGTACTTCAGTGACGCGAAGGGTACGTCCATGAAGCACGCTGCGCGGTGGTTCCCCTTAATCATGCCCTGTGACGGCCGACTGCCCCTGATCGTGCCGGACTCAAGAATACTCTCAAGATTGTCGTAGGCCGTACGGTCGTTTTGGCTTTCCGTGTTCTTCGTCAGATGGATCAAATAGGGCGTCAGGTCAGGGCGTTGATTGAACGGCAGGTCGTCGAAAGCTGGCAGAGACATGATTTCTCCTGGTCGGATACTCCCTCTCAAGGAATACATACGGAGCCAGCCTACGGTCTCGGACTCAGTAAAGGCTAAATAAGAAATTCTCCAATATTTTCAATGGCTCGTAGATGATGGCGGCCCAAGGACGCATGCAACAGAGCGGGCGACGGAACCAGTGACCGCCCATCATTCTCGACGCATCAGTAAGCACTGTTCCTCAATAATGCCTACTCCTAACGACGCAGTTTGGTTGCCGGCCGCCAAAGACGCCGACAATGTCTATTTATTAGATATTCATTTTGGCGCTAGATGGCCCAGTTAGGAGACGAGGCCTATGGAACAAATAAACCCATTTATTCTCAAAAGCTTGCGCCATCAGAAGGGTTGGTCTCAGGATCGGCTGGCCGAGATGTCCGGCGTGAACAAGCAGACGATCTCTCGTATCGAGCGGGGCGGCAAAGACACGCGTGACCACACTATTCGTCAGCTTGCTCAAGCGCTGGGTGTGATACCGGCCGAGCTGACTCGTAAAACGCTGCCCTCAGAGGACAGTCAAACCGAGCCCGCAAGGAGACGTCCGAAATCCCGTTTTCGGGTCAGCGACACTGCGGGCAACTACCTTTACCTAATTTCGGAACGGTACTTCATCAAGCCCTGGCAAGTGCTAGAGCTTGCGCCGCTTCTCTTTTGCTGGGCGGCGGAGATGAGCCTCGGTGAGCGGCGCACAAAGATCAAAAAGCTCGAGGACGCGTGCAGTGCTGCACGAGCGGTCGAGAGAGAAATGCGGCACCTGCCGCCATCCAATCTCATGTATTCCGAAGAGAAAATTACCGCGGAGACGCGCTCGATTGAGGCCAATGACATTTTCGGGATGTGTTTTGGCGACGATGATTTCAGTGACGGTTCGCTTCATAACCAAGGTGACGACGAGGACAATCCATTTGCCGTTTTCCTCTCAAAGCTGACCGCCGAAATTGGTGATGTCGCGACTTTCGAAGGCTTCTCGCCCATCGATTATCCAATCTTTGAGGTGTGCCGGAAAGAAGCGCTGGACATGGTGGGCGGTGACGAGGTCCTGGCCGAGCGAATTCTCAGCGGCATTGTCGACCTGTACGAAATGCCAAAGGAACTTCAGGACTTCGCCGGGAAGACAGAAGATCGTGCCGCATGGGTGCAGGCACAGGCGGACGCGTTCATCAAGGAGCAACTCAAGGCTATTGAGCGCCGCAATAAGACGAAGGAAGCGGCCCCATGAACTCGATCGGGATCACAAAACATGCGGCAGCGCGCATGTCTCAGCGCAGCATTTTAGCGAATGAAGCCGAGTTGATCGTCTTGATCGGCACCGAGGTCGATGACGGCTATCTGGTAAGGGAGAAGGATTACAGAAACGCTGAGCAAGGCCTAAAGCAGCTTCTGCAAAGCTTCCGTCGTCTGGTTGGCAAACGGCTTGTTGTAAAGAATGGGCAGATCGTAACGGCTTATCGCCCGTCAAAGACTCGCGAGCGCGGCCTGCTGCGTACCGGGCGCGATAGAAACCATATCGAGCGATGAACCACCGTGCCATTGGCGAGGCGGATCATCATTGTTGACCAAGTGCACGTGTGCGGGAAGCCCCTTTGGGCTTGCCGCCCTGCACACTCCATTATTAGCGTTGTGGGGGAGGCTGGCCGGTCGGCTGCTCCTCGTCAAGGACAGGCCGTGAAATCTCGTGCAAAGAAATAGCGTCGGCTGGCCATTCGCAGCTGCTTATTGACGAGACCAATGGCGTATCGATCAAGAGTCTGATTGAGAGCGGGGTTCGCCAAAGCGAGGGCTGGATTGATCGGTATGAACGCGTGCAGGGGCCAATCGGGTACAATAAACTCGCCGCCCGAGGTCCGAATAATACCCCAACTTGCCGAAGGGTTTACTCGTCGAAGGTATGGACCCACGAGCACGCCCGCGCGCATACCGTTCACAATGTGGGCCGGCATCGTTATGCCTCTGAAGAAGGCAAGTCCGGCCTTCTCTAGCCCTTCCTCTTCGTCCCTTGACCATCCAGTGCGACCGGGCAGAACCCCGCGCAGAATAGTGTCGTTTCGCGGTTGATCCCGAATTTCTGCCCGCGTCATCCAAAGAGCATAGAATGAACTGATAACGTGCGTCTGCTCGGCGTCGAAGGCCAGCACACGGCCGTCGATTATCAGATCAGCGAGGAGCTGAAAGCGATCCTCGATCGACTTCATGAAGCCGACTTCAGTGCCATGATCCCACGCACGTCGTGCGCAAAAGATGCTGTCGATTGGCTTTGCCCGCCGGATTGGGCCGCCTTGTTTCATGTGAAGATGAACCCTGCCGTCGGCACCGGCAAACCTCGCAATGCTTTTTGAGGGGAAAGTGTGCTGACCGATTACCAGCCGGTGGGGATTTCCTTTTTGAGGCTTCTCGAATTTTGCCATCACGGGCGTTGAAGATCAGGTGTTGAACAAGGCTCGCGCGCTCCCCTACCACATGAGCCAATGGCGGCGTGGAGTGTGCGAGCATGGGACAAGGGCCGTGAAACGTGCTGAAGCGGGCTTAGCGGAGAGCCGCCGGACTTAGAATGTCGAGAGCTTCGGACAAAGTAGATGCCAGTTTCTTTTCGTCGCGTGTTTGCTTTGCCGTGGTCGTTAGCTGCCGCAGGCGCGCTTTTCCTGCCTCGTCAATCTTCACGATGATCGACATATTGTAGGCATTACCGCGGCCAAGAGATGCTTCCGACGAAACTCCCATGCTTCGGAGTGTGGATTCAATCTTGTTTTCGGCAGCTTGAGCCGATCCAAGTACGGATATGGCTTGCGCCAACCTGCGAACACGACAATAGGGGCGTTCTTTGACCGTACAGGGGTGGTTATATACCGAATCAACATGCTTTTTCAAAAACGGCACGCAGCATACATCGCATTCGCTCTTTTGGGGCCGGGCGAAGCAATGCCGGCCATCGCTTGCTCTGCCTTGGCTCGTCAGGCCAATCTCTATTCCGAGCGCGTGGCTTACCGCCTGGCTGACAATCTTTTCGAATCCATCCCGCTTCATGACGCCTCCTGCGTCGCGAATCCCAGAAGCGGGATTGTGTATCAGGTCCGGCTCTTGGGAAAGATTGCGAAAGGCCAGCAAGCGAAAATAGTCGGCTCCCTCTCGGAGCCGTCCGCTAGGGCCCTGACGATTTCAGGATCGGCAAGATCGAAGGAGTGGCAGCCAGGAAATCTTCGTAGGCGTCATTGCCGGTGTAATTGGCGGCGCAGGCAACGTAGCCTGTCAAAATGTTCGCGGCAAAGGCATCGGCATTCTCGATCTCGAGCGGCAATTCCTGCAACAGCGCCAAACTGCCGCCATGCGCGATCTTGGACCGGCCTTCATCGTAGAGCTTTTTCACGAATGATGCGAGAGACTGGCCATCCGACGTAACGGCGTCCTCTGGAGCCAAACTCATGATCGCCGAAGCCAAAGCGAGAATGCCTTTGTTCTTGCCGCCCTTGGCCAGTACATCGAGCGAAATCCCGATCTTGACGAGGGCGATGAAGTCGCTTTTTTCTCTCCGGGCTTGGCCGAACCAGTACATGGCCTCAACCCATCGCCGCATGACCGTAGGGCAGCTTCCTGTCGGCTTCAGATCGACGAAGTCTTGCAACGCCTTTCCCGCATCGGCGTGGAGCTTTCTGAGGTCGTGAAGATAGTGCGCCTGTGCGCCCGGCTTACCTCCAAGGCGTGGAATGTCCACCGACGTCGATGAATTGAAGCCTCCGGCGCCTTCGTATTGCGAGAGCGAACGGGACATGGACACCTCGACCCGGTCTCCGGGAGCGCGCAGCGCCTTCGCGTTGTCCGGGTTAAGTCCTAGCCCCAGTGCATCGATGGCAACGACAACGGCAGTGGAAGCGCAGACGGAAGAACGGCTCGAATGCCGTCCATCAATGGCAATCGTCGCAATCCACTCGCAAGCACCGACGAACTTGACAACTTCGTCGGCATCGTGGCCGAGCGGGCTCGAAACGTTCCGCGCCATTCCAATGCGCAACGATTTCCTGTTTCCATGCTGGCGTCTTGCCGGTGACCTTTTCTACGGCATCAAGCCAATCGTGCCGCCGGTAGAAGTGGACGGGACCTACTGAAAAGCTCGGTACGTCGTCCTGTTCGAAGAGCCGGACCGGAAAGTAGAAAAATTCGCGCTTCGTTTGCCTGTCGAGCCGCTCTTGTAGGAGCCGCAAGAACTCCGTCTTGACCAGCGCAGTACCAGGCAAGGTCTGGGCGGCGTCGATCAGGTTGCCGAACGCCTGAACAGCAAGCTGCGCCGCCGCTTTCCGGCTTATGGATGCCTTCACGGTGCTGTCGTTATCATGCCATTTGCGGCCGAGCTGATGGAGAGCGGCGAGACCTTCCTTCGCGATGAAATGCGAGCCGTCCTTCACCGGAATCGTGGGCGCCAAGAACGGATTGGCCGCGCGCCATTTGCCGGGCTCCTCCTTGATCGTTCTTTGCGCCTCGGCCAACCCCTTGGTGGCTTCTTCCAGCAAGGTTTCGTATGTGTCTGATCCGGCGCTCAATGGGCTGTTCCTTCGCATCTAAAGCCCCACTAAGCCAGAACGCACAGATGCGTGCAACTTGAGAGTGCCGAAAAGCCGTCCTACTATTGGCGGCCAAGCAGTCTCTTCGGTGATTTTGGATGCCTACAAAGATGGATGATGGTGAGCGAAAGGCCCTTGTGGCCGAGATAGCTAGCGGGGCGACGCTTGCTTTCGCAAATGCGGAGCAACTCTTCAAGGAAGCCGAAGTTCTAGCATCGATCGGCGCTATGCCGCGCGCACTCTTCCTTCACCAGATTTCGCTGGAGGAATGCGGCAAAATCGAAATGCTTGGCGCATGGGCCACGTCGATCTTGGCGAAGATTGATGTCGACCAAACCAAGCTCGCGCGGGCCCTTGCCAACCACAAAGCAAAGAACAGTGCGAATGCCTACATGCTTGAGTTATCACATGCGGAGAAGGCTGCCCGGAGCGAGAAGGATTGGAAGCAATCCGCAGCGGCATTTGACGAAGTGAAGCGGCTATTTCACGAGGAATCGAACGAGGCGAAAAATGCCGCTCTCTATGTCGACTTCGATGGAGCAAACTTTCACTCGCCAGAGACACGGATCACCTCAAAAATGGTCAAGGGCACGGCTCAGCGCAACGCAGAATTTCTGGGTCTTATGGCACCGAAGCTTCGGATGCTTCAGAGATGGGCAAATGACTTTGACAGTGCTCCGCCGCTCGATGGCTTCCTGGAATTCGCGGAAAAACTGAAAGCCGATAATCCTGACGGCCCATATGAGGCGTTCGACGCGATCATGAACGAATTGCAAGCACGCATGACTCGTAAGGGCAAATGGGCTATCAAAGACTGAGATACCGCGACCCGAAGAGCTGGCGCCTGAACCAATCGATGGTTCGAACCAACACGCTTGATCCCTCGGGATAGTAAATCCCAGATCCCGTGATTTTCGAAGGATCGATGCCCGCGTCCATGAGCCTCTTGTGTTCGGCCTTGAAGCCCTTCCATTGCCGCTTTGACTGAAGCAGTGGCACGCCTGGGAGCGTGGCGTGGTGAGTGGCCCAACTGCGGAGCACCTCATCGGGGATTTCCTGAACAAGATGGCCATCACTGCTGATGAGGCTATTTGTCCTGGCCAGCTTTTCACCCGTTTCATGCTCGCGACGGAGATGCCATGCAAGCAGATCAGCGGCCTGGAGAGGCGCGTATGGCTGCTCTTTCTCATTTTTGAACTGGGGAAGACCATCGACCAGCTTGCGAGCCTCCACCGGAAGGGCCTTTATCATCTCGGCCATGAACATCTCGACATCGGCATCCACGCCCTGCTGCTCGTCGAAGATGAACTGGACAGGAGCACGCACCGGGCTTTCGGCGGTGAAGCGGGCTACGCCAGAGAGGACCGTAAAGCACATCGTGAAATGCAGCCGTCCAAATCCGTAAGGCGAGACAGGCTTTAGTTCGTCTTCGAACAACCGGCCGTTTACGGAGAACTCGTATGAGACCGGCTGATAATGAGCGATGATGGCCGCGAGCTTGGCGAGCTTGGCATCCCTCATCTGCTCATCCCATTGGCTATGATGAAACTGGCCACTGAGGTGATGGGCTTCGGAAGCCTTCAGGTATTCGATCGCGGGCCAGGCTTTCAGCTCCTTATGCCAGTCCTTCGAGAAGGAGGCCCACACATCGGCTCGGTGCAGATAGCCGGCCAGATACAGCCGCTTGTCGCCAGCTTGGGCCGCGGAATCATCAGTGAAGGCTTGCAGGAGATCCACGCTTCTGTCTTTCAAGTATAAAACGCTAGCTGGTCGAGCGTCAGAAGGGCCTGCAACGCGCGCACGAGCGTGTAGGTTTCCACTGCCGCGTGGCCGTGCCCGACGGCGTGGCGTGAGCCGGCCGAGCCGCATGACGTGGAAGGATCGAAGTTGGCGAAGGTATGTTGTTGAAGATATTCAGCGAAGGCTGTCGGAAACAGAAGGGTATCGGGCCGTCCCGCCTTGGCTTCAGCGGATGAAACGGCAAACGCGAGCAAGACCTTTATCTTCGCCGATTGGCCGTGGATCTTCCGATAAGCTTCGTTGAGAATGCCTTCGATCTCGGTCAGCACGATTTTAAGCACGGGCACGGCATCGCCGCTGGTGAAGGAGTTGATGGCGGACCGCAACAAGGGCTCCTTGCCAGCGAAGTGTGGTTTAACCATCCAGCGCTTAAACATGCGCTCAAGACGATCGGTGTCAAATTTCGCAAGAAGCTTCGCTTCTTCATCGTCCAACTCAAATCCTGCTTCGCTGGGTTTTGCGAGACTTTGGAACTCAGCTCCGAGTATTTCAACGAAGGGAAACCAACCTGCAGCGAGCAGCCGAGAAAAGGTCGCTTGATCGGCGATGGCATCATACAGGTCACGATGCGCCAGCCGTCGGTATAAGGTGCCAAGATCGCGCTGCATCTCCGGAATGCCGAGCTGTCCGTCCGGGTTGGCATCGAAGAAGAGCCCGAAACGCCAACCTTCGCGAAAGATGCAAACAATGCGATCCTTCTCATCGATGTCGACGCGCGGAAACGACATTCCGGTCACGTCGGCGATGTCGTTATTGAAGAGAACGCTCCCGGCGACCATGTCCCGCTTTGGCATAATCAGTAGCGCGACTGCCGCTGCATCTACCCAGAGCTCGCCGGTGTTGTCCGGATGCACAACAAGCAAGACGTATCCTGCGTTCTTGAGGTTTACAACGTGCCCTGACTGGCGCGCCATGAACTCGATGTGACTGTTCAGGCTTTCAGCCACACGATGAAAAAAGCGGTCGTCCGAAGTCAGGCAAAGACGCGTCCATATCTTAATAGATTCGCCGGCTCGGCCCGCCTCCGCGGAAATACCATCCAATTGCATGCCGGACAGCCTGATCGGCTTGCCTGCGTTGCCAAGCAGGATACCGAGCTTATCAGACTTCTCGTTCTTGTGCTCAGACTCAGTCATGGCCAAATTCTATCACATCACAGCCGAAGCTGCGTAACGAGCCCGGGCCACAGCGCATCTTCGGTCGGCCCTGGGCTAGACCGATCCTGCAAGGGAATGTGCGATGAAAAAACTGTCGCAGAGCAGGGATTCGAAATCGCAGTGCTTCGGCAAAGCTTCAGCGCCACATCCCTCGCACGCGAGCCCCGATGTCGACGCGAGGCCCTTGGCTTGGGCCGCGTGCAGCGGCGTCTGCAGGAGCCGTCGGCCAATTCGTGCGCTCGAACAGGCCTAGCAGCTTCTCGGGAATGAAGCGGGTTCGCGATGCATAAATGTGCCGGTCGCCCTGTGAGTGCTGACCGTGCGTGAAGAAGCGTTGCGGGACCATCAGATGGAGATCGTCCTTCGCCCGCGTCATCGCGACGTAGAGGAGGCGGCGCTCCTCCTCGAGCTCGGCGGAGGTGCCGGCTCCCAAGTCGGACGGCATGCAGCCGTCGACTACGTTGAGGACGTACACCGACTTCCATTCCTGGCCCTTGGCCGAGTGGATGGTCGATAGGATCAGATAGTCCTCGTCCAGCAACGGCACACCGGCCTGGTCGCTGGTCGCGTCCGGCGGATCCAGGGTCAGTTCCGTCAGGAAGCGTTCGCGTGAAGGATATCCGCCGGCTATCTGTTCAAGTTGAACGAGGTCGGCTCGCCGGACCTCGGCGTCCTCGTGGATGCGCTCAAGATGTGGTTCGTACCAGAGGCGGGTACGCTCCAGGTCGACGGGCCACTCCGAATACCGGAGATTTCCGATCGTCTTGACGAAGGCTGTCCAGTTATCGCCGGTGGGGGGCGGGCAGGGCAGGGTGCAAAGCGCGCCGAGGGGGTCGGGGGTCTCCGCCATGTGATCGAGAATGCGCTGAGCGGAAGCAGGACCGATGCCCGGCAACAGATGCAGCACGCGGAACCCGGCGACGCGATCGCGTGGATTCTCGACGAACCGCAGCAGGGCGAGCATGTCCTTGACGTGCGCGGCGTCAAGAAACTTCAGGCCGCCGAATTTCACGAACGGGATGTTGCGGCGGGTGAGTTCGATTTCCAGCGGTCCGCTGTGTGAGGAGGTGCGGAAGAGCACCGCCTGTTGTTTGAGAAGGGCCCTTTCCTCGCGGGCTTCGAGAATGCGCTCGACGATGTAGCGCGCCTGGTCCGCCTCGTCTCGCACGGCGACCAGGCGAGGTTTTGCGGATGACGCGCGCTCCGTCCATAGGTTCTTGGTGAAGCGCTCCCTGGCGAGGTCAATGACACCGTTTGCTGCGGAAAGGATCGGTTGCGTCGAACGATAATTGCGGTCGAGGGTAACGATCTCCGCCCTCGGACTGAACTGTTCGGGAAAGTCGAGAATGTTGCGGACGGTGGCAGCCCGGAAGGAATAGATCGATTGCGCATCGTCGCCGACCACGGTGAGACCGCGTCCGCCGGGCTTCAACGCCAGAAGCACTGACGACTGCAGACGGTTCGTGTCCTGGTATTCGTCGACGAGCACGTGATCGAAACGGCCACCGACATCATCGGCGATGGCGGCGTCGTTCATCATCTGGGCCCAGTACAGGAGAAGGTCGTCGTAATCGAGGACGTTCTGTTTCTGCTTGGCCTCGACGTATGCCGCAAAGAGGTCTTTGAGCTCGGCAGCCCAGCCCGAGCACCACGGGTATGACGCTCCGAGCACCTCTTCAAGCTGGGTCTCGGCGTTGACGCAGCGGGAGTAGATCGAAAGGCAGGTGCCCTTGGCGGGAAAACGGCTTTCGGTCTTCGAGAGCCCGCGCTCGTGTCGGACCAGATTCATCAAGTCCGCCGAGTCCTCGCGATCGTGAATGGTAAAAGCGGGATTGAGGCCGATCTGGTCGGCGTACTCGCGAAGCAGCCGGGCGCCGATGCCATGGAAGGTGCCGGCCCAGCTGAGCGCGTCGGTCATGATCCCCGCATCAGCGCCAAGGACCTTGCGGGCGATCCGCTCGACGCGCTTCGACATCTCGGACGCAGCGCGCCGCGAGAATGTCATCAGCAAGATCCGACGAGGGTCAGCGCCGCTGACGATGAGGTGGGCAACACGGTGGGCAAGCGTATTCGTCTTGCCGGACCCGGCGCCGGCGATGACCAGCAGGGGAGCTCCGACATGACTATCGGCGGTGACCCCGTGCTCGACGGCTCGACGCTGTTCCGGGTTGAGCGTCTCAAGATATGATGCGGCCGTGGACGCGAGCACGATTGTCCCCCTGTTAGAACTGCACGCTCGATGATTCTTGCTTAAATCGCAATGAGATCATCTACGCTGCGCCGCCAGCAGGACGTCCTTCAGTCCTTTCCTGCGTTCCGCGCGCCACGCAAACGGGCCTAGGCCGCCGCCTTGTCTTCCTTGTCGGCTCCGCGCATCACGATCTGCAGCGCGTTATCGGGCAGCGGCCGCTGCAATGCCTTCGCCTCGTCCCAGGGACCTCGCATCCAGACCTCGCGTTCTTCCTCAGTTGTCAGGATCACCGGCATTGCCTTCGGGTGGATCGGCGCGACGATTGCGTTCGGGGACGTCGTCAAGAAACCATAGACGAGGTGAGGCCCGGGAATCGGCTTCGACTTCGTGCCGCGCTCTCCCTTGAACTCGGTCCAGATGCCGGCAAAGCAGAACAGCGGCCGGCTGCTGTCGAGCGCAAACCAGACAACGTCCTTCTTTTTGGTTTCCGGATTCGGCTCGGGCGCGTATTCAGCAAAGCTGTTCGCCGGCACCAGGCAGCGGTTCTCCGGCTTCAGCCAGCCGCGCCAGTGGGGAGAGGACGTGTTGCGAATGTTGGTTACTGGCGGACCACCGTTCCTGGGTGGTGGTGGCATGCCCCAGCGCATCAGCACCATCTCCTGGGCATCACCGATATTGCGGATCACCGGTGCCGGATAATCCGGAAAAACACCAGGCATCGGCGGCAGGTTGCCGACGTACCGGTTCATGCGTCTGAACAAGCCGGCAATCGCCGCCTGGTTCGTGGTGATCGAATACAGATTACACATTCAGCGTTCGATCTCGACGATCATGGGCGACGTCGAGCGGCCGAGGTGCGCCACGGATCTGATAATCGTTGGTCTGTGTTCCCGAACCTCACGATGCCTTCCTCACTCCCTTTTGTTCAAATGAACGCATCATGATGCCGTCGAGAATCTTGCCAGCGGCGGCTCGAACCTTTCGCTCAGCATCCTCTGGCATCGGCGGCAGCTCATAGGTTGCTATGAGATCGGTAAGTTCCCTACGAACATCCGTACGGAAACCGCGCGGGTCATCCGCCATGTCCGATACGATCTGAAATAGCGTCGCGAGCATGAACTGGATCGCCATGTCAGCTCCCATCTGCTCGGCCTGGTCATCCGTGATGAAAGAAAGCTTGTCCTGATGCCTCATCGATACCTCATCACCCCTGACGTCTATCCTGTGTAGGTCCGAAAGCGTCCGCGCGTGTAGGCATGCGATACGGCCTTCTTCAACTCGGCGATCTCCGATTCCAGAAGGTTGTTCGCGACGATCAGCGCGCGAACAGTCGCGCGCGGATCGCCGCCGCAAACGGCGATTGCCTGGTCGACGGCGGCTTCGAGCCCATCGTCCTGTTCGTTCGGCTTTAAGACCGAGGACATGGCCCGTTCCAGGTTGACCGTCGATAGGCTATGTTCTTATTTTGTTCTCATGGAGTCAAGCCGTCGTTTCAAGCCGCCCTGGACCTTGGTCCGGGAAAATTCCGAGTGCTACGTCGTCAAGGACGCCAATGGCGTGACCTTGGCGTGGCTTTATTGCCGCGACGACACGCAGCGCTACAGCTTCGGCGCCAGCAAGCTTTCCTCGGATGAGGCGCGCCGGATTGGCAAGGCGATTGCGCGCATCCCCGAATTCCTGATGCCGCGCCAGGGCTTTTATCCGCGCGGGGGCGGGCCGCGCTGGCGTGCCGACCGGCCCTATCATGTAGCGCTCGAGGACCGGTATATCCGCGAGCACTGGGATGAGATCTATGCTCTCTGCAAGCTCAACAGCCTGCCTTTCAACGGGACCGGTGAAGTCATAGAGAGCGATGGTGTTTGGAGAGTCTATGAGTTCACCTGGCAGATGGATGCGATCCTGTTCTGGGATCGGTTCGAGGGCCGTTGGTTGCGCGGCACCGAGTTTCACTATCCCGAGCGGCCAGAGAACCTGCCTTCGCTGAAGCCGCTTGAGAACTGGCCGAAATCCAGTCCGCGCGATCTGCGGTAATCGATGGTAGCCAACGTCATAGCAAACGCCGAGCCCTTGTATCGATGCTCCTGCTGTTATCGAGCGGGGCTCTGGCCGACAATTTGGTCGGTCAGGCCAGCGTTGTCGACGGCGACACGCTGGAAATTCATGGAACAGCCATCCGACTATGGGGCATCGACGCTCCAGAGAACAGCCAGTTGTGCCGTGGCGAGGACAGCTCTCAATATCGCTGTGGCGCCCAGGCGGCAAACGACCTTGACGCTTACATTGCGCGACGCCCCGTCAACTGTGTCCCAGTCAGCCTCGACCGATATGGCCGCACCGTTGCGACTTGTTCTGTCGACGGCGCCGATCTCGGCGAATGGCTCGTGCGCAATGGCCTTGCTCTGGATTGGCTTCAATACTCGAAAGGCAGATACACTGGGGCTCAGCGGGATGCCGAGCGTGCCGGTCGAGGTATCTGGAAGGGCAGCTATGTCGAGCCGTGGCTGTATCGCGCCTGCACCCGCGCGGGCGGAAAGCCGTCCGCCTGTTCGGACGACGCGGGTGCCCATCCTTGATGAACTCCGATGCGAGGCGTCAATCCACAACGTGCGATGATGTATCCCCCAGCCGCGCAGATGGCTCTGGCGTGGTTTGGCCGACTCACGCTAACCACCAATCCCAACCGCCTCACTGCATACAAGGAAGAAAATGGTTGCAGCCAATCGTGAACTGCCGGCCACGGGTTACGCGCTCGAAGTGGACGGCCGACTCAAGACCGAATTTGCAACCAAAGACGGCGCAAGGGCAGGTGGAGAAGAGCTAAAGAAGCGTTTTCCCATGCTTCAGATCAGGATCTATGACGCGCAAACGAACGCGCGCGAGGAAATCTAGATCTTCTGACTCAAGTCTAGGCGGACTCTTCTGCTTGTGCGCATGCGGCTGCCGCCGCACCGGGCTCTCGTGAACCGAGCCGCTGGCGCGTCTCGGTAGGGTAGGCGCGGGATACCTCGACGAGGATATCCCTACGCCTCCCCCCAAACCGTGCGGGCACTTTTCAATGCACACGGCTTTCC